>NZ_DASWMD010000047.1:0-59724 GCF_036399935.1 Longimicrobium sp.
CAGCTTATCGCGCCCTTCTTCGCCTGTCCGTGCCAAGGCATCCACCGTGCGCCCTACTTTCGCTTGACCGGATATGCTTGTTTCCCCACCCGCGCCTAAACGGGGAGGGGCTCATCCGGTCCACCGAACCAACACACTTGCTTGGTGCTCTCGAGCTTTAGCTTCGAGCTAAGATCTTCACGATCCGCTCGGCTTCGCTACCCAACCCACTACCCAAGTTTTCAAAAATTCGTGCGCGGCTTTTTCGCCGCGAGCCATCTAACTTACACGCTTTCGTCGCGGTTGTCAACGGGGCCGGTCGCCCGACTTTCGTTCCCGCTTCCCGGCGCCGTTGCCGGCGCCCCTCGCGAAGGGCTCCACGAATAATCTCAAAAGCCCTTCCTGTCAACGGGTTACGATTTGAGGAGCCTGATCTCTTCTCGAACGATCGTTCGGTCCTCCGCCTCGTGAACTTCGTCATCGGGCCAGAGGAGGCGGGTGCCCGCCGCCCAGCAGGCGATGGCGACAAATCCCACCAATTGCCCGATGGGCCGCAGGGGCCGGTAGTCGGCGAACACGCGGCGCACGCCCTCCGCCGCGTCGCCCAGGCCGAAGGCCGTCCCCGGCTGCGGACCGATGCGGCCCCAGAGGACGGGGATCACCGAGAACTTCAGCACCGCCAGCAGCAGGGCCAGGCTGGCGAGGGTAAAGACGAGCCGCCTACGCGAGCCGCCAGAGAACGCACCCCAGGCCGTCACCGCCACGCCGGCGACCACCATCCACTCGATCATCCCCGGCGGGGGAAGGAGCAGCTCCAGCACCTGGGCGCTCGCCAGCGTTCCGTAGGCGACGGCGATCCATCCGACGGCGTCCTCCGGTGCGTGCCAGCCGCGGCGGAAGACGAGGAGGTACGAAAGCAGGAGGGCGAATACCCCTTCCACCATGCCGAAGGCGCGGTACTCCACGCCCTCTGGGACGAGGGCCACGCCCGCCAGCGCCACGGAGGCGAGAAAGGCGAGGGACGCGGCGACCGCGCGCTGTGCGATCGTCATCGGCGGGGGAGCCATTCCAGGGGACCCGTGCGAAGCTGCCGCTCGATCCGCGCGATCAGCTCGTCCGCGCGCTGTCGTGTCGTGGGCGAGACTGGGGCTGCGCGGACACGCTGGGCGATGGCGAGCGCATCGTTAAGCATCTGGTCGTTGTCTCCCCGGTACCAGGGCGTGGCGCCACCCGCCAGCATCAGCCCCGCGCGGTCCACCGCGATCCCCGCCCAGAACTCCGTCGCCTCGGCCACGCGCGCCGTGTCGTCGGCCGCGCGGTTGCGCGCCTCCAGCGCTTCCTCCTCCGCTTCGGCGTAGCGAGCGATGGCGGCTGCGGTGTCCCCCGCAGCGGCGGCGTCCAGCGCAGCCTTCACCCGCTCCCGCGCCCGGGAGATGCGCGGGGTATAGGCGTCGGGGGCGAGAGCGACCCAGGCGCGCCCGCCCACCTCGGCGGCGGACTGCGGCTTTCCGCTGTAGAGGTGGACGACGAGCACGGTGAGGACGGCCAGGAGAACGAGGCCGGGGATCACCCCCGGGTCGCGGAGGCCTCGGGACGGGCGTGGATCGGGCACGGCGCTGCGCGGGCCGGGGTTCGGCGGCCCGGACGGGCCGCCGGTGAGGATCAATCGTGCGGAACGGCGTCCAGCAATCCGCGGACCTCTTCGGCGTCGATGTAGAAGTCGCCCAGCCGGTTGCGGTGCGGCCCGTGCCAGTCCGACCCGCCCGTGGCCCACAGCCCCAGCTCGCGTGCCACGGCGCGGTAGCGCTTGGCGTCGTTGGCCGGCGTGTTGGGGCGGAAGCACTCGATGCCCGCCAGGCCGTACTCCGCGAAGTTGTGGATCTCGCGCTCGAAGATCACCGGGTCGGGGTGCGCCCAGACGGCGTATCCCCCGGAGGCGCGGATCATTTCGATGGCGTCGCGGACGGGCGGCAGCAGCGTCATCACGAACGCGGATCCCGCGTCGCCCAGGTAGCGGTCGAACGCCTCGTGCATGGACCTCACCGCGCCGCGCGCCACCAGCGCGCGCGCCACGTGCGGCCGTCCGATGGCGCGCGCATCCGTCCCGGCGGCGCGCATCACGTCCTCGTAATCCACCGTGACGCCCATCCCCTGCAGCCGGCGCACCATCTCGCGGGCGCGCTCCTGCCTGCGCCCCAGCGCGCCGTGCTCGTGCGCCAGGAGGGGCGCGGCGTCGGGCGCAACGTGGTAGCCCAGGATGTGGATTTCGTCCTCGCCCTGGCGGCTGCTCACCTCCACACCCGTCACCACGCGAACGGGTCCGCCCCGCGCCGCCTCCAGCGCCTCGGCCAGCCCGCCGATGGTGTCGTGGTCGGTGATGGCGATGACGTCCAGCCGCGCGGCGGCCGCCGCCTGCACCACCTCGGCGGGGGACAGCTCGCCGTCGGAGGCGCGGGTGTGGATGTGAAGGTCGGCTCGCTTCATGGGTTCCGGATACGGGGAGCGCGCCGCCCGGCGGACGGCGCGCGATGACCGGCGCGAGTGCTACTGGCGGAAGGCCACGCCCAGGCCCCAGTTGGCGCCGTCGCCCAGGTTGGCGCCCAGGCGCAGCGACACGCCCGAGGCGAAGTCCAGGTCCAGCCCCACGTCGGCCAGCACGTCGATGTTGAAGTCGTTCTCGCCGGCTGTGTCGTCGTCCACGAACCCGTTGGCGATGGCGAGCCGCGGGTGAATGTAGGGCGTGATGGTCATGCCCGGGACCGGCAGAGCCTGGCCTGCGGTGAAGCCCACCTGCCCGCCGATGTAGGTTGCGTCGCCCACGACCGCCTGCCCGCCGACGGTGAACGCCAGGCCGATGGGCGCGCCCGCCAGCACCACGGGATTACGCATGTCCAGGCCGACGGTGAGCGAGCCGTCGCCCGAGTCCACGTATCCCGCGTGAAGACCCACGTTGGAGCCGCCGCGCGACTCGCGGCGCCAGATCCCCTCCACGCCCAGCCCGCCGCCCCAGTCGCTCACGTACGCGCCGAAGTCGTTGGACGGGACGGGCGAAAGGAAGGTGGGCGTGAACACCTGCGCTTCTGCCCGGGCGGCGAACGCGGCGGTCAGGGCCAGGGAGGCGGCAATCAGCTTGTGCTTCATCGGTCGAGTTCTGGTTCTGGTCGGCGGACAACGCTACGATGCCCGCTGGATTGTAGGCCAGCGGGCGTCGTGGGTTCCCGGGCGGGGTTCAAGTTCCGGACCAGACAGGTGTTTGCTGCGTCTTCCTCGCTCGCGCGGGCGGCCGATACGAGGGCGCGCGGCCTGGGCTCCGCAGGGGCCCTCACCCGGCCGCGCTGACACGCGTGCCCCCCTCTCCCACAAACAGCGTGGGCGAGGGGGTACACTTCAGATAAGCGCGCATCCAAGTCATTGCCGCGCCACAACCTGTCATCCGGAGGCCCAAGCGCGCCGGCCCTACCCGCAGCACACCCTGCGCGGGCCGAAGGATCTAGCCGCGGCCACGTACAAGCCAGGGCGCGGCAGCGGTCACGAAAGCCGAGGCCTCCCAAGAGCGGGTGAACCCGCCGCTGGGAAAGCGGAAAGCCCCGACTCGGGCCGCTGGCGCGTCGCGATCGGGGCCTCACCCGCACGCACTCCACACCTGCCGGAGCACAATCGAATTCTCCCCTCTCCCGCTTGCGGGAGAGGTGCCGGGGGAGAGGGCAGCCGAGCCATGCACGGCGGCAATTCGAGACGCCACGACCGCCACCCGGGGCCCGCACCCAACCCATCGGATTCACGCCAAAGCCTGGTGTGTACCCCCTCTCCCACGCTGTTTGTGGGAGAGGGTGGACGAGCCTAAGCGAGGACGGGTGAGGGCCCCACGGCAGCCGAGGCCTCGGCTGCCGTGACCGCTGCCGCGCCCGGGCTTTTTTCCCTTCCGCCGCTAGATCCTTCGGCCCGCGAAGTCGGTACTACGGGCCAATTCGGTGCGCCTGGGCCTCAGGATGACAGGCTTGCGAGCGTGGTCTGGGACCGCGCGCCGGACTGGCTCCCTTCCCCCGCGCAGTTTGCGGGGGAAGGGCTGGGGATGGGGGGCGGCCGCGGATGCGCCAAACCCACTCGAACCCCCACCGAAGTTCCCCCCTCTCCCCACAGCAGTATCGTGCGGGGCGGGGCCGGGGGAGGGGCCCCAGACGAAAACCGGCCCCCGCTGCCCGAAAGCAGCGGAGGCCGGTTCCATCCATCCCGACGGACGATCTCAGGCGGGCGTTGCGCGCTCGCTGAGGACCGTCACCTCGTCGTCGGCCACCTGCAGGAACCCGCCAGCCACCATGAACCGGCGCTCGTCGCCGCCGGTGGTCACGCGCAGCTCGCCCTCACCCAGCAGCGCCATCAGCGGGGCGTGGCCGCGCAGGATGCCCAGCTTGCCGTTGAAGGCCGGCGCGATCACCGAGTCGGCCGTGCCCTGGAACACCGTCTGCTCGGGCGAGAGCACGGTGACGCGCAGCGCCGCCGCGCCCGTGCCCGCAGCCGCCGAGGGGGCCGCCATCAGCCGCCCGCCTCGAGCTTGCGGGCCTTTTCGATCACACCCTCGATGCCGCCCACCATGTAGAAGGCCTGCTCGGGAAGGTGGTCGAACTCGCCGTTCACCACGCGCTCGAACGACTCGATGGTGTCCTCGAGCTTCACGTACGCGCCCGGCGTGCCCGTGAACTGCTCGGCCACGTGGAAGGGCTGCGAAAGGAAGCGCTGGATGCGGCGGGCGCGGCCCACCGTCACCTTGTCCTCTTCCGACAGCTCGTCCATGCCCAGGATGGCGATGATCTCCTGCAGCTCCTTGTAGCGCTGCAGGATGCGCTGCACGCTCGTGGCCACGGCGTAGTGCCGCTGCCCGATGTACTGCGGGTCCACGATGCGCGACGTGGAGTCGAGCGGGTCCACCGCGGGGTAGATGCCGATCTCCGTGAGCGCGCGGCTGAGCACCGTCGTCGCGTCCAGGTGCGCGAAGGCCGTCGCGGGCGCCGGGTCCGTCAGGTCGTCGGCCGGCACGTAGATGGCCTGCACCGAGGTGATGGAGCCGTCGCGCGTGGAGGTGATGCGCTCCTGCAGGCCGCCCATCTCGGTGGCCAGCGTGGGCTGGTAGCCCACGGCCGAGGGCATGCGGCCCAGCAGCGCCGACACCTCGGAGCCCGCCTGCGTGAAGCGGAAGATGTTGTCGACGAAGAAGAGCACGTCCTGCTTTTCCATGTCGCGGAAGTACTCCGCCACCGTCAGCCCGGCCAGGGCCACGCGAAGGCGCGCGCCGGGCGGCTCGTTCATCTGGCCGTACACCAGCGCCACCGAGCTCTCGGCCAGGTTGTCGTCCTTGATCAGCTCCGCCTCGCGGAACTCCAGCCACAGGTCGGTGCCCTCGCGGGTGCGCTCGCCCACGCCGGCGAACACCGAGCGGCCGCCGTGCCCCATGGCGATGTTGTGGATGAGCTCCTGGATGACCACCGTCTTGCCCACGCCGGCGCCGCCGAAGAGGCCGATCTTGCCGCCCTTCACGTACGGGGTGAGCAGGTCCACCACCTTGATGCCCGTCTCGAGCACCTCGGTCTTGGCCTCGAGGTTCACGAACAGCGGGGCATTGCGGTGGATGGGCCAGCGCTCGGCCGAGGCCGGGATCTCGCCGCGCTCGTCCACCGGCTCGCCCAGCACGTTCATGATGCGGCCCAGGGCGTTGGTGCCCACGGGGATGCTGATGCTGCCCCCGGTGTCGACCACGTCCATGCCGCGGACCACGCCGTCCGTGGCTTCCATGGCCACGGCGCGCACCTGGTTGCGCCCGATGTGCTGCTGCACCTCGAGGGTGATGTTCACCGCGGCGCGGCCGTCCGCCGCCGGGGCGCGGACCACCAGGGCGTTGTAGATCTCGGGAAGGTGGCCCGAGAACTCGGCGTCGATGACGGGGCCGATGACCTGGACCACGCGGCCCACCTGCTGGGTGGGCGCGGGCACTGTGGCCCGCTCGGGGGCAATCGCTGCCATGTATGCTTTCTCCTCGCTCGTGGGATCTCGCGTGTTATTCCAGCGCCGCCGCACCGCCGACGATCTCGGCGATTTCCTGCGTGATGGCCGCCTGCCGCACGCGGTTGTACGTCCGCGTGAGCGTTTCCAGGATGTCGCCCGCGTTGTCGGTGGCGTTCTTCATGGCCGTGCGGCGCGCGCCGTGCTCGGCGGCGGCCGTTTCCACCAGCGCCCGGTACACGCTGTTGCGCACGTACAGCGGCAGGATGCGCCCCAGGATCTCGTCGCCCGAGGGCTCCAGGATGTAGTCGGCGTCGCCGCCCTGCCCGCCCTCCGGCGGTGCCACCGGCAGCAGCTGCATGGTGGTGGGCGGCGTGCTGAGCGCCGAGTTGAACTTGGCGTACACCACGTACACCGCGTCGAGCTCGCCGGCGATGAACTGCTCCATCAGCCCGTCCACCAGCCGCTGCGCATCCGCTGCGCCCGGGCGGTCGCTGATGTCCGACGCCGCCGTGCGCAGGGTTTCGCCCTGGTAGCGGAAGAAGCCGATGCCCTTCTTCCCCGCCGCGTGAAGCTCCACCTCGGCGCCCTCGGAGCGAAGGCGCGCCAGCAGGCCGCGGGTTTCGCGGATCAGGTTGGCATTGAAGGCGCCCGCCAGGCCGCGGTTGCTGGTCAGCAGCAGCACGGCGGCGCGCCGCACCCGCTCCGGCTGGCGCAGCAGGGGGTAGCGGGCCGCCAGCTCCGGCGTCAGCAGCCGGCCGATGACCCCCGCCAGCCGCTCGGCGTAGGGCCGCGCCGCCTCGACGCGGTCCTGCGCGCGCTTCAGCTTGGACGTGGAAACCATCTCCATCGTCCGCGTGATCTTGCGCGTGTTCTGGACCGAGCGGATCCGGCCCTTGAGCTCTCTTGCTTTCGCCATTTTGGTGTCGAAGTGCGTTCGTGCGTGAGTGCGTCAGTGCGCGAGTGGGGATCTACCGCACTCACGCACTCCCGCACTCCCGCACTTCAGTAGCTCTGCCGGGCCGAAACGGCGTTCGCCTCGGGGCGCGACGCCATGCGCAGCTGCTCTTCCGACATGTGCCGGTCGGCGTCCGTTTCCGTGAGGATGGCGCTGTCGGCGTAGTTGTCGGTGCCCACCGGCGAGTGCGGGTCGGCGAACAGCTCGGCGTAGCGCTCCAGCGCCGCCTTCAGCGCCGTCTCGCCGTCCGCCGTCAGCTCGCGCGCCGTGCGGATGCCGTCCAGGATCTGCGGGTGCTGCGTGCGCAGGTACACGTGGAAGTCGCGCTCCCACGCCTTCACCTGCGGCAGGTCGACGTTGTCGAGGTAGCCGTTGGTCAGCGCATAGATGATGGCGACCTGGTTCTCCACCGGCATGGGCTGGTACTGGCCCTGCTTGAGCACCTCGACCGAGCGGGCGCCGCGTGCCAGCTGGCGCTGCGTCACCGCGTCGAGCTCCGAGCCGAAGGCGGCGAACGCCTCCAGCTCGCGGTACTGCGCCAGCTCGCCCTTGAGCTTGCCGGCCACCTTCTTCATGGCCTTGATCTGCGCCGCGCCGCCCACGCGCGACACCGAGATGCCCACGTTCACCGCCGGGCGCACGCCCGAGTAGAACAGGTTGCTTTCCAGGAAGATCTGGCCGTCGGTGATCGAAATCACGTTGGTCGGGATGTACGCCGACACGTCGCCGGCCTGCGTCTCGATGATCGGCAGCGCGGTCAGCGAGCCGCCGCCCTCGGCGTCGCTCAGCTTGGCCGCGCGCTCCAGCAGGCGGCTGTGCAGGTAGAACACGTCGCCGGGGTACGCCTCGCGACCCGGGGGGCGGCGAAGCACCAGCGACATCTGCCGGTACGCCACGGCCTGCTTGGAAAGGTCGTCGTACACGCAGAGGGTGGGCATGCCCTTGCCCTCTTCGTTCTTGGTGTACATGAAGTACTCGGCCAGCGCGGTGCCCGCGTACGGCGCGATGTACTGCATGGGGGCCGGGTCCGACGCCGTGGCCGCCACCACGATGGTGTACTCCATGGCGCCGGCGTTGCTCAGCCGGCTGACCACGCCCGCCACCGTCGAGGCCTTCTGGCCGATGGCGACGTACACGCAGACGACGCCCTGGCCCTTCTGGTTGATGATGGTGTCGATGGCGATGGCCGTCTTGCCCGTGCCGCGGTCGCCGATGATCAGCTCGCGCTGGCCGCGCCCGATGGGGATCAGCGCGTCGATGGCCTTGACGCCCGTCTGCATGGGCTCGCCCACGGGCTTCCGCAGCACGATGCCGGGAGCCACGATGTCTACTTGGCGGCGGGTGACGCCGTGGATGGGGCCCTTGCCGTCGATGGGCTCGCCCAGCGGGTTCACCACGCGGCCCAGGAACTCGGGGCCCACGGGGATGTCGAGCACGCGGCCCGTGCGGCGTGCCTGGTCGCCCTCGTGAAGCTGCGTCCAGTCGCCCAGGATCACCGCGCCGATGTTGTCTTCTTCCAGGTTCAGCGCCAGCGCGGTCACCGATTCGCCCGTCTCCGAGCTGGTGATCTCGAGCATCTCGCTGGCCATGGTGCCCATCAGGCCGTAGACGCGCGCGATGCCGTCCTTCACCTCGAGCACCGAGCCCACCTGCTCCGCCTGGAGCGCGTCCTCGTACTGCTCGATCTCGCCGAGCAGCACGTTCTTGATCTCGCTTGCGCGAAGCTGGGATTCGACCGTCGCCATCGTTGCTATCCTCGTTGAGCGGTCCGGCGCAAAAGCCGGAGCGGCCGTTAAGTCCTTCAGTCGTTTCTTGTTGCGTCCTGTAACCCGAACCCGTCCGTCCGTTCGCCCGCCGGGGGCGCCCGTCAGACGGCGGCCGGCGCCGCGCTGGGCGGCAGCTGGGCCGCCATCATCGCCCGGCGCAGCCGCGCGGCGCTGGACCGCACCGAGCCGTCCAGGATCTCGTCGCCCACCTGCACCACCATGCCGCCCAGCAGCTCGGGGTCCACCGTGAAGGTGGGGATCACCGTGCGGCCCAGGCGGAGCGCCAGCGCGTTGCCGATCTCGGCCTGCAGGGCCTCGTCGGGAAGGTGGCTGATGGCCACCTGCACCCGCACCCGGCCCATGCGCTCGTCCACGAGGCCGCGGAAGGCCTGGGCGATCTCCGGCAGCAGCGTCTGGCGGCGCTTGTCGACCAGCACGCTCACGAAGCGCAGGAACAGCTCGGGGGCGCGGCCGGCCAGCGCCGCGCGCAGCGCCCGCTTCTTTTCGGCGGCCGGCACGCGGGGCGTTTCCAGGAACTGGCGCACGCGCGGGTCCGACTGCACCAGCCCGGCCACCTCGTCGAGCGCCGCCGCGAACTGGTCCATGGCGGCCGCGCCGCCGTTGCGGTCGGCCAGGTCCAGCAGCGTTTCGGCGTAGTTGCGGGCGATCAGCTCGGAGCGCACGGCTCAGGCCTCCGCGCGGGCGCCCACGCCGGCCAGGTACTCGCGCACCAGCCGGCGGTTGTCTTCGGCGTCCAGGGAGCGGCGCACCAGCTTTTCGGCGGCGCGGATGGCCAGGTCCACGGCCTCGCGGCGCACCGACTCCAGCGCACCCTCGCGCTCGGCGGCGATGTCGCGGCGGGCGCGCTCCATCATCTCCTGCTGCTCGCGGCGCGAGGTGGCCAGCACCTCGGCGCGCATGGCCTCGCCCTGCAGGCGGGCCTCGTTGATGGCCTCGTGCGCCTTGGCGCGCGTTTCCTCCAGCAGACGCCGGTTCTCCTCGGCGGCGGCGGCGGCGGCGGCGCGGTCGCGCTCGGCGCCTTCCAGCAGCTCGCGGATGTGGGTCTCGCGCTGCTCCACCGCGCCCAGGATGGAGGGCCACGCGGTGCGCGACAGCACGGCCAGGACGATCCCGAAGATCAGGAAGGTCCAGATGATCAGCGCGACGTTGATGTCCAGCGGTCCGCCGCCCTCGGCGGCGTACAGCGGGGTCGCCTGGAGCAGTGCAAGGCCGGCGAAGGCCCACGGCTTGAGAGTCATGGCGTCTGCGAAGCGTTTCAGTCTGTCGAAATGCAAGGCGGGAGGGGAGGACGGGCCTCCCCTCCACACGGGCTTTCCAGCTTAGCCGAGCGCGTTGCCGACCGTGGTGTTGATCAGCAGGCAGACGATCAGCGCGAAGAAGGTGGCGCCCTCGATCAGCGCCGCCAGGATGATGCCGGCCGTCTGGATGTTGCCGGCGATCTCCGGCTGGCGGGCCATGCCCTCGGTGGCGCCGCGGCCGATGAGGCCGATGCCCAGGCCGGCGCCGATGATGGCGAGGCCGGCACCCAGGCCGGCGCCCATCAGGCCATTCGCGAGCGATCCGATTTCAGCCTGCATGTCAGTATCTCCGTCTCGTGTGTGAGAATCAGTCGGTTCTGGGCCTCTGCTCGGCGGCACGTGCCGCGGCGCCTGATCGGCGCCTCCCCGGGCTGCCCCTGGTCCCGGGTACTGTACGACGGGGGTCGAGCGCTTCCCCGCCGGCGGAGGCTTGCATGGTGCCTCCGCGAACCTCAACGACAGTGCGTTAGTGCGTTAGTGCGTTAGTGCGCGTCGGAGCAGTTC
Source organism: Longimicrobium sp. (assembly GCF_036399935.1). Taxonomy (GTDB): domain Bacteria; phylum Gemmatimonadota; class Gemmatimonadetes; order Longimicrobiales; family Longimicrobiaceae; genus Longimicrobium. The sequence continues at coordinate 10,521 of NZ_DASWMD010000047.1, forward strand.
GCTTCCGCACTCACGCACTCCCTGCCTCAGTGCGCGTGTCGCATGAGCCCGATGAACACGCTGCTCAGCACCACGAACACGTAGGCCTGCAGGAACGCCACGAACAGCTCCAGGAACATCAGCGCCGTGGCCATCACGAACGGGCCCGCCATCAGCGCGCCGCCGAACATCAGCGCCATGCTGAACAGCGACAGCAGCACGATGTGGCCCGCCATCATGTTGGCCATCAGACGCACCGACAGCGCGAACGGCTTGGCGAACTTCCCCAGCAGCTCCACCGGTGTCATGATCACGGCCATCACCGGCACCAGCGCCTTGGGCAGCCCGTGCGGAATGAAGACGATGGTCTGCAGGTAGCCCTTGGGCCCCAGCGTAATCATGCCCGTGACTTCGACCACCACGAAGGTGATCAGCGCCAGGCCGATGGTGACGGCGAAGTTGGCCGTGGCCGTGGCGCCGAACGGCAGCAGCCCCAGCAGGTTGCAGAACAGGATGAAGAAGAACAGGGTGATCAGGAACCCGGCGAACTTTTCGCCCCCGTGCCCGATGTTCGGCATCACCACTTCCTGCCGGATGAACAGCGCCGCCGCCTCGATGGCGTTGTGCCGCTTCTTCGCGTGCCCGTGCCCCGCCTGCCGGCGCGCCGCGGCGCGGCCGGCCGGGATGAACACGGCCAGCATGATCAGGCTGGCGAGCACCATGAACACCACGTGGCGCGTGGGCGTCATGTCCAGCGGGCCCACCTGCCAGCTGTGCGCGGCGGGCAGGTGGATCTCGCCGAACGGCTGGAAGTCCAGCGTGTGCCCGTCCTGCACGTGGTGCATGGCGTCGAACTCGCCGTGCCCTCCGGCGGTTTCCCCGTGCTCCCCCTCGGCCGCGGCGTGCCCCGGCCCGTCGCCGGTCGCCGCCTGGTGGACGGCCTGGGCGGCCTGGGGAGGCGTCGCGGACGGTACCTCCGGGCCCTCGATGGTGCCATGGCTCGCCTGTGCGACCGCGGGAGCGGCGGCGAAGAGCAGCGCGAGCAGGGCGGCGTTGAGCTTCATCCTTGCGTCGGGTTCGACGTGCGAGTCTTCAGGAACAGCGGCTCCATGATCGTCGTCAGCCAGAATACGCCAACGAGCGAGAACAGCGTCGCCGCGAGCGGCAGCCCGGCGGCCGGGACGATCACGAACGCCGCGAGGGCGAACATCGCCAGCCGCACCAGCAGCCCAAGCCCGTAGCCGTGCCACGCACGGCCCGGGTACAGCCAGACGAAAAAGGCCCAGAACACCGCCACCTGCACCAGCAGCGCCATGCCGGCCCCGGCCAGCACCCCGTCGCGGTACGCGGGGGCCATCAGCACGCCGGCCACCGCCACGAGGGCGGCGAGCGCGAAGGCGATGGCGGAGTAGCGAAGTCCCAGCCTGGTCACTTTCGATCCATCGTTTCCCGGTCATTCTGCTTCGGCGCCACCACCAGCCGCCGGTACATGGACCAGAAGCCCGCCGTGCCGCCGATGAACGCACCCAGGATCAGCAGCCAGGGCGAGGTATCCAGCCTGCGGTCGGCCCACATCCCCAGGAACAGGAAGAGCGCGACCGACGCGGCGAACCCCAGCCCCACCCCCGCCAGGTCGCCTGCCCCCGGACCCTTCCCATCCCGCGGATTCGCTGGCATCCAGGCCCTTTCGGCTGCTCCCGGGGGGTGTCGTCGGGGCCCAATATAGGAGCTTGTGAAATTTTTCGCAAGCACGGAAGGGCGTGCTTGTGAAATTTTTCCCAAGGGCCGTCCGGCACCTCGAAACGGTTGCTTGACGCCCCTGTCCGGTGGCGTCTAATTTGCCGTCGGGAGCGGGCCGCCGGGCACGTTCTCCCGGCACCCGCCGCGCCGTCCGCGCCTTCACAGTCTCGTATGCCGATGCCCGCCATCCTGCTGATCGCTCTTGCCCTGGCGCTGGCCGCCTGCACCCCGCCGCCGGCAGAGGGCCCCGCGCCGCGCCCCGGCGCCGGGGATGCCGCGTCGCCCCTGATCGCCTCGCTGAGCGTGCAGCCCGGGGCCGACAGCGTACGGTTGACGCTGCAGGTGACCAACGCGGGCACCACGCCGGCGACGCTGTCGTTCAGCTCCGGGCAATCGTACGACTTCGCCGTGCGCAGCGGCGGAACGACCCTGTGGACGTGGTCGGCCGACCGCAGCTTCCTGCAGGCGCTGCGCAGCGAGACCCTGGCCGCGGGCGAGACGCGCGCCTGGTCGGAAAGCTGGACGCCGCCCCGCGGCACCAGCGGACCGCTGACCGCCGTGGCCAGGCTGACCTCCACCAGCCACCCGGTGGAGCGATCGACCGAGTTCCGGCTGCCGTGAGCAGGGCCGCGCGCCCGCGCACGTTCCATTCCGCCGACTTGGCCGACGCGCTGGATTCCGGCGCCGTGTTCCCGTTCCCCTCCGCCGCCGACGTGTTCGCCGCGGCGGCGCGGGTCCGCGGGTTCGTGCGCCGCACGCCGCTGGAGCGCTCGGCGTGGCTGTCCGGAATCGCGGGGACGGACGTTCACCTGAAGCTCGAGAACCTGCAGCGGACGGGATCATTCAAGCTGCGCGGCGCGTACAACGCCATCGCCTCGCTCCCGCCCGAGCGGCGCGCGCGGGGGCTGGTCACCGCCTCGGCCGGCAACCACGGGCAGGGCGTGGCGCTGGCCGCGTCGCTCATCGGCATCCGCCCCGTCGTCTTCGTCCCCGCCGCGGCACCGGAAACCAAGAAGCGGCGCATCGCCCGCTTCGGCGCCGACCTGCGCGAGGTGGAGGGCGGCTGGGACGAGACGGCCGCCGCGGCCGAGGCGCACGCCGCGGCCACGGGCGCCTGGTACGTGCACGCGTTCAGCGACCCGGCCGTGGTGGCGGGTCAGGGCACCGTGGGGCTGGAGATCGTCGAGGACCTGCCCGGGGTGAGGACGATCGTCGTCCCCGTCGGCGGCGGCGGGATGATCGGGGGCGTGGGGGTGTTCGCCCGCGCCGTCGGGGGGATCCGCGTGGTCGGCGTGCAGACGGACGAGACCGCGGGGATGCACGCCTCGCTCGCCGTGGGGTCGCTCGCCTCCCCCGCCTACGGGCCGACCCTCTGCGAGGGGCTTTCGGGCGACGTGGACGAGCGCAGCCTGGCGCTGGCGCGGCAGGTGGTCGACGACCTGGTGCTCGTCTCCGAGGCCTCGGTGCGCCGCGCCGTCCGTGCCCTGTACGTGGAAGAGGGGCTGGTGGCCGAGGGGAGCGCCGCGGTGGCCGCTGCCGCGCTGATGGAGGGCGCGGTCCCCGGCCTGGAGGGACCCGTGGCCCTGGTGCTGACCGGCGGCAACCTCGACGCGCGGCGCCTGGCCGAGATCCTTTCCGACGACCCCTGATGGCCATCATCGTTCCCTTCGCCGGGATCTTTCCGCGCATCCACCCGACGGCCTTCGTCGCCCCCAACGCCACGGTGATCGGCAACGTCACCATCGGCGAGGAGGCCAGCGTGTGGTTCGGCGCGGTGATCCGGGGCGACGAGCCGGAGTTCGAGATCCGGGTGGGCGCGCGCACCAGCGTGCAGGACAACGTGGTGCTCCACGTCAGCCGGCAGGGCCCCACGCTGATCGGCGACGACGTCACCATCGGCCACGGGGCCGTGCTGGAAAGCTGCACGGTGGGGCGCAGCGCGCTGATCGGGATGAACGCCGTGGTGCTGCAGCGGGCCACCGTGGGCGACGAGGCGCTGATCGCGGCGGGCGCCGTGGTTTCCGCGGGCGGAACCATTCCCGCGCGCACGATGGCGGCGGGCTCGCCGGCGGTGGTGAAGAAGGAGCTGGAGGGAGCGTCGCTGCGATGGGTGAGCAGCAGCGCCGCGCATTACGTGGAGCTGTCGCGCGGCTACCTGGCCGCGGGCGTCGGGCGGATGCACGAAGCCGGGGAGACGGGAGAGAGCGGATGAGCGAGTTCAGGGCCCGCGACGAGGAACGGGCGAGCGGCGACCCGGGCGATCCCCGGCCCGCCGCCGCCCGCGCCGGCCGATCCGAAGGGCCGGCGGTGGACCCCGGCGGGAGCGCGGAGCGGATGGAGGCGCTGCTGCGCGACCTCTGCGCGCTTCCGGGGCCCACCGGCCAGGAAGAGGCGGTGACGGCGTGGGTGCGCCGCGAGTGGGAAGGCCGCGGCGAGGTGACGGCGACCCCCGTGGGCAACCTGTTCCTGCGCATTCCCGGCCCCGGCCCGCGCGTGCTGCTGGCGGCCCACGCCGACGAGCTGTCGCTGATCGTGCGCTCGGTGACGGCCGACGGCTTCCTTCACGTGCTGCCGGGCGAGCGCGACACCTTCTCGTCGCCGTACTTCATCGGCCAGCGCTTTCAGCTGCTGGCGGACCACGGCCCCGTCATCGGCATCCTGGCGACGACCACGGGCCACGCCATGACCCCCGAGCAGCGCGAACGCACCCGGATGGGGTGGGACGACCTGTTCGTGGACGTGGGGATGACCGCCGCCGAGGTGGCCGCGGCCGGCATTCACGTCGGGACGCGGATGGTGTGGGACCCGGGCGTCCAGAAGGTAGGCCGGCTCCTGGTGGGGAAGGCGATGGACGACCGGCTGGGCGTGGCCGTGCTGGTGGAGCTTTCGCGCCGGCTGGCGGAACGGGCGCCCCACTTCGACGTGACGTTCGCGCTGACCGTGCAGGAAGAGATCGGGATGATCGGCGCCAGCAGCGTGGCGCGCGACGGGCGGGCGTTCGACATCGGCTTCATCATCGACAACGGGCTCGCCGGCGACATCCCCACGGTACAGGACGAGCACGTTCCCGTGCGCCTGGGCGGGGGCCCGGCGCTGGTGCACCGCGACTCCTCCGTCCACTACTCGCGCCGTCTGATCGCCCGGATGCACGCGCTGGCGCAATCGCACGACATCCCCGTGCAGGACGTGGTTCTCTACCACTACTCGTCCGACGGCGCATACCTGGTGCGGCAGGGGATGGAGACGCTGCTGGTGGCGCCGCCCATCCGCTACTCGCACTCGCCGTTCGAGGCCGTGGACCCGCGCGACGTGGAGCACGCCGTCCGCCTGTTCGAGGCGTTCCTGACGGAGGCCGCGGCGGAGTGAGGGACGCGCGCACCGCCGACGTGGTGATCGTGGGCGGGGGAGTGATCGGGTGCGCCATCGCCCGCCGCGCGGCTCGCGGCGGGCTTTCCGTCGTCGTCGTGGAGCGCGCCACGCCGGGGATGGAGGCGTCGTGGGCCGCCGCGGGAATGCTTTCCCCGCTGGCCGAGGCGACCGGGCCGGGTCCCTTCCTCGACCTGCTGGTGCGTGCCCGCGAGGTGTACCCCGCCTACGCCGCCGCACTGCGCGAGGAAACGGGCGTGGACGTGTGCTACGCGGACGCGGGCACGCTGTTGGTGGCGCTGCGGGAGGGGGACGACGAGGAGCTGTGCGCGCGCTGGCGGTGGCAGTCCGCGGCGGGCCTGTTCGTGGAGCGGCTCTCGGCGCGGGAGGCGCGCGAGGCGGAACCCGCCCTTTCGCCCGCGGTGCGGATGGCCCTTCGCTTTCCGGGCGACCACCAGGTGGACAACCGCGCGCTGGGTCCGGCGCTGTGGTCCGCCGCGTCTCGCGCGGGCGCCCAGTTTCGGCTGGGCTCCCAGGCCGTGCGGCTGCTGCGGGCGGGCGATCGTGCCGCGGGGGTGGAGCTGGCCGGCGGCGAGCGCATCCACGCGGGTGCCGTCGTTCTGGCGGGCGGCGCCTGGGCGGGGATGATGGAGGGGCTTCCCCGGCCCGTGCCGGTGGAGCCGGTGCACGGGCAATTGCTGGCGCTGGAGGCGGTGCCCCCCATGTTCCGCCACGTGGTGGACTCGCCGCGCTGCTACCTGGTCCCACGTGCCGCGGGACGGGTGATCGCGGGGGCGACGGTGGAGAGCACCGGGTTTCGCAAGGCGGTGACGCCCTGGGGCGTGCGCCGGCTGATCGACGGCGCGGTGGAGATCGCCCCCGCGCTGGAGCACGCGCCGCTCGCGGAGACATGGTCCGGCCTGCGCCCCGGCACGCCCGACGGGTTTCCCATCCTCGGGACCGATCCGGATGTCGCGGGCCTGGTGTACGCGACCGGCCACTTCCGGAACGGCATCCTGCTGGCTCCGCTGACGGGGGAGATGGTCGGTGGACTCTTGTGTGGGGAGCCGTGGGGGGTGGAGATGGAGCCGTTCGGGATCGAAAGATTCAGCCTGGAATGACGGCGGCCTGCCGGGGCCCTGGCCTCCTCGGGCGATCGAATTCGCTGCAACGACTACACGAAGTTCGCCTTCGCGGACTGGTGTGCCCGGGGGCTGTCCGCGGCTCTGGTGCGCGCTCCGGGAGCGGATGAAATCCGCCGCAGCGACGGCGGAAAGCCTCACGAACGCGTGAGGCCTCAAACCGACACGGAGATCGATCCTGGGCGCGCCATCTGGCTCCCTCTACACGGGGGCAGGCCAGTCCACGCAGGTGGACTTCGTGTGTTCGTTGCAGCGGCTTCAGTCGCCCGGGGCGGCAACCGCCACTCCGCAGCCCGCCTTGGCGAACCCCGCTGCTCCCGTTAGCATGTGTGTCACCTGGCGCCGGGCACACGCCTTTCATCCGCTGATTCTTCCCATGCCGCACCGCTTCCGCACCCTGTTTCAGTACACCGCGGACGCCGTTTGCCTAGCGGATGCCGACGGCGCCATCGTCGAGGTGAACCCGGCCGCCACGGTGCGCTTCGGGCTGACCGCGGACGGCACGGCGCACCTGCGCGACCTGCTGGCGGACCCGGCCGAGTGGGCCACCGTGGCCGACGACCTGCTGCGCGGCGAGGACGTGGTGGCGCGCACGGTCCACGTTCGCGCCTCGACGGGCGAGCCCGAGCTCGCGGCGCTCACCTGCGTGCAGATGCGCACCGGGCTGGGCGGGCAGATCCAGGCCATCGTCCACCGCGGCGACCACCCCGCGCTCGACGCGCTCGACGAGCTGTACGACGAGCAGACGGGGCTGCCCAACCGCGAGGCGTTCGTCGCGCAGCTCACCCGCGCGCTCTCGGGGCGCCCCGGGCGCGCCGTGCACCAAATCGCCGTCATCCACGTGGACCTCAACCGCTTCCAGCGCATCAACGAAACGCTGGGCCACGAAACGGGCGACACCGTGCTCTCGATGACGGCGCAGCGGCTGGACGCGTGCATCCGCCCCGGCGACGTGGTGGCCCGGGCCCGCGGCGACGACTTCCTGGTGCTGCTGAACGGGGTGAGCGGCGAGACCGAGGTGGTGCGCGTGGCCGAGCGGATCGCGCGGGCGCTGACGGGCGGCTACGGCGTGGCCGGGCACGAGGTGTTCTGCGGCTCCGACGTGGGCGTGGCCCTGGGCGAGCCGGGGACGGCCACCCCCGAGGGGATGCTGCGCGCCGCCGAAGCCGCCATGTCGCGCGCGCGCCATTCGGGACGGGTGCAGGTGTTTCGCCCGGAGATGCACACAGAGACGATCTCGGCGCTGCGCCTGGACGCCGAGCTGCGCTACGCCATCGAGCGCGACGAGTTCCGCGTGTTCTACCAGCCCATCGTGGGGTTGGAGGACGGGCGGGTGCACGGCTTCGAGGCGCTGGTGCGCTGGCAGCACCCCGAGCGCGGCCTGGTGCCCCCCGCCGAGTTCATCCCCGTGGCCGAGGAAACGGGGCTGATCCTGCCCATCGGCGGCTGGGTGCTGGAGCAGGCGGCGAGGCAGCTTCGCGACTGGCAGGCGCGCTACCCGGCGCACTCCATCGCCATGGGCATCAACCTGTCGGTGAGGCAGTTCCGGCCGTCGCTGGTAGACCAGGTTCGCGCCGTGCTGGACCGCAGCGGGGTAGATGCCGCCGGGTTGAAGCTGGAGGTGACCGAGAGCGTGGTGATGGGCAACGCGCAGGACACCATCTCGGTGCTCCACGACCTCAAGGCGCTGGGCGTGAAGCTGCAGGTGGACGACTTCGGCACGGGCTACTCGTCGCTCTCGTACCTGCACCAGCTGCCGCTGGACATCCTGAAGATCGACCGCTCGTTCATCGTGGCGATGGCGCTCGGCAACAAGCACATGTCCATCGTGCGCGCCATCATCGCGCTGGCCAACACGCTGGGGCTGGAAACGACGGCCGAGGGGGTGGACGAGGTCGCCCAGGCGCAGCAGCTTCGGGAAATGGGAGCCACCTACGGCCAGGGATACCTCTGGAGCCGCCCCGTGCCGGCGGACCAGGCCGAGGCGCTGATCACCTCTCCCCCGCGCATCGGCTAGCGTTTCGCTCCCACCCTACAAAAGTCGAACGCCACCCGCGGAAGTGATCCGCGAGGTGGCGTGTTTAGTTTGTACACTTTCGCTGCGTTCCGGAGTAGATTTGGGGCGACGTCCGCGCCAACTCGAATCGGGAGCAAAGCCATGCCGGTGGTCGGCCGGTTTTTCGGGATCGTGGTATTCATGAACTACAGGGAGCACAACCCGCCGCATTTCCACGCCCGGCGTGGGTCCGACGAAGTTCTCATCGAGATCGCCACGGGAGCGATGACGGGGACGATGCCGCTTCGGGCATCACTCATGCTCCGGGATTGGACTGACCTCCACCGATCCGAGCTGCTGATGAATTGGGAGCGCGCCAGCAGGCATCTTCCCCTCGAACCCATCGCTCCGCTGACCTGAACGAGAGGTGCACGATGTTCCTGCACGTCAACTCGGTGGAACCGCTCGAAGGGTACTCGCTGCGGCTGGCGTTCAGCGACGGTTCCGTCCGCGATGTGGATCTCTCCGACGAATTGTACGGTGACGTGTTCGAGCCCCTTCGCGATGCGGATATCTTCAGGAAAGTCGCCGTCAACGAAGAGACGGGCACCATCGAATGGCCGAACGGGGCCGACTTCGCCCCGGAGTTCCTGTACGAGAGCGGAAGCCCGGCGCGCCAGCCCGCCTGAGCGGCTACGCTGAGCCGGTCCCTGCCGTGATCGACACGCTCGGCGCCTGGCGCAGCTCCCGCGAAGGGTAGCGATCAGGTCGCGGGCGCGGCCTCGTCCAGCTGGCGGCCGCGCCACTCGGGGAGCATGAGCGCGCCGACGATGGCGACGCCGAAGAACCCGGCGAAAGTGCCGAAGACCGCCCACGAGCCGCCCGCCGACATCAGCTTCGGCACCGCCAGCGGAGCCAGGATGCTGGCGATGCGTCCGAAGCCGGCCGCCCACCCGGCGCCGGTCGCGCGCACCTCCGTCGGGTAGACCTCGGGGGTGGCGGCGTATACCGCGCCCCACGCGCCCAGGTTGAAGAACGAGAGCAGGCAGCCGGCGACCAGAATGGCGTCGCGCGACTCGGCCCCCGCGAACAGCAGGGCGGCGAGCGCCGAGCCGGCCAGGAACGTGGCCAGGGTGGGCCGCCGGCCCCACTTTTCGATCAGGTAGGCTGACACGGCATAGCCCGGCAGCTGCGCCAGGGTGATGATCAGCGTGAACTCGAACGACCTGACCAGCGAAAAGCCTCGCTCCATCAGCAGCGTGGGCAGCCAGATGAAGGCGCCGTAGTACGCGAAGTTGATCCCGAACCACACCAGCCAGAGTGCCAGCGTCCGACGCGCCAGCGTGCCGCGCCACAGCTCGCCCAGGCCCACGCGCCGCGCGGGGTTTGCCGCGATGGACGGGGAGGGTTCCGCGGGAGCGGATACGCCCGCGGCGGATTCGAAGCGGCGTACCACCTCTTCGGCCTCGGCCGAGCGGCCCTGCGATTCCAGGAAGCGCACCGACTCGGGGAGCGCGCGGCGGACCACGCCCGAGTAGAGCGCGGGGAGCGCGCCCAGCGCGAACGCCCACCGCCAGCCGTTTTCCGACGTGGGGATCACGTAGGTGCCGATCACCGCCGCCAGGATCCATCCCACCGCCCAGAACGCCTCCAGCAGCACCACGATGCGGCCGCGGATGCGCGCGGGAGAAAACTCGCTGACCAGCGTCGACGCCACGGGCAGTTCCGCGCCCAGCCCAAAGCCGATCAGGAAGCGAAAGACGAGCAGCGACGCCACCGACCACGAGAACGCCGCCGCGCCCGTGGCCACGCCGTAGATCAGCAGGGTGCCCGCGAACACCGTCCGGCGTCCCCGCCGGTCCGCGACGCTGCCGCCCAGGCTGGCGCCCAGCGCCATGCCGATGAAGCCCACCGCACCGATCCACGCCACGGTGGGGGCGTCGAGCCCCCACTGCTTGGCGAGCGCGGCCATGACGAACGAGATCAGCCCCACGTCCATGGCATCCATGGCCCAGCCGGCCCCGGCGACCAGCAGCAGGCGGCGGTGGATGGGGGTGAAGGGCAGGCGGTCGAGCCGGTCGGCGCGGGAAAGGGCGGCCATGGGTCCGTGGTCTGGTGAAACAGCGCTGTGGCGTGCCAGATTCAATCCCCAGGCCAACGGCCTGCGCCCCCTTCATCCGCCAGCGAGCGAACGGAATGCCCCGCGCCCCGGAACCCGGGTTCGAAGACCGCGTCCGCGAAAGCTTCGCCCGCCAGCGGCTGATGGAAACGCTGGGCGCACGGCTGGTGCGCGTGGAGGCGGGCGAGGTGGACGTGGAGCTGGACGTACGCGACGAGGTGGGCCAGCAGCACGGCTTCGTCCATGCGGGCGCCCTCGCGTCCATCCTCGACAGCGCCGCCGGCTTTGCCGCCTACACGCTGATGCCGGCCGATGCGGGCGTGCTCAGCGTGGAGTTCAAGGTGAACCTGCTGGCGCCCGCGCGGGGCGAGGTGATCGTCGCGCGGGGGCGGGTGGTGCGCGCCGGGCGCACGATCAGCGTGGTGACGGCGGACGCGTTCGGCGTCGAGGGCGGACGCGAGACGCACGTCGCCACCTTCACGGGCACCATGATGACCATCCAGGGCCGGCCGGGCGTCGCGGGCTAAGGGGGGCCCGCCCCGCGACACGCCAGCGATTCGCACAACTCACACCCCATCCACCCGTACCCGATCTCCCCATGCGCATCTTCCCGCTGATCCCGCTCGCGCTCGCCGCGCTGGCCGCCTGCGCGCCCGCGTCTCCGGCCGCTTCGCCCCCCGCCCCGTCCGCCGCCGCGCAGGACTCCACCGTGGTCGTGCTGGTGCGCCACGCGGAAAAGGGCGGTGTGGCAGGGGAAGCCGATCCGCTGCTCAGCGCGGCGGGCGAGGCCAGGGCGCGCGCCCTGGCCGACGTGCTCCGAACGAGCGGCATCGACGAGATCATCGTCACGCAGTACCGGCGTACGGGGGCCACCGCCGCCCCGACCGCGTCCGCGCTGGGCATCGTTCCCGACACGTTCAGCACGCGGGCACCGGATCACCCGGCCACCGTCGCCGCGGCGGCCCGGGCGCACCGGGGCAAGACGGTTCTCGTGGTGGGGCACAGCAACTCCGTGCCGGCGATCATCACGGCGTTGGGCGCGGGGCCCATGGCGAACCTGTGCGAGGCGGAGTACGCGCACCTCTTCGTCGTCGTGCTCAAGGACGGCGCGGCGGCGCGCCTGGAGCGCCGCACCTACGGCCAGGCCGACCCTCCCGGCGCGTCGGCCTGCCCGCGATAGAGCACGGCGGTGGCTGTTTCCGGTGGTGCGGTGTACAGGGTCTGTGCGCCCGCCGCCGTACGGCGGGCGCGGACGCGGGTTTCAGCGGATGGCGATCATCCGCGATCCGGAGCGAGAAAAGGGAGTGATCGATGGCGGATGCGGGACGCGAAGTGGCCACGCTGGGCGGGGGCTGCTTCTGGTGCACGGAAGCGGTGTTCGTGGACCTGCGCGGGGTGGACCGCGTGGTGTCGGGATACATGGGCGGGCCGCTGCCGAACCCCTCGTACGAGCAGGTGTGCTCGGGGCGCACGGGGCACGCCGAGGTGGTGCAGGTGACGTTCGACCCGGCCGAGATCCCGTTCCGTGAAATCCTGGAGATTTTCTTCACCACCCACGATCCCACCACCCTCAACCGCCAAGGCGGCGATGAGGGGACGCAGTACCGCTCGGTGGTCTTCTACCACGACGACGAGCAGCGCCGCGTGGCGGATGAGATCATCCGTGAGTTGACGGAGCGGCGCCTGTACGACGATCCCATCGTCACCGAGGTGAGTCCGGCGTCCGAGTTCTACCCGGCGGAGAGCTATCATCAGGACTACTACGCGCGGAACCCCTACCAGGGATACTGCCAGGTGGTGATCGCGCCCAAGGTGAGCAAGTTCCGCAAGGCATACACGTCGCGCCTCAAACGCTGACGGCGGCGGCCGGTCCGGGAGCCCCGGACCGGCCACCCCCACCCGTCACAATCCGCATGGCTCGCGCGTAGACACGTGCGTCCAATCCGCCGGAACCCTCACCTTTCGCCACGATGTCCATCTTCCGCCCTTCCCACATCGCTCTTGCTTTCGCGTTCGCGTGCGCCGCGGCTCCGTCCGCCGCCCAGCAGACCGGGGGATCGCGCCCGGAAATCGGCGTCATGCCCTACTTCGGCACAGCGTACTCCGCCGCGGTCCAGGCGGGGCTGCAGATCCAGGTGCGCCCCTCGGCAAACAGCGAGTGGACCTTCTTCGCCGACTACAATCGCTGGGTCTGGGGGCTCGTGTGCGTGGACTACCTGCTCGCGAACGAGGGCGGGGGCCCGAACTACGATGACCGTTGCGGCGAAGAGGGCAACGCCATGCACATGGGCGTGATGCGCACGTTTGGGGCGGGGAACTGGCAGCCGTACGTGTCGGCGGGCGCCGGGCTGTCGGAGGTGGTGACGAGGGAGAGGGACGATCGCCCGTCGTTCCTGCTGGAGACCGGCGTGGACGTGGGTGGCGGGCGGATGCTGAACGGCCGGCTGGGGCTTCGCTACCAGACCCGACCCGGCGCGGGCGGCGGCGGGCTGCACGCCGACTTCGCGGGGCCGGTGGTCGCGTTCCGGGTGACGTTTTAGGCGGCAAGCAGACCGAGTCAGCGTCGATCAACACGAAGCCCCTCGCCAGACCAGGCGAGGGGCTTCGTGTTCTACTTCTTGGGCGTTCGTGTTCTACTTCTTGGGCGGAGGATTCTTCGGGGGGCCGTTGCCGCGGACCTTCCCTGAGGGCTTCTTGAAGTTCTTGCTCGGGAGGTTTTCCACCGGCGGCTTGGTTCCGCCATTGTCGGCTGCCATGCGCAATCTCCTGTGCATCCCTCTTGATCGTGGCAACGGTCGGTGGAGGGGGAGCCGCCGTCCGCAGGCGCTCGGTGGACACCGGCGCGCCGATCCATACGATGCGACGACGCGCAAGTTTCATCAAGCCAACAGGATACCAGGTCGAGCACAAAACGGGGGGGGGCACGGAAACCATCCTCCCGTGCCCCCTTCGTGCCCTTCGTCCGAGACCCGATCAGTTGTCCTGGATCCTCACGCGATCGGAGCTGCCGCGGCCGAACGTCTCGGGGCTGTACATCTCTTCCGCGCGCGGCGGCGGCACGATGAACTCGCCGGGCGTGGTGGCGCGGGCCACGTAGGAGTAGGTGTGCACCCCGGCGTTCAGCAGCGAGGTGAACGCCTCCGCCCGGTCGTCGCGCAGGTTCTGGTGCTGGAACCACGGCCCCCACCACCAGCCGCGGTGCGAAACGGCCCAGGGCGCCTGGTCCGGCGTGTCGGGCGGCGGCACCACCTCGGCGCCGCGCAGGGCCGTGTTCACCGCCTCGAAACCGGCGGGGAGCGGATCCACCAGCGCCACGTGCACCCGCCGGCTGGGCGCCACCATCGTCACCGTCACCCGCACCCGCGCACCCGGCCTGATCCGCCACACGCCGTCTTCCCCGCGCACCACGTCCGACGGATCGTCGATGGCCTCGTAGGTGCGCTCCACCGAGAACCCGCGGTCCAGCGCCGGCAGGTCCAGCCCGCGCGGCGCGTACCGCAGCCCCGCGCGGTAGTACACCCGCCCCGCGCCCTCCTTGCCCACGGTCAGCGACTCGGGATCCAGCTCCACCAGCGCGTCGATGGGCACCGTCAGCTGGTGGCGGTCGGCGTTGCGGCCGGCGAACGCGTGCTCGCCGGCGAAGCGCTCGCCCAGCCACACGCGCGCGACGAAGTCGGGGGTCTGCGCCTCGTACTCGCGGAAGTAGCGGTCCAGCGCCAGCAGCACCCACGCGTTCTCCTGCGTGTTGCTCCACCGCCCGGCCCGCCGCCCTCCCAGCAGCCCGCGCACCGTCTTGGCCACCAGCGGGTTCCGCGGGTCCGTCCGCAGCAGCGCCTCGAGCACCACCGCGTCCGTCCGGCGGCGGCTGTGAAGGATGAGGTACTCGCCCTGTTCGTACGAAGTGGCGAACGTCGCGGTGGAGGCGGTCTCCGTCGCGCGGTTGTTGACGATGCGCAGCAGCTCGGTGCGAACCTCCTGCGTGCCGCCCTGCCCCGCGGAGGCCGCCAGCAGCCACCCGACGACCTCGACGGGAAGCTGGTTGGAACCCACCTCGCGCATCAGCGCCGTCACGTCGCCGCCCACCCGCTCACCCGCCAGCGAGCGCACGTACAGCGCGTACGCGCGGACTGCCCGGCGCTCCGAAGGCCCGTACCACCGCGGCATCCGGTTGCCCACGGTGCGCGTGTACTGCATCGCGCGCTGCATCATGTCGTCGGGCACGTCGTAGCCCCGCTCGCGCATGCGCACCAGCGCGTGGGTCACGTGCACGCTCACGTACGGCCACGACTCGCGGTCCGTCCGCCAGAAGTTCCAGCCGCCGTCGTGGTTCTGCATCCGCCGGAGCGCCTGGATGTCGCGCGCCACCGAGTCCGCCAGCGCCTCCGGCGCCGGCAGCCCCTCCGCCCGGAACTCGGTGAGCACGTCGCGCAGCGCGGCCACGGCCAGCAGGCGCGAGGCGATCTGCTCCGACCCCTGGTAGGGGTACTTGACCAGGTACAGGAACGCGTCCGTCAACTCGTGCAGCGCCGTGGACGAGGTGGTCACCTCCAGCCCGCCGAAGCCGGGAAGCACGTCGGCCTCGTCGATCTGCAGCGGCAGCGTGGCCGCGCCCTCGGTGAAGTTGCCGTACGTCGCGAACGCCTCGGCCGTGGCCGGGGTGTAGACGGGCAGGCTGACGAACGCCGCGTCGGAGCGGGCCCCGGAGACGGCGGCCACCTGCACGTGCGCCGTCCCCGCGCGCACCGCCTCGCCCGGAATGCGCACCTCCACGCGGTCATGTGCCGGCACCGTTACCCGGCGCCCCGGCTCGGCGAACGCGATGCCCTCCGCGCGGGCGGCCACGTCCACCGTCATCGGCTGCCCCGTCTGGTTCTGGATGACGACGGCGAATTCGAACCGGTCGCCGAAGTTCAGGAACCGCGGCGCCGACGGGCGCACCATCAGCGGCTGGCGGACGGTGATGGACGACTCGCCCGCCCCGAACCGCGCCAGCCCCTGCGCCGCGACCGCCATCACACGGTAACGGGTGAGGCTGCTGGGCAGGGTGAACGGAACCGTCGCCCGCCCATCCGCGTCCGTCCGCACCACCGGCGTCCACACCGCCAGCGGGTTGAAGTTGGTGCGAACCGCGATGGCGGGCTGCGGCGCTTCCGGGGGCGGCGGGGGAGGGGCCATCGCCGTTGGCGCGGCCACCGCGGGCGGAGCGGGGTCCAGCGACGACGCTCCACGGATCCGCACCTCCGCGCCGGCCGCCCTGCCCTGCAGCTGGCCGCTCACCCCGCCGACCGCCACGCTCTCCAGCATCAATGCCGCCGGGTGCATCACGATCTCCACCTGCACCGGCTCGTCGCCGACCACCACCTCGCGCGACGCGGAGCCCATCCCCAGGCGGGCCACGGTGATGATCCGCGGCCCGGCGGGCACCCCCACCAGCCGGAAGGCACCGGCGCCGTCCGTGGTCGTGCGCACCTGGGTTCCATCCACCGTCACCAGGGCGCCGGCCACGGGCCGGCCCTCGGCGTCCCGGACGCGTCCGGCGACCACGCCGGCGCCGGTGGTGCGCTTGAGCACCGAGGGGTGGAGCCACGCGTCCATTGCACCCTCGTCCCACACGGGGTGAAAGAGC
Organism: Longimicrobium sp.; assembly: GCF_036399935.1. GTDB lineage: Bacteria > Gemmatimonadota > Gemmatimonadetes > Longimicrobiales > Longimicrobiaceae > Longimicrobium. The sequence goes on from NZ_DASWMD010000047.1 coordinate 26,489, forward strand.
TCGAGGGGATCCTGGAACCGGTAGCCGGTCAGCGCCAGCACCGCCTCGTCCACCACGGCCAGCGCCACCTCGGCGCCGGGCACGGGCCGGCCCTGTGCGTCGTTCACCTGCACCGACACCGAGGCCGGGGCATCGGGAACGAGGACCGAGTCCGCCGGGAGCGGCGTCAGCGTGAGCGACCGGCCGGTCGGCGGCACCCGCAGCATCACCGACCCGGTGGCGAAGTCCGTCCCGCGCGAGCCGGGGATGGTGTCCGACGCACCCACGACGTCCACCTGCACGTAGGTGTTGGGGATGTCGGCCTCGGTGAGGGGCACGGACAGGAGCAGGGTGGACGAGTCCGACGCGACCGTTTCCGTGCGGACGATGCCGGCGCGGCGCACCGTCATCACCCCGCGCGCCGGCCAGAAGGGAAGCTGCACGAGGATGCGCGCCGTGTCGCCCGGCGCGTACGCCTCGCGATCGGGAAGGAGGCGCGCCTCGCGGCCCGTCGCCAGCCGCTGGCCCGGCGGCGCCGGCATGGGGTCGCCGCCGGAAACCCAGACCGTCACCTCGGTGCGCGACGGGCGGCCGCGCTCGTCGGCCACGTCGGCGACCAGGCGGTAGCGCCCGCCCTCCGGGGTGGCGAAGGTGCAGGTGCGGGGGTTCAGCTCCGAGACGAACTCGCACACCGCCGTGTCGCGCGCCACCTCGGCCCAATCGCCGCCCCGCTGCACCCACGCCATGCGCTCGGCGCGGACGCGCACCGGCCGGCCGACCACGGGCTTGCCGTCCAGGTCCACGACGATGCCTTCCATGCGGATGGGCTCGCCGCGCGGCTGCCAGTTGCGGGCGGTCCGCAGCCCCACGTACACCTCGGCCGGGTGCACCAGCAGGGTGGCCTGCGAGGTCCAGGGCTGGCGGTTGACGTCGATGACGGTGGCGGTGGCGTTCAGCGTGTACGGCCGCGGCGGAACGGCGCGGTCCAGGTCCAGCCGGATGCCGTGGCGCCCCTGTGCGTCCGTTTCGCCCGACAGCTCGCGGGCTTCCTGGCCGGGAGTAGGCCGCCCCCGGTACCACCATCCTTCGTCATGGATTCCGAACCGCCACTCCGCCCACCCCGGCGGCGTGTAGGAGCCCGGCAGGCTCTGCACCCGCCAGTTGACCTCGGCCCCGGGAAGCCCGCCGCCCGCGAAGTACGAGGCGCGCACCGACACTTCGGCCGAGCCGCCGATCACGTGCGGGCCGGGGTCGGCCTCCACCGCCACCTCGAACTCCGGCCGGCGGAACTCCTGCACCGCGTAGCCGATGGCGTGCGCGTCCCCGCCCTCGGCTTCGACCACGATGGAGGCGCCGCCCAGGTTGGCGCCCGCGGGAAGGGTGAACGCCCCGTCGAAGCCGCCGAACTCCGTCAGCCGCGCCGTGCCCTTCGCGAGCTCCACGCCCTGCGGGTCCATCGCGCGCCAGGTGACGCCCGGCCCCTGGCTTACGAACGACAGCCCGCCCGTCTCACCGCGGGTGAAGCGCCGCACCCATCCCTTGAAGCGAACCTCTTCGCCGGGCCGGTACAGGTTGCGGTCGGTGATGCCGTACCACAGCAGCTGCCGCGGCGTTTCCTGGCGTACCAGGCGCAGCCAGCCGCCGCGTCCCTGCCCGGAAAGGATGGCCTGGTCGCCCGGCCGGCCGACGACCAGGAAGCGCTCCCGGTCGCCGCGCGGCTCGGCGCCGGGAAGGGGGAGCGTGGCCAGCCCGTCGGCGCCGGTCACCCCGCTGGAGCCCGTGGGGAGCATGCGCGCCTCCGCCCCGGCGATGGGGCTGCCGTCGCGCAGCGAGGTGGCCCACACCAGCACGCTGTCGCGGTCGGCGAAGGCGGCCACGCCCACGCCGGTCACCTGCAGCCACGCCACGGAGGGCCTCTCCCCCGCCGGCTCCACCAATACCACCACGTGGCCCGGCTCGCCGCGCAGCACCTCGTCGGCGTCGATCACGTGCTCGGTCATGGCGCCGGGCGCGGGGTCGGCGCGAAGCCACCGGTCCACGACGGGTGTGCCGGGCAGAGGGGACTTCTCGGGATCCCGGGCCCGGAACGCCGCCCAGTCATCGGGCCGCACCCGGTGCATGCGAAGGCGCACCCGCGCCACGTCGTGGGTGAACACCGAGACGGTGCGCGGCCCCGAGGCGTCCAGGACCATCATGGGCTCGGCAAAGCCGATGAACCCCGGCGCGGGCGGCCCCACGCGCACGGTGCGCGTCTCGTCGCGCCCCAGCACCTGGCCGAACTGGTCGCGCACGGCGCGCGACACGTGGACGGTGTATTGGGTGTTCGGCGCGGCGGTGCCGGTGATCCACAGCCCGTTCCCCGACGCCGTCACCCGCATCCCCGGCAGCGCGGGCACCACGCGCACCCACTCCGCGGGCCGGCCGGCCGTGTCCAGCGGGTTGTTGAACTCCAGGACCCACGGCGTGCCGGGGCGGCAGTCGTCCTCGTTATACCCGCAGGCGAAGCGGACGAGGCGCAGCGGCGCATAGGTGCGGAAGCGCCATCCCTGCACGGCCTGCGTGCGAAGCGGCCCCTCGGCCGAGGGCGCTCCAGCGCGCAGCAGCACGTCGATCGCGGCGTTCAGCGGAAGGGGCTGGGTGGCACGGAAGGCGATCCAGGTGCCGGGCTCCGCCTGCGCCGCAAAGGCGCGTGCGACGGAATCGCGCTGGATTTCGTCTGCGGACGCGAGGCGGACCGTCCGCTCCACGCCACCCGCCGTCAGCCGGATGGAGGGGAGCAGGGCGGCGGGAGACACCTGCTGGTCGAAGTGGATGAGGAACACGGGATCGGGCCGCACGTGGTCGCCCCACGGCCACGCCCCGATCCCCGTCAGCTGGGGAGTGCGGAAGGTCCAGCGCACCTCTTCCGCGAGCACGCCGCCGGTGGCCGAGCGGGTTCCGGCGGGGATGGTGACCGTGTACTCCGTGGCGAACGGCACCCGGCCTTCGGGGGTGAACACCACGGTGCGCACGTCCAGCCAGCGCCAGCTCCCCGAAATGCGCGGGCTGATGCGCACCGGCACCGCACCGCTCTCCACCGTGCTGACGGTGGAGAGCGGCACCATCGCCTGCGAAAAGGTGACGGTCACCTCGGCGACCCGCTCCACCTGCCCCTCGGGCGCGGCGCGGACCACCGTCAGCGGCGCGCGCGCCGTGCCCAATGGGCGATCCGGCCCGGCGCTGTCCGGCGGCGGAAAGCCCGCCAGCACCGTGCGCCCGGTGCGCGGAGGCGGCAGCGTGGCCGCGGGAAAGGCGAACCGCTCCGCCGCGGCGACGGAGGGCAGCGGCTCCAGCCGGGCCAGGATGCGCTCCGCGTCGGCGCGCGGCAGCATCAGCGCGGGGGCGGGCGCCTCGCGCTCCGGCGCGCGAAGGGGCGCGGGGCTCAGGCGAAAGCGCAGGCCGCTGCTGTCGGGCACCACCGTGTCCGGCTTCGTCGCGATCGGCCGGACGTGCAGCGGCGGAATCTCGGTGCGGCGCTGCGCCTGGGCGGGCGCGGCCAGCCCCGCCAGCAGGGCGGCAAGGAACAGGACGGGCCGGTGGATGGCTCGCATGCGGACGTGTACCGGTGTGTGGGACGGAGGGTCCGAACCCCCCCCTTGCTGATCAAACGCGGGTGCGGGGGCAACTCTGACACACAGTACGGCAGGGAGGGGACGAGGGCCAGAGCGCAAAAAGGCCCCGGCTCTGTTCGAGCCGGGGCCTTCGGGCCGATCCGCCCCGCCGCGATCAGGCGTAGGCGAGCGACTTTGCGTCGTGGAACTGGTTGGCGGCCTCGATGAAGGCCTCGAAGAGCTTGCGCGTGCCCTCGTGCGTGTCGATCAGCATTTCCGGGTGCCACTGCACGCCGACCAGGAACTGCCCCTCGCGCGTGCCCTCCAGCGCCTCGACCATGCCGTCCGTTGCCCACGCCGTGGCCACCAGCCCCTCGCCCAGGCGGTCCACCGACTGGTGGTGCATGGAGTTGACCATCGCCTGCTCCACCCCGAACGCCGTGTGAAGCCGCGACCCCGGGGCAATGCGTACGTCGTGCGCCAGGTGGTCGCGCGCCCATCCCGCGCCGGGGAAGTAGTCGTGCTTCATCGCCCCCGGGAACAGCTCGCCGCAGTCCTGCACCAAGGTGCCGCCGGCCGCCACGTTGATCACCTGCTGGCCGCGGCACACGCCCATCACCGGCTTGCCGTCTTCCAGCGCCCAGCGCGCGAACATCAGCTCCACGTAGTCGCGCGCCAGGTCGGTGCGCCCGCACAGCTCGTGGCGCTCGGCGCCGTACGAGGTGGGGTCAACGTCCACCCCGCCGGCGATGAAGATGCCGTCCAGGTGGTCGTAGATGCCCCGCAGCGTCTCGGGATCGTTCTCCAGCAGCGGCACCATCCAGGGAATGGCCCCCACCGAGGTGCACGCCAGGAAGTAGCGCTGGTTCATCACCCACGACGCCGGAAGGTCTTCCGGAATGCGGTCGATGGACTGGAGCGTCTGCGTGGGAATGCCGATGACCGGGCGCTGTTGCATGCTGATCCTGCTGCGTGAACCGCGATGAAAGAAAGGGGACGACAGCCCCGGGGCGGGAGGCAAAATCAGGGCCGGGCAACAAGATGCCCGCGCCCCGCCCGCCGTGCAACGCCCCCGTACACCCTACCGGCGTGCACGTTCGCCGGGAGTACGGCAAATGTTTCGCCGCCGGTGGTTCAGAGGCCGGAGGGGAGGCGCGTGGGGGCGGTCTCGTGCAGCGGCGGGGCGGGCGGGGCGGCGGAGTCGTGGCGCACCAGGTTCACGGGCGAGCCGCCGCGCGCGCCCAGCACCAGGTCGGCGTAGCCGTTGGCGGGGTCGCCCCCGGCCGAGCGGATGCGGCGCACCGTGCCCATTCCGCGGTTGTACGCCGTCAGCGCCTCCTCCTGGTCGCCGTCGTACACGGCCAGCAGGTACTTCAGGTAGCGGAAGCCCAGGCGCAGGTTGGTCCGCCGCTCCAGCAGCTGCTCGCGGGTGATGCCCGGCATCAGCTCGGCGGCCGTCGCGGGCATCACCTGCGTAAGCCCCAGCGCGCCTACCGGGCTACGCGCGGATTCGCGGAACGCGCTCTCCACGCGGACGAGGCGAAACGCCAGTTCCGCATCCAGCTCCTCTTCCCTCGCGGCGCGCTCGATCTCGTCGGCCAACTCCACCGAAATGCCGTAGCGCCGCGCGTACTCGGCCACCTGCCGCTCGCGCGCCTCGGCCGCGCGCGAGGCCGCCAGCGCCGCGTCCACCACGCCCCAGGCGCGGGCCGCGACGGCTCGCACCGGCGGCAGCAGCGCCAGCACGACGACGGCGCCCAGCACCAGCCAGGGACGCGCGCCCCTGGGCCGCAGGGACGGCAACGTGCGCCGCGCTCCGGGGCGCTTGGACCGGGGGGCTCGGCGATCTCGGGGGGATGAACGGCGGGGCACGGCTCCTCCATTTCTCGCGGCGGACGGCACCCAAGCTAACGGCGCCGCGCCGTTCGCGCGACGGCACCCGCCGCGCGCGTCACTCGTCCGGCCCGGGGTACGGCGCGGGTTCCTGCGTCAGCCGCCGCCATTCGCGCACGGTGGACCACTTCACGGGGGTCCGCGCGCCCAGCGCGACCCGCGCGGCGGGTGCCAGCCGGCGCAGGACGCCGGCGAAGCCCTCGGGGTCGTCGACGTTCCACCCCCGCCGCATCTGAAAGTAGCGCCGCAGCCGCACCATCGCCCCGCCCAGCGCCAGCGGGAGCGGCAGCGTGTACAGCGCGATGAGGACGTCGTTGCGCACCGTCAGGTGCAGGTAGCGCCGCATGTCGCGCCCCCCGGGGTCGGCCCGGTGCGCGACGACCGCGTCGGGCAGGTACACCACCCGCCACCCGGCGTCCAGAAGCCGGAGGCAAAGCTCCTTCTCCTCGCCGGTCATCACCAGCTCCTCCCGATACCCGCCCACCTGGAGCATCGCGCGGCGCCGCAGCACGTGCCCGTAGCCCACGAAGGAGGCTACCCGCGAGGGAACGCTCACCGGGGCCGGCTGCGCCTGGGCGGGCCACGCGCGCCCCTGCTCGTCGCCCTGCGCCAGCGCCACGGCGCCCACGCGCGGGTCGGTGTCGAAAACGGCCAGGGCGGCGTGGATGGCCGCGGGATCGACCACGGATGCGTCGTCGTCGAGGTTCAGCACGTACGCCGATGCCGTGGCATGGACGATGGCGTTGCGCCCCGCGGCCAGGCCGCGGCTGGCCTCGCTGCGCAGCACGCGAAGGCCGGGAGGCGCGTCCGGTCCCAGCGCCTCCCGCAGCCCCGGCTCCACCGGCACCCGCGAGCCGTCGTCCACCACGATCACGTCGCCCACTAGCCCGGCGATGGCGCCGAGCGAGCGGATGCACCGCACCAGGGCGTCCGGCCGGTCGCGGGTGCACACGCCCACGGCAAGGCGGGAATCTTCGTGCGGACCGGCATCCGGTCCCATGGACGCGGCGCCGGACACGCTCGCGCCGGTCAGGTTGCCGGCGACGCCGCTCACGCCCGGCCCCGGGCGAAGGCGGGGGAGCTCATGGAAAACGGGAGAAGGAGAGCGCGGCCCCGGCGAGGGCTACCGCGCGGCACGATCTTTCTCGATCATTCATCTTCGGACGCCTGCCGGACGCCCGCGACCCGGGGAGCGTGGCAGGTGACGCGCGCGGGGCCGGGCTGCAGCACCAGGAAGTCGATCACCAGCGTTACGCCGGGCACCATCTCGGCGTTGGCGCGCGCGCACTGCAGCGCGCCGAAGCCGCGCACCGACCCGTGCAGGTGAATCTCCGTCCCCACGACCACGGGGCGGATGGTGGCCGCGTCGATGGAAGGCTCCGCCGCCATCCTCGCCTGCACCTCGCGCACGATGGCCGCCTCGCGGCCGGTGCGCTCGGATATCTGCGCCGGCGTTTCGGCGGGCTCGCCGCCGCCCAGCAGGGCACAGGCACCCATCCCGGATGCCGCCCACACCATCACCGCCGCCCCCATGCGCCGCGCCGCCCGCCGCCGATCGCCAGCCATCCACCCTCCGAGCCTGGGAAACCTGCGAGGCGCTTCGTACGTTACACCGGGTACGGCGCCGTCCTCACGACGCGGTTTTCGCAATCGACAGGCCAGAAGCGGCGCTGAATCATGAGCACCTATCTCCGCACCACCCGGTCGCACACCTACTCGCTGCTGTTCGCGCTGCCGCTGCTGGTGCTGTACGAACTGGGCGCCGTGCTCATCGCGGACCGGGGCGGCACGGGAATGCGCAACGGCGCCGACGTGCTGCTGCGCACGATGCTGGCGGCGGGCGGGGTGCAGGGAACGCTGGCGTTCACCGCGGCGCTGGCGCTGGGCGCGGCCGTCCTGGTCACCTGGGAGCGGCGAAAGACGCGGGTACCGCTGCGGGGTTCGTACTTCGGCGGCATGCTGGCGGAGAGCGCCGTCTACGCCCTGCTTTTCGGCGGGCTGATCGCCGCGGCGACCCACTTTCTCCTGGGCGGGTTCGTGCGGCTGGCGGCGGACGGGGCGCTGGCCACGCTGCCGCTGCTGGACGGCATCGTCCTGTCGCTGGGCGCGGGCATCTACGAAGAGCTGCTCTTTCGCGTGCTGCTGACGGGCGGGCTGCTGGCGCTGCTGGTATGGACGGGCTTCCGCCGCACCCCCGCGGCGGCCGTGGCGGTGATCGTATCGGCCTTCCTCTTCTCGGCCTTCCACTACGTGGGGCCGTACGCGTATCCGCTGGAGCTGGGCAGCTTTACCTTTCGCCTGCTGGCGGGTGTGGCGTTCAGCGCGCTGTACGTGTGGCGCGGCTTCGGGATCGCCGCGTGGACGCACGCCCTGTACGACGTGTTCCTGGTGATCGCCGGCCAGGGGTGACCGGGTTTCAGCGCGAATCTTGCAGGACGCGTTTCCATCCCGCCCGCCACTACACAGCAATCCCCTCCGCTCCCGGACGCCCATGACTACACTCCGTGCCGCCCTGATCGCGCTCGCCGCTCTCGTTCTCGGCGTTCCGCTGCACGCGCAGTCCATTCGGGGCCGCGTGGTGGATGCGGCAGGCGAGGGCGTGCCCGAGGCGAGCGTCGTGGCGACGGGAGGAGGGGGCCGGCAGCAGGGGGTCCGCACGGGTGCCGACGGCGCGTTCGTGCTGGCGTTGCGCGGGCCGGGCGTGTACCGGCTGAACGTTATGCGCACCGGGTACGCCCCTGCCACGTCGGGCGAGATCACCGTGTCGGCCGCGGAGGCGGTGGAAGTGGCGGTGCGTGTGGCGGCCCAGCCGCTGGGTCTGGAGGCGGTGACGGTGACCGGCCGGCAGGGCCCCCGGCGCATCGCGTCGCTGGAGCCCACCGGGTTCTACGATCGCGAAGCGACGGGGTTCGGGCGATTCATGCGCCGCGAAGAGATCGAGCGCCGGCGGGGGGCGCGGCTGGCCCAGCTGCTGGACGACGTGCAGGGCATCCGCCTGTACCGCGACCGCCGCGGCACCGAGTACGTGACCTTTACCTCTCAGCAGTCCAACGGCGCCATCCGCCGCGCGCAGGCGGGGGAGGCCGACGTGTGCCTGCCAGTGATGTACCTGGACGGCACGATGGTGTCGCAAGGCGCGGCGAACGGACCCGGCGGCGTTTCCATCAACGACCTGGTGCAGACGGAAGCCATCGAGGCGATCGAGGCGTACGGCAACGCCTCGCGCATTCCGCCGCAGTACAACGGCAGCAACTCCGCGTGTGGCGTAATCCTCATCTGGACACGGTCGGGGAACTGAACCCAGCTCCCCGTCGCGGCAAGTCAGTGAGCGGCGGTGGATGCCGGAGTCGTGTAGCAGTAGCCCACCCAGCCGCGCTGGTGCACACGCCGGGTGATCGTCGCGTCGCCGGGAAGCTGCGACCCGTCCGTCGGCTCGCCGTCGAAGAACTTCTCTCCGCGCCCCAGGCAGGGGCTCCGGCCGGTGCTGCCGTACCTGGGCGCTCCGGGTTCCGCGGGCGTGCTGGACGACGCGGGCGCGCAGCCGCTCACCACGGCGCCGAGGATCGCGAACAAGGGGATGAGCCTGGGCATCGGCGTCTCGTCGTGGTGGAAGGGTGACGGTTCGTCAGGATCGTCCCGCGGCAACCCGCGCTGCATGCTGGACCCCGGACCGCGGCTGCCCGCCAGGAGAGGCGCCGCACTCGCCGATCACCTGCGACACTTCGGTCGCAAGCACTTCGTCGGACTCGAGCCGCCTCTGGTAGCTCGCGGGCTCGCGAAGTGTAACTCCGGGAACGCTGACCTCCCTGCCGGACTTGGTGTACAGGCGCTCGCCGCGCACATGAAGCGCCGGTGACACGTTCTTGTCAAGGGTGACGTTCACCAGGTGTTCCACCCGGTGCACCCACACGCTGTCGACGGTGCGCCGGGCCCAGAAAGCGCTGCTTCCAGGCGCGGGTTCGGCGGCGTATCCCAGGCGTTCCAGCGATTCCCGCGCGCAGGCAAGCGCGTTCTCCGGTGCCGCGGCGCTCTGGTGCACGGCGGGCGGCACGCAGGCCGACAACAGAACCACGGGAACGACGAGGGCGATGGAAAGGCGCATGGTCTTCGCTCGCTGGGTGGGTCGAGGGGGGTGTGGACGCCCGTCCAGGAACGCGGAATTCGTGCCCGCCCGCACCGTGCGGCTCTGCTCGCGAGACGCCGGCCCGGCCGTCTCTTTCCGCGGACAGGGGCGTATCCTTTTGGTGACGCTACCCGCCCGACGCGCCGCATGCTAGCTTCCCTGGCGAGAGCGGGCCCCCAGCAGAAACGGAAATGACGGACACGGGACACCAGTTCTACACCGAGCGCGAGATCCGCGACCTGGGAAGCGCCGTCGACCAGCTGCGGGTGGGCCGCGAGGCGGTGCTGCGCGACTGGATGGAGCGTGTGCGCGCCAACCAGGCCATGGCCACGGGCCAGGCCCTGGCCGAGCCGCTGCTGCTGGACCACATGCCGCAGCTGTTCGACGCCATCCTGGACCGGCTGGAGATCAACCGCTCGCGCGAAGACGCCGAGCAGTTCGCCACGGTGCACGGCTTCGCCCGGCGGCTGACGGGCTACAACATCGTCGAGACGGTGCTGGAGCTGCTGATGTTCCGCCGCGCCATCTGGTCGCACCTGACCGCCGTGGGCGCGCGGGTGGAGGGGGCGTACGCGGCCATGGAGCAGATCGACGGGATGGTGGACCGCGCCGTCCTTTCGTCGCTGAACGCGTACCTGGACCCGAACGCCGCCATGCTGCAGCGCGGCGCCCTGACCCCCGAGGCGGAAGCCGGGGCCCCCGCCGCCGACGGCGAGATTCCCGTGGCGTGAACGGTGGACCCGTGCGGCAGGCGCGCGGGTACACGCATCCGCCGGGGCCGTAGCCCCGTGACCTTGCGACCCTTTCAGAGTGCCTTGACCATGCGACTTCTTCTGACCCGTGCCGCCGCGCTCGGCGCGCTGACGCTGCTGGCCGCGTGCGGCGACGGCGGCACCACCCCGAACACGCGCCTGACGGCCGCCCAGGTGGCGGGCACGTACCAGGTGTGCGAGCTCCGGTTCTCGCCCGCCAACACCATCCTGCCGACGGCGGACCTGCTGACGGCCACGGTGGATACCACGCCGCCCACCGGCCGCCCCGAGTTCACCCTGGCGCTCTCGCAGGACGGCAAGTTCGACCTCGTGTACACGCGCGGGTCCGACGCCTTCCTGCAGCAGGCGCGTGGAGACGTGGGCTACGGCGCGCAGCACGTGTCCCTCAGCCTGCCGTCGAACTCGGAGATCACGTCGGAGCTGCTGCTGCCGCGGCCGCTGAACCTGCGCTTCACCGGCACCGGCGGAAGCCGGCTGACGGCCGAGGTGTCGGACAACCTGCAGTACCCCGTGAACCGCGCCGACTACGCCCGCGCGGCGGGGGTGAGCGACGAGGGGCTGCAGCCCACCATCAACGGCCGCCTGACCGCCACGCTCGCCGTGAACGGCTGCAGCTGAACGAAGGTACGGCAACGACGGGCACACCGGCCCGGGACGCGCGCGATGGCTGACGGCGCACAGTCCGCGCAGGCGGACTTCGTGACGTTCCAGCCGCGGTTTCAACCGCCATCGCGAGGCGGGTGATCGTGAGCGCGATTTTCCCGTGCGATGTGCCCCGTCAGGCAGGCCGAATCGGATGAACAACCCAGCGGGTCCGGCGTGGATGGCCGGACCCGTGTCGTCAGATAGGGAATCCCATGCGAGCTTTGTTGATGCGGATGGCGATGGGCGCGGCGGCGTTGGGGGCGGGGTTGGCCGAGCCGCCGGCCGCCGCGGCGCAGGCGGACGGCGAGTGGAACTCGCCGCGCGCGCTGGAGCTGGTGTCGCGCGCCCAGCACCGGCGGCAGGTGACCCAGGCCGACACCGGCATGGCCGACTACCAGGCCGACGCCCGGGGCTACGTCTATTTCTACCTGGACCGCATGGACATCGGCGAGCGCAACCTGGTGAAGACCGACCAGGTGGCGCTCGACGTGTACTGGAAGGCGCCCAACCTTTCCAAGCAGCGCATCATCGGCCTGCGCGACGAGCGCGCCTTGCCCACCAACATCCGCTACCACGAAGACCACCTGACGGTGGTGCAGGACAACTTCGGCGACCTCATCCGCCTGGGCGACGGCGACGAGGTGGCCGACGTGCCGCACCCCGCGTCGCCCGGGGCGGCGGCCGTCTACCACTACCGCCTGGTGGATTCCACCAGCATCCGCCTTCCCGGCGTGAGCGAGCCGGTGCGCGTGTACAAGCTCGAGGTGCGCCCGCTGGACCCGTCCGGCGCCGCCATGGTGGGCTCCATCTTCGTGGACCGCCGCGCCGGCGACATCGTGCGGATGGACTTCACCTTCACGCCGGTGGCGTACGTCGACAAGTTCCTGGACTACATCAACATCCGCATGGAGAACGGGCTCTTCAAGGGCCGGTTCTGGCTTCCCATCCAGCAGCAGGTAGAGCTTCGGCGGCAGCTTCCCGAGCTGGGGCTCCCCGCCGGGGGCGTCATCCGCGGCACCATGCGCGTCAGCAACTACCGCTTCAACCAGGGGCTGGACGACGCCCTGTTCCGCGGCCGGCGCGTGGTCTCCGTCCCCGTGCAGCAGCGCGAGGCCTTCGCCTTCGAAGAGGCCATCGACGCCGAATTGCGCGAGGAAGGGATCAGCCCCGGCACCGAGCTCGGCGACGTGCGTCGGCAGGCCGCCGAGCTGATGGGCCGGCGCCTGCTGAGCGGACTTCCCGCCAATCGCATCGACGTGGGGAACGCGTCGCAGGCGCTCCGCTTCAACCGCGCGGAGGGGCTGGCCCTCGGCGCGGGGTACCGCTGGCGGCAGACGGAGGGAACCACGCTCGCCGTCCGCGCCGGCCTGGCGACCGGCCCCATGCAGCCGTTCGCCAGCGTCGACGCGTGGAGCGGGTCCCTGCCCAGCCGCGTCGGCGTGGGGCTGTACCTCAACCAGACGCGCGACGTGGGCGTGGGCCCGGCCATCTCCGGCGCGATGAACACCGTGACCGGGCTCATCGCCGGCTACGACTTCACCGATCCGTACTTCGTCACGGGCGCCGAGGTGCGGATGGACCGCGGCGTCCGCGGCGGATGGACGATGCCCGTGCGCGTGCGGGCGGAGAGGCACCGGCAGGCCACGGTGGCCGCGGACTACGCGCTGCTGGGTGGCACGAACTTCCGCGACGTGCCCCGGGTCGAGGAGGGCACGTTCTTCGGCGGGTCCATCGGGGTGCGGCGCGAGGTGCCGGCGCAGGTGGCCCGGGGCTGGTCGATGGGCGTGACCGTGGACGGGGGGCACCTTGACCCGTCCCTCCTCGATCGCGACTTCCAGTTCGTCCGCCCGCGCGTGGACGCGGGACTGCGGCTGCGCTTCGGCGGAGGGGAGGACGTCGCGGTCGAGGGCTCGGCCGGCACCTCGCTGGGCGACGTGCCCCCGCAGGCGAAGTGGGCGCTGGGGGGCCGAGGCACGGTGCCGGGCTACGCCTTCCGCTCGTACGGGGGCGAGGCCTTCGCTTTTTCCCGGGCCACGGCCGCGGCCGACCTGTGGAGCCCGTTCCTGCGTGGCCGGGTGTTCGCCGCCGCCGGGGGAGCCTGGCAGGGGGAGGGCGACATCGTCCTGTACGACGTGGCCCCAGAGCCCCGGTACCGCACGGGGACGATGATGTCCGTGGGCGCGGGCGTCGGCATTCTGTACGACATCCTGCGGATCGACGTGGCGCGCGGGCTGGGGCGGTACGGGCAGTGGGAGGTGATCGTGGAGGCCAATCCGCAGTTTTGGGACTTCCTGTGACCGTCCGCGCGCCCGTCATCGACGCCTTTCACCTTCCGGCGCTGGAGCATCCGCGCGCGACCACCTGGTCGTACGGCAAGGGCGACGATGCCTTCGAGGTGCGCATCCCGCGCCTGTCGCCCGCGGACCTCAAGCGGCAGGTGGAGGCGCTCGTCCTGGCGCGCGACCGCCACCTGGCGCACCGCCCGGTGGCGGAAATCGTCGGGGTGATCGACGCGGTCGCCGCGCGGCTGCTGGACCTGGGCGATCCGCTGCGGCAGGCGGCGGAGCGGGCGCTTCCCGCGGTCACCGCCTACTCGGCCCCGATGATCCGCCTGGTGCTGGACCGCATGGCGGCGGACTGGCGCGCGCCCCGCCTGCGCGAGCTGCTCCGCGCCGAGTTCGGCGATCCGCGGGTGCTGGACGGCTTTCGCCCCGCGCCCCGCAGCAACGGCCTTCACGCCGCGTTCGGGCCGCGGCTGGCGGTGCACGTGTTCAGCGGCAACGTCCCTGGCGTGGCGGTGACGTCGCTCGTTCGCTCGCTGCTGCTGAAGTCCGCCACGCTGGGCAAGGCCGCCGTGGGCGAGCCGCTGCTGGCCGCGCTGTTCGCGCGCGGCGTGGCCGAAGCGGACGCGGAGCTGGGGCAGTGCCTGGCGGTGACGTACTGGCCCGGCGGGGACGAGGCGATGGAGCGCGCCGCCCTGGACGCGGCCGACGCCGTCGTGGTGTACGGCGGCGCGGACGCGGTGGCCACCATCCGCAGCCGCACGCCGGTGACCGCGCGGTTCGTGGGATACGGGCCCAAGGTGTCGTTCGGCGTGGTCGGCCGTGGTTTTCTCGGAGAAAACGAGGCACGGGAGGCGGCCCGCGGGGCGGCGCTGGACGCGTCCACCTTCGACCAGCAGGGGTGCGTGTCGCCGCACCTGTTCTACGTGGAGGAAGGCGGCCCCGTGTCGCCGGACGGGTGGGCGGCGATGCTGGCGGAGGAGATGGCGGCGGTGGAGGGCGAGCTGCCGCGCGGCGTGCTGGCCCCGGGCGAATCGTCGTCCATCCGCCAGCTCCGCGCCGAAGCCGAGTTCGCGGAAGCGGGTGGAGGCGGCGTGCGGCTCCACGCGTCGGCGGAGGGAACGGCGTGGACGGTGGTCTTCGATCCCAAGCCCGACTTTTCGGCCTCGTGCCTGAACCGGGTGATCCGGGTGAAGCCCGTGGCCTCGCTGGCCGACGTCCCCGCGCTCGTCGAGCGGTTCGGGCCCGTGCTGCAGACCGTCGGCGTGGCGGCGGACGAGGAATCCACGCGCGTCCTGGCGGAGGCGCTGGCCCGCATTGGCGCCAGCCGGTTCACGAGCTTCGGGCGGATGGCGTGGCCGCCGCCCTGGTGGCACCACGACGGCCGCCCGCCGTTGCGCGAGCTCGCGCGCTGGGCCGACATCGAGGGCTAGGCCACAAGAGTCGTTCTCCGTTCTACGGACTTCGCTGCGCGGGACTGCCGGGGCTCGTCTGCCCGCCCGCCGCGGGAGTGCCGGAGGCAGACGGCGCGGCCTCGGCCGGGGCGTTCTGCCCCGGCGTTACGGCGGCGGGCGCGGCACCCGGCTCGGGGCGCCCGGTCTTGGCCGCCTGCGCCGCGGCGGGATCGACCACGTCGCCGCGCGCCTGCTGCACCGCCTTCGCCCGCCCCTGCCCCATGCCTTCGCGCTCGAACTGGTTGAGCCACGCCATCACGTCCGGCGGCGGCGTGTACGAGGCCACCTTGTGCGACCGCGCCTCGCCCTGCTCCAGCCCGGCCACGATGTGCTCGTAGTTGCTGCCGGGGTGCCAGAGCACCCAGTCCTCCAGCCCCACGTCGTACACGCCCTTCTTCTGCTGCCGAAGCTGCTCCGCCCCGTACTTCTGGTGGTTGCGGCCCAGCCACGGCGCGCTGAACGCCTGCAGCCAGGGCATGATGCGCGCGGGCTGCACCCCCGCCTCCTGCAGCTTGTCGTTGCGCCACCGCGCCATCCCGGCAGACTTGAACAGCACCTCGTACGGCATCAGGTCAGGCTTCCGCACGCCGGGCAGGTGCGTGGGAAAGTAGTGCGAGGGATACATCATGGGCAGGATGTGGTCAGCGATGGCGCTGATCGTTTCCCACTGCTGCCCGATGTTCACGTCGCTCCCCTCGTTGGGCGACAGGCCGAACACGTCCGCCGTCACCGTGACGCCCAGCGGATGCAGCCGGCGCCGCGCCTCGAGCAGGAACGCGGCGATGGCGTCCGTCCGGTCGCCCCGGGCCTTGGGGTGCACCTGCGCCGGAAGGCTCTTGTACGGCTCGGCGAAGCGCACGTAGTCGAACTGGATCTCGTCGAACCCCAGCTTCGCCACCTCTTCGGCGATGTCGAGGTTGTAGTCCCACACTTCCTCGTCCCAGGGGCTCACCCAGGTGTTGCCTGCCTTGTCCACCCACAGGCCGCCGCTGGGGTTCTTGACCGACCAGTTCGGACGCGCCTTGGACAGGATGGGGTCCTTGAAGACGACGATGCGCGCGATCGTCCAGATGCCGTGCGCGTGCAGGGTGTCGGTGAACGCCTTGGGATTGCGGATGGTGATCTCGCTGTCCTCCGTCATCTCGTTCTGGAGGGCCAGGTTGCTCACGTAGTGCAGCCCGCGCTCGTCCTTGACGTCCACGACGAAGGCGTTGATCTCGGTCTGGTCGGCGATCTCGATCAGCCGCTTGCGGTGCACGCCGGATCCGGCCTTGTACGCGTTGACGTACAGCCCGCGGATGATCGGCGGCGCCTTGCCGCGCGGGGAGCGGGTGGCCTGCGGCTGCGCCGGCGCCGCGCTGTCGCCCTTGGCCGCCTGCGCGCTGTCGCCTCCCGCGCCCTTCTCGCCGGCCCCGCCCCCATCCCCGCCGCACGCGGCCAGAACGACCGCGAGCGGCACCATCGCGAGCCGGCGAACACTGATCATCGACATGCTTTTCCGAGCTTGATTGTGGACCCTGGATGCGCCTGAACGCGCGCCCTGCGGAGCGGCGGCAAGGTTCGCGCCGGGGGCAACGGACGGGGGCGGCGCCCACGCCGTGGACGCCGCCCCCTCGTCATCCCTGCCCGCAGTCACCGTCGGCGCAGTTACCGGCCCGGCGTCCAGGCGTTGTTCCGCCGGTTGGCGTCGGGGAAGTACCGCAGCGGGTCGATCTCCACCCGCGTCACGGTGCCCGACACCGGGATGGTCACCGTCTGCACGCGCGTGGACGGGTTCAGCCACTGGTCGATGGTGATGGTGTGCGTCACCGTCTGCCCGCCGCTAGTGGTGACCACGATCTCCGCCGGCGCGGGCGCCTGCCCCACGTCGCGCACCGTCACCTGCACGCCGTTGGCGGTGGGCCGCACGTCGCTCAGCGCGTGGTCCAGCGTGACGGTGCGGTACCAGAACGGGTACCAGAACCAGTCCAGGTCTCGCCCGGCCACCCGCTCCATGGTGTTGAAGAAGTCCCACGGGTACGGGTGCTTGAACTGCCAGTCGCGCGAGTACTGCCGCATCCCCGCAAAGAACACCGAGTCGCCCAGCGTGCGCTGAAGCGAGCGCAGCAGCGTGCCCGGCTTGCTGTACGCCGACACCCCGAACGCCGGCCCGAACACCAGGTCGATGTGCCTCATCAGCGGCGCCTCGCCCTTGTCGCCCGCGATCTCCAGGTACGACTCGCGCGGCACTTCGAAGGGGTCGTGGTTGGGGAAGAAGTCCTTGGTCGCGCGGTTCTCGTTGAAGGTGGTGAAGCCCTCGTCCATCCACGCGAACGCGGCCTCGTCCTGGCCCACCATCATGGGAAACCACTCGTGGCCCACCTCGTGGGCGATCACCTCGTACAGCCCCAGGCGCTCCTCCGGCCGGCCGATGAACACCAGCATCGGGTACTCCATGCCGTACACCGGGCCCTCGGAGATGGTGATCTGCGGATACGCGTACGGAACCATCTCGCGGCTGAAGTACTCCATGGAGTGCTCGCCGAACCGCGCCGCCCCCTCCCAGTGCGGCGCGCCGGGGCGGTACAGCGAGTGAACCATCACGTCGCGCGTGCCGCCACCCGGCGCGGGAATCTGGGCGCGCAGCGCGTCCCACTGGTAGCGGTTGGAGGTGGCCCAGGCGAAGTCGCGCACGTCTTGCGCGGTGAACCGCCACGTCACGCGGCCGTTCGTTCCCGGGGCGGTGCCCTGCCCCAGCTGGTTGCGCCGCAGCACGGTGACGGTGCTGTCGCTGCGCGCGGCGACCTCCAGCTGCCGCCGCACGTCGGCCGACAGCACCTCCTGCGGGTTCTGCAGCGTGCCCGTGGCGCCGATCAGGTACCCGGCGGGCAGCGTGAGCGACACGTCGAAGTCGCCGTACTCCAGGTAGAACTCGCCCTCGCTGCGATAGGGCGTCACGTCCTGCCCTGCCACGTCGTCGAACACGGCGATCTGCGGATACCACTGGGCGATCTGGAACACCCGGCCGCCCAGCGCGTCTTCCCACCCGGTGCGGGGCGCGCCCATGGGCGGCACCACGAAGGTCCACGCCACGTCGAAGATGGCGCTGTCGCCGGCCGCGATGGGGCGCGGCAGCAGCACGCGCGACAGGGTGCCGCCGGCCAGGTAGCCCACGCTGGCGCGCTGCTCCCGCTGGTTCGCCTCGTACTGGCCCTGGGTGAGGGGGCCCAGCGTGTCGCCGTTGAACGAGAACGACGTCAGCTGGATGCCGCCGGTGTTGAACGGGCTGCGCGGGCCGGTGAAGCCCTCGGTGAACAGGTTCTGGTACAGGTTGAAGCGCACCTCGGCCAGGGCCACGGGCGAGCGGTTGTGGTACACGATGCGCTCGCGCCCGGTCAGCCGCCGCCGCTCGGGGTCCAGCTCCGCCTGGATGCTGTAGCGCACGCGCTGCTGCCAGTAGCGCTGCCCGGGGACGCCGGTGGTGCTGCGGGTGCCGGCCTGCAGGGCGCGCTGGTACTCCTCCGGCACTTCCACGGTGCGCACGAAGGGGCGGCCCGCCGTGTCGAGCGCCGCGCCCTGCGGCAGCGGCGCGATGATGGGCTCTGATACCGGCGCGCAGGCGCCCAGGACAAGCACGGCCAGCAGGGCCGTGCGGCTGACGATGGTTTGCAACGTATGAACTCCCGGTCTGATGTGCGGGACTGCGGGTAGGTACACGCGGATCAAATCTCTTGCCACGGGCGAATTACGCGGGCCCGCAGAGCGACGCGGGACGCCGACGAGCGTGGCGGGCCGAAGATCGCGGCGGAGTCACGGGCGGGGGCCAGGGGCGGGTGAACCCACATCTGGAACAGCGGAAAGCCCCGACACGGCCGCTGTCGCGTCCGTTCGGGGCTTCACCTGCACGCACGCCGCACCTGCCGAAGCGCGAGCGCCAACGTGACACGCTCAACATCCACCGGAAGCGCACCTGTCATCCCGACGGAGCGGCCACGGTGAACCTGCCCCCACACCGTGGACGGCAGCGACCGAGGGATCCGCCACACACCACGCGTCCCGCTCGGCAGCAGCGGAAACACCCACCTCGGATTTTCTCCGCCGGTGAAGGCGTCAGGTTCGCCGGGGGCGCCCCATAAGAATGACAATCGTGGTTCGGCAGACCAGGTGCGCGTGCGGTTGAAGCCCCGGGCGGGACGCGACAGCGGCCCGAGCCGGGGCTTACCGCTTTCCCAGCTGCGGGTTCACCCGCTCACGGAGCCGCGGTGCACTCCGAGGCTTGTGTGCGCTTCGATGGCTGTGTGGCGGATCCCTCAGTCGCTGCGGTCTTCCGCGCGGACGTCAGGGTTCGCCGGGGCCGCTCCCTCGGGATGACAGATCGGGAGGCGCGTTCTCGGCCCCGCGCGCCCATTCGGCCGCGGCGGCGAGGTCCGGGGGAAGAGGCGAATCGAAGCGCATCGCCTCGCCCGTGCGGGGGTGCGTGAAGCGCAGCTCCGTCGCGTGAAGGAACTGCCGCGGCGTGCGGCGGGCCAGCCCCGCCGCCCACCCGCGCTCCGGCCCGCCGAACCCCTTGTGCCGCTCCGGCCCATAGGTGCGGTCGCCCACCACCGGGTGACCCAGGTGCAGCAGGTGCACGCGGATCTGGTGGGTGCGCCCCGTGTCCAGCTCCGCGCGCACCAGGTCCGCCGCGCGCCACCGCTCCAGCCGGATGAACTTCGTGCGCGCCGGCCGCCCGTCCTCCACCACCGCCATCTTCCTCCGATCGGTGTGATGCCGGCCGATGGGCGCGTCCACCGGCACCACGTCCGCGGCCAGGCGGCCCCACGCCGCCACCAGGTACGCGCGCCGGATCCGCCGCGCCTTCAGCTCGTCGGAAAGAGCGCGGTGGGCGTCGTCGTTCTTGGCGACCACCAGCAGCCCCGACGTGTCCTTGTCCAGCCGGTGCACGATCCCCGGCCGCAGCACGCCGCCGATTCCCGACAGGTCGTGCACCGCATGAAGCAGCGCGTTCACCAGCGTGCCCTGCGGGTTGCCGGGCGCGGGGTGGACGACCAGGCCGGGGGGCTTGTCGATCACCAGCAGGTCGTCGTCCTGGTAGACGATGGCGAGAGGGATGTTCTGCGCGGCGAGCGGGGAGGGCGCGGGCGGGGGGATGCGCACCTGCACGCGGTCTCCCGGCACGGGGCGGTCGCGCTTTTTGGGGACGGCGCCGTTCAGCAGGACGCGGCCGTCCTCGATCAGCTGCGCGGCGCGGGAGCGCGAAACATCCAGCCGCGCCGCCAGCCAGCTGTCCAGCCGGTCGCGCGCCTCGTCGCCGGCCACCAGCTCGACGGCATCGTCAGGAACCGTCAGGTTTCTTCTCCATCTGCTGCTCCTCGCGCCAGAGCGAAACCGCCAGCATCAGCGCCCCCACCGTCACCCCGATGTCGGCCACGTTGAACACCGGCCAGCGCATGGTGCCGAACCCGAAATCGAAGAAGTCGATCACCCCGCGCGACGAGCGGACGCGGTCGATCAGGTTGCCGATGGCCCCGCCCGTCACCAGGGGGATGGCGATCAGCCGCATCTTGTCGGACCACGGCGTCGTCCGGTACATCATGTACAGCAGCACCGCCGCGGCGACGGGAAGGATGCTGAACGCGATGCGCGACCAGTCGCCCAGGTGCAGCCCGAAGGCCGCGCCGCGGTTGTAGATGTACGTCAGGCGAAAGAAGTCGCCGATCACCGGCACCGGGTCGTACAGCCGCAGGGTGCGCTGCACGATGACCTTGGTGACCTGGTCCAGCACCACCCAGCCGATCACCAGCCCCAGGTACAGCGCCATCTTCCGCCGCGCCTCGTCGGCCGGCGTGCCCACGCTCGTCGTTGCTTCCGCCATCATCCGTCCTGTTTCGGAACCCGGGCGATTCCCACCGTGCCGGTCACCCCGTCGAGATCCACCTCGCGCATCGCCTCGTATCCCTCGTCGGTCACCGACCCGCTCTCCACCGCCACCCCCAGCGTTTCGCGGGCCACGAACTCGCCCCACTCCCGCGCCACGTCCAGGATCTCCCCGTCCCCGAAGATCCCCAGGCGGATGCGGTCGCTGACCTCGAAGCCCGATTCCTTGCGCAGGTTCTGCACCCGGTTCACCAGCTCGCGCGCCAGCCCCTCCAGCCGCAGCTCTGGGGTGATGGTGGGGTCCAGCGCCACGGTGAAGCTGGCCTCGGCCTCCACGTGGAAATCGCCCTCCGCCGTCTGCACCAGGTCGAACTCGGCGTCCGTCAGCGCGAAGGTGAGCGGCTGCCCCGTCTGCCCGTCCGCGTACGAGATCTCCACCGGCTCGCCACGCCGGAACGCCGCGAGCGAGGCGGACGACAGCGTGCGGATGGCCGAGGCGGCCGCCTGCGTGTTCTTGCCGTGCACCTTGCCGATGCCCTTGAAGTTGGGCTTGGCGCTGAACGACACCAGGTCTTCGGCGTGGTCCATGAACTTCACCGCGCGCACGTTCAGCTCGTCGCGGAGGATGCCGAGCAGCGTCTCGTCCACCTCGTACCCGTCCGGCACCACCGCGTACACCGTTCCCAGCGGCTGGCGCACCTTGATGCCCACCGACTCGCGCGCCGCGCGGCCCAGCGTCGACAGCGTGCGCACCGCCTGCATCCCGCGCTCCAGCTTCTCGTCGCGCGCGGCCGTGTCGATGGATGGAAAGTCCGCCAGGTGCACCGAGGTGCCGGTGAGCGCGCGGTGCAGCCAGTCGGCCAGGAACGGAGCGACCGGCGCCATCAGCCCGGCCGTGGCCACCAGCGCCGTGTGCAGCGTGGCGAAGGCGGCGCGCGTGTCGGCCTGGTCGGCGCTCCCCCAGAAGCGGTCGCGCGAACGGCGCACGTACCAGTTGCTCAGGTCGTCGGCGATGAATCCCGACACCGCGCGAACGGCGCGCGTCAGGTTGTAGTCCTCCAGGTCCTGCGTCACCTCGGCCGTCACCGTCGCCAGCCGGGAAAGCAGCCAGCGGTCCAGCACCCCGCGATCGGCCGGCGCCGCCACGTCGCCGTCCGCCGAGAAGCCCTCGAGGTTGGCGTACATCGCGAAGAAGCGGTACGTCTGGCGCAGCGTGTCGAACGTCTTGCGCTGCACCTCCTTGACGCCTTCGGGATCGAAGCGCTTGGGAAGCGAGGGGTTGGACGAGGACAGCAGGTACCAGCGGAGCGCGTCGGCCCCGAACTCGCCGATGGCCTCCCACGGGTTCACCGTGTTGCCCTTGGACTTCGACATCTTCAGACCCTTGGCGTCGAGCACCAGGTCGTTGACGACCACGTTGCGGTACGCCGGCCCACGGCCCAGCAGCGTGCTGATGGCCAGGAGCGAGTAGAACCATCCGCGCGTCTGGTCTACGCCTTCGGAGATGAAGTCGCCCGGAAACTGGCTTTCCTGCAGTTCCTTGTTCTCGAACGGGTAGTGGTGCTGGGCGAACGGCATGGCGCCGGAATCGAACCAGACGTCGATCACCTCCGGCGTGCGCTTCATCGTTCCGCCGCACTCGCAGGGGAACGTCACCTCGTCCACGTACGGGCGGTGCGGATCGGGAAGCTCGGCCAGCCCCGACTTTTCACGCAGCTCACTGAACGAGCCGATGAAGTGGATGTGCGATGGATCGCGCTCGCACACCCAGGCCGGCAGCGGCGTGCCCCAGTAGCGGCTGCGGCTGATGGCCCAGTCGACGTTGTTCTCCAGCCACTCGCCGAACCGCCCCGTACCCATCTCCGGCGGAAACCAGCGGACCTCTGCGTTGTTCGCCAGGAGCTGGTCGCGGACGCTGGTCGTGCGGATGAACCACGAGTCGCGCGCCATGTACAGCAGCGGGCTTCCGCAGCGCCAGCAGTGCGGGTAGCTGTGCTCTTCCTTCGACGACTTGAAGACGCGTCCGCGGCGCTTGAGCTCGATCACCAGCTCGGTGTCGGCGTCCTTGACGAACTGGCCGCCCACCAGCGGGATGTCTTCGCGGAACCGACCGCGCTCGTCCACGGGCATGATGATCGGCAGGCCGACCTCCTGCCCCAGCTTGTAGTCGTCGGCGCCGAACGCCACGGCGGTGTGCACGATGCCCGTGCCGTCCTCGGCCGTCACCCAGTCGGCGCCGTACACCTTCCACGCGCGCGCCACCGTCTCGTCGTCGAAGCCCACCGGGTGCGCCCAGTCCAGCGGCCGCTGGTAGCCCAGGCCGATCAGCTCCGACGCCGGGAAGGTGCGCGCCATCCCGTCCTCCGAGCCAAACAGCGGCGCCACGCGGGCGCGGGCCAGCACGTAGCGGCGGTCCTCGTGCGCGACCTCGGCGTACTCCAGCTCGGGATTCACGGCGAACGCCACGTTGCTGACCACGGTCCACGGCGTGGTCGTCCAGACGAGGAACTCGCGGCCGTCCGGCTGCCCGTCAGCCCCCACGATGGGCGCGGTGAAGTACAGCGACGGGTCCTTGACGTCCTTGTAGCCCTGCGCCAGCTCGTGCGACGACAGGCCGGTGCCGCAGCGCGGACAGTAGGGCAGCACCTTGTGGCCCTTGTAGAACAGGCCCCGGTCGGCGATCTGCTTGAGCAGCCACCACACGGACTCGATGTAGTCCGGGTGATAGGTGACGTACGGCTTGGAATAGTCCAGCCAGTAGCCGATGCGGGCCGAAAAGCGCTCCCACTCTTCGGTGTAGGTGAGCACGCTTTCGCGGCACACCTCGTTGAAGCGCGCGATGCCGATCTCCTCGATCTCCCGCTTGCCGCTGATGCCGAGCTTCTTTTCCGCCTCGATCTCCACCGGCAGGCCGTGCGTGTCCCACCCCGCCATGCGGGGCACGAAGCGACCCTGCATGGTGCGGAAGCGCGCCACGGTGTCCTTGATGGTGCGCGACATCATGTGGTGAATGCCGGGGCGGCCGTTGGCCGTGGGCGGGCCTTCGTAGAACGTGAACGGCTTGCCGTCCGCGGTCCGCTGCAGCGACTGGCGGAAGGTGTCCTCCGCCTGCCACTGGCCCAGGACCTCGTCTTCCAGCGCGTTGACGGACGAGGGGAGCTCGGGAAATTTCTTCATCGACCGATCTGATGACACGCCCTCAAGGCGTTTAAACGGGCACGAACGCGGAATATAAGCAACCAGGCAAGCGCCGCCTATCCGCGCCGCCCCGATCGCCTAACACCGAAGTCTGTCATCCAGAGGCCCAAGCGCACCGAACTCACCCGCACGCCACTCCATGCGGGCCGAAGGATCTTGCCTGCGTCACATCTCAACTAGGGCGCGGCAGCGGCACGAAAACCTGAGACGCGTCAGCCGAGCATTGTGTGGTGCCGAAGCCTGCTGGGGCGAATGAATTCGCGGCAACAACTACACGAAGTCTGCCTTCGCGGACTGGCTTGCCCGGGTGCACTCTGCACCTTGGTGGCGCGCCCGAACTCAAGCCTCCCGGGGTTTGGGAGGCTTCCCGCAGTGTGCGGCGGAGCGGCGGATTCATCCGCTCCTTGCAGGGACACGAAAAGGCCGGGGATCTCCAGCCCCCGGCCTCACTTACCCAACCTGCAGATGCCCGGCCTACAGCCGTTCGACCACGCCCTCCACCAGCGCCGTCAGGTTCGGCTCGGCGGCGCCGGCGACGGCGATGATCTTCCGGATGTCGGCCACTTCCAGCGCATCCGGCAGGCACTGGTCGGTGATGATGGAAACGCCCATCACCCGCATGCCGCCGTGGATGGCTACGATCACCTCCGGCACCGTCGACATCCCCACCACGTCGGCGCCCATCATCCGCAGCATGCGGTACTCGGCACGTGTCTCCAGGTTGGGCCCGGCCACGGCCACGTAGACGCCGCGCCGCAGCGTGATCCCCCGCTCCAGTGCCACCTCCACCGCAATCCGCCGCAGCTCGGCGTCGTACACGGCCGACATGTCGGGAAAGCGCGGCCCCAGCTCGTCCAGGTTGGGGCCGATCAGCGGGTTGTCGCCCAGCAGGTTGATGTGGTCGGCGATCAGCACCAGGTCGCCGGGTCCCCACAACGGGTTCATCCCCCCGCACGCGTTGGAGACGACGAGCGTGTCCGCGCCCAGCGCCCGCATCACGCGCACGGGAAAGGCCGCCTGCTGAAGGGTGTAGCCCTCGTAGCGATGGAAGCGCCCCTGCATCGCCACCACCGGCTTGCCGCCCAGCCACCCCAGCAGCAGCCGCCCCGTGTGCGTCTCGACGGTGGACAACGGAAAGTGGGGGATCTCGGCGTAGGGAATCTCCGCCTCTACCTCGATGCGCTCCGCCAGCCCGCCCAGCCCCGTGCCCAAAATGATGGCCACGCGCGGCTCCAGCGTGCTCCGGCCGCGGATCTCCGCGACCGCGGCCGCGATCTGCTCTCTCACATCCACGGTCAGTGCCCCTGCGCCTCGGGATCCTCGTCCCCCCGGCCGACGGCGGAGGTGCGCTCTTCCTCCTGCTCGATCTCCGTCAGCTGCCGCTCCACGAGGGCGCGGAACAGGCGAAGGAAGCGCACGCGCTGGCCCTGCAGGCGGCGCAGGGTCTCCGCCGCCATCGTGGCCTGGCGGCGCGCCTCGCCCACGATGCGGTCGGCCTCGGCGCGGGCCTCGCGCAGCACCAGATCGGCCTCGCGGGCGGCCTGTTCGCGCATCTCCTCGCGAAGCTGCTGGGCGGAAACGAGGGCCTCGTTCATGGCGCGCTCGCGGTCGCGGTAGGCGGCGATGGATTCGGCCATCCCCTCCACGCGAACGCTCAGCCCGGCGTTTTCGCGCACCAGCTCCTCAAAGCGCTGGGCGACGGTGTCCAGGTAGTCGTCCACGGAACCGGCGTCGTACCCGCGGACGACCTTCCGGAAGTCGCCCTTCTTCTTTCGTACGTCCAGCGGCGTGAGATCGATCATCGCCCGCGCTCTCCAAAGAGGGTCGAGCCCACGCGGACGAGGGTGCTTCCCTCTTCCACCGCGATCTCGTAGTCGTTGCTCATGCCCATCGAAAGCTGCCGTCCCAGGGCGGGAACCTGCCGCGCCCCCTCGTCGCACAGCCGCCGCGCCGCGGCGAAGGTGCGCCGGATGACGGCCTGGTCGTCGGTGAACGGCGCCATGGTCATCATCCCCCGCAGCCGCAGGCCCGGCAGCTCCGCCATCCGCGCGACGGCATCCACCGCCTCGTCGGCCGCCAGCCCGAACTTGCTCTCCTCGCCCGAGGTGTTCACCTGGACGAGCGCATCCACCGTCGTCCCCGCGCGCTGCGCCTCCTTCGAAAGCGCTTCGGCCAGGCGCAGCGAGTCCAGCGAGTGCACCAGGTCGGCGAGCTCCACCGCCTTGCCTGCCTTGTTGCGCTGAAGGTGGCCGATCAGGTGCCAGCGCACGGCCGTGCGGCCCACGACGGCCACCTTGTCCTCCATCTCCTGCACGCGGTTCTCGCCCACGTCGGCGAGCCCCGCGGCGATCGCGGCCTGCACGATCTCTGGCGGATGCGTCTTGGTGACGGCCACGAGCGTCACGTCGCCGGTGCGCCCGGCGCGCTGCATCGCCCGCTCGATCCCCTCCCGAACCTCCGCAACCCGCGCGGCCAGCATTTCGGCGTTCATGCGGACGATTGTATGTCGTTGCGGGGGCGGTAGCAAGCGAGGCGGGAACGTCAGCGCAGGCCGTGGAGAAGGTCCACCAGCTCGCGCGGGGCGGTGGTCTGGGGATTGTGGCCGGCCGGCATCTGCAGCACGGTCCAGCCGCGCGCGCGGGCGCGGTCCGCGTACATCGAGAACGCGTCCGTCTGCTTGCCGGGCTCCATCGTCAGGATGTACGTGGCGGGGAGGCCGCGGCCGGGTGGATGGGCGAGCAGCAGCGGATCGGCGAAGCTGCGGTAGGGATGCGGAACGTCCCATGGCGGGTCGCGCGCCGGCTCCAGCCATGGCGGCACGATCATCCCGAAGCGCGACCAGCTTGCGAGGGTGGAGTCGCGCAGTGGCGAGCCGAGGCTCAGCACGCTCTCCCCGTGCTCCGGCAGGTACGCATCCAGGTACACCAAGTGGCTGATGCGGTCCGGCACCTGGTCCGCCACCCCGGTGATCACCATCCCGCCGTAGCTGTGCCCTACGAGGACGACGCCGCGCAGGTCCTCGTAGACCAGCGTGTTGACGACGTCGCGCACGTGCGTGCCCAGCCCCACCTCGGGCGAACCCAGGTGCACGCGCTCGCCCAGGCCGGTGAGCGTCGGGCGGTAGACGGTGTGCCCGCGGGCGGTCAGCAGCGAATCCACGCGCTTCCAAGCCCATCCCCCGCCCCACGCGCCGTGCACGATGACGAACGTCTTCCGCGCTGGATCGGGCGCATCCTGCGCGGCGGCGCGGCTCCTCGGGGTGCCGAGGAGAACGAGCGCCGCCAGGAACAGCAGGCAGGTGCGTCGGAGAGAAGACATGCGGAGGTCCGGGGCGCGAAGCGGGATCAGTCGCCGGTGAGGACGCCGCGACGCTCCACGCCCCCGGGGGCGCCCTCGTTCAGCATCTTCTCCAACTGGTCGGGCGTCAGGTGGCGGTGCAGGCGGCCGGCGTGGGCCAGGGAGATGGCGCCCGTCTCTTCCGACACCACGACGACCATCGCGTCCGTCTCTTCCGAAAGGCCCAAGGCGGCGCGGTGGCGCGTGCCCAGCGTGCGGTCGTCCAAGACGGACTGGGTGAGCGGCAGGATGACCCCCGCCGCCACGATCTGGTCGCCGCGGATGACCGCCGCGCCGTCGTGGAGCAGCGAGTACGGGGTAAAGATGTTCAGCAGCAGCGCGTCGGACACGCGGGCCTGCAGGGCGGTGCCCGATTCCAGGTACTCGCCCAGCCCCACCTCGCGCTCCACGGCGATGATGGCGCCCACCTTGCCGCGCGACATCTCTTCCACCGCCTGCGACACCTCTTCCGCCACCTGCATCTGCTCCAGCCGCGAGAACACGCGCAGGAGCCGGTTCTGCCCCAACTGGGCGAGCGCGCTGCGAAGCTCCGGCTGAAAGACGATGAGCGCGGCGATCACGCCGAACTCGAATACGCGCTCCAGCAGGTACTCCAGCAGCGACAGGTTCAGCACCCGCGCGGCGCCGTAGGTGGCAACGATGGCGAAGATGCCCAGCAGCATCTGGATGGCGCGCGTCCCCGCCAGCACCCGCAGCACGCGGTAGACGACGACGGCGACCACCAGGATCTCGAGGAGATCCTTCCAGTCGGGCGCCAGGAAGCCGAAGCGGTCCACCAGGCCGTTCACGGGCCCTCCGCCGACAGCCGCAGCACCGCGTGCGCCACGTCCAGCGCATGGCGGGTGGAGCGGACGTCGTGCACACGGAAGATGCGGGCACCCCGCGCCAGCCCGGCCACGCACGCGCCCACGCCCCCTGCGTCGCGCGCGTCCGCCGGAACGCCGCCGAGCAGGGCGCCGATGAATGACTTACGCGACGCGCCCAGGAGCACGGGCCGTCCCAGCCGCCGTTCGAGGCGCGCCAGGCCGGCGATCAGCTCCAGGTTCTGCTCCGCGGTCTTGGCGAACCCTATGCCGGGGTCCAGCACGACCCGTT
This sequence comes from Longimicrobium sp., assembly GCF_036399935.1. Lineage (GTDB taxonomy): Bacteria > Gemmatimonadota > Gemmatimonadetes > Longimicrobiales > Longimicrobiaceae > Longimicrobium. Next base: position 54,734 of record NZ_DASWMD010000047.1, read on the forward strand.
CGCGCGCGATCCCGGCCCGGTCCGCGCGCTCCAGCGCCTGCTCCAGCTCCGCCGCCACGTCGTCCACCACGTCCCCGTAGTCCGTCATCCGCTGCATGGTTTCGGGCGTGCCGCGCATGTGCATCAGCACCAGCCCGGCGCCGGAGGGGGCCACGATCCCGGCCATCCGCGCGTCGCCCAGCGCCGAGACGTCGTTGATGACGTCCGCGCCGCCGTCCAGCGCCTCGCGAGCCACCTCCGCCTTGCGGGTGTCGATGGAGACGGGGATGTCGAGCTCGCCCTTGATGGCCCGCAGCACAGGCACGACGCGCGCCGCCTCTTCGTCTGCGGAGACGGCGGGGGCGCCGGGGCGGGTGGATTCGCCGCCGACATCGATCAGGTCCACGCCGTCCTCCGCCATCCGCCGCGCCTGGTCCACGGCGCGGGCCGGGTCCAGGAACCGGCCCCCGTCGCTGAAGCTGTCGGGGGTCACGTTCAGGATGCCCATCACCAGCGGCCGCTCCAGCGAAAGCGCCCGCCCGCGGATCGCCCACACGTCGTTGGAGACGGTCGGCAGAACCGGTAGATCGAGACGTGCGCTGGAATTGGCCATGGGGCCGAAAGTATCGAACGCAAAAGCGCCAAGGCAAGCGCGCGCGACAGGCCCCGCGAGAGACGTTTCACGCGGAGGACGCAGAGATGAAAGAGAGGACGCAGAGAAAAGAATGGCTTTTCTCTGCGTCCTCCTTCTGTTCTCTGCGTCCTCTGCGTGAAACCTTCTGTTGCTGGATTACGCGAGCCGCGGCTTCAGCCCCTCGATGCCGCCGGCGGGCTTGGGCCGGTCCGGCGCGGGCGCAGGCAGGCCCGCGAGGTCGGGCGGGCCCGGCTCGTCCAGCGGCTTCAGCGGCGGCAGCTCCTTGCCGGCGGCCAGCAGCAGCACGTCGTCGCGCGTCAGCGTCTCGCGCTCCAGCAGCTGGTTGGCCACCGCGTGAAGCAGGTCGATGTTCTCGCGCAGGGTGTCGCGCGCTCGGCCCAGCGCCTCGTTCAGTACGCGCCCCACCTCGGCATCCACCAGCTCCGACATCTTTTCCGACACCTCGCGCCGCTGGCCGATGTCGCGCCCCAGGAACACCTCGTGCTCACCCTCGGCGATGGCCACGGGGCCCACGGCGTCGCTCAGCCCCCACTGCGTCACGTAGCGCCGGGCGATGCGGGTGGCCTGCTGGATGTCGCCGGAGGCGCCGGTGGTCACCCGGTCGCGCCCGAACACCAGCTCCTCGGCCGCGCGCCCGCCGTACGTCATCACCAGCTTGGCCTCCAGCTGCTGGCGGGTGACGGACACCCGGTCGTCCTCCGGCAGGGTGAAGGCCAGCCCCAGCGCCCGCCCGCGCGGGATGATGGTCACCTTGTGCAGCGGGTCGTTCCCCGGAATGGTGACCGTGCAGACGGCGTGGCCGGCCTCGTGGTACGCGGTCAGCCGGCGCTCCTCGTCCTTCATGACGAAGGAGCGGCGCTCGGCGCCCAGCATCACCTTGTCCTTGGCCTCCTCGAAGTCGCCCATGTACACCTTGTCGCGCCCGCGGCGGGCGGCGAGCAGGGCGGCCTCGTTCACCAGGTTGGCCAGGTCGGCGCCCGCCATTCCGGGGGTGCCGCGCGCCAGCACGTTCACGTCCACGTCGGGCGCGGTGGGCACCTTCTTCATGTGCACCTTGAGGATGCCCTCGCGGCCGCGCAGGTCCGGCAGGTCCACCACGATCTGGCGGTCGAAGCGGCCGGGGCGCAGCAGCGCCGGGTCCAGCACGTCGGGGCGGTTGGTGGCGGCCACCAGGATCACCCCGTCGTTCCCCTCGAACCCGTCCATCTCCACCAGCAGCTGGTTCAGCGTCTGCTCGCGCTCGTCGTGCCCGCCGCCCAAGCCGGCGCCGCGGTGGCGGCCCACGGCGTCGATCTCGTCGATGAAGATGATGCAGGGCGCGTGGCTCTTGCCCTGCTCGAACAGGTCGCGCACGCGGCTGGCGCCCACGCCCACGAACATCTCCACGAAGTCCGATCCCGACATGCTGAAGAAGGGTCGCCCGGCCTCACCCGCCACGGCGCGCGCAAGCAGCGTCTTGCCGGTGCCCGGAGGGCCCACGAGCAGCGCGCCCTTGGGAATGCGCCCGCCCAGCCGGCCGAACTTCTTGGGGTCCTTCAAAAACTCCACGATCTCCTGCAGCTCGGCCTTGGCCTCGTCGGCGCCGGCCACGTCGTCGAAGCTCACCTTGGGGGTGTCGCCCGACAGCATGCGCGCCTTGCTCTTGCCGAACTGGAAGGCCTTGTTGCCGCTGGCCTGCATCTGCCGCATGAAGAAGATCCACAGGGCGATGATCAGCAGCCAGGGGAGCGACGCCAGGAGCAGCCGCCCCACGCCCACGGCCGGCTCGCGCGCACTGATGCGCACGTTGGCGGCCTCGAGCGCGGTGATCATGTCCTCGGAGTCGCGGACGGGCGCGCGGGTGCGGAAGCGGTGGAAGCGCTGCAGCTGCTCACCCGTGCCGCGCGTCCAGGGCTGCTTGACCCGCCCCTCCACCATCACGCCGTCGATGACCGTCACCGAGTCGACGTTGCCCTTCTTGAGCTCGGCCTTGAACTCGGAGTACGCGATGTCGCGCACCGGCTCGGCGCGGCGGCTGGTGAGCTGAACGGTAAGGATGGACACCATCACCAGCACCAGCCAGAACCCGGCGGTGCGCGTGACGCGGCCCAGCTTGGGCGGCTGGGGCTTGGAAGTGCCCTTTTCTTCGTCTGCCATGGACTGCTTTTTCCCTTCCGGGGCCGCGGCGGGCGCGGAGTCCCGTCGCGCGAATAATCAGGTCAGCCGGCCCGGCCGCTCAGGGGTCGATCACCCCGATGAACGGCAGGTTCCGGTAGAATTCCGAATGGTCCAGCCCGTACCCGATGACGAACTCCAGCGGGCAGTCGAAGCCCAGCCAGCGCGGCTCCTGCGCCAGGTTGCTGGCGATGTGCTTGTGAAGCAGCGCGCAGATCTCCAGCGACTTGATGTTGCGCCCCCGGAGCAGCGGGATCAGGCGGTTGAGGGTGGTGCCGCTGTCGACGATGTCTTCCACCAGCACCACGTGCTTGCCTTCGATGCTGGCCGGCGTTTCGTACAGCAGGTTCACCTGGCCGGAGCTGGTGGTGCCGCTGCCGTAGCTGGAGGCGACCAGGAAGTCCACCTCCATGGGCCGGTTGATGCTGCGCACCAGGTCGCTCAAAAAGATGAACGATCCCTTGAGGGTGCCCAGCACCAGCAGTTCCTCGTCGCGCGGATAGGCCTCGGTGATCTGGGCGCCGATCTCCCGCACCCGCTGGGCGATCTGTTCGGCGCTGAACAGCACCCGAGATACGGAGTGCCCGCCGGTGCGGGCCAGGTTGAGCTCGGTGTCAGACATCGGAGACCAGAAGAGTGATGGCCCGTTCCCCGGGCCGGGGCGCCAGGCCGGCGGCGGCACCCACCCCGGGCACCCACAGCACGGACCCGGCGGCGTCGGCCAGCACGGGCGCGGCGCGGCGCGCGCCCACGGGCATGCGCGCCTCGCCGAACAGCTTCCTGAGCGGGCGCGTTCCCGCCCGCGTGCGCATCCGGTCGCCCGGCATCCATCCCCGCAGCGACAGCGGCCAGGCCACGCGGTCCGCGGCGATGCACACGGTGGCGGAATCCGCCTCGCCCCCGGGCCGCGCCTCGCCCTCGACCCAGCGCGCCACGCGCTCCCGGCCGCCGACGCGGAACCGGCCCTCGCCCGTGACGCTGTCGATCGCGAGGGACAGGTCGGGCGGCGGCTCCGCCGGGTTCTCGGCCGCGCGGTGAAGGCGCGCGACGCCGAACTCCGTGGTGATCAGTACGCCACCCGCAAGCCGAAGGGTCCGTCCGCTGGGTGCCTGGCTGATAAACTCAAGCGCCGCGCGGGTTCCCGCCCGGTCGGGGACGGTGGCCAGCCGGCGCAGCGCGGCACGGAGCAGTCGGGCGGCGACGGGCCAATCATAAGCCGCGAAGCGCTCGCGAACAAGCAGCACCGCCCCGTCTTCTTCGTGCACCGCCTCGGCCAGCAGCGGCGCGAGCACGGCTTCCCAGGCGGCCTCGTCTTCGCGGGCCAGCTGGGCCAAGCGCACCAGGCTGGCACGCGCGCCAGCCGCCACCGTACGCTCGATCCGCGGGAGCAGCCCGCGGCGGATGCGGTTGCGCGCCGGGTCCAGCGACCGGTTGCTGGGATCGTCGCGCCAGCGCAGCCCCGCGGCGCGCGTGTAATGGCGGAGCTCCGCGCGCCAGAACGGAAGGAGCGGGCGGATCAGCCCCGTCGCGTCCACCGGGGGGATTCCGGCCAGCCCGTGGATGCCCGTGCCGCGCAGCACGCGAAAGAGCACGGTCTCGGCCTGGTCGTCGGCGTGGTGGGCCGTGGCCAGGTGGGTGGCACCGGCCCCGGCCTGCGCCGCGCGCAGGAATGCGTACCGCGCGTCGCGGGCGGCTTCCTCCGTCCGCGGCGGAGGGTCTGCGCGCGCTTCGGAGAGAGGGATGCCCCAGGCGCGGCAGAGACCCCGGACCCAGCGCGCATCAGCTTCACTGCCGGGGCGCATGCCGTGGTCGAAGTGGGCGGCGGACAGCGTCATCGTGGGATCGTCCGCCGCGAAGCGCAGCAGGTGCAGCAGCGCCACCGAATCCATGCCGCCCGACACCGCCACCATCACGTGCGCGCCGGTGCCCCGGACGCCCAGCGCCTCGAGGTTCCTGCGGACGCGGTGGTCGAGCGGAGGTGGAGGGGTGCGGGGCATTCCCGGGGGGGTGATGGAGGATCGGGAGGAGCGGGGTTCGACTGGCCGGGTGGCCGTCCGCGGCGCCCCCCTCTCCCAACCTCTCCCCCGCAAACTGCGCGGGGGAGAGGCGTCAGTTCGTTGGGCGTGGGGAGTGCCGTGCGTCGGCTGGCATCGCTGGCGGGCTCGGTGCGGTTCGGTGGCTGCGGCGCAGTCCCCGGCTGCCC
>NZ_DASWMD010000048.1:0-41692 GCF_036399935.1 Longimicrobium sp.
GCCGGTGAACGTAAAGAAGGGGCAGTGGATGGCGCCGCACGAGATGAAGGGCGCCGTCGCCAAGGTGCGCGGCGCCGGCTCGCCCGCGGTCGCCACGACGGAGCGCGGGACGTTCTTCGGATACGGGAACCTGGTGGTGGACATGCGCTCCTTCGCGCTGATGCGCGAGGCCTGCGACGCGCCGGCCATCTTCGACGGCACCCACTCCGTGCAGCGCCCGGGAGAGGGCGGGGGAATCAGCGGCGGCGAGCCGCGCTTCATCCCGCCGCTCGTCCGCGCCGCGGTCGCCGCCGGGGCCGATGCGCTCTTCATCGAGACGCACCCGGAGCCGGCCAGGGGCCTGTCGGACACCACGAACATGCTGCCGCTGGAACGCCTGCGTCCCCTGATCGAAGAGGTGCTGGGGCTGCGCGCCGCGCTGCGGATGGAGGCTGCCCGTGTTTGAGCCCATAGATCCCGCGCTGGCTCGCCGCATCCGCATGGTCGTCTTCGACGTGGACGGCGTGATGACGGACGGCGGCGTCTACCTGGGCGCGACGGCGAGCGGCGAGTCCGTGGAGCTCAAGCGGTTCGACATCCAGGACGGCCTGGGCGTGCTGATGCTGAAGAACGCCGGCCTGCGCGTCGGCATCGTCACCGGCCGCGTCTCCGAGGCCGTGCGCATCCGCGCCGGCGAGCTGAAGGTGGACGACCTTCACCAGGACCCGAAGGCCGACAAGCTCAACGCTCTCACCGAGATCCTGGAGCGCAACGGCATCGGCTGGGAGGAGACGGCGTTCCTGGGCGACGACCTGCCGGACCTGGCCGTGCTGCGCCGCGTCGGCCTGCCGGCAGTCGTTGGCAACGCGACGAGCGATGCGCGGGCCGCCGCCGTTTGGGCCGCCAGGAAGCACGGCGGGCACGGCGCGGTCCGCGAGTTCGCCGAGGCGCTGCTGACCGCGCGCGGCCAGTGGGCCGACGCCGTCGCCCAGTACGTCGCCGAGCGCGAGGCGGGGCGGTGAGCGCGCTGCAGGAACTGCTGGAGGTGGAGGGCGCCCTCGGCGTCGCCGACACGCTGGACCGCGCGCGCCTGGTGATCCGCATGGAGGCGCAGGCCGTCGCCGCGCTCGAAGGCCGCATCGGCGACGAGTTCGCGGGCGCGGTGGAGGCCATCCTCACGGCGACGGGCCGCGTGCTGGTCGCCGGCATCGGCAAGAGCGGGATCATCGGGCGCAAGATCGCCGCGACCCTCACCTCGACCGGGACGCCGGCCACCTTCCTCCATCCCGTCGAGGCACTGCACGGCGACCTGGGGATCGTGGGGTCGGGCGACGTGGCCATCCTGCTCAGCAAGAGCGGCGAGAGCGAGGAATTGCGCGGGCTGTTGGAGTTCCTGACGCGGATGGACGTGCGGGTGATCGCCATGACGGGGCGGATGAGCTCGGCGCTGGCCCGCCACGCCGACCACGTCCTGGACTGCTCCGTGGCCGAGGAAGCCTGCCCGCACGACCTGGCGCCCACGTCGTCGACCACGGCCACGCTGGCGATGGGTGACGCGCTGGCGGTGGCGCTGCTGCTGCGCCGAGGGTTCGGCCGCGAGGACTTCGCCCGCTTTCACCCCGGCGGCGCGCTGGGCCGCCGGCTGCTGCTCCGCGTGCGGGACGTGATGACGGACGCCCCCGCGGTGCGGCCCGACACGACCATGCGCGAGGCGCTGGTGCTGCTCGCGGAGCGGCGCGGAACCGTCGCCGTGGTGGACGAAAACGGGCGGCTGCTGGGGGTGGTTACCTCCGGCGATTTGACGCGATTGATGGAGCGGGAGGAACAGTTCTTCCGAATTTCCGTATCTGAGGTGATGACGAACACTCCCCGAACCGCCGAGCCCGACCAGCTCGCCGCCGCGGCCGTCGGCGTGATGGAGCGGAACGGCGTGATGGCGCTTCCCGTCGTGGACGGCGAAGGGCTTCTCGTGGGGATGGTTCACCTTCACGACCTGATGCGGGCGGGAGCCGTCTAGGCCATATGAGCAGGACCATTCTCCGCGTTTTCGTGTGCGCCCTGGCGCTGCTGGCCGGCTGCGACGGCGAGTCGGGCATCGCCGCGCCCAAGGCCAACGTCGACGCCGACGACGGCCAGCGCACGTACGGGCTGAACCTGAAGCTGAGCGACGGCGGCGTGCTGAAGGCCGATTTGAAGGGCGACACCGCCTTCCAGCGGCCCAACACCCAGATCTTCGACCTCAAGGGCGTGCAGCTGACCTTCTACGACAAGCAGGGGAAGAACCCCGGCACGCTCACGTCCAAGACGGGGGAGTACGACGAGGCCACGGCGGTGATGGTGGCGCGCGGCAACGTGGTGCTGATCACCAAGAACGACGAGGGGCGCCAGCGCACCGTGCGCAGCGAGGAGCTGCACTACGACCAGCGCGGCGACCGCGTGTGGAGCACCCGCGAGACGACCATCGTGGAAGAAGGGCGTACGATGGTCACCCAGGGCTTCGAGTCAGACACGCGCTTCAACAACATGCGCGGCAACCGGGCCAAGGCCGAGGGCGTGCAGGTGAACGCCGGGGCGGGGGACTTCTGATGCGCCGCCTCCTTGCCATCCTCCTCGCCGTCGCGGCGGGCGCGGCACTTCCCGGCGGAGCCACGGCGCAGAACGTCTGCGACTTGGTCTACCAGCAGGGCGGGTGGAGCAGCAGCGGCCCCGAGGGGCAGCGCATCATCAACGCCGGCGGGCCGCTGAACGTGCGCTGCGCCAACGGCGAAGACCTGCGCGCCGACAGCGCGGTGATGTTCGAGGCCATCAACGAGGTGCACCTGTTCGGCCGCGTGGACTACCAGGACCCCACGCGCGCGCTGACATCGGACTATGCCACGTACAACGGCAACACCGGCCGGCTGTGGGCCACCGGCAGCGTGGTGTTCACCGACAAGAACCGGGGCAGCACCCTGCGCGGGCCCAACCTGGAGTACTTCCGCGCCGGGATGGGCCGTCCGCAGGCGCAGGCCATCGCCACCGAGCGCCCGCACCTGACCGTGGTGCCCTCGTCGCGGGGGCGGCAGCCGATGGAGATCGACGCCAACCGCATCACCACCGCCGGCGAGCAGTTCATGACGGCCGAGGGGAACGTGGTGATCGACGGCAAGGAGATGGACGCCTGGGCCAGCGAGGCCTACTACGACGCCACCGCCGAAAAGATGGAGCTGCGCGGCAACGCCCGGGCGAAGGGCGAGCAGTACGAGCTGACGGCGGACTACATCGAGAGCATCCTGGCCCAGGGCGCCATCGACCGCGTGCTGGCGCGCGGCAACTCGCGGCTGGTGCAGGAGCGGCTTCGCATCACCGGGCCCCAGCTGCAGATGTTCTTTGCCCGCGACTCGCTGCAGCGCCTGGTCTCCGGCAACGCGCCGCAGTCCAGGGGGCGCTCCGTGGCCCTGGCGCGCGGCTTTCGCATGGAGGCCGATTCGCTGGAGGCGCTCACCCCCGGGCAGCGCGTGCGGCAGGTGATCGCCATCGGCGCGGCGCAGGGGCAGTCGTGGGACACGCTGCAGGTGTCCGGGCCCACGCCTCAGGACGCCGCCGGGCAGCCCGACACCGTCGCGGGGCTGGCGCTGGGGCAGCGCGACCTGCTGTTCGGCGACACCATCATCGGCTACTTCCAGTCGGACTCGGCGCGTGCGGCGGCGCGGCCCGCGGGCGCCCCGGCCGACACGTCGCAGAACGCCCAGCTGGAGCGGCTGCTGGCACTGGGCTCGGCGCGGGCGCTGTACCGCATGGCGCCGTCCAGCGACTCCGCCCAGGCGGCGCGCGCCGGCGGGCGCCGCGGGATCAACTACCTGATCGGCGACACCATCGACCTGGCGTTCGCCGACGGCGAGGTGGACGTGGCGACGGTGCGCGGGCTGAAGCGGGGCGTCTACCTGGACCCGGCCCAGCGCGACACCGCGCGCGCCGATTCCGCCGCCGCACGCGTGGCCGAGCGCACCCCCGCGGCTCCGGCGGGCGGGCAGCCGACGTCGCCGCCCGCGCCCGCGCCGACGGGGTCGTCGACGCCACCGCCCGCGGACCGGCGGAGGGTGCCATGAGCGGCGGCTTCGAGCGGGTGGCCGCGGCCAAGGGTCCGGCCGACCTGAGCACCCTCATCGCCCTGCGCGCCCTGGTGGACCACGCCAACGGCGACGGCACGGTGGAGCGCGCCACCTGGCTGACCGCCGTGCGCGAGGAGTACCGCCGCTGGTACGCCCGGCACGACGGCGCCGCCGGCCATCCGCAGAACTTTCCGGCCGCGGAAACGGTGCGCTACCTGGACGAGCACATCGTCCGCGCGCTGGAAGACGACGGCCTGCTGGAGCCGTTGCCGCACCCCGGGCCCGACGACGGCGAGCTGGCCCCCGCGGCGGAGTGGGCGGCCGTGCGGCTGACCCCCTGGGCCGCGGGCGAGGTGGACGCGAACCGCCAGCGGATCGTGGAGATGCTCGACGCGCGCATCGGCGGCATCCTGCGCGACGGCGCGTCGTCCTCGGCTCCGGCCGACCTGGCCGACGAGCCGGCGCCGGACGACGTGCAGGCTCCGTCGACCGCCTACGTGGCGCGCGCGTCGGCGCTGGTGCCGGGCGGGTCCACGCTCAAGGCCACGGGGCTGGTGAAGACGTACCGCAAGCGGCGCGTGGTCAACGAGGTGGACCTTCACGTGTCGCAGGGCGAGATCGTGGGGCTGCTGGGGCCCAACGGGGCGGGGAAGACCACCAGCTTCTACATGATGGTGGGGCTCATCCGCCCCGACAAAGGCAAGGTGTTCGTGGGCGGGCGCGAGATCACGCGCATCCCCATGTTCCGCCGGGCCCGCGCGGGGATCGGGTACCTGGCGCAGGAGCCATCCATCTTCCGCAAGCTGACGGTGGAAGAGAACGTGATGGCCATCCTGCAGATGATGCGGATTCCCCGGGCCGAGCGGAAGCGCCGGCTGGAGACGCTGCTGGACGAGCTGTCCATCAAGCACGTGCGAAAGAGCCGCGCATACGCCCTCTCGGGCGGCGAGCGGCGGCGGCTGGAGATCACCCGCGCGCTGGTGGGCGAGCCCAAGTTCATGCTGCTCGACGAGCCGTTCGCCGGCGTGGACCCCATCGCGGTGCACGACATCCAGCAGATCGTCAGCGGGCTGCGCAAGCGCGGCATCGGCGTGCTGATCAGCGATCACAACGTCGAGCAGACGCTGGACATCGTCGACCGCGCCTACATCATGTACGACGGCCGCGTGCGCGTTTCCGGCACGGTGTCGGAGCTGGTGTGGAACGACGAGGTGGCCGAGATCTACCTGGGACCCACGCTCACGGCCCGCATGCGCGAGCGGTATCCCAATCCCGCCCTGTCGCGGCCGGCCGCGAACGACGATACTCCGGGCGTGGCGGACCAGGACGGCTCCTGGCCCGATCAGGGCGAGCCGATGGCGGCGGACGGCTACGACGAGGTGCTCGACGAGCCGGAGCTGGCGTGGGCGCACCCCGCCGACGCGGCGGGCCACGACGGCCCGGCGGCGCTGGAGACGGCGGGGATGGACAGGAACGGGGACGAGACCGGCTTCGGCGTGGCGGACTCGGACGGTGAGGAACCGGATGTGTCGAGTCCGGCGCGATACGAGGCGGAGCGAGGCGGCTGAAGGCCCCCAACCGATGACGCGTGAACCCGCGGCCCAGGGCCGCTGGCCCGGGAACGGCGGCGCGCGGAATCCAGAACAGGACGAGCGGTATGAAGACCGGTCTCTACCAGGGAACGACCCTCAAGCAGGAGATGAAGATCAATCCGCGCCTGTACCAGGCGATGGATCTGCTCTACATGCCCCTGCTGGACCTTCAGCAGCACCTCAAGCAGGAGCTGCTGAACAACCCCTTCCTGGACCTGGTGGAGCCAGACGCCGAGGAAGAGGTCAAGGCCGAGAAGGACGACGAGAAGAAGGACGACGAGATCGATTGGGAGGAGATCCTCCTGAACGGCTTCGAGACCGGCGGCCGCCGCGAAGAGTACGAGGAGCGCGAGTACTACGAGCCGGTGTCGGTGGATACCAAGGACCTGGGCGACCACCTTCACGACCAGCTGACGCTGCTTCGCCTGTCGGAGCGCGAGCTCCTGCTGGGCGAGGAGATCATCGGCAACATCACCGACGACGGGTACCTGGTGTGCCCGCTGGAGGAGATCGTCCAGACGCTGAACGACTTCGTCCGGGGCACCGAGGAGTTCCAGGGCGTGCCGCCGTACGTGCTGGAAGAAGCCGAGCGGATGCTGCGCACCGTGCAGGGCTTCGACCCGGCCGGCATCGCCGCGCGCGACCTGCGCGAGTGCATTCTGCTGCAGCTGCGCGACTCGGTGGTGCAGGACCTGATCAAGGAAACGGGCGAAAGCGAGCCGCCCATCGCCGAGATCGAGCGGCGGCTGAGCGACAGCCTGGCCTTTCGCATCGTCCGCGACTACTTCGAGCAGCTGATCAACCACCGCTGGAGCGAGATCAGCAAGGAGCTCAGCATCACCCCGCGCGACGTGCAGGACGCGGCGGACGAGGTGGCCAAGCTCGATCCCAAGCCCGGCCTCAAGTACTCGTCCGGGGGCGACAACTACATCATCCCCGACCTGATCGTCGAAAAGATCGAGGGCGAGTACCTGGTGTTCCTGAACGACACCAGCCTGCCGCGGCTGAAGCTGTCGCGCGCCTACCGCGACATCGCGAAGGACAAGAAGAAGTTCGTCGGCGAGAACAAGGAGTTCATCAGCAACAAGCTGAACTCGGCCAACTGGATGATCCAGGCCATCGAGCAGCGCCGGCAGACCATGCTCAAGGTGATGAACTTCATCGTCGACCGGCAGCGCGACTTCTTCGACAAGGGCGTGCAGTACCTCAAGCCGCTGACCCTGCGCGAGGTGGCCGAGGTGATCGACATGCACGAGTCCACCGTCAGCCGCGTGACCAACGAGAAGTTCGTGCAGACGCCGCGCGGCGTGTTCCCGCTGAAGTTTTTCTTCTCGTCGGGCCTTTCGACGACGAGCGGCGAGGACGTGTCGGCGCGCGGCATCAAGGCGCAGATCGAAAAGCTGGTGAGCGACGAGGATCCCGCGCACCCGCTGACGGACCAGGCCATCGTGAACATCCTCAAGGACGACGGCATCCAGATCGCGCGGCGCACCGTGGCCAAGTACCGCGACCAGCTGGGGGTGCTTTCGGCGCGCATGCGCAAGCGCGTGTGAGCGACGGCACCCTGCTCCAGGTTCCGCCCGCGCAGAGCCCCGCCGCACCCGGCGGGGCTTCGCCGCTTCCCGTGGTGCCGCCCCACCTGCGCAGCAACTTCGCCGTCCTGGTTCCCGCCTTCGACGAGCTGGAGAACGTGCCCGCGCTCTTCGCCGAGCTGCGCGCCACCTTCGACCGGCACGGCCTGGCGGGCGAGGTGATCGTGGTGGACGACGGGTCCAAGGACGGCACCTACGAGGCAGCCCTGCGCGAGGCCGCCTCGTTTCCGCGCGCCCGCGTGCTTCGCCACCGCCGCAACCGCGGCAAGACCGAGGCGATGGTCACCGGCGCGTACGCCGCCGAGAGCGAGTACCTGGTGCTCTTCGACGCCGACCTTCAGCACTCGACGGAAGAGATCCCGCGCTTCCTTGAGGCGCTGGGGAAGGGGGTCGACATCGTCACCGGGCGAAAGGTGGGGCACTACGACAAGCGCGGGGTGTCGTCCATCTACAACCGCCTGTCGCAGACGCTGTTCGACGTGCCGGTGCGCGACCTGAACAGCATGAAGGCGTTCCGCACCGAGATCCTGCGCGAAATTCCCCTTCGCCACGACTGGCACCGCTTCTTCGTGGTGCTGGCCCACGCGCAGGGGTACACGGTGTCGGAAATCGACATCGAGCTGTTTCCGCGCCGCGCGGGGGTGGCCAAGTTCTCGGGGCGGCGCCGGGTGCTGGTGGGCGTGGGCGACCTGGTGGTGGTGTGGTTCTACCTGAAGTTCAGCGAAAAGCCCATGCAGTTCTTCGGCGGCGGCGGGCTGCTGCTGATCCTGGCGGGCTTTCTGGTCGGGCTGCTGACGATCGTCCTCCGCGTGGCGGGAACGATGCCCCCCTTCGGCTACCGCCCCCTGCTGACCTTCGTCGTCCTCCTGGAGACGGTGGGCTTCATCCTCTTCGGCTTCGGCTTCATGGCCGAACTCATCGCCACGCTGCGGACGGAGGTAGACGAGCTGCGCAGGCGTGGCGGGATCGGGGGATGATGGACGAGCCGCGGGTGGACCGCACTGCATTCTCCGTCTTCGACTCGTTCGAGGAGGCCGACGCGGCAGATGCCGCGTACTGGCGTTCGCGTACTCCCGAAGAACGCTTGGCCCACCTAGAACTCCTGCGCCGGATCAACTATGGCGAGCGGGCGGCAGGTAGAATGGAGCGGGTCCTCGTGATCGAATCGGAACTGCCGACCGACCCGCCACACTCACACTGAGCCCAGCCTGTCGGTGCCACACGGTGGCGTGTTCAGTTTGGGTCTTGATGGGAATGCCACGCGGCCTCAGATTTGGGGCCGCGTGTCCATTTCCGGAGGGGGCTGATGAGGATGATCGGGATCAAGGAGGCGGTGCAGGCCGCACTCGGCTTCGCCCAGGAGCTGTACGGACTGCAGGATGCCGAGCGGCTGACTCTGGAGGAAGTCGAGCCCACGGACGACGAGCGCTTCTGGATGGTGACGCTCGGGATTCCGGCTGCGCTTCAGCCCGTGGAGCTGATCGCCCGGCGGACCGACCATGAGCGCTACAAGGTGTTCAAGGTGGATGCGGAAACGGGGCAGGTCCTCTCGATGAAAATGCGCCAGGCGGCATAGGTGCGTGGATGATAATGAGGAGGGGCGCGGACGAGAACGTCCGCCCCCCTTCGTGTTCTACTCGGGCCCGCGCGCGGTCAGACCAGCGGGTTGCCTACGTCCTGGTCGCCAGCGGGGCGGGCGCGGATGCCGTTCCCAATGTCCTCGCCGGGGGTGACGCGGCCGTCTGCGCCCTGCAGGCCGTTCGCGGGCTTCGCCTCGATGCCGTTGCCGACGTCCTGGCCCGGGTTCACGCGGTTCGCGCCGCCGCCGGTGCCGGCTTGGCGCTCGCCGCGCTCCACCGGGTTGTCCATCCCGCTGGCCATGCCCTCCGTCGCTGACATGTTCTCGCGGTCGTGCAGCCGCTCGCCCTCGCCCGTGACGTCGCCCTGGCCGGTCCGGTTCGCGTAGGCCGTGGCATTTTCGATGTCTTCCAGGCGGCCGGGCTGCATGTTCAGCCGGTCCTGCGCGGCGGCCTCGGGGTGCCCGTCCACGTTGGTCCTGTCGTCCTGGTTTCGGTCCATGGGGATCTCCTGGTTCCGGTGTTTCCGCAAGTCATGGGGCGGGGCGGAGTTGCAAGCCACGTTCCGGCGCGCGTGGGGGGCGGCCGCATCCGCCAGGCGACGCCCGGGCCTGCTCCCGCGGACCCTCGTAGGCAGAACGGCCCTCTCTCGCGTGTGGCGGGAGAGGGCCCTTCGATCGAACCTGCCCGTGCAATCGTCAGGGGGCGCCGCTGTCCGCCAACCGCGAGTTGCACGCGTACGCCACCACGCTGCAACCCGGCCCGCTTGCACTGCACTCGACGTATGAGTTGGTTTTGGCCACTTCGCGGGTGGCGCCGACCGCCCAGCCGGAGCCCAAGCCGTTGCTGGCGTATGCCCCGCACGTGGGGCCGATGACGCGCACCACGACGCGGCAGTTGAGGCACTCCTGCAGTGCGTTGCTGTCCGCGTCGGCCTGCGAGGGGTGGTCCCAGCTGACGCCCCAGGCGCCGTCCGGTCCCACGGCGATCGCGCCGAACTGGCCTTCGGTCGTAGCGGCCAATTGGATTGCGGCGGAGCAACTCAGCGCCGCGCTGGTCCGCAGGCGCTCGTGGGCGGCGACAACACGCGCGTCGATCTCGCCTGGCGTCGCACGCCCGGCCAGCGCGCCACGGATCTCGCTGTCGACCACCTCCAGCACGCGCTGATCGCGTGCGGCATCACACTCCTCTCCCGCAGTGTCTACGGTGGCGGCGGTGGCGGGGAGAGTGCCGACCAGCGTGTCGGCTGGCGTTTCGCTGGATGCCGGTGGAAGGGCGGCCGACTCGTTGGATTCCCGCCCAAGGACCGCAACCAGCACGACGGTGGCGAGCACGAGCAGGGCGAGTACGACGAGGGGGAGGCGCATGGCGGAGGCTGTACGGATGGAGTCGCAACGGTGGGGACCGCGTGCGGCTACGACGAGGCTCCGCGGAGTTCCCGGCGCCGCGCTCTGAATCTACCACGAATTCCCACGTGTGTCATTCGCCCGGGATGCGTCTGGATCCGGATAGATACGTCTTTGCCCCGCATCGTGTTATCTTCCCTCCCTTCACCTGTAGTCGAGGCCACCCTTCCGCGGAAGTCACCCGGCCATGATCCGCATTTTGACGCTGCTCGTTCTCGCCATCAGCCTGGCGGCGGCTCCCGCGCATGCGCAGACGGGCGGGCGGCGGATCACGGCCTCGTTCCAGAACGTGGAGATGCGCGACGTGGTGCGCGCCTTTGCCGAGTTCTCGGGAACGTCCATCGTGGTGGGGCCGGACGTCGCCGGGGTGGTGACGGCGGAGGTGAGGAACCAGCTGTGGGACGTGGCCTTGCGCGCCATCGTGGAGGCCTACGGCTTCGGCGTGCAGGAAGTCGGCGGGGGGCTGCTGCGCATCGACTCGGCCGTGCGCATTTCGGGGCAGCGGCCGGACGCGCCCCTGGTCAGCCGTGCGATCCGGCTGAACTACGTGCCCGCCGAAAGCATCGCCGCCGCGCTCGGGCACGTGCTGACGGAGCGGGGCAGCATCTCCGTCCTGGCCTCCGCCAACGCCGTCGTGGTCACCGACACGGAAGAGGCGGTCGCGCGAGTGGTGCAGCTGATCGGCCATCCCTGAGACCTGTCAGGACGAACCGGCGTCGCACGTTCTCAGGGGCGAGAAACGAGGTACCCGCTCCCTTTTCCGCTGCCCGACGATGAAGATCCTCACCCCGCTGCTGCTCGCCCTTGCCCTGTCCGGCTGCGCCCGGCCGTTCCTGCTTCCGCGCGACGAAGAAGGCGAAGTTGCGGCCCAGCGCCGCCGCTGGGAGTCGCACGACCTGGACGACTACCGCTTCACCTTCGCGCGCGACTGCTTCTGCGCACCCTTGGGCGTGGTGGTGGTGGAGGTGCGTGACGACAAGGTGGTGTCCGTCAAGGAACTGCAGACCGGCAACCCGGTCACCGGCACCACCGCGCAGCAAATCCCCACGATCGAGCAGCTGTTCGGCTACATCGCCCGGGCGGCGGACGAGGGGACGTACCTGGAGGTGGAGTACCACTCGTCGCTGGGCTACCCGGCCGCGGCGGAAATCGGCACGCTCGCAAACGATGCGGGCGCCCGGTACTCCGTGGGCAACGTGCAACGGGTTCGCTGAACGCATCCTGTACCCACGCGAAAGCCCCGGCCGACCAGCCGGGGCTTTCGCCGTTCCAGGCCCAGCGGTGTGGCTCAGGCCGTCCCGGCCTTGTCCAGCATCTGCGGCAGGGTGACCACTTCCTTCACGTGCAGCTTGCGCTCACCACGGGGAAGCTGAATGCTCACCTTGTCGCCCTTCTTCTTGCCCATCAGCTGCTGCCCCAGGGGCGACGCCATCGAGATCTGGCCGCTGTCCAGGTTGTCCTTGTCGATGAAGTCGCCGAACGCCAGCGTGAACACTTCCTGCTCGCGCGTGCGCATGTCCGTCACCGTCACCCGCGAGCCGAAGCCCACGCGGTCTGCGGGGATCTGCGACAGGTCGATCTTCGACAGCTCGCCCGCGCGCATGGTCAGGTGGTTCAGCCGGGCCTGGATGAACTGCTGCCGCTCGAGCGCCGCCTTGTACTCGGAGTTCTCACGCAGGTCGCCGTGCTCCACGGCCTTCTTGATGGCTTCGGGAAGCACCACCTGCAGCTCGTGCGTCAGGCGCTCGATCTCTTCACCCAGTCTGTTCTTCAGCTCGTCGAGCATGTAGCGGTTCCGATGATGGACGGTCCACGTGCGGCAAAGGGGGCAAATGTAACCGCAACCCGCCAGAGCGCGCTACTGTGGCGGGGGCGTTCGGCGCGCCAGCATCACCGCCGCGCCGCCGCCCAGCAGCTCGGCCGCGATCGTCCACAGGCGCGCCGCGATGGCCAGCACCGCCGC
The DNA here is from genome assembly GCF_036399935.1 of Longimicrobium sp. Classification (GTDB taxonomy): domain Bacteria; phylum Gemmatimonadota; class Gemmatimonadetes; order Longimicrobiales; family Longimicrobiaceae; genus Longimicrobium. Next base: position 12,201 of record NZ_DASWMD010000048.1, read on the forward strand.
CACGCCCGAGGCCATGTACGGCTCCAGCAGCATCTTCATCGACACCTCGCGCAGCCCCGCGCCCCCCGGCAGCGGCGACAGGTAGCCGAACACGAACGAGAGCGCGTTCACCCCGGTCAGCGCCGGCATCAGCGACCACGGCACGTCGATCAGCGACGCGATGAACAGGTGGTAGGCAGCGCCGTACAGCAGCCAGCTCACCACCGAGAGCGCCAGCAGCACCAGCCCGTCGGCCCAGCCGCCGTTCCAGCGGATCACGTCGCGCTTCAGCAGGCGCGGGATGGCGGAGAGCAGGCGGTTCAGGAAGGCCGGGTGCACGGCTAGGACGGCGCCCGCGGAGAGCGCGAGGGCGGGCCACAGCGGGTCGATGCCGCGGAAGATGCCGCCCGTGACCGTCCACGATGCGACGACCACGGCGGACAGCAGCGACATCCCCGTGTGCACGAGCATGGAGGTCAGCAGCACGGCGCCGGAAAGGCCGGCCGACTTGCTGAGCTGCGCGACGGCGATGAACTGGAACACCTTGCCGGGAACGTAGCGCGCCAGGTTGGAAAGGAACCAGATGCGCTGCAGCGCGCCCAGCCGCACCGGCGGATGCTCGAAGTGGCGCAGCACCCGGCTCCACACCCACACCCCCCACGCCAGCACCAGCACGTGGGCCGCCACGCTGGCCGCCAGCAGGGTCAGATCCGCCCGCCAGTCGAAGTCGCGAAGCTCGGCCCAGTGCGAACGGATGGTCGCCGCCAGGTACCACACCGTGGCGGCGACCAGGAGGAACGCGACCGTCCGGCGCAGGGCCGGCGAGGGCTTCACGCTGGCGCTGGCTCCGTCGCGGGGGCCGCGCGCGGGCGATGGCGCACCAGCAGGAACATGGCGTACACGGCCAGTAGCGCGAACCCGCCCAGGTACAGGTAGAAGCCGGTGTACAGCGCGGCGGGGCGGAAGGTGAATTCCACCGTGTGGTTCCCGGCCGGCACCACCACGCCACGGAAGGTGTGGTTGGTGCGCACGATGGGGGTTTCGCGGCCGTCCACCGTCGCGCGCCAGCCCTCGTAGTCATTGTCCGCCAGCACCAGCAGCGCGGGCCGGCTGGGGGAGGCCTGCACCACGACGCGGTCGGGCTCGTGCGCCGTCACCCGCGCGCCGCCGGTCAGCGGGCCGGCCGGCAGCGACACCTGCGCATCCGCGGCGACGAACGCCGTCTGCGCGGGGTTCCATCCGCCCGCCAGCATGGTGGGGAGCACGCGGTCCGCCGGCAGCTTGCGCACCTCGGGCACCAGGTAGGCCCGCGGCAGGGCGGCCGTGTTTTCGTAGACGACGGCGCTGCCGCGGTGCACCTCGCGCAGGGCGGGGTGCACCAGCGGCGCCATGCTCACCACGTAGCGCACGTTCGCCGCCTCCATCAGCCCCGGGCGCGGGGCGAAGACGATGGCCTGGTTGCCGTCCGGAGTCTGCACCACCCCCAGGCTGTCCTGGGGCCCCAGGAAATTGTGGAAATCGGTGATCTCCTGCTGCCCCGCGCCGATGTACTCCACCCACCGCTGCAGCGGGTTGGGGTGCTCGCCCGCCACCTGCTCCACCCCGTACAGCATGGGATAGTCTCCGCCCTTCGAGCCCCCGCGCCCCCAGGTCTGCAGCCCCGCGCCCGGAACGGAGAACGCCCACACGCGGTGCGGACCCGGCCGCGAGTTCAGGAAGCTCACCACGTCGTCCGCCGCGAACGCCTGCTCGGGCCCGGCGGTGGTGTGAAAGAAGCGGCGGTCGATGATCCACAGGTCCGCCGCCGTCAGCAGCGCCAGCAGCACCCCCGCGGCCAGGGACGACATCTTGCCGGCCGTCCACGCCCACAGCGCCGCGGTCACGCCACCCGCGAAGAGCGCGAACCGCATCCACCCGGCCGCCCGGCTGGGCTCGCCCGGGGCGCCGGTGCCGCCCATCATGGCGCCCAGCACGGCGACCGCGACCACCGCGAGCCCCACCCACAGCACCCTTTGCAGCCCGCTCTCGTCCGTGCTGCCCACGCGCCGCGCCGCGGAAGCCGCGCGCAGCTCCGCGATCCGCTCCAGCGTGAGCGCCGCCATCACCACGGTAGAGAATGCGGCGACGAAGTACACCAGGTCCGGCGCACGGAAGCGGTTCAGCCCCGGCAGCAGGGTATAGTACAGGTAGTACAGCGGCGTGTTGCCCCCCAGCGCCATGCTCAGCGCAAAAACCGTCAGGCCGGCGAAGAACCACCAGTACCGGCCGCGGCGCGGCAGCGCCGCCCCCAGCGCCAGCAGTACGATCACGAAGGCGCCCACGTATTCCGTGTGGAGCCGGAACCCGCCTTGCACCCGATACGGCGGAAAGAGCGCGCGCCCCGTTTCCGGGTCCTGCAGCGAGGCGCCCACGTGCTCTGGCACCGCCATTCCCACCAGCCCCACGGGGGGCATGGAGTACGACACCGAGTACTCGTAGCCGCGCCCGCCCTCCATCCCGCGCGGGGAATCATCGACGTAGCCGCGGAAGGGGAGGAAGTTGACGGAGGCCAGCAGGAACGCGAACGCGACGGATCCCAGCCCCAGCGCCACCGTCTTCCCCAGCGCGGCGGGCCGGCGGTGCAGGCCAAAGTGGAAGAGCAGGTACACCGCCCAGATCAGCCCCGCCAGGATCAGGTAGTACGAGTTCTGGATCTGAAAGCTGAGCAGCGCGAACGCCAGCGTGGCCGCCGCGCCGGCGAACGGGGCCACGGCACCCGTCCGCACGCCGCGGTGCAGGCAGAAGAAGAAGAGCGGGGCCATGGTAGCCACCATGACGCGCCCGTCGTGGCCTGCGTACACCCACGACATGGTGACGCCGGTGAACTGGAAGGCGATGCCGGCCACGAACCCCACCCAGGGGCGGCAGCCCAGCTCCCGCGCCAGCAGGTACATGCCCAGCCCGGCCAGCCAGAACTGCACGACGAAGATGGCGCCCAGCACCTTGCCCGTGGGCAGCACCGCCTCCGCCAGCAGGTGCACGGGGTGATAGGCGCTGCCGGGGTTGGCGTACACGGGCATGCCGCCGTACACGTACGGCACCCACTTCGGCAGCGACCCGGCACTGAAGCGGTCGGCGAAGAAGTCGTAGAAGAAGTAGCTCCCCGCCAGGTAGTCGGTACCGAACATCTGCCGCCCGGGCAGGAACGACGGGAAGAAATACAGCAGCGACAGCGCGAAGAACACCGCCGCGGCCACGCCGAAGCGCATGGGCAGCTCGGTGTCGATCGGCGCGGCCAGCGCGGAGGGACGGCGGGGCGGGGGAGCGGTCTTCTTCATGATGGCGATGGGGAACGGGACGCGGTGCGCCCCTCGGCGAGTCGGTGGAGAAAGCGAAGGTGATCGGCGGCGACGGCGCCCCAGCGGAAGCGCTCGGCCGACGCACGCGCAGAGACGGACAGGGCCTCGCGTTCCGCGGGCGCGTCCAGCAGCAGCGCGCTGGCGCGGGCCAGGGCGCGCGCGTCGCCCGGGGGAACGGTCAGGCCCCCGCGGGGAGCGTCGACGACTTCGGGGAGCGAGCCGGCCGCGGCGGCCACCAGCGGAACGCCCGCGGCCATCGCCTCGGCGGCCACCATCCCGAAGCCTTCGAAGCGCGACGGCATCAGCTGCACGGCGGCCCCGGCGAACAGCGCCTGGCGCTCGGCCTCGCTGACGGCGCCCATCATGATGATGTTCCGGTCGATCCCCAGCTCGCGGGCCATCGCGGCCACCCGGCCGGCGTCCTTGCCGCGCCCGGCGATCCGCAGCTCCAGCGCGGGCCGGTCTCGCACCAGCAGGGCGAACGCCTCCAGCAGCGTATCCAGCCCCTTCTGGAAGACGTCCAGGCGGCCGAAGTACAGCAGGAAGTCCTCGGGGCGACGAGGCAGGTCGAACAGCTCGTCGGGCACCCCAGCGTACACCATGTCGATGGGCACGTCCGGCGCGATCTGGCGCAGCAGGTCGCGCGTGGCCAGCGACGTGGCGCTCAGTCGCGCGGCGCGGCGGATCATCGCCGTTTCCAGCCGGCCGATGGCGGGCGCCAGCACCGGGCCCCAGCGCTCCCGCGCCGTCGGCCCGCTCACGTGGTGCACCGTGATGCCGACGGGCCGGTCCATGGGGACGAAGACGGGCGTGTAGGTGGAAAAGTCGAACACCGCCGCGTCGTACCGCGCCGACCTCAGCAGCGCGTTGGCCGCGCGGGCGTACGTCAGGCGGCTCCACGCGTACGGGCCCGCCGCGCCCAGGCGCAGGTAGCGCACGCCGTCGATCGCCTGGTTCCTCGCCCCGGGATGGTTGCCCGTAGCGACGGTGGCGTCCACCTCTCCCGCCAGGTGCCGGTACAGCTCGAAGGCGCGGACGGCGCCGCCCCCGGCCACCCAGGGGTTGAACGGATCGTCGTAGATGACGTGAAGGACGCGGAGCACGGGCGGGCGGGGCGGTCAGCGCGGCTGGACGAGCGCCACGGCGGGACGTCCCACGCCCGGCGCGACCGCGGCCGCCACCACGCGGGGAATCATCCGGAAGCGGCGAAGGTGCATGGGCCCATGGGCGGAAGGGGAGCGAAACGGCGGCAAGATAGCCGTCCGGACCGGCCGCGTGCAACCCGGGGAGCGGGCCCGAACGCAAGCGGGGGAGCGGGCCGGAAGGCCGCTCCCCCGCCGTGGCCAGCGCCGTCCGGCGCCGGCTACCAGGTGGCGTTCCACATTCCGCTGAACGAGTACCCTTCCACGTGGGTCCAGGTCACCAGGCCGCTCTGTACCGCCCGGTTCGCCGCCAGGCCCCGGTACACCGCCTTCATGCCCTGGGAGGTGCCGGAGGGATCGACACGCGAGAAGCGAACGCTGTCGGCGTCGAACCGCTCCACGCTGATGACGGCCTTGGATCCCTGCTGCCACACCGCGTTGTACACGGAATCGGCCAACGTCCAATTCGCGCAGAGTGTGGCCGTGTTGGTCTCGCACGACTGGATGATCGCCGGCACCACCCACACCCGGGTCGTCGCGGCGGCGTCGCCCGCCCGCGCCGTGATCGTGGTGGAGCCGAGGGAGTTGGACGAAATCACGCCGTTCGCATTGACCGTGGCCACGTTGGTGTTGCTGGACGTCCACGTCACGCCCCGCGGCTTCATGACGTCGCCCTCGTCATCGTAGCCCACCGGCGAGAGCGTTCGCGACGCGGAGTTGCCCATGGTGACCGTCTGCGGAAGCACCAGCGTGGCCGGGGGAGCGACGGGATCCGAGCAGCCCGCCAGGAGCGCTGCGGCCAGCAGGGGTGCGCACACGAATTGAAAACGCATCGTTAGCTCTGAGTAGGAAACAGATGGGGGAGAGGTCCCCGGAAACATACATCGCGCCAGCTCGTCGCTCAACCCCGGGGGTCGATGGTAACCAGCACGCTGAAGGAGCCCAGGTTGCGCCGGGCCAGCACGGAATACTTGAGCGCCTCCAGATCGCGGCGGTAGTAACGCGCCGCGACGGCATATCGTGACGCGTCCACCTGGTCCAGGACGATCTGCCGCCACTGGGCGGGCGTCATCAGCCGCTCGTTTCCCACGTCCTGGCGCGGATAGCGGTCCGATGGCACGCTGAACACCACCGAGCGCGCCACCCTCAGCTGCTCGCGGACCAGCGCGCCGATCTGCTCGTCGGAAAAGTGCTCCATCAGCCCCTGCGAGAGGGCGGCGCCGAAGGCGGCTTCGCGAAACGGCAGCTGGAAGGCGTCGGCACCCATCACGCGGGCGCGCGGGCCGAACCGGTGAAGGTTGGGCAGGGCGGCCTGCATGATCCGCGCGTCGTTGTCGATGGTCAGCGTATGCGGCACCCACCGCGACAGCAGCGCCGACTGCGCGCCGCTCCCCACGCCCACCTCCAGCACCGAGCCGTTCGCCCGCCGCAGGGTTTCGCGCAGGAGGTCCCAGTGGATGAGGTTGCGCTTGACGAACGTGGGGAGCGAGATGGTCTCGACCCGGAAGTTCTTCCAATCTGCGGGTTGGATCACGAGGCGTTCGGGTTCGTTCCGGGCCGGGGGCGCCGGCCTGCCTATGGGGGAGGGCCGCCGCGGCAGCCGCGGAGAGACGTTCAAACCCGCGCGTTTACGATAACACGAGCCGGAGACCGCGGGCAACCGCGGGGGCAAGATCGACGATTTCGTGGACGTCCGAAGGGGCGGAGCCGGATCTCCCCAGCTCCGCCCCTTCACGGCCGCGGGCGTGAAGGGGCGGCCTCACTCCCAGCCTACTGCTGGCTGAAGCTGAACAGGTCGAAGCGGGACACCAGCGACTCACCATCTCGGCCGTTGGCCCGCAGGCCCACCTGCCCGGACGTGAAGCTGGCATCGCTGGCCTGTGCCACCAGCGAGCCGTTCACGTATGCCTTCAGCGTAGTGCCCGACGCTTCGAAGCGAATCGTTTTCTGCGTGCCCACGGGAAATGAGAGGTCCACCTGCTGCGTCAGGGGAGTGAAGGTGCCGTTCAGCGCCTTGTAGATCTCGATGTTCGAGTGCCCGAACCGCGAATCATCACGGATCGCCAGGAGGTAATAGCTGCTGGCACTCTGCGCGCGAAGCACCAGCCCGGCGTCCGCCGCCTGGTCCGTCTTCGTCTCCACCCAGCCGTTCACCATGTTCACGCCGTTGCGGAGCGCGATCGCCTGACGGGCGCCGGTCCCGGCGACCAGGTGCCCGCCGGAAACCGACCACGCCTCGGGCGTGTTGATCAACGTGTAGTTGTTCAGGCTCGCGGCATCGTTGAAGTTGTCCGTCGGGCTCACCACGCTCCAGCGCAGCACGGCGTAACGCGTCTGGTCGGCGGAATAGACGTGGTTGACTCGGAAGCCGAGCAAACCCGACGTGAACGTGGCGTCGGTCGCCTGCGCTACGAGCGTCCCGTCGAAGTACGCCTTCAGCGTCGTTCCCACCGCCTCGAACCGGATCTTCTTGGTGATTCCGCGCGGAAAGCTCAGGTCTACCTGCGGGGAAAGTGAGGTGTAGGACCCGTTCACGGCCTTGTAGATCTGGATGTTCGCATGGCCGTAGCGCGAATCGTCGCGAATGGCGAGTAGATAGTGGCTGCTCCCGTTGCTCTGCGCTCGCACCACCAGCCCGCCGTCCACTGCCTGGTCCGTCTCGGTTTCCACCCAGCCGTCGGCGATGGTGACACCTTGGCGAAGCTGGACACTGCTTCCGGTGCTGCCGGTGGCGGTCATATAACCATTGGTGATTCTCCATCCATCGAAGGTGCCGTACGTCGCAAAGTTGGACAGATCTCCGGAGGTGAAGCCGCCGGTGCCCTGACCCGGCTGGTTCGGATCGGGTTGGTACACAATGTCGACGTTAGGGGGGGAAGGGCAGCCGCCAGCCGCGGGCGAGGTATAGCACGGGTCAGCCGGGTCCAGGTACACGACGCCCGCGGTGTAGAACCGGTGCTTGACGTTGAACCCTCCGAAGGCCCCTTCTCCCCAGAAATCGTCGTTGTTCCAGGGGCTTTCGATACCCGAGTCGCGCTCGTACACCTTGATCCACGTTACGCCGTACGTCGCGAAGTTGATGCCCCGGTACGGTGTGGTCACTTCGTCATAGGTGAAGCCATCCCAGCCGAAATGCCCGTCTTCATCCATGATCTGTTCGTCGATCTTTGTGCCCCCCATGCCCGCGTAGTGCTTCACCATCAGTTCGATGCCGCCGATGCCATCGCCACGGTAGTTCTTGAACGAGTAAAGAACGCCCAGGAAGGTCGCGACGGGGTTGGTGTTGAGGTTCGGCTCGGCGTCACCGGCGTCGACCATGGTGATGGTGGATTCCTGAGCGCTGGGATCCTCGATCCCTGCATAGGCGGTGGTGGCCGAGCGGGTGGGCCGCCGCACCGCCTTGGGCTCGGCAGGATGCAGGAAGATCACCGTCTGCGACGGCGTACCGGCCCGGGTGTCGAACTGGAGCGCAGACCCGTCGGGGGCGTACCCGGTGAAGCGCGTCTCGTCGATCCTCATGTTCGAGCCGACCACCACGTCACCGGAGCCGGCCCACGCCCGGCGGTGCTCGGAGAACGGCACGTAGAAGTCCATGCGGGGCAGTTGGGCGATCCACCCGCGTACCGTCTCCTCTTCCACTCCGTTCGCCGCCGCCATCGCTTTCACCATCCTGCCCCCGCCGGGGGTTTCGGCGAAGGCCTGCAGCACCAGCTTGTGTTCGTTGAACCGCGACTCGCGCATTGCCCGATGCAGCGTCGCACGCAGGCCAGGCTGGTCCATGGCACGAGCCAAGGCGCGGGCGAACGCCTCTCCGGCCGCCTGTGCCTCGGCGTGCGACAGCGCCGGCGCCAGGTTCCGAACGTCCGTGAGAGCGGGCTGGCGGCCGCCGTCACATGCGCTCGCGAGCACGGCGAGTGCACCGCACGCAATGGCGAGCGGCTTCCAGCGACTGCGTGAATCCGTGGGACGGGTTTCCGACATCGGCTACTCTCCAGATAGAGGTATGCGGGCCCGGACGGGTTCCGGGCTCCGGCGGGGTTCCGCCCACCCGCCAAGGGATGCCGCGAGCGCCACGCACGGGGGTTCTCTTCGCAGCGTTGGAAGAGGCCACGAAGCGCTAGAAACTATCCCGAACGATTGAGCGGCGTCCCGTATCTTCGGCGTATGTACGGTAGGCGCCTCCAACAGTATCCGACAGTTTCGAAACTGGCAAGGGAAACAGCGACTACTTTCCTCGCATGGGTGGATGCACAAAGAAGCCGCCGACGGAGGACGCCGTCAGCGGCTTCTCGAGCATTCCTTGTTCGAAACCCAGGGTCTCCGCAGACACCCCCCGGACATGCGTGGCTACGCGCGCCCCGCTACCCGGCGGTACACGTCCGCGAGGCGCCCCACGATCACGGCCCACGAGAAGCCGGCCTCCACGTCCTGCCGCCCGTGCAGCCCCATCTCGCGGGCCGCCGCGGGGTCGTCCATCATCCGCGTGATCGCGTTCGCCAGCAGCCTCGCGTCGCCTGGGGGGACGAGAAAGCCGTTGCGCCCGTCGCGGACGATGTCGACGATGCCGCCCGCCGCGCTGGCGATGGTGGGCTTGCCGTAGCTCATGGCCTCCAGCAGCACGACGCCCAGCCCCTCGGTGTCGCCTTTGGCGTCGACCACGGCGGGAAGGACGAAGCAGTCGCAGGCGGCGATGCGCGCCTTGAGCTCGTCCTGGGTGACGAAGCCGTGGAAGACCGCTCGCTCGCCCAGCCCCAGCCGCGCCGCCTGCTCCTGAAGCCGCGGCCGCTCGGGGCCGTCGCCCACCACGCGAAGGACCACCGGGCGCTCCGGCGCGAGGGTCGCCAGGGCATCCAGCAGCAGGTGCACGCCCTTGCGCTCCACCAGCCGTCCGACGAACAGCAGCTCGAAGGGCGCGGCGGGGTCCGTGCGCGCGGGCGGAAGCCGGGCGGGCGGCTCTACCGTGGCGCCGAAGGGGATGACGGCCGGGTCCGCCCCGGGCACCTGCCGCTTCAGACGGTCCGCCGTGTAGGTGGAGATGGCCGTCACCGCGTCGGAGCCGCGCACGATGCGGCGCAGCACGGGCGAAAGGAACGGCAGCTCCTTTTCCATCCACGTCAGTTCCACGCCGAAGAACGTGGACACCAGCGGCACGCCGGACGCGCGCTTGGCCGCCAGCCCGATCACCCCGTGGGGCAGGGGCCAGAAGGCGTGCACCACGCCGAAGCGCCCCGTGCGCGCCAGCCGCGCGGCCGCGAGCGATCCGGAGGCCACGTAGCCGGGAACCAGGCCCAGGAACGCGGGCTTCTCGCGGATACGGTCCGGCGCCGTCTGGTCGTGGGTGAGCGTTTCCCAGGGGCGCGGCGCGTAGCGAAAGCGGTGCACGGTCACGCCGTCCACCGTCTGCGCGCGCAGGCCGCGGTAGGCCGGCGCCAGCACCTCGACGTCCACGCCCAGCGGCCGCAGCCGGCGGATGGTTTCCACCATCCAGGGCGTGATGACGTCGTCCGGGTCTCGCGGATAGGCCGAGACCAGGTACAGTACCTTCACTTGTGGGAGGGGGAGCGCCGCGATAGGTTGTGCATCTGCCCAAACTAGGGGCTTTTCCCAGCAAATACAAGCACTCCCCACGCGTTTCGGACGTTTGCAGCGCGCCCTCGTCATCATCCCGACCTTCAACGAGAGCGAGAACCTTCCGCGCCTCGTTCCGTCGGTTCTCTCCCGCGATGAGCGGCTCGAAATCCTGGTGGTCGACGACAACTCGCCCGACGGAACCGGCCGCCTCGCCGAAGAGATCGCCGCGGCCGAGCCGCGCGTGCACGTCATCCACCGCGCCGGAAAGCTGGGGCTGGGCACGGCCTACATCGCCGGCTTCAAGTGGGGGATCGAGCGCAAGTACGACATCCTCTTCGAGATGGATGCCGACTTCAGCCACGATCCCGCGCACCTTCCGCAGTTCCTGGAAGCGGTGCAGGACTACGACCTGGTGCTGGGGTCGCGCTACCTCCACGGCCGGGTCACCGTCGTCAACTGGCCGATGGGGCGCCTTTTGCTCAGCTACTTCGCCAACTCGTACGCCCGCTGGGTGACGGGGCTCCCCATCGCCGACGCCACCGGCGGGTTCAAGTGCTTCCGGCGGCAGGTGCTGGAGTCCATCGAGCTGGACCGGGTGGAAAGCAACGGCTACGCCTTCCAGATCGAGATGAGCTTTCGCGCCTGGAAGAAGGGGTTCCGCCTGGGCGAGATCCCCATCATGTTCGTGGACCGCGACCTGGGCGAGAGCAAGATGAGCAAGAAGATCGTCCGCGAGGCCGTGTGGCGCGTCTGGCGGCTGCGTTTCCTCGCCGCCACCGGCCGCCTGGAAAGCCGCCCCGCGCTGCGCGCCTGAGCCGGGCCCCGTTTCTCTTCCGCCGACACCGAATGCACGAATCCGCGCCCGCCTTCGTCCGTGCCCTAGCCGCCGCCGTGCTGCGCGACGGCGACCCCGCGGCCCGCGCCGCCGAAGCGCACGCGGCCCTGGCGGAGGTGCTGGCCGGGCAGAAGAGCCTGGTGCTGGACGTGCAGTTCACGGGCTTCACCCACAAGGGCCAGCTCGTGGGCGGGGTGGATCCGCAGGTGCTGCGCGCGGCGGGGCACCTCATCACCCTGCGCGTCAACCGCATCGGCTTTACCCCCGACGCGCACGCGGCGGACCTGCAGGACACCTTCTTTCATCTCGCCCGCGGCGCCGGCGAGCTGGGCGAGGGCGGGATCGTCGGGGCGATGGCGGGCGCGCGGCCGTACGGGGTGTACCTGAGCACCTCCGCGGCCGAAGTCTACAAGCCCGCCCCGCGCACCCCCGCCGCGCCCGCGTCCGCCGCATCGCCGTCCCCCGACTCCGCTCCTTCACAGCCGACACCCGCCTCGACGCCGTACGTCCCGGTGGACGCGCCGGCCCCGGCCGTCGTGGAACCCGTGACGCCAGGCGCGTGGTCGGACAGCGACTTCGAGAGCACGGAGTTGGGGGAGTTCGAGATCCTGGATGCGGACGCCCTGCTGGCGGGGCCTCCGGGTAGCCCAGGGGGGGCCGGTTCCCCGACGCGCCCCGGGGCGGGGGAGCATGGGCGCGACGAGCCGCCCGTCAACGACATGTTCCACTTCTTCCGCACCGCGGCCTCGGCCGACGAGCAGGCGGAAGCGCTTCCGCGGCTGCTGGCGCAAACGGACAACGTGTCGCGCTTCGACGAGCTGGCCGACACGGCGGTGCGCACCGCGGTGCAGCTCCTGCGCTCCGACGCGCACGCCGAGGCGGTGGAGGTGCTCGACGCCCTGGTGCGCGAGGCGCAGCGGCCGGACCGCACGCGGCTGTTCCGCGACTCGGCGCTGCAGGCCATCCGCCGGGTGGGCTCGGCCGAGACGCTGCAGCGGCTGGTGGAGCTGCTGGGGCACGGCGGCATCGAGCGTGAGCGCATCCTGCGCTTCCTGGCGTTCACGGGCGGCGACGCGCTGCTGATGCTGGAGGGCTTCATCCATCGCTCGCCGGATGCCGAATCGCGATCGGCCGCGTTCCGCACGCTGCTGGCGGCAGAGGGAACGGCGGACCGGCTGATCGCCCACGCGGTGCAGGACCCCAACCCGGTTCGCGTGCGGACGCTGCTGGAGCTGGCCGGGGGGCCGGGGGTGGACCCCGAGGTGGCGCGGCGCTGGGCGGCCGAGGCGGCGCGGCACGCGGACGCGGGGATCCGCGCGGACGCTGCACGCTCCGCGGCGGCGCTGGGCGGGCGCGGGTCGCTGCGGGTGCTCGTGGACCTGCTGGGCGATCCCGAGCGCGTGGTGCGCCGCGAGGCGGTGCAGGGGCTGGGCGGCCTGGGCGAAACCGCGGCCGTTCCGTTCCTGGCGCGCGTGCTGAACGACGGCGGCGACGAGGAGCTTCAGGCGCTCGCCGCCCAGTCGCTGGGGCGCATCGGCTCGGCAGAGGCGCTGCCGGGGCTGCTGGGAATCGTAAACAAACGTTCCTTGTTCTCGCTCAACAAGGTCACACGCCTGAAGATGGCGGCGCTGCAGGCCATTGCCCGCATCCGCACGCCGGGCGCCCGCGAGGCCCTGCAATCCGTGGCCACTGGCCGCGACGAGTTGGCGGAGGAAGCCAAGAGGTTGTTGGCCGGGCTCTGACCGGCACCATGAGAGGGCTCTGGTCCAGGCCTCGGTGCACCAGGGGCGGGTGAACCCGCGGCTGGAACGGCGGTAAGCCCCGACTCGGGCCGCTGCCGCGTCCCGCTCGGGGCTTCAACCACACGCCACCTCGTGGATCTCACCACGCGCATCCTCGGTGGGCGACCTCGATCCTCTTGGTCGAACCCGTAGGTGCGGCCCACGTGCAGGTGAAGCCTCGAACGGACGTGCCAACGTCCGTGTCGGGGCTTTCCGCTTTTGGAGCGGCGGGTTCACCCGCTCCCGCAAACCCGCTTCGCGACCCGAAAACCCGGCCTTCGAAAATCGCGCAGGACGCGCGATCTCCGCCTCGGCCGGCCCGGACGTCGCCTCCTGAGGCCGAATCGTGGCAGCGGGGCATTGTCGCGGTCCCGGCAATCCCACGCTCGATCGGACGCGTCCGATGGGGCGCATCTCCGTCCCTAAACTCCCGAACAGTGGCGAAATTCCGCAATCCACAGCGCCTCCGCCGTTATCCACACTTCTCCACCCGATCTAGTTTACATAATGTATATTATACGCATTGGCTTGGCGCTTGCGCTTAGGCCTGGTCCCATCTGACCCAGGAGCCAACGAGATGGCACGCGCAATCTGGAAAGGAAGCATCAGCTTCGGCCTGGTCCACATTCCGGTGGGCCTCTTCTCCGCCGAGAAGACCAACGACCTGAGCTTCCGTCAGCTCGACCGCCGCAACCTCTCGCCCGTCGGCTACCGCAAGTACAACAAGGCCACCGGCGAAGAGGTCGAGAGCGACGTCATCGTAAAGGGCTACGAGTACGAGAGCGGCCACTACGTCGTGCTCAGCGACGAAGACCTGCTCCGGGCCAACCCCGAAAAGACGCAGACCGTCGAGATCACCGACTTCGTGGACCTCGAGGACATCGAGCCGGTGTTCTACGACAAGCCGTACTACCTGGCGCCCACCGGCAAGAACGCCAAGGGCTACGCGCTGCTCCGCGAGGCGCTCAAGCGCACCCGCAAGGTGGGCATCGCCAAGGTGGTCATCCGCTCGCGCGAGTACCTGTCGGCCGTGGTGCCCCAAGGCAACGTGCTGGTGCTGGAGATCCTTCGCTTCGCCGACGAGATCCGCGCCACCGACGACCTGGAGGTGCCCGGCGAAGACCTGCAGGCCATGGGGGTCAACGACCGCGAGATCGAGATGGCCGAGCGCCTGGTCGAGGGCATGACCGCCGAGTGGTCGCCCGAGAAGTACCACGACACGTACCGCGAAGACCTGATGGGCCTGATCCAGGGGCGCATCGACAGCGGCCAGACCAACGAGCCCGACGAGTCGCCGGTGCCCGAGGTGGCCGAGGGGCGCGGGGACGTGATCGACATCATGTCGCTGCTCAAGCGCAGCGTCGAGGCCACCACCGGCGGCGCCGGCAACGAGGCCGCGGACGAGGCCGAGCGCCCCGCGGCGAAGGCGTCGAAGCCTGCGGCCAAACCCGCAGCCGCGCCCAAGGCGGTGGCGAAGTCGGCCGCCAAGCCGCGCAAGGCGGCCTCGGCCAGCAAGCCGTCGCCCCGCTCCGCCGCCCCGGCCAAGCCGCGCGCCAGCAGCAGCAAGAAGCGCAAGGCCGCCTGAACCCGCGCGCCTGAATGGGCCTCGACGAGTACAAGCGAAAGCGCGACTTTCGCGTCACCGCAGAACCAGAAGGGCACGTCCACCCGGCGGGGGACGTGCTCTCCTTCTGCATCCAGAAGCACGCGGCCAGCCACCTTCACTACGACTTTCGCCTGGAGCTGGACGGCGTCCTGAAGAGCTGGGCCGTCCCCAAGGGGCCCAGCCTGGATCCGTCCGTCAAGCGCCTGGCCGTCCACGTGGAGGACCACCCCATCGAGTACGGCGTCTTCGAGGGGATCATCCCCAAGAAGGAGTACGGCGGCGGCACCGTGATGCTGTGGGACCGCGGCCACTGGACGCCAGACGAGGACCCGCACAAGGGCTATCGCAAGGGACACATCCGTTTCCACCTCCACGGCGAGCGGCTCTCCGGCGGCTGGCACCTGGTGCGCTCGCGCCGGCCGCGGGAGGAGGGCCAGAAGGAGCAGTGGCTGCTCTTCAAGGACGACGACGACGTGGCGCGCCCCGAGTCCGCCGGTGTCATCACGGAGGAGATCGTCACCAGCGTGGCCACGGGGCGCACGATGGACGAGATCGCCGCCGACGCAGACGCCCGCTGGGACTCGAAGGCCCCCACGGCCGAGGCGCTGATCCGCGACGGGAAGCCCTCGAAGGCCGCGAAGAAGCCCGCCGCCAAGCCCAGATCCACCCGGTCCAGCAAGCCCGTGGCCTCCCCCGCTCCCGGCGTTCCCGGCGCCCGCAAGGCGGCGTTTCCCGCCGAGTTCACTCCTGCCCTAGCCACCCTGGTCGACGAGGTGCCGGCCGGGGACGGCTGGATCCACGAGATCAAGTACGATGGATATCGTCTCGTCGTGATGCTGCGCGGCGGCAAGGCGCGGCTGGTCACCCGCAACGGCAACGACTGGACGGACAAGTTCCCCGAGATGGCCGCGGCGCTTGCTGCCCTGCCCGCCCGCGACGCGATCCTGGACGGCGAACTGGTGATGCTGACGTCCGGCGGCACGTCGAGCTTTCAGGCGCTGCAGAACGTGCTCAGCAGCGGCCGCACGGCGGACCTGGTGTTCTACGCCTTCGACCTGATGCACCTGGACGGGATGGACCTGCGCGGGTCTCCCCTGCTGGCCCGCAAGGAGGCGCTGCGCGGGCTGCTGGCGGGCGATCCCGCCGGCGGGGTGCGGTTCAGCGACCACATCGTGGGCAGCGGGGGCGTGTTCCATCAGCAGGCGTGCGCGATGGGGCTGGAGGGCATCATCTGCAAGCGGGCGGATGCGCCCTACGCGCAGAAGCGCACGAAGGACTGGCTGAAGGTGAAGTGCCTGTTGCGCCAGGAGTTCGTCATCGGGGGATTCACGGAGCCGCGCGGGTCGCGCTCGCACTTCGGCGCGCTTCACGTGGGCGTGTACCGGGACGGCGAGCTGGTGCACGCCGGCAAGGTGGGAACGGGCTTCAACGAAGAGGTGCTGCGCCAGGTGCACGCCCGGCTGAAGAAGCTGAAGCGAGCCGACTCGCCTTTCTCCGACTTCGGCCGCCGGGGGCGCCAGCCTGCGGGAGTCACCTGGGTGGAGCCGACGCTGGTGTGCGAGGTGGAGTTCACGGAGTGGACCGGCGACGGCATCCTGCGCCATCCCGTGTTCCAGGGGCTGCGCGAGGACAAGCCGGCCACGCAGGTGGTGCGCGAAGACCCGGGCGCCCTGCCCGCCGGCGAGTCCGCGGCCGCCGAGCCCGATGCCGCCAACGCGAAGGGGCGCACCCGCGCGCCGGCGCGTGGTGCGTCCAGGGATGCGCCCGCGGCCCCGTCCACCCGCCCCGTGCCGCCGTCGACGAAGTCCGCGTCACCCCGGCGCGGAAAGGCGCCGGACGCGGAGGTGGAGGGGATCCGCCTGTCGAACCCCGATAAGGTGCTCTTCCCCGCCCTGGGCACCACCAAGCTGGACCTGGCGCGCTACTACGAGGCCATCGGCAAGTGGATGCTCCCCCACATCGTCGACCGCCCGCTGACGCTCGTCCGCTGTCCGGAGGGGGTGGGCGGCCAGTGCTTCTACCAGAAGCACGGCGACGAGCACTTTCCCGCGCAGGTGGGGCGCACGACCATCCTGGAGAACGACGGCGACCCCCGCGTCTACACCTACGTGGATTCCGTCGCGGGGCTCGTCGCCATGGTGCAGATGAGCGCGCTGGAGCTTCACGTATCCAACGCGCGCCGCGACAGCTTCGAAAAGCCCGACCAGTTCGTGATGGACCTGGATCCCGCGCCGGACGTGCCCTGGGCGCGCGTGGTGGCGGCGGCGTTCCAGGTGCGCGACCGGCTGGACGAGCTGGGGCTGCGCAGCTGGGTGAAGACCACGGGCGGCAAGGGGCTGCACGTAGTGGTTCCCATCGCCCGGCGCTCGTCGTGGGACGAGGTCAAGGACTTCACCAGGGCCCTCTCCGCCGACCTGAGCGCCAGGAACCCGGGCAAGTACCTGATCAAGGCCACCAAGGCGGCGCGGAAGGGAAAGATCTTCCTCGATTACCTGCGCAACGGTCGCGGCGCCACTGCCATCTGCGCCTACTGCGTCCGCGCGCGGCCCACCGGCGCCGTTTCCGTCCCCATCGGCTGGGACGAGCTCACGGCGGAGCTCCGCACGGACGACTTCACGCCGCAGGCCGTCGTCGAGCGCATCCAGTCGCTCCAGGCGGACCCGTGGGCGGAGTACTGGACCACGCGCCAGTCCATCACGAAGCAGATGCGGGCCGCGGTGGGCCTCAGGTAGCGTGTGAAGAAAGCGCCCACAAACGAAGCCGCCGCACCGGGTTCCGGGGCGGCGGCTTCTGCTCGGCTTCATGGCGGCCCCTCGCCGGGCGGAGGCCAGGGCGCGCCCTCGGGCGGAGGCGGCCGACCCCCGTGTCCGTGTCCCTTGGGGGGCCGTGCGGTGCGGGCGAACGCCTCCAGCCGCCGCCGCTGCGCCTCGTCCAGCAGCGGTGCCAGCTCCCTTCGCATGGAATCCAGCGCCGCCTTCATCTGCACGCGGGTGCGGGCCTGGATGCGCTCGTTTCGGCCGGCGGTCACCTGCACGATGGGAAGCAGCGAATCCCACTGTGCGGCGCTGTGCGGCTGGATGATCTCGTGCATGTGCGCCGAAAAGCCACCGGGACGCCGCATCTTCTCCACCCGCGATGCGCGGTACTGCACCAGCGCGCCCGTGCCCACGCCGCCCAGCGCGGCGCCCAGCAGCAGGGTGCACAGCAGGATCAGCGCGCTCCTGGTTTCCACCTTCAGCATGGCCGGTGCCCTACAGCCCGGGCGGGGCCGGCGGCAGCAGCGCCTCGGCCGTGACGGGCATCAGGCCCAGCAGCGCCTCTACCCCGCCCTGCCCCGGGCCGACGCCGCGAAGGGTGTAGCCGGCCAGCAGCAGCATGGCCGCCACCGTCGCGGGCACCAGGCGCAGGAAGTACCGCTGCAGCAGCGCGGCGGAAAGCGGGCCTTGCGAGAGCTCGGCGGCTGCGCGGCGCGCGGCGCGCGACGCGAATCCGGCGGCGAACGCGTCGTGGCGCGCGCCCCGGAGTGCAGCCGCGATCGTTCGCAGTTCCTCCATGCGCCCGTGCAGCGCGGGCTCGGCCGCGAGCCGCGACTGCACCGCCGAAGCCTCCGCCGGGGTCGGCTCTCCGGCCACGGCCCGCCACAGGATCTCGTCGTCCGATTCACCCATCATGCGCCTCCCGACCAGGAATATCGTCGCGCCGGTACGCCCCCAGGTGCTGTTCCAGCTCCTTCATCGCGCGGCTCAGGCGCGACATCACCGTGCCCTCGGGCACCTGCAGGATCTGCGCGGCCTCGCGCGTGGAGCACCCGTCCATCATCCGCAGCACCACCACCGAGCGGTGCTGCGGCGCCAGGCGGGCGATCGCGGCCCGCACGTGCTCGCGGGCCTGCCAGCCGTCGGCGTCGGCGGGATCGGTGGCGGGCTCCGGCAGCGGCTCGGGCGAGCGGTCGCGGCTCAGAAAGCGCCACGTCATCCGCCTGCGCCGCTTCAGCGCGTTCAGCGACAGGTTCATGGCGATCCGCCGCAGGTACGTGCCCAGCGCGGCCTCGCCCCGAAAGCGGCCGAGCGAGCGGAAGAGCTGGATGAACACTTCCTGCCCCACGTCTTCCGCCTCGTCGCCGCGGCCCAGCATGCCGAGAACGGTAGACGCGACGGCACCCTCGTACCGCTCCACCAGCAGCCGGAAGGCGCGCTCGTCG
Organism: Longimicrobium sp.; assembly: GCF_036399935.1. GTDB lineage: Bacteria > Gemmatimonadota > Gemmatimonadetes > Longimicrobiales > Longimicrobiaceae > Longimicrobium. The sequence goes on from NZ_DASWMD010000048.1 coordinate 30,654, forward strand.
CCCCCGCGGGCGGCGGCCAGCAGGTCGGTATCGGAAGGGGTGGCGTCCATCTGCCGGCGTGCGGGGGCGCAGGTCCACGACGGCCGTGCGTGGTCCCGTTCGTCCAATGGACAATCGTGCCCCGGGTTCCATTCCATTCGGGCCCCGCCCGCGGGAGATGGAATGAAGGAAGCAGACGGGTTGTCTAATTGCACGGGTGGATCGCGCGCCTCCGGGTGTAGCGGGAAACGCGGGCGGACGACACGCGGCACACGCAGCGGTTCGCCGGCCCGTTCCCCCAGCGGCAAACGTAGCGGCACCCTCGAGTGAGAACAACGCGGCGACAGACGATCTCTCGTACGAACGCCGAATCCGCGTGTGGCCACGATCGTTGTGGGCGGGCGCGCGCGATACTATCTTGGAGCACCGCCGAAACGTCCGACCCCTCCATCAACTCTGGGGGCGCCTTCCGCGCGCCCCGGCCTTCCCATGACCTATAAGATCGCCCTCTGGCGAAAGCCGGCCCTTGGCGCCGTGCTGCTGCTGGCCGCATGCACCGACAACCCGTTGGGCGTAAAGCCCGGCCCCGTGCCCCCCACGCCGAAGACGCTGTCGGCGGTGGCGTGCTCGGTTGACGTGAAGGCGGGCACCATGCAGTGCCGCGAGGCCCCCTTCCCCGGCGCACCGGTGAACCTGAACGTGATCGTCGGGGGGCAGAACCACTACGTCAAGCTTTCCAACTTCGGCACCGAGTACGACGCGGGCGCGCGGGTCCTTTCGACCTACGTGGTCGTCGAGAACCTGCTCGAGCAGGCCCTCGGCACGCCGGACGGCTCCACCATCACCGGGGTGGACGTGTTCTTCTTTTCGGGGCCCACCGCCACCGCCGGAGACGGCACCGTGTACATGGTGAACCCCACCGGCACGAACGGCGAGTTCACCGGCCCCGGCCAGACGTATTACCGGTGGAACCAGATCCTGAAGCCCTACGAAATTTCCGACCCCATGCGGTGGCAGTTCGGGCTGACGGGCACCGTGACCGCCTTCGCGTTCACGGTGTACGTTTCGGCCGAAGCCGTCGACGAGAGCGTGGCCACGGACCTGGGCCACGTGTGGACGGGCAGCGTCAGCTCGGCCTGGAACACCGCCGGCAACTGGCAGAACAACTCGGTGCCGGACTCCACCAGCAGCGTACGCATTCCCGGCGCGGCGTCCATCTCGGGCTCCATGCCCGCGTTCCCGGCGTCGGGCGACATCGAGAACCTGCGCGTGTTCTCCGGCGGCACCATCACGGGCACCGGGCACATGCGCATCCGCGGCAACGCGAACGTCGAGGGCACCATCACCGCCGGCACCGTGCAGATGACCGGCTCCGCGGGGGTGCTCAACGGCACCCTGGCCACCCTGCTGGTCAACGGCACGATCGCGGTGCAGGACACCACCGTGGCGTACGGTCCGGTGACCATCACCAACGGTCCGGTCAGGGGTGCCTCCCTGACGCTGAACAACTACACCCCATTCACCATCGTCAACCGCACCCCGTGACGGCGGCCCCCCCGTCCAGCATTCCGGAGAGATCGCGATGAAACACCTGCTTGGCAGGGCGGCGCTGGCCGTCGGCCTTTCGTTCGCCATGGCCGCTCCCGCGGTTGCGCAGTCAGACATCCTGCTGCGCATCCAGTCGGGCAACCCGTCAGGAGACCGCCTGCGCGTGGACAGCGCCGGAGGGTTCGTGGCCATGGGATCGCTGGGGATCGGGATCATCCCCCAGCAAGGGGAAGGCTACCGGATGATGTGGCACCCGTACCGCGCATCGTTCCGCGCGGGCGGCGTCAGCGGCGAGCAATGGAACGACGCCAACATCGGCTTCTTCAGCGCGGCGTTCGGGCAGAACGTGCAGGCCGAGGGCAACTGGTCCATCGCCGCCGGCCACAGCGCCTATACGGACCAGCCCTACAGCGTCTCGATGGGCTTTGGCACCCACGCGAACGGGCAGGCCGCCATCGCCCTGGGCTACAAGGCCACGGCCGACGCCAACTACGCGGTGGCCATCGGGCGCGCGGTGTCGGCCGACGGGCATGAGGGTGCGATCGTCATCGGAGACGGCAGCACCACCGACAGCCTGCAGGCCACCGCCAACAACCAGTTCAGCCTGCGGGCCTCCGGCGGCATCCGGCTGTACACCAACAGCGCCAAGACCGCGGGGGTGCTCTTCCAGGCCTACCCCGGCTTCGCCAGCACCCCGTGGACCGGCTGCTCCAACGTGCAGTGGGTGATCAGCGCCAGCAACTGCGCATACCTTTCGAATGGCGGCGCCTGGACGAACGTGTCGGACGTCAATCGCAAGCACGGGTTCGCCGCCGTGCTCGGCGAGGACGTGCTCACGCGGCTCCGCGGCCTATCCATAACCACGTGGACGTACAACGCGGAGTCCCACGGCGTGCGGCACCTGGGCCCAACCGCCCAGGACTTCCATGCTGCGTTCGGGCTGGGGGGTGACGACAGGACCCACATCACCACCGTCGACGCGGACGGCGTAGCATTGGCTGCGGCCCAGGCGCTCGAGGCGCGCACCCGTGCCCAGGCGGAACGCATCCAGGTGCTGGAACGCGAGAACGCGGAGATGCGGGCGCGGCTGGACCGGCTGGAGGCCCTGGTGACGCAAGGGAGCGCCGCGCCGGCGAAACGATAGGCGCACCGGGACGAAAGCGCCGTCCCCGCCAGGGACCCAACGGCGGCGCTTCGTTCGTTCTTCCCGTTCGCCTGGCGGCCGCCGGTTCGCTTTCCGCCGGTCCTATCCGCTGGACCCAACACCGTCGGCGTCCTGACACCCGGCTTTCACGCTGCCCGGCGGATCTACGCGGGTAATACGCATGTTATCGGCCACCGTACGCACAGATCGGCATTTTCCCCCGTTCCCCCCCGGCGCGCCACGCACGCCGGGCTGCACTCCCCACCAGGTTCCTTGCGGAGGACATTTCCTGATGAGAAAGCAGGCTTTAGCCGCGCTGGCACTGCCACTCGCCGTGGCGTGCGGAGAATCGCCCGTAACACCCCCCACCGCGCCCCCAGCGGAAGCACGGGTAGCCACCCTCCCGGTTTCGCTGCAGGTGCTCAGCGCCGAGCAGACGGGCGGCCTTGCCGCCATCATCGACGATGCGCGCGTGCGCGTACTGCCGGGGCTGGGACACGAGGCACTGGATCCGGTGCTCGCTCGCGTCGGTGCGGCGCTGGCCGGGAGCGACCCCTCCGAGCTGGACGCGGCGGTCGCGGCCGCGCTGGCCTCGGTGGACGAGCTCGCGTCGGGGGCAGAGCCTTCCGCCGAGCTGGACCTGATCCGCCTGGCGCTGGCCGACGTGACCCTGGCCGCCCATCCCGCTCCCGCGCCGGCGCAGTAGCCAGCGCATTCCCCTTTCCAAACCTCACCGCTTCCCGAGGCTGAATGAAGGTTACACTCCCCTCCGCTTCGACGCTGGCGGCTGCCGCCGGCGCCGCCCTCCTGGCATTCGCGCCCGCGCCTGCCCTGGCGCAGCAGCAGAGCCAGTCGTCCTCGTCGGTGCTCTACGCCTGCTACGTGCCGGGCTCGGGCACCGTGTACCGCATCAAGCAGCCGGGCCTGCGCACCAGCTGCTCGGCGCCCAACCACATCGAGTTCAGCTGGAACGAAGACGGGGGCGTCGGGCCCGCCGGTCCTCAGGGCCCCGCCGGTCCGCAGGGCCCCGCCGGGCCCCAGGGCACCACCGGTCCGCAGGGCGCGACGGGACCGCAGGGTGCCACCGGCCCCGCCGGATCGCCGGGCGCCGCCGGGCCGCAAGGCCCCGCCGGCCCCGCGGGTGCGGATGGAGCCGCTGGCCCGGCCGGTCCGCAGGGCCCGGCTGGTCCAGCCGGAGCGGCGGGCGCGCAGGGTCCCCAGGGTCCCGCGGGCGCCACGGGCGCGCCGGGGCCGCAGGGTCCCGCCGGGGCCCAGGGCCCGGAAGGTCCCGCCGGTGCCACGGGCGCCGCGGGTCCTGAGGGCGCTGCCGGTCCTGCCGGCGCTGAAGGTCCCGCCGGCCCGGCGGGTCCGGAGGGCCCCGCCGGCGCTGCGGGGCCTGAGGGTCCCGCCGGGGCCGCGGGCGCGGCCGGAGCCAACGGCAAGGATGGCCAGAACTGCTGGGACCTGAACGGCAACGGCACGGCCGACATCAGCTCCGAAGACACCAACGGCGACAACAAGGTCGACGTGGCGGACTGCGGGATCGCGACGGGCGATTCCGGCCTCATCCTGCGCCTGCGTTCCGTCTACGGCAAGGAAGACCGGGTGCGCGTGGACAGCGCCGGCGGCTTCGTGGCCATGGGCTCGCTGGGAATCGGCCTCATCCCCCAGCAAGGCGAGGGCTACCGGATGATGTGGCACCCGTACCGCGCGGCGTTCCGCGCCGGCGGCGTCAACAGCGACCAGTGGAACGACGCGAACATCGGCTTCTTCAGCGCGGCGTTCGGGCAGAACACGCAGGCCGAGGGCAACTGGTCCATCGCCGCCGGCCACAGCGCCTACACGGACCAGCCCTACAGCGTTTCGATGGGCTTCGCCACCCATGCGAACGGGCAGGCCGCCATCGCCCTGGGCTACCGCGCCACGGCGTCCGGCAACTACGCCATCGCGCTGGGCCGCGCGGCTTCGACGCGGGGGTACACGGGCGCCATCGTCATCTCCGACGGCAGCAGCGCGGACAGCCTGCAGGCGAGCGCCGACAACCAGTTCAACCTGCGGGCGTCGGGCGGCATCCGCCTGTACACCAACGCCACCCGGACGTCCGGCGTAACGATGAACGCCGGCGCCGCCACCTGGAACACGGTGTCGGACCGCAGCCGCAAGGACCTGTTCCTGGCGGTGGACGGCGAGGACGTGCTGGCCCGCATCCGTTCGCTGCCGGTGACCACCTGGCGCTACATCACCGAAGAAGACCGCACGGTGCGCCACATCGGCCCCATGGCGCAGGACTGGCACCGCGCGTTCGGGTTCAGCGGTGACTCGCTGACCATCAACCAGGGCGACTTCGACGGCGTGAACCTGGCCGGCATCCAGGCGCTGGACACGCGCACGGAGCGGCAGCAGGCAGAGCTCGCCGCGCTGCGCCAGCAGGTGCAGGCGCTCGAGGCGCAGAACCAGGCGCTCCGCACGGAGAACGCCGAGGCCCGCCGCCGGGCCGACGAGCTGGAAAGCCGGATGGTGCGGCTGGAGCAGGCCCTCGCCCCGCGGCCGTAGCCGGGCACGCCTCGCGCGACACACGGAACGGACACCAAGCCGCCGCCCCGGCATTCCGGGGCGGCGGCCTTGTCTTGCTCCCCCGCGCCGTCCCGGCTCAATTGCTTCCGCTTCCCAGGGGCGCCTGGACCCTCCCAACCGGTTGCTGCCGACGTGTGGAAACCCTTCTCTCGAGCCTGGCTGCCGATGGTCGCGGCCGCGCTGCTCCTGGCGTCCCCCGCCGACGGGCAGCGCGCACCCGCGTGGCCGGACGCGCTGCTCACCCGCACGCAGGCGCTGGCGTTGATCCAGGGCCTGAACGCCGAGATCCTGGCCAGCCGCAGCGCGACGTTCACGCTGGAGAAGTGGTGCCGCGACCACGACATGGCCCCGGAGCCCCGGATCGTGGCGGAGGTGCTTTCGGGCGGCGCGCGCGCGCCCAGCCCGGAGCAGCGCGCGAGGCTGCAGGTAGATTCCGGCGAGGTGGTGCGGTACCGGCGCGTGCGCCTTCGCTGCGGCGAACACGTGCTTTCCCAGGCGGAGAACTGGTACGTTCCCGGGCGGCTGACGCCGGAGATGAACCGGGCGCTGGAGGGCAGCGACGCGCCCTTCGGCCGGGTGGTGGCGCCCCTGCAGCCGTACCGCCGCACCTTCGCCGCAACGCTGCTCTGGTCACCGCTGCCCGAAGGGTGGGAACGTGCCCCGCGGGCCGCGCCGCCCTGCGCCAGCGCCGGGGCGCTCTCCATCCCCGACGAGCTCTTCGCGCACCGCGCCGTGGTGCACGCGCAGGATCACCGGCCCATCGCCGAGGTTCACGAGGTGTACCAGGGGCGGCTCCTGGCCATTCTTCCCCCGGGCCCCTGCTGAGGCGGACGGCTGCGCCGGGCTAGACGAGCTCGGGCGTTTCCGCCGCCTGCGCGACGCGGTCGCGCCCCAGCCGCTTGGCCTCGTACAGCGCGGCGTCGGCGCGGTTCAGCCACGTGTCGCAGGTGTCGCCCCGGCGCAGCGCCGCCACCCCGATGCTCATCGTAACCCGTCCTCCCCTCCCCGCCTCCCCCTCGGCGACGGCGCGGCGCAGCCGTTCGGCCTCGCGCAGGGCATTCTGCGCGGCGGCGCCGGGCAGCAGCACCGCGAACTCCTCGCCGCCGAAGCGGAACAGGTCGCCGCCAGCCTCGCGGGCCAGGACCGATGCCACGGCCACCAGCACCTCGTCCCCGCCCGCGTGGCCGAATCGGTCGTTCACCTGCTTGAAGTGGTCGATGTCCATCACCAGCAGCGACGCGGCTTCTCCCCGTGCCGCCGCCGCCCGCAGCACGCGGTCCATGCGCCGGCGGTTGAAGGCGCCCGTCAGCGGGTCGCGCACGGCCTGCTGCACCAGCTGGTCGCGGAGCGAATCGATCACCCCCAGGAAGAGGTTGGTGAACACCACCAGCAGCGTGAGCGTCACGGCGAACCGCACGGCGGCACCGGTTCCCGTGTCCAGGTACACCATCGGCACCACGGACAGCAGGATCCCGGCGGCCAGGAGGTTGGCCAGCCGGCGCGGGAGCATGCAGAAGAAGAGCATGGTGGCCGGATAGCACCACAGCACGGCCATGAACCCCAGCGCCCGAATGCCCAGCGGCAGGCCGGCCGCCACCGGAATGAAGACGAGCGCGACCGGGATGGGGGGCGTGCGCCCGCGCTTGAGCGCCAGCGCGTTCAGGGCCAGCATGCCCACGATGACCAGGTTGGCGATGCCCAGCCCCATCCGCCCGCGTACGACGTTGTTGAGGCCGAAGGGCAGCAGGAACACCGCTCCCGCGATGGCGAGCGCGTAGATGATGCGGTCGCGGTACCGCGAGGGAATTCCACCCCCGCCTGGATCCAGCGACTCGAGGTCTGTCGGGCTGACCGGTGTTTTCACAGGCTGGGAACCGCGGGTCGCGGGAGGCAGTCGCCGAAGCCGGAAACCGGTCCGTCGCAGGACCGCGCAGATCGGCGATGCAGGTGTGCAAAAGAGTGGATCAGGTGGGACGAGCGGGCCGTCGGAGATACTAACGTTCTCAAGCGAGCCCCTGCAACCCCTTTGCGCCAGGCAGCGGACGGCAGGTGGGTCGGCGTTTACATCTGTTAACCAGGTGTGTTCAGGGCGAATGGTGCCCGCCCTGAATGGTTGACACACGTTCCGCTTGCGTTTACATATGTTAACATGGAGGATATCAAGAGCAGGATCATCGCCGCGGCACGGGCGCTTCACTTCGAGCGCGGTCCCGATGCGGTCACCATGCGTGCGGTCGCCGAGCGGGTAGGCGTCACCGCCACAGCCCTGTATCGCCACTTCGCCGACAAGGACGCCATCCTGCGCGAAGTCACGGGTGAGGGCTCACGCCTGCTCGGAAGCCACCTCTTCCGCGCGCTGGAGGCACCCACGGCCATGGAGCGCCTGCGGGCGACGGCGGATGCGTACCTGGAGTTCGCCCTCGCGCAGCCCCAAGCCTACCGCGCCCTGTTCGAACCCGGGGCCGAAGGCGCGGAAGAGTCTCCCCTGCACCGCCAGCGTGCAGCCGTGCGGCGTTTCCTGCGCGATCGTGTGCGCGAGGGGATGGATGCGGGAGTGCTGGCGGAAGGCGATCCAGACGGCATGGCGCTGAGCCTCTGGGCCATGCTCCACGGCCTTGCTTCCTTCCATTTCGCAGGGATCACCCGGGCCGAGGGTCTGAGTCAACGCGCGTTAACCAACCTGATCGAAGGCATCGCCGCGTCTGGCAGCGCATCCGCAGTGCCGTAACGTGCGTTAACCTGAGTGTCGCAAGGTAGTCATCGTCATGCACGCGACCTGGGCTGATGGTTAACAACAGCGTTATCAGGCACGATCCGCCTCGGATTTCCGCCGAATCGGGCGAAATCTCCAGATTCAACCTCAGATTCCCCGCCTCGCCGCATCTTCCCGCCCCATCGCTGTCCTCGACCCGACCGTTCAAGTAGAGAACGCGCGTGGTAGCCCTATAATCCGCTTTTGCTCCCGAGGACGACCCGGAACCCTCGCATGCGCGGGATCGTGCGTCCTGCGCGATTCTGGAAGGTCGCCTTTTCCACGCCAGGAGGGCGGATCGAGGGAAGTCGAAGGCGTGAGTTCGGCTTTCGTGTCGCTGCCGCGCCCGGATTGGGTAGCGCCCCATGCAAGATCCTTCGGCCCGCATGGTGGCGTGTGCGGGTGGGTGCGGTGCGCTTGGGCCTCTGGATGACAGGCCATGCGGAGGACGCCGACCCTGCCCTGCGCCCAAACGAATCGAGGCCCGCTCTCCGGATGGGGAGCGGGCCTCGCGATCTCTACGGAGCCGCCGCGGCTTCAGTTGGTGCGGTAGCGGCGGCTTACCTCGTCCAGGCGCCGGCGCTCCTCTTCGGTGAGCGAGCCCAGGCCCTTGGACGAGATCTTGTCGAGAATGCGGTCGACGTCGTCCAGCAGCTCGCGCTCGGCCGCGGCGACGGCCTTCTTGTTGGCCGGGCGCACCTGCGTGGCCGTGGCCGCCTGGGTGCGCGCGGGCTCGGGCTTCTTCCCCGACCAGGGCACCAGGGCCACGCCGCCGCGCTTCGGCTTGTTCTTGCGCGCGAACGCCGGCACCTCGCCCCACGCCGGCGGCGCCCACGGGCTCTTCAGGTACAGGAACGCCGTGACCATGCCGCCCAGGTGCGCCAGCGTGGCCACGCCGCCGCTGGATCCGCTGGCCGCGATCAGCAGCTCCACGAAGGCCATGATGCCCACGAGCCACTTGGCCTTGATGGGAAAGATGCCCCAGACGTGGATCTCCATCTCCGGCCAGATCATCGCGAACGCCAGCATCAGGCCGAACGTGGCACCCGAGGCGCCGATGATCCAGTTGGCCGGGTCCCAGAAGTAGAACAGCGCCGAGAACAGCGCCGCGCCGGCTGCCGAAACCAGGTAGAACCTGATGAACGCCCGGCTTCCCCAGCGCTCCTCCAGCGGCGGGCCGAAGAAGAACAGCACCAGCAGGTTGCCGAGGATGTGGCCGATCCCCAGGTGCACGAAGGCGTACGTGACCAGCGTCCACGGCCGCGTGACGAATCGCGTAGGCCCGAACGCCACGAGGTCCAGCACCTCGCGGCCGTAGCCCAGCACGTTGGCCAGGATGAACGCCACCACGAAAACCGCCGCGTTGGCGATCAGCAAGCGCTTGACCCAGGGGGTTACGGCTCCGCCGCCGAAGCCGCCGCCCGCGTACGAATCCCGGTAAGCCATTTCCGTTGCAGAAGTGGAACGGGAGAAGAGACGCGCCCGAGGAGGTCGGGCGCTTTCCCCTCTCTACCCCCGTCGCGCGTCTCCGGTCCGCTGTCGTTTTCCGTCAGCCGAGGGCCGACTGGGCGATGCGCTCGCAGAGCTCGGGATAGGTGATCCCCACCGCCGCGGCCGCCTTGGGAAACAGGCTGGTGCCCGTCATCCCGGGGAGGGTGTTGGCCTCCAGGCACCACAGCTGTTCCTGCGCCAGGATGAAGTCGATGCGCGCGTATCCCCGCAGCTTGAGCACCTTGAAGGCGCGCAGCGCGTACGCCTGCATCTGCGCCACCACCTCTTCGTCCAGCGGCGCCGGGCACAGGTACTCCGTCATCCCCGGCGTGTACTTGCTCTCGTAGTCGTAGATGCCCTTCTTGGGGCGGATTTCCACAGGCGGGAGCGCCTGGTCGCCCAGGATGCCGACGGTGAGCTCGCGGCCCTTGGCGTAGCGCTCGATCATCACCTCGGTGTCGTACTGCGAGGCGTCCTTGACCGCCGCGTCCAGCTCCTCCCGGTCCTTCACCACGTGCAGGCCCACGCTGGAGCCTTCGCGCGAAGGCTTCACCACGCAAGGGATGCCCACCAGGTCTTCGATGGTGTCGGGGTCGTACACGAAGCCGGGCGCGCGCGCCACGCGCCAGGGGAGCGTGGGCACCTGGGCGTCGCGAAGCAGGCGCTTGGTGACGTCCTTGTCCATGGCGATGCCCGAGCCCAGCGGCCCGGATCCCGTGTACCTGATGCCGAGCAGCTGCAGGTACGCCTGGATGGTGCCGTCTTCGCCCTCGCCGCCGTGCAGGGCCAGGAAGGCGATCTCGGCCGCGCGAAGCTGCTCCACCTGGCCCAGCTGCAGCAGCGGCAGGGCGTTCTCCATCTCGGCCGGCGGGGCCGACTTCACGCCCCCGGGAAGTAGGTCGCCCTCCTGCTCGGGCGGAATGAAGCCGCGCGCGGTGTCGACGGTATAGACCTCGTGCCCGCGCTCGCGCAGCGCTTTTACGATCCCGGTTCCCGACGCCAGCGACACTTCGCGTTCGGCACTCGTCCCCCCCATCAGCACGGCGATCTTCATCCAGCCCTCTCGGTCGGTCTTGTTGGATTGTCGAAGCGTTCGAATCGGCTCCGCCGCTACGCACGAACCGTACGAGGGCGACCCTCCCGCGGTTCCAGCCGAAAGCGCGAGGCTTGTCATCCTGAGCCCCAGGCGCACCGAACCAGCCCGCAAACCGGACGTCGCGGGGCGAAGGATCCAGCCGCGGACGTGTACCAGCCAGGGCGCGGCAGCGGGCACCCGCGCCGAGGCCTCGGCCGTGGTGGGGCGCGATCACAGGGTCCAAAGGTACCGCACCCGGGGCGGGTGAACCCGCGGCTGGAACAGCGGAAAGCCCCGACTCGGGCCGCTGTCGCGTCCCGCTCGGGGCTTCACCTGCACGCGCTCCACACTTTCCGGCGCGCGCCGGGCTGGCTCCCTTCCCCCGCGGCAGTTTGCGGGGGAAGGGTTGGGGATGGGGGGCGCCGGCCCGAGCACCGGCCCAGCCTGACGCACTCGATTAGGGTGTGTACCCCCTC
>NZ_DASWMD010000049.1:0-36901 GCF_036399935.1 Longimicrobium sp.
ATGTGGTCGATCTCCTTGACGCCCTTGTCCTTGGCGTCGTCCATCGCCTGGCGGACCGGCGGGACCACGCGGTCGAGCAGGTCGGACACCAGCTCGGTCAGCTTCGAGCGCGTCAGGCGCAGGTCGAGGTGCTTCGGGCCCGAGGCGTCCGCCGTGATGAACGGCAGGTTGATCTGGGTCTCCTGTGCGCTGGACAGCTCGATCTTGGCCTTCTCCGCGGCCTCGTAGAGACGCTGCAGGGCCATCTTGTCCTGCGACAGGTCGATGCCGTGCTGTCCGCGGAACGTCTTGACCAGGTGGTCGATGATCCGCTGGTCCCAGTCGTCACCACCGAGGTGGTTGTCACCGCTGGTGCTCTTCACCTCGATGACGCCCTCGCCGAGTTCGAGCAGCGAGACGTCGAAGGTGCCGCCACCGAGGTCGAAGACCAGAACGGTCTCCTCCTTGGAGCCCTTGTCGAGCCCGTAGGCCAGAGCGGCCGCCGTGGGCTCGTTGACGATCCGGGAGACGGTGAAGCCCGCGATCTCGCCGGCCTCCTTGGTGGCCTGCCGCTGGGCGTCGTTGAAGTACGCGGGCACGGTGATCACGGCCTGCGTGACCCCCTGGCCCAGGTAGTCCTCGGCGGTCTGCTTCATCTTCTGCAGGATCATCGCCGAGATCTCGGGCGGCGTGAACGTCTTGCTCACGTTGGGCACGTCCACCTGCGCCAGGCCGTTGGGGCCCGCGGTGACCTTGTACGGAACCAGCTTCTCCTCCTGCTTCACCTCGGCCTCCTTGCGGCCCATGAAGCGCTTGATGGAGAAGAGCGTGTTGGTGGGGTTGGTGATCGCCTGGCGGCGCGCCACCTGGCCGACGAGGCGCTCGCCGTCCTTGGTGAACGCCACGACCGACGGCGTGGTGCGGCCGCCCTCGGCGTTGGGAATCACCACCGGGTCGCCGCCTTCCATCACGGCGACCACGGAGTTGGTGGTTCCAAGATCGATCCCAATGACCTTCGCCATGGGTGCTCCTTCAGATTCGGGTGTCAGGGACGAACAAGGGCGCCGCGCGGTGCCATCCAGCACCGGGGCGCCCGCAAGCGCTGCCAGGGAACAAGGCAACGCACATGCCACGTTTTTCCAGGTTTTTCCTGCTATCGCGGCGGCTTTCCTGCCGTTTTGGCCGCGCTTGGCAGTCGCCTCGCGACCAGCGCGCGTCAGGGATCTAGATCCGCGACTTCACATCCGTGGCTCGCGGCGATGAAGAGTCGCCCAGGCTCCTGACGGACGTGGTCAGGCGCTCACGGAGCACTCCCGTGAGTTCGGTCCGCTCTACCCGGATCTCCGCCCCGGGCCTCGACACGATCCGCGTATTGGCGAACGCGTCCGCCAGTCCCGATTTCTCGTTGGCCATCGTCAGTACGCCTTTGGAAGAAAGGAAGAAATGCCAGCGCACGCCACCGACACGGGATTCTGCAGCTCTTTCGGACCGCGGGCGTGAAGGACCTTCACGATGCTCGCCATTCCAAGCGTAGCGGCCAAGCCCGCCAGGATGCCGAAGTACGGGCGGCGGCTCGCGTCGGCCGCGGCCATCAACGCTGCCACGACAGCCGTCCCAATCGCCGGAACGACGTTTAGTGCCTCGACGACCCACTTCTTGTCCCACGGTCGTTCCTTTTTCGGGCCTGGCAGTTCCTTCATCGATCCGTTCACGTCGGTGATGAACCTGATCCGGTGCATCGGCTCGCGAACAGCATAATGGACAGAGTGTGCTCCCGTACAGCCCCTTGTTTCAGCAGGGTTTGGAGCGGCTTCGTGACACCCTGCGGCTCGCGTTGGCTCCGCCTGGAATAAAGCCGGCAGCGGCTCAGAAAGATCGCGCGGAAGCGGTGACTCGTGCGTCTGCGTTTGATCCGCCGCTCCCCCAGATTTGGGGCTGGTTCCCCAATTGTGGGGAACGAGCCCAGACATCGAGCGGCGAAGCCCGAGTGCCTAGGCGCGGATCGGATCAAGCCGCGTCTGCCTACTCCAGCCAGCCGATGCGTAGCAGGACCACGACCACGAGCGGCGCGAGGACGGCGGTGAATACGCCCATCAGTCCGATGGCAAGGCCCGCGCTCGCCGCCTCGGCGTCGCCCTCCTCCGCGGCGCGGGCGGTGCCCACGCCGTGCGCCGCCGCGCCCAGGGCCAGGCCGAACGCGGTGCGGCTGTTGATGCCGAGGGCGCGCAGCAGCGGCGGGCCGATCACCGCGCCCAGAACGCCGGTGAGGATGGACACGGCCGCGGAGAGCGCGGCGAGGCCGCCCACCCGGCCCGCGATGCCGATGGCGATGGGGGTCGTCACGGAGCGGGGGATGAGCGAGCGGATCACCTCGTCCGGGGCGCCGAGGAGCGCGGCTGCCACGGTGGCCGTGAGCGCCCCGGCCGCGCTGCCGGCGACCAGCGTGAGCAGCACCGCGCTGCGCTTGCGCCCGATCTCCTCCATCTGCCGAAAGAGCGGAAGCCCGAGCGCCACCACCGCCGGCCCCAGCAGGAACGTCAGCACGCGCCCGCCGCGGTCGTAGTCCTCGTACTGGATGCCGAGCATCCGGAGCGCGACGATCAGGACGACGATCGACACCAGCACCGGGTGCAGGACCACGGAGCCGATCCGCCGCTGAAAGGCTCGTGCGACGGCGTAGACGGCGAGCGTGGCGGCGAGGGAAAGGACGATCGCGGCCGCGTCACGCATGGGGCTCCAGCCGCTGCTGCATCCATCCCACCACCACCATCACCGCCACCGTGCTACCGACGCTGGCGGCGACGATGGGCAGCCACTCCCGCCCGAGCAGGCCAAAGTACGTCATCAGCCCCACGCCCGCGGGTACGAACAGCTGAGCCATGTGGCGCACCAGCAGCTCGGCCGCGGGCTGCACGTGTGCCGGCCTGATCCACCCCAGGCGCAGGCTGCCCGCCAGCAGCAGCATCCCCAGCACGCTCCCGGGGAGCGGCAGGCGCGCGGCGTGGGCCAGTGCGTCTCCCGCGAACAGGAACGCGAGCAGGACCAGGAAGCTGAGCGGATAGCGCCACATGGGCAGGGTTCGGCGGCGGGGCGGGATGCGATCCGGTGAAGCTCGGGCGCGGCCGGGCCCGCGGCAAGCGGTGGCGGGTCGGGATGGGGGACGACCGGCGCGGGTCAGGTGCCTGGGTTCCGTTGCGCGAGAAGCCAGGAGTAGATGCGCTCGTCCTGATAGGCGAGCGTCGCCGTGCCCACGTGGTCCATCTCCTGGTCCACGTACACGCGGTCGCCGGGCGGGTCCGTCTCGAGGGCCAGGTTCAGCCGCTCGATGAACCGCCCCTCGCCGCGCCGCGACACCTCGCCCGACGACATCCACACCGGGAGCCCGGGATCGCCACCCGGCACGCGCGTAGGATCCACCGGCCAGAGCGCGGCCCAGAACCCCGGCTGGCAGAGCGCCAGGTCGAACACGCCGTTCCCGCCGAAGCTGAACCCCGTCAGGTACGTGCGCGCCGGATCGCCCCCGTGCTCCGCCTGCACCCGGCTCACGATGTCGTGCACCACGTCGGCGTAGCGGCGCCATATGTCGCCCGCCGCCGGCAGTTGCGGTGCCACGACGATCATCGCGTGCGTGGCCGCCCCCTCGTTCCCCGGCCTGAGCGGCCCGTGGCGGGTTACGCCTTCGATGATCTCCGTGGGCGCGGCCTCGTCGTACCCGTGGAGGAAGCAGAGAACCGGGCGAGGGCCGTCGGACGCGCCGTCGGGGACGGAGAGCAGGTAGCGCAGGGGCGACGCTTCTACGACGCGCAGATCGGGCATGGTCTTCGGGCTGCGAGGGCGGGTTCGGGCAGAGTAGAAGCAACCTGCGCGCCTGCTACGAGTCAGGTATCCAGTTGATTCGGACGGGTGTCGTCCACGCGGCATGGATCGGCGCACGCGTATGGTTGGACGTCGGCAGCGGGCGGAAGGGGCCTGATCCTTGATGCACCCCCCGGCCCTTCGGCGCCCTCCACTCGGGCGGGCGAGGCGATGGACCGGGAGGAAGAGGCGAATGATGAGGACGCGTACGCTGGGGCAGGGGCTGGTGGTTTCGGAGATGGGGCTGGGCTGCATGGGAATGAGCGACTTCTACTCCGGCGGAAGCGAGGCCGAGTCCCTCGCGACCATCCACCGTGCGCTCGACATGGGGATCACGTTCCTGGACACCGCCGACATGTACGGCCCGTTCACCAACGAGCGGCTGGTGGGCCGGGCCATCCGGGGACGGCGCGATGAGGTGGTGCTGGCCACCAAGTTCGGCAACGAGCGCTCGGAAGAGGGCGCCTTCCTGGGCATCCGCGGCGACGCGGAGTACGTGCGCCGGGCGTGCGACGCCTCGCTGCAGCGGCTGGGTGTGGACCACATCGACCTTTACTACCAGCACCGCGTGGACCCGCGGGTGCCGATCGAGGAGACGGTGGGGGCGATCGAGGGGACGGTGGGGGCGATGGCGGAGCTGGTGTCGGCCGGCAAGGTGCGCCACCTGGGACTCAGCGAGGCGGCGCCGGAAACCATCCGCCGCGCCCACGCCGTTCATCCCATCGCCGCCCTGCAGACCGAGTGGTCGCTGTGGACGCGCGACGTGGAGACAGACGGCGTGCTCGACACGGTGCGCGAGCTGGGGATCGGGTTCGTGGCGTACAGCCCGCTGGGGCGCGGCTTCCTGACCGGCCGCTTCACGAAGTTCGAGGACCTGCCCGAAGACGACTACCGGCGCAACCAGCCGCGCTTCCAGGGCGAGAACTTCCAGAAGAACCTGGACCTGGTGCGCGAAGTGGAGGTGATCGCCACGGAGAAGGGCGCCACCCCGTCGCAGCTGGCGCTGGCGTGGGTGATGGCGCAGGGGCAGGACGTGGTGCCCATCCCCGGGACCAAGCACGTGAAGTACCTGGAGCAGAACGCGGCCGCCGCCCACGTGCGGCTCTCGGAGGATGACCTGCGGCGGATCGATTCCGTCTTCCCCGCGGGCGCCGCCGCTGGCGAACGCTATCCGGAGGGCGGGATGCGCAACGTGCGGCGCTGATCCACTTTCGCGTCCGCGGTACGGCCGGCCAGGCACTCGCGCCTGGCCGGCGTTTTCCATCTCTTTAACGGCGATGGGCTCGTGGACCTGTACCTTTCCAGCTACGTGGGACGCGACCGGCTCGTAGTGATATCCGCGCTGAATCGTCCGTCTCCGCGCCCGCTTCGCGGTGACGGACGATCCAGCATCGGCGGGGACGGACATCCAGAATCCGACATCACGTACTCTGATGGTATCATCCATGCGGCGGCGGAAGTGCTCTCCCCAACACTCCTTTCTTTCCCTCACGTTCGGAGCCCCATGAAACGTCCGCTCGCCCTCGTCGCGGTGGCGCTGCTCGCGTCCGCCTGCGGGGACCAATCCCCCACCGCCGCCGATCCCGAATCCGCCGTCGCGACGAAGACCGTCCGCGACGAGGCCGCGGGCGTGTCCATCGCCGTTCCCACCGACTGGCGGGTGGTGCAGGACCCGGTGCTCTTCAACACCTACGGGTTCGCGCTCTTCGATCCCGCGGGCCCCCAGCAGAACGGGCACGAGCGGTCGCCCGTTGCGCGCATCGCCCTGGCGTACGAGGCGCGGCCGGAGCAGATCGGCGAGTTGGTGAGCGCGCTGATGGCGAAGTACCCGCAGTTTCCGCTGACGCGCACCGAGGTGGCCGTGGGCCACGGGCTGCGCGGCGTGGCGGTGAGCGGGCTGCCCGGGACGGACCCGTACACCCTGGTCTACGTGGCGGACGGCGAGCGCGTGTACCGCATCGGGCTGTGGACGGAGCAGCCGGGGCTGGACGAGCGCGCCTTGGGGGTGCTGCGCAACGTGCGGCTGCAGGCGCCGCGCAAGCCGATCGCGGCCTTGGGCCTCGTCCCCGTGCGGCAGGCGATGCGCGCGGAGCCGGATGCCGGGCAGCGGGCGATCAACGAGCAGCTGCGGGCGGAGCGTGTGGCGATGGTGGCGGAGCAGGGAGGCGAGCCGCGCTTTTCCACCGCGCCGGCGCCGCAGGTGAGCGCCGCCGCGTGCGAGTTCGGCCAGCCGAGCGGGTTCTTCTGGCAGACGGTGTGGGACGCCACCAACAGGTTCTACAGCGGCTACACGACCACCTATTCCGGCACCTACTACAACATGCGGCCGGGCGATCCGGGGTGGAGCGCCATGAGCGGCAACTACGGAAGCTGGTGGGGGCAGAACTACCACATCCGCAAGTGCGAGCCGTACCTGCTGAACCAGTTCTACGCCAACGACTGGCCGGCGCACAAGAATGCGAACGTGTATTCCGCCATCAAGGGCACGGTTGAGTGGGCCGGGTGGGACTACTACGACAGCGAAGGCTACTACACGCTGGGCAACTACGTGGTGGTGCGGAACGGCAGCTACCGCGCGCTGATGGCGCACCTGACCAGCGTGGCGTCGGGGATCACCTGGGGCGCCACCGTGGGGATGAACACCATCATCGGCTACGCGGGGAAGACGGGCGGGCCGTGGGACGAGCACGTGCACTCGCGCGTGGCCTACGGCGAGTCGCTGACGTACAACGGCCAGCCGTACGGCGGCAACACCGTGTGGCCCACCCGGCTGCGCTGCGTCAGCTGCCGGGCGAACGACCCGGGCGACATCTACGGGAACGGCGACGGGCAGTTCGACGTAAAGGACAGCACCGGCGCCAAGTTCTACACCCGCTTCTACCACGGCCGCTGGATGCGCGGCTGACGGTCCACGAAGACGAAGGAGCCCCGCCGGACCGCATCCGGCGGGGCTCCTTCCGTATCCGTCCGAAGCTCACGCGGCGCGCGGATACGCCCGGGCGTGGGTGACCTCGATGGCGATGCGCGTGCCGGGCTCGATGCCTTCCAGCAGGCTGCTGCGGCGGGGAAACTGCGCGAACACCGGCCCGGCGCCGTGGATCTGCGCCTCCACCTTCACGCGGTCGCCCAGCGGGAGCACGCGGCGCACCGTGGCCGGCCCGTCGTCCGCCGCCCAGAACTTCAGGTCGTATGCCCGGATCACCAGGCGTACGCCGCGGCCGGCGGGCGGGTGCTGCAGGGGCACGCGCAGCTCGCCGACGTGCGCGTGGTCCTGGTGCATCACCCCATCCAGCACGTTCACCTCGCCCACGAAGCGGGCGACGAACTCCGTCGCGGGCGAATCCAGGATCTGCGCCGGGGTGCCCGCCTGCTCCAGCCGGCCCTGGTTGATCACCAGCACGCGGTCCGCCAGCGCGAACGCCTCCTGCTGGTCGTGCGTCACGAAGAGCGAGGTGACGTGCACCTCGTCGTGAAGCGCGCGCAGCCACTGGCGCAGCTCCTCGCGCACCTTGGCGTCGATGGCGGCAAAGGGCTCGTCCAGCAGCAGCAGGCGCGGGCGCGGGGCCAGCGCGCGGGCCAGGGCAACGCGCTGCCGCTGCCCGCCGGAAAGCTCGCTCGGCCGCCGTCCCCCCAGCCCCCCCAGCCCCATCAGCCGCAGCAGCTCCTCCACGCGCGCCTGCCGCTCGGCCGGGGCCACGCCGGCCACCTCCAGCCCAAAGCCGATGTTCTGCGCCACCGTCATGTGGCGGAAGAGGGCGTAGTGCTGAAAGACGAAGCCCACGCGGCGGGCCCGGGCGTGAAGGTGGTCCACCGCCTCGCCGTCCAGGCTCACGGTTCCCGCATCGGCCTCTTCCAGCCCGGCGATGATGCGCAGCAGCGTGCTCTTTCCGCCACCGGACGGTCCCAGCAGCGCCACCAGCTCGCCGGGGTTCACGTCGAAGCTCACGTCGTCCACCGCCGTGAATCCCGTGAAGTGCTTCGTAAGGTTGCGTACCTGGATGCTCATGCGTGCTCCTGGCGGGTCTTGAGCCGGCGGAGCAGCAGCAGCAGCCCCAGGCTGAGCAGCGCCAGGAGGAGCGCCATCCCGAACCCGCCCGCGGGGTTGCGCTCCTCCAGCGCGGCATAGATGAAGGTGGTGGCCGTTTGCGTGCGGCCGCTGATGGCGCCGCCCACCACGACGGCCGCGCCGAACTCGCCCAGCGCGCGGGCGCCGGTGAGCGTCAATCCCAACCGCGCGGCATGAGACACGTTGGGAAGCGTCACCCGCCGGAAGGTCTGCCAGGGCGAGGCGCCCAGGGTGGCGGCCACCTCTTCCTCGGCCGTCCCCAGCTCGTCGAGCACGTACGCCACCTCGCGCAGCGTGTACGGCAGGGTCACGAACAGCGTCACCAGCAGGATGCCGGGAAAGGCGAACGCCACCTGGAACCCCATGACGTCGATGGCCGGGTAAAGCCATCCCCCCCGCCCGAAAACCAGGAGGAAGGCCAGCCCCACCATCACGGGAGAGACGGCGAGCGGCAGGTCCACCAGCAGGTCCAGCACGCGCCGGCCGACGAAGCGATGGCGCACCAGGACGATGGCGCCGGCCACCCCCAGCGTGCCGTTCACCACCAGGGTGACCACGACGATGACCAGCGAGTGCCAGAGCCCGGACAGCGCCTCGGGCGAGGTGACGGCGCGCAGCACGGGGCCGGGCCCGGTCTCCAGCGCGCGGACGGCGAGCGCGGCCAGCGGCCCGACGAGCACCAGCGCCAGGTAGCCGATCACCGCGGCGAAAAGGAGCACCGTGCCCAGCGGGACGCGCCGAGTGCGTCGCCGCGCCGGGGGCGGCGCCAGGATGGGGCCGTCGTCGGCGGGCGGCAGCCATGGAGCCCGCGTTTCGCTGACTGTCGCGTCAGCCACCGGTGCCTCCCGCGCGCCGGCGAAGCCCGTGCGCCACGACGGCCAGGGCCAGCGCCAGCACCAGCAGCACGAGCGAGATGGCGGACGCTTCGGCCGTGCGTCCCGCCTCGACCTCGCCGAACACCAGCACCGGCGCGGTGAGCGAGCGGAAGGGGATGTTGCCCGAGACGACGATGATGGAGCCGAACTCCGCCAGCCCGCGCGCGAACGACTGCACCGTTCCGTACGCGATCGCGGGAACCAGCGCGGGAAGGGTCACGCGCCGGAAGACGGTCCAGCGCCCCGCGCCCAGCGTTTCCGCGGCCTCCTCCTCCGCCGGGTCCAGCTCGCGCAGCACCGGCTCCACGGCGCGCACCACGAACGGCAGGGTCACGAAGGCCAGCGCCAGCACGATTCCCGGGCTGGCGTAGGCGATGGGGATTCCCCACCCGGCCAGCGCCGCGCCGGCCGGCTCCTGCGGGCCGAAGAGGATCACCAGCATCAGCCCCGCGACCAGCGTGGGCACGGCGAAGGGCAGGTCGACGATGGCGTCCAGCGTTTCGCGCCCCGGAAAGCGGTGGCGCACCAGCAGCCACGCCGTCGCCGTTCCCATCACCGCGTTCAGCGCGGCGACGAGCGCGGCGGTCCACAGCGTCCGCAGCACCGCGTCGGCCGCGGCGGGGGCGCTCACGGCCTCCCACACGCCGCCGAACCCCGCGCTGGCCCCGCGCGCCACCACCGCCGCCAGCGGCACCGCCACCAGCAGCCCGATGGCGACGATGAACACCGATCGTACCGCGACGCCGCCGCGCCCGGGCCGCAGCACGGGCGAGCCGGCACTCACTGCGCGGACCTCACGCCGGCCGAGGCGCGGTCGAAGAGGGCGCCCTTGTCGAAGATGCTCTTCGTCACCGCCGGCCAGCCGCCCAGGTCGGCGATGGTGAACAGGTCCGGAACGGCCGGATACTGCGCCGCCGTCTCTCGCGCGACGTTCTGGTCGATGGCACGCAGGCCGTAGCGGGCGTACATCCGCTGCACCTCGGGCGTCTGCAGGAAGGCGACGAACGCCTCGGCCACGTCGCGGGTGCCGTGCTTCTCCACGTACTCGTCCACGATCGCGACGGGGTTCTCGATGAGGATGGTGGAGCTGGGGATCACGTAGTCCATCGCCTTCCCCGCCTGCCGCGCCACCAGCACCTCGTTCTCGTAGGTGATGGCCACGTCGCCCACGCCGCCCTCGAAGGTGAGCATGGACTCGCGCGCACCCTTGTCCATGATGGACACGTGGCCCAGCACGTCGCGCAGCACGGCCTCGGGCTGCGCGCCGCCGCCGGCCCGGCGGCGCGACACGGCGCCGTACAGCGCCGCGATGTTCCACATGGCGCCGCCGCTGGTGCGCGGGCTGGGGGTGAGCACCTGCACGCCGTCGCGGCGAAGGTCGTCCCAGTCGCGGATCGCCTTGGGGTTGCCGGGGCGTACGCCCAGGACGACGACGGAGCGCGACACCATTCCGCCCGCGGGGCCGGTTTTCCAGTCGCGGGTGATGAGCCCCGCGTCGGCGATCTTCTGGACGTCGGGCTCCAGCGAGAGCGCCACCACGTCGGCCTCGAAGCCGCCGATGACGGCGCGCGACTGGGCGCCGCTCCCCAGGTAGCTTTCCTGGAACTTCACCTCCTGCCCCGTCTTCGCCTTCCAGTGCCGCTGGAACGCGGGGATGATCTCGCGCCCGTACACCTCGCGCGGCGTGGTGTAGGCGCCCAGCACCAGGGTGCGCACCGCCGGGGCCCTGGGGGCGCCCCCGGGGCTGCCGCCGCCATCGCCGCACGCGGCCGCCAGCAGGAGCGCGGCGGCGATCGAAACTCGCTTCATGGGATTCGTATGTGAGTGATGATTCACGATCAGAACGCCACCTGCATGCGCCCGATGACGGCGTTCTCGGCCGGGCGCGCGGCGGCGGTGCCGAAGGGATCGAAGGTGGTGTGCTCGTACGCGAGCAGGACGCGCACGGCGCGGTTCAGGTACCAGTTCACGCCGGCGCCGTAGGAGGTCGCCGCGCGCATGGAGCGCGCGGGATCCGCCAGCAGGGGGAAGGCGTCGTCGTCCACCGTCAGCTGCTGCGCGCGGGCCACCAGCTCCACCGCGCCACGCCCGGCGCCGCCCGGGCCCGGGCGCGGCGGGGTGATGCCGCGGTACGACTCGGCCTCGCCGGTGAGCGCATAGGCGCCCTCCACCTGCCAAGCCGTGCTCTTCAGCTCCGCCTCGGTGGCGTCGCGCCTCACGCGCTGGCGGCTGACGGTGTACTCGCCCAGCACGCCGACGGGGCCCCAGTACCAGTAGCCCTGCGGCGCCAGGCGCGTGCGCCCGCCGTCGGCGATGGCGGTGTTGGCCGCGGTGCCGTCCGTGCGGTAGCGGAAGAAGATCTCGCGGCCGGGCGTGCGGAACGACGGCAGCAGGGGCGCGGCGCTGGTGCCCTGCTGGCTCCCGGTGCTCGCCGCGATCCCCAGCCCCAGCCCCCTGAGCGGCCCCGCCGTCGTGCGGAAGGGGTGCACGAACACGCGCCCGACCACGTCCTTGGCATCGGACGCGTCCACGTCCTGGTTGGCGCCGTCCGTCACCCCGTTGAAGATGCCGGCCGCGTACTCCAGCGCTCCGCCGCCGAGAACGCCGTGCACCTGCAGCCCCACGTCGCGGTTGGGCACCAGCGCGGTGGGAAAGCCGCGTTCGGGGAACAGCACCACCCAGGGCGTCTGCAGCCGCTCCAGCCCCATGGGAATCTTGAACTTGCCGGCGCGCACGCGCAGCGCGGGCGTCACCCGGGCGTCGACGTAGGCGTCCAGCAGCTCCATCTGGCTGTTGGCCACGTCCAGGTACAGCCGGTACTCGTAGCGGCTGTACATCATGCCCTGGAAGTCGGCGCGCGCGCGGCGCACCTGGAAGGTGTTCACGGCCGCGCCCGCCGTGTCGTCGGCGAAGAAGCGGCCGTCGTACTGCACGCCGCCGCGCACGCGCAGGGTGAATGCGCCGTCGCCCGAGCGAAAGCCGAAGCCGTCCTCGCCCGCCGTCACGGTGGGGGGCGCGGGGCGCGGCGTAGTGTCGGGGCGCGCGGGGGCCGCCTGGCCGTCCAGGCGCGCGCCCGCCGTGGCCGCCAGCAGCGTGGCGGCAACGAGACACTTGTCGATGTAGAGCACTGACGTGAGCTCGGAGCGGGAAGGCTGCGGACCTGCGGACTGCGGGCCGGAGCGGAGCAGAGACGAGCCCCTCCAAGGCACCCGGCGTGCCGCACCTGCTCAGGATCCGCAAGTCTTTGCCGAACAGGTGGATGGAGAAATCCCGCATCCACGGGAGGATCTCCGCCCGTGACATTTGCCGGATAAGCCAGCATATTTCCCGAGTACGAGAAGATCTGCCGTCACATTTGATGGGAATGGGACCAGGATGCTGCTGGTGGATGTGTGGCGCGAGGCGGGAAGGCACGCCTCGCTGGAAGAGACGGTGGAGCGGATCGCGCGGAGGCTGGCGGACGAGATGCCGCTGCAGGCGCTCCTGATCCGACGGCTCGATGCCGAACGGCTGCGGCTGGAGACGGTGGCCGCGGGGGCGCCCGGCGGGGCGCCGCCGGGGCGCACGCGGACGGAGCTGTCGAAGTCGCAGTTCCACGCGCTGGTCTCGTGGGCGCACGCCCGCGAGGTGCTGCGTTCGGGGCCGCAGGGGCTGGCCGGCGTCCTGGCCGCGGGCGAGGCGCGGGGGGAGGTTCTGGCCGGGCCGCTGCTGGACGGCGAGCAGGTGATCGGCGCGCTGGTGGCGGTGGGCCCCGCGTTCCGCCCGGCCCACGCGGAGCTGTTCGCACAGGTGCTGGACCCGGTGTCGTCCGCGCTGCGCAGCGACATTCAGCTTCACGAGCTCACCCGCCTGCGCGAGGCGGCCGAGGCCGACAACCGCGCGCTCCTCTCGCGCCTGGGCCGGCAGGAGATCGCCGACGCCATCGTGGGGGCGGACGGCGGGCTGCGCGCGGTGGTGGACCGCGTGGCACAGGTGGCGGGAACGGACGCCCCCGTGCTGCTGCTGGGGGAGACGGGGACGGGCAAGGAGGTGATCGCCCGCGAGATCCACCGGCAGTCGGCGCGGGCGCGCGGGCCGGTGGTGCGCGTGAACTGCGGCGCCATTCCGCCGGGGCTCATCGACTCCGAGCTCTTTGGGCACGAGCGAGGAAGCTTCACGGGGGCGGTGGCCGACCGGGCGGGGTGGTTCGAGCGCGCGGACGGCGGAACGCTCTTCCTGGACGAGATCGGCGAGCTGCCGCTGGAAGCGCAGGTGAGACTGCTGCGCGTGCTGCAGGACGGCAGCTTCGAACGGGTGGGCGGACGCACGACGCACACGGTGGACGTGCGGATCGTCACCGCCACGCACCGCGACCTTCACACGATGGTGCAGGCGGGGACGTTTCGCGAAGACCTGTGGTACCGCATCAGCGTGTTTCCCATCCGCCTGCCGCCCCTGCGCGAGCGCCCGGCCGACATCCCGGTTCTGGCCGCGCACTTTGCCTGGCGCGCCGGGCAGCGGCTGGGCGGCCACCCGCTGGCGCCCACGGCGGCGGACCAGGAGCGGCTGATCGCCTACTCCTGGCCCGGCAACGTGCGCGAGCTGGCGGCGGTCATCGAGCGCGCCGTGATCCTGGGCAACGGCCACCAGCTGGAGATCGCCGCCGCGCTGGGGCCCGCGGCCTCGAGCGTCGCCGCGACGACGGAGAATCGCCCCGGAGCAACCGAAGCGGCGCCACCGGGCGAGGAGTTCCAGACGCTGGACGCGGCGATGGCGCGGCACATCGAGGCCGCGCTGGAAAAGGTGAACGGGCGCATCGAGGGCCCCTCCGGCGCCGCCGCGCTCCTGGGGCTGAACCCCCACACGCTGCGGGCGCGCATGCGAAAGCTGGGCATCCACTGGTCGCGCTTCCGCCCCGCATGACGATGCTTGCAGGTGCGGCCTTCCCGCGCCTACGTTGCGGCGGATCCCTGCCGCACCTGACGCCCCGCCATCCATCCGCCGCCCACAGGATCGGACATCGATGACTCCGCCTCTCCTCCGCTGCGCGCTCCTCCTGGGCCTGGTCCTGTGTGCCGCCCCACTCCGCGCGCAGGACACGGAAACGCCGGCGCCGGAACCGGCCGACACGACCAGCAGCAAGACGAAGCCCCGTCTCTTCGGGGGGCTGCGCTACGGGGCTCCGCTGGGCGGCTCCATCTACGGCGCCGTCATGCTGGCCCGGCCAAACCTGCTGGGCTACACCGGCCCTACGCTGACCGCCGAGGTGGGGCAGGACGGCATGCGAGGCTCCCTGGGGATGGGAGCGGTGTGGTTCGGCTCGCAGCGGGCGCAGGTGAGCGTGATCCGTACGTGGGATCCCCACGGTGACGTTCGGGCGGACCAGACGTACATCGGGCCGGAGGTCGCCGTGGGAATGATCCTGGGCGTCACCATCGGCCACTACTGGCGCGTCGGCGACGGCGAGGGCCCGGCCCGGGTGTTCGCGATCGGGTCGTTTCTGGGGATCTGAGCCAGCCGGCCCACCTGACGCGTGGAGCCCCGCCGGACCCGAAGGTCCGGCGGGGCTCCGCTCGTTCAGGACTGCTGGAACCGTTCGCGGCTCAGTACGCCGTGAAGAGCAGCAGGTTGGGCGAGCCGGTGCCGGCCGACGTCACCTTGCCGACGGTGGCGTTGCCCTCGATCGCCGCTTCCACGGCCGCCGGCGAGGCGCCCGGGTTGCTCTGCAGGAAGAGCGAGATCACGCCCACCACGTGCGGGGTGGCCATCGAGGTGCCGCTGATGGTGTTCGTCGCCGTGTCACCCGTGTACCAGGCCGACTTGATGCTGCTGCCCGGCGCGAAGATGTCGACGCAGGTGCCGTAGTTGGAGTACGAAGCCTTGGCGTCGGTCGACGTGGTGGCGCCCACCGTGATGGCGCTCGGCACGCGGGCGGGCGAGTACTTGCACGCGTCGTCCTGACGGCCGGCACGGTTGCCGTTGCCGGCCGCCACCCCGTACGACACGCCCGCGGCAACGGAGCGAGTCACCGCGTCGTCGATGGCGGTGCTCGCGCCGCCGCCCAGGCTCATGTTGGCGGTCGCCGGCTTCACGTGGTTCGCGGTGACCCAGTCGATGCCCGCGACGACCCCCGAGGTGGTGCCGCTGCCCGCGCAGTCCAGCACGCGCACCGCCACCAGCTTCACGCCCTTGGCCACGCCGTACAGCGTGCCGCCGACGCTGCCGGCCACGTGCGTGCCGTGCCCGTTGCAGTCGTCGGCGCTGCCGCCGTCCACCGCGTCGAAGCCCGAGACCGCGCGGCCCGCGAAGTCGGTGTGGCTCAGGCGGATGCCGGTGTCCAGGATGTAGGCGTTGACGCCCGCGCCGGTGTTGGTGTAGCTGAAGCTGGTGGAAAGGGGAAGCGAGCGCTGGTCGATGCGGTCGATGCCCCAGGTGGCGCCGGTCTGGATGGTCGAAGCCTGCATGGGCAGGTCGGCCTCGATGTAGCGCACGTTCGGGTTGTTCTGCAGCGCGTTCAGCTGGCCAGCGTTCAGCGTGCCGGCGAAGCCCTTGAGCGCCGCGGTGTACACGTAGCGCGGGCTGACCCCGGCGATGGCGGCCACCGAGCGCGGGTCGGCGTCGTCGTTGAGCACCACCACGTAGCGGCCGCTGGCCGACTGCGAAAGGACCGGCGCGCCTGCGTCGGCCGATAGGGGGGTTTCCCCGTCGGAGCAAGCCGCCAGGGCGACCAGGGAGGCGAGAGCGAACGTGGTGCGCTTCATGGAAACGACTCCTCGAAGAACTTCTCGGGCGGGGGCTCCTGAATGGAGCGGTGCGCCGGTGGTGGTGAACGGGTCCCGGTAAGGCACCGATCGCGCCACACGCCTCCGAACGCGCAAGTCGTTGCCCGAGGCGTGTTTGAGTGTTTTGCACAGCAACGGATGGCGCCCTGCTTCGGTGCACCCGGGAACAAATGAGTGCACCGAAGCGGGGCGATCCGCTCAGAAGCGCGTGAACAGAAGCCGGTTGGGCGTGCCCCCGGACACGCTGGCCGAGTGCAGGCGAATGCGGTCGACCGTGGCGTAGGAATCGAGCCTCGTGGTGACCTCGTACGGGGTCGCGGTGGGGACGGCGGACAGGTACTGCGCGGCCACCCCCGCCACGTGCGGCGCCGCCATCGAGGTGCCGCTGCGCACGCCGGTGGCGGTGTAGCTGCCGACGGCGAGCGAGGTGATGCTGCTGCCGGGCGCCAGGATGTCGACGCAGCGGCCGTAGTTGCTGAACGACGACTCGTAGTCGGTGCTGGTGGTGGCGCCCACCGTCATCACGCTGGGCGCGCCTGCCGGCGATTGGAAGCAGGCGTTCTGCGGCGTGCCCGCGAAGTCGCCGTTGCCGGCGGCGGCGGCCACGAAAAAGCCGGCCTTCACCAGCAGCTCGGCCGCGTCGCGCACCGACTGCACGTTGCCGTAACCCAGGCTCATGTTCACCACGGCCGGCTTCTTTCCGTTGCGGGCGATCCAGTCCATCCCCGCGATCGCCATCGACGCGGTGCCGCCACCCGTGCAGTTCACCACCCGGCCCGCGTAGATCCACACGTTCTTGGCCACGCCGTGGGTGGTGCCGCCGATGGTGCCCGCCACGTGGCTGCCGTGGCCGTGGCAGTCTTCGGCGCTGCCGTGGCCGTCGCCCACGAAGTCGCCGTTGCTGCCGTTGGCGATGAACGACGTGCGGGGATACAGGTCGGTGTGCTTGCTGTTGACCCCCGTGTCCAGCACGTACGCGTTCACCCCCTTGCCGGTGGAGCCGTAGGTGAACGACGCGCTCAGCGGCAGGTCGCGCTGGTCGATCCGGTCCAGCCCCCAGCTGGGCGGGGCCAGCTGCGTGGTGAACAGCTGCACGGGCGCGTCGGGCTCCACGTATTCCACGCGGAGATTGCGGCGCAGGGCGTTCAGCTGCCCGGCGTTCAGCGTGCCCGCGAAGCCGTTGATGGCGGCGGTGTAGACGAAGCGGGGATTCACCCCGGCCGCGGCGGCCACGGCGCGCGGGTCTGCCCCGCCCCGCAGCACCACGATGTAGCCGCCATCCGCCGAAACGGAGCGGAGCGGAGCGTTGGCCGGGGCGGCGGAGGGGAGGGAGGGCTGGTCCGCGCAGGCGGCCATCACCAGCAGGGGGGAGAGGAAGGCGTATTTCATCGGAGCATTCTCCAGCCGTCGTCGTTTGGAGCTGCGGCGGAGGCCCGGCAAGGGCGCCGGACCGGTGAGCGGTGCTCATCGCGTGCACGTGCCGCGCCCGCCCACCGGTTTCCCTCCGGGCCAGCCGTGGAGCCGCCCCGCCGCACCTCCCCACATTTCTGCGCCGACAGCATCGGCCCATCCCGGGTGCATCTTTGGGACATCTGCGCCCCACCCTGGCTCCCCGCCGGTCGCTTGACACTCCCCCGGCCCCGTCCCAGTCTACCCCTCCCCGCCGGATCCACTCGAGAGAAGCAGAAGCCGATGTCGTTTCGCAGGCAGGACGCGCTGGACTACCACAGCGAGGGCCGCCCCGGCAAGATCGCCGTGGTGCCCACCAAGCCGGCCAGCACCCAGCGCGACCTGTCGCTGGCGTACTCGCCCGGCGTGGCGGAGCCGTGCCGCGACATCGCGCAGAACCCCGAAGACGTGTTCAGGTACACGGCGCGCGGCAACCTGGTGGCCGTGGTCACCAACGGCACCGCCGTGCTGGGGCTGGGCGACATCGGCCCGCTGGCGGCCAAGCCGGTGATGGAGGGCAAGGGCGTGCTCTTCAAGCGCTTCGCCGACATCGACGTGTTCGACATCGAGGTCGCCAGCAAGAACGCCGACGAGGTCATCCGCTTCTGCGAGATGCTGGAGCCCACCGTGGGCGGCATCAACCTGGAAGACATCGGCGCGCCGGACTGCTTCTATATCGAGGAAGAGCTCAAGCGCCGCCTGCAGATTCCCGTCTTCCACGACGACCAGCACGGAACGGCGGTCATCAGCGGCGCGGCCCTGCTGAACGCGCTGGAGATCAGCGGCAAGAAGATCGAGGAGCTGAAGTGCGTCTTCAGCGGCGCGGGCGCGGCAGCCATCGCCACCGCCGAGCTGTACCTCTCCCTCGGCATGCGGCGCGAGAACATCGCGATGACCGACAGCAAGGGCGTCATCCGCGCCGACCGGGGCAACCTCGACAAGTACAAGGCCCGCTTCGCCACCACGCGCGACCTCCACACCCTGCAGGACGCCCTGCGCGGCGCCGACATGTTCGTGGGCCTTTCCGTGGCCGGCGCGGTGACGCGCGAGATGGTGGCGGGGATGGCGGACGCGCCCATCGTCTTCGCCCTGGCCAACCCCGATCCAGAGATCCTTCCGGAAGACGTGCTGGCGGTGCGGCCGGACGCCATGGTGGCCACGGGGCGCACGGACTATCCCAACCAGATCAACAACGTCCTGGGCTTTCCCTTCATCTTCCGGGGCGCGCTGGACGTGCGCGCCCGCGCCATCAACGACGAGATGAAGATGGCCGCCACCCGCGCCCTGGCCGAGCTGGCGCGGCGCGACGTGCCCGAGGCGGTGGAAAAGGCGTACGGCGGCGAGCGCTTCCGCTTCGGGGCCGACTACCTGATCCCCAAGCCCTTCGATCCGCGCATCATGTTGTGGGTGGCGCCCGCCGTGGCGCAGGCGGCGATGGAAACGGGCGTGGCGCGGCTGACCATCGACCTGGAGCAGTACCGCGCGGAGCTGATCGCGCGCCTGGGCCGCGGCCGCGAGGTGATGCGCGACATCATGCGCCGCGCGCGCCGCGACCCGCGCCGCGTCGTCTATCCGGAGGGCGAGAACGAGCGGATCATCCGCGCCTGCGCCCTGGTGCTGGCGGAGCAGGTGGCCCGCCCCGTCCTGCTGGGCCGCGCCGACGCCATCCGCCAGCGCGCGATCGAGCTGGGGGTGGACATCGAGGGGGCGGAGATCGTCGACTTCCGCCACGACGAGGCGCTTCGCGAGCGGTACGCCCAGCAGCTGTACCGGCGCCGCCAGCGCAAGGGCGTCACGCTGGCGCAGGCCCGCGAGCGGATGCACGAGCCGGTGTTCTTCGGCTGCATGATGGTGATGGAGGGCGACGCCGACGCGCTGCTGGCGGGCGAGGACATGTACTACCCGGAAACCATCCGCCCCGCGCTGGAAACCATCGGCACGGCGCCGGGGGTGCGGCGGGTAGCGGGCCTGTACATGATGGTGATGCAGCAGGACGTGGTGTTCTTCGCCGACACCACCGTAAACCCCGATCCCGACGCGCAGACCCTGGCCGACATCGCCCTGCTCTCGGCCGATTTCGTGCGCCGGCTGGGGATCGAGCCGCGGGTGGCGATGCTCTCGTACTCCAACTTCGGCTCGGCCCGCGGGCCGGCGTCCGACAAGGTGCGCGTGGCGACGGAGCTGGTGAAGCAGCGCCGGCCGGGGCTGGAGATCGACGGCGAGATGCAGGCCGACACCGCGACGATGGACGAGTTCCGCCTGGCGAACTACCCGTTCACCTCGCTCCGTGGTCGTCCGAACGTGTTGATCTTTCCCAACCTGGACGCGGCCAACATCGCCTACAAGCTCATGTGGCGCATGGGCAACGCCGAGGCGTTCGGGCCCATTCTGCTGGGGATGGCGCACCCCATCCACGTGCTGCAGCGGGGGAGCGAGGCGGCCGACGTGCTGAACCTGACGGCGCTGGCCGTGGTGGACGCGCAGGAGCACGCCGGCCGGCACGATGCCGCCTGATCCGGCGTACGCGCCGGGCGACACCGTCCGCATCCACTACACGCGCCCGCCGGACCGGGTGCAGCTCTTCGAGCAGGCCGTCGTGCACGACGCCGGCCTCTTCGTCGTCACCTACCTCCCCGCGGCGCAGCTGAAGAAGCCGGTGATGGTGGAGGGGCGGGTGGTGCTGGAGCCGGGCGCGCCGGTGGTCTGGTTCACCTACCGGGGCGACGTGTGGCACGACGTGGGGCGCTTTCACCTGGCGGATGGCACGTTCACCGGCGTGTACGCCAACGTGCTGACGCCGGTGGAGATGGACGGCACCCGCTGGGATACGACGGACCTGTACCTGGACGTGTGGCGCGGGGCGGATGGCGAGATCCAGCTGCTGGACCGCGACGAGTTCGACGAGGCGGTGAGCGCCGGGCTGCTGACGCCCGCCGTGGGGGAGCGCGCGTTCACCGAGGGCGAGCGGCTGGTGCAGGGGGCGCGGCAGGGCGCGTGGCCCCCGGCGCACGTGGACGAGTGGACGCTCGAGCGGGCGCGAGCGCAACTCGGCTGAACACGTGTCCGCGAGGAAACTCGAACTTCGGCGCGCGGGCCGGCGCCCCCCATCCCCAACCCTTCCCCCGCAAACTGCCGCGGGGGAAGGGAGTCAGTGCCGTGCGCCGCCGATGGTGTATCAACATTCCCGGAGTCACGCATCTGTCATCCCTGAGGCCCATCCGCACCGCATACTCCCCCGCACACCAAACCGTGTCATCCTGAGGCCCAGGCGCGCCGCACTGGCCCGCAGCACCTCCGTCGCGGGCCGAAGGATCTAGCCGCGGACACGTACAAACTCGGGCGCGGCAGCGGTCACCGAGCCCAAGGCCTCGGCTCCGTCGTGAGCGGGTGAACCCGCCGCTCGGAAAGCGGTAAGCCCCGACACGGGCCGCTGGCGCGTCCCGTTCGGGGCTTCAACCACACGCCCACCGTACCTGCCGAGCTGTCATCCTGAGGCCCAGGCGCACCGCACTCTCCCGCACACGTCACCACGGGGGGCGAAGGGATCTCGCCGCGGCTACCTACAAACTAGGGCGCGGCAGCGGTCACCCAGCCCGAGCGCCTCGGCTCGTTCGGGCGGGCGAAGAAGCCGCTGCAAGGTGCACCCGAATGATGCGCGCGCTGGGTGGGTGCGGCGTGCGTGCAGGTGAAGCCTCGAACCGGACGCGCCAGCGGCCGGTGTCGGGGCTTTCCGCGCTTCCAGCGGCGGGTTCACCCGCCCCTGGATGGGGGGCGCCGCGGGATTCCCCGATGCTCCCCCGGGTGTGTGGCGGATCCCTCGGTCGCTGCCAGGGATGGTGTAAGGGCAGGTGCATCGTGGCCGCTCCGTCGGGATGACAGCGCGTGCTTCGGCTGGTGCGGTGTGCGCGAAGCCACCCTGCGACGGCGGGACCGTGGCTTGCCGGGCGGGGCCGCACGCCGGTACAATCCTTCGATCGAATGGAACCGCTCACACGAGAGGCTGTCGGCATGACCCGTATCTTTAGCCCGAACCCCGCCGCGCTGGCCCTGGTGCTCGCCGCGTCGCTGGCCGCCTGCGCCGGCCAGCAGCAGCCGGCACCGCCCGAGCAGACGCCCGCACAGGCCGCCCCGGCTCAGCCCGCGGCCTCCACAACGCCGGCCGCGAGACCGGCGACGGCGCAGCAGCCCGCCAGCCCGCGCGACACGGCCGAGATCGTTTTCGCCGAGCGGCGCATCATGGTGGACTACGGCCGGCCGTACATGCGCGGGCGTACCGTCATGGGCGGGCTGGTGCCCTATGGGCAGGTGTGGCGCACGGGCGCCAACCAGGCCACGCACCTGGTAACGCAGCACGATCTGCGCATCGGGAACGTGTCGGTTCCGGCGGGCACCTACACGCTCTACACGCTCCCCGGCGAGAACGCGTGGCAGCTGATCGTCAGCCGCCAGACGGGGCAGTGGGGCACCGTGTACCAGCAGGCGCAGGACCTGGCCCGCATCCCCATGCAGGTGGGCCGCACGTCCGCGCCGGTGGAGCAGTTCACCATCTCGCTGAACGCAGACCCGGGCGGCAACCGCGTGAACCTGGCGATGGAGTGGGAGAACACGCGGGCCTGGGTGCCCATCGAGATCGTCAACGGCGGCGCACGGTAGCGGCGGATGGAGTCGGAACGCAGGACGGCGGAGCGCGCCGAGCCCTTTCGCCGCTTCGCGGAGTGGATGGAGCGCGCGTTGGCGGCCCAGGTGCCGGAGCCCACGGCCATGGCGCTCGCCACGGCCAACCCCCAGGGGCACCCGTCCGTGCGGATGGTGCTGCTGAAGGGCTTCGACGAGGACGGCTTCGTCTTCTACACCAACCTGGAAAGCCGCAAAGGGCGCGAGCTGGCGGAAAACGCCCACGCCGCGCTCTGCTTCTTCTGGCAGCCGCTGGAGCTGCAGGTGCGCATCGAGGGGCGCGTGGAGCCCGTCTCCGCCGCCGAGGCCGACGAGTACTACGCGTCGCGCGCCCGCGGCAGCCGCATCGGCGCGTGGGCGTCGCTGCAAAGCCAGCCGCTGGGCTCGTATCAGGACCTGATGGCCGGCGTGCAGGAGTACGAGGCGCGGTTCACGGGCGACGACATTCCGCGGCCGCCGCACTGGTCCGGATTCCGGGTGATCCCCTCGCGCATCGAGTTCTGGCA
Source organism: Longimicrobium sp. (assembly GCF_036399935.1). Taxonomy (GTDB): domain Bacteria; phylum Gemmatimonadota; class Gemmatimonadetes; order Longimicrobiales; family Longimicrobiaceae; genus Longimicrobium. Next base: position 22,166 of record NZ_DASWMD010000049.1, read on the forward strand.
GGGCCGCCCCAACCGGCTTCACGAGCGCGAGCGCTTCGACCTGGACCTGGCCGACCCGCAGCTGTGGCGCGTGCAGCACCTGTATCCGTAGGTCCGAGCGGCTGCAGTTCCAGCACGCCTTAGCACCCTCGCCACGCTATGTGGCGAGGGTGTGTTGTTTTTTGATGGGAGTGGCGGCGCGACGACGTGCACCAACTCGGGCGGGATGCGCACCGAATGTCATCCCGACGGAGCGGCCACCGGTAACCACCCCCGGCACGATGGACGGCAGCGACCGAGGGATCCGCCACACAGCCGGGGCTCGCACCGAAACTTCGGACGCACCGATCCCGTTGTTTCCCGCGGGATCGCGAGCAGCGTGGAACCCGCCGGTGAATCGGCAGGTAGACAGCGGCGGCGCCTCTCGCGGAGTGTGTGGCGGATCCCTCAGTCGCTGCGGAGCACGGTGGAATCGCAGGTTCGGTGTGGCCGCTCCATCGGGATGTCACCGTTCGTGGGCTTCGGCCGGAGCGGTAAACCTTTCGGGTCAATAAAGCATCGGACACTCCAGAGTGGCTGCCGCGGTCCCCTCCATGCCCTCTCCTGTCATGGGTTGCGCGCCCGCCCGTCTGCTGCGATCCTGTGGCGCCAGCATGTATCATCTCTCAGAAAGCCCATGGCACTGCTACAGCCCTCAGAGGCGGCACACGGAAACGGGCGCGCGATTACCCGGGTTCCGCTCCGCGACCAGGTGCACCACGCGATCATCGAGCGCATTCTGCGCGACGAGCTGAAGGCATCGGCGCGGATCAGCGACACGGCCCTGGCTCGTGAGCTGGCCGTGAGCCGCACGCCCATTCGCGAGGCGCTGCTCCGGCTGGAGCGCGAGGGCTTCCTGATGGCCGACGTGGGCCGCGGCTTCTTCGTGAAGCCGCTTTCTCAAGCCGAGGTGCGCGACGTGTACCCCGTGCTGTGGACGCTGGAGGTGCTTGCCCTGCGGACGGCCGCGCCGCTGACGGACGCGCGGCGCGCGGCGCTGGCCGAAATCAACGCCCAGCTGGAGGGCGAGGACGACCCGGAACGCCGCATCGACCTGGATGCGCGATGGCACCGCACGCTCCTGGAAACCTGCGGCAACGAGTACCTGCTGGGCACCATCGACGCCATGAAGCGGGTGATCCGCCGCTACGAGTACGCGTACATGCTGAACGCGGGGTTCATTCCCGTGTCCACCCGCACCCACGAGCAGATCGTCGCCCACGTCGTGGCCGGCGAGATCGACGACGCGGTGCCGCTGCTGGAAAGCAACTGGCGGTTCTCGATGGAAAGCCTGCTCGGCTGGCTGCGCGACGACGGCGAGTGAGCCGGACATGGACGAACGAAAGGCCCGCGGCGGTTGCCGCGGGCCTTTCGCGTTTTCGGGCGGCGTGCGCCGTCAGTTGTCGTAGTGCATTCCCAGCAGGCGCGTCCAGGCCTTGGCCATCTGCTCGTACTCCGCCGGGCAGCGCACCGCGCGCGACTGCGGGAGCAGGCCGTTCGTCACCCAGTGCTGGTACTTCTGCGGGTCCGAGCCGTAGATCCAGCAGACGATGTTGTACAGGCGCTGCGGCCCCAGCGAGTGCTCGTCGGCGTAGTCGGAATCGTCGAACTGGTTGCCCGTCTGCAGGGCCAGCGCGCCGGCGACGGCCGCGTTGGCACCCTTGTCGCCGTCCTGCAGCAGCACCAGGGCGGCCAACTGGTCGGCGGCGTCCTCTTCGCGCCCGGTCACCGGCAGGTCCAGCTGGTGCCGCAGGGCGTGCCCCACCTCGTGCATCATGATGAAGGCGAACGCCCCGTCCATCTTCTCGCGCAGCTCGTCGGCGTTGTTCGTGGCCTGGCTGAAGATGGCGTTCAGGTACTCGATCATCTCGTAGCAGAACGTCACCCGGCCTTCGCTGGGGCTGTAGAAGGCGTTGGGGTCGCCGCACTCGCTGAACAGCAGCGGAACGTTGCGGGGGAGCGGGAAGTTGGCGTTCAGCTGCTGGGCGAACGCTTCCATCCGCTGCTCGGCCTGCACCTGCTCGCGCATGGTGTTGTACTGCGGGTTGCGGACGGCCGGGTAGCCGGCCACCCACTTGCCCGTCAGCTGCGAGCGGTTGCTGCCCTGCCCCGGGGTGTTCCCGCCGTTGTTGCTGGCCTGGGCGGGCGCCCGCTCCACCGTCAGCGTGTACGAGCCGGTGGTGCGCGGGGCCACCGAGTTGGCCCGCACCAGGTACAGTCCGTTCTCGTTCACCCGCACGCGAAGCTGCGAGTTGGTGCCCCCGCCGCCGTCGTCGTCGTGGCGCACGTCGCTCACGTCCTCGCCGTCCGTGGACGCGACGGTGAGGAAGGCGTCGAAGTCCGACGAGCGCATGGTCACCAGCACCTCTTCGCCGGGCGTGCCGCGGTAGAGGAAGTTGTCGGCGTACGAGCTGTCGGAAAGCATGGGATCGCTGCGCTCCAGCCGCCCCGTCACCGGCTGCCCCGCCTGCAGCGAAGCCATTCCCGACGCGCTGCCGCGCTCCTGGCTGGTGGGCACCTGATCGGCGCGCTGCACGATCAGCGAGTACGGCCCCGTCTCGTCGGCGCCGAACGAGTTGGCCATGATCACGTACGTGCCGCTCTGGTCGAGCGTCGCCCGCACCTGCGCGTTGTTCCCCGGTCCGCTGTCGTCGTCCTGCGCCACCCGCTCCACGTCGCCGCCGGACATGCGGGCCAGGGTCAGGTACGGGTCGAACGAGGTGGAGGTGAGGGTGATGGCGATCTCGTCGCCCGGGTTGCCGGAGTAGGTGAACACGTCGTAGTGCGAGCCGTCGTCCAGCTTGGGGTCCGACGCTTCCAGCCGCCCGCTGACCGTCTGGCCGATGCGCACGGCCGGGTAGCTCCCCGCGGCCTGCTGCGGCTCGTTGCGGCGGCGGCGGCGCACCACGCGCCCGGCCGGCTGCACCGACAGGGTGTACGCACCGGTCACGTCGCCACGCAGCGAGTTGGCGCGGATCACGTAGCGCCCGCTGGCGGGCACCTCCACACGCAGCCGCGCGTCGGTTCCGCCGCCCCCGTCGTCGTCGGTGTCGGTGCCCTGGATCGCTTCGTTCGCGCCGGGACCGCCGCCCAGGTAGGCGTCGAACGCCGCGGACGTCATGGTGATCTCGATGTCCTCGCCCGGCGTTCCCTGGTACGTGTACAGGTCGTAGTGCGAATCGTCGCCCAGCTTGGGGTCCGACGCGGTGAGCTGTCCGTTCACCGTCTGCCCGGAGCGGATGGTGCCCGGCTGCGCCTGCCCGCCGGTGCGGCGCGGGGTGGGGGTGGGCGTGGGCTCGGGGTTGGGCGCGGGGGCGCCGCCGGCCTGCACCGAGAGGGTGTAGGCGCCGGTCTCCCCGCCGGAAAGCGAGTTGGCGTGGAAGTAGTAGACGCCGCTCGCGGGCACCGTGGCCACCATGCGGGCGTTGGTGCCGCCGCCGCCGTCGTCGTCCATGTCCACCGTCTGCACCCGGCCGGCCTGGATGGTGGGGCCGCCGGCCAGAATGGCGTCGAAGGCGGTGGAATTCATGCTGATGGTGATGCGCTCGCCGGCCCGGCCGCGGTAGACGTACAGGTCGAAGTGCGAGTCGTCGTCGAGCTTGGGGTCCGACGCCGCCAGCGAGCCGTTGACGGTCTGGCCGGCGCGGATGGCCTGCTGCGCGCCGGCGGGCGACGATGCCACGAGGGCCGCCAGGACGGCGCCCAGCAGCGGAGCGGATGTGCGGTTCATCATTCCGGTGAATGCACGAAGGTGGGTGTTCAGCGGGAGAGTGGGGTGCGAACGCAGTCCCGCGGGAAGTGCAGGGAGAGAAAGGACGGGCGCGCGAGGGGATCGGCGCCCGGGGCCCGTCTGGTCCTACCGGGGTGCAATATAAATGGTTCCGCCGCCGCGTCCAGCAGTTCGTTGCAGTTGCGTGCGGCAGGGGTTCGGGTTGCCCGGGGTTGGCATTGAGCGTAAACCCATTCGGAAAGTGGAAAGCCCCCACCGCCCCGGAGCGGGTGAACCCGCCGCTGGGAAAGCGGAAAGCCCCGACTCGGGCCGCTGTCGCGTCCCGCTCGGGGCTTCACCTGCACGTGCGCCGCAGCTGCCGTGGGAAGTCCGGGCGCGCCGCCCAGGCCTCCGCCACACCAGTGCAGGCCAGTCCGCGCAGGCGGACTTCGTGTCGTTGTTGCAGCGACTTCAGTCGCCCGTGCCGGGGGATGGCGCCGCAACTCCTCTTTCGATCAGCGCCTTCCGTCCTCCCGCGGGCGGGCCACTGTGAGGGGGCGGCGGATGACGACGGGGGCGCGCCCGGGAACCCGCACCTCCACCTCCAGCGTGTATTCGCCCGGGCGCAGGTCCGGCGGAAGCCTCACGCCCAGCGAGCGGCCGACGATGGGGCCGCTCTGCGCCTCCTCGTTCCACCGCATGCTCACCGCCCGCCCCGCGCGCGCCAGCCCCACGGCCTCCAGCTGCCTGCGCCCCCACCCGGGCTGCCCCGGCACCAGTTGAAGCGCCACGCCCATGCTGTCCGTTCCCGGCGGCACGTCGTACATCTCCCAAAACACGGCGAAGGTTTCGCCCGGGGCGGCGGTGCCGCTGCCGCGGGCCAGGGGAGCGGCCTCGTCCAGCGCGGCCGGGCGGGCCTGCGCGTCGGCAAGCAGCAGCAGGTCCGACGCGTGCTCGCCGGGCTGCACCACCATCGCCTGCCGCCACCGGCCGACGATGCGCGTGGAATCCTCGCGCACCTCCAGGCTGACGACCGTGGCCCCCGGCGCCAGCCGCAGCCGCAGCGCACCCGTCGGCGAGTCGCCCGTGGCCCGGACCACGCGGGCGGGCGCGTCCACTTCGGCCATCGCGACGAGCGCGGCGCGGATGCGGGGGGCGGGCGGAAGGCTGTCGCGCTCCATGGCGTACGCGGCCACCACCTCGGCCTCGGCGCCCCGCCGGAAGACGGCCAGGTCGTGGGGCAGCGCCACGAACCGGTGGGCGTACGCCGGGGCGTACCGCGTGACGTCGGGAACGCCGTCGTCCTCCCACGCCCCTTCGTCCAGCCGGGCCGGGTCCATGGCGGCGGCGAGCGGCGGAAGGAACTCGCTGGTGCGCGGCTTCACGTAGCTGACCAGACCGTCCTGCCTCCCCGCGCCGCGGACGTAACGCTCCCACCACACGTGGCGGCCGTAGCGCACCAGCAGCTCGCCCGAGTCCTCCCCCCACGGCAGCCCCTCAGTGATCCGGGCGCGCTGCTGCATGCGGTGGAACACCCAGCGGGTGGCGTGCTCCGTCCAGCGGTCGTTCCCCGGCTCCGACCACAGGGGGTCGGCCAGCCACCACACCCGCCGGGCGAGCGCCTCGCGCTCGCCCGCGTTCGCGCGCCGCCAGGCGCGGCCCGCATCCGCGGGAAGCAGCGGCAGAAGGTCCGTCCACTCCTCGCGTGCGGCGGCGGGCATTCCGCCGAGCGCGCGCGTGAACGCGGCCTCGGACTCGGCGAAGCGGCCGGCGTCGTGAAGCGCGTAGCCTTCCAGCGCGGCGCACCACCACGGCTGGGCGCGGCACTCGCGCGCGGCGGCGACCGCCCGCTCCCCCTGCCCTGCCTCGGACAGGTACCGCACGCGCTGCCCCGCGATCCACCCGTCTCCCGGCAGCGCGGCCGCCGCCCGGTCCAAGGCAGCGATCAGCTCCGCGCGGCGGGGCGGAACCCTGCGGTGCTCGGGGGGCGGGTCCGCCTCGTTGTCGTCGTCCAGCCAGAAGCAGAACCGGCCCACCCGGTGGTCGCACCGTTGCGAGCTTCCCACGCCGCCCAGGCTGATGGGGATGTGGCGGTAGCGAAAGTGCTCGAACGCCGACTGCGCGCTCCGCGCCTGGCGCAGCACGGCGGCGGAATCCACGCGCTGGACGGCGGCCGGAGGCGCGCTGCCCGCGGTGAACCGGGCCTGCGCGGATGCGGTGAAAGGGACGAGGACGGCACCCGCGAGAACTGCGCTTCGGACGAGGATTGGGACCATGCGCGGCGACCCTGCGTGAGGAGTGGTGCGGCGAAGCGGGAGTGGATGATTGCGCTGCATCGCGCGGGCCAGTGGGGAGAACTTCGATCGTGTATCGACCAGGTCCGGCGCGTCGGCCGGGCGCCCCCCATCCCCAGCCCTTCCCCCGCAAACTGCGCGGGGGAAGGGAGCCAGTGTCGTGCGTATCCACACTTTGGGCGTGCACCGCAGCCCTGTCATCCTGAAGGCCAAGCCACACCGCACTTGCCCGCACACCGCCCTCCGCGGGCCGAAGGATCTGGCCTGCGTCACTCCTCAGCTTGGGCGCGGCAGCGTGCATCAGTGCAGAGGCCGCAGGGTCGGGGCGTTTCGAACGGGGCCGGTGCATGCCCCGGCTGCCCTCTCCCCCGGCCCCTCTCCCGCAAGCGGGAGAGGGGAGAATTCGATCGCGCTTCGGCCGGGTCGTGCACTCGAACGGCAGGTGCAGTCCGCGAAGGCGGACTTCGTGACGTTCCAGCCGCGACTTCAGTCGCCCCAGCAGGGCCGAGGCCTCTGGTCGGGCCGGGCGTGCTCCCATGCCGGGCGTCCGAGTCCCAGGGCCTCGTGCCCGCTGCCGCGCCCCGGCTCGTTTCCCTTCCGCGGCAAGATCCTTCGGCCCGCGTGGGATGGCGTACGGGCAGGTGTGGCGCGCTTGGGCCTCAGGATGACAAGCTATGGCGCTTCGGCTGGCATGATGCACCACACCGGCTCCCTTCCCCCGCGGCGGTTTGCGGGGGAAGGGTTGGGGATGGGGGGCGCCTCGGGCCGCACCGAGACCGTTCGAAACGCTCCCTATCCCCCGGCGACGTTCTTGTGCCCGAAGGCGAAGACCACGCCCACCAGCACGATCAGGATCACCCCGTACGCCGCGGCGCCGCCGAAGTCGAAGCCGCGCAGGCTGGACAGCATCTCCACCGAGATGGGCCGCGTGCGGTGCGTGTACAGCAGGATGCTGGCGACGAACTCGCCCAGCGCCGTCACGAACGCCAGCAGCGCCCCCGCGGCCAGCCCGGGAAGCACCAGCGGCAGCACCACGCGGCGCGCCGTCGTCCAGCGCGAAGCGCCCAGCGAGGCGGCGGCCTCTTCCAGCGCGGGGTCCATCTGCCGGAAGCTGGTGAGCGCGGCCCGCGTGACCAGTGGGATGTTGCGGATGAAGTACGCCAGCGGCAGGATGGCGAAGGTGCCCACCAGCACGAAGCGGCCGGCCAGCGGCTGGTGCACGTTGAAGGTGAACACCAGCGCGATGGCCAGCACCGTGCCCGGCAGCGCCCACGGCAGCGCCACCAGCGCCGACACCAGGCCGCGCCCGCGCAGCTTCTTCCGCGACATCAGCCAGGCGGCGCCATAGGCGAAGATGACGTTGGCGATGGTAGCCACCGTCGCCATGCGCAGCGAGTTGAGGATGGGCACCAGCCGCTGCGAATCGCCGAACAGCCGCGTGTAGTTCTCGGCCGAGTACGAGGGGGGCAGCGTCTGCGTGGTCCACGTGCCCTCGGGGACGAACGAGATCAGCAGCACCGTGGCGTGGGGGAGCAGAAGGAAGCCCACCAGCGCCGTCGCCGCGAGGGAGAGCACGTGCCCCCGCCCGCCCGCGGCCGGCGGCGCCGCAGACAGCCCCTTGCCCGCGCCGGTGTACTCGCGGCTGCTCTCGTAGCGCTGAAGCAGCACCAGGAACAGCATCGACGCAGCGGCCAGCACCACGGCCTCCACCGCCACCAGCCCGTCTTCGCCGTTCAGCTTGCTGTTGAACAATTGCGTGGTGAGCACGCGAAAGCCGCCGCCGAACACGTACGGCGCGCTGAACGACGCCATCGACGTCATGAACACCAGCAGCGCGGCGCCGCCCAGGGCGGGCGCCAGCATGGGCAGGGTGACGCGGCGCATGGTGGTCCACCAGCCGGCGCCCAGGGCCGCGGCGGCCTCGGCGTAGCCGGAATCCAGCCGCGACAATCCGGCGGAGGTGAACAGGTAGAAGTAGACGTACATCGTGTACGCATGCACCAGCAGCACCGCCCACGCGCCGGTCATCCGCCAGGGCGCCTGCTCCATCCCGAACAGCGCCTGCACGCCGCGCGTCAGGAACCCGCTTTCGCCGTAGAGGAACAGGAAGGAGATGGTGCCCACCAGCGGGGGCAGCAGCACGGGCATGGCCGCCAGCGCGCCCAGCACGCGCCGCCCGGGAAAGTCGCGCCGGGCGAAGAGAAAGGCGAGCGGAACTCCGATCAGCGCGGAAAGGACCACGCTGGCCAGCGAGATCCACACGCTGTTCCACAGCGCCTCGCGTTCCGAGCGGCTGCCCAGGAAGCGCGCGTAGTGCTCGGTAGTGAAGCGCCCGCCGTCGAGCACGCTGTCGGCCAGCACGAACAGGTTGGGATAAAGCACCAGCCACAGCAGCACGAAGGCGACCGCCGCCATCAGCAGCAGCGTGCCCCGCGACGTGCGCCGCGCGTCGTTCCGGTCGCTCATGTGGATCGTGGAGAGGATGGTCGCGTCAGCCGGCGCGCGGCAGGGTGAGCGTAAAGGTGCTTCCCCGCCCCGGGGTGCTCTCGGCCGTCAGGTCGCCGCGCATGCCCACCGCCAGGTCGCGGCTGATGGCCAGCCCCAGCCCCGTGCCCTCCGCGGTGCGCGTGAGGTCCGACCGCAGCTGCACGAACGGCTCGAAGATGGCGTCGAGCTTGTCCGGCGGAATGCCCATTCCCGTGTCGGCGACCACGAACACGGCGTTCGGGCCCACCGAGTCGCAGCGCAGCGTCACCGTTCCGCCTGCATCGGTGAACTTTACGGCGTTGGAAAGCAGGTTCGCCAGGATCTGCCGCAGCTTCTCTTCGTCGGCGCAGACCACGAAGTCGTCTTCGCACGTCTCCACCTCCAGCGCCAGCCCCTTGGCCTGGGCCTGCGGCGCCACCAGCGCCTCGGCCGAAGCGAGGGCGGAGCTCACGGTCACTTCGCCGATCTGGTAGTGGACGGTGCCCGTTTCCAGCTTGGCGTAGTTCAGCACCTCGTTGATCAGCCCCAGCAGGTGCCGCTGGCTGGCCTGGATGCGCACCAGGTCCTCCCGCTGCTGCTGTGTGACCGGCCCGCGGATGCCCATCTCGATGAGGTCGGCGTACCCGCCGATGGCGTTCAGCGGGGTGCGCAGCTCGTGGCTCATGGTGGCCAGGAACTGGCTCTTGGCGCGGTTGGCCTCTTCGGCCGCGCCGGTGCGCTCCTCCAGCTGCTCGGTGGTGGCCTGCAGCTCGCGCGTGCGCCGCTCCAGCGCCTCGGACTGCGCCTGCATCTCGGCCGCCCGCTGCTCCAGCCGCGCAGCCAGGGCGCGCGCTTCCTCCGCGCGGCGGCGCAGCTCCAGCGACAGCCGCCGCGCGCGCAGCAAAATCTCCACCCGCGCCCGCAGCTCGGGGCGCTCGATGGGGGCGATGATCAGTTCGTCGACGCTGCGCCACACGTGCCGGGTGATCATCTTCACCCCCGGCCGCGAGGTCACCAGCAGCACGGGGAGGAAGGCCGGGTGCTCGGCCGTCTTCCGGCGCTGCACCCGCTCCCACAGGCGGTCGAGCGCGCGTCCGTCCAGCACGCACAGGTCGAACTCTCCGTCCAGCGCCTCGTCGTCCTCCGCCGGCACCACGGCGTAATCGCGCGACAGCTCGCCGGCCAGCAGCGACCGGTTCTCGGGCTGGTCCAGCAGCAGCAGGATGCGGCTGCCGCGCCCCTCCGGCGGGCGCGGTGCCTCGGACGTGGCGCGGACGGGGTCCGCCGCCGGGGCGCCGTTCATTCGCGCGGGGGATCGTCGTGGCGCACCCGCTCCGGCGTGCCGGTCAGCACGCCGCGAAGGCCGGCGAGCGGGGCGCCCACCTGCACACCGTCGCAGGTGACCTCGATCTCCCTCAGTGTCTTCGCGAAGTCGCTGAGCCGCTTCTTCAGCACGCCCACCGTCTTGCGCAGCTCGCCGCCCATCTCCAGGTAGCGAAGGAAGATGAGGTTGTCGCACAGGTAGCTCACGCCGATGTCGGTCGCGCGGAAGTCGCCGGTGATGGAATCGGTCTCGTTCACCAGCAGCACGGTAACGCCCATGTTCTTCAGGTAACGCCCCAGCGAGTGCAGGTGCATCACCAGGTCGTCGCCCGCCAGCGTCAGCCGGTATCCCGAAACCCCGTCGATCATCACGATCTTCACCCCCCGCTCCTCCACCTCGCGCCTCACCATCAGCGCAAACTCGCCGGGCGAGAAGCGCAGCGGCTCGATCTCCACGACGTGGAGCGACCCGTCGGTCATCATGTCGCGCACGGAGATGCCCACGCTGTCACAGCGGTGAAGCAGCGTTTCCAGCCCCTCTTCGAACGCGTACACCACCGAGCGTTCGCCGCGGGTGGCCGCTTCCTTCATGAACTGCATGCCGAGCGTGGTCTTTCCCACGCCGCTGGGTCCGCTGAGGATGGTGATGGTGCCCCGCTCGATGCCGCCGCACAGCATCTCGTCCAGCTCGCCGATGCCGGAGGCGATGGGGTCGGGGTCGAAAGGCCGCTCGTGCGCGGCGGGCACCAGGCGCGGGTACACCTCCATGCCGGTCGCGGTCAGGCGCATGGAGTGGCGGCCGCCCTCGAAGTCCGACCCGCGCAGCTTGTTGACGCTCAGGTAGCGCCGGAGCACGCCGTACTCGGCAGAGATTTCCAGGTCGATGATCCCGTCGCTCATGAAGCGCAGGTCGTCGTCGGGAACGCTGTCCGTAGGCTCGGAGCTCAGCAGCACCGTGGCGCCGTGCTCCACCAGGTAGCGGACGAAGGACAGCGCCTGCTTGCGGAACTGGAAGGCGTCGGGTGCCAGGTAGCGAAGCGTGGTGACCGCGTCGACGAACACCCGCTGCGGCTTGAGCCCTTCGATGGTTTCCACGATCTGCCGCGTGGTGGGGTCGCGCTCCACGTCGGCGGGGGAGAAGATGTCGTAGCTCTGGTTCTGCGCGAAGAACTCGCGCGTGGGGCTCAGGTCCAGGAAGGAGATGCCCGACAGGTCCAGCCCCTGCGCCGCCGCGTCGCTGCGAAGCTGCGTTTCCGACGATTCCAGGGTGATCAGCAGCGCCCGCTCGCCCAGCGCCACGCCGGCGGCCAGGAAGTGAAGCCCCAGCGTGGTCTTTCCGGTGCCGGGGCCGCCGCGCACCAGGTACGCGCGTTCCGGGACCAGGCCTCCATGAAGCACTTCGTCGAGGCCGGGCAGCCCCGTTGGGCGCCGCGGAGTGCCGGTATCCACGTGAGATCCTCGCTGGATGTTTGGAAAGGCCGCCGTAGCATTTCGGCGATCCCGAATACATGAACCGCGCCAACCCCTCGCGCACGCACCGAACACCGTCATCCTGAGCCCCAGGCGCACCGCATTCGCCCGATCACCCGTCCCGGCGGGGCGAAGGATCTAGCGGCGGATGCGTAATCGGTTGGGCGCGGCAGCGGTCACCGTAGCCGAGGCCTCGGCTGGCGTGGGGCCCTCACCCGGCCGCGCTGACACGCGTGCCCCCCTCTCCCACAAACAGCGTGGGCGAGGGGATACACACCACAAGGTCCGAGTGGCGTTCCGAACGAGGTCCGGTTGCATGCCTCGGCCGCCCCCCATCCCCAACCCTTCCCCCGCAAACAGCCGCGGGGGAAGGGAGCCAGTCTGTTGCGCGAGGCCAGCCGATGCGCAATTCAGGTCTCCCCCTCCCCTGCGCAGCGGGGGCCGGGGGGCGGGCCGGGGGGAGGGGGCTCCCAAGGCATGCACCGGCAGCCCGCCCTCATCCGGTGTGACGTTCCCCCCTCTCCCGCGCAGTTTGCGGGGGAGGGGCCGGGGGAGGGGGACCCGCCTACCGCGCCTCCACGGGATACGCCACGGGCTCGGCGCGGGGATGCAGCGCCACCCGCACCGCGTCGCCGGCGGACGCCTCGTGCGGGCGCCCGTGGATCAGCACCTCGGGGCCGCCGTCCAGCGCCACCCGGTAAAACGTGGCCGACCCCGCGTAGCGGCGGTCCAGCACGCGGCCGGGGAGCGCGCCCACGGCATCGGTCCCGGCGAGCTCCAGCCCCTCGGGTCTCACCATCACCCGCAGCGGCGCGCCGGGAGCACGGGGCGCATCCGCCGAGAGCGCCGCGGTCCACGCCGCCCCGCCCGCGAGCCGGCAGACGGCGCGATCTCCATCCACCGAGCCCACCGTGGCATCCAGGAAGTTGGCGCGGCCCAGGAACGACGCCACGAACGCGTTCGCCGGCGCTCCGTACAGCTCCTCGGGCGAGCCCACCTGCTGAAGCCGCCCGCGCTCCATCACGGCGATGCGGTCCGACAGCGCGAATGCCTCTTCCTGGTCGTGGGTCACGAAGATGGCCGTCATCCCCAGGCTCTTGAGCAGCGCGCGCAACTCGTCGCGGGTGCGCTCGCGCAGGGCGGCGTCCAGGTTGCTCAGCGGCTCGTCGAGCAGCAGCAGCGGCGGCTCGGGCGCCAGCGCGCGGGCCAGCGCCACGCGCTGCTGCTGCCCGCCGGACAACTCCTGCACCTTCCGCTTTCCGTAGCCCGCCAGCTCCACCAGCCCCAGCGCCCGCTCCACCCGCGGCCCCACGACGTCCTTCCTGTCGCCGCGCGACTTGAGGCCGAACGCCACGTTCTCCCACACGTCCAGGTGGGGGAAGAGCGCATAGTTCTGGAACACCATCCCCACGTCGCGCTTCTGCGGCGGCAGGGCCGTCACCTCGCGCCCGCCCAGGACGATGCGGCCCGACGTGGGATGCTCGAACCCCGCGATCATCCGCAGCGTCGTCGTTTTTCCGCAGCCGGAGGGCCCCAGCAGCGTCAGAAACTCGCCCGCGGGCACCTGCAGCGACACCGCATCCACCGCCGTCGTCTCGCCGAAGCGCCGGGTGATGCCGTCCAGCGACAGGATCGGCTGCGAGGCGGACGAGGGTGCGGCGACGGGCACGGTCGACGTCACTTCCCGCCCCGGTTGCGGACGTTTTCGTCCCAGTGGCGCATCCACTCGTTGCCGCGCTCCTGGAGGAGCTTCCAGTCCATGGGCTCGGCGACCAGCTTCTCCTGTGCGGCACGCAGGCGCGGAGGCATGGAGTCCTGCGGAAAGTCGGTGCGCGCGGGGAGCCGGAAGAACTCGCGCACGGCCGGGCCCAGCGCGGCGTTCCCGCCGATGTACTCCACGAAGACCCTGGCCGCCTCCGCGTTCGGCGCGCCGCGGACGATGGCGACGGCGTCCACGATGAGCGGCGTACCGCTGGTGGGGATGGTGTACTCGATGGGGTACTGCGCGCGCACCATCTCGATGTCCGGCAGCGCCCAGAGCGTCACGTGGCCTTCCTGGCGCGCCAGCATCTGGTACAGCATGGTGGGATTCAGGACGTACTGCTTGGTGTTGGCGTCCAGCCGGCGAAGCCACTGGAACCCCTGCGCCGTGTCGCCCGTGGCGCGAAGGCCGCGCTGCACCACCATCCCGAAGATGGTGCGCATGGTGCCGCTGGCCATGGGATCGCGGATGAGCACCTTGCCCTTCCACCTGGGATCGAGCACGTCGTCCCAGTCCTTGGGCGCCTCGGCGGCGGGCACCACCTGCGTGTTGTAGGCGATGACCTCGGGGGTGATGTAGGTGCCGAACCAGTAGCCCTCGGGGTCCTTCGCCTCGGCGGGGACGGCCGTGGCCCACGACGGGGTGAAGGGCTGCAGCATGGAGTCGGCGGCGGCCTGCTCGAACATGTTCGCCGGGGCGCCCCACCACACGTCGGCCTGCGGGTTCGCCTTTTCGGAGCGGACGCGGTCGAACACCTCCTGCGATCCCATGTCGACGTACTGCAGGTCGATCGTGGGATTGGCGGCCTCGAATCGCTTTTCGAACGCCTGCAGCATTTCACGCCCGTGTGGTGAATACACGGTGAGCACCTGCCGGCCGTCGCCGCCTCCGCAGGCGGTGGTGAGGGCGGCGAGTGCCAGGATGGAAAGCCCGCGGGCGGTGGTCAGCATGGTTGGTCGTTCCAGGTTTCAACTGCGAAAACTTCGGTCGGGCGAGTGGCCTCGGCGCATGCCGCGGGTTCCCCCTCCCCCGGCCCCTCCCCCGCAAACTGCGCGGGAGAGGGGGGAATTCACACCGGATGAGGGCTGGCTGCCGGTGAATGCCTTGGGAGCCCCCTCCCCCCGGCCCTCGTCCCCCGCTGCGCAGGGGAGGGGGAGACCTGAACTGCGCTTCGGCCGGCCCCGCGCAACGGACTGGCTCCCTTCCACCTCGGCTGTTTGCGGGGGAAGGGCTGGGGATGGGGGGCGCCCGCCCGAGCACCGGGCCTGCCCGCTTGCACCCCAACCCCGAAGTGTACCCCCTCTCCCACGCTGTTTGTGGGAGAGGGTGGCACGCGTGTCAGCGCGGCCGGGTGAGGGCCCCACGGCAGCCGAGGCCTCGGCTTCGGCGACCGCTGCCGCGCCCCAGTTTGTACGTGCCCCAGGCTAGATCCTTCGGCCCGCGACGGATGTGCTGCGGGCTGCTTCTGTGCGCCTGGGCCTCAAGGATGACAGGCCTTGGCGCTCCGTCGTCCGGACCTCAGGATGACAGGCCTTGGCGCTCCGTCGTCCGGACCTCAGAGGGTGTTGAGAAACGTCAACTTGGCCGAAGCCGACGGAGCATGAGACCCGACATCGCAAGATGGATCCATGCTTCGCTGCTCTCCATTAGGCCCTCATAGTCCTTGCTCAACCGGCGGCAGCGCCCCAGCCAAG
>NZ_DASWMD010000050.1:0-12146 GCF_036399935.1 Longimicrobium sp.
GTTTCCCTCTGCGTCCTCTGCGTGAAACCTGCAGTAGAAGTTCAGGATGACAAAAAGGACCGGCGGCCCGCGAGTGACGGGCCGCCGGTTCTGTCTTGCCGAAGGAGTGCGTTACGGCGCCGGCGCCGGCGTGACCGTGGCCGGGCCGGTCGTCGACCGCGGCACCAGGCCCACGATGGTGATGTCGGCCGCGCGGCTGGCGTCCACAGCACGGATCACGTCACCGTACGAAAGCTCCTCCGCGCCCTTGACGAAGATCACCTTGCGGGCACGCTGCGCGAACACGTCGCGCAGGAACCGCTCCAGCTCCGCGGGCGGAACCGGCTGCCGGTTGACCTGGTACGCCGGGCCGGGCAGGACTTCGAGCACGATCTGCTCGTCGTCGGGCGGCTTCTGCGAAATTTCTTCCTTTTCCTTCGGCGGCGGCACCTGAACGCTCAGGCCGCGCTGAAGGCCCTGCTGCACCACCATGAAGATGATCAGCAGCACCAGCAGCACGTCGATCATGGGCGTCATGTTGATCTCGCTCATCGAGCCGCCCTTGCTTCCGCCAACTCCCATTGACATGGGCCAAACCCCTCCATCTCAGTTGTCGGCGCCCCATCCGGCGGCCCCGCGGGGCCGCCGGATGGGAACGATTCGGCGCTGCAAGGCTACTTGCGCGTAACCTTGGCGCCCTCGGGCAGTTCGGTGATGGTGCCGATGCGGCGCACCCCGGCGTTGCGGGCCGCGTCGATGGCGCTCAGGACCACCCCGTACTGCACGCCGTTGTCGGCCTTCAGGTACAGGATGTGGTCCTCGGGGCGCTTCTGGTACTCCGTGCGAAGGCGCCCCTCCAGCTCGGCCAGCGGGATCGGCCCCGGGTTGGGGACGTCCTCGATGTAGTACTTGCCCTGGTTGTCGATGCCCAGCGTGATGCGTTCTTCCTTTTCGGGCGCCGCCGTCTTGGCCTTGGGCAGCTTCGCCTCGTAGCCCAGGGCCGGGGTGACCACCATGAAGATGATCAGCAGCACCAGCATCACGTCGATCATCGGCGTCACGTTGATTTCGGAGGTCACCTCAGAGGTGATCCCCGCCACCCGTGGCAGCGGCGAGCCGCCGAAAGATCCACCCGCCATGGTGTTTAGTCTCCGTAGGAGGAGGCGCCGCCCGTGAGCTCGCGCCGTGCCTGGCGCGTCATCATCCAGTCGATCATTTCGCGGCCGGCGTACGCCAGCTCCGAGAAGAGCGTGTCGAGCTTGGCGGTGAAGTAGTTGTACAGCCACACCGCGGGGATGGCCGCCACCAGGCCGATGGCCGTGGCGATCAGCGCCTCGGCGATACCGCCCGACACGGCCTCGAGGCCGCCGCCCTTTTCGGCCATGCCCATGAACGAGTTCACGATGCCCAGCGTGGTGCCCAGAAGGCCCACGAACGGCGCCGTGGAGCCGATGGTGGCCAGCACGCCCAGGCCGCTCTTCAGCTCGTTGGCCAGCAGGATCTGCTCACGCTCGACGGAGCGTTCGCACGACACGATGGCGGCGCCGGCGGCGCGGGGGTCGCCCAGCAGCGGGGCCACCTCGCGAAGCGACTCGCCCAGCACGCGGGCCACGTGGCTCTTGGGGTACTGGTCGGCGAGGGCCAGCGCCTCGGGGATGTTCTCGCTCTCCAGCGCCGCCGAGAAGGCCGGGGCGAACTGCTTGGTGGCGACCGCCATCTTGCGGAACTGCAGCCACTTCCAGATGGCCACCGTCAGCGACGCGATGCTCATCAGGATGAGGAAGATCACGATGCCACGGTTGACCATGCCCGTGTCGGCCCAAATCTTCGCAATATCCATTGTTCTACGTTCTCCTCAGCGCGCCTGCGCCTTCCAGGTTGGGTGATCCTTCCGTTCTCCCGGCGCGGCCCCCGTAGGCCGCGCCGCACCATTCGCTCGTCGTCGCCCTGCGTTGTTCGCGCTCAGCGCGAGGTCTGCCACTGGATGGGCAGCTCCACCCACACCTTCACCGGCCGGTTGTTCACCTTGGCCGGGCGGAAGCGCAGCCGCTGAACGGACCGGATGCTCGCGTCGTTGAACCCCTCGTGCGTGGAGCTCGTCACCTGGATGCTGGGCACGTCGACCGTGCCGTTCTCCAGTACGCGGAAGCGCACCTGCACCGTGCCCACCACGCCCGCGTCGCGCAGCAGCGGCGGGTAGTTGCGCTCCAGCTGCCGGACCAGCTCCTGGCGGTTGCTGATGCTGGGCTGCTCCTCTACCGCCGACAACTCGTACGTGCCCACCTCGGGGGGGTCCTCACGCTTCTCGGTGCTCTGCTGCACGCCGCCCTCGACGCCCTTGGCCACGCCGCCTTCCTGCCCGATCCCGGAGACGTCTTCCGCGCTCAACGCCGTCTGGTTGGGCGGCGGCGGCGCGATGGCCGCGGGCGGCTCTTCCGGGGGCGTCAGGGTCTGGAATCCCTTCACCACCGGGGGCGGAGCCTCGGGCTCCGGCTCGGGTGGCGGCGGCTCCGGCTCCTTGGGCTTCTCGGGCTCGGGCTCCTTCTTTTCTTCTTCGGCCAGGTCCACGAGGTCGACGATCTCCTCGCGGTCCTTCTCGTCGCCCGCCGCACCTACGCCGGCAGCCAGCAGGCCGCCCACGAGCACGACGTGGAGAATCGCCGAGACCGCCAGGTTCGTGGGCGACCAAAAGCCGGACTTCTTGCGGCCTTCCGATGCCACCAGCTTGTTGAACATTGCCCTCCTCCCGTGGATCCTAGAGTGCGCCGCGCCGGCGGCATTTTCTTCCGTCCGAAGTTTCGAACGAACGATCACTCCTGTTTCTGACCGCCGGCCCGCGCACCTCGCGCACCCGGCCTCGCCACACAGCGAACGTCTGATCGAAACCGCACGTCCCGGGCCCGGACGCGGGTGCCGGCACCAAACGCTCGCGCCTGCGGGAGGACCAGCCGCGCGAGCCCTTTCTGGCAGGGTACGCCGAACAAGGTGCAGAGTACCGTTTCGCCTGTCAAGCACCGGCACCGCCCCGTCGTTTCTCCCGGCCCGCCGCGGGAACCCTCCCCGGGACGTGAAGGCAGATGGGCACACTCCCCACCAGCACCGGTGTCGGACCGAAGTCCCGCCGCCCGCACCACTTAGCCCTGGCCGCCGGGCTTCGCCCCCCCCGCGTGCCGATGCAGGATCCGTACGCCTGTGCCCCCGCACCGTGCGCGGCGGCATGCGGGGTTTTCCGCGACGCACCTATTGCGCCTGCGCGTTTCAAACTGTGCCCGTCCCACAGGAGCGGCAAGCCATGCGGCTTCCCCCCGTCCAGCGGCGCCGGAACGGCCCATCCCCACTGAGCGCGGTCCAGTGCCCGAGCCTGCCGACGGAATGGCCCACCGCGGGCACACTCTTTTGAAGACGCTCATACGTAAGGTTACAGTGCGGGGCCCCCTCGATCCTGACGGGGCGTGGAAGGCCGCGGATGCGCCTGCCGCAGGAGGCCGGCGGCCATCATCTCATACGGGATGCAGTCGGCGTAGCGGCGCACCAGGACCGCGTCGCCGCTCGCCGCGAGAAGCTGGGCGTCGCCGTCGGACTGCAGCGCGGCGGCGAACGCGGCGCGGTCGGTGGCCTCCCCTGCCCGGCGGGTCCAGTCCGAAAGCCGCGCGGCCAAGTCGTCCAGGTGCCACCCGGGGTCCGCGACGGCGCCGAAGTGCGTGAGCAGCAGCGTCTCCGGCCGCAGCGCCCGCAGCCGGCCGATGCTCTCCAGCCACCGGGGCGTGTCCAGGTCCGGCGGGGGCGTGGGCGGGCGCACGTGCGGCGCCCCGTCCAGCCGGATTCCGGCCACGTCGCCCGTGAAGACGAGGCGCGCATCGGGGTCGTGGAACGCCAGGTGGTGGATGGCGTGCCCCGGCGTGTGCAGCGCCACGAGCGTGCGCCCGCCCACGCGAATGGCCTCGCCGTCCGCGGGAACGCGGATGCGGTCGCGCGGCACCGGGAGCATGGTCCCCCACATCTCGTCCACGCGGTCGCCGTACAGCCGGGCGGCGCTGGCCAGCAGGCGCGACGGGTCTTCCAGGTGGGGCGCGCCCAGGCCGTGGACGTAGATCCGCGCCTGGGGCGCGAGCCGGGCGAGCTGGCCCGCGCCCGCCGCGTGGTCCAGGTGCACGTGGGTCAGGAGCAGGTGCGTGAGGCGGGCGGGATCGTGCCCGGCGGCGCGGACGCCCGCGAGCAGCGCTTCCAGCGTGGATGCCGGCCCGGCTTCCACCAGCGCCAGGTCGTCGCCGTCCGCCACCAGGTACGACGCGATGAACCCCGGCCCGCCCCAGCCGTGGTCGATGCGGGTGATCCGCGCGGCCTCGCCGTGAATCGCAGCTTCCGCCAATCCGCCGTCTCCTCGTGTCGAGCGGGCCAAGTGTGCCTGGAGCGAATCTAGCCGCCCCACGGCGGCCGGGCGAACGCCATCCGCATCATTCGCCCGAAGCTGCCGGCGACCGACGTCGGGACTTCACCTGCGGAGAGGCGCGCGCGTCGCACCGCCGCCCCGGATCGCGACGCCTGATACACGTCTTTTATCGTCATTCGGGCCGAGCACCTGCGGCAGGCGCTGGAGGCGGCTGAGCAGGGAGCTAACGGAACTGCTGGATGCGCGAAGGGCGCGGGGGAGATCCCCCGCGCCCTTCGCTGCGTCCATCCCTGCCCGGCTCAGTACCAGGTGGCCAGGTCGATGCCCTGGTAGTAATGCTTGAGGATCTCGTCGTAGGTGGCGCCCTTTTCGGCCATGCCCACGGCACCCGTCTGGCACAGGCCCACGCCGTGGCCCCAGCCGCCGCCGAACGCCTCGAAGCCGGCGACCTCGCCCGTCCTGCGGTCGATCACGGGCTCGATGATGAAGAGCGTGCTCAGCAGGCTGGTGGGGGTGCCGCTCGCGTTGACGTACTTGAGCGAGGTGCGGACGTGGTCCTTGGTGTCGTAGAACGTTCCCGCCTCGGTCACGTACTCGATGGTCTTCACGCGGCCGCTGTTGGAGCGCTCCAGCACGTTGATCGCCAGTACCTTGCCCACGTCCTGCCCGGCATGGATGGAGATCACCTGCGAGATTTCCGCCGCCGTCCACTCGAAGCTCCAGCGGTGGTACTTGGACCAGTCCGCCTCGAAGTCGCCGTTCTTCCTGCCGCGCAGCGAGTTGGCGTTGGGGCTGCGGCGGATCTCGTCGAGCACGTGCTCGGAGTTGCCGTGCTGCCGGTCGCGCACGCCGCGCAGGTACGCCACGGGCGCGGAGTTGTAGACGTCCTCGTTGTTCGCGGTGACGCCGCCGCTGGTGGAGCTGAACAGCGCCTGGATCAGCTTGCCCTCGTGCGTGGCGACGACGGCGCGCGTCTCGTCCACGGCCTGGGTGCTCAGCGGGTGCTCGGCGTTGTAGCCGCCGTACACCTGGTCGCTGGTGGTGGGCAGCAGGTCGTAGCCGTCGGCGGCGCGCTTGCCCAGGCCGCTGAGCGCGTAGGTGCGGGCCGCCACGGCCTGGGCCTTCAGCGCCTCGAGCTCCGGCCACACGGTGGGCGGCAGCTCGCGCGGCACCACGCCGTACAGGTAGTCCTCGATGTGCACCTCGTTGATGCCCGCCAGCGTGCCCGCGCTGTTGCGGCGCACCTCGGCCACCCCGCGGTAGCGCGCCGTGCCGATGGTGACCAGCCCGTCGGACGAGGTGAAGCCCACCGCCCCGTTGCTGGTGGCCGTCTGCGAGCCCGCGGTCACCTTGTACTGGGTGATGCCCGTGGTGGTGGTGACCAGCTTCCAGAACGCGTCGCTGGCGGCCAGCCCCTGGGCGATCACCTGGTTGCGGTAGGTGTTCCGGATGCCGAAGGCCGCGTTCGAGGCGAAGTCGCCCAGGTACAGGCGCGTGCAGGCCGGGATCACCTCCGTCAGGGTGGCGTGCCCCAGCGCCTCCGCCTGCGCCTTTTTGGCGTCGACCGCGGCGGCGCTGCCGCACATCACCTGCAGGCGATACCGCGTGACGCTTACGCTTCCCGCCTGCAGCGTGACCGATGCCTGCACCCCGCCCACGCCCGACAGCAGCGTGGCGCCGTTGCCCTTGTCGGTGATCGTCCACCCGGCGGCGCTGCCCAGCGTCACCGTGGTGGCGGTGGGCACCACGCCGATGCGGATGTTGCCGTTGAAGGCCTGCGCCGAAACCTCGTCGAACGAGGGCGCGCCGACGTCGGCCGAGGGGCCCAGCGGGTCGCGGTCGGCGCAGGCGCCCAGCACGAGGGCGAGCGCCGCGGCGGAGAGCATCCGCCTGTGGTTGGGAAGTCGGTTCACAGGGTGCCGTGGGGGTGCGGGTGGGGTGCACGGCGCGCGGGGGCACGCCCAAAGGAGGCGATTACGTACACACTTCGGCGGCCGTTTGTCAACCAGCGCGTGCGCCGGATGGCGGAAAACCATGCTCGGGCGGGCAGCAAATCCGCGAAAACCCCGTAGGCGCTTCGTCCCGCCATCCCACGGCACGACGCCTGGGGAGCGCCCGATGGCGATAGAAGAACCGCCGCCCCGGGAGTGACCGGGGCGGCGGTGCTTCTTCTCGTCGAGCCAGATAAAACGGAAAGGCCTCAGACCTGGGCGTACATGTCGACCGGCGGGCAGCTGCACACCAGGTTGCGGTCGCCGGCGGCGTTGTTCACGCGCGCCACGGCCGGCCAGAACTTGCGGTCGCGCACCCACGCCAGCGGGAACGCCGCGCGCTGACGTCCGTAGCCGTGCGCCCACTCGTCGCCCGTGACGGCGGCGGCGGTGTGCGGGGCGTGCTTCAGCGGGTTGTCGCGTCGGTCCAAAATGCCCAGCTCGATCTCGCGGATCTCCTCGCGGATGCTGATCATCGCCTCGCAGAACCGGTCGATCTCGGCCAGCGACTCGCTTTCCGTCGGCTCGATCATCATCGTACCCGCCACGGGGAACGAGACGGTGGGCGCGTGGAAGCCGTAGTCCATCAGCCGCTTGGCCACGTCTTCCACCTCCACCCCCGACGGACCCTTCAGCTGGCGCAGGTCGATGATGCACTCGTGCGCCACCGTGCCGTTGGCGCCCTGGTACAGCACCGGGTAGTGCTCCCGCAGCCGCCGGGCGACGTAGTTGGCGTTCAGGATGGCCACCCTGGTGGCGTGCGTCAGCCCCTCGGCGCCCATCAGTTTGATGTAGATGTACGAGATGGGCAGGATGCTGGGGCTGCCCCAGGGCGCCGCCGAGATCGTGCGCGTCTCGCCCTGCCCCACCGGGATCACCGGGTGGCCGGGAAGGAAGGGCGCCAGGTGCTCCGCCACGCAGATGGGACCCATCCCCGGGCCGCCGCCGCCGTGGGGGATGCAGAACGTCTTGTGCAGGTTCAGGTGGCACACGTCCGCCCCGAAGTCGCCCGGGCGGCAGAGGCCCACCTGCGCGTTCATGTTGGCGCCGTCCATGTACACCTGCCCGCCGTGCCCGTGCACGATGTCGCAGATTTCGCGGATGGCCTCTTCGAACACGCCGTGCGTGGACGGATAGGTGATCATCAGCGCGGCCAGGTCGTCGGCGTGCGCGTCGGCCTTCTTGCGCAGGTCCGCCACGTCGACGTTGCCGTTGGCGTCCGTCCCCACGACGACCACCTTCATTCCCGCCATCACCGCCGAGGCCGGGTTGGTGCCGTGCGCCGACTGGGGAATCAGGCAGATGTTGCGCTTGCCCTGCCCCTTGGCTTCCAGGTACTCGCGGATCACCAGCAGCCCCGCGAACTCGCCCTGCGAGCCGGCGTTGGGCTGCAGCGACACGGAGTGGAAGCCGGTGATCTCGGCCAGGTCGCTTTCCAGCTGGCGGAACATCTCCAGGTAGCCCTCGATCTGCTCGCGCGGGGCGAACGGATGGATGCGGCCCACCTCCGGCCAGGAGACGGGCATCATCTCGACCGTGGCGTTCAGCTTCATGGTGCACGACCCCAGCGGGATCATGCTGTGCGTCAGCGACAGGTCGCGGCTTTCCAGCGAGCGGATGTACCGCAGCATCTCCGTTTCGGAGTGGTAGCGGTTGAAGACCGGGTGGCCCAGGATGGCGCTGGAGCGGCGGAAGCCGTCCGCGATCCCCGACGACAGGCCGCCCAGCAGCTCGTCGACCGAGAACGGCAGGGCCGAGCCGCGGTTCAGCGCGACCAGCACCTCTTCCACGTCTTCCACGCCCGTCGTTTCGTCCACCGCCACGCAGATGGACGACTCGTCGTAGCCGCGCAGGTTGATGCCCCGGTCGCGCGCGGCGGCCAGGATGCCGCCCACCCGCGTGCCCACGTCGATGCGCACCGTGTCGAAGAACACGTCGTGGACGATGCGGTAGTTCAGCCGCTCGGCGCCGGCGGCCAGCAGCTCGGCCAGGGTGTGCGTGCGCTCGGCGATGTCGCGCAGGCCGTTGGGGCCGTGGTAGACGGCGTACATCCCCGCCATCACCGCCAGCAGCACCTGCGCCGTGCAGATGTTGCTCGTCGCCTTTTCGCGGCGGATGTGCTGCTCGCGCGTCTGCAGCGCCATGCGCAGCGCGGGGTTGCCGTCCGCGTCCGTCGACACGCCGATGATGCGGCCGGGGATCTGGCGCTTGTACTCGTCGCGGCAGGCGAAGTAGGCCGCGTGCGGCCCGCCCAGCCCCAGCGGCACGCCGAAGCGCTGCGTGGTTCCCACCGCCATGTCCGCCCCCCACTCCCCGGGAGGGGTGAGCAGGACGAGCGACAGCAGGTCGGCCGCGGCGACGACGACGATGTTCTCTTCGCGCGCGCGCTGCGTGAACGGGTGGTAGTCGATCACCTCGCCGTCCGTGGCGGGATACTGGAGGAGCACGCCGAACACGGGCTGGGTGAAGTCGAACGTCTGGTGGTCGCCCACGACGATGTCGAAGCCGCGGGCCCAGGCGCGCGTCTTCACCACCTCGATGGTCTGCGGATGGCAGAGCTGCGAGACGAAGAAGGTGTTGCGGTTCTCGGCCCCGGCGATGCCGTACGCCATGGCCATCGCCTCGGCGGCGGCGGTGCCCTCGTCCAGCAGCGAGGCGTTGGCGATGGGCAGCCCGGTGAGGTCCACCACCATCGTCTGGAAGTTGAGCAGCGCCTCCAGCCGGCCCTGCGCGATCTCGGCCTGGTAGGGCGTGTACTGCGTGTACCAGCCCGGGTTTTCCAGGATGTTGCGCTGGATGACGGGCGGGGTGATGCAGTCGTGGTAGCCCATTCCCAGGTAGCTGCGGAACACGCGGTTGCGCGACATCAGCGCCTTGAACTCGCGCAGCATCTCGTACTCGCTGCGCTCCGGGCCCAGCGCCAGCGGCCGGTCCAGGCGGATGGAGGCGGGGACGGTGGCGTCCACCAGCTCGTCGAGCGAGCCGTAGCCCAGCGCCTGCAGCATCGTCGCGATCTCGTCGGCGCCGGGGCCCACGTGGCGGCGAACGAAGGTGTCCGTATGCGTAAGTGACGATCTATCCACGATATGCATCCGTATCGGTGTTTGCGGGAAAGCCGCGCCAATGTATCGCCTCCGTACCCCGAAGGCAAAGGGAGGAGCCGCTTCCGGACGCGGCCCGCCGGTGTTTCGGTGACGGCGGCGTACGTCATGGATGCTGGACGGCCGCGCCGCGCTGTGGGTGCACGGCCACACGCACCTCTGCGTGGACTACGAGATCGGCGGCACGCGCGTGGTCGCCAACCAGCGCGGGTATCCGCACGATGGCGTCGAGGGCTTCGACCCCGGGCTGGTGCTGGAAGTCGGCCCCTGAGCCCGGCATCGACGGCCGTCGTTTCCCGTCCCATTGCGGTGCCGCGGCATTCGAACGATGATCTTCCACGTGCTTCGTCGTTCCCCCGCCCCCGCATGCCCATGACCGCTCGCCGATGGATTCCCCGTGCCGCCCTGGCCCTGGCCTGCCTCGCGGTGCCGGCGCATGCCCAGGGCCGCCTGTCGCTGCAGCCCTGCGCGCAGCCGGGGCTGCCGCCCGACGCGCGGTGCGGATCGCTGGTGGTCCCGGAGAACCGCGACGTGGCGGGCGGACGGACGATCGCGCTGAACGTCGTGGTGCTCCCCGCCCGCGCGGCCCGGCGCGCGCCCGACGCGGTGGCGTTCCTGGCCGGCGGCCCGGGGCAGGCCGTCGGTTCGCTGGTGGGATGGCTGGGTCCGGCGTACGCCCCCCTGCGCGACACGCGCGACATCCTGCTGGTGGACGCCAGGGGCACGGGCGGCTCGGGGCCGCTGGACTGCACGCTTCACGAACGCACGGACCCGCAGTCGCTGGTCGGCAGCTTCCTTCCCCCCGATGCGGTGCGGCGGTGCCGCGAGCAGCTGTCGGCCAGGGCAGACCTGTCGCGCTACACGCTGCCGGAAGCGGCGCGCGACCTGGACGCGGTGCGCGCGGCGCTGGGGTACGAGCAGCTGAACCTGCACGGCGGATCGTTCGGCACGCGCGCGGCGCAGGTGTACATGCGCATGTACCCGCACCGGGTGCGAAGCGCGGTTCTGCACGGGGCGGTGACCCCCGGTATGGCGTCGCCGCAAAACTACGCGCACGACTTTCAGGCGGCGCTGAACGGGGTGATCGCGGACTGCGCGGCCGACGCGGCGTGCGGCGCGGCGTTCCCGCGGCTGGCGGACGAGGCGCGGGCGCTGGAGGAGCGGATGCGCCGGGGAAGCGCCACGGCCACGCTGCTGGACGTGGAGGCGGGCGCGGTGCAGGTGGAGCTTTCGCGCGGCACGGTGGCCGAAACCCTTCGCAAGCTGCTGTACGCGCCCGTTTCCGCCAGCCGGCTTCCGCTGGTGGTGCACCGCGCCGCGCAGGGCGACTTCGGACTGCTGGCCCGCGAGGCCATCGGCGACCGGCGCAGGATACAGGGCGGCGCGTCGTGGGGGCTGTTCCTGGCGGTCACCTGCAGCGAGGACGTGCCGTTCGTGGACACCGCCGCCGCGCGGGCCACGGACGCCACGACGCTCCTGGGCGCGTACCGCGTGCGCGAGGCGGTGGCGGCGTGCGAAGGCTGGCCCGTGGCGGCGCTTCCGTCCGGCTATCGCGACCCGGTTCGCTCCGATGCGCCGGTGCTCATCATCTCCGGCGAGCGCGACCCGGTCACCGGGCCGCGGTGGGGAGAGGCGATCGCCGCGCACATGCCCAACTCCGTGCACCTGGTGGTTCCGCAGGCCGCGCACATGTACGCTGGAATGCCGGGCGCGGCCTGCGTGGATTCGGCGGTCATCGCCTTCATGCGGCGCGCCGATCCGCGGGCGGTGGACACCACCTGCTTGTCGCGCGTCCGTCGTCCGCCGTGGGTGCTGGAGGGGGAGAGACCCCTGGCGCTGGATTCCGCCGCGCTGGCCCGCTTCGCCGGCGAGTACTCGTCCCCCGAGCCGGCCATGCGCATGACGGTGGAGGCCCGGCCCGGCGGGCTGCGGGCGCAGCTGGGGAACGGGCCGCCGTTGTACCTGGTGGCGACGGCCCCCACCCGGTTCTACCCGGAGGGATGGCCCCCCGGAGCGGCCGTGGATTTCGTGCTGCAGGATGGTGCCGTGGCCCAGGTGGTGATCACCGGCGGCGGACCTCCCATGCGGCTGGTGCCGGTGCGGCGGCCCTAGCGCCGCTTCCAGGGCCGCCGCGGGGCGGCAACGAGGTTGGACGGGGGCCCCGCGGGGGCGTAGTGGGATCCGAACTCCCTGACGAACTCCATCTCCTCGACCACCGAGGTGTAGGCGAGGCGGCTTTCCAGGATCAGCAGCAGGCTGGACCAGAAGAGCAGCCCCGCGCCGCCCATCCCCAGCACCAGCGCCACCCAGGCGTAGGACCCGTCCACGGCGGCCACCAGCCCCAGCACCACGCTGGTGCCGATGAAGATGGCCGTGGCCATGTACAGCCGGCGCATGGCGCTGGTCAGCAGCTTGGCGCGGCGCGCGGTGCGCGACAGCTGGTCGAAGAGCAGGCGCCGCTCTTCTTCCAGCATCGTGCGATCCTCCTCGCGGGCCAGGTCTACGATGCGCTCGCTGAGGGTGCGCGTGCGGTCGATGGCGCGGCCCAGCCGGTTGGAGGTGGCCACGATGAGCGAGCTGGAGGCCAGGATCAGCACCGCCGGGGTGACCATGGCCGACAGCACGGAGAGCGTTTCGGAGAGGTTCTCGGTCTGCATCCCGGGGGAAGTGCGTGAGTGCGTGAGT
>NZ_DASWMD010000051.1:0-89452 GCF_036399935.1 Longimicrobium sp.
GCTCCGGCGCATGCCTCGGGTGGGCCCCTCCCCCGGCCCCTCCCCGCATGCTGCGCATGCGGAGAGGGGAGAATTCGATCGCGCTTCGGCAGGTCGAGGTTGCGCGTGCAGGTGAAGCCCCGGACGGGACGCGCGAGCGGCCCGGGCCGGGCTTTCCGCTGCGCGAGCGGCGGGTTCACCCGCTCAGGACGGCGCTGGAGGTACCGGAGGCGCTTCAGCCGGGCTCCGGCGCATGCCTCGGGTGGGCCCCTCCCCCGGCCCCTCCCCGCATGCTGCGCATGCGGAGAGGGGAGAATTCGATCGCTCGTCGGCAGGTTGAGGTGCGCGTGCAGGTGAAGCCCCGGACGGGACGCGCGAGCGGCCCGGGCCGGGGCTTTCTGCTTTTCCAGCGGCGGGTTCACCCGCTCAGGGAGGCCCGAAGTTCTGGTTCGTTGCGTTCTCACGCCGGCGTGGGCTCGGAACAGGTGTAGACCGGGGGAGTAGAATCACGGCAATGACTCCTCCCGCCGTTTCCGCCCCGCCGCGTCCCGCGGCACACCCGGCCGGTGCTCCCGCGCCGGGGCCGGCGGTACGCGCGCGCGCCCCGTTCACCCGGCGGCGCCCGGAACGCCCGCCGCTGTTCACCGGGCGCACCCTCGGCATCTCCCTCGTCCTTCACGCGCTGCTCGCGGTGGGCGTTCTGCTACTCCCGGAGCGCGGGGATCGTACGCCCGCGTTCACCACCGGCGAAGAGGAGCGTACGCTGGAGTTGGTGGAGTACCTGGACGTGGGCGCGTGGGGCTCCATGGCGACGCCGGGCGAGCTGCCCCCCGCGTCGGCCGGCGCCGCGGTGAGCGCGGACGCGGTGATCGGGGCCGGCGCGGCGGACTCGGCGCTGGCCCGCCTGCCTAACCCGGTGGCGTTTCCGAACGCCGTTCCGTCCGGCATCCCCCGCGCGCTGCCTGGCACGGCTGGAGCGGGCGGCGGGACGGTCGGCGGCTCTGCGCCCGGCTCGACGGGTGGGCAGACGGGCGGCGCGGGGCAGGGGACGGGAGCGGGCCGGCGCGGGCTTTCGCCGGAGTACGGAGATCCGCGCCTGGCCGTGACGCCGCAGGCCATCCCAGAACGCAAGCTGACCGACGAAGAGCGCTACCGGCGCCATCTGGAGAGCCGCATCAACGGGCTGAACGACAGCATCGCGGGCGAGGCGGCGTACCAGCGGGGGCTGCTGGACTGGACCTTCCGCGACGCACAGGGCCGCCGCTGGGGGATCGACAACGGGCGGGCGGTGATCGGCGGGCGCAGCGTGCCGCTTCCTCGCCCGGCCTCGCCGCCGCGCGACCGCGACGAGGAACAGCGCACGGAGCGCGACCAGCGCCGCGAGATGGACCGCCAGGAGGAGGACGTGTCGCGCGAACGGCACCTCCGCGAGCGCGGGCGCGCCATCCGCGAGCGGGAGAACGAGCGCCGCCGCCAGCAGCGGGAAGGGCAGACCACGCCCTAGCCGGGCCGGCACCCGCGCCACGCACACGAAGCCGTATGGGAACGCGAATTGCTTTCCCCTGCGGCTTCGATCGTTCGTCCCGACAACGCGTTGAAAGCCCATGGCCCAGAACGACAAGAAGCGCCAGGACCGCCAGTACGAGGTCGAACTGGAAGCGGCCCCGAACGACAGGAAGCGTCAGGACCGCAAGTACGAAGTCGAGCTGGAAGCGGCCCCGCGCGACAGGAAGCGCCAGAACCGCCAGTATGTGGTCGACCTGGAAGAGCCCAGCAACGCGGGCCGCAACCTGCTCTATGCGCTGGGCGCGCTGGGCGCGCTGGGCGGGCTTGCCTTGGCGGCATTTCTCAGCGGCCGGACGGGCGACCGGCCGGCGCCGCGCCGTACGCAGGGTGAGGAGCAGCCAGAGGGAACGACGTCGTACCCCGCCCGGCTGCGCCGCGACCAGGCCGATCAGGACACGCTGGCCGTGCTGGAAGACACCATCCTGGACGCCTTCCTGGACGACGAAGTTCTGTCGGCGCGCGGGATCGACGTGGGCGCGGTGAGCCACGGCATCGTGGAGCTGTCGGGCTCGGTGTGGACGCGCGACGAGGCGCGCCACGCGGTCGCGGTGGCCCAGGGCGTGCCCGGGGTGGACACGGTGATCAACCGGATGGAGATCGAGGACGAGCGCGAGCGCCTGCACCCGCGGGCGGACTACGGGGATGACTTCGACGAGGATGACGAGATGAGCACAGAGTGGACCGGGAACCGCTCGGGGATGGGCAGCCGCCGCCAGGGGCGCGAAACGGACCCCGCCCGCAGCGACGATTCGCACTCGCACCGCGAGTTCGCGATCGAAAAGGCCGACCGCGACCAGATGGACGACGAGGGGTACGGCGGGTGGCCGCGCGTGAGTGAGCGTCCCGAGGTGCAGGAAGCCAACCGCACCAACTTCTCCGAGGACGAGCTCGACAACCAGAGCCCTTTCGGCAAGCACGCGGTGCCCGTGGTGGAGCAGCCGCAGGCGATGAACAGCCAGGCTCGCGTGGGCGAGGGGATGAAGCCCGGCACCGAGCTTCGCCTGGAGCAGTCGGACGTGCCCCTGAAGCCGCACCAGCGCCAGCCCGGCGACGAGGACCGCGGCGTCTGATCGACGGGTCCGCAGTGATGAACGGCCCCGGAGCGCGACGCTCCGGGGCCGTTTTCATGGGTCCACGCGAGGGCCAAGGCACACCCCATGTCATCCTGAAGGAGCGGCCAGAACCTAGCGGATGCCCCCTCCAAAGCCCGCAGCGACTGAAGGATCCGCCACACACCACGGGCGCGCCACCTGGGCGCCGGATGCACCGCGGCAAGCCAGTCCGCGAATGCGGAATCGGGTGGTCGTTGCAGCGAATTCATTCGCCGGGCGAGGCCGGCCGCGCGCACCCCGGTCCTCTTCTCACTCCCGGAACTGCCGAGGTCCGAGCATTCGTGCCGCTGCCGCGCCCTGACTGGTTCGTGGTTCAGGCTAGATCCTTCGGCCCGCCTGGGTCTGGTATTCGGGCAGGGTCGGTGCGTTTGGGCCTCTGGATGACAGGGTCTTATGAGTGTGCAGGTGCGGTGCGTCTGCGCGTCGGCACGACCGGGTTTGGGTGCGTACAGGTATGGAGTGCATGGTCGTCCGCACGACAGGTATTCGGGTGCGTGAAGGTACGGTGCGCCCCGGCCTCAGACCGAAAGCGGCGCCTTTGGGCGGCAGGTTGCGGGCCGGGCGAGGGTGCGCGTAGCTTGGCGCGCACCTGGCCCACCCCTCGGAGGCGCGACCCGTGACCACGTATCCCAACCTGACCGTCGTTCAGCACCCGCTGATCCGCCACAAGCTGGCGGTGCTGCGCGACGTAGAAACGCCCACCAAGCAGTTCAAGGAGCTGGTGGACGAGATCGCCATGCTCATTACTTACGAGGTCACGCGCGACCTTCCGCTGGAGCCGGTGGAGATCGACACGCCGCTGGAGCGCACCACCGAGATGATGCTGGCGGGCAAGAAGCTCACGCTGGTGCCCATCCTGCGCGCCGGCCTGGGGATGGTGGACGGCGTCGCGCGGCTGATCCCGGCGGCGCGCGTGGGGCACATCGGCCTGTTCCGCGACCACGAGACGCTGAAGCCCGTCGACTACTACTTCAAGATCCCGTCGGACCCCGGCGCCCGCGACTTCATCGTCCTCGATCCCATGCTGGCCACCGGCGGCTCGGCGTCGGCCGCGGTGTCGTCGCTCAAGCGCAGCGGCGCGGCGCGGGTGAACTTCGTGTGCCTGGTGGCGGCCCCGGAGGGGGTGCAGCGCATGCTGGACGACCACCCCGACGTCCGCGTGTGGACCGCCGCGCTGGACCGCCAGCTGAACGACGTGGGCTACATCCTCCCCGGCCTGGGCGACGCGGGCGACCGGCTGTTCGGGACCAAGTGAGTGCGTGAGTGCGTGAGTGCGTGAGTGCGGATCGGGGGGAGCGAGCAGGGCAGTTGAGCGTGGGGCCGGTTCGGACTATATTCGTCGGCGCTCCGGGCCGGTAGCTCAGGGGTTAGAGCAGTGGACTCATAATCCATCGGTCGTGGGTTCGATCCCCACCCGGCCCATACACCACCCACGTTTGAGGGGCCGCCAGCGGGAGCATCCGCCGGTGGCCCTCTCGTTCTTCAAGCAGCGGCGCATCTACTCGGCACGAAGTGAGATCTGGGGATCGACTGCCGCCGCGCGCCTGGCGGGCCGGTAGCTCGCGAGGAGCGCAACGCTTCCCAGGGTAATAGCGATGCCGCCGAAGAGGAGCGGATCGAACGGCTCCACTCCACTCAGCAGCAACTCGAGCAGGCCCGTGATCCCACTGGCCGCGATCACCCCGACGACGATGCCGAGTCCGACGATGCGGAGGCTCTGCACAAGCACGAGGCGCGAGACGTCTCTCGTGCGGGCCCCAACGGCCATGCGGATCCCGATCTCACGCGTGCGCCGCGCCACGTTGTACGACATCACCCCGTGCAGCCCCCAGGTGCCCAGGACCAGGGCCGCGGCCGCGACGGCACCGAAGACAACGGCCAGCCAGCGGAGCGGCGCGCGAAAACGGGCCAGGTATGCTTCCATCGTCATCCCGCCGGCGAGTTCCGCCCCTGTCCCCGGCCCTCGAACCGCCTCCTCGATCGCCGGAAGGAGCGCCATCGGCTCTCCCTTGGTCCGCACCACCAGGCCCACGCTGCCGGGCGGGTGTTGCCAGGCGGAGGCGTAGACCTTCGCTACCGCCTCGCTGCCGGATCCCACGCCCTCGGCACGGATGTCTTCTACCAGCCCCACGACGGTGTACCACGCACCGTCGAGGTTCGCGCGGTGAAACTGGACTTTTCGCCCCACGCCGTTTCCCCTCAGCCTGAAAACGGACGCGAATGCCTGGTTCACGACGACCACGCGAGGAGCGCCCGCGGTATCCGCCGCGCCGAACTCACGGCCATGGAGGACACGAACCCCCAACGTGCGGAAGAACCCGGGGCCCACCGCGTGATACCGGGCGGGTTTGACCCAGCCGGGTGCGGTCGGACTGCCGGTCAGCGCGTGGACCATATCGCTCTGGCCCAGCCCAACCCAGGCGCCCGCGGACCCGATGCTCGTATCCGCGACGCCCGCAAGCGCCGCCACTCGACCGAGCATCCCTTCGTAGGCGAGGTGCCGCTCAGGGGCGCTCAAACCGCCAGCGTCCGGCAGACGCACCTCGGCGGTCAACATGCCTCGGGGGTCGAAGCTCGAGGTGGGGACGTCCTCCGAGGAGGAGGCGAAGCCCCGGAGGAGTACCCCGGCGCTCGTGAGCAGGACCAGGACGGCGCCGATCTGCGCCACGGCCAGCGTATTCCTCAGGAATGCCTCACCGCGGGTGGCCGTGGCACGCCCGCCGCTGGTGAGGAACCGGCGCAGGTCGCGCCGCCAGGCCACGCTCACCGGGGAGAGCGTGGCGAGAAGCGGCACGAGGAGGAAGATGACCACCACGCATCCGAGCAATCCAACCCCGGTGGGGTGATTGCCCCAGGGCGACGCGCCACCCGGCCACGAGGCGTGGAGCGCATGGGCCGTGGCGACTCCGATCAGCAGACCCAGTCCCCCGCCGAGCAGGGGCACGCGGGCACCGTCGCGAAGGAGGTCGGGGACCAGGCGGCCCCGCGTCGCTCCGAGTGCCGTACGCAGGGCGACGTCCGGGCGGCGGGCCGTCGCCCGCGCGAGGGTCAGGGTAAGGGCTTCGACCAGTGCGATGGCGAGCAGGAGCACGACTAGGGCGAGCAAGACCTGCAGCAGCACCCGCCATGCGCCGTCCTGGAGCTGGGGGATGGTCTGCCGCGAGGCAGTCCAGCCGGAGAGCCAATCCGCCGTCAGGGAACTCTCTTCGAAGTCGGGATCCATGTAGGGTGAGGCGCGATGCAGGCTGGAGCGGATGATCCCGAGCAGGGGGATCCCTAAGCCAATTCCAATCGCCAGGGCCAGCACCACCGGGACGGTGACTCCGGCGGTTTCGGCCACGGAGCGCGCGGCGCGAGAGGGTTGCCGAACGCTCCTGCCCGGTTCATCGCCGGGGCGTCGCGTCTCACGCTTTTCGTGGATCACGCGCGTTGTTCCTCCCGGACGATCCGCCCATCGAGAATGTGCAGGGTGCGTCCGGCGCGATCGGCGTAGCGTGGGTCGTGGGTAACCAGCACGATGGTGGCGCCCTCCGAATGCAGATCGGCGAGCAGGTCCATCACGGCGTCCCCGTTCGCGGAGTCCAGGTTGCCGGTCGGCTCGTCGGCGAGCAGTAGAGGTGGTGCTCCCACGATTGCACGCGCTACCGCCACGCGCTGCTGCTCACCCCCGGAGAGCTCGGAAGGATAGTGATCCGCCAGGTCCGCCATCCCAACCCGCTCCAGCGCCGCCCACACGGCGTCCTCCCGCGCCGCCTTGGACGCGTCGCGGTACGTCAGCGGAAGCTCTACGTTGGCGAAGGCCGTCAGATCGCCGATGAGGTTGAACGACTGGAACACGAAGCCGATCTCGCGCCCCCGAACCCTCGCCCGTTCATCGGCACCGAGAGACGACACGGGCCGGCCGTCCAGGTGGTACTCGCCCGCGGTCGGCACGTCCAGCAGTCCCAGGATGGAGAGCAGGGTAGACTTGCCGCAGCCGGAAGGTCCTGAGATCGCCAGGTACTCGCCTTTGCGCACGTCCAGGCTGATGTCGCTGAGCGCATGCGTCTCGGCCGATCGGGCGCGGAACACCTTCTGGACGCACTCCAAGCGGACGAGGCCGTCGGCCAACGGGTGGGGCGCACGCATATCAGGTGGGGTCCGGGTTCACGGCTGGGGCGATGGATGTGAGACGGCGGTTCGGGTTCGACCGTTGCTTCGAAACGTACCGCTTCGTCCGGTGTAGCTGCGAGCAGGTGACTGTTGAGCCTTCACGACCAAGCCGGTGAGCCGGATGCACCCCTTCTTCCTCTCCGCAGTCCTCCTCCTCGTCAGTTGCACGCCACCGCAACTGCAGGCACCCAGTTCTTCTGCCCGGGAGGGCTACTTCCCTGGGGCCGAGGGCGAATCGCTGTACTATCAGGCAATCGGCGGTGGGCCGGACACCGTCGTTGTGGTGCACGGATTTCAGGGCAACGGCAGCAGTTATCTGGCGCCTGACCTCCAGCGCCTTGCAGACGGACGCACGCTCCTCGTCTACGACCAACGAGGTGAGGGTAGATCCGATTCGGTGCAGGGCCTGGAGCATCCTGGTCTGGAGGAGCACGTCCGGGATCTGGAGGCGCTTCGGCGGCACTTTGGGCTGGAGCGCCTGCGCCTGTTCGGCCACTCGGGCGGCGCAGCCATCGTCGTGCATTACGCGGGTGTTCATCCCCAGCACGTGGAGCGGGCGCTTCTGGTCGCGCCTCCCCCACTCGTCGGCGCGGCGTATGGCGAGCTGACCGGCCAACGGTTCTTCGCCCGCCTCGACAGCGCTACCTGGGCGCGCATGCGTGCGCTGGAGGCACGCATCGCCCAGGCCGAAGACCCGGCGGTCGTGTGCCGCGAGATCATCGCAACGACGCTGCCGCGCGCGTTCCTGGCCGACTCGACGGCGCTGGGCCGGATGCGCGGCGACTTCTGCGGCGCACCGCCCGACCGGCTGCGGACCCGTGCGGCTCGCCGCGACGCATTCCTGCGGTCTCAGCAGGGCAGGGACTGGCATCCGATCCTGGAGCGGATCCGCGTCCCCGTGCTGATCATCCACGGAGAGCAGGATGCAATCCCCGCGGAGTCGGCGCGCGAACTCGCCCGGGCTTTGCCGGATGGGCGGGTGCTCATCCTGCCTCTCGCTGATCACCTCCCGTGGCTGGATCAACCGATCAAGTTCTTCTCTGCGGCTGACGCATTCTTCCGAGGCATCTGCCGTGGTGGGCACGAGCGTGTGAACCCGCCGCAACGACAGCGGAAAGCCTCGCAAACCGCGCGAGAGTTCAAACCGCACGCGCCCTCCGTCTGCCGAAGCGCGATCGAATTCTCCCCTCTCCCGCTTGCGGGAGAGGGGCCGGGGGAGAGGGCAGCCGAGGCATGCGCCGGACCCAGTCGAACCGCACCCACGTACGCGAGGCAGGCTCCGCAAGAGCGGGTAAACCCGCCGCTGGAAAAGCGGTAAGCCCCGACACGGGCCGCTTGCGCGTCACGTTCCGGGTTTCAACGGCACGCGCACGACGTCTGCCGAAGCGCGATTGAACTCCTTGCGCGGGGCACCATCCGGCTCAATGATGGGCCACCCTGTTGAACGACTCCAGCCCACCACTCGGAACGCAATGAAGACTTCTTTCCCTCGCCGGAGCGGCTCGCCCAGACGGCGCCTCCGGGTGCTGTGCGCGGCGCTGGGCAGCCTCCTCCTGGGAGCCTGCACCGTAACCGCCTCCGCCGGGAACCCCCGTCCGGCCTCGTGGGCCGCGGACGAAGCGCAGATTCGCGCGGCGACCACCGCGTCGGCCGAAGCGTGGAACCGCGGCGACCTGAAGGGACACCTCTCGATCTACGTAGACTCGGTTACGTACATGACGCGCAACGGGCCGCGCCCGGGCGTGGGCGCCATCGAGCGGGATTTCACCGCCGCGTTCTTCAACCAGGGGGTGCCCAAGCAGCAGCTGCGCTTCGAGCAGCTCACCGTGCGGCGGCTGGGGCCCGAGGCGGCGCTGGAAACCGGGCGCTTCATCCTTTCCGGTGGCGGGCAGCCGGACCAGTCCGGCTGGTTCACCCTGGTGTGGGTGCGCACGGCGGATGGCTGGAAAGCGGTGCACGACCACTCGGGCTGATCGCGTCTCCTGGGAAAAGAACAGCCCCGGCAAGCGCGCGCTTGCCGGGGCTGTGTCGTTTGTGAGGCGAACCGTGCTACGTGTTGGCGACGGTTACAGCCTCCACGATCTTGCCCTCGCGAACCAGGGCGTAGCCCATCAGCTTGCCCTGCTTCTTCCACGTGCTGGGCGGGTTCTGGAACGCCCACACCTCGCCGTCGTCACCCGCCTGGCGTTGCAGCTTCTGCCACGCCATGCGAATGCGCAGCGCGGCCATGTCCGGCAGGTGGCGCGCATAGGAGGTCGGGGCGTTGTCCACGCGCTCCGTCAGCCACTCTTCGATGATCTTCATGGGTCCTGCCCTGAATCCGGTTGATCGCACCCGTCAGGGCAAATGGACCTGACGTTTACAAGCTACCGCAACCGGCCGCCCCACGCTACCGCAGCGCTCTGGCGCCCGGTTCGGCGCGGCACCAGAATGGACGGATTCCACCGGAGACCGACCATCCTCACCGTCCCACATTCGACCATGCGAATCGTGACCTACGGCGCGGCGTGCAGCCTGGACGGGTTCATCGCGGGGCCGGACCACTCGCTGGACTGGCTGCACTTCAGCAAGGACGTGCAGGAGTTCTTCGGCGCGTTCATGGCCACCGTCGACACCATCGTCATGGGCCGCAAGACGTGGGAGGCGTCGGCCGGGCAGATCGGCCCCGACGGCTACGGGATGCGCACGTACGTGTTCTCGACGTCGCTGGAGCGCATCGACCACCCCGCCGTGGAGCTGGTGCGGGAAGACGCCGCCGAGTTCGTGCGGCGGATGAAGAACGACCCGGGGAAGGGGATCTGCGTGATGGGCGGCGGCGAGCTGGCCTGCTCGCTGCTGCGCGCGGGGGTGATCGACGAGGTGGGACTGAACGTCCACCCGCTGCTGCTGGGCTCCGGCGTTCCCCTGTTCCGCGACGCCGGGCGCATTCCGCTGGACCTGCTGGAATCGCGCGTGATGGACGGCGGCTGCGTCCTTACCCGCTACCGCGTGCACCCGAGCTGACGGTACCCGGTCAGCGGGCGAGCTGCGCGTCTCCGGCGGAGAGGAACGTTCGCGTGCCCTCGTGGTTCACCACCGCGGCGAAGTAGTAGCGGCCCGGCGGAAGCCCGGCACCCAGGATCTGCTGGGATGACGCCTGTACGCCCCAGGTCCGCGCCTCGCCGCGCGACAGCGAGTACTCCAGCATGTCCGGCCCGCAGCGGGGGTGCGAGGTCCACGCGGGCGGCCCCGCGCGCGGCGCCTGGTCGCGCTCCTCGCGCGTGCGGTACGCGTGGAGCACCACGGGGCACTCCGCCGACATCCGCACCAGCGCGCCGCCCGCGTGGGACAGCGTTCCCGTCACCGCCACCTGCACGGTTCCACCGTCCACGGTGCTCCGCGCGCGGAACGTCATCACTCTCGTGACGCGCTCGGCGCTCATCGCGCGCCGCGGCGCCGAAAGCTGCGCGTCCCCGGCGGGAATGTCGGGCGACGCAGCGGAGTTCAGCTCGATCACCGCGGTGAACCAGTAGCGGCCATCCGGCAGCGAATCCCCCAACACCTCGATTACCGGCGACTCCACGCCGAACCGGGCCAGCGAGTCGCCGGGCGCGATCACGGCCCCGTGCCCCACGGCGTCGCAGCCGTAGAAGCCGCCACCGCCGTACGGCTGACGCTCCTCCGAACGCCAGGCTGGCGGCCCCGTTCGCGCGGCGGTTCGATACGCCCGGAGGTTCAGCGCGCACGAGCCGTATTCCACGCTGACCGGGCGGCCACCGGCGTTGACCACCACGCCGCGGCCCCGCAGCGTCGAGCCGTCCACGCCGACCGAGGCCTGGTAGCGGAGCGCGCCCAGGCCGGTGCTCATCACCACGTCACCGGCGGGGATCTCTACGGTCCGGTCGCGCAGGCGGACGGTGGCCGACAGGTAGTAGCGGCCTGGCGGCAGCGAGTCCCCCAGAAACCGGTCCGCGTCCATCCCGGTCTCGAACTCACGCGACTCGCCGGGGCTGAGCGCGATGGTGAACGGGTCCTGCATGCACTGCGCGCCCCGGTACGCGTGGGGCAGGGCAGGGACGGTCCGCGCCGGGTCGCGATACGCGCGAACGCCCTCCGTGCACCCGCGCACGGCCAGGTCCACCGGGCGGCCGGCGCGGTTCTGCACCGTGATCAGCGTCCTCACCCGCGTCGGTCCGACCGCGCCCTCACGGGTCGAATCCGCCACGGTACGCGCGCTGAAAGCGATCCCATCCACCACGGCGCCGTTCGCGATCTTCGTGGTGCTTTCCGTCATCTCCATGTTGCGCCACGCCTCGGTGCACTCGGGCAGCCCGCCCCCGGCGTAGTAGGCGAGACGGCGCCTCACCTCGTCGGTGCTCATGGAATCCACCGAGGGTAGAATCTCCCGCTCGCCGCCCCGTCCCCGGCCGCCGCCGCGCCCCCGATCTCCAGCCTCGCCCGGCGCGGCGGGACCGGGCACCGTCCATCCTCCCGCCCCATCCGCGAGTCCGGGGTTGAACTGGCGCACCAGGGGATCGGCGGCCAGGCGGCGCAGGGCCTCGCCGCTGCCCACCACCTTGAGCCCGTACACGGCCGGCGCGCCGCTCCGCAGCGTTCCCGACGCGGCGCGGACCGCCTCGATGTCCGACAGCATGTACCGCGAGCCGGGGTCGCGCTCCCCGGGCGCCGGAGGGGCGCCGCGGCCCTGCATGGCACCGGCGCGGGCCACCAGCACGCACGGGGCCATCCGGATCTGCTCGGCCTTCACGCGGCGCGCATCGGCGATCACCTCCGCCGAGGCGCGTTCCACCGGCACCGCGTGCACCGACGGGTTCCG
The DNA here is from genome assembly GCF_036399935.1 of Longimicrobium sp. Taxonomy (GTDB): domain Bacteria; phylum Gemmatimonadota; class Gemmatimonadetes; order Longimicrobiales; family Longimicrobiaceae; genus Longimicrobium. Next base: position 11,626 of record NZ_DASWMD010000051.1, read on the forward strand.
GCCCACGATCAGCCACACTTCGTACGGGCGCACGCCGTACCGCTGCACGAGCGCCATCACCTCCTCGTCCGCCACCGCCCGCCCGAACCCGATCCCCGCGGCGCGGGTGCCCGCCGGCAGCCGCATCTGCTCCGGCGGCTCCATGGGACGCGGCGGGGGCCCGGAGCTGCCGGCCGGCGGCGCGCCCTCCGGGGCGGTGCCGCACGCAGTGGCCAGCGCGACGAGGGAGGCAGCGAGGATGGGCGGGCGTAATGCCATGGGGCTGCGCGTTCAGGTTCACGGATGCACGGGCGGAGTACGCACGCGGCGCGCCGAATCTGACCCGGTCCGGGACCACGTGTCCGGCTCGGCCCGAGCGATTGCGCTGTCCGGCTGGTGGCACGCACCGTGACGGGACCACGGCCCGCGGCGGCGCCGGCCCCGCGTGGCGGACCCCTGGACAGCAGATGGACGAGATGGCCGACGAGCGCCCGCAGGACGACGACCGCATCCGCATCATCGGCTACACCTGGTCGCCGCGCTCGCACGACGTGCGCGACTTCCTGGCGCGCACCCGGGTGCCGTACCAGTGGCTGGACTTCGAGCACGACCCCCAGGCGCGGCGCCAGGCAGAGGCGCTGGGCGCCACGGCGGGAACCGGACTGCCGCTGCTGATCTTTCCCGACGGCACGCACGTGGCCGATCCGGACGACACGGCGCTGGCCGAAAAAGTGGGGCTGAGCACCCAACCGGACCGGCCGTTCTACGACCTGATCATCGTGGGCGCCGGCCCCGCGGGGATGGCGGCCGCCGTGTACGGCGCCAGCGAGGGGCTGCGCACCCTGCTGATCGAGCGCGAAACGCCGGGCGGGCAGGCGGGGATGAGCGAGGCCATCGAGAACTACCTGGGCTTTCCCGAGGGGCTGCGCGGCAGCGAGCTGGCCGAGCGGGCCATGCACCAGGCGGAGCGGTTCGGCGCGGAGGTGATCGTGGCGCGCGAGGTGGTGGGGCTGCGCGACGACCGGTCCAACCGCGTCGTCTGTCTGGACGACGGCACGGAGCTGTGCGCGCACGCGGTCCTGCTTTCGCTGGGCGTGTCGTGGCGGATGCTGGAGGCACCCGGCTGCGACCGTCTGATCGGCCGGGGCGTGTACTACGGCGCGGCGGCCGCGGCGGTGCCCACCTGCCGTCAGCGCGACGTGATCATGCTGGGCGCCGGGAACTCGGCGGGGCAGGCGGCGCTGTACCTGGCGCGCTTCGCCCGCTCCGTGACCATGGTGGCGCCCGAGGCCGACTTTTCCGAGCGGCTGTCGGAGTACCTGCTGAACCGCATCCGCGGGACGGAGAACATCCACCTGCGCACCAGCTCCAAGGTGGTGGAGGTGGAGGGCGGCGACCTGCTGGAAAAAGTGACGATCGAGCACGTGGACACGGGCGAGCGCGAGGTGGTGGAAACCGCGACGCTCTTCGTCTACATCGGCGCGGCGCCGCGGACGGAGTGGCTGGAGGGCGTGGTGGAGCGCGATGAGAAGGGGTTCGTGCTCACGGGGGCGGACCTGGACGGGGCGAAGTGGACGCTGGACCGTCCGCGCTACCTGCTGGAGAGCAGCATTCCCGGCGTGTTCGTGGCGGGTGACGTCCGGTCGGGATCGGTCAAGCGCGTGGGCGCCGCGGTGGGCGAGGGGTCCATGGCCATCCAGTTCATCCACAACCACCTGCGTGGACGTTAACCTCAGCCTGTCATCCTGAGCTCCAGGCGCGGGCACGTACAAGCCCGGGCGCGGCACCGGTCATGGATGTCAGGCCTCAGCTGCCGTGGGCCCTCACCCGGCCGCGCTGACACGCGTGCCACCCTCTCCCACAAACAACGTGGGAGAGGGGGTACACTTCAGACCGGGTGCGCTTCGAACGGTGGGAACGCGGGCCCGGCCAACGAGCGAAAGGGGACCGGCGCGAGCGCGCCGGTCCTCCTTTCGTTCACCCGCGGGCTGGTTCAGGGCAGGATGCCCACGAACGCAGCCAGGGTGGCCGTCCGCTCGCCGTCGTCGATGGAGCGGAAGCCGGCGCCCACGAACACCTCGTTGTCGTTGTACGTGGCGAACGACGCGTCGGTGTAGTTGTACGGGCTGGCGCCGAAGCGCGCGGTGTACGTGGGACCTACCATCCGCACGCCCGCCGCGGTCAGCTGGACCTGGCGGTAGTACAGCACGATGGTGCGCACGTCCTCGGTGCCGCTCTGGCCGATGGCGACGCCGGTGACCGCGTACCCGGACGGAACCTCGCCGAACGCCTCAAGGCTGTGGTATGGCGACGAGCCGAAGCGGTAGTCCACCGTCTCGCCCCAGCTGCCGTCACGGTTCACGCGGCGGCCGCGCAGGGCAAGCGTGGTGTAGTCGTCGCTGCCGTTGATGCGTGCCCCGAGGCCGGTGACCACCAGGAAACCGCACGACGACGAGGCTGTTCCCGAAACCTCGAGGAAGCTGTACGGCTGGATGCCCGCGCGATACTCCGTGTAGTTGCTGATGTGGTTGCTGCACGGGGGCGGCGGCGGGTTGTAGCACTCGCCGTACGGGTCGTTGGGATCGCAGACTGGCTCGCACGGCTGGTCGAAGCCGCAGGGCTCGCACGGCTCGAACTGGGTGCAGACGGCGAGCGGCTGGGCGCCCGGCTCAAGCGCCGACATGCCCGGCATGATCAGCACGGTGCGAGCGGGCTTGTAGTTGGTGGCCACCGCCTCGCCGGTGCCGGGGTCGATGATGGAGGTGGGGGCGGAGCGCTGCTCCGCGCCCTTATCGGCGGCGGTCGCCGGAGCCGTAGGCTGGTCGCCGCAGGCGCCCAGCACGGACAGCGTGGCCGCGGATACGGCCAGGACGAGGGTCTTCAAACGCATTTTGGGCGTGCTCCAGGAAGGGGAAGGGAACTTGGGCCGGTAACGGACCGGCGGAACGGGAGCGTTGGCCGTCGCCGTGGGCTCCTGCAGCCGGGCGCCACCGCGGAGCCCCCGCCTGCATCGAGCATGATCTTGCGATCACGATCGATTATAGTCCGGATAGGATAGCGGAGTTAGGCTTTCCCCGCAAGGTTCCCGAACCAGGACGACCCGTACGCCAGACCTCGCGGGGCGAAGGCTCCAGCCGCGGATCGGGCGCGGCAGCGGGCACGGATGCCGAGGCCTCGGCTGCCGTGGGGGCCTCACCCGGCTGCGCTGACACGCGTGCCACCCTCTCCCACAAACAGCGTGGGAAAGGGTACACTTCAGCTTTTGGGTGCTTGGACGCCGGTCGTGATCCGCTTTGGCGAATGGATGTCATCCCGATGGAGCGGCCCCGGCGAACCTGCCCGTACACCCAACCGGGCAGCGACTGAGGGATCCGCCACACACTTCGCCTTTACGCACCACAGATCGCGAACGCGGAGACCGGGCGCCCTCGGTTGGACACGCGGCAGTTCCTGTGCATGCGCGTCGATACCGGATATGAGGTCAGGCGGAATCCGCGCTCTCCGAAGCGAACGTGTCCGCCAGGTCCCGCCAGTGCGGATTGCCCGCAGCCACCAGCGCGAGCTTCTTCTTCCTCGACCAACTCTTGATCTGCTTCTCGCGCGCGATTGCCGCTGTCACGTCGTGCGTGTGCTCGAAGTGAACGAGCCGATCCACGCCGTACCGAGACGTGAACCCGGGCATGAACTTGTGTTTGTGCTCATACACCCGGCGAACCAAATCGCGGGTGATCCCGACGTACAGCGTCCCCGTGCTGCTGGCCAGGATATAGACGTAGTAGTTGTGCATCGTACAGACTACCTGAACGAGAAAAGCCGGGGTACGGTGTTCCTGTGGTAATGTAGCGATACTCGGATTGTGTGGCGGATCCCTCAGTCGCTGCGGATTGTGGCGTGAGGGCGGGTCGGGCGTGGCCGCTCCATCGGGATGACATTGCGCTCCGGCAGGTGTGGGTGCGGGCGGGTGAAGCCCCGACCAGGACGGCGTTCCGTCGCGGTCGGGTTCACCCGCTCTTGGACCCCGCCTCCGGAATCCCGCGCACGTTCACCCCGGCCGGGGCCGTACGCGGGCGGTGGCCTGGGCTTGCAGCGGGTCGTCGGGCCAGTAGTGCTTCGGGTAGCGGCCCTTCAGGTGCTTGCGGACCTCGAAGTACCCCGTCCTCCAGAAGCTGGCCAGGTCGCGCGTCACCTGCACCGGCCGGTGCGCGGGGGAAAGCAGGTGGATGGTCAGCGGCACGCGCCCGCCCGCGATCCGCGGCGTTTCCGTCATCCCGAACAGCTCCTGCAACCGGGCGGCCAGCACCGGCGCATCCGGATCGGAGTAGTCGATGGGCACGCGCGAGCCGCTGGGCACCGCCACGTGCGAGGGCGCCTGCTCGTCCAGCGCCATCCGCCGCTCCCATCCGAGCATCCCCAGCAGGATCTCGGACAGGTCCAGCCGCGCGACGTCGCCCAGCCGCGTCATTCCGTAGACGAACGGCCCCAGCCACTCCCCCAGCGTCGCCGCGAGCGCCGAATCCGACACGTCCGGCCACGTGGGATCGTGGCGGTGAAGGAAGCCGATGCGCTCCTGCAGCTGCCGTGCGCCCTTGCTCCACGGCAGCGCGCCCATCCCCTCGGACGCGATCCCCTCCAGCAGCGCCGCCGCGACCTCGTCGGGATCGGCGTCGGTGACGGCGGACTCGCGCAGGACCAGCGCGCCGAGGAGGGACCGGCGCCGTGGCCGGACGGCTCTCGCCCCCGCGTCCCACGCCACTTCCGTCACCGTGCGGACCTGCTCCGCGAAGTGGCGCTCCACGTCGTCCTGGTCCACGGGTGCGGCCAGGAAGACGCGGCTCTCGCGCCCTTGCCCATCCAGCTCCGCGGCGACGACCCAGGGCGACTGGGCCAGCGGATCGGATTCCACGAGGGCGGCGCCGCGGCCGTTGCGGAGAAGGAACCGGCTGGGCTTCCCCGGCCGCCGCTGCCCGATGCGATCGGGATAGGCGAAGGCCGCCAGCAGCCCGGCCGCGTCCACGTCGTCCGTCTCGCCGCCGCGGACGCCCAGCCGCCGGCGCCACTCGCGCGCCTCCGCGAGGACGCGGCGAAGCCCGCCCGGGTCCACGTTCGGCGCCCGGACGCGGCCGCCCGACGCCAGCTCGCGCAGCGCATGCAGGCGCAGGCGGAGGTCGGCTTCGGGCGGCTGGTCGCCGCGGCGGAAGACGTCGCGGTCGCTGAGCAGGGCGGCCAGGTCGCAGGCCAGGCCGCCGATCCCCAGTTCCATCCCCCGGAGCGCCATGTGCGCCAGGCGCGGATGCAGGGGCAGCCCCGCCATCCGCCGTCCGTGCGGGGTGATGGAGCCGTCCGCGGCGAGCGCGCCCAGTTCGGCCAGCAGCTCGCGCGCCTGCGAGAAGGCGCCGGCGGGCGGGGGATCCAGCCAGGCCAGCTCGGCGGGATCGGCCACGCCCCACGCGGCCAGCTCCAGCGCGAGGGGCGCGAGGTCCGCATCCAGGATTTCCGGCGTGCCGTGCGGAACCAGCGCTGCCTGCGCGTGCTCCGGCCACAGGCGATAGCACACGCCGGGGGCCACGCGCCCCGCGCGGCCGCACCGCTGCTCGGACGAGGCGCGCGACACCGTCGTCGTTTCCAGCCGCGTCATCCCGGTCCGCGGCGAGAAGCGCGGCACGCGCATCATCCCGCTGTCCACCACCACGCGCACGCCCTCGAGGGTCAGGCTGGTTTCGGCGATGGAGGTGGAGAGCACCACCTTGCGGCTGCCCGGGCGGCTGGGGGCGATGGCCTCGTCCTGCGCGGGCTGCGGCAGGTTTCCGTACAGCGGCAGGACGCGCACGCCGGACGGCAGATCGCGCAGCAGCTCTTCCGTGCGATGGATCTCCGCCGCGCCGGGAAGGAAGACCAGGACGTCGCCCTCGGTGGAGTCCACCGCCTGGCGAACGGTTCGCGCCACCGCCGGCTCGATCCATCCCTCCACGCGGGCGGGCAGGTAGCGGACTTCGACGGGGTGCATCCGCCCCTCGCTGGTGACGACCGGCGCGTCCCCCAGCAGCGCGGCGACGGGCGCGCCGTCCAGCGTGGCCGACATCACCAGCACGCGCAGGTCGTCGCGCAGCACGGCGCGAGATTGTAGCGTCAGCGCGAGCCCCAGGTCGGCGTGAAGGCTGCGCTCGTGGAACTCGTCGAAGATCACCAGCCCCACGCCCTCCAGCGCGGGATCGCCCTGCAGCATGCGCGTCAGCACGCCCTCGGTCACCACTTCGATGCGCGTCGCCGGGCCCACCCGCGTTTCCATCCGCACGCGGTACCCCACCGTGCCGCCGACGTCCTGCCCCAGTGTTCGCGCCATGTGCCGCGCCGCCGCCCGCGCCGCCAGCCGCCGCGGCTCCAGCATCACGATCGTCTGCCCCGCCAGCCACGGCTCGTTCAGCAGGGCCAGGGGCACGCGCGTGGTCTTGCCCGCGCCGGGCGGCGCCTGCAGCACGGCCGCGCCGGACCGGGCCAGCGCGCTCCGCAGCGGGGGGATGACGACTTCGATGGGAAGCTCGGCCATGACGATCGGCGAACGAGAGCCGCGCACGGGCGTTCCGCGCGCGGCTCTCAATGTATCAGTGCGGGAGGGGGGATTCGACCCGCGCCCCGCCGATCAGGTTTCCCCGGGCAGGAGGAAGCGCCGGCGACGCCGCGGGCCGGGTGACCGCGATCCGGACGCGGGCGGCCGCGCCCCTGCCGCTACATCGGCATGCTCGGCGTCTGGAGCCGTCTACCCCGCGCTGCCGAGCGGAACGCGGGGCGCATCGTCAGCCGCCGCTTCGAGTTCCCGGGCGCTGGAGGAAGCGGGGACAGGCGCGGCGGGCCCGCCCTGCCAGGCATTCCGGGCCGACAGCACCCGGAACCGGTCGTCGCCGGAGCCGCGCAGCCGTTCGTCGCACGCCTTCTGGAACTCGCCCACCAACCGTGGGTCCAGGTCCTGCTGCCATCCGCCGACCTTCCCCTGGCGGATGAAGGGCGTCGTCTTGGCCGGTGGCGGGGGCCTGCGCCCCTCGAGCGCGAACTTCTGTTCGTGCTCACGCATGAAGGCAAAGGAACACCGCTCCAGGATCCTGGGCATGTCGGCGGGATCGATCGTGATTCCGCAGAAGTCCGCGATGCGCTTCACCCCCGTCTCCAGGTCGGCGCTCAGCTCCTCGTAATGGACGATCAGCACGTTCAGGCGCTCCTCGTTGCGGAGCCACCCCGAGACGTGCGCGAACCAGCTGCCGTAGGGGATGTGCCCCTTCATGAACGTTTCGAAGAATTCGTTCAGCGGCCGATTCTTCCACCCGGGAAAGTACGTGCGGGCGTGGTGGTAATAGGATACGGCGACGTCGAGCCCGTTGCGGACGCCGTAGATGTACTTCCCGGGTCCCTTCGGAATGTCGCGGTAATGGTGGTGGCTCTTTACGACGCGCGGTGTAGCTGAAAGATCGGAGATGTGCCGGCCCCTGGGCATCAGGGTCTCTTCCAGGTGGGGCGACACCTGGTCGATGTGAGCGAAGTCCATCGCTCCATCGGTGGTAAGCTGGTACACGATCATCTGGAGCCACGTCGTACCCGACTTCGGGTACGTGACGACGAAGATGTCGTCCGGAGAGCCGTCGTAGGCCAGGTTGTACTGGAGGAGCTTCCCCCGCTCGATCTTGCCGTGAAGCCTCATGACGAGCGGCCTCAGAACGGTACGCTCGATCGACTGCAGCAGCGACACCGTAGAGCCGACGAGCGCGCCGTGGATCTTGCGGGGTATCCGGGCCATGTGCGAGTTTTCCTGTTGGCGGGTGCCGCGCACATCCCCGAACGGAGAGCGCGCCAGTGGATGTACGGGAATCGAGAGTAGGAAGACTGACTAATAATACCTGACATCTCGTGCGCCGTCCACCCGCCCGCGCGTGGTCTCGCCCGCGCGCCCGAGCGCTGGGATATTCGGGGGTGACTCCCGTTAGAACGGCAGCCCGAACCCCAGGTTCACGCTCGTCCGCTCGCCCGTGGCCACCGTCAGCGTCAGCGCCTGCCCCGCGGCGGCGAAGAACACCCCCCCGCCCGCCGCCGTGTGCCAGTTGCCCTGGGAGCGGCCGTCGTACCACACCCGTCCCGCATCCGCCAGCCCCAGCACGCCGAACGTCCCGCGCAGCCCCAGGTTGGCGCGGAAAAGCGGCTGCCGGAGCTCCGCCCCGCCGAAGAGCATCTGGTCGCCCGCGAAGCGCTGGCCGGTGTGGCCGCGCAGGGTGCTTCCGCCGCCCAGGAACGCGGCCTCGTGGAAGGGGAAGTCGCCCCACACCCGCTTGCCGCCGGCGCGCACGGCCAGCACCGGCCCCACGCCGAACGACACGTACGCCGATGCCGCCGCGTGCGCCTCGCCGAACGCGCCCGAGGCGTCCCAGAGGGCGGGGTAGGCCGAGGCGCCCGCCCGCATCCGCCACCCGCTGCGCGGAAACGCGCCGTCGTCGCGGCGGTCCAGCTCGGCCTCGGCGCGGGCCCCCACCTGGCCGAACGGCTCCAGTCCCAGGGGCGCATCCAGGTCCAGCGGGCTCCCCGCCTCCACCTCCGGGTCCGTCCACTTGGCGACGGGGCCGATCTGCAGCTCGCCGCGCCCCGCGAAGGGAATGTTCAGCGCCGGCGCGATCATCACCTGCCGCAGCCAGGTGTCGTACAGGGTGCTGGGGCCCGGGCGCTCCGTGGCGTTGCCGAAGCCGAAGAAGCGAACGTTCTCCAGCTCCGACGCGTACGAGTCGAGCGTGTACCAGTGCCGCCGGTTTTCGGGATGCACTTCCGCGGTGTACGACAGCAGGAAGCGGTTCTCCAGCGGCGACCAGGCGCCGCGCAGCCACGTCTTCCACGCGTACGGCTCGCGGCGGAAGCCGTACTTGGTCATCTTGGGCCCGCCGCCGAACACGGGTCCCGCGCCGCGCTTCCAGTCCACGTAGGTGGAAAAGACGGACGAGCTCCACCCCCAGTCGCGATAGGTGCGGCGGCCGGTGATGCTGCTGCTGTCCACCGGCTGGTCCCACTCGCGGGTGGATACCTGCGTCCCCCGTCCGCGAAGGAACTGGTTGTCGCCCTTGTCGTCGTAGAAGGCCACACCGGTGGAGCCGGACGAGTCGGCCAGCACGTCGTCGCCCCCGCCGCCGATCACCCGGATGCCGATGCCGTGCCCCCGGCCGCGGACCACGGCGCGGTCGTCGCCCCCGTGCAGGTACAGCCGCACGTCGTCCGTTTCGCCCGGCACGAAGCGGCGCCGGAAGCTGACGATGCGCTCCTCCGGGCGTCCCGCGCCGGTGACGGTCACCTGCAGCGAGCCGTCGTCCATGCGCTCCAGGACGGCCACCTCGGGGGCGTCGGTGGTGTGCACGTCCACGTTCAGCGCGATGCGCTTGTAGAACGCCCGGGCGATCTCCGGCAGCGCCTGCCGCCGCTCGATCAGCTTCGTGCGCATGCTGGCGCCCTCCAGCGCGTGGTGCTCGGGCGGCATGGCGCGCACGGCGCGGTCGATCACCTCGTCGGTCAGCCGGGCCCGCAGCGCGACGGCGACGGAGTCCCACGCATCGCGCGGCAGGTCCGAAAGGAGCCGCCGGTCCAGCGGCTCGGCCTGCAGCGTGAGCCCGGTGAGGCTGGGGTACTCGCCCTCGAACTGCACCTGGCGGGGAAAGACGCGGCGCGCCAGCTCCAGCACCAGCCCCTCGTGGTCCACGAAGGCGTTGTCGCGGTCGCGGGGAATGGGGCGCCACACGCGGAGGCCGCCGCGGCGGAAGCCGGCCCAGCGCCACTGGTCTTCGTGCCGGTCCCAGTCGCCGACGAAGATGTCGAGCAGGCGCGCCGCCAGGAACTCGCGGCTGTCCAGGCGCTCGGTGGGATTGTCTTCCAGGTCCTTGAGGAACTCGTCGGTACCCTTGACGTTGTCGGCGCCGGCGAAGGGCGGGCCGGCGATCCGCGCGCCTTCATCCTCGTTCTCGTCGTCGCCCGCCTCGGCGTCCTCGTCGTCATCGCCGCCGCCGGGGCGGTTCTCGTCGGGGCGCTCCTCGATCATCCCCACCACGCCGTCGAACTGCTCGCGGAAGCGGCCGAGGGACGGCTCGCCCTTCATCACCACCAGCCGCGGCCGGGCGTGAAGGATCCCCGCGGCCTGCAGCAGCGGCGAGGTGATGGAGGGGGAGACCGGGTTGGACGCACTCACCTGGTCCTGCACGATCCACTCGATGACGGTGCCCTCGAACTCCGGCCCCAGCCCCTTGCGCACGTTCTTGTTCAGGGGGCGGAACACGTAGCGGCGCCCGTCGCGGCCGCGCAGGTGCAGGGTGTTGCTGGCGAAGTCGCCGCCCACGCGCAGCGGGGTGATGCCGCCGGCGAAGGTGTCGGGGTCCAGCACCTCAATGCGTACGGGCTGCGTCCACAGGTGGCGGTAGTTCTGCCCCCAGAGCGCGCGGCGAAGAGGGCCGGCGTCGTACCACTCGCCGGCCACCACCGTAACGGAATCGGGCTGCGCCGCCGCGGGCGCCGCGACCAGGGCGGCGACGGCGGCGAGCAGGCCGAGGATCGAACGGAAACGAGTGGCCATCTGCTGTCGTGTAGGGCGGGCCCTGCGCGCGCCATGCCCGTACGCGGCCGCGCGAAGCCCGAAGCTGTCGATCGCTTCATGGTCGCTTGCACGTTGAATGCCGCGTCGCTCCGGTGCTCGCAAGTGGGGCGGCGGCAGGGAGTTGCGTCCCCGCATCCCGCCCCGTGGGCGCACACTGCGATCAGCGGAATGGCGGGGTTAATCTTCGTCTAACCAAACCCGGGTAAACTTTTTGGCCCTGAGTTACGTCATAGTGTGCGTAGTCGATGACGCGACGTTCACCCCACGCCTGGAAGGCACCGATGACCAAGACGCTCTCGCGCTCCGTGCGCTTCATGTTCGCCACGCTGGTCCTTACCCTGACCGCGTACACCCTGCTGGAGTCGGCGCTCGGCGCGAGTCCCGCGCGCGCCGACGCCGTGGCCGCCGCCCCCGCGGCGGAAGGGCTCTCCACCTGCGGCACCGAATCGGCGCCGTGCCGGCTGGAGACCGTCACGGTCCAGGCCGATGCGCCCGACGCGCACCTGGCCTCCAGCGGCCGCGCGCCCCGCATGAGCCTGCGCGTCCGGACCTGACCGGCGCCTGCTTGAATCGCAGTACCCTTCCATGCAAGGAGCCCCGCGCCGTCACCGGCCGGGGCTCCTGTGTGTTTTCCGCCGCCCGCGTCAGCCGTGCAGCCGCCGGTGCGCCTCGCGGACCTCCGCCGCCACCCGCCCGTTCATCCGCACCGCCGCCACCCCGATGGCCAACACCATCAGGACGGTCGCGCCGGTCATCAGCCACGGCGGGGCCGCCCGCCCGGTGGCGGTGAGGAACACCTCCACCTGGATGGTGCCCAGCACCGCCGTGATCACCACCGCCATCAGTGCCATGAACGCTCGCAGCCGCGCCGCGATGGGCGCCCGCGCCTCCGCCGGAAGGGCAAGGAACCGCGGCTTCTCCGGCACGTTCCACAGTTCGGGGCGGTACTCGCTCACGCGGCCCATCACGAACAGAAACCCGGCCATGGCGGTGGCGATCAGCGGCAGCAGGAACCAAGAGAGCAGCGACGTGCCGACCCATCCGTCGGGGTTGCCGGCCAGGTCGAAGTGGATGGGAATGCGCGCCGGCAGGCGCGGATACGCCGCCGCGGACCCCACGTAGAGGGCGGCCAGCAGTCCCAGGGCGGCCAGGCGGAGAGGCTTTTCGTTCATCGTTCGTACGTGGATCGCGGTTGGTTTCGTCCGTCCCTGCGATGATGATACGGGCCCGCGATCGAAAAGGTGGCGCCACCCGGGATCAGTCGCGCCGCACCACCTTGCCGTGCAGCACCACCAGGCGCACGTCGCGCGTGACGGCGATGGCGCGCGTGGGATCGCCCGCGACCGCCACCAGGTCCGCCAGCAGCCCGGCGCGGATGGCGCCGCGGTCCGCCAGGCGCAGGACGCGCGCGTTCACCGACGTGGCGGAGCGCAGCGCGTCGATGGGGCGCATCCCGTAGTCCACCATCAGTTCCAGCTCGCGCGCGTTCTCGCCGTGCGGAAACACCCCCGAGTCGCCGCCGAAGCAGATGGTGACGCCCGCGTCCAGGGCCTGGCGGAAGCTGGCGCGCTTGGTGGTGATCCGCGCCGGCTCGGGATCGGTCCCTTTCCGCCAGCCGCGGTACTGCGCCACGGCGTCGCCCGCGGCCAGGGTGGGGCAGAGGGCCACGCCCCGCTCCCGCATCAGCCGGAAGATCTCGGGCGTTCCCCCGTCGCCGTGCTCGATGGTCACCACGCCGGCCAGGATGGAGCGCCGCATTCCCTCGGGCGAGGAGGCGTGCGCGACGACCGGCGTCCCCGAGGCGCCGGCCGTTTCCACCGCCAGGCGCAGCTCGTCCAGGCTGAAGGTGGCCTCCGTGGCTCCGCGCGGCCCCCAGCGATAGTCGGCGTACAGCTTCACCCAGTCGGCCCCGCCGCCGATCTGCTCGCGCGTCACGCGGATGATCTCGTCGCCGTCCGCCTCCTGCGCGCCCCGGGGCGACGGGAACTCCGGCGCCAGCACCCGCGGCCCGTAGGCCCCCGTCGCCACGATGGCGGGGCCGGACACCAGCAGCCGCGGGCCCGGGATGATGCCCTGCTGGATGGCCTGCTTCAGCCCCACGTCGGCGTACCCGGCGCCCTCGGAGCCCAGGTCGCGGGCGGTGGTGAAGCCGGCCATCAGCGTGGCGCGGGCGTGCACCGTGGCGCGGGCCACGCGAAGAGACTGGCTTTCGCGCAGCACCTGGTCGTCCCACGACGTCTCGTTGTACGGATGCAGCAGCAGGTGCGAGTGCCCCTCGATCATCCCCGGCATCAGCGTGGTTCCGGGGAGGTCGATCACCTGCGCGTCCGCCGGGGGACGAAGCTGCGCGGCCGGCCCGGCGGAAACGATCAGGCTGTCGCGCACCAGCACGGCCCAGCCCTCGTGCACCGCGGTGCCGTCGAACACGCGGTCGGCCCTCAGCAGCAGCGTGGTGCCCTGCGCGGGAAGGGCGCGGGCGAACAGCAGCAGGGCAAGGACGATCAGCGCTCGCATCGCAACACGGGATTCGGGAGTCGGTCCATCGGGCGGCACACGATAGCGCCGTGGCGCCCGTGGCGCACGATCAGCGCCGCACGTTCTGCTTCACCACCACGCGAGCCAGGCGCACCTCGTTCACCACGTCGGAGTGCGACCACGAGTAGGTGAAGCGGTCGATGACGATGCTGGCGCGCACCTTCTTCGGCGGCGCGGCGCCCAGCAGCCGGCGCGCCTCCGCCGGCTCTTCGAAGCAGAACCAGCCGATGCGCTCGTCGCCCGAAAAGCGGGGCAGGCGAACGGCCGATTCGCGGTCCAGCTCGAAGCAGAGGGCGGGCGAGTCGGGGTCGTCCGGGTGCGCCCGGGTGATCCCCGACACCGTCATCTCCCCGGCGAAGCGCACGCTGCCCACCCACTCGCCGTCGGGCATGGACTGCGCGACGTCCCTGGATTCCACGACCATTCCCGCCACCGTGTCGCCCACCTGCACGCGGGCAGGATCGAAGATCACCCTTCCCCGCGCGTCCCGCGACGGGGGTGACGCCGTGTCCGGCGGGGTCTCGGCGGGGGAAAGGAGCGTATCCGGGGCCGCGTCGCCCGCGGCGGATCCGCCCCCGCCGCACGCGGTGGAGAGGAGGGCGAGGCCCAGGAGCGCACAGAACGTTTTCATCGATGCCGTCGTAAGTGGTTGGCCCCGTTCACGGTGCGGGGGGCTTCCGCATCCGAAGCTTTCTGGCGATATTCCGCGCACCCGCCGTACCCATCCTCGATCTTCCTGCCCTGATGGAAACCACAGCCGCCATCCCCGGCCTGCGCGCCTGCCCCGCCTGTGGCACCATGAGCGCCACACGTTTCTGCGGCGACTGCGGCCGCGCCGTCGACGGCACGCCCGCGCGGACCGTGGAGGTGCTGAAGGAAGGCGCCTCCGAGCTGTTCGGCGTCGACAGGAGCGCGCTGCGCACCATCCGCGACCTGCTGCTGCACCCCTTGAAGGTGGCGCAGTCGGTGCGCGGTGACAACGAGGAGGGATACGTCCGGCCCTTCCGGCTGTTCTTTCTGCTCGCGGGCGCGTACATCCTGCTGCTGACGACGGTGCAGCCGCACTCGTTCGAGCTGTCGTCGCAGGCGACCCCCGAGCAGCTTGCCACGATGGCGAAGGTGGCGGCCGGCCACGGGATTTCGCCGGAGATGATGAACGCGCGCTTCGGCCAGCGGATGAACATGCTGCTGCCGCTGATCAGCGCGGTGATGCTGATTCCCCTCGGGGCGCTGTTGCGGCGGATGGACCGGTCGCGCCCGGTCGGCGATCACATGCTGATGATGGCCAGCGTCACGAACTCCCTGTGGATCACCTGCATCCTGCTGATCCCCGTGGCGTTCCTGGGCAAGTGGCCCTTCATGATCGCGGCACAGCTGGCCGGGATCGGGTACATCTCCGCGGCCATCATCCGCCTGTACCCGGGCGCCACCCGCGTGCGAACCGGCCTGCGCCTCGTCGGCTTCCTGCTCGCCTACTACACACTGACGATGCTCCTCTCCATCGCTCTTTCGCTTGGCGTGATGATTTCGGTGCTCCGCTTCTGAGCACCCCAGGGGGGAGCGAAGCGGGCGGAGGCCACACCGGTCTCCGCCCGCTTTTCGTTGTCCGTGCGATGGCGGATCAGGACGCGGCCGCGGCGATGGGGCGGAGGAGGGAGGCGGGCACCTGCTCGGGGTCCATCGGCCGCGCGAAGAGATAGCCCTGGCCGTACTCGCACCCCATCGCCCGCAGGGCGGCGAACTGCGCGGGCTCCTCGATCCCCTCCGCGACGATGGCCACGCCCAGGCTGCGGGCCAGGGCCACGATGGTCTGCACCACCGCCGTGCCGTCCGCGCGCTGCACGAAGGAGCGGTCGATCTTCAGCCCGTCCAGCGGCAGCTGGTGAAGCAGGCTGAGCGACGAGTAGCCGGTGCCGAAGTCGTCCAGGTAGATGGGAATGCCCAGCGCGCGAAAGCGGCCCAGCAGGGGGATGGCCTGGTCGGGATCGCGCATCACCGTGCTTTCGGTGAGCTCCAGCTTCAGGGTGCCCGGGCGCAGCCCGTGCTCGCCGACGACGGCCTCCACCTCCTGCAGCAGGCGCGCGTCGCCGAACTGCCGGGCCGACAGGTTCACGCACACGAACCGCGGCTGGTCCGCCGGGTACTCCGCCTCCCACGCGGCCAGCTGCCGGCAGGCCTCGCGCAGCACCCAGCGCCCCAGCGGCACGATCAGCCCCGTGTCCTCGGCTACCCCGATGAACTCCACCGGACCCACCAGCCCGCGCTCGGGGTGGTGCCAGCGCACCAGCACCTCCCACCCCACGGTGCGCTCCGTGGCCAGCTCCACGATTGGCTGGTAGACCAGGCGGAACTCGCCCCGCCGCACGGCCTGCCGCAGGTCCGTCTCCAGTTGAAGCCGCCGCAGCGACTCGTGGTGCATGGAGCGCGTGAACACGGCGAAGCGCTCGGCGCCCAGCGAGCGGGCGTGGTACATGGCGGCGTCGGCGTTGCGCAGCAGCTCGTCGGGGTGCCCCTGCCCGTCGGCCGAGAGCGCCACGCCGATGCTGGCGGAGGTGAACACCTCGTATCCCCCCAGGCTGATGGGGGCCGAGAGCGCGGCCTGGATCTGCTCCGCGCGCCGCGCGGCCTCGGCGGCGTCGCCCACCCCGTCCAGCAGCAGCACGAACTCGTCGCCCCCGAAGCGCGCCACCGTGTCGGCCGGGCCCACGCACGCCAGCAGCCGGGCCGCCACGATCCGCAGCAGCTCGTCGCCCTTCAGGTGGCCCAGCGAGTCGGTGACCAGCTTGAAGCGCTCCAGGTCCAGGAACACCACGGCGAAGGGCCGCGGGGCGCCGTCGTCGCCGGTGCGCGCCGCGGCCTGGGCCAGCCGGGTGCCGAAGAGGGTGCGGTTGGGAAGGTCGGTGAGCGCGTCGTGCAGGGCGTCGTGGCGCAGGCGCTCTTCGGCGGCCTTGCGGCCGGTGACGTTTTCCACCATCGCCACGCAGAACCGCGGCTTTCCCGCGCCGTCGCGCACCGCCGACGCCGCCAGGTGCACCCAGATGGTGCTGCCGCTGGGGAGCAGGTAGCGCTTCTCCATCCGGTACGAGCTGCGCCGGCCGGCGGCCATGTCGCGGAACAGCGACAGGTTTCCGTCGGTGTCGTCGGGATGGTTGAGCTTCCAGAACTCCAGCCCGTGCAGCTCCTTTTCGCCCAGGCGCACCATCTCGCGGTAGGCGGCGTTGGTCTGCACGATGCGCCCGTCCATGGTCACCACCAGCACGCCGATGGCGGCGCCCTCGAACATGGCGCGGAAGCGCTCCTCGCTGTCGCGCAGGGCCGTCATGGCGTCGCGGGCGGCGAGCTCGGCCGCCGCGCCCGCGGCCAGCTCCATCAGCAGCCCCAGTTCCGGCTGCTTCCACGCCCGTCCGGGTTCCGCCACGGCCAGCGCGCCCAGCACGGTGCCGCCGGCGTCCCGCACCGGCACGGCCAGCGCGCCGGCGGAGGCCTGCGGTTCGGCGGACGCCATCGCCCGGTCCATCCCCGCCCGCAGCGCGACCAGCAGCGACGGGTCGCCGTGGGGGCGCTCCGCCTGCGTGCCGTCGGCCTCACGCGACAGCAGCAGCGCGGCCGGCACACCCAGGGTGCGGGCCGCCAGCCGGGGCCAGTCGGTGTGGTTGCGGGCGCTGCGGTCTGTCACGGCGGGGCGGGTGAGGGGCCGCCGTCCACGCCCTCGCGCGAACGGACAACATCCGGGGGAACAACCGGAGGGTACGTTGAATGGTTAGCCGTGGGGGTGGGGAAGCGCAATGATTCGAATCACGACAAGACAAAAGCGCCGGCCCGTGCGGGCCAGCGCTGATGCGGGGCGGAGCGGTGAAGGAGGCGCCGCCCGCCCGGTGCAAACGGCGGAAAAGCGGCGCCGGCCATGACGGGCTTAGAGCCGCGGGCCCTTGCGGGCGGTGCGCCGGTCTTCCAGGCGAATCATCCACAGGCATACGAAATACACCACCAGCACCAGCAGCCCGAACACGGCGATATTGCGGAAGAGCGTGCCCCAGCCAGCCATATGTCCCTCGTAGGTTTCTGTCCCAGGTCAGCAAGTCGGCGCACAACATACACCGGGCGCCGCCGTCCGGCTAGGCTGCGCGGGCCCTGACGCCGCCGCGCTGATACGACAGTTCCTCGGCCTGTGCCTCTGCTCCGCTGGGGCCCTCACCCCGCCGCGCCGACACGCGTGCGACCCTCTCCCACAAACAGCGTGGGAGAGGGGGGTACACTTCAGGGCTGAGGTTTGGAAAGGCAGGCCCGGTGCGCGGGCCGGCGCCCCCCATCCCCAACCCTTCCCCCGCAAACAGCGCGGGGAAAGGGAGCCAGTCGATCGCGCGTGGCCAGCCGGAGCGCGATTCAGGTCTCCCCCTCCCCTGCGCAGCGGGGGACGGGGGCCGGGGGGAGGGGGCTCCCAAGGCATGCGAGGCGCCCAGCCTCATCCGGAGTGAATTCTCCTCTCTCCCGCGCAGTTTGCGGGGGAGAGGCCGGGAGAGGGGGCAGCCGCGGAATGCGCCGGAGCCGATCGAACCGGGTGCGTGAGTGCGGATGTAACTACGAGATCGAGATGCGGATGCGGCCGTCCACCGCCACGCCGCCGTCGGGTAAGGCGAGCCAGGGGTTCACGTCCAGCTCGCGGATGGCGTCGTGGTCCGCCACCAGCTTCGAGACGCGCTGCACGGCTTCCTCGATGGCGCCCAGGTCCGACGCGGGCTCGCCGCGGATGCCTTCCAGCAGCGGGAACGCGCGGATGCACCGCACCATCTCGGCCGCGTCCACGTCCGTCACCGGCTGCACCCGAAAGGCCACGTCCTTGAGCGCCTCCACGTAGATCCCGCCAAGGCCGAACATCAGCACGGGGCCGAACTGCGGGTCCTGCGTCATCCCGATGATGGTTTCCTTGCCGCCCGACACCATCTTCTGCACCAGCACGCCGTCCACCTCGCCCGCGTCGATGCCGGCGCGCTCCGGAACCTCCGTCGTCAGCCGCTGATACGCGGCGCGCAGCTCCGCCTCGTCCTCCACGCCCACCACCACGCCGCCCACGTCGGACTTGTGGATGATCTTCGGCGAAAGGACCTTCAGCACCACCGGCCAGCCGATCTCCCCGGCGGCCCGGGCCGCCTCGTCCGCCGATCTCGCGACGCGGTGTGGCGCTACGGGAATGCCGTACGCCTCCAGCACCCGCATCACCTCCGTCTCCGACAGCTTCGCGCGCCCCTCGCCCCGGGCGGCGGCAATGATATCCGCGACCGCGCGGTGATCGACGTCGAACGCGCGCACCTTCCCCACGGGACGCTCCAGCCACTCCCGCTGCCGGTACATGGCGGCCAGCGCGCGGGCGGCGGACTCGGGAAAGCGGTAGCCGGGAATGCCGGCCGCGTTCAGCTCGGCCAACCCCTGCGGCAGCCCCTCGCGCCCCATCAGCACGGCCATCACCGGCTTCTCGCTGCCGCCGGCCACGGACACGATGGCCTCCGCCACGTCTTCCTGGCGCACGCCCAGCGGCGGGACGAACGTGGCGATCACCGCGTCCACGTTGGGGTCGGCCAGCACCGCCTCCACGGCGATCCGATAGCTCTGCGCCGTGGCGCTGGCGATCATGTCGACGGGGTTGGCCAGCGACGCCTCCTCCGGAAAGTGCGCGGCGAGCGTGGCGCGCGTCTCTTCCGTCAGCTCCGTCACCGCCAGCCCGTGCGCCTCGCACGCGTCGGCGATGATGATCCCGGGGCCGCCCGCGTTGGTGACGATGGCCACGCGGTTGCCGCGCGGGATCGGCTGGTGGCTGAAGGCCATCGCCAGGTCGAACATCTCCTCCACCGTGTCCACGCGGATCACCCCGCACTGGCGAAGCAGCGCGTCCGTGGCGGCATCGGTGCCCGCCAGCGCGCCCGTGTGGGACGAAGCGGCGCGCGCCCCGGCGCGGGATCGGCCGGACTTCACGGCGATGATCGGCTTCTTCCGCGTGATCTCGCGGGCAAGCTGCGTGAAGCGGCGCGGGTTTCCGAAGTTCTCCAGGTACATCAGGATCACGCCCGTCCGCTCGTCGCCGGCCCAGTACTGGATCAGGTCGTTGCCGCTGACGTCGGGCTTGTTGCCGACGGAAACGAACTGCGAGATGCCGATGCCGTACTCCTTCGCATAATCGAGGATGGTGACGCCCATCGCGCCCGACTGGCTCATGAACGACACCGGTCCGGCGGGGGGCATCGTGGGCGCGAAGGTGGCGTTCATCGACACCCCCGGCGCCGTGTTCAGCACGCCCATGCAGTTGGGGCCCACCAGCCGCATCCCGTAGCGGCGCACGATCTCCATCAGCGCGTTCTGCCGCTCGATCCCCGCGCCCCGGATTTCCGCGAAGCCGGCCGAGATCACCACCAGCCCCTTGATTCCCTTGCGCCCGCACGCCTCGGCGGCGCCGAGCACGTGCTGCTTGGGGACCACGATCAGCGCCAGGTCCACCTCGTCGGGAATGGCGTCCACGGACGGGTACGCGCGGATGGAGTGCACCGAGGCGGCCGTGGGATTCACGGGATAGACGGCCCCGCTGAACCCGTGGCGCACCAGGTTTTCCAGGATCTGGTAGCCGATGGTGTTCGGCTTTCGGCTCGCGCCGATGACGGCGATGGAGCGGGGGCGGAGAACGGCGTCGAGCAAGACGGTGCGGGAGTGCGTCGGTGCGTGAGGCGCGGAAGTATGGATCCGCTTCGAGGCGGCAATCTACGCGGCGGGGGGCGGGGCACCAAGGTCGGCTCGACGAGGGACGGACCCTGGCGAGGGAACCTGGGCGGAATGGGCGACTACAACACGGCGGCGTGGCGGATCTTCCCCGCGGAGTGGGCGAAACGAGCGCGAGACGTTATTATCCACGCGTACCCTGACCTTTCCGAAGTCCAATGCCGACCATCGCTTCCACCCTCCGCGCGTTCGTTCGCGCCCCCGCGGTGCTCGCCGCGCTGCTCCTGTGCGCACTGGTGCCGGACGCGGCGCGGGCGCAGGACCACGGGCATCATCACGGGCGGGCGGAGGCGCGCGGGCATCACCCGGCCCCGCGGGAGGGCATCTCGGGGCAGGGCGTGCTCAAAGGCGAGGAGGTGCCCAGCAGCGCCCGCGAGGCGTACACCATCGCGGCGCGGATTCCGTCCATCCTAGACGCCCTGTACTGCCACTGCGACTGCCACGAGCGCGACGAGCTTCGCTCGCTGCTGGAGTGCTTCGAGAACCGGATGGCCACCACCTGCGGCATCTGCCAGAACGAGGCGAAGATGGCCGGCGAGATGCACGCCGACGGCAAGTCGCTGGAGGAGATCCGCAAGGCGATCGACGACCGCTACGGCGACTGATCGCCCGTCGTCGTCCCTCTGTTGCGAGCCCCGCGAGATCGATTCGCGGGGCTCGCTTGCGTGCGGACCCGATTGGATATATCTTTCCAGCCGGATGAACGGATAGATGAGCGCTTCCGCCCCCGCGATCTTCGATCGCATGTCGGCCCTGGCCGATGCCACGCGCAGCCGGCTGCTGCTGGTGCTGGAGCGGCACGAGCTGACGGTGGGCGAGCTGTGCCAGGTGCTTCAGCTTCCGCAGAGCACGGTCAGCCGGCACCTGAAGCTGCTGGGCGACGAGGGATGGGTGAGCGCGCGGGCCGAGGGCACCAGCCGCCGCTACCGGATGCCCGCCGACCGGCTGGACGCCGACGCGCGGCAGCTCTGGCAGTTGGTCCGCCGCGAGGTGGCCGGGCTGGCCGGGGCCGCGCAGGACGCGGAGCGGCTGCGGAGCGTGCTGGCCCAGCGCAGCACCCGGTCGCGCGAGTTCTTCTCCTCTGCGGCGGGCGAGTGGGACCGGCTGCGGGCGGACCTGTTCGGCCGGCGGGCGGATCTCCTGGGCCTTCTCGGCCTGGTGGACGAGGCGTGGACGGTGGGCGACCTGGGATGCGGAACGGGGCAGATGGCGGCCTCGCTGGCCCCGTTCGTGGCCCGGGTGATCGCGGTCGACGGCTCGCCGGCCATGCTCGAAGCCGCCCGCGCCCGCCTGGCCGGCACGCCCAACGTGGAGGTGCGCGAGGGCGAGCTGGAGTCGCTGCCCATCGACTCGGGCACGCTGGACGCGGCGGTGGCGTTCCTGGTGCTGCACTACGTCGCGGAGCCCGCGGACGCCCTGGCCCAGGCCGCCCGCGCGCTGAAGCCCGGGGGCCGGCTGCTGGTGGTGGACATGATGCCGCACGACCGCGAGGAGTACCGCCAGGCGATGGGCCACGTGTGGCAGGGCTTCGAGGCGGAGCGGCTGGGTGGATGGATGGCGGACGCGGGGCTGACGGCCTTTCGCTACGTCCCCCTGCCGCCGGACCCGGCGGCCAAGGGCCCCACGCTCTTCGCGGCGAGCGCACGACGGGGAAGTGCGTGAGTGCGTGAGTGCGTGAGTGCGTGAGTGCGTGAGTGCGTGAGTGCGTGAGTGCGGAAGTGCGGAAGTGCGGAAGTGCGGGCGCGCCGCACAGGCGAACGCGCACGAGAGCAGGCAGTCCACGAAGGTGGACATCGTGTGGTCGTTGCAGCGAATTCATTCGCCCGTGCAGGGTGGCGGCCGACCCATAGCCCGGGATCCCGAGCCTCGACTGCGGCGATCCGAGTTCCAGAATTTGGAGTCGCTGCCGCGCCCAAGCTGGGAAGTGGTTCAGGCAAGATCCTTCGGCCCGCGAGGATTGGTGTACGGGCCGGTGAGGTGCGCCTGGGCCTCAGGATGACAGATCCGCCCGCGTGGAGCCGGTGTGCAGTGCGCCTGGGCCTCAGGATGACAGGCCCCCCCTGTGGTCGAGTAGTAAAACGTGAACGATGGCCGATCCGGCTATCCCCTTTTCCCCATTCCCTGTTCCCTGGAGCTTACGTGAGCGCAGTCGCCGAACTTACCAGCAACCCCTTCACCGCCGCCCGCGAGATGGGCCGCGAGCCCTTCAAGGTGGCCGACATCTCCCTGGCCGACTTCGGCCGCAAGGAGATCCGCCTGGCCGAGCACGAGATGCCCGGCCTGATGGCCCTGCGCGCCGAGTACCGCGGCAAGAACCCGCTCGCCGGCGCCAAAATCATGGGCTCGCTGCACATGACCGTGCAGACCGCCGTCCTCATCGAGACGCTGGTGGAGCTGGGCGCCGACGTGCGCTGGGTGTCGTGCAACATCTTCAGCACGCAGGACCACGCCGCGGCCGCCGTGGTCGTCGGCAAGAGCGGCACGGAGACCGATCCGCAGGGCGTGCCCGTGTACGCCTGGAAGGGCGAGACGCTCGAGGAGTACTGGTGGTGCACCGAGCAGGCGCTGATCTGGCCCGACGGCAGCGGCCCCAACCTGCTGCTCGACGACGGCGGCGACGCCACGCTGCTCGTGCACAAGGGCGTGGAGTACGAGGCCTCCGGCGTCATCCCGGGCTTCGACGCCGAGAACGAGCCCGAGGAGTGGGGCATTATCCTCGACACGCTGCGCAGCACCATCGCCAGCGAGCCCGGCCGCTGGACGCGCATCGCCGCCGAGCTTCGCGGCGTGTCGGAAGAAACGACCACGGGCGTGCACCGCCTGTACGAGATGATGAACGCGGGAACCCTGCTGTTCCCGGCCATCAACGTCAACGACTCCGTGACGAAGTCGAAGTTCGACAACCTGTACGGCTGCCGCCACTCGCTCACCGACGGCATCCTGCGCGCCTCCGACGTGATGCTGGCTGGCAAGGTGGCCGTCATCTGCGGCTACGGCGACGTGGGCAAGGGCTGCGCGCAGGCGCTCAAGGGCCAGGGCGCCCGCGTGATCATCACCGAGATCGATCCCATCTGCGCCCTGCAGGCGGCGATGGAGGGCTACCAGGTCACCACGCTCGACGCGGTACTGGAAACGGCCGACATCTTCATCACGGCCACCGGCAACAAGGACATCATCACGGTGGACGACATGGCCCGCATGAAGGACAAGGCCATCGTGGGCAACATCGGCCACTTCGACAACGAGATCGACATGGCCGGCCTTAAGAAGCGCGGCGGCATCGAGCGCATCAACATCAAGCCGCAGTACGACGAGTTCGTCTTCCCCGACGGGCACAGCGTGATGATGCTGGCCGAGGGCCGCCTGCTGAACCTGGGCTGCGCCACGGGCCACCCCTCGTTCGTGATGTCGGCGTCGTTCACCAACCAGGTGATGGCGCAGATCGAGCTGCACACCAACAACTCGGCGTACGAGAAGAAGGTGTACGTGCTTCCCAAGAAGCTCGACGAAAAGGTGGCGCGCCTGCACCTGGACAAGCTGGGCGTAAAGCTCACCCAGCTGTCGCCCAAGCAGGCCGAGTACATCGGCGTGCCGGTGGAAGGGCCCTACAAGCCGGACCACTACCGCTACTAACCGTGCGTGAGTGCGTGAGTGCGTGAGTGCGTGAGTGCGGAAGCAACTACGCACGAACGGATGGCTGATCGCGGCGGGGCGGGGGAGCGATCCCTCGCCCCGCCTTTTCTGTGGGACGGCGAGGGTGGACCGCGCTAAACAGGCATTTGCGTTTGGTTATGTAAAGTGTGTCATCTTATCGATTTGCGGGCATCGCGATTGCACTTGCCGCCCGGACCACGCGCTCCCTGGAGAGCGCGCCCGATCGGCAGATCCGGCCGGCGGGGTCCGGGACAACGTTTTGCCTGCAGGAGGCAACCATGGTGCGTCGCTCCCTCCTTCCGCTGGCCCTCGCGGCCGCGATCCTTTCCGCATGCACCGACGAAGGGATCGTGGATCCCGTCGCCACGGCCGTCGAGCCGGGCGCCGGGCCGCGGTTCTCCGGCGCCGTGGCTCCCGACCCGCAGCCCCGGCTGTACTCCAACGGCAACAAGTCGCTCGGCTGGGCGTACCGCCGCTCGTTCACCACGGCGTCGCGGGTGAGCACCGACTCCCTCAACGCCTACCTGATGTTCGACGACGACGAGTGGCCCATGTACAACGCCTTCTACGAGGGCGCCGTCGACGATTCCATCAAGGCGTGGGCGGCGGATACGCGGCTCAACGTGAACCCGTCGTTCGTGGCGGCGCTGCTGGTGATGGAAAGCGGGCTGAACCCCCACACCTTCGAGGGGGGCGGCGTTACGTACGGCTACGCGCAGATGGGCCCCACCTCCGACGGCGCGCTGATCCAGCACATCGACGAGCACCCCGATTTCGCCTGGATGAAGCCGCAGGTGCATCCCGCGTACGCCGCCACCAACGGCTACTCGCGCTCGCCGGCCAACCCCACCGATTCCGTGGCGCTTTCGCAGTGGTACTTCAGCGACCCGCTCAAGACCACGCGGGCGATGGTGTACCACCTGAAGCAGATCGAGAACGTGTGGAAGGGCACCCACAAGGTCACGTGGGGCAACGGCAGGCATTCGTGGTGGCGTCCGTCGGACAGCCGGCTGGCCTTCTCGCCGAAGGACACCTCGTACGCGGCACTGGCGGTGACCGTGTTCGGACGCGCGCCCACCGAGACCGAGATGTTCGACCTGGTGGCCGTCAGCTACAACCGCGGCTATCCCTGGGTGGAAAAGCAGCTGATCAAGTACGGCGCCAACTGGGCCAACCAGCTCAAGGCCGACGCCCTCTCCGGCCCGTGCCTGAAGCCCGCCAGCGCGGGCCCGCGCGACAGCCTCGACATCCGGCGGGAGGCGGCCTGCTACCTGGACCGGGCGCGGCACTACACGATCCTGTTCCAGAACGTCAACACCGAGATGAACACCGGCAAGGAGGTGATCGACAACTTCGACACCGACGCCCTCACTCGCTGGTTCACCTATCAGGGCGGCGGGAGCACCCTGACGCGGAGCGTGCCGCCGTCGTGGATGGCCTACACGGGCACGGCGGTCGACGAGGGGCTGGGGCTGCGGGTGGACTACAACATTGCGTCAGCCGGCTGGGGCGGCGTGGGCCGATGGTACTCGTCGGCGCAGAACTGGAAGACGCGCACGGCCATCGGGAACACCGAGGGCATCGGGTTCTGGTACTACGGCAACGGGCGCGACCTGAACAGCGGCCAAGGGGTGGTGATCACCGTGGAGCTGCAGGACAACAAGAGCGCCGACCCGGCGTACCAGGGCGTGGACACCGCCGAGCGGTGGGTCTTCAGCTTCCGCGACAACTTCATCGGGTGGCGCTACATCGACGTCCCGTGGACGGCCTTCACCCGCGGCAGCTGGCAGCCGCACGCCGCCACGCCCAACGACGGGTTGACGCTCACGGAGGTGTGGGGGATCAGCTTCTCGCCGCAGAGCACGGCGAAGTGGTTCCGGCTGGACCAGTTCCGCCTGGTGCAGGACCGGCCCTGGACCTGATCGGCCAAGGGCGCGGCCGCGTCTTCGCCCCGGTCCGCCGGGGCGCTGGCGCGCGGCGCGCTGCGTGATTACAATCAGGGTGCCCCGAACCCGCACCGCGGGATCGGGGCACCAGTTCCGTCCCCCGCGGCCCGTTTGGGCGCGGGAGACGGAGGATCCGCGGCGAACGCCCGCGGATCCGCTGCGGTCCACGACAGCCGGGACGATCCCGGGCTGCAGAAATGACCGCCGGCGGGGCGCCGACCCACCAGTCGCGCCGCGGACCGCGCGCCGGCAGCACAACCCGAACGATGGACGACCGAGAACGCCTGCAGTGGCTCGTGGCCCAGGCCCGGCGCGGAAAGAGCACCTCCCGCGCGAACCTGTGGTCGATCACCTTCCTTCACGCCTCACCCCTTCTCGCGGCCTGCCTCCTGGCGCTGCTGCTGGGGCGCCCCGAAGTCGCGGCCGCCACGCTTGCGCTGGTGCTGCTTACCTTGGGGCTGGTTCGCACCGCGGTGCGGCCCCGGCGGATGGTCATGGCTCCCGCCCGGCATCGGGTGGTGCGCTACGGGAGGTGAGACGCAGCCACTGACAGGTCCCGGAGGATGACTCCCGGGGACCGCCGGAACGGCTGGTCGATGCAGATAGACGGGTGGTCCTTCGTTTCGAGGGGCCGCCCGTTTCGCGTTTCCGTCCCGGCGTTTGACTCGCCCCGGCCCGCCGGGTAGAATCGTCGGCGTTTCCCGGCGTCCATCGTCCCCAGCCCGCGCAGCGAATGCCGCCCAGCCCGCAGTGGTGCACCGTGGAGTTCCGCGCACGGTACTCCGAGACGGACCAGATGGGGATCATCTACCACCCCAACTACCTCACCTGGTGCGAGATGGGGCGTACGGAGCTGATCCGGCAGCTGTGGAAACCGTACTCGCAGGTGGAGCGCGACGGTGTGCTGCTGGCCGTCACCGACGCCACGCTGCGCTACCACGCGTCCGCCCGCTACGAGGACCTGGTGCGGGTGACGGCCACGCTGGAGCAGGTGCGCTCCCGCGCCGTGTCGTTCACCTACCTGGTGGAGCGGGTGGAGGACGACGGCACCACCACGCGCCTGTGCACCGCGCGCACGGGGTTGACGGCCATCGACCGCGCCGGCGCGCCGCGCAAGCTGCCGGCAGACCTGCTCGACGCCTTCCGCCGCGCCGCGGCCCCGGAGCCCGTATGAAACTCGTCTTCGCCC
Source organism: Longimicrobium sp. (assembly GCF_036399935.1). Classification (GTDB taxonomy): domain Bacteria; phylum Gemmatimonadota; class Gemmatimonadetes; order Longimicrobiales; family Longimicrobiaceae; genus Longimicrobium. Next base: position 38,291 of record NZ_DASWMD010000051.1, read on the forward strand.
TCGCCCTGGCCGCCGCGCCGCTGGCCGCCTGCGCACCCGCGGCCGGCGGAGGCACCTCCCGGCCCGCGCCGTCCGCCGCCGCCCCGCTGCTGCGGCTGGAAGACCGCCGCGAATACGATCCCGCCGTCTTCCAGGCCGCGCTGACGAGCCCCTCCGCGCCGCTGCGGCGGCGCGCCGCCCTGGCGGCCGGGCGCATCCGCGACCGCCGGTCCATCGCCCCGCTCGGCGCGCTGCTGGGCGATGCCGACACCGCGGTCGTCGCCACGGCCGCCTTCGCCCTCGGGCAGATCGGCGACACGGCGGCGGTGCCGCTGCTGGCCCCGCTCGCGGATCCCGCGCGCATCGCCGCCGCGCCGACCGTCGTAGGCGAGGCGGCGTACGCGCTGGGCAAGCTCCGCCATCCCCAGGCCCGTGCCGCGCTGGAGCGGCTGCTGACGGATGCGCCGCGCGAAGGAGCCGGCGTACGAGAGGCCGTGGGGATGGCGCTGCTGGCCATCTGGCGCCAGGGCCGGCCCACGCCCGTGGACGCGATCGCTCCCTGGCTGCGCTCGGCCGATCCCGAGCTTCGCTGGCGTGCCGCGTACGCGCTCGCCCGGCGCGCGGAGCCGCGCGCGACGGCCGCGCTCTTCCCCCACGCCGCCGACGCCGACCCGCTCGTCCGCTCCTTCGTCGCCCGCGGCCTCACCGGGCCGATGGCGGACTCGGCGGGGATCGGGCGGACGGCGGCGCAGGACGCGCTGGGCCGCATCGCCACGCAGGACCCGGCCTACGAGCCGCGGATCAACGCACTCCGCTCGCTGGGCACCTTTCCCGGCGCGCGGACGCTCGCCCTGCTGAGCGACGTCGCCGCGAACCCGCGCAACGAGCACGAGGCGATCGCGGCGCTGGAATCCATCCAGCGATTGGGCAAGGACGCGGCATCGTCCGCCACCTTCCTGGCCGGCATCGCCCGTTCCGACACGCGGCCCGTCTTCATCCGCCAGACCGCGCTCACCGCGCTGGCGGACGTGGACTCCACCCGCGCGGCCGAAGTGGCCCGCGCCCTGGAAACGTCGCCCGAGTGGAGGCTGCGCGCCGCGGCCGTGCGCGCCGTCGCGGGGAACGGCCCCGGCAACAGCCGCCTGATGACCTTCGTCGCGGATCCCGATCCGCGCATCGGAGCCGCGGCCATCGAGCAGGCGCTGACCGCGGCGGGCGACAGCGTGGGCCGGCTCCGCGACCTGCTGATGGCGGGACTGGCGCACCGGGACGCGATGGTCCGCACGAACGCGCTCGCCGGCCTGGCGCGCCTCGCCGACCCCGCAACGCTTCCCGCCGTGCTCGACGCCTACCAGCGCGCCCAGACGGACACGCTGAACGACGCCGCACTGGCCGCCGTGGACGCGGTGGCGGCGATCGACAAGAAGCAGCCGGGCGCGGCCGCCGGATTCCTGGCCCGCTTCCCCCGCTCGGCCGACTACCTGGTCCGCCAGCGCGTGAACGCCGCCTGGGGCGACACGCTCACGAGCACGTGGGGCGCGCCGCTGCCCATCGAGACGAACCGGTCCCCAGCGGACTACGAGCGGATGGCGGCGATGGAGCGTCGGGGAATCCGGCGCGCGACCATCGTCACCAGCCGCGGCGACATCCACCTGGAATTGTTCGCCGGCGACGCACCGCAGACCGTCAACAGCTTCCTGTCCCTGGCCGCCAGCGGGTTCTTCGACGGGCAGGAGTGGCCGCGCGTGGTTCCCAACTTCGTCATCCAGGGCGGCGACCCGCGCGGGGACACTTCGGGCGGTCCGGGGTACGTGATTCGCGACGAGCTCAACCGCAACCTGTACCTGCGCGGCACGCTCGGCATGGCGCTCTCCGGCCCCGACACGGGCGGAAGCCAGTGGTTCGTCACGCACTCGCCCCAGCCGCACCTGGACGCCACCTACACGGTGTTCGGACGGGTGACGAGGGGGATGGAGGTGGCCGACCGCCTGCTGCCGGGCGACGGCATCATTCGAATCCGGGAGAACCGTTGATGGCAGTTCGATACGCCGCGGCCGCGCTCGCCGTCTTGCTGGCGGCCTGCGCCCCCGCGGCGACGTCCACCGCGCCGCCGCCCGGCCAGGCCGCGCCCGACCCCGCGCCGGTCGCCGCCCAGGCCATCCGCTCCACCACGCCGGCGTCGGCGCGGCAGGCGCAGTTCGGCTGGGAATTGGACGAAGCCGGCGCGCGCTTCCGCGGCCGGGGGACGGCGCGGTACGTGGCGCCCGGCCGCTTTCGGCTGGACCTGTTCGGCCCGCGGGGCGAAACGTACCTGGCCGCCGCGATGATGGATGGGCAGATGCGGGTTCCGCCCCTGCTCCTGGAGCGCTTCCGCCTCCCCTCGCCGGCGCTGCTGTGGGGCGCCGTGGGCGTGGTGAATCCCCCCGCCGATGCGCGGCTGATGGACGCCTCCGTCAACGGCGAAACCACCACGCTGCGCTACGCGCTGGGCGACGACGTGCTGGAGTACCGCCTGCGCGGCGGACGGCTGCAGACCGTTCGCCGCAACACGCGCGGCGGCGTGGCCGAATCGATCGACCTGGAACATTCCGAAGCGGGCAACCTCCAGAGCGCGCGCTACCGCGACTGGGCCGCGTACCGCTCGCTGAACCTGACCGTGGAGTCGCAGACCGATGTCACTGGCTTTCCCGAAGCGACCTGGAATCCGCCGGGCACTTGACGCCGTCCTGCTGACGGCGATCCTGGCCCTGCTTTCCGGCTGCAACTACAGCTTTACCGGCGGCGGGCTGCCGCAGCACATCCGGCGCGTGTACATCGAGCCGTTCGAAAACGAAACCCCGTACCCCGGGCTGGAAAGCCTGCTGCTGCGCGAGCTGCAGGACCGCTTTCCCGGCAGCCTGGGCGTGCGCCTGGCGTCGCAGTCCAGCGCCGACGCCGTCGTGCGCGGCAAGCTGAAGTCGGCCGAGGAGCAGACCACCAACATCAATCCCAACACCGACGCCTCGGGCCGCATCGGCCGGCTGGAGGCGCAGGTGCAGGTGAGCTTCGACGCCGAGATCTACGACGTGCGGAACGACAAGGTGCTCTGGCGCGGCAACAGCATCACCGCGCTGGGGGCGTTCAACCCCAACACGGAGGACGTGGACGACGGCCGGCGCAAGGCGCTGCAGCAGGCGGTGCAGCGGCTGATCGAGGGGGCGCAGTCGCAGTGGTAGCCCTTCGCATCGCCTCCCGCGGCAGCGAGCTGGCCCTGTGGCAGTCCCGCGCCGTGGAAGCCGCCCTCCGCGCCGCCGATCCGTCCCTCGAGGTGCGGATCGACGTGATCAGGACCACGGGCGACCGCATCCAGGACGTGCCCCTGGCCAAGATCGGCGACAAGGGGCTGTTCACCAAGGAATTGGATGCCGCGCTGCTGGCCGGCGACGCCGACCTGGCCGTCCACTCGCTCAAGGACGTGCCCACGCGCCTGCCGGACGGCCTGGCCCTGGCGGCGGTGACCGTCCGCGAAGACCCGTGCGACGTGGTCCTCCTCGCCCCCGGGCGCACGGGCGGCCTGGACGCGCTGCCGCCCGGTGCACGCGTGGGCACCAGCTCGCTCCGCCGCCGGGCGCAGCTGCAGGCGCTGCGGCCGGACCTGGAGGTGCTGGACCTGCGCGGCAACCTGAACACGCGGCTGGCCAAGCTGGACCGCGGCGACTACGACGCCATCATCCTCGCCGCGGCCGGCGTCCGGCGGCTGGGCTGGGAGGATCGCATCACCGAGTCGCTGGATCCCGGGCAGTGGCTTCCCGCCGTGGGCCAGGGGGCGCTCGCCGTCGTCTGCTGCGCCGATCGCGCGGACGTGCTCGACCGGCTTCGCGCCCTGCACGATCCCCACACCGCCGCCTGCACCACCGCCGAGCGCGCGCTGCTGCGGGCGCTGGAAGGCGGCTGCCAGGTGCCCATCGGCGCGCTGGGGCGGGTGGATGGCGATCGGCTGGTGCTCGACGGCCTCGTCGCCGACACCGACGGTACGCGCATGCTCCGCGTCCAGGAGTCCGGCCCGGTGGATGACGCCCTGGCGATCGGCCGGCGCGCGGCGGATGCGCTGCTGGCGCGTGGGGCGGGGGAGGTGCTTGCCGCCGTCCGCGCCCGCGCCGCCGCGCCCGGGCCCGCGGCGCCATGACGCCCCTGGTGCACCCGGCCGACAAGGTGATGTCGCGCGCAGACGTGCTTCACCGCTTCGGCCGGGCCCGCCGCGGGCGCATCGTCTTCACCAATGGCGTCTTCGACATCCTGCACCGCGGCCACGTGGAGTACCTGTTCGCGGCCCGTGGCCTGGGTGACGCCCTCGTCGTCGCCCTGAACACGGACGATTCCGTCCGCCGGCTGGCCAAGGCGCCGGGGCGGCCCGTCAACCCGCAGGACGACCGCGCGGTGGTGCTCGCCGCGCTGGGGTGCGTGGACGCGGTCACCCTGTTCGATGAAGACACGCCGCACGCCATCATCACGGCGCTGATGCCGGACGTGCTGGTGAAGGGCGGGGACTACACGGTCGAAACCATCGTCGGGGCGCCGGAAGTGATGGCCGCGGGAGGGAGGGTGGAGGTGATCCCGCTGACCCCCGGCCGGTCGACGACGTCCATCCTGGAACGAGCGAGAGGGGGAGGGGAACGTGGCTGAGGAAACGACCCGCGCGGACGGGCGGAGTGCCGGCGTGCTGCGCCCGGTGACGCTGGAACGGGGCGTGGGACTGTACGCCGAGGGATCGTGCCTGATCACGGCCGGGCGCACCAGGGTGCTGTGCACCGCGTCGGTGGAGAAGGGCGTCTCGTCGTGGCGAAAGGGGAGCGGCGCCGGCTGGGTGACCGCCGAGTACAGCATGCTTCCCCGCGCGACCAACACCCGCAACCGCCGCGAGCGGCGCGAGGTGGGCGGGCGCACGCAGGAGATCCAGCGGCTGATCGGGCGCTCGCTGCGGGCCTGCGTGGACATGGAGGCCATGGGCGAGTGGACCATCACCGTGGACTGCGACGTCCTGCAGGCCGACGGCGGCACGCGCACGGCTTCCATCACCGGCGGCGCCGTGGCCCTGTACGACGCCTGCGCCTGGCTGACGGACAAGGCCGGCCTCTCCGCGTCGCCCTTCCAGCACTTCGTGGCCGCCATCAGCGGGGGGATCGTGGATGGCGTGCTGCTGCTGGACCTTGACTACTCGGAGGACGTCCGCGCCGAGGTAGACCTGAACGTCGTCGCGCGGGAGAGCGGGGGATTGATCGAGGTGCAGGGCACGGGCGAGCACGGCGACTTTTCGCCCGCCCAGCTGACGCAGCTGGTGGAGCTTGCATCCGGCGGCATCCGCCAGCTGAACGCCCTGCAGCGCGCGGCGCTGTCGTGAAGCTGCTCGTCGCCACGCGCAACGCCGGCAAGGTGAAGGAGATCCACGAGATCCTCGCCGCGGTCCCCGGGGTGGAGGTCGTGGGCCTGGCGGAGCTGGACGTCCCCGAGTCGCCGGACGAAGACGACGTGGAGGCGTTCGACACCTTCGAGGAGAACGCGCTGGCCAAGGCGCGCTACTTCGCCGCGAAGACCGGCCTGCCCGCGCTCGCGGACGATTCGGGGATCTGCGTGGATGCCCTGGGCGGCGCGCCCGGCGTGCGCTCGCGGCGCTTCGCCCCGGTTGACGAGGCGCGCGGCGAGCGGCAGGACCAGGCCAACAACCGCCACCTCGTCCAGGTCCTCGCGGAGGTGCCGGACGAGCGGCGGACGGCGCGCTACGTCTGTGCCGTCGCCATCGCGTGGCCGGGCGGGGACAAGCTGGTGAGGACGGGAACCTGCGAGGGCGTGGTCCTGCGGGAGCCGCGTGGCGCGGGAGGCTTCGGATACGATCCGCTCTTCTACGCCGAGGACGCGGGGCGGACGTTCGGCGAGATCCCGGCGGAGCGGAAGCACGAGATCAGCCACCGCGGCCGGGCGCTGCGGGCGATCGCGCAGGCGCTGGCGGGGGTTGACGAAAGTGAAGGCGGGGCATAGGTTTTTCTCTTCCCGACGGGGTGTGGCGCAGCCCGGTAGCGCGCCTGCTTTGGGAGCAGGAGGTCCTCGGTTCGAATCCGGGCGCCCCGACTAAGCCGGAGCAGGACAGGCGCCAGTAGCTCAGTTGGATAGAGCAACGGCCTTCTAAGCCGTAGGTCGCTGGTTCGAGTCCAGCCTGGCGCGTACTCTAAGTTGAGCCCCCACCGTAACTTACGGCGGGGGCTTTTCTGTTTTTTGTGTCCAGTTCAGCGGCTCCGTGCGCAGAATTGTGTGAAAAGAACTGTAAAATCGGTGCGAAAACCCGTTAATCTGCCCTCGTGAGAGCCGCGACGGGGGAGTATGCATGATGAGGTGTAAGTTGCACAATCGGTTAACTTTAACACCACCGAAGACGATCTCTGCTCCATCGTAGCTCGAAAAATCGACCTACGGCTAACCACACCGCAGGACCAGCCTGCGTGCATCGAGCGATCGTTTCGAGTTGTCTCGCCTGGATGTCGGCTCATTACTGAGCTTTTTGCTCTGATAATCGTGCGTAGAATCGTGTCGATCGGCCCGGGCCGCTGACCTACTGCCAACCCCGACGGCAGTGCTTCAAAGGCCGTTCTGCTCGAGTGTTTCCGAATGGGATGAGCAGGATTGCTGGAGTGTCGAACTTGAAGACGGCTCCGAGAGAGTTGGAGAGAAGCTATCCAACCGTGTCGTTAGCAGTGGCACCAACCGGGCGGGATGCTGCTCCACTCGGAACTCCACCACTTCTGAGCGGTGACGCACTTCGCCCAAGTGGCCGTAAATCCGCTCGACCATGTGCACGCCCGTGTGGCCCAGTTCGCGTGCTACGGTAAATGTTGACACGGGAGCCCCGTTGTCGAGCGTCTGCAGCCGCGCGGTTGCATAACCATGGCGGAGCTTGTTCCAGCGTACCTCTCCCGGCTGGAAACCGACGCGACTGCCGAGCGTGCCGAGCATTTTCCTGGAGTCCGTAATCATGCCCTCCTCCCCTCGCGCCAGCAGGCGCTCGGAGGGAAAGAGCAGCCGGTTCAGCCGTGATCCGTACTTGCCGAGATAGTCAGACAGAACTTCTGTGAGTTGCGGCCAGAGCGGCACGGCGCGTGTCGATCTAGGCGTTTTCAGCCTCCGCCAAGCGTTCGGGTGGATGCGAACAACTCGCCTGCCGAAGTCGACATCCTCGATTTCAATCCCGAATGCCTCGCGCATTCGGCAACCGGTGAGCGCGACGAATGCGATCAGCGCATAGCTGCATTCGGGCAAGGGGCGAGCTGGTGGAGTCGGTCGGTATGTCCGCGCGGATTCGAGGAGCGCAGCCGTTTGCCAGGGCTCGAACCACTCATCCATAGGAGGAGATTCCGATGGTTTTACGATGCCGCCGATCGGGTTTGGTCCGTGATAGACACGTTCGCGGATAGCCGCTGTGAACAGGCCGCTGAGCGCCTCCAGGTACTTCCGCTGCGTGGATCCGGAGAGTTTGCCGCCCCGGCCATTGGGAAACTCCGTGAGCCAGATCTTGAAGCGGAGCACCTCCCGCGAGGTAATCGACAGCAGCGGCCGGTCGGCTCCAAAGAACCGGATCGCGCCCGATTGGAGTCTCGCACCGGTTTCTTTGAGCCAGGTTTCCGTAACCGTTGCTTCCTGCCGCCGGAGCGAAAGGTGCTGAGGCACGAACGCGCCGAGTGTCATCCGCTTCTCCACTCCCAGCACGGCGCGGTCTACCTTCGCCTGCTCTAACTCCTTCATCCTGTCGGTGAACACCTTCGCCGCGATCGCGGGATTGGTCGTACCCAGGCGCTTCGGTGATCCCGGCTCAACCAGAGGTTCGCGTCCATAACCGAGCGACGTGAAATCACCCCACGCTCGTGCGGGTCCGGCCCGGTGGTGCCGCCAATAGATCCTCGCCATGTGTTTACTCCGCTTCTGATCCGGCTTGGGGTCGGAGTATCGCTTCACCTTCCGGATCAGGAACTCGACATTCGTTGATCGTTTCGTACACTCCTGGCATGACTCGTCTCTCCAATGGTATGTAAACTCCGTGGACGCATAGCCGCTGCCGGTCATAGCGTTCGGCTATGGCCGGCACCAACCCAGACCTCATCCGCTTCGGAGCGGCAATCCGTACGCTGCGCAACCGCCGGCGACTTACCCAGGAGAAGCTTGCCGCGCTGACCCACCTGGATAGGAGCTTCGTGGGTCAGATCGAGCGCGGCGAAACCAATGTCAGCTTCCTGAACGTCATGCGGCTCCTGGCTGGGTTGAAGGCCAGCTGGAGCGAACTTGCCGCGTTGCTCGACTGATGCCTTCTGCGCGGGTAAGGCAGAGCCCGCCGCTTGGCGGCTCCGCGAAGGGTATGTAAACTCCGCAGACGATTTCGTCAACGGTCGCGGTCGGCGCGGGACGGTGACCCGGGGTATCTGGTCTTTGAACAAAGACCGTTTACCCTTCAGCCATCCTTGCCCACCGTGTCTAGACGCAAGATGGGTCGCCGTCCTGCGACCGAGACAGAACCTCGCGCGTACATTCGCTGGATCGGGGGACGCGCGTACGCTGAACTGGGTGGTTGGGCTGCGTGGGGTGGCCGGCGCCAGGAACCCCTACGAGCGCGTGGGGAGAAGTTCGCGACTGACCAGCCCAACACGGCAGCGATCCTTTTTGGATACCGCTTGGCGGAGCTACGTGAGAACCGCGAGGCGGAGGAGAAAGCCGCCGCGGCCGCAGTGTCGGTGCCGACCTCCATCGCGTCGTTTGCCGGCTATCATCTTGCCTGCAAGCAGCACCCAGTAGGTCGCCGCAGACCGTCCGGGCGTGAGATCGATCTTCAACGCAGACGCCTCCTCCATGCCGCACGGTTCTTCGACAACCGGGGCATTCGCGATGTGCGCGAGATCACTCGGGAAAGCGTTGCCGCGTACGCCGAGCATCTTCGGGCGGAGGTGATGAGCGTGCCTGTCCACACGGGGCGGCGCATCGCTCGTTTGAGTCCGGCAACGCAGCGGAAGTATCTCGGGACGCTGAGCAACATGCTTAAACGTGCGAAGAGCAAGGGGATCATCAAGACCAACTTCGTAGCGGATGTCCTTGAGCGTATCGAGTGATTCAGATGGTAGACTGGTCTCCAGGGCTTCCGGAGTTGTGGGCCGGTGCCGCGTACAAGCTGGCCCTGAGAGTGGCCCTTTCTTCCTGCGCGCCCGCATCCTAAAATGTTTCTCTCGTCTGTATCCAGCCGTCTCGTGAGTAACCGTGACGTGATATTGGGGAAGTACCGCAACCCGTAGTCAGAACGGGCGATGTTCGACGCCTCTCGCCGGTGTGTCAGCCACGCGATCCGTTTGAGATAGCACCACCCGGACTTCTTCCATGACCATCTTCAGCTTGCGAAACCGGCTCGTAGACGACTACCGGGCCTACGTCGAGAGTTTCATCGAGATCCGCGACCCGGCAATCCGTGATCGGGTCGGCCAGGAGTTCGCGGGGGGCCTGCTCTGGCCGGAGCCGCTCCTCCAACTCAATCCCTTCTTTGCCCCCGGCGACGACGTGGACACGCTGGTGCGCGAGGGCGTTCTCCACCCGGAATGCGGGCGGATCTTCCGCAAGGACAAGACTGAGGACGACCCGGAGGGCAAGCCGCTCCGGCTCCACCGGCATCAGTCGGACGCAGTGCGAGTGGCACGCGGCGATCACAACTACGTGCTCACCACCGGCACGGGCTCGGGGAAGAGCCTGGCCTACATGATCCCCATCGTGGACCGCGTGCTGAGGAACGGCACCGGACAGGGCGTGCAGGCCATTGTCGTGTACCCCATGAACGCGCTGGCGAATAGCCAGTATGGCGAACTGGAGAAGTTCCTCCACGCCGGCTATCCCGGTGGGCCGCCCGTACGCTTCGAGCGCTACACGGGGCAGGAGGACCAAGCGAAGCGCAGGCAGATTCTAGATGATCCGCCGGATATCCTGCTCACGAATTACGTGATGCTGGAGCTGATCCTCACTCGCGTGAACGACCGCCGGCTCGTGGAATCCGCACGGGATCTGCGCTTCCTAGTGCTGGACGAGTTGCACACCTACCGGGGCCGGCAGGGAGCCGACGTCTCGATGCTCGTCCGGCGCGTTCGCGACCTGTTGGAAGCGGAGCGGCTGCAGTGCGTGGGGACCTCCGCCACGCTCGCGGGAGAGGGTGGCTTTGACCAGCAGCGCGCGGAGGTGGCGCTGGTCGCCAGCCAGGTATTCGGCGCCGATGTGCACCCCGAGCATGTCATCGGTGAGACGCTACGGCGCGTTACGCCGGAGTTGGACGTTCACGATCCGGCCGCCACAGGACGGCTCGCAAGCTGTGCGGCGGGCGACGCGCCTTCCCCCGCCACGCGCGAGGAGTTCCTGCGGACGCCGCTGGCGTCCTGGATAGAGACCACTTTCGGGATCGTGGAGAAAGATGGGCGGCTGGTGCGGGCTACCCCGCGCAGCATCGGTGGGGAGAGCGGCGGGGCGGAACTGCTGAGCAGGCGGACCGGCGTGGACGCGGCGCGGTGCCGCCGTGCCATTGAGCAGGCCCTGCTGGACGGTTTCCGCTTCCGGGACCCGGAGACGGGGAAGCCGGTCTTCGCGTTTCGCCTGCACCAGTTCATCAGCCGGGGCGACACGGTCTACGCCACGCTGGAGGCGCCGGAGGTGCGGCAGGTGGCGCTGCAGGCGCAGCAGTTCGCGCCCAACGACCGCGGCCGCATCCTCCTTCCCTTGGCCTTCTGCCGGGAGTGCGGCCAGGAGTACTACTCGGTCCGCGTCGCCCGGCCGGCGGGCGGCAGCCGGGTGTTCGCCCGCCGGGATCCGTCTGACCGGCTGGAGGAGGAAGGGAAGGACCTTGGGTTCCTCTTCGTGGGCGAGGTGAGTGCGCCGGCTGCGGAAGGCGACGCGGCGGACGAGACCGGCGGCTACCCGGACGCGGAGCGGATCCGCGTAGGCCTGCTGGGGGTGGAGGACGACGGGGGTACGGCGTGCCTCTTCCTTCCCGCGCCCTTTCGCCGCTGCCTGGGATGCGGGGTGGAGTACAACGCGCGCCAGCGCTCCGACTTCTCCAAATTGGGGACGCTGGGGTCGGAGGGGCGAAGCACGGCGACAACCATCCTGAGCCTCTCGTCCGTGCGCGCGCTGCGTGAAGCGGCCAACCAGGGCGATTCGCTGGCGGCAAAGCTCCTCTCCTTCACCGACAACCGGCAGGACGCGTCGCTTCAGGCGGGGCACTTCAACGACTTCGTGGAGATCGCCACGCTGCGCGCGGCGCTGTACCGCGCCGTCCTCAAGGCCGGGCCAGACGGCGTTACGCACGAGGAATTGACGCAACGGGTGTTCGACGCGCTGGCGCTTCCGTTCGACGCGTACGCGGCGGACCCCGGGGTGCTGTTCCAGGCGGAGCAGCAGACCAAGCGCGCGCTGCGCGAGGTGCTGGGCTACCGGCTATACCGCGACCTGAAGCGCGGGTGGCGGGTGGTGATGCCCAACCTGGAGCAGTCGGGGCTGCTGGAGATCCGCTACCAGTCGCTGAAGGAACTCTGTGAGCACGAACTGAGTTGGCAGCGGCGCCATCCCGCCCTGGCGGCGGCATCGCCCCAGGTGCGGATGGCGGTGGCGCGCACGCTTCTGGATTTCATGCGCCGCGAGCTGGCCATCGGGGTGAACTACCTGGACGCAGGCTTCCAGGAGTCGCTGCGCCAGCTTAGCGGCCAGCGGCTGCGCGCGCCGTGGGCGCTGGATGAGAGTGAAACGCTGGAGTACGCGCGGACGCTGTACCCGCGGCCGTCCTCGCCCGGCGACTGGCGAGGCCACGTCTACCTGTCGCCCCGCAGCGGGTTCGGGCTGTACCTGAAGCGCGCGGAGACGCTGCCTCATTGGACGCATCCGCTGAACGAGGAAGCGCGGAAGGAGATCATCCACGACCTGCTGCAGTGCCTGCGGGTAGCCGGGCTGGTGGAGCAGGTAGAGGATCCCAGGCCCGGCGACGTGCCCGGCTACCAGCTTCCAGCTTCCGCGCTGCTCTGGGTGGCCGGCGACGGAACACAGGCGTTCCACGATCCCATCCGCGTCCCCAGCGCGCCGGACCAGGGCGGGCGTGTGAACCCGTACTTCGTGGAGCTGTACCGCCAGGAAGCCGCCGCGCTGGGAGGACTCGAGGCGCGCGAGCACACAGCGCAGGTCAAGTACGAGAAGCGGCTGGAACGCGAATCCGACTTCCGCACCGGAAAGCTTCCCATCCTGTACTGCTCGCCCACAATGGAGTTGGGGGTGGACATTGCGGATCTGAACACCGTGAGCCTGCGCAATGTCCCGCCCACCCCGGCGAACTACGCGCAACGCAGCGGGCGCGCGGGGCGCAGCGGTCAGCCGGCGCTGGTGTTTACCTACTGCTCGTCAGGTAGCTCGCACGACCAGTACTTCTTCAAACGCCCGGAGTTGATGGTCTCGGGCGCCGTCACGCCACCGCGCATCGACTTGGCTAACGAGGACCTGGTGCGGTCGCACGTGCACGCGGTGTGGCTGACTGAGGTGGCGCTGGACTTGGGCGGCTCGGTGAAGGATATCCTGGACCTGGAGGACGAAGAGCTTCCGCTGGCGGGGTGGGTGCGGGAGAAAGTGGAGGACGCGGCGGCGCGGCAGCGCGCGCGTACTCGCGCCGCCGCGGTGCTGGCCAGCATGGGAGAGGAACTGGAGCGCTCGGACTGGTTCGGGTCGGGGTGGCTGGACGGCGTGCTGGAGCAGGTGGTGCGCGAGTTTGACACGGCGGTGGATCGCTGGCGCGACTTGTACCGCGCCGCGCGGACGCAGCAGGCGGCGCAGAACGCCGTGGTGCTGGACGTGGCCCGCGCCGAGCGCGAGCGCAACGAGGCGCGGCGGCTGCGCTCCGAGGCCGAGGCCCAGATCAAGCTGCTGACCGGGACCGACGAAGGCTTTCAGTCCGACTTCTACTCGTACCGCTACTTCGCCAGCGAGGGGTTCCTGCCCGGCTACAACTTCCCGCGCCTTCCGCTCTCGGCGTTCATCCCCGCTCGGCAGGTTCGCGACCGCGACGAGTATCTGCAGCGCCCGCGGTTCCTGGCCATCTCGGAGTTCGGGCCGCAGGCGGTGGTTTACCACGAGGGTTCCAAGTATGTCATCAACAAGGTCATCCTTCCCCCGGACGCGGGGGAGGAGCTAACCACCAGCCGGATGAAGCAGTGCGGGCGCTGCGGCTACGCGCACCCGGTGGCGGAAGGCGACGGGCCGGACCTGTGCGAGCAGTGCGGTGAGGCGCTCACGCTGACGCTGCGGCCCCTGTTCCGCCTGCAGAACGTGGCCACCAAGAGGCGCGACCGCATCAACTCCGACGAGGAGGAACGCTTTCGGCTGGGTTACGAGATCCGTACGGGCGTGCGCTTCGTGGACCACGGGGAGAAGCCGTCGCAGCGCGTGGCGGTGGTGCGCGGGGCGAACGGGGCGGAGCTGGGGACGCTGCGCTACGGCCACGCGGCCACCATCTACCGGGTGAACCTGGGGTGGCGGCGGCGCAAGCACGCGCACGTGCACGGGTTCGTGCTGGACGTGGAGCGCGGCTACTGGGAGTCCAACGCGGCGCTGGACGAGCAGGGGCGCGAGGACCCGCTCTCGGGGCGGGCCATGCGGGTGATCCCCTTCGTGGAGGATCGCCGCAACGCGCTGATCTTCGAGCCGGCGGCGCCCTTGGGCGCGAAGGTCATGGCGTCGCTGCAGGCGGCGCTCAAGAGCGCCATCCAGATCCACTTTCAACTGGAAGACCAGGAGCTCGCGGCCGAGCCCCTTCCCGACTGGACGTCGCGCAACCGCATCCTCTTCTTCGAGGCGTCCGAAGGTGGGGCGGGGGTGCTGCGGCGGCTGGTGGATACGGACGAGGTGGAGCAGCTGTCTGCGATCGCGCGTCGGGCCCTGGACCTGTGCCACTTCGACCCCGCCACGGGCGTGGACCTGCGGCGCGCGCCGCGCGCGACAGAGGACTGCGAAGCGGCCTGCTACAATTGCCTAATGAGTTACGGGAACCAGCTGGACCACGGCGACCTGGACCGCCAGAAGATCCGTGGCCTGCTCCTGGAGCTGGCCACGGCGCGGGTGGAGCCCCGGGCGATACCCTCCAGCCGCGCGGAGCACGCGGGGAGCCTGGCGGACGGCGACGGGGTGGAGGCGCGCTGGGTGCGCTGGCTGCAAACGCATGACCTGAGGCTCCCGAGCCGCGCCCGCCCGCTGCTGGAGCGGTGCGGGGCGCGTCCAGACTTCGTGTACGACGACGAGTACGCGGCGGTGTACGTGGACGGCGGCCCGGAGCGCGCCGTGCGCGACGCCGAGCGCATGGCCGAGATCGAGGACTTCTACACCGTGATCCGCTTTGGGCCGGAAGCCAACTGGGATGAGACGGTGCGCCGCTTTGGCGACGTGTTCCGGAGGCGCGCGTGAGCTTTTCCGTGGGATCGCTGGTGCAGGCGCGGGGCCGCGAGTGGGTGGTGCTCCCGCAGTCTACGGACGACCTGCTCGTCCTGCGCCCGCTGGGAGGCACGGAGGACGAGGTGGCGGGGATCTACCTGCCCCTGGAGGCGGTGAGGCCGGCCACCTTCGACCTTCCCGATCCGGAGCGGCCCGGCGACTACCGCTCGTCGCGGCTGCTGCGGGACGCCGTGCGGCTGGGGTTCCGGTCCAGCGCCGGCCCGTTCCGCTCCTTCGCACGTCTGGGGGTGGATCCGCGTCCGTACCAGCTGGTGCCGCTGCTGATGGCGCTGAAGTTGGACCCCGTCCGCCTGCTGATCGCAGACGACGTGGGGATCGGCAAGACGGTGGAGGCGGGGCTGATCGCGCGCGAGCTGCTGGACCGCGGCGAGGTGGAGCGGATGGCGGTGCTGTGCCCGCCGCACCTGGCGGAGCAGTGGCAGGCGGAGCTGCGCGACAAGTTCCACCTGGAGGCGGAGCTGGTGCTCCCCGGCACGGTGTCGCGGTTGGAGCGGCACAAGCGCTTCGACGAGTCGGTGTTCGAGCGCTTTCCCATCGTGATCGTATCGACGGACTTCATCAAGAGCGATCGACGCCGCTTCGAGTTCCTGCGCACCTGCCCGGAGCTGGTAATCGTGGACGAGGCGCACACCTGCGCCTGGGGCGGCGAGGGGCGGGGTAACCACCAGCGCCACCAGCTGCTCCGGGAGCTCGCGGACAAGCCGTCGCGCCACCTGGTGCTGGTGACGGCTACGCCCCACAGCGGCAACGAAGAGGCGTTCCGTTCACTCCTCTCCCTGCTGGACCGCGGCTTTGCCCACCTGCCGGACGACCTTTCCGGCGCGCAGAACGAGGCACACCGGCGGCGGCTGGCCGCGCACCTGGTGCAGCGGCGGCGCGCGGACATCCGCCACTACATGGACGCCGACACGCCCTTTCCCGAGCGCGCGGAGGCGGAGGAGACGTACACGCTCTCACCCGCGTACCGGCGGCTCTTTGACCGGGTGCTGGCCTACGCGCGCGAGACGGTGCGCCAGGGCGACGAGGGTGCGCACCGCAGCCGCGTGCGCTGGTGGGCGGCCCTTTCGCTGCTGCGCGCGCTGGCATCGTCGCCGGCGGCGGCGGCGGCCACGCTGCGCAGCCGTGCGGCCTCGGCCGACACCGACACCGTGGACGAGGCGGACGAGGTGGGGCGACGCTCGGTGCTCGACCTGGTGGAGGACGAGTCGGCGGAGGGCGTGGACGTGGCGCCGGGAGCGGACCCGGGCGAGGGGAGCGACGACGCGCCGGCCCGCCGCCGGCTGCGGGAGATGGCGCGCGAGGCCGACGCCCTGCGCGGCGAGGGCGACGCCAAGCTGCAGAAGGCGGTGCAGATGGTGCGCCGGCTGGTGGCGGACGGGTTTCGCCCCATCGTGTTCTGCCGCTTCATCCCCACGGCGGAGTACGTGGCCGACGCGCTGCGGGTGGCCCTTCGCGGGGTGGACGTGGCGGCTGTGACGGGGACGCTGCCGCCCGATGAGCGCGAGGCGCGGGTGCTGGCGATGGGGGACGCGGAGAAGCGGGTGCTGGTGTGCACGGACTGCCTTTCCGAGGGCGTGAACCTGCAGGAGCTGTTCGACGCCGTGCTGCACTACGACCTGTCGTGGAACCCCACGCGGCATGAGCAGCGCGAGGGGCGGGTGGACCGCTTCAACCAGCCGAAGCCGGAGGTGCGGGTGGTGACGTACTACGGCACGGACAACCAGATCGACGGGATCGTGCTGGACGTGCTGCTGCGCAAGCACCGCGAGATCCGCCGCAAGCTGGGCGTCTCGGTGCCGGTGCCGGTGGACACGGACCGCGTGGTGGAGGCCATCTTTGAAGGGCTGCTGCTGCGCGGGCGCGGCGGGGGCGCGGCCGAGCAGCTGGCATTGTTCGAGGAGCACTTTCGCCCCCAGAAGGAAGAGCTGTTCCGCGAGTGGGAGGCCGTTTCCACCCGGGAGCGGCGCTCGCGCACCATGTTCGCGCAGGAGTCGCTCAAGCCCGACGAGGTGGCGCGCGAGCTGGCGGCGGTGCGCGACGCCATTGGCGCGGGCGTGGACGTGGAGGCGTTCACCGCGGAGGTGCTGCGCGCCGCCGGGGCCGCGGTGCGGCAGGCGGACGGCGCGCTGGAGGTGGATCTGGCGGAGGCGCCCGGCTCTCTCCGCGAGGCCGTCGGGATGAGCGACCGTTTCCGCGCCCGCTTCGCCCGGCCGGTGGGCGAGCGAGAGGTGCACCTGACGCGCACGCATCCGGTGGTGGAGGGGCTGGCCACCTGGGTGATGGATACGGCGCTCGATCCTCTGGGCCAGGGGGTGGCCCGGCGCGCGGGCGCCATCCGCACCCGCGCCGTAGAGCGCCGCACGACGGTGCTGCTGCTGCGCCTGCGCTACCACATCGTAGTCACCCGCGGCGACGCGGAGCGCGCGCTGCTGGCGGAAGACGCGCGGCTGGTGGCGTTCGCGGGGGCGCCGGCGAATCCCCAGTGGCTCCCCGCCGGGGCAGCAGAGGCGCTACTGGCTGCGTCGCCGGACGCCAACGTTACGCGCGACCAGGCGGCGGACTACATCCGCCAGGTGGTGGAGGGCTTCGACGCCCTGAACCCGCGGCTGGACGAGGTGGCCCGCGAGCGCGGCGACGAACTGCTCGAGGCTCACAAGCGCGTCCGCGCGGCCGCGGCGCAGAAAGGGGTCCGCTATCGCGTGGAGGCGCAGCTTCCGCCCGATGTCCTGGGCATCTATCTCTATCTGCCGACCTGATACTGCAGAGTACACGGAACGTTTACAAGGGTACACATCACCGTAATCGGCTGCTGAATCAGTTGATCCGGCTTCATCTTTTCCTCGCTCCGCTATACCGTCCCGATGCGTTCTCGCGGTTCCAACCCGTTCACCACCGTCCGCACTGAGGGCGGGCTGCTTCCCGTGGACCTGCTGCAGCGCGTGGCCGAGGGCGACGCGCGGCTGGGGGGACTCTCGCCGGAGGCCTACCACCTGTCGGGCGAAAAGGTGGGGGAGGCGGTCTCGCGTTCCTGGCAGCGGCTGCTGGGGGCGTGGCGCGCCTTCCGCTCGGCCGCGGATAAGCTTTCTGAGTCGGAGGCGGGAACGTCGGTAACGCGCGAGAAGTGGCTGCTGCCCCTATTGCAGGAGCTGGGATATGGCCGCTTGGTAGGGCGGGGGACGGTGGAGGTGGACGGCGTGTCGTACCCCGTTTCCCACGCGTGGGAGCATGCGCCCATCCACCTCCTTGGGTTTCGCGTGGAGCTGGACCGGCGGACCGCGGGCGTGGCGGGGGCGGCGCGCACGTCGCCCCATGGGCTGGTTCAGGAGGTGCTGAACCGCTCGGACGCGCACCTGTGGGGCTTTCTTTCGAATGGCCACCGGCTGCGAATCCTCCGCGACAGCGTGAGCTTGGCGCGGCCGGCCTACGTGGAGTGGGACCTGGAGGCGATGATGGAGGGCGAGGTCTACCCGGACTTCGTCCTCCTCTGGCTGCTGTGCCACCAGTCGCGGGTGGAGGCGGCGCGCCCGGAGGAGTGCTGGCTGGAGCGCTGGGCGCGTGCGGCGCAGGAGCAGGGGACGCGCGTGATGGAAGACCTACGCTTGGGGGTGGAGCACGCGATCAACGCCTTGGGCACGGGGTTCCTGGCGCACCGCGAGAACGCGGTGTTGCGTGACCGGCTGCGCACCGGTGAGCTGGACCGGCAGGAGTACTACCGGCAGCTGCTGCGGGTCGTCTACCGCATGCTCTTTCTGTTCGTGGCCGAAGACCGCGGGCTGCTGCTGGATCCGGCGGCGCCGACGGAGGCGCGGGAGCGCTACACGCGCTGGTACTCTACGGCCCGGCTGCGGCGGCTGGCGCAGCGGCGCACGGGTACGCGTCACGGGGACTTGGTGCAGGGACTGTGGCTGGTGATGCGTCAGCTGGGCGAAAAGGGTGGGTGTCCGGAGTTGGGGCTGCCGGCGCTGGGCTCCTTTCTCTTTTCGCTGGAGGCGGCGGCGGCGCTGGAGGGGCTGGCTATCGACAACCGGCACCTGCTGGACGCGCTGCGGGCGCTGGCGTTTACCACCGACCGGCACCGGCTGCGCCCGGTGGACTTTCGCAACTTGGGCTCGCGTGAGCTGGGAAGCGTCTACGAGTCGCTGCTGGAGCTTCACCCCGAACTCAACGTGGACGCGGGGACGTTCGTGCTGCGGACGGTGAGTGGCAGCGAGCGTAAGACGACGGGCAGCTACTACACGCCGGAGTCGCTCATCCAGGCACTGCTGGACTCGGCGCTGGATCCCGTGCTGGACCAGGCGGCGCGCTCAGCGGACCCGGCGGCGGCCATACTGGCCCTCAGGGTGTGCGACCCCGCGTGCGGCTCAGGGCACTTTCTGATCTCGGCGGCGCACCGCATCGCACAGCGGCTGGCGGCCGCGCGCTCGCCCGAGGAGGAGCCCAGCCTGGAGGTGCAGCGCCACGCGCTGCGCGACGTGATCGGCCACTGCGTGTACGGGGTGGACCTGAACCCCATGGCGGTGGAGTTGTGCAAGGTGAGCCTGTGGATGGAGGCGCTAGAGCCCGGCCGTCCGCTCTCATTCCTGGACCACCGCATCCAGGTGGGCAACTCGCTGCTGGGCACCACGCCGGCGCTGCTGCGCGGCGGCATTCCCGACGAGGCGTTCACGCCCATCGAGGGAGACGACCGCAAGCTTTGCACCGAGTTCAAGAAGCAGAACAAGCGCGAGCGGCTGTCGGAGCAGATGGGGTTCTTCGTGGAACTGGGCGGGGGGGTGGCCAACGAGCTTTCCGAGGCTATGCGCACGGTGGACGCGCTTCCCGATGACACCTTCGACGAAGTGCAGCGCAAGCAGGCGGCGTACGCCGAGTTGGTGCGCTCCGGTGGCTACGGGCGCTTTCGGCGGCTGGCGGATGCATGGTGTGCGGCGTTCGTGTGGAGGAAGACAAAGGATTTCCCGTACGCCATCACGGAGGAGGTCTTTCGCCGCATCGAGCGCAACCCCGACCACCTGCCGGGGTGGATGCGCGACGAGATCGACCGCCTGCGCGAGCAGTACCAGTTCTTTCACTGGCACTTGGCCTTCCCCGACGTATTCCGCGTGTCGGAGCGGCCCGAGGTGAAGGGGAACGACCCGATCGGGTGGGAGGGCGGGTTCGACGTGGTGCTGGGCAACCCGCCTTGGGAGAGACTTAAGCTGCAGGAGAAAGAGTGGTTCGCCGCTCGTGTTCCTGAAGTGGCAAGTGCGCCGACCTCGGCCACGCGAAAAAGAATGATCAAAGCACTCGAGGCTGGGCATCCTACGCTTTACTCTGCGTTTTTGGAAGACCGGCGGCAAGCAGAGGGTGAAAGTCACGTCGTGCGCAATTCTGAGCGATTCCCTCTGTGCGGTCGTGGTGACGTCAACACCTATGCCCTTTTTGCGGAGATCAATCTCCAGCTCATTGGAGATCACGGGCGGATTGGGTGCATCGTACCATCAGGCATCGCAACGGACGACACGACGAAGTTCTTCTTTCAAACACTGATGCAAACAGCTACCCTTCACAGCCTCTACGATTTCCAGAGCGGACCGGGGCTCTTTGCTGATATCGGCCACGCGCGTTTCAAGTTTTGCTTGTTAACAATTGCAGGTCGTAAATCGCCTACAAAGAAGGGTGCCGAATTTGCCTTCTTTATCCGTAATTCTGATGAACTTCTCGATGCAGGGAGACGTTTCACGTTATCGGCAGAAGACATCGCTCTCCTCAATCCAGTTTCCCACACATGTCCTATCTTCCGGAGTCGGCGCGATGCGGATATCACTATCGCACTCTATAGGCGAATACCGGTGCTGATCAACGGTGGTGATGATCGTCAAAATTCTTGGCAGATCATTCTTTCGCGAATGTTCGATATGACCAATGATTCCGCTATATTCAGAACCAAAGAAACGATCGACGCAGATGGATGGACTCCGCGTGGAGTGACTTACATCCGCAGCAATGAAGAGCTCGTTCCGCTTTATGAGGCAAAGATGTTCCACCATTTTGACCACCGGTTTGGTGATTACCAAGATAAAATGGAGGATTCCCAAAGTACGTCTCTACCTGATGTCCCGCTGCACCGCCGAATTGATCCTGCATATTCTGTATGGCCAAGATACTGGGTTCCCGCCCCCGCGGTAGCAACGGCTGTGAACTTGCGATGGGATCGACGGTGGTTCTTGGCATACCGTTGGGTGTCGAATGCGACTAACGAACGAACTCTCATCGCTTCCATCGCTCCGCGAGCAGCGTTTGGCAATAGCTGCCCTGTCGTTCTCTTTGCATCTGAAGTGATTCCGCTAATCCCCTGCTTATTAGGCTGCCTTTCATCGTTCGTGACAGATTATGCTGTGAGACAGAAACTTGGCGGAGTGAATATGACCTTCGGTACGATGCAGCAGATTCCGGCATTGCGTCCGGCGAGTTACCAGGTAAATGCATCTTGGAATACTGATGTAACTATTTCTAATTGGATGATACCGAGAGTTTTAGAACTGGTTTATACAGCTTGGGACATTGAGTTCTTCGCTCGAGATTGCGGCTATGACGGCCCGCCGTTCCGCTGGGACGACGAGCGCCGCTTTCTGCTGCGCTGCGAGCTTGATGCCGCGTTCTTTCACCTGTACTGCATCGAGCGCGACGACGTGGGCTACGTCATGGACACGTTCCCCATCGTCCGCCGCAAGGACGAGGCGGCGCACGGCGAGTACCGTACCAAACGCGTGATCCTGGAGATCTACGACGAGATGGCGGAGGCTGCGCGTACGGGCACGGAGTACCGCACCCGACTGGACCCGGGGCCTGCGGACCCGCGTGTGGCGCATCCAGAGGCGACCAGACCTGCAGGGGCCGTTCGGCCTCGCTATGAGGTGCCGTTTGTCCCGGAAATGCCCTCATTCATCAATCCGGAGCCGACGGACGCGCTCATTGTTGTCTTGGCGCTGCTTCATGCATCCGGGGGAGCCCTGAGGCAGCAGGAACTAGCACGCGCATTCGCGTTGTGGAGCAAGCCAGCTCTGCTGGTGGCGGTGACTCCTGCCGAACTAGCGATCAAGGCAGCGAATTGGTCGGACCGGGTAGCCCAGCGGGGCATCGCCCCTGGTACGCTGGTGGCGGCGTTGGACGAACTCGTTAGTCGAGAGGTCTTGAAGCGGACCATCGACGATACATCACATGTCGTGGTGAACACGACCGGATTGACACCAGACGAGAGCGCGATTGACGCGTGGTTCCGCTTTGAGGCGCGGCTTGTTCTAGGCGTGCTCGCAACGGTGGCGTCAGAACGGGCTGGAGACGTGGACGCCGGGATCTCTGGCGAGGATCGAAACCTTCTTTCAGCCTGAGGAACTTGATGCAACTTCGATTACTTGGCATTGATCCCCCCGACCAGATCGAGCCTCATCCGGAGCGTCACGAGCCCGCGGTATGGATCAGGCGCGTGCGCGTGTTGAAAGAACTCCGTCCTGGCGTAGAGAACATCGTCCGCGACGTTGTGCTTCGCCGCGGATTGAACATCATCTGGGCGCCTCCCGAATCGGCAGCAGAAAACGCGCTGTTCCAAAGCGGCGTCGCCGGACATACCGCTGGAAAAACGACGTTCTGCCGACTGGTACGATATGCACTGGGTGAGCGAAGTTTTGCCTCCGAAACCACCCGGCGCAGAGTGCGTGACAAGTTGCCGATGGGCTGGCTTGTCGCCGAAGTGATCGTAGAGGGCCGCCCGTGGGCGGTCGCGCGCCCATTCGGTGTTGGCGCGCATCCGTTCTGCGTAGATGGTGGGACCGTTGATCAGGCGGTTGAAGGCGGTCATCGCTCCGAGTACAGGATGTTTCTGGATGCGATTGCATCAGCAACCACGACCATGCTTCCGGCGTCACGCTTCCCCACGCGTGACGAGGCTGTACAATGGGAGCACATCCTGCCGTGGCTGAGCCGTGACCAGGAGGCGCGATTCGCCGACCTTCTTGAGTGGCGGCATAGCTCGAGCAGCTCTGATGCACCGGCGCTGAACGTCGACGAGCGGCAATTCCTGGTTCGGTCCGTACTCGGCGTCATCACGGACGCGGAGCGCGAGGAGCAGCAGCGGAACGTGCGGCTGGTCGCCGAGCGGAAGGAGTCTGCGCAATGGGAACCTCGCCTTCGGTATCAAGCGACGGTCGATCACGAGCGCGTGCAAAAACTGCTCGGAATCAAAGTCGCGCCACCATCTTCCGAGCTCTTCGGTTCGGAAGCGCGAGTCGAACTCGATCGACGCAGGGCCGAGTGGGCCGAGAAGGAGAACGGATTGCGGACGTCCGATGTCCGAGAGTCCCTACGAATGCACCTCGAGCAGAAGGTAGCTAGCGAAGCGGTAGCGCGCCGCGATGTCGAGGACGCGCAGAGTCGGCTGGAAATCCAGAACGCTGCGATCGAACAGCTCGACAGCGTGTCAAGGGGAGAAGCACGAACAAACCTGTTAGCCTCTCTGCCTCCGTCGACGAGAGACTTCTGCAACGTTCCTCTCGCGCTGGCCCGTGAGCGCGGGTGTCCACTTGTGCCCGAGCGCCTGATTGACCTTTCGGAGCGGCGTGTGGAGCGCACTGCTGCCGAGGATCTCCAAATTCAGCGGCAGATCGCGACCGCTTTGGAAGCCGAGATCCAGCAGAAGCGTACAGGTCTGACAGTGACGGAGGCAGCAACTGCGGATGCACGCCGGGCCTATCTCAAGGCAACGACCGCCTTTGAAGACCAACGCGCGCGGCTTCTTGAGGAGCAAGCACAACTCCGCGAGGGGGAACGGCTCGCCACCAACGCGGAAGAGGCATCACAAAAGGCCACAGAGCTTGCAGAGGCTCTGGTTCGTCTCGGCACCGAGGTCGAGGAGTCTTACAAGCGGCAGGACTTGCTTCGCCAGGAAGGCCGTGAGGCGCTTGGACGCTTCTCCGCAACTTTCGACTACGTGGTGCGCGCCATCATTGGAGATGAAGTGACGGGTCGGGTCGATACTTCCGGCCGCAGCCTCAACTTGGTGGTGGATCATCAAGGCGAACGAGAGAGCGCTGCCCTGGAAACGGTGAAGCTGCTCGCGTTCGATCTCGCAGCCATGACGGATAGCATTCAGGGCCGGGGTTACTTCCCGCGCTTCCTGATACACGACGGCCCCCGCGAAGCCGACATGGCGGTGGGTGTGTACGAACGCCTGTTTCTCTATGCTCGCCGACTGGAGGAGTGCTTCAGTGGTGAGGCCAGTTTCCAGTACATCCTCACCACCACCACGCGACCGCCCGAACAGTTCCTGCACGATCCGTGGCTCCGACTGAAACTAGCTGGCGTTCCCGCGGAAGAACGGTTACTAGGGATGAATCTCTGATCGACAGCAACCTACGACACTTGATCGCCCGTGCTGGTGGGGCATCCTACATCGGCTCGTGCTCCGGCGTGCGGCGAGATGCCCAAGCATCTAAATGGACGGCGTTCACCTGATCTAACTTTCCTCGTAACTCCTTCTGAGTATGTGCAACGCATACGGCCATTCTCGTACCTGCAAGTGCGGTTTCGGTGGCGACACCGGCGGCGGCGGAACGCCTCGTACGCAGGTAGTCGCAAAGATTCGTGGCAGCGGTTGGAGCATCAGCACGCTTCGCTCGCGCCTCACGCATCCGACGAAGTGTTGGTGGTGTCAGAAGTCGGTCTACTTCCACCGCGACGAGAACGGCGGTTGCGCGCTCTTCGATGCACTCGGTTGGCCTTGGCCGGTCCACGGTTGCTGGACGAAGCACCAAGAGCAGCAGCGTGCACGCGCCATCAGCGGCTACGAGAGGGAGCTTCGCGCGATGGGGTTCGACGGGCTCACGTACCGTACCCGGGCAACCCCGGTGCTCGCTCCGCTGCCGGGCCACGAGCTGCCTCCGCTGCATGGATTCATCGTGCGGACAGTGCCGACGGACCCGTTGCTGGCTGGCCGCGCCAGGACAGGCGCGGAACTGCACTGGGTCGAAATCGAGGTGGCGAGCGCATTGTATCGGGTGGTATTTCCCGCGCGTGTGACCGCGCTTCTTCGCCCGCACCAGATCTGTTCGGTGGATGCACAGTGGCTGCGCCGCGAGCGCAAGTGGCACCTGCTCGCCCGCTCGATCACAGTTCGTGGAAGGGCGCAGGCCAAGGACACGACCATTGAAGGCTGGACCCTGCCGGATGCCCCCGCCTGCACGTGGTGCCAGCATACGATCGTGCAGGATACCGGGTGGGGACTCCACCCGGAGAACGGATTCGAGTGCGCTGCGTGTGGTACGGAGCGGGTGAGCATGAGCCCCGCCGATTTCAGGGGCCGCAGGAAGATCCAGAAGCTGCTGGACGAATCTGGCGTCACGCCCGTGCCGCCGGAGCTGGTCGGCAGCTATAGCCTGGATTGCAAAGGCGGCTCGGGCGCGCCGCTGAAGTTCACGTTGTCCAACGACCTCAGGTGGCGCACGGAGTACGGACGGACAAGCGGCCGATTTGCGCTGGGCCAGGACGAGATCCGGTTGTACGACGATACGCGGCTGCTCTACACGTTTCGGATCATTCGCTCTGCCAGTCACGATGGCATTCGGCTGGACGAGCTCGATGAGAAGGACCGCAGCCCGTTCCGCAAGGCCCGGCCAGGGAGCTATGAGGGCGTGCGGAGCTACCCTCCACAGAGGGTGGTGAAGCGGTCCGGCCCTGAAGAGTCCGCCCCACAGTCCTCGCGCACCCGCCCAGCCAAGCAGCGCAGGCCTGTGCAAGTAGCCAAGCCGGAGCCGCCGATTCAGCTAACTATTGGCAGGCCCGAGAGGGTGGTGAGTGGATTGCTGGACGTAGTCGAGCGAAGGGTGGTACAGATCCAGCACCTGGAGCAGGAACTTGACGGCCTGTACCCGCGCCTGGACCGGGAGCGTGACGAGGAACGCTGGAGCGGATTGCGCGATGTTGTGCTGGAGAAATCGGCACGCGTGAAGATCTTTGTAACCGAAGCGCGCGACGCGGTAAAGCGCCTGCGCAAGGTGCACAACAAGACGGCCAACTTTCTCCTTCTCCCCGGCGGACCTGCCTTGCGTGAGGGCCTCTATTCCGCGGAGAAGCGAGTGCCCGCCGCGGCTCGGCATCGCCCCGCAATTCCATCGTCGCCGCCGAAGCGTTCCGACAATATCCGCTCGCACCGAGAGGCCCGTCGCGCGGAGAACGGCTTTGGCGCGCTGCTGAAGCAGGCGTTGGACACACCTGGCCAGCCGGCTCGTCACCACATCTGACACACCAGTGCAGCAGCGGACGGGCGGTTCCGGTGCCCTGATGATGCCAAGTTACGGAACGGACCGTGATTTAGAATGCAGAGCTAACTGAGGTCCCTGCGGCAAGCTGAACGCTATGTACTATGCGGAGAGACGCGGATGACGATTCCCGCCTTGAACCCGGCGGCCCTGGACGCGATGAAGGAGCGCTTCCTGGCCCGCGTGGGCGACTTCGGAGACTTCCAGGACCAGGGCTCTCGCTACTGGGCCGACGAGCGGGCGTACAAGGACGAGTTCGCCGCGCGCTGCCGCGAGGCGCTCACGCCCGCGCTGTTCGCCACGGCCGGCAGTGCGGAGGGTGCACAGGCCGTCGCCGCCGCCACGCACCGGCTGCTCACAGTACGGCTGAACACCACCAGCACGCCGCAGAACCTGCTCAGCTGGCGGTACTTCGATTTCTTGCGAAAGATGCACGACGGCGAGCGCGTCGCCTTCGCCCCCGCGTTCGGCGACCTGCTGCTGGGCGAGGGGCCCGGCGCCGAGCGGCTGGGGCGCTTTTCCCGCGTAATGTGGCCCGTATGGAAGCGGATCCAAGGCGGCAACCCGTACGCGCTCAGCCGCAACTTTCCCACCCTTTTCTTGATGATGCTGTATCCCGACCACGACGTCGCCGTGCGCTCTGACATGTTCGGCGCGGCCGCGCGCGAACTGCTGGGTGACTGGCTGCTGCGTTACGCCCCGTTCGATGCCGTGCAGTACCAGGCCGTGATCGACTTCGCCCGCGGCGTGCGTCGCCAACTGGAAGCCTGGACCTGGCGCCCGCGCGACATGATCGACGTCCACAGCTTCCTCTGGGTCGCCACGCGCGACGATCGGGCGTATTCGCCCCCCGCGGAGGTGTCACCCACACTGGCGGGCGATACCGCCACGCCCGCGGAGGACTGATGGCGATCGATCCTGGCACCGAAGCGCTCCTGGCCGCCGCTGCGCACTGGCGTGACCGCTGCATGCTAGGCGAAGGCTCCGTGTTCTCGGAAGAGCGGCTCTGGACGCGGGAGCACCTGGGCGAGATGAATCGCTACTTCGTGGAGAACCTGGACACGGGCACCGGCACCTTCCTGGAAAAATTCCAGGCGCAGCTCGCCCCGGCCAGCCCCGGCGCTAAGCGGCTAGCTGCCGAGATGCTCTGGCTCCTTCTCCTCTTTCCCAACAACATCAGCCGCGACACCAAGGTCAATCAGATCGCCGTGGTGTGGGAGTGGTCGGGTGAGCCCTTTCCGCGCGAGCACCCGATGGTCAAGGCGCCGCTGGCCCGTGGCGTGGGAAGCGGCGGCATGGCGTTCAACAACCTGCGTTGGGCCGAGCTAGCCTTCCTGGTGGTCCTGATGCGCGACTGGCGCCGGCGAGAACGGCAGGAGCAGGAGCAGCTGCTGGCTGACGGGTGGCGGTTCGCGGGGTGGCTGGACGGAATTCCCGGCGCGCAGAACCGTCAGTTCCGCCACATGCTCCTCCACCTGCTGTTTCCGGAGACATTCGAGCGGATCTCCTCGGGTACCCACAAGCGCTGGGTCGACCATGCGTTCGCCGTCGAGCTTCAGGCGCCCGGCGTGGACGTTCCAGTTGGCACCGACCTCGTCACCCGCGATCGGCGCCTGCTGCTCATCCGCCGGGCGCTGGAAGGCAAGCACCCTGGCCAGCAGGTCGACTTTTATCTCTCCCCTTGGTGGGAGATGTGGCACCCTCAGCAGGAGGCGGATGGCGACGGCCCCGACGAGGCTCCCGTCCAGGTCCCGCCCGTCGTGGAACCGCCCGAAGACGAGCCGCCCTACGCCGCGCCGGCTTGGGGCGAAATCGTGGCTGCCGTCGCGCGGCAGGGGATCCGCATCGACGAGCGGACGCTGCGCCGTTACCACCTGGCGTTGGGCACCCGCGGATTCGTGGTCTTGGCCGGGGTTAGCGGGACGGGCAAGACTTGGCTGGCAGAGGCGTACGCCCGCGCCGTGGGCGCGCGGCACCTGGTTGTGCCCGTCGCGCCCAACTGGACGACGAACGAGGACCTGCTGGGATACGTGAACCCGCTGGACGGTCAGTACCACGACACGCCGTTCAGCCGCTTTCTGCGCGCCGCCGCCGCCGGGTACCTGGCCGCCAGTGAGCGCGAGCGCGCGCCGCGTCCGTTTCACTTGGTGCTGGACGAAATGAACCTGGCCCGGGTGGAGTACTACTTCGCCCGCTTTCTCTCCGCTATGGAGCTGCGCGCCCGCGACGGCACCGCCGCTATCGAGTTGGCGCCGGACGATGAGGTGCTCCTGCCGCCCAACCTGCTCTTCATCGGCACCGTCAACGTCGACGAGACTACCCACGGCTTTGCCGACAAGGTGTACGACCGCGCGCAACTGGTGGAGCTGGAGGCCTCGCGCGAGGCCATGGAGGCCCACCTCGCGGGCGCCGGGCACGGTCCCGCCTTGCTGGAGGTGTGGGATGCCGTGCGCGAGGTGGCCCCGTTCGCCTTCCGTGTGGCGGACGAGGTGGCGAAGTACGTCGCCACGGGCCAAGCGGCCAGCGCCTCGCCGGACGAGCTGCTCGACGAGCAGCTGCTCCAGAAGGTGCTGCCCAAGATTCGTGGCACCGACCTGCGCGTGGGCGCCGCGCTGGAGCGGCTGGAGGCGCTGGCGGACGGCCGCTATCCCCTGACCCACGCCCGGGTGCGTCGCATGCTCGACTCGTTCCGGCAGCATGGATTCGCCTCCTACTTCTGAGCCGGCCATCCGGCTGCTGGACGCTACCGGGCTCCCCTGCGCCGCCCCGCGCGAGTGGCAGCCGCACTGGGTCGAGGTGAACGTGCCCGCCGCGGAGTGGGAAACCGCCGAACTGCGCCGCAACACCCAGCCGCTGCCGCTATCGCTGCGGCGGCTGGGCGGCGCCGTGCGCGTCTTGGCCGAGTGGCCGCGCTCCGGGACGGGGAGTTACGCCCTCGCGCTCCGTACGCCAGCGGGCGAGCACCGGCGCGTGGTCACCATTCACCCGGAAAAGCTGTCGCCGGCATCCTTCGCCGGCCTGCTAGAAGATCTGGAGCTGCACCTCCCCGCCGCCATCGCCGTCGCCATTCAGCACGCCGGCGGCCTGGCGGGGGTGGAGCTCCTTCCGCCCGAGCTCTCCACCGTGGCTGAAGAGCTTCTCCGCCTGCGCCGTGCCGTGGAGGGCACGGCCAATCGCGCCGGCTTGTCCGACGCCCTAGCCGAGATCGCTCATGACCCGCACGTGGTCCTACACACGCGCGAGCTATGGGTGCGCCGCGCGCAGGCTCGCCGCCCGCACCCGGCCCGGCTGGTGCAAGCGTGGGCCCGGCCGGGGAACCTGGACCTGGAGCGGCGGCCGGAGCGGGTGCTGGACACGCGGGTGGAGCACTCCACCGACGTCTACGAGAACCGGCTGGTCCGCACCTTTGTGGAGCAGGTTCAGCAACGGTTGCGGCGCTTGGCGCGGCTCCCGGCAAGCGCATCCTCCGTGGGAGTGCGAAGCACCGTCGCCGCACTGGCGCGCAGGATGGCCGCGGCGCGAAGAGAGGCAGCGTTCCTCGAGAGTGTTGCGGCGCTCGAGCATGCGCCCCAGCGCGTGACCATGGTGCTGCTGCGCCGCCCCGGCTACCACGCGGCACTCGAGGGCTTGCTGGAGTTCCAGCGGAGCGTGGCCGTGCGACTGGACGCCCCCGCGCTTGATGCGCCGCTGGAGAACGCGCCCGCGCTCTACCAACTGTGGGGTACGCTGCAGGTCATCCATGCCGCGCTGGCGGTGGCGGGAGAGCTGGGATACCAAGTGATCGAGGAGCGCTTGGTCCGCCGCACCCCCGGTGCCGCGTTTCTACGCGTTCTCCCCGACGGCCGCCCTGCCGTCCTCCTGCGGCAACCCGTTACCGGGGTCGAGGTGCGCATCGTCCCCGAGCGCACGTACCGCAAGCACGGTGGGGAAGCGGGGCTATGGAGCACCACTTATGAGCAGCGGCCAGACTTAGCCGTCGAAGTCCTGCCGCCGGACGGCCCTGCCTCCGTCTACCTCTTCGATCCCAAGTACAAGCTGGATAGCGAGCTGCTTGAATCCGCAGGTGGCGCCGGCAAGCCGAAGAAGGTGGATATTGACAAGATGCATGCCTACCGCGACGCCATCCGCGACCGGGACGGGCGGCACGCTGTCCGGTATGCTGCTATCCTCTATCCAGGTCCGGAGCAGCGTTTTCCATACGGTGTCGAGGCGCTCACTGCATACCCGGGCTCCGCCCTGCCTCTAGTGGATCGGCTGCAGGAGGTCCTCCGGGAAGCCCTACGGTGACGAGACGACATCCGAAGTCGGGCAGCGCGTCAACGCCAATTGAAGTCGCGAAAAAATGGAAAAAGGAAAATCCCGATCAAGCTTGTCGAACGGGGCCTTACACAAATTGGCATCCGCCCGCTGCTGGCTGAACTCTTGAAAGTCGTGCAGTACCTGAAGGGTCGGTCGCCCGCGGATGCTGTACCAGGAGTTCTCGCATCTGAAGTAGCGGTACTGGGGTGAACACCTGTGGGCGCGGGTGACGCGGAGCAGGCGATCAGGGCAGTGCCGCCCAATCTATCGGGACCAAAATCCTTGCTGCGGAATCAGTAGCAGATTACTCTGCGAGAAAACGGATTCCTGAGACCATCTAACAGTCGGGTGATCACGTACTTCTTCCCAAGAGGGACCCCCCGTAGGCACCTTCTCCTCACTTCTCACCAGGATTGATCCCCTTATGTACGCGCGTCCTCTGATAGTCGCCCTCTGTGCTTCTGGATTTGCAGGGTGTGCCGCCGCGACAGCCAAGAAGCCGGAGCAAAGACTTGCCGGGCCTGGTGTCCCAGCAGGAGAAGCAACCGTGTTTCATTATCGAGTCAACGCACTCACCCTAGAACCGGATACCGCACGCCATTATAGGCTGGACAGCGACGTGCGGATCGTGGTCATGGAGACCAATCCGTTCGTGTACGACTATGAGATCTCGGTCAAGAATCAGCCGGTCGCTGAGGCATCGATCGGGGATTTTTTCAGCGGCGTCCTGAAAATCACTCTCCCGAGCGTCACCGCACCAGAAGTGACGAGCGACGTACTAACCTATGCTGTCACAGGTGGGAAGGCGGGGAACGCGGACGACGCAGCAGACGACTCGGATGCTTGTAGCGCTGGAGCCCGAGTAGCCGGGCAAAACATCGCGGCGATGCTCATCGTGCTGTCTCAGCACCACAGAGACATCCAGAACAGATTCCAGGACCTCGACGCAATGTCGAGTGCAGCGGACCGTGCATGGGCGGCCGAGAAAGGAATCTATCTGGATCCGAGAACACGGGCCTCAGACGTCATGTCGTCCGCCGCGCGAGCCGCTGATACTTTGAAGAACTTCAGAAGCGCGCTGAATGCTCGGAGAGATCAATTACGACCGCTCGTCCCGGCGTACGCGAAAAATGTTGCGAACGTCAACCGAGTCGCGCTTGCCGCGGCCACTCAAGATCCGTCATGCGAGATTCTGGAGGAGATCTCGATCGTGGCGGCGAGATTCGTTCCAGACACGACTGTCTTCAATAGTAGTTTCGCCACCGTCAGCGAGCGAGCCGCTTCGCTTGCCCGAACGCCTGAAGCACTGGCCGCCATCGCCAATGATTCATCTCGCTTCTACGTGACAGGGCTGCTGCGACGCTACCACAGGCCGACGGATGTAACCGTCCAGATCGCCAGGAGAAATGCGAACACGACCGAGCCGTATCGGGGTTTCACTTCGCAGCGGTTGAACTTCGGGGGGCGGGCGCGCTGGTCGTTCTCAGCTGGACTTGGCGCATCAACTCTGGGGAATAATGATTTTGGTACCAGGACGACGCGCATTGCCCCGCCCGCAGGTAGTCCGGGTGACACGACGGCCCTGGTCGTCGTCGCGACGAAGTCATCGCAAGCGAACGTATTCCCGATGATCACCTTCAATACGCGACTGATGGGTGCCACACACGCCATTAATCCCCATCTCGTGTTTGGGGTCGGCACAAACGACCTCACAAAGCCGCGCGTCGGATTTCTGTTGGGGGGCGGAGTGGACGCGTTCGGTGAGCGGGCGATCTTCACGGTCGGGGGGTTGATCGGTGAAGAGACGCGGTTGGCCAGCGGCTTAGAACTCGGTGACCGCGTTTCCAGCACCCAGGCAGTGGCGAAAGAAACGAGAGTAATGGTACGGCCGGCGGTCGCCGTGACATATCGTCTGTTCTGACAGAGAGTTGATGTCCATCCCCCACCGGATAACACATATGTTTGTGAATATTCTCAGAGCAGCCGCCATCGCGGTAACAATCACCACGATCGGGGCCTGCGACAACGGCACCGCCCCGGCGGGCCCCGATGTCGCGACCTTAACCTTGGGTGCGACAACTCTCCCGGCTAACGGTGAGGCGACTACCACCGTAAGCGCCATGATACCCCCCGGGTCACGCGTCGAGCCTCGGCAGGTGACTTTTTCAACAACGGCGGGGACCTTCTCTGGCCAGGCGCAGCATGTTACGGTCCCTGTCGACCCCGATGGGAAAGCCGTCGCGGTGCTTAAAGCCTCCAGTTCGCCGACGCTCGCGTTAGTGAGCGCCAGGGCAGGTGAGACTACTCTCCAGGATTCGGTGCGGTTCGTGGTCGCGCCCGCGACCTTGCAGTCTTTCACCCTTTCCGCCCAAACGGTTCCCGCCGACGGGGAAACGACGATAACGCTGCGCGCGGTAGCGCCTCCCACTTCGACGGCACAGTTACGCCAGATCACCTTCCACTCGAGCGCAGGTACCTTCGTCAATGGTAGCACCGACAGCGTCGTCGTAACGGCAAGCGGCAGCGGCGAAGCCGTGGCCGTACTTAAGGCTCCTAGTACCCCCGCGTTGGCGGTGGTCCGTGCTCGTGCTGGGGTGACGGTACTTCAGGACACCATCCGGTTCCACCCCGCTCCGCCACAGATACAGGCGCTGACCATGTCGGCGAGGGAAGTCCCGGCAGACGGAGCGAGCACGATCACACTTCGGGCCGTGCTTTCCGCTACGTCAACCAGCCGCACGGTTCGATTTGGAACGAGTGCCGGCGTGCTTCTCGCGGCAACTGCCCGAGCGGACACGGCGATCTCCGTTCCTGCGGATCCGGCGGGAGTCGCGCTTGTGCTCCTTGAGGCCGACACGGCTCTGGGCGTCGCTCTCGTCCGGGCGAGCGCAGGCGCAACGACCCTCGTCGACACTGTTCGGTTCGTCCGAGCACTTCCTGACCAGATCAGTCTGTCGGCCGACTCGTTCCGGGTACTCCCGGATCCAGCACGCCCGCTGATGTTGACGGCTACGCTCACTCGGTCCGTCGGTCATGTGACACGGGGCGCAGTGGTCGAGTTCACCGCTACACGCCCGGATGGAACATCACTGGGCTGGTTTGGCGGCACGACCACAAGTAGTGGCCTCGGAACCGTATCTACCCGCTACACCCCCGGCACCACTAGCTATCAGGGCCCCGTGATCATTACAGCCCGTACAATGGGCGCGAGTGGGGGGATGATATCCGCCAACATGACCGTCGAGGTGCGCTCAGGGCCATGACAGTTCTGTGCGCACCGGAGGTGGCGTTCAGAACGACACGGAACCGAACTGGCCGGCGGCCAACCGCGGCGCCATCAAGAGCCTGCGTTTTCCTGCGCTACTCCGGCTGGCGTAAAGCCGGCGCGCAGGGTTCGTATAATTCGGGGAGGGACAACGTAGATCCGTCGGAAACGCCGCCCTGATCTTCCCCAGATGAGGTGAGAATGATGAGGACTGAATTGATACGGCTTATCGCTAGGCCGCTCTGTGTCACCGCGGGCCTGCTGGCCAGCACCCACTTGGCGAGCCAGCAGCCTGAGCCCCGGCCGGCACCGCCCGTGGAGCAGACCGACGCCGGAACTACCGACTCAGAACCTGTTCCGGCCTCGGACCTGCTTGCCCCATCGCTCGCGGCGGGGATTGTGCGGCTCGAGTTCGACCGGATGGTGGGAACCGCTTTCCCGACCCCTCAATTCCGGGGGGGCAAGCGATACGACCTTCAAAGCATCTATCTGGCTGGAGCCGGGGTGGTGCTGGTGGTCGACGAAGATCAAACGACGATCCCGCCCTTAGCGCCTACACTGCTCGGGTCCGCCGGATTGAGACAGGAGTACATCACGGACGCGGAACTCGACGCGTTGGCGGGTGTCCATCGCAGTCTTCCGGTCCAACCGGTGTCCGTCGAATGCGTCCCACCTGGCGTCGGCATCTGTACCGAGTACCACGTGTACGGTGTTGTGGTCGATCACCTATACTGGGGTCCCAAGGGCAAAGAGCCTGGGGTGCTCGGTGTGATGTGGGACACCAGTAACCGCTCCCAATTCGCCATGTTCTACCGTAACAAAATAGTCCGCGGTGACGGGGGCCGATATCTTCGTTCGGTGGCGCACGAGATCGGGCATGCCTTCAACCTGCACCATCCGGATGGAGACGGGCGTTCCAGCATCATCACGCAAACGAAGCACGTGGGTGAGGACTACACGTACGAGTTTTCCGCCGCCGAACGGGCTCACCTCCGGGAGCATACACCCCAGAAGTGCTCCAGACCCGGAGCCGGTTCGTTCAGTTCGGTCGATGCGGCGCATGGCCAGCATAGCGGGATGACAGTCAACTGCATGTAACGCGAGTATCGAAAGGGAGATGACAATGCGCAGAATCCCGTGCCGTAACCGACTGGTTACTTGCCTGTCATTCGTACTCCAGGCGTGCGCACTGGCGTGGCAGCCAGAAGCGGCAGCTCAACCCGCGGTTCAATCGACTCTCAGCCTTGAAGCGCACTCGGACAAGCCCCAATACGCCTTGGGAGAGCCCGTGTACTTACGGCTCCGGCTTCGCAACCTGACGTCTGGCGCGGTTGATCCGAAGGCACACCTGGAACCGGAGTATGGGGAAACCATGATCGTCATCACGGGACCAGACGGGAGCAGGAAGCCATTCACACCGCTAAGCCTGATCGAAACTGCAGAGCAGGCGCCGAGGGTTCCGCCGCGTGGGGAGATTGCCGTGATCACTCCCGTCTTTTTCGGTGGTGACGGGTGGACGTTTCGGCAGCCGGGCGCGTATCGGCTGCAGGCGCACTGGAACGCCGATAGCGCGGAGGAGCTCACCTCCAACGTCACATCCATCCAGATTGTCGCCGGTGACGGAGCCGGCCTACGCCTGGTCAGCAACGACTCCGCGAGTTTCGAAGCGGGCAAATTCCTCGTGTGGCAGTCGGGGGACCACCTGACGGAAGGCCGCGCGTTGCTGGCGAACATAGCCGAGGCGTTCCCAGCTTCACAGGTGGCTCGGCACACTCATCTTGCGGAGGGTCGAAACCTCAGCAATCCGTTTAGAAACTTCGCCGCTGGGACAGTTCGCCCCGCGAACCCCGAAGGCGCGCTCGAGTTGCTCGGCCGCGTCGAGGAGGCTGGACTCCCCGTACATCTGGTCGTCCAGAAGCAATTGGATGAGGCCTCCGCGCTTATGCAAATAGCAGAATGGAATGCGGCCGCGTCCAGGCTACTCAACGTTCAGTTGCAACTGGACCGCAATACGTCTCTGCGTGAATTCCTTGCCCCTCTTCAGGAACTCGACCGCGTGATGTTAAGCAGCCCGCAAGGAGCAACGGCGCGCCAGACCCTCCGGAGCCAGCAACGCAGCCAGTAAGGAAAGGCCGCCGTTTCCGGCCGTCCCCACTTGCGGCGGTACGGTGGTCGCGCGGATCTCCAGGATGTCGGCAAAGCCCCCCCGTAGCGCATGCGGTGGAGCGCGTTCGACGCGCCACGGGCGACAACGTTGCGTCGTAAAGCCGCGTCGTGTTACCGCGCGCCAACTCCGCGAACTCGTGCGGATAGCCGCGCGCCGAACGGTCTGCCAATGCTCCCCCTGCCGACACCCTCATTCACGATTTTCGTCCTGCTGTCTCTCCTGACGAATCGCCCATACCGCCGGGTTGGCGAATTCCTGAGTGCGCTGGCCAGCGACTTCGAGGCACGGGCGCACGCGGTCTCCGCGCCGGCACTCCGCGAGCTGCTGGAGCCTTGGATCCAAAATGCCTCGTTCGACAAGGAACGCGGATTAGACCTAACGATCCGGCAGGTGCCGCAGATGGCAGTCGAACTTCCGGTGATGGCGGGGCACCCTGCAGTCCGCGGGGTACGGTGTTCGCGCTGCGAACTCCCGAATCAGCTAGATTCATGAACACGCTCTCGCCGCAGCTGCTCGCCGACCGGTACGCGCTCTCGGATCCAATCGGGGTCGGGACCGGGTCTATTGTCCGCCTTGCCGTGGACCTGCGCAACTCGACCGCGCGCGTGGCGGTCAAAATCGTAAGCGGCAGGGAGCCCCCGGCCACGCTGCGCGAGTTCTTCCTGCGCGAGACGGCGGCGCTCTCGCGGCTCCGCCACGAGAACATCATTCGCCTCCTGGACCAGGGCACAACGGACGGCGTGGGCTCCTGGCTGGTGCTGGAGTACGCGTGGGGTGGGTCGCTGGAAGACCCGGGTGTTCGCGCCAGGTACGGCGACGAGCCGGCGGTCGTGCGCCTCCTGCGCGCGTGCGCCTCGGCGCTCAGCCACGCGCACCTGTCCGGCGTGATTCACCGCGACATCAAGCCGAGCAACGTGCTCTTCGACGCGGACTTCGTCCCCAAGCTCGCGGACTTCAACGTGAGCCGCATCCTGGACGCCCTGCGCGAGGACGGCCGGACGACCGTCCGGCACCACTACACGGACCGCTACGCGGCGCCGGAGCGCGGGGAGGGGGCGTCCGCCACGGAGCGCTCGGACGTCTACTCGCTCGGCGTGATCGCGGCGGAGCTGCTCCTGCAGGACGTCTCGGCGCCGCCTGCGGAACTCCGCGAGCGCGTGCTCGCCTCAGCCCACGGCGAGGCACTCAGGAGCGTGATCGGGCGGATGCTCTCCCCCGTGCTCGAAGAGCGGCCAACGGCGCCCCAGGTGCTCGCGAAGCTGTCGCTCCTGGAAGAGCGTAGTCACCCGCTCGCCACGCTCAACCTGCGCCTCACCCGCCGTGCCACGGACGATCTCTTCCGGGTGCCTTGGGGAGAGCCGGCGGCGCGCGAGAACGCGCCTGCCCTGGCGAGGCGGGACCTTGGATCCCCGATCCTGGTGAGCGCTGACCCTCCCGTGGATGGCTCGTACAAGCTGATCGGCGCGCGGCTGCGCTACTACGTGAAGCCCGTAACCCGTGGCGAGGCGGCGAACGAGCTCTTGGTGACGCACGCCATCCTCCTCCCCGACCCGGAGGCTGCCCGCGCGGGCGCGCTCCGCATTCGCGCCGAAGCGCACGTCGTGGGCGATGGCGCGCCCGCCGTCCCGGGGCGGGCCGGCGCCGTGCTGGAGGAACTGCATGGAAGGGCGAGGGCCGAGTGGGAGGAGGAGCGGGAGCGGACCCATGCGCGGCGCGCGCTCCTGTCGCGCTGGGACACCTATCTGGAGGTGGCGCGCCGGCTGCTGGAGCGGGACGAGACGCTGGGGGTGGTGCGGAAGGCATCGGTCGCGGCGGAGGTGGACGGCTTCGACATCACGCTCGACCGCCCGGTGCTCGGCGCCGCGGTCGTCCAGCGCCCGGTCTGCTACCGCACGGCGGACGGCCGGACGGTGCAGGTGGGCGTCGTGGTGGGCCACGACCATGACCGTCTGCGGATCGCCGGGGACGCGAACCTGCCCAAGGGGGTGGCGCTCCCGCCCGGGGGAAGCATCGTATTCGACGCGACGCGCGAGCAGGCGAACCTGAACCGGCAGCGCCACGCGCTGCGCACCGTGAGGACCGACGGCGCGGTGCGTTCCGGCCTGTTTGGCCTGCTGGCGAGCCCCGGAGACGTCCAGCCGCCGGTGCCCGCTTCGGCGGCCGGTGCCAACGACCTGGACGAGTCGGGGCGGCGGGCGGTGGAGATGGCGCTCGGGACGGACTCGTTCTTTCTGGTGCAGGGCCCGCCAGGCACGGGGAAGACGACGGTGATCGCCCGGCTCGTGGCCGAGATCCGCCGCCTGCACCCCACAGACCGGGTGCTGGTCGCGTCCCAGTCCAACATCGCCGTCGACAACGTACTGGAGCGCCTGGAGCGACTCCTCCCGGAGACGCCGAAGGTCCGGCTGGGCAACCCGGAGAAGATCAGCGAGACCGTGCGCGCCCTGGAGCTGCGGTCCCGTCTGCGGGACCTCCAGGCGACGCTCCGCGTACGGACCGAGGAGGCGCGGGAGCGGCTGGAGCGGCTGGCGCAGGTGCCCGCCTCCGAGATCCGGGCGCTCATCGACCAGCTCGCAGAAGACGCGGAGCCGGACGAGCAGGCGGCAGCGGTGGAGCTCGCGACGGGGCTGCTGGGGGAAACCATTCCCGCGGCGCCGGACGCGCTCCGCGCGCACTTGGAGGCCGTGCTGCGGCTCCGGAAGAAGGGCGTGGCGTGGAGCGAACGCGTCGCGGCGATCCAGCGCGACTGGCGAGAGCGCCTGCAGGGCGCCTCCCCCGACTTGGAGAAGCACCTGCTCCGCAGCACGCCGATCATCGCCGGGACCTGCATTGGCTTCATCGGGAACCGCACCGCCGCCGAGTTGGGGTACGAGTGGGTGATCGTGGACGAGGCGGGCCGCGCCACCCCTCCCGAGCTGCTGGTGCCACTCAGCCGCGGGCACCGCTTCGTCCTGGTGGGCGACCACCGCCAGCTGCCACCAATCCTGGACGACGAGGTCGCGCAGGAGGTGGCGCGGGACCTCGGGCTGCGCAAGGCGGAGCTTGCGCGGAGTCTCTTTGAGGAGCTCTTCGAGGCGGCCGAGCCGGGGGCCCGCCTGCGCCTCGGGACGCAGTACCGGATGCATCCGGAGATCGGGGAACTGGTCTCGCGCGTCTTCTACGACGGTGCGCTACTCCACGGCGTCTCCCCCGGGGACAGGCTGCACGGCGAGCGGGTGTTCGGGGCCGCGGTGCGGTGGGTGGACGCCGCGGGGAGCGGCACCGGGGCACAGGAGCGGAAGGTGGGGACCTCGTTCGTGAACCACGCCGAGGCGGCGTGCCTCGCGGCCGATCTGCGGACGCTCGTCGCCCGGCTGGACGAGCTCGGGATCGTGGCGACGATCGGGGTGCTGGCCGCGTACCAGCCGCAGGTGGAGGTGCTCCGAAAGAGCGTCGGGGGCATCCCCGGGGTGGAGGTGCTGACGGTGGACGCGGCGCAGGGGAAGGAGTTCGACTTCGTCTACTACTCGGCCGTCCGCTCGAACCCCGCGGGTCAGCTCGGCTTCCTGGCAGACGAGCGGCGCCTGAACGTCGCCCTGTCCCGGGCGCGGCACTGCCTCACCATCGTTGGCGACGTGGAGGCGCTTCGCGGGGCGAGCAGCCGGCACCGCCGCAACCCCTTCCGCCCCGTGCACGAGTTCTTCCTTGAGCGGCCTGACACCCGGCGGATCGAGGCCGCCGCCGGTGCTTAGCCCGGCGGACGTCGAGCGCCTGGCGGCCGAGCTGCCGGACTACCGCCCCCTGCCGGCGTACCGCGCCGCGCTCCCGTTCCACGACTGCACCGTCGAGATCCGCCTCCTTGCCAGGCAAAGCCTCTCCGCGGTTGAGCAGGTGGTGCTGCGCTGCGTGGGCGAGTCGGTGGACACCGTGGAGGCGATGGGCCTAGTGCTCGGCATCGGGCCGGAGCTTCTCTCCGACGCGGTGGAGAACCTCCTCGCTGCCGACCTCGTCGACCCGCTCCCCGGAGAGGGAGAGGGGGGCACGCGGTTCCGGCTCACCGACCGGGGCACGACCGCGCTGGTAGAGGAGTGCTTCTACAGGCCGGAGGTGATCCCCTTCCGGCTGCTGGTGGACGCCGTGACGGGCGAGTTGCAGCCCACCAACCGCACGATCTACGTCGGCGAGGACGTGGCGCGGGCCGACGGGCTGCACATCCTCCCCGTGCACGTGGGCTCCCCCGGCCCCGCCGATCTCGCGCCGGAGGCCCTGGAACGCGTGCTGGCGGAAACGCGCCGGTACGAGCCCCGGCGCGCGCCGGAGGGGCGGCTCTACGACGTGACGGCCGTGGTCAGCGCGACCCGGACGTACCTTCCGTGCGACGTGGTGGCCTTCGACGCGCCTGACCAGAGCCACGTCGAGTTCCGGGTTTTCGAGCGGGGCGCCCGCCGAGAGCGGCACGAGCGGGTGCTGGCGGAGATGTTCCCGCGCTACCAGGAGCGCATCCTTCCGCTCACCCGGCATTTCGAGGTCTCGCCCCCCGCGATCCCACTAGAGCCGCTCTACCGCCACGCGGATGCCGCGCAGGCGGCCGTGGAGGGTCTGACCGCGGCGGCCGGTCAGGTGGACGAGCAGCTGCGCTCTGCCGAGCGGGAGGCGGCCGCCGCGCCCGATGTTTCAGAGACGCGGCAGCAGGTCGCCTCGCTGACGGCTGAACTGGCGCGGATCCGGGCTGAGCTGGAGAAGGCGGAGCGGGAGCGGGATAGCGTGCGGCGGATCGACATGGGCGAGCACCGGAGGCTCCTCCTGGAAGGACTCCGCACCGCGTCGAAGCGGGTGATCATCATCTCTCCCTGGATCCGGCCGCAGGCGTTCAACGGCGAGTTCCGCCAGGCGGTCGCGCGGGCGGTGCGCCGCGGGGCCCACGTCGTGATCGGGTGGGGATACCCGGAGGACCTGAACGCGTACAAGCGGGAACAGACCGAGTCCCTGATCCGGCGGATGCGGGACGAGGCGAAGGGCGGGCGCGGCCGCCTGGACATCGTGGAGCACGGGAACACGCACGAGAAGGTGCTGATCGTGGACCACGAGTTCATGATCGTGACTAGCTTTAACTGGCTCTCGTTCCGAGGCGAGTGGGGCCAGCGCGAGGAGGCGGGCATCTACCACCGCATCCGTGCCGAGATCGACCGCGCCGCAGCGGTCTACCTGGACCGCCTGGGCATTCAGGTGGAGGCGCCCGGCGGCGGGCGTCGTGGCAAGCGCGAGCCCGCGGCCGCGCCCGGACGCGTTTCCGACACGCAGCGGCAGCAACTGGAGAGCCGTGGCATGCGCGTCCGCGACCGGAAAGGCCGGGAGAAGGGGCGCAAACGCGGCTGATCTTCCACTCGGGAACTCGGCTGGGCCGTCTGGAGCCGGGTCGAGAGGCCGAATGCGTGCCGGATTTCTGGTTGAGTGATGCTCCCCCTCAATCAGACCCGCTGCGCCATTAGGACCTTGACCCAAGCCGGGGCTCGGCACGGCGGCTTCCTTGTAACCGCGCGACGCGCGCTTCGTGAAGGCCGCGGCCGTCCGGATGAACTCGGACCAGACCCCTTCTCTCCCCAGCTCCGCGAGCGTCCACCTGGCCAAGCCCTCCCGGCGGCCCTTCACTTGCCGGTACTCTTCGACCACGCCGCCTCGCTCGCGTGGAGCCAGCACGTCGGTGTCGCCGGTGCCTTCCAGCCCAACGCTGAGCGCGCGCTGCCCGTCCTGGCGAAGCAGCCGCCCGAGCTGCGGGAGCGCATCCTAGTCCTGGAAGTCGAGCCCGGAGCGAGCCTCGATGCTGCCGCGGTGGCGCGGCGGCACCGAGAAGGCGAGCCCGGGCTCCGGAAGCCCGAGCAGACGCGCGACCGCGCTGATCGGCGAGCGGACGTCGGGACTGGGGGCGGGCGGAGCAGGCGTGGAGAGGTCGTCGCGCATGGATCGCGGTGTACCGGGTCGAGGTCGCCGCAGCGGCGCCGTTGCATACAAACCGGTGCCGGATTTGTTCGCCTCTTCTTCGGGGTTTGACGGGGAGCGATGAAGTCTCTGCGGCCACACTGGCGATTAACGCCGCGCCTTATATGTTTCCCCAGTTCACTTTTCCGCCGTCCTTTGCGTTCGCCCGCTACACGGTGTCGCCCTCGCACTCTTCCGACCCCCCGCACTCCTCCGAAGCGCTCCGGATCGTCGCCTACTGGCGCGACAGCCTAGCCGACGGCTCGCGCCAGGACGTGAGGCGGGAGGATCTGGCGCCCTACCTCGGCTCCGACACGGGACCGTACGCGGTCTCCCGCGAGATGCTCCGCGACGGCATCGCCCCCGGCGCCGACCGCGTCCGGCAGATCTTCCGGGACGCACGCCACGGGGATGCGGAGCAGGGACGGGCCGACCCCGCGACCTGCCCCGTGCTCGTCTGTCCGCTGGTGGCCCGCGCCGCCGTCGTGCACGGGCAGCGTGGGGCGAGGGAGGACTTCGTGGTCCCTCTCTACATCCCCGCCGACCTCGCGGATGACGGGACGCTCTCGCCACCGCGCGAGGGCGCGCCCTGGATCCCGCGAAGCCGGCTGGAGCCCGGCCGGGACACGCTCCCAGTCCTCGTCGGAAGCGTCGCCGCCGTTGACCGCTACCTCTCGACGAACGATCCCCCAGACCCCGCCGCCGGGTGGCGCGCGTACTGGGACCACGCGTGGCGGATGCTCGGCGCGGTCGCTGAGGACACCGGGTGGCGGCTCTCGGAGGACAAGTTCGACCCTGGCGAGCTGGGGCTGGCCCGGCAAGGCGCCTACGTGAGCGCGCGCTCCGGCTTCGTGGTACCGCACGTGGTGTCGAACGTCATGGTCGCGCCGCTCCTCGCCGTCTACGAGCACCTGCTCC
The DNA here is from genome assembly GCF_036399935.1 of Longimicrobium sp. Classification (GTDB taxonomy): domain Bacteria; phylum Gemmatimonadota; class Gemmatimonadetes; order Longimicrobiales; family Longimicrobiaceae; genus Longimicrobium. Next base: position 80,682 of record NZ_DASWMD010000051.1, read on the forward strand.
GGACGAGGAAGCCGCCGGCGCTCCTGTCGCACTTCGCGGCGATCGATCCGCGCGAGCATGCGCCGCCCCTGCGGGACGAGGCGCGGCTGGACGCGCACGTGCTGCACCTGGGGCAGATGGGCGACCGTCACCCGCTCGCGCCCTCGCAGCGGGAGGCGCTGCACCACGCCCTCACGCTCGGCGATGGCGACCTGCTCGCCATCAACGGCCCCCCCGGGACGGGCAAGACGACCCTCCTTCAGAGCGTGGTCGCCACGTTGTGGGTGCAGGCCGCCCTGGAGAAGGGCGAGCCGCCGGTGATCGTGGCCGCCTCCACCAACAACCAGGCGGTCACCAACGTCATCGAGAGCTTCGGGAAGGCGCAGCAGGAGCATTCGCCGCTGGCGGGGCGCTGGGTCCCCGGCGTCATGAGCTACGGCCTGTTCTGCCCCGCGGCGTCGAAGAGGGACGCCGGGGCGGAGCGGTTCCAGGTCACGTCGGAACGCGGAGAGGGCTTCCCGGCGGAGGTGGAGAACGCGGCGTACGTCGCCCAGGCCACGGCCGCGTTCCTGGAGAAGGCGAATGCGGCGTTCGGCCGGAGGTTCACGGAGGTGCGTGATGTGCTGGCGCACCTGCACGCGGAGCTGCTCGCGTGCCGCGAGACGCTGCGGGAGGGCGTGTCCGCGTGGCGGACGCTGTCGGGCGCGCGCGCCAGGGCGGAGCTCCTGTTCGGCGCCGTCCCCCTTGCGCCGCTCGAGGACGCGACCCGGGCGGAGGTGGAGGCGCTGGAACAGGAGCTCCGGTCGCGCCGGGCCTACTTCGACGTCGAACTCGAGGTGCTGCGGCGCAGGCGTGGCCGCGAGCTGGTAGATGCCCGCGAACGGGCGGAGGCGGAGGCCGAGCCCTGGACGCGCCTGCGGGAGCGGTGGGAGGAGTTCGAGCGGGGGACAAAGCTGTGGATCGTCCTGCTGTCGTCGTTGCTCCGGCCTGTGCGCGAGTACCGCCGCGGGCTGATCCGGCGGTTCCTGCAATCGCTGGGTGTCACCCCCCCGCCTGAAGTGCGCGACCCGGAGGAGGTCGACGCGTGGACCGCCGACCGGCTCGCCGCGATTGAGACGGAAGCGAAGGCGGCCGAGGCGGCGATCACCGCCGCCTCGCAGCAGGCCATTCGTGACGAGCTGGCGGACCTGGAGGCGTTCGCGGCACTGCGCGAGGCGCGGCTCGCCGAGTTGCAGGCACGTCTCGCGTTGCTGCAGGAGACCAGCGTGCGGCTGGAGGCGGCGGGTAGAGCATGGGAGCGCTGGGTGGAGGAGCGATCGGCGGAGGCGGCGCGCTTTCCGGCGCCGGTGCGGCCACGTCCGACGGAGGCGGACGCGCTGGAGGTCGCGGACCAGCTGACGCGGGTCCGGGCCTTCCAACTCGCCACGCACTACTGGGAGGGACGCTGGCTGGAGGAGATGCGCTCCCCGATCGAGTCGGGATACCCGGCGGGCCAGTCGCGCGAGCAGCAGGAGAAGCGGTGGCGCCGGTACGCCAAGCTCACCCCCTGCATGGTCTCGACGCTCTTCAAGGCGCCCTCGTTCTTCCGCTACCGGGGGGGCGAGCAGACGGGGGCGCTGCCGCTGGTCTCGTTCATCGACCTGCTGATCGTGGACGAGGCGGGGCAGGTGTCGCCTGAGCTCGCCGGCGCCGCGTTCGCGCTCGCCCGGCGAGCGCTGGTGGTGGGCGACACCGAGCAGCTGCAGCCGGTGCCGCGGGTGAGCGCGTGGGGGGATGCCGGGAACCTCCGGCGCGCGGGTCTGGTCTCCGCCGGGGGAGCGGACCGGGTGGAGGCGGCGGGATCAGTGCAGCCAGCGGGAGCGCGATGCGAGTGGCGCAGCGCCGGAGTCCGCGCTCCCTCCCCGGCGTCCCGTACGGCGGGATGCTGCTCACCGAGCACTACCGATGCGTGCCGCCGATCATCGCGTACTGCAACGAGCTGTGCTACGATGGCCGGCTCGTCCCCGTCCGCCCGGCGGACGCGGAACCGCCCGAGCTTCCCCGGATGGGATACGTGCATGTCCCCGGAACCTCGCGCAGGTCCGCCACCAGCCGCGTCAACGAGGCCGAGGCGTGGACGGTGGCCCACTGGATCGCGAGCCATGCCGAAGCGCTGCGCCGGCTCTGCGCGCGGGCGCGCGGGTTGGAGGAGGGGGAGCCGCTCCCGCTCCTTGAGCGGGTGGTGGCCGTGGTGACGCCGTTCAAGGCCCAGGCACGGGCGATCGGGAAAGCGCTCGCCGCGCGCCAGGTCAGGGGCCTCACGGTCGACACGGTGCATTCGCTGCAGGGCGACGAGCGCGACGTGGTGATCTTCTCCTCCGTTTACGGTCACGCCGACGTCGGGAGCCGCTACATGCTGGAGAACCGCTCCCTCCTGAACGTCGCCGTCTCCCGCGCGCGGGAGAGCTTCCTGGTCTTCGGCGACATGAGCGTGTTCGACCCGCGCGGGACGTCGCCGGTCGGCCTGCTCGCGAGGCACCTGTTCCGGTCGCGCGACAACGAGCTCTTGGACGTGGAGGTCCGTCCCGCCGGGGACGCGGGGGCGGTGCGCAAGCTCGCGGGACTGAACGAGCACCGTGAGGCGCTCCGCGATTTCTTTTCCGGGGCGCGCGAGGCGATCCGCATCACCTCGCCGTGGGTAGGCGCCGACGCGATCCGCGAGGACGGGATCGAGCGGCTGATCGCGGACGCCGTTTCGCGCGGCGTGCGGGTGACCTGCTATGTGGACGCGGAGTTGAACCAGCAAGGCGGCCGCGACCGGCCGTCCGCGGCGAAGGGGAAGCTGCTGCTGGCGGCCAGTGGCGCGACCGTGAAGGCGGCGCGGCGGATCCACAACAAGACGGTGACCGTGGACGACCGGGTGATCTGTGAGGGCTCGTTCAACTGGCTCTCCGCGGCACGCCGCCCGGAGAGCCCGTTCCACCGATACGAGCGCTCGCTGGTATACGCGGACGGCGCTGCGCCGATCATCCAGCGTTTTCTGGCCGACATCGAGTTGCGGGTGGTGCGTCCGGCCCGGCCGGGCGGGGTGTCGGCTCGTCCAGATGCGTGACCCTCGCTGCCGTGCATCCCCGCCACACTGGCTCGCTGCCGGGCGTGTTACGAGAACGTCCGTGTCATGGAGCCACCACCGCATTAGCGGAGCGCCGAGTGCCTGACACTCCCCAAGGGGTGCCGGAGATCTCGCCCGAGGCCCGCAAGGCGATCCAGGCCTACGTGGAGCTGCTTCGCGAGGCGTCCAGTGTGCAGATGCCGAAGGACCAACTGTGGCAGCGGCTGAACGACCTGGCTGCGGAACTCGGGCTGGACGGGGGGCAAATGAGTGAGGCGTACGTGTTCGCCTCGCTGGCGTACGCGTACGAGCTGGGGGGGCCCGAAGAAGTGGAGCGGATGCGGCACCATGTCTTGGCTGTGGGCGAGGCGACCCGCCGCCGCAACTGATGCCGCTAGCATTCTCGGTTCTGAGGACGTGCGGATCCCCGGTGTGGAAAACCACCGGGTCGGCCTCGGCCGCTGGGCCAGCGACCCCCTCCACCACCTTCATGTCCCCCTTGCAGTTCCGGCCCGCAGGGCCGGGGGTGAACCGTTCACCAGGTAGAAACGATGGTCAACGTGAGGAAGACATTCATCGGGGCGGCGGATGCCTGAGACGCGAAAGCGCGGCGGCAAGAACAAGCGAGGCGGCTCGAAAGCGAAGAAACTGATCCTCTTCAAACGTGGCGCCGAGGCGGCCCAGCGGGTTGGAGGCTACGAGGGATTGTACTTCTGCCCGATCTGCGCGATTGGGTACAACGTCTCGGCGGTCGATGCGGGGGATCTCACTCTCGAGCACGTCCCGCAGGACTCAATCGGGGGGCGCGGCATCGCTCTTACCTGCAAGCAATGCAACAGCACCGCCGGCCACACGGTGGATGCGGCAGTGCACCAGCGGGATCAGGTGGAGGCGTTCGCCAGGATGATCCTGATGGGAGAGGGCAACGGTCTACATTACGGCCGTCTCCGCATCGGGGGCGAGGTCGCGAACGTTCAGGTCACCCGGGAGCAGAGTGGCCAAGCTGTCATTGAGCTCAGGCCCGGAAACAACAATCCTGAGGTACTGAAGCGCATCGGGCGGCACATGAAGGATGTGGGTGGGCTGGGGGGCGAGCTGAAAGTGACGGCCCGTCAGCGCTACCACCTCCGCCACGCGCAGGTAGGCGAGCTCCGCAGCGCCTTCCTGGCGGTCTTCGCGATGCTGGGATACCGCTTCGCGTTTCATCCGCACCTCGAGCGTGTCCGTCAGCAGATCATGCGGCCCGATGAGAAGATAATCGCCAACTGGACCATGGCGGTGACTAAGAGTCCTCCCCGGCAGCTGATTGCGCTGATGCCGGAACCGGAGGCATTCTTCGTCCAGATTGGCACCCGTGCCGTGCTGCTCCCGGCGCCGCCCCACGGACCGGCAGACCTGTACGAGCAGTTGGTGGCGATATATAAGCAGGATGAGCTCGTAAACTTTACTGGTGCGCGCGTGGGCTGGCCGACCCACTTGGAGATGCGCCTGGATCTCGAAGAAACCCAGGCGGACCAAGATGCCTGACCAGCACAAGCCGGAGCGCCCGGCGATCTCGCCGGAGGCCGAGGCGGCACTGCCAGCGTTCGTGCAGCTGCTGCGCAAGCTGTCGGACGAGGAGGCGAGGGCGGAAGTGACGTGGGAGCGCTGGGAGGCGCTGGGGCGCGAGCACGGCCTGACCGGCAGCCAACTCGCTGAGACCTATGTCTTTGCGTCGCTGGCGTGGGCGCACGAGTTGGGCGGTGACAAGGCGATGGAGAAGGTGCGTAGTATGCTCCTGCGTGCCCACGAGGAGATCAGCCGGCGGAAGGAGGTGGCGAATGACGGGCGAACAGGAGACGGGGCCGCTGTCAGCGGTTGCCGAGGCCGCGGTGCCGGCTTTCGTGGAACTGCTGCAGAGGGGCGCGGGCGAACAGGTATCCCCTGAGGAACTGGTGAAACGCGCCGGCGCTCTGGCGGAGGCTTTGGGACTGGAGCCGGCCGAGTACTTCACTGCGCTGGCGGCTGCCATGATCGCCGCCAAGGAGCAGTCGGACGGCTTCGTCGCGTCCGCGAACTTCACTCGGCAGCTGCACACCCTCGTGGACCAGGTGATTCAGGAAGACCGCCAAGCGTCAACCTGACCCCTGCACGGCTCACCGGCGCGAGCGATTGCGCGCCGCCAGGATCGCGGCTTTCAGGTGCGGGCACTCCGGTTCGAGATCGATCGACACGGTGCGTCCGCTGGCCAGCTCGCGGGAGAGGACGATGCACTTGTCGGCCATCCCGGGAATGTCGTAGGCGATATCTACGTTGTTGGGCCCCGTGCGGGTGATCTCCGCCTGTATGGGGCAGCGCGAGCAGGTAACGGTGGCCATCGTGTGATGAGCGTTCGAGGTGGGCGGCCGGATGCGTGTGGCGCCCCGCCTGCGCGATCTGTGCCCAGCCCACGCTCATCCGTGCACCTTCCCTAAAGTGTCTACCGGATTTTCTTCGGCTTCTCGCTTCCCGGCGAGTATCTGAGGCGCTAAATTCCGCTTCGTCTTGCCGCGGGATCCAACCTCAGAAAGAAGTAGAAACCCATGCCCGCACGTCCGGCCAAGAAACCGCCTCCCAAGCAGTGGCTTTTCAATGAAGACGATCGGAAGCGTCACGGCGGGCGCTACTGGCGCTGCCCGGTGCGTCTCGTCAAGGATTCCAGCCGTCTGTGGGCGCAGCTCTGGCGTGAGGACGGCACGACACGCGGAGGTGGCGCGGTAACCTCCGTTCTTCCCATTCTGGCTTACCATGCCTGGCCGGAGATGAAGAAAGCGGAGCCGGGTTGAACTGGATGGGTCAACCTCTCTCGTCGTCGCATTGCCCGCCTGGCGGGGGTCAACAAGGACACCGTGAGCCAAGCCTTCAACCGGCTCGTCACGCTGGGGTTGATGCAGACGAGGCGAGAACCGCGCGAGAAGTACTTGGGCGGGTATCTCACGTGGTACAGACTCTCCGCATCCTTCTACCCCGCCGACCGGGACGACCCATATGCGGAGATCCCGTCCAGTTTGTTCTATGGCGGGGCTTGGGGCCTGCTCCCCACCTCGGCGGCGCGCCATCTGTACGTCGTTCTCGCCTGCCTTGATCCCATCGGCAACGAGAAGGCGTACCTGGATAGCATCCTCGAGGATACCCAAGCGGAACCCTGGTGGGATCTTTATTTCGAGAACCCGCTTCGCTACCTCGAATACGACGAGTCCAATGGCCGCTACGACAGCAAGGACCTGGAGCCGAAGCTCCGCATAGACTACCTCGCTGGCCACCGTGCGCGTTACCCCGCGTCGCTCGCGGAGCTGTCTGACTATTCGGGGATGACGCGGGCGACTGTCTCATCCGCGCTCCAGGTGCTCACGACTCCGATCTTCGGCGGACATCAGCGGCAGGACTCCACGAAGCGTTACCCGCACTTCGCTCCCGTCATCAAAGGACACGCTGCTGCGCGTATGCCGACGTGGCACGTCCCTGACCGGCGGGCGAATGACTGGACTTTCAACTTGGACTGGCTCAACGATCCCGAGAAGTTCGAACGGCTGCGCAAAGATCGCTGGCCGACGCTGTTCCGTCGCCGCGGACAGAAGGCGCGCGGGCGCGGGCGTCGGCCTCGCCCCGCAGCGAACCGTCCCTGAAGCGGTGAGTGGGACTGATATGTTGAGTGGGACGTGCTGGCTCGTCTATCGGGACGTGCATATATGTTGAGTCGGACATGATGTTTGTTCCCTGGGAATCGGGTGTTTGGTGGGCGGGTTTCTTTTGTTTGTTGTTCCGGACCGTGATGTTCGGTGTCTCGGACGTTAGCAGCGTTTTCAGGAGTATCGTTCTTCCTCCTCATCGTAGTTGCTGCAGCCCCTCCACCACCGGGTTGCCGGGCGCAACCGCGGCTGCGACGACGTTTCTTTCGGAGGTGCGGGAGGAGGAGTCGGTGAGCCGCAATCTGTTCTCTCCCCTACTATCGCCACCCATCCCCGTCACGTCATCCAGAACAGATGATGCGCATCGACAGTTCGTGGATCCACCCCATGCGCTACGGCCGCACCCGCCCTTTCGGGCGTGAGCTGGCACAGCTCGCCGACCGACGTGCCGGCCGCGGCTTCCTGGCATTGGACGACCTGAACGCGCTCCTTGCCCGCGTCATGGGGCCGTACAATGATGCGATCGACCATCTTCCCCGTGAGGCCCGTCCCGCGCGTCCCACGCCCATTCTAAACGCGGAGGTGAGTCTCGCGACCAGCGTCGGCCGCTTTAAGGCATGGGGCCGCAACATCTTCTGGCTTACGCCGGCGCTCGTCGAGATGCTTGAGCACACGGACCTCTCGGGCGTGCACCTCGGCGATCTGCAGTTCCCGTACGACATGTGCTATGTCGGCTTCGGTGATCGTCTGGCGGTGGGCCTTCCTGGACCGCCCAACCAAGTGGACGGCGCCTATGTGGAGCAGCGGCCGGAGGGCATTGCCATCCACATCACCGCACGACGGCTTGATCCCGGGTCGCAGTCCCCGCGAACCTGGCCCCTCAACCAGGAACTCGTTTACACGACGGTGCTTCAAGGAGCGCCCGAAGACGCCCTCGATGCGCTTCTCGAAGCCGATGTCGAGGAGCGCGTCGCGGAACTGGAGCAGATGGCCACGCGTGAACGCGAATCTCTCGTGATTCCCTGGTCTGAGGGCGATCCCGTGAGCATCACGTACCACTTGGCCCGCATTGCCACCGAGGACATGAGCTACCTTCGTTCAGGCGCTGCGGCGGCCACAGCGGCCGTCGCTCTCGCCGTGAACGCGTTGTGTTACCTGACCACCAGCGCGGGTGCAGCCGAGGCGGCCGCGCCAGGCCGGTTGCCTGATGACGTGCCCCGAGCACCTGGCCGAAGACCTTGCTCCTGAGGCCCGGAAGAGCAGGAAAGAGCAGGCGCAGGCGCGCCTCCTCGCCAGCGGATACCTCCGGGTGCGCATCCTGGGCGGGGAACTCGCGAGGGAGACGGCAGGTGGCGCGACGGGGCGAGAGGTTCAACCCCACTGGCGCCGCGGGCACTGGCGCTAGCAACCGTAAAGGCCCGGTATGGAGGAGCGGCGGCGGATCTGGATCCGACCCACGCAGGTTCGGCGCGATCGCGGTGAGCCCGCGACGGGGCACCTTTATGAGCTGCACGCGCCGCCCACTACAAATGCGTGATCAGGAGGGTGTGAGGTCGTTACTGTGGACGCCGAAGGGTTGAGGGGGGAGCTGTGGCTCGACCGCCACAGCACCTCTCCCCCCCGTGAGGCACGACAGGGCTGTTAGGGGGCGCCGCACCGGACCCCGGAAGAGACGAAATGGGACGGCCTCTACGTGGACGTGGAGGCCGTGGTGAGCACACCTGCGTCGATTGGTTCGCGCGCCACGGAGCTCGCGATCAATGAGTTGGAGGCGAACATCGACACGATGACTGAGACACGCCGGGTGCTGGAGCATGAGGATCTTTGGCTGGAACTCTGCTAAGGAAGCTCTGCAAATCCGTTATCCGTCCATCGCGACTCAAGGTGGGGCGCCGTAGATTGTGCTCTGCGGCCCCCCCCCCTACTGAGTGCGACGAATGCGCGAGCAGACGACCTTTGCCGGCTTGGCCTGGACGCAGAAGCGGAAGCAGACCCGCCGGGAGCGCTTCCTCGCGGAGATGGACCAGGTGATTCCTTGGAACCGGCTGATCGCC
>NZ_DASWMD010000052.1:0-30657 GCF_036399935.1 Longimicrobium sp.
CGCTGCCGCCGGTTGAGCAAGGACTATGAGGGCCTAATGGAGAGCAGCGAAGCATGGATCCATCTTGCGATGTCGGGTCTCATGCTCCGTCGGCTTCGGCCAAGTTGACGTTTCTCAACACCCTCTGAGGCCCAGGCGCGCGGAACTCGCCCGCAGCACAAGCCTCGCGGGCCGAAGGATCTAGCCGCGGCCACGTACAAGCCCGGGCGCGGCAGCGGTCACCGAAGCGGAGGCCTCAGCTCGTCGCAAGGGCCGGCGTTCAGGCGGGGATCGCGGGCGCGGTTGGGTGCGCTTCGACGAGTCCGGCGCAATCCCCGGCTGCCCTCTCCCCCGGCCCCTCTCCCGCAAGCGGGAGAGGGGAGAATTCGATCGCGCATCTGCAGGTTTGGCGCGTGATGTTGAAGCCCCGAACGGGACGCGCCAGCGGCCTGTGTCGGGGCTTACCGCTTGTCCAGCCGCGGGTTCACCCGCCTGTGGGAGGGTGCACGCCACAGCCCCGGTGCGCCTCAAGGAATGTGTGGCGGATCCCTCGGTCGCTGCCATTGACGGCGCACGGGCACGTTCGGCGTGGCCGCTCCGTCGGGATGACAGGCGGGCATCGGCAGGTTTGGGCGCGTGACGTTGAAGCCCTGAACGGGACGCGCCAGCGGCCCGTGTCGGGGCTTACCGCTTTTCCAGCCGCGGGTTCACCCGCCTGTGGGCGGGGTGCATGCCACAGCCCCGGTGCCCCTCGATGAATGTGTGGCGGATCCCTCGGTCGCTGCCATTGACGGCGCACGGGCAGGTTCGGCGTGGCCGCTCCGTCGGGATGACAGGCGCGCATCGGCAGGTTTGGCGCATGGGCAGGTTCGGCGTGGCCGCTCCGTCGGGATGACAGGTGCGCTCTCGCAGGTGCGCGTGAGGTAGAAGCCTCCCGCTGTTTGGGAGGCATTCCGCCGTCGTTGCCGCGGAGCCGCGGATTCATCCGCCCCGGCGCACGACGCACATCCAGAAAAGGGCCGGCTCCCGCGCGGGGAGCCGGCCCTTCATCACCTCATCGTCGTGCCCGTGGGTCAGGGCACCAGGTACGTTTCGTGGTACCGCACCGTGTTCGGATCGAAGTAGGTGCAGTTGCCTTGCCATGGCGTGGTGATCGCCTTGCCTACGATCGATCTCCCGTAGCGCACCCCCGCCCCGCCGGACCCGCCGTATCCCGAGCCGTTGCACAGGCTCTGTCCCCACACCCCGGCCGGATCGTTCATCGTGTAGTTCGTTCCGTCGTTGCCAATCAGCAGCATCACGTGGCCCGAGCTGGTGAACTTTCCGTGGATGATCACCGGCCGCTGCTTGTTCAGCTCCGCTTCCATCTGCGCGACCGACCCCGTTTCCATGTGCACGCGGATGCGCTGCTTGAGTCCGGCGCGCGCCGCAAGACGGTTGAAGATCGTGTCGAACTTGAATTCGTCCTGCGACTGCTTGCGGAATTCCGTGTAGATCTGGTCCGGCGTGTAGTTGGCCCCGTAGTACTTCAGCAGCATCGCCATCGTCGTGTTGGCGCAGGTGGCGCCGGGCTCGTACACGTTGTTGTACTGGAAGAAGTACGGCACGTTGGCGATCAGGTCGCGGATGGTGAAGTCCTTGTACGCGCCCGCCACCTGCGTACCCGCCGAGTTGTAGCCACGCACGTAGATCCGCCGCACCCCCACGCCGCTGAACTTGTACGTCACCGGAAAGAAGTTCGCGCGGTCCGTGCTGGAGCCCAGCAGATAGGTTCCGTCTGCGAAGTACTTGATGGTGACGATGTCGCTGGTCGCGTCGGCCTTGAAGGTGACCGGGTTGGTGGCGGTGGTGCCGGTGGGGCTGACCCACGCCAGCGTGGCGGTGCCGGAGAGCGTCTTCCGCGCGCCTTCCGGCGTGGGGGTCAGCGGGGCCGCCGCGCCATCGCACCCGGCCAGCGCCAGCATACCCGCGAGCACGGCAAGGCACGATGCCCGTCCGAATCGTGGAAGGCAGCGCCTGGGGAGATTCGGGGCATGCGCGGATAGCGGGAGGAGCGTGCCTGGATGGTTCATCGTGCCTCGAGCGGTACGGGAGGGGAGGGACATCAGGGATAATCCCGAAACCGGAATTTTCGTACCCGCGCTGTTCCTCCAGGCCCGTACTGATTGCGCCGTGGCGTAAGCGCATGGCGCGCAACGATTACCGCAATGCGATTCCCGAGTCACCCCGCTACCCGCCGGTATCATCAGGTCGAACCGCTTTTCTTCGCCGCGGAACTTATGCTTGGTTTAGGCCGCGAATCAGACGCTTTGTGCCATCGGCAGGAGATGACGGGTGCGACTGCCGATTGCCATTCTTCGGAAAAGATCGAGGGCGGGGATGCGCGCGCATCCCCGCCCTCGTTCCGATTCCGCCGAACCCGCGGCTCTACATCCGCGGGCTTTCCGCCGCGGTGCGGGCGGGAGCGGCGCAGGCCGGCCAGCTGCCCGGCTGCCCGGTCTGCTGGTTCACCGGGAACTCCGTGCGCCGGTCGCGCGGAAGGATGTTCGCCTCCTGGTCGGCCAGGTACATCAGCATGGCCACCATCAGCGCGTTCCGCCGCACATCGTCCCACGAGATCTTGTCGTACGTGTCGCGGTTGGTGTGCCACGTGTACGTCCCGTAATCCCACGAGAGCGAGCCAAGACCGAACGCCGGCGCGCCGTAGCACACGAACGCCGCGTTGTCCGATCCGCCGCCGCTGGGCATTCCCGGGTCGTCGATCTGCACGCTGTCCGCCACGAACGGCGGCATGGCGCCCAGCCAGCGGCGGAAGTACGGCGCCGTGCCCGTCAGCCCCTGCATGGAGATGTTGCGGATGCGCCCCGTGCCGTTGTCCTGGTTGAAGAGCACGTGCAGGCCGCTGACGATTTCCGGGTGGTCCGCGGCGAAGGCGCGCGATCCGTTCAGCCCCTGCTCCTCGCCGCTCCAGTGGCCCACCACGATGCTGCGGTTGGGCCGAGGGTACACCTTGGAAAGGATGCGCATGGCCTCCATCATCACCACGGTGCCGGTGCCGTTGTCCGTGGCCCCCGACGACGCGTCCCACGAGTCGAAGTGGGCGGACAGCATGATGTACTCGTTGGGCTCGCGGCGCCCGCGCACCTGCGCGATGACGTTGGACACCGGCACCGCCTCGCCGGTGAACTGCGACTGCGCGTCCAGCCGCAGCGTGGGCGCGTCGCCGTTCGTCGCCAGGCGCGCCACCAGGCCGTAGTCCTCGCAGCTCAGGTCGATGACGGGCACCTGGCGCGTGCGGGCGTTGAAGATCTTGTCGACGCCCCACCCCTGCGACCACAGGTTGGTGACGATGCCCGCCACTCCCGCCGATTCCAGCCGCAGCTGGAAGTCGCGCGCCGCCAGCCCCGTCGCCGACATCCGCTGGTTCCACGCATTCTGGGCCGCCGTGCGCTCTGCGCGGAACCGCTCGAAGTCCGCCGCCACCGCCCAGCGCTGCCAGTTCTCGTCCGGCCGGCAGGTGGGCTGGGGGAACGAGATCATCACGAACTTGCCGCGCGCGCTCGGCAGCCAAGCCTTGAACGCCGCCGAGTCGGCCATCTCCGGAAGCATCACGGCCTCGGCCGTCACGGGGCCGTTGGTGCCCGGGCTCCAGGCCAGCATCATCCCCTCCAGCGAGCGCACGCGCGGAGTCATCAGGTCCACGTGCGTGTGGCCGCGCTGCCAGCCGCGCCAGGTGCCGTAGCGCTCGCTGCGCGCGGTGATGCCCCACTGCGCGTACTGGGCGATGGTCCAGCGCTGGGCCGCGTCCATCTGCGGCGACCCCGTCAGCCGCGGGCCGATGGAGTCCAGCAGCGGCTGCGCCAGGCGCTCCAGCTGCGAGTTCTGCGTGCCCTCCTGCCAGATGGCGCGCAGCACGGGGTCGTTGCTGGTCCACTCCTGCTGCGCGGCGGCGGGGCCGGCCAGGAGGGCGCCGGCGGCCAAGGCCGCCAGTGCGGTTCTCTTCATCACGATGCGTCTCTCACGTGTGGTGCCGGAAGGGTCCGGCGTGCGCCGCGCGGCCGGGCCGGCGGCGTTGCTCTCTCAGTTCAGCGAGCGCTGCGCCGGACGGCAGGCAGGCCAGCTGCCCGGCTGCCCTGCCGCGTTCGGCGGAAACTCGGTGCGGCGTGTCTGCGGGATGCGCTCGTCCTCGGCGGCCTGGTACGCCAGCATGGCCAGCAGCACCGCGTTCCGGCGCAGGTCCGAGAACACGATCTTGTCGTACGTGTCGCGATCGGTGTGCCAGGTGTAGGTGCCGTAGTCCCACGAGGTGGAAAGCAGCCAGAACCCGGGCGCGCCGCGGCACACGAACGACGAGTGGTCGCTGGATCCCGCGCTGGGCAGCCCCGGGGCGTCCAGCTTGATGCTGTCCGCCAACGTCGGGGGCACGCGCGAAAGCCAGCGGCGGAAGAACGGCTCGGCCTGGGTGAAGCCCTGCAGCGAGATGCGGTCGATGCGCCCCGTGCCCGTGTCCTGGTTCAGCAGCGCCTGCATGCCGCTGACGATCTCGGGGTTGTCTTCGGCGAACGCGCGCGACCCGTTCAGGCCCTGCTCCTCGCCGCCCCACAGGCCGATCACGATGGTGCGCTTGGGATGGGGATAGACGGCCCGGAGGATGCGCGCGGCCTCCATCATCACCAGCGTGCCCGTTCCGTTGTCCGTGGCCCCCGATGCGGCGTCCCACGAGTCGAAGTGGGCGGACAGCACCACGTATTCATTCCGCAGGGCGCGGCCGGGGATGGTGGCGACGGTGTTCATCGCCGGGGCGGCGCCGGTGAACTCGGCCGTCGCGTTCACGCGGATCACGGGCCCCTGGCCGCGCGAGGCCAGCCGGTGGAGCAGCCCGTAATCCTCGCAGGTCACGTCCAGCACGGGTACGGGCACCCCTAGCGCGTCGTGGACGCGCTGGGTGCCCCATCCACCCGTCCACTCGCTGGTCACCACGCCCGCGGCGCCCGACCGCGCAAGGAGCATCTCCAGCTCACCGGGCTGAACCCGCAGCCGGGCAAGCCGCCGGCGCCAGCTGGAATCCGCCCGCGCCACGTCCTGCGCCAGGCGCCCAAGGGTCTGCGGCTGGGCCCACTTCTGCCAGTTCTCGATCGGCCGGCAGGTCACCGGCTCGGCCGCGCCCAGGATGAATTTGCCACGCACGCTGCCCAGCCAGCGCAGCGCCGCCGCCGTGTCAGCAAATTCCGGGATCGCCACCACCTCCGCCGTCACCGCGCCGGACGTTCCGGGGCTCCACGCCAGCAGCCGCGCTTCCAGCGAGCGGACGCGCGGCTGCACCAGGTCCACGTGCGCCGTTCCGCGCCGCCAGCCCACCCACGCGCCGTACGTCTCGTTGCGCGCCTGGATCCCCCAGCCGCGGAACTGCGCCGCGGCCCACTCGTGCGCGGCCAGCTGCCCCGGCGACCCCGCCAGCCGCGGCCCGATGCTGTCCATCAGCACCTGCGCCATCGGCTCCAGCCGCGAGCGCTCCATCCCCTCGCTCCAGATCGCGCGCAGAACCGGGTCATTTGAGGTCCAGCTCTCCTGCGCGCCGGCGGCGAGCGGGGTGGCCAGGACCGCGGCAGCGAATACCGCGAGGGAGCGATGAGAGATCATCGCTTCTCCAAGTCCAGTTCGACCAGCCGGGCAGTGACCGATCCGGCGAGGATCTCCGCGAGGGCGACGGTGACGGGATCGCGGAAGCGGCGGCGGCCGGCGCTGCCGGGATTCACGGCCAGCGTGGGGCCCACCTGCTTGATGAGAGGGCGATGCGAATGGCCGAACACCGCCAGCCCTGCGCCGGGATACAGGGCGGCGATCTTCTCCGGCGTGGGCGAGCCCACCTGCATACCGTGGATGACGGCCACGCGGACGCCCCCAAGCTCCACTTCCGCCATCTCAGGGACGCGGCCGCGCACCTCCAGGCCGTCCGCGTTTCCCCATATGGCCGTCACCGGGGCGATCGCCTCCAACTCGGTGATGATGTCCACGTTGCCGATGTCGCCCGCGTGAAGGATGTGCTCCACGCCCTGGAACACGCCGAACACCTGCGGGCGCAGCAGCCCGTGCGTGTCGGAGATGATGCCGATCTTCACGGCGCTACAGCGTCACGGAGCGGCTGCGCACCTCGCCGGGGCGCGTGCCGCCGGCTTCCAGGCGGTACCAGAAGACCATCGCCTTGCGGGCGCCCGGCTGGTAGCCGGTGATGCTCGCGTAAGGCACGCGCGCCCCCTGCCCCGCCTCCACCCGCGGACACTGCGCCGGGGGTACGCACGGCGCCCAGCGCGCGCGGGTGGAGAATTCCTCCTCCAGAACCGCGTAGTAGATGGGCTCCGAGCTGAGATTGGAAACCACCAGCGTGTCGCCCGCCGTCGCCACCGCAAACTCCTGCAGCGGATAGGGTTCCGGGGCGGGCACTGCGACGCAGCCGACGGAGGCTGCGACGATCAGCAGGGCGAGAAGCTTCTTCCACATGCGTCGAGTTCCCTGGAACGGAGAGTGGATGGAGATTCGGAAGGATCAGGCGTCCGGGGCGGCGGGCGCTTCCCCGCTCTTCCACCGCCGCCCGACGGTGTGCTCAACGCCCAGGTGATCCAGGATGCGCGCGGCCACGAAATCCACCAGGTCGTCGATGCTCTGCGGCCGGTGATAGAACCCCGGCGCCGCGGGCATGATCGTCGCCCCGGCGCGCGTCAGCCGCGTCATGTTCTCCAGGTGAATCAGCGAGAGCGGCGTTTCGCGGGGCACCAGCACCAGGGACCGGCGCTCCTTGAGGGCCACGTCCGCGGCGCGCTCCACCAGGTTGCGCGACGTGCCCGCGGCGATGGACGCCAGCGTGCCCATGGAGCACGGGCAGACCACCATCCCCCGCGACGGGGCCGAGCCGGAGGCCGGCGTGGCGCCGCGGTCCAGCGAATCGTAGAACTCCACGCGTGACCAGTCGCCCGTGGCGGCACGCAGGCCGTCGACGCCGTCGATCCCCGACTCTTCGTTCAGCAGCCGCAGCCCGTAGCTGGACACGATCAGCCGCACGGGCACCGCCGCCTCGTTCAACGCGCGCAGCACGCGCACGGCGTACGGCGCGCCCGACGCGCCGGTGATTCCGAAGGTGATGGGCGCGTCCAGGGCCACCCTCACGCGAGCAGCCGCTCCGTCAACACGATCGCGAAGAAGAGCACGGAGATGGCCCCGTTGATGTTGAAGAACGCCGCGTCGATCTTGGAAAAGTCGTCGGAGCGCACCAGGCTTTGCTCGTACGCCAGCATCAGCGCGATCACCCCCGCGCCGATGAACCAGCCGGCGCCCAGCTCGGGAAGGATGAACCCCAGCGCCACGAACGAGGCGGCGGACAGCAGGTGCAGCCCGCGCGAGAAGGCCAGCGCGCCTCGTGCGCCAAGCGCAGCGGGGATGGAGTGCAGCTTTTCGCCGCGATCGAACTCCATGTCCTGCAGCGAATACAGGATGTCGAAGCCCGCCACCCAGCACAGCACGGCCGCCGCCAGCACCAGCAGCGCGGATGGCGGACGGCTCCACTCGCCCGCCACGGCCAGGTATGCGCCCACGGGAGCGATGGCGAGCGAGAACCCCAGCACCAGGTGCGCGTAGCGGGTGAACCGCTTGGTGAACGAGTACGCCAGGATGATGGCCAGCGCGAACGGTGCCAGGTAGAGGCACAGCGGGTTCAGCAGCGCCGCGCAGACGAAGAAGAGCGCGCTGGCGATGAGGACGGCGGCTGTGGCCTCGCGCACGGACAGCTTGCCGGCGGGGATCTCCCGCATGGCCGTGCGCGGGTTCTTGGCGTCGATCGCCCGGTCGGCGATGCGGTTGAAGCCCATCGCGGCGAACCGGGCGCAGGTGAAGGCGGCCAGGATCAGCAGCACGTCCCAGCCGCTCACGGCGTAGCGGTACGACGCCAGCGTCGCGCCCACGAGGGCGAACGGCATCGCGAACACGGTGTGGGGCAGCTTCACCAGGTTGGAGTAGTCGACCAACCTGCCCCGCCCGGCGATGTGCTGCCCTTCCAATCTATGCGTCGTCACTGCTCTGCTGCTCTTTCTTCATTCTTGACTCGATCCAGGCAATGTCGCCCTGATCCTTTGGCCGCCCCGTCGCACGTTTGTTCGCCAGGAGGTGATCTCGGCTGATGACGGGAACGCGGATGTCATCAATCTTCCGGTAGACCCTCTCACGCCACGCTTCCTCGAACCCGACACCGTCGATGTCGGTCAGGATGTCGATCCTGCGCGGCGCCAAACCGATCTGGAAAAACAAGCCAGGACGGGACAGCTCTTCTTTCGTGAGCGTTCCGATCGGCGCGCCATACCGCGCGAGTGCGGCCCACACACGATCCGCGTTCTCTGGATGCGGACGCACCCAGAGGTCAAGATCGCCGGTCGTTCGCATCATCCCGTGTCCCGCCATTGCAAACGCGCCAATGACGAGAAAGTCAGCTTGGGCGGCGAACAACTCTAAGAATATGTCTCTGTAGTCTTCGTGGAGCATCCGGTTTCCCGGTGAAAGCCCATGCGTCGGTGGAAAGATCGCAGATCATCGAAAGACACTCCTCGGGCGTGAGGTGCGCACTGGGATCGACATCTTCATCGATCCCGATGCGACCCTTGCGCACCGGCCAGTTCGCCCGCTCAGCCTTGCTGCTCATGGCCAGTCCTCAATCGATGGGCTTGATGCCCAGCAGGGGCCAGAGGCGGTCGATGGACGACTTCACGTCGGCGTCCATCGCGATCATCTCCGGCCAGCGGCGCACGAATCCCTCCTGCGCCCACTTCTTGGTTCCGTCGATCCCCATCTTGCTGCCGAACGAGGGGATCTGCGACGCGTGGTCCAAGTCGTCGATGGGCCCCTTGGTGAACCGCACGTCGCGCTCGGGATCGATGTTCCCCAGCGCGTACCACCACGCCTCCTGCACGTTCCGCACGTCGATCCACTCGTCCACCACCACGATCACCTTGGCCAGCGACATCAGCCCCATCCCCCACAGGCCGTGCATCACCTTGAACGCCTGGCCCGGGTAGTCCTTCTTGATGGAGACGAACACCAAGTTGTGGAACACGCCCTCCGGCGGCATGTGGTAGTCCACGATCTCCGGAATCGTCAGCTTGGCCAGCGGCAGGAAGATCCGCTCGGTGGCGCCGCCCAGGTACACGTCCTCCACCGGCGGCCGGCCGACCAGCGTGGCGGGATAGACGGGATCCTCGCGCATGGTCACCGTCGTCACGTGGAAGACGGGATAGGGATCTTCGAGCGTGTAGAAGCCGGTGTGGTCGCCGAACGGACCCTCGATGGCCAGTTCCTCACCCGTGTCGACGTACCCCTCGAGGACGATCTCGGCCTCGGCGGGGATCGTTAGGTCGCAGGTCAGCGCCTTGGCCGTGTACACCGGCTCGCGGCGCAGAAAGCCGCCGAACAGGTACTCGTCGATGCCGGGCGGAAGGGGCGCGCTGGGCGTGTACATGGTCGTGGGATCGCCGCCGATGGCCACGACGACGGGCATGCGTCCGCCGGGGCCGCGCTTCCACGCGCGGAAGTGGGCGGCGCCGCCCTTGTGCTGCTGCCAGTGCATTCCCGTGGTCGTGGGCCCGAACACCTGCATGCGGTACATGCCGATGTTCTGCACGCCCGTGTCGGGATCGGACGTGATCACCATGGGCAGGGTGATGAACGGGCCGCCGTCCTGCGGCCACGTCTTGAGCACCGGCAGCTTGGTCAGATCGAACTCGCCCTCGCGCAGCACCACCTGCTGGCACGGGGGAGCGCCCTTGTACGGCCGCGGCGGCACCTTGGTGAGCTCCATCAGCTTGGGCAGCATCTGCATCTTGCCCCAGAGCCCCTTGGGCACCTCGGGCTTGATGAGCTCCGCGATGCGGCGGGCGTGCACCTCGACGTCGTGCACGCCCAGCGCGGCCGACATGCGCCGCCACGAGCCGAACACGTTGATGGCGACGGGGATGTCGCTCTCGGTGCCGTCCATCAGCACGGGCCGCTCGAAGAACAGCGCGGGGCCGCCGCCGGGAAGCTTCATGGTGCGGTCGGTGATCTCCGCCATCTCCAGGTCGACGGACACCGGCTCGCGCACGCGCACGAGCTGGCCCGTGCGGTCCAGGTAGCGAAGGAACTCCCGCAGGTTCTGGAAGATCATCGACTTCTACTTCTCACTCTATGGGTATCGCCGGGCGTTGAGGCTTGTCCACGGCCTGATCCCGGCGGTTGAAACCGCGTCTGGAACATCACGAAGTCCGCCTTCGCGGACTGCCACCCCTGGCATTAGCGCGAATCAGCCCGGCACTGGCGCGAATCAACCCGGCACTCGCGCGAAAGCCTGTCATCCTGAGGCCCAGGCGCACCGTACTCCCCCGTACACCGGCACCACGCGGGCCGAAGGATCTAGCCGGGGGCGCCTTTCAGCCCGGGCGCGGCAGCGGTCACGAAGCCCTGAGGCGCGGTCCCTGGCGCCGCTTGGGTGCACTTCGGCAGGCCCGGCGCATGCCCCTGGCGGCCCTCTCTCCCCGGCCCTCTCCCCCGCAAGCGGGGGAAAGGGAGAATTCGATCGCGCTCCGGCGGGCACCCTGCGGTACCCCCTGAAGCCTTCCGCAGTTTGGAAGGCTTTCCGCCGTTGTTGCCGCGGATTCATCCGCTCCCGTGCGGAACTCCCGGCTTCGCAAGGATTTGCTCCGGTGCAAGGGCAAATCCGGCGCGCTTCTGCCACTGTGTGGCGGATCCCTCAGTCGCTGCGAACCTTTGTGTGCGGGACGGTTCGGCTTGGCCGCTCCATCGGGATGACACGGCGATGGCGCGAGCCTTCTCCTATCCCGAAAGCCGCACTCCGAGCTGCAGGACGACGATGTGCGAAACGAACGCCACCGCGCCCACAATCAGCAGCCAGCGCGCGAGCTTCATCTGCCGGATGCCCACCTCGTCGAGCATGTCGTCGGGCTTGTAGATGCCCTTCACCGAGGGCCCGATGCCCGGCCGCACGTGCCGCCATGCCACCACCTGCAGCACCGCCGAAGCGACGCAGCAGCCAAAGAAGCTCAGCAGCAGCGTGGCCGCGATCACCCGAAAAAGCGTCACCCGGCCCGCTCCGCGTAGTGAAGCGCCGCGATGCCCCCCGACAGCGTGTCCCACTTCACGCCGCGGAAGCCTGCCGCCTCCATCTTGCGCGCCAGCTCCGGCGGCGGGGGAAACTCCATCACCGACTCGGGGAGGTACGTGTACGCACTGCGGTTGCGCGAGATCATGGCGCCCACCACGGGAAGGATGCGCCGGGCGTAGAACAGGTACACCGACCGCCACGGCTGCCATGAAGGCGTGGTGAACTCCAGGATCACCAGTCGCGCCCCGGGCTTCAGCACGCGCGCCATCTCGCGCAGCCCCGCATCCAGGTCCGCCAGGTTCCGCACGCCGAACCCCACCGTGGCGCCGTCGAACGCGGCGTCGGGGTACGGCAGCGACAGGGCGTCGGCGCAGGCCGGGGCCACCGCCGCGACGCGCGTCTTCCCCGCCGCCACGCCGCGCTCCAGCATCTCCCAGGTGAAGTCGCTCCCCACCACGCGCCCGCCGAAGCCCTTGCGGCCGGCCAGGGCCACGGCCAGGTCCAGCGTGCCGGAGCAGTTGTCCAGGTACACGCCCTCCGGCGCGCGCTCCCAGTGGAGGCGGCGCACCGCCTTCGCGCGCCACAGGCGGTCGATGTTCATCGACAGCACGTGGTTCAGCAGGTCGTAGCTGGGCGCGATGGAGCTGAACATCTGCCGCACGTGGGCCGCCTTGTGGCCCGGCGCGGGAAGCGCCGTACGCGGCGCGGGGGTGCTCGGCATGTCGTAAATCCGTTGTGCAACTTAGAATACAGGCCGGTGAAAGTAGCCGCCCCCCCAAGCCGCGAGCAAGCCTGTGGCGCGGATTGAAACCTCGCGCCCGGCCCGCGCGTACAGCACCTCCGAGTCTGATTCTTTTCGGACCCACAAATACAAGCGGTGAACGCGACACCTGTATCCGACCACGAGCTCGTCACTCGCGCCCAGCTGGGCAGCGAGACGGCGTATCGAGAGCTGCTGGACCGTTACCAGCGGCCGGTGTTTTCCATCATCTTCCGGATGATCCGCGACCGGGAGCAGGCGGAAGACCTGGCGCAGGAAACGTTCGTCCGGGTGTTCAACCACATCGGGCGGTACGATCCGCGCTACAAGTTCAGCAGCTGGATCTTCAAGATCGCCACGAACCTGACGATCGACTGGATCCGTCGGAAGGAGCTGAAGACGGTGTCCATCGACGGCTCGCGCAACGCGGTGACCAGCGACGAGATGGAGGCCTCGGCCATCACCATCGTTTCCGAGGACGAAAATCCCGAGGAGCTGCTGGAGGCCAAGGAGCTGGGCGAAGAGATCGAGCAGGCCATCGGCAAGCTGCGGCCGGAGTACCGCGCCGCCATCCTGCTGCGCCACGTGGAAGGGCGCGAATACCAGGAGATCGCCGAGATCATGGCCCTGCCGCTGGGCACCGTAAAGACGTACATCCACCGCGGCCGCAACGAGCTGCGCGACACGCTGCAGCACCTGCGGGTGTAGCGGTGCGTGGGAAGGATCGCAACCTGAAACTCCGGGGCCGGCGGCTCCGTAATCCTATCATGCAACGGACCGAACGAGATCAGAGGCCATCGTGACGGACGCAACCGGACACCTGCCGTACTGGACGCTGGAGCAGCTCGCCGAGGGCGGCCTTTCCCACGTGGAACGGGCCCTGGCCGAGCAGCACCTGCACCGGTGCGCGCACTGCGCGACGGAGCTGGAGAGCGCACGCTCGCTGCTCGCGGCGCTTTCCGCCCTTCCCCAGCTGGAGCCCTCGCCCCGCTTCGCCGACACGGTGATGGCGCGGGTGGTGATGCAGCCCCAGGCGGCCCCGGCCGCCGCGGCCCTGCCCGCGAAGGCGGAGCGGCTGCCGCGCGCCCGGCGCGGATGGATGATGCTGCTGGCCCTGGTGCTGGTACCGCTGCCGGTGCTGGCTGGGCTGGGCACCTGGATGGGCGGCGACCCCGTCACGGGAATGGGCTCGCTGTGGAACGCGGTCCGCGGCTGGGCGCGCGACGTGTCGTGGAACCTGCTTTCCGAGGGTACCGAGACGCTGATCCGCACCGGCCTGTTCCAGTGGGGCGCCGATGCGCTGGCGGCCATCCCCGGCCCCGCGGCGGGCGGGGTGCCCGTGCTGCTCCTGGTGCTGCTGGCCGCGATCCCGGCTTCGGCCTGGGCGATGGCGCGCCTGCTGCGCACGCCGCACACGGGAGGGATGATCCATGCGTAATCGTATGATCACGAGCGCCGCGCTGGCCCTGGGGCTGGCCTTCGCTCCCGGGCTGGCGGCGCAGGCCCCCGCCGGGCACCCCCACACGGGGCTGGAGGGGCGCACGCTCCATCACGGCGACCGCGTGTGGTTCAGCGGCCAGCGCTCCATCGGCGCCGACGAGGTGATCGAGGGCGACGTGGTGGTGGCCAACGGCTCGCTTACGGTGAGCGGCGAAATCCACGGCGACGCGGTGGTGGGCGCCGGAAACCTGGTGCTGGAGCGCGGCGCCGTGGTCTACGGCGACGCGGTGGTCACCGGCGGCACGCTGGTGAACAACGGCGGCAGCGTGCTGGGCAAGGTGCAGCAGGGCACGCCGCGCTCCCGCTCCGTGGGCGCCACGCAGGCCATCCACATGCGGCGCGGCTGGCTGGGCGCGCTGGGCGAGGGGTGGGCGGGGCTGGTGCGCACGCTGTCTCTCGGCCTGGTGCTGGGCGGGCTGGGGCTGGCGCTGACCTTCTACGGCCGCTCGTACCTGGAGCAGGCCAGCGACGTGGTGCGGCGCGCCCCGCTGGCGGCGGGAGGCATCGGGCTGGCGGCCAACGTGCTGGCGCTTCCGGCCTTCCTGGCGGGGATCGCGGCGCTGGCGCTGACCATCATCGGAATCCCGCTGCTACTGGTGTTCGTTCCGCTGTTCTGGACGGTGCTCTGCGCGCTGGCCGGCGTGGGCATCCTGGCGGTGGCGCACGCCCTGGGCGAGCGCACGGCGGAGCGGAGCGGCTCGTACGAGCCCATCCATCGCAACGCGTACTCGTACCTGGTCACCGGGCTGGTGGTGCTGCTGGCCCCGCTGCTCGTCAGCAACGTGCTGATGATGACGCCCTTCATCGGGTGGGTGGGTGGACTGGTGGGGCTGCTCGCGGGGATGCTGCTGTGGCTGGCGGCGAGCGTGGGTGCGGGAGCGGTGCTGATCGTGGCGGTTCGCGCCTGGCGCGAGCGCAGCTACCGGCGCGGCTGGGACGGGATGGACGACCTGGGAACGGGCAGCGCACACACGGCCTGAAACGCTTCTTTCACGGAGACACGACGATGATCGAGGGACTGGTCGGCCTGGTGGTCGCGGCCGTGCTGGGGGTGGTGGCGCTGGCCATCGTGGGCGCCATCGTGGGGATCGTGGTGGGGCTGGCGGTGCTGGCGGCCAAGGCGGCGGCGCTGGTGTTCGTGGCCTGGATCGCGGTGAAGCTGGTGCGCTCGGCCCGCCGCCCGCGCGGCGTGCTCACGGCCGCGGACCAGCGCTGGCTGGACCACGCGTAAAGGCAAAAGAAAGCCTCACACGGAGGACACGAAGGAGGAATAGAGGAACGAACGCTTCCTCTGTTCCTCCTTCGTCGTTTCCCCGTGCCCTCCGTGTGAAACCCGCGATTTTTCTACACGGCGGCGGGAACCAGGGGTTCCAGGCGCGACGCGACGGTCTCGGCGAGCGCGCGGAGGGCCATGGCCGAGGGCGATTCCGGGTGCCCGATGACCACCGGCACCCCCTCGTCGCCACCCTCGCGGACGATCATCTCCAGCGGCACCTCGCCCAGCAGTTCCAGCCCCGTCTGCTCCGCCAGCCGCTGCCCGCCGGCCCGCCCGAAGATCTCGTAGCGCTGGCCGCAGCAGGGGCAGATGAACCCCGCCATGTTCTCGACGATGCCCAGCACCCGCGTGTTGGTGCGCTCGAACATCTTGATGCCGCGCAGCACGTCACCCGTCGACACGTCCTGCGGTGTGGTGACCATCACCACCCCGTCGAGCCGGATGGTCTGCACCAGCGACAGCTGCGCGTCGCCCGTGCCCGGGGGCATGTCGACCACCAGCACGTCCAGCTCGCCCCACTCCACCTCGCTCAGGAACTGCTTGAGGATGCCCGCGATCATCGGCCCGCGCATGATGGCGGGCTGCTCGGCGTCCAGCAGGAATCCCAGGCTCATCAGCTGCACGCCGTAGGCTTCCAGCGGCTGCATCTTTTCCTTGCCCTTGGGGCCCACCACGGACGGCTTGCGCTTCTCGCCGAACATGATGGGCACGTTGGGGCCGTAGATGTCGGCGTCCAGCAGCCCCACGCGCCGGCCGGACTTCGCCAGCGCCGCGGCCACGTTCACGGCCACGGTGCTCTTGCCTACGCCACCCTTCCCCGAGCTGACGGCGATGATCTGCCGCACGCCGGGGATCAGGTTGGGGTTGGGCGTGGGCGCGGGGACGTTGCCGGCCCGCAGCGCGCCCTTCTTCTGCGGCGCGCCGGCGGCGGGCAGGGCGATGTCGATCTTTACCTTGGCCACCCCCTCCACCGTCTCGGCGGCGGCGCGGGCCTGGCGCACCAGCGTGCCGGGGTCGTCGGCCTGCAGGGCGAACTTGAAGCGCACGGTGCCGTCTTCCAGCACGTCCAGCTCGCGGACGCGGCCGGACGACACCACGTCGTCGCCCGTCGTGGGGTGAAGCACCAGGGTCAGCGCGGCGGCGACGCGGCGGAGCACCTGGTCGCGCTCGGAGGCTTGCATATTCAAAGTACGTCGGTACGAGAGTGCGTGAGTGCGGTAGTGCGTGAGTGCGTGAGTGCGTGAGTGCGTGAGTGCGGAAGTTCAGACCCGGGCTCACGGCTGGGGAAGAATACTACGAACGTCGCGCCTGTGCGAGACTTAGCACGGGCGCGCTCTTGTTTCAGATGCTGAATCATTCGCCTTCAGCCGTCCAGCGCGGCGATGAAGGTGTCGAGGTCCGGGTCGATGGGCGTCGCGTGGGAGGGGCGGTCGAGAAGGTGCGCGAGGTCGGGCGGAATGGGGATTTCGCGGCCGATCAGCGGCTCCACCACGCTTTCGAACTTGGCGGGGTGCGCGGTGGAGACCACGATCCAGTCGGGCCTGTCCAGGCGCTCGCGCACGGCGACGGCGGTGGCGGTGTGCGGATCCCACACTTCGCCCCACGTGCCCGGGCCCTCGCGGATCACGCGGCGGATCTCGTCGTCGTCCACCAGGAAGGCGCGCAGGGCGGAGCGCGTGCCTTCCTCGCCGCCGTACAGGTGCAGCAGGCGCTCCATGTTGCTCGCGCTGCCGACGTCCATCGCCGTGGCCAGCGTGGAGATGGTCGGCTCGGGGGACCACGGGTGGCCGGAAAGGAAGCGGGTGATTGCGGGATTGGCGTTCGTCGCCAGCACCACCTCGCGCACCGGCATGCCCACACGGCGCGCCCAGGACGCGGCGGCGGCGTTCCCCAGGTTGCCCGAGGGGACGATGAACCCCGGGTCCGCGCCGTGCCGCCGGCGATACTCCAGCGCGGCCCAGGCGTAGTACGCCATCTGCGGCAGCAGGCGCCCCACGTTGATGCTGTTCGCCGACGACATCCGCCGCCGCGCGCGCAGCTCCGGGTGCGCCATCGCGGCCTTCACCAGCCGCTGGCACGCATCGAAGTCGCCGCGGACGGCGAACGCGCGCACGTTTCCGCCCCACGCGGTCAGCTGCTTCTCCTGCCGCGCGGACACCATCCCCGCGGGATAGAGCACCGCCACCTCCACCCCCGGCCGGCCGTGGAACGCGGCCGCCACCGCGCCACCCGTGTCTCCGGAGGTGGCGACGAGGATGGTCAGCGGCCGCTCGTCTTCCGCGGCAATACGCGACAGGCACGCCACCAGGAACCGCGCGCCGACGTCCTTGAACGCGGCGGTGGGCCCGTGGAACAGCTCCAGCACCGCCGTCCCCGCGCGCAGGTCGTTCAGCGGCACGGGAAACGAGAGGGATTCGCGGCAGATGGCGTCCACTTCGGACTCCAGCGCGTCGCCCGCGAAGAACGGCGCGAGCAGGCGCGCGGCGACCTCCGGCAGCGATGCGCCCGCGTCGAAGTCCGCCGGATCCATCGTGGGAAACTGCTCGGGGACGTACAATCCGCCATCCGGCGCCAGCCCGCGGGAGATGGCGGCGGAGAGAGGGACGGCGTGCGACGGATCGCGCGTGCTGACGTATCTCACCAGACCTCCTCCACCCGCGCGCCCGGGCCGCCGACTGCGCACGTCCATCCATCCGCCGTGACCCCGCACGTTGCGAACGCGTCCACCATCGCGCCGCACACCGCATCCGCGATCACAGCGCCATCGCACCAGGCGAAGAGGCTGGGGCCGGCGCCGGAGATGGAGCAGCCGAGCGCGCCCGCCTCCATCGCCGCCTCCTTCACTTCACGGAAGCCGGGGATCAGCGCGGCGCGATGCGGCTCGATCAGCACGTCGCGCAACGAACGGCCCACCAGTGCCAGGTCGCCTGTGCAGCAGCCGGCGACCACGCCCGCCAGGTTCGCCGTCTGGCGGATGACGTCGTGCAGGGGATAGGCAGCCGGCAACACCTGGCGCGCGGCGCGCGTGTCCAGCCGCTGGTGGGGACGCGCCATCGCGCAGCGCAGGGTGGCGGGTACGGGCAGCGCGACGACGTCCATCGGCTCGGGGGAGCGGACGAGCACCAGCCCGCCGAAGAGGGATGGGGCTACGTTGTCGCCATGGACCGCGCCGCTGGCGACCGCTTCTCCCATCAGGGCATAGCGGAAGAGCGCCGCGGGCTCCAGCGGCTCCGGCAGCAGCGCATTCGCCGCGACGATTCCCGCCACCGCCGACGCCGCCGATCCACCCGTCCCGGAGCCGAGCGGAATCCCCTTCTCGATCGAAACCTCCAGCCCGAACCCCGGCCGCACCTCGTCGAGCATCCCCAGCAGCCCGACCGTGGCGGTGTTCGTGGCGGGGTTCATGGGCAGGCGGCCGGCGACACCCGACACCGCCGTGATGACGATGCCCGGGTCGGCCCGGCGCGCCACCGTAACGCGGTCGCCCGTGGGGCCGGCGGGGTGGCCCAGGATGTCGAAGCCTACGGCGAGGTTGCTGGCGCTGGCCGGCGCAAAGGCCGTGGCGAGTTGGGGAGGTCGGGTCATGGGTCGCGGGACGGGGCCTCACGGCGCACGGTCCGCCGCGAGGGGATTTTAGAGGAAGCGGTGGCCCTCGCGCCACGCCAGC
Organism: Longimicrobium sp.; assembly: GCF_036399935.1. Lineage (GTDB taxonomy): Bacteria > Gemmatimonadota > Gemmatimonadetes > Longimicrobiales > Longimicrobiaceae > Longimicrobium. The sequence goes on from NZ_DASWMD010000052.1 coordinate 18,317, forward strand.
GGAGGATCGCCGGTCAAGAAGGACTCGGCGAACTCGTCGGCCGGGAGCGGCTGCGAGATCAGGTAGCCCTGCGCGAAGTCACACCCGAGGGCGTGGAGGGCCGCCAGCTGCTCGTGCGACTCCACGCCCTCGCCCACCACGCGGACGCCCAGGCTGCGGGCCAGGGCAACGATGGTGCGCACGATCTCGGCGCCCTTGTGCGCCCCCGTGGTGCCGCCGTCCATTCCCGCCACGAACGAGCGGTCGATCTTGAGCGCGTCCAGCGGCAGACGGTGAAGGGTGCTCAGGCTGCTGTACCCCGTGCCGAAGTCGTCCAGGTACACCTGCACCTGGCGCTTCTTGAGCGCGCGCAGCACGCCGGCCGCCGTCGCGGGGTCTTCCACCAGCGAGCTTTCCGTCAGTTCCAGCTTCAGCGCGGCGGGGGGCAGGCCGTGCTCGCCCAGGGTGTCGGCCACTTCGTCCACCAGGCCCGGCTCGCGCAGCTGCGCCGGCGACAGGTTCACCGTCACCTCGAGCTTGGCGGCCATGGGAAGGGTGGCGCGCCACTCGGCCAGCTGCCGCGCGGCCTCGCCCAGCACCCACGAGCCGAGCGGGCCGATGAGCCCCGTATCTTCCGCCAGGCTGATGAAGCGGTCCGGTGGCACGCGGCCATGGATGGGGTGCTCCCACCGCGCCAGCGCCTCGCACGCCACCACCTCGCCCGTCCGCAGCGAGACGATGGGCTGAAAGAACAGCCGCAGCTCGCTGCGGGCGAGCGCGGCGCGAAGGTCGTTCTCCAGCCCCAGGCGCTCCAGCACGGCCTTGTGCATGGACGCATCGAACACCGCCGTGCGGCTGCCGCCCACGGCCCGGGCGTGGTACATGGCCATGTCGGCGTTGCGCAGCAGCTCGTCGGGCGACTCGTCGGTCGACTCGGTGAGCGCAATGCCGATGCTGGCGCTGGTGTAGGTGCGGTAGCTGCCCAGCTCCAGCGGCGCCGAGAGCACCTCGCGCACCTGAGCCGCCACCGCCAGCGCCTCGTCGCGCCCGGTGACGCGCGACAGGAAGATGATGAACTCGTCGCCGCCGAAGCGGGCGACGGTGTCGCCGGGACGGCCGCAGGTGGCGAGCCGGACGGCGACCTGCCGCAGCATCTCGTCGCCCACGCCGTGGCCCAGCGAGTCGTTGACGTTCTTGAAGCGGTCCAGGTCCAGGAACAGCACCCCGCAATGCGAACCCGGCTCGGACTTGAGCGACGTGACGCACTCCGTCATCCGCTCCGCCAGCAGCACGCGGTTGGGGAGCCCGGTCAGCGGGTCGTGAAGCGCCAGGTGGCGTAGCCGTTCCTCCAGCTCCTCGCGCTCTTCCTCGGCGCGGGTGCGCTGCGTCAGGTCGTCGACCATCGCCACGCAGAAACGCGCCCGGCCGTCCGCCGCGCGGACGACCGAGGTGGTCAGCCGCACCGGAAATGGCTCCCCGGCGCGGTCCACGTAGCGCAGCTCCATCTGGTAGTTGGAAACGTGCCCGGTCACCAGGCGCTTGAACTGCGCCTGGTTGCGCTCGCGGTCGTCGGGGTGGTCCAGGTCGACGAAGGGGGTGTCCTTCAACTCCCCGGCGGTGCGGCCCACGATGCGCTGGAACGGCGTGTTCGCCTCGATCACGCGGCCCTGCATGTCGACCACCGCGATGCCCATGGCCGAGCCCTCGAACACCGCCCGGAACCAGTCTTCGCGCTGCTGCATGGCGCGCAGAAGGCCCCCCGTCTCGTCGTCGTCGGGAAGCGGCTGGCGTGTTGGCATGGACCGCGGTGCGCGGGTGAACAAAATGCTGGCGCGAGCGCCATGTGATTCGGTGGCGCCACCCCCGTGCAAGGCCCGCGCCCTTCCGGCCGCGACGGCGTTTCCGGACCCGCCCGGCTGCTCCGTGTGGCGTCAGGAGAGCGCCGCGTCCACCTCCACGCGGTTGCGCCCGGCGGCCCTGGCGCGGTGCAGCGTGTGGATTGCGACTGCGGGCCGCGGTCCGCCCCGCTTCCCTTGACGTCGTATTCGCGCATCGTTACCGTTTATCGATATTCGATAAACCCACGGACGGAGAAATGCCATGCGCGCAGAGGGAACCGGCAGGCGTGTCACTCGCCTGGCCAAGCTGTTGGCGGATGTGACGTGGTGGCTGGTGATCCTCGCCGCCCTGGGGCTGATCCTGTTCTGGGCTACGGCTGCGCTCGTGGGTGGCGGCGTCACCCCGTCGACCGTGGCGGTGCAGGTCGCGATCGCCGATTCCGCGGCAAGCCGGATGTTGCCATTGGTCCCGCTGGACATGGGCACCGCGACGCAGCCGGTGCTGAAGGATGTCGCCGGCACCCTGGAGTTCGGCACGTCCGAGGGGTGGATCGTGCTCCTCGGGGGGCTCGTCGTGTTGCCGGCGCTCGCGGCATTGCTGTTCGGCCTGCACCTGCTCCGTTCGTTCCTGCGGGACGTACTGGCGGCGGATGTGTTCACCGCGATGAACGCACGACGCCTCTCGAGATTGGGTTGGGTGCTGGTGGTGGCGGGGGTGGTGCTTCCGATCCTGAAGTTCCTGTACACGGCTTACGTCGTCAGGCGCGCTGATCTGGCCGGGGTTCCCTTGCGGGTGGGCATGCACTCCTCGTTGATCATTCCGGGGATCCTGGTCCTGGTCGTGGCAGCAGCGTGGCGCTACGGCGTGGAGCTGCAGCGCGAGCAGGAACTGACGGTGTGAGACGGCCGTGGCGATCCGTGTGAACCTCGACGCCATGCTGGTCCGGCGGAACATGACGCTCTCCCAACTCGCCGAGCGGGTGGGCATCACCCTTCCCAACCTGTCGATCCTGAAGACCAACAAGGCCCGCGCCATCCGCTTCAGCACGCTGGACGCGATCTGCCGTGAGCTGAACTGCCAGCCGGGGGATCTTTTCGATTACGTAGATCAGGAACCCCCGCCTGCGGATGAGCACGGACACCAGGAGTGAGATCCCAAACGGCCGGACACTCGCCCCGCGGCGCGGTCTTTCGCCGGTCGCGGGACGCGCACTCCTGGTCGGCGTGGCCGCGGCAGCCCAGCCGAGCGCGCACCGCCGATGGCGGCCTCGACGGGGAGCGAAGGGAGGTGGGAGGGACGGCTTCGGTGATCGACCTCGCGATGCACGTCAGGAGTGGGCCGCGTCCAGCTCCACGCGGTTGCGCCCGGCGGCCTTGGCGCGGTACAGCTGCTCGTCGGCGCGCTTCCAGGTGACGGCGAACGAGCCGTCGCGCGGGTGCCAGACGGTGGCCCCCACGCTGACGGAAACCGAGAGGGTGGGATGGATTTCGCCGAAGGCCGCCTGCTCCACCGCGCGGCGCACGCGCTCGGCGGCCTCCGCGGCGTTGGCGGCGGCCGCGCCGGGAAGGACGGCGACGAACTCCTCGCCCCCCGTGCGGCCGACGTGGTCGCCATCCCGCAACGACCCCTGCAGCACCTCCGCCACCTTGCGCAGGACGGCGTCGCCCACGTCGTGGCCCAGGCGATCGTTGATGCGCTTGAAGTGGTCCACGTCCAGCGCCAGCACGCCGAACGTCGTCGCGCCCGCGCGGGCGGACTTCACCTGTTCGTCCGCCACCATCAGCAGGTGGCGGCGGTTGGGCAGGCGCGTCAGCTCGTCGGTCAGCGAGGTGATGCGCAGCCGGCGCGACGCCTTCAGCTGGCGGGTGACGAGCAGGGCGAGCGCGGCGATGACGATGGCGGTGAGCACCAGCACGGCGGCCTGCAGGCGGCGGACGCGGGCTCCCGCCGCCAGCGCCTGCCCGCGCAGGTCGTTCTCGCGCTGCAGGGCGCGGTTCTCCTGCTCCTTCTTCTCGGCGTCGAACTGCACGCGCAGCCGCGAGGTCTGCTCCTGGCGGCCGCGCTCGCTCAGCTCGCGCTGAAGCGCCAGCTGCTCCGTGCGCGCCTCGTACGCCTGGCGCCAGCCGCCCGCGGCGGCGAAGGCGATCGCCCGCTCCTCGTGCACTTTCTCGAGGAAGCGCCGGTTGTCGGTGGATGCGTACCGCTGGCGCGCCACCTCCAGGTCGGCCAGCGCCTCGTCCGCCCGCCCGAGCATCCGCAGGGTCACGCCGCGCGTCAGCCGGACGTGCGCGACGGCTTCTTCATCCCCCGCCCGCCGGAAGTATTCGAGCGACTCGTCCAGGATGGGAAGCGCCTCGGCGGGGCGCCCCAGCTTGTACAGCACCTCGCCGATCGCCCGCTGGTCCGTGGCCACCTCGGCGGGGTCGTTGCGCCGGCGGTCCATCGCCAGCCCGCGCCGGAAGTGGGCGAGCGCCTCTTCCAGCTTTCCCATCCGCTGAAGGGTGCTGCCCAGGTTGTAGTACGAGGTGGCGATGCCCCGCAGGTTGCCGGCGCTCTGGTGCGAAGCCAGCACCTGGCGGTAGTACTCCAGCGCGCGGTCGTACTGGGCCACGCGGCTGTCGGCGTACAGGTTGGCGATGGCGTTGAGCGCGTACCGCTGCTGCGCGGTATCGCGCACGGCGGTGAACAGGCGGTGCGCGGTGCCCAGGTCGGCGATGGCCCCGTTGAACTCGCCGCGGTAGTAGCGAAGCTCTCCCCGCAGCACCAGCGCCTGGGCCTGCTCTTCCGCCGCGCCCAGCCGCCGCGCCAGGGCCTCGGCGCTGTCGTAGTCTACCACGGCCTCGCGGAACCGGTTGGCTCCCAGGTGGGCGTACCCCCGGCAGGAGCGCAGGCTGGCGATCGCACGGCCGTCGCCCGTGCGCAGGGCATCGGCCAGCCCCGCCTCTGCCCACGCGGCGATGGAGTCGGGCGCGTCGCTCGCGGCCGCCCAGCAGCGCAGCACCAGGGCGCGCATCCGCAGCGAGTCGGAGCCGGGCGCCCCGAGCATGGGGAGCACCTGGCGGGTGAGGCGGAGCGTGGTCGCGGGGTCGGAGTGCTCGACGCGGGCCGCCTCCGCCACCATCCGCGCGGCGGAGGGCTGCTGGGCCGCAGCGTCCGCAGCGGCGCCGAGGGCGAGGAGCAGGGACAGCGGAAGGAGCGGATGCCTCGGGCGCATCGGCGGGCGGGAGAGGCGTTGGGGCGAGCGGCCGCGGATGGATGCGCGGCGGCGGCGGATGGAAGTATAGGAGTCGCGGCGTTCCGGGGCGAGCGCCGAAGCCCCCTGCGGCCGTACCGATGGATTTCTCCCACAATTGATTTGCAATTCTTCACGAGCTGGCCACGTTGTATCAAATTCGGTATTCCGCTGCATCAATCGCCAATATTGCCGTTTTTGCACACGTTTACGGGATGATCAGCGTTTCACATCCGTAGCAAAGGCTGCGGAACAAAAGTACAATTATACCACTTGTCGTTCAAAAGATTGCTAATTATCCTTGGCGTACCAAACAAACGGCGGCAGTCCTGTCGCTCTCCCCTGCATTGCGCGGGAGGCGGCGCCGCCGCACGTGCGCGACGCCGCTTCGGCCGGGGCTGCGTCGCGCCCAGGGTACGAGCCGCGCGGCCGCGTGGAACGCATCCGCCCCCCCCCGCCCCTGCCCGGCCCGCCCGCGGCCCGGGGGCCACCCCACACATCTCCAGGAGCACCATGCACTACCGCTTTGCCCCCGCGTTCTTCGCCACCCTCCTCCTGGTAGGCTGCGGCGACGCAACCGGCCCCAGGACGTACGCCGAGGTCCAGGGGACCTACGACGTGAGCGCCCCCATCGCCGAGGTTCCCGGCGCGCGCTTCTCCGGCACGATGACCATCGTGGACGACAGCCGCGACACGCCCGAGTTCGGAGGCACGTACACGCTGTCGCTGATCGGCGCCGACGGCGCCAACCACGGGCGGTTCACCGGCGACCTGGTGAACGGCGCGGTCACCGGGGCCGGCAGCGTCCGCTTCTACCTGGACGACGACAAGTTCCGCTGGTCGGGCGCCGTTTCCGACGAGGGCGGCGTAACGGGCACCTGGGTGCTTGCGAACGCCGCGTCCAACTACACCGGCACCTTCGTGGCCGCCACCCGCTGACCGGCGGCGCGCCGCTACGTCCTCCCGCCCCGCACCTCGATGTATCGCAGACTCCTGATCGCCTTTGCGGCACCGCTCGGCTGCCTGGCCCTGTACGGGCTGTGGCAGTGCGCCCTGCCCCGCCATGCCCTGGTACGGGCGGCGTTCGCGGTTCCCGGAACGACGCACAACGGCGTGGCCGTCGACGTCGACTCCGTGGCGGCGAAGCACCTGCCCCTGGGCATGAACCGCCGCGATGCCCTGTGGGCCCTGCGCAGAGCGGGGTTCCGGATGAAGCCCCGGCCGGAAGACCCGTGGGTTCCCATGCCCTGCCGGGAATGCGACGAGATGATGGTCGGCCGCTACGACGAAAGCATCCTGTGCGGGGGCGAGGCGATCTCGGTGGCGATCGGGTTCAGGGATGGCCGGCTCGTATACCTGAGCGCCGCGCGAGTGATGCGGGAGTTCTACATCTAGGCAGCTGACCGGGGCGGCCCGCCTCCGCGCTCCACTCGCAGGGACGCGGAGATCCCGCCGCCCTGCGCGGGCTGCCGGCGCGCCCCCGGTCCCGCGCGAACGCGAGCACCGACGTGCCGGTCCGGTCCATGGCCGCGCACATCCAAACAGCAAACATTTACAGACATTTTCCGAGGAATTACACATGGAAACGATCCAGGTGGTGTACCGCCAGATCTATGGCAGCGCGCACCACAAGTACCTGCTGTACACCGACAGTGATGGGAACCAGCAGAGCATCAGCATCTTCCCCGAGTACGACATGAATACCGGGGCGTGGCTGGAGAGCGTGAGGAACCGCGATCCGTTCGGGCCCATGAAAGTCGACGACGGGCCCTACACCGCGAGCAGGCGTGACCACCCCCACAACAAGATGACCGAGAACAAGGACCGGCATTACGAGACCATCGCGACGGATGCCGACCTGAGCGACGAGTGGAACACCATGCTGGACTTCGCGAGGGAAATCGAGGCGAACGAGGTCGGCTACGACCTTCTGGAGCGGAACTCCAACACGGCGGTGGACGAGGCGCTGCGTCGCGCGGGGCTGCCGGCCCCCAAGTTCGACACCCCCGACATCCGGGACCCCGAACGCCCCAACCTTCCGGCGCTGAACGACGACCCGTACCCGGACTACAGCGCGCCTGCTTCGGGCCGGCCGTGGGATTGGCGGCCGCATCGGCCGTTCGACTGGTTCTTCGACGGGCTCGACGACCTCCGGGAAGGGCTGGACAACATCCTGGATTCGCTCACCGACGCCCTTCGCGGCCTGTTCGCCCCCCTGCGTGACCCGCTCGCGCTGGACTTGGACGGCGACGGAATCGAGACCATCGGCACCGACGGGTCGGTGGTGATGTTCGACCACGACGCCGACGGCGTAAAGACGGGAACCGGGTGGCTCACGGGCGACGACGCCTGGCTCGTGCTGGACAAGAACGGCAACGGCGTCATCGACACGGGCCGTGAGCTGTTCGGCGTGGACACGGTGCTCGCCAACGGCACCACCGCGGCCGACGGCTTTGCCGCGCTGCGCGAGCACGACGTGAACCAGGACGGCGTGGTCAACACCGCCGACGGCGTCTTCTCGCAGCTGCGGCTGTGGCGCGACCTGAACCGCGACGGCGTGAGCCAGGAACACGAGCTCACCAGCCTGGGCGCCAACGGCATCGTGTCGGTGGGCGTGCAGGCCACCTCGATTCGCACGGACCTCGGGAACGGCAACGTGCAGACGGCCGCCGGCACGTTCACGCGCAGCGACGGGTCGTCCGGCGTCGCCGGCGAAACGTCGTCCACCGCGGCCAACCTGAACCTGGCCACCAATACCTTCTTCAGCGAGTTCACCACCCGGATTCCGCTGACGGAGCAGGCGAAGGCGCTGCCCGACATCCGCGGATCGGGGCGCGTGCGCGACCTGCGCGAGGCCATGAGCCTGTCGCCCACGCTGGCGAACATCGTGGAAAGCTACTCGCAGCAGACCACGCGCTCGGGACAGCTCGCCCTGCTCGACCAGCTGGTGCAGGCGTGGGCGGACACGGCCGACGTAGGGTCGTTGAAGCAGCAGGCGAACTCGCTGGCCACGCAGGGGGCGCAGGTGTCCGTTACCTACAGCCTGGAGGGACTGACCCCCGGCACGCCGGCGTACGAGGCTTTCCTTCACAAGCTGGGAGTGGTGGAGCGCTTCATGGGGTTCACGTACGCCGGGCCCACCGGCGGCATTCGTACGGAGCCGCTGGACGCCAACTCGGGCTCGCTGACGGTGTCGCTGGCGCGCGAGCAGATCGCCAACATCTCGCGTGCGTACGACAAGTACAGCGCCGGGACGTACGAGTACCTGCTGCTCGACACCCGGCTCAAGCCGTACTACGACAAGGTCTATCTGACGATGCAGGAAGGCGTCCTGATCGACACGGACATGAGCCACGTCGAAGGGATGTTCCGCCAGGCGATCGCGGCGTCGCCGCAGCAGGGCGTAATCGACATGGTCGAGTTCGTCAGCGCCCTCGGCCGCGGTCGCGCCGCCATGTTCGACTGGAACGCCAGGGCATTCCTGTTCGAGGAGCTCAACAAGGTCGAGGGGCTGTCGTCGTTCTCCGCGGAGCTTGGCGCCTGGACGGTCCGGCTGGCCGGCGCCGGCGAGGTGAGCCCGGCGGGCACCGCGCGCAGCGACCTGATCGTCGCCGCGCACGGCAACGACCACATCCAGTCCGGCGCCGGTGACGACATCCTCCTGGGCCGCGGCGGCAACGACAACCTGTACGGGGGCGACGGGACCGACGTGCTCGACGGCGGTGCCGGCACCGACTATCTGTCCGGCGGCAACGGCGACGACCGGTACCGCTTTGGCCGCGGGTACGGGCAGGACACCATCTACAACCACGACGCGGACCCGGCGGGCGAGTTCGGCGACTTCATCCTGATGGGCGAGGGCGTGGCGGCCAGCGACGTACGGGCCACGCGCTCCGGCGAAGACCTGGTGCTCTCGATCGTGGGGACCACCGACTCGCTGCGCGTCCAGTACTACTTCAGCCAGGACGGCGCATCGCCGTCCGCCGTGCCGCACGTCTACTTCGCCGACGGCACCACGTGGGACGTGGCCGCGATCAAGGCGATGGTGGTGGTTCCCACGGCGGGCAACGACACGCTGTACGGCTACGCGACCGACGACGTGCTGAACGGGCTGGAGGGGAACGACACCCTCTACGGCGCCGGCGGCGCGGACACACTGGAGGGCGGCGCGGGTGACGACAACCTGCAGGGCCAGGACGGCAACGACCTGCTGCTGGGCGGCGTCGGCACCGACTCGCTGAGCGGCGGCAGCGGCGCCGACGACCTGCAGGGCCAGGACGGCAACGACTACCTGTACGGCGACGCCGGAAACGACGTCTTCGACGGCGGCGCCGGCAACGACTACCTGTCCGGCGGCAGTGGGGCGGATCTGTACCGCTTCGGCGGCGGCTCGGGGAGCGACACCGTCTACAACCACGACGGCGATGCCGTGGGGGTGAACGCGGATACCATCTCGTTCGCGGCGGACGTGCTCCCCGCGGATGTCACGATGCAGCGCTCGGGCGAGGACCTGGTCCTCTCGATTGCCGGCACGACCGATTCGCTGCGGGTGCAGTCGTACTTCAGCCAGGACGGCTCGTCGCAGTACGCGGTGGAGACCATCCAGTTCGCGGACGGCACGGCGTGGGACGTGGCCGCGATCAAGGGGATGGTCGTCCAGCCCACCGCCGGCAACGACACGCTGTACGGCTACGCGACCGACGAGGTGCTGAGCGGGTTGGAGGGGAACGACACGATCTACGGCGCGGCCGGCGCGGACACGCTGGAGGGCGGCGCGGGTGACGACAACCTGCAGGGCCAGGACGGCAACGACCTGCTGCTGGGCGGCATCGGCGGCGACTCGCTGAGCGGTGGAAACGGCGCCGACGACCTGCGGGGCGAGGCCGGCAACGACTACCTGTACGGCGACGGCGGAAACGACATCTTCGACGGCGGCGCCGGCAACGACTACCTGTCGGGCGGCAGCGGGGCGGACGTGTATCGCTTCGGCCGCGGCTCGGGGAGCGACACCGTCTACAACCACGACGGCGACGCCGTGGGCGTGAACGCGGACACCATCTCGTTCGCGGCGGACGTGCTCCCCGCGGATGTGAGCGTGCGGCGCTCGGGTGAGGACCTTGTCCTCTCCATCGCCGGCACCACCGACTCGCTGCGGGTGCAGTCGTACTTCAGCCAGGACGGCGCGTCGCAGTACGCGGTGGAGAGCATCCAGTTCGCGGACGGCACGGCGTGGGACGTGGCCGCCATCAAGTCGATGGTGACGGTACCCACGGCGGGCAACGACACCCTGTACGGCTACGCGACCGACGACGTGCTCACCGGCCTGGAGGGCAACGACACCATCTACGCCGCGGCCGGCGCGGACACGCTGGAGGGCGGCGCGGGTGACGACAACCTGCAGGGCCAGGACGGCAACGATCTGCTCAAGGGCGGCATCGGCGGCGACTCGCTGAGCGGCGGCAACGGCGCCGACGATCTGCAGGGTGAAGCCGGCAACGACTACCTGTACGGCGACGCCGGAAACGACGTCTTCGACGGTGGCGCCGGAAACGACTACCTCTCGGGCGGCACCGGGGCGGACGTCTACCGCTTCGGCCGCGGCTACGGCTCCGAGACCGTCTACAACCACGACGGCGACGCCGTGGGCGTGAACGCGGACACCATCTCGTTCGCGGCGGACGTGCTCCCCGCCAACGTGACCGTGCGGCGCTCGGGTGAGGACCTGCTGCTTTCGATCAATGGCACGACGGACTCGCTGCGGGTGCAGTCCTACTTCAGCCAGGACGGCGCGTCGCAGTACGCGGTGGAGAGCATCCAGTTCGCCGACGGCACGGCGTGGGACGTGGCCGCCATCAAGGCGATGGTGGTGGTTCCGACGGCGGGCAACGACACGCTGTACGGCTACGCGACCGACGACGTCTTCAACGGCCTGGAGGGGAACGACACGATCTACGGCGCGGCCGGGGCGGACACGCTGGAGGGCGGCGCGGGTGACGACAACCTGCAGGGCCAGGACGGCAACGACCTGCTCAAGGGCGGCATCGGCGGCGACAGCCTGAGCGGCGGCAACGGCGCCGACGACGTGCGGGGCGAGGCCGGCGACGACTACCTGTACGGCGACGGCGGAAACGACGTCTTCGATGGTGGCACCGGCAACGACTACCTGTCCGGCGGCAGCGGGGCGGACGTCTACCGCTTCGGCCGCGGCTACGGCTCCGAAACCGTGTACAACCACGACGGCGACGCGCTGGGCGTCAACGCCGACACCATCTCGTTCGCGGCCGGGATCGCCACCTCCGAGGTGACGGCCAAGCGCTCGGGCGAGGACCTGCTGCTCTCGATCAATGGCACGACGGACTCGCTGCGCGTGCAGTCGTACTTCAGCCAGGACGGCACGTCGCAGTACGCGGTGGAGAACATCCAGTTCGCCGACGGGACGGTGTGGGACATCACCACCATCAAGGCCAAGGTGGTGGAGCCCACGAGCGGAACGGCGGGCAACGACACGCTCTACGGCTACGCGACCGACGACGTTCTGCACGGGCTGGGCGGAAACGACACCATCTACGGCGCCGGTGGCGCGGACACGCTGGATGGCGGCACGGGTGACGACAACCTGCAGGGCCAGGACGGCAACGACCTGCTCAAGGGCGGCATCGGCAACGACAGCCTGAGCGGCGGCAACGGTGCCGACGACCTGCAGGGTGAGGCCGGCAACGACTACCTGTACGGCGACGCCGGAAACGACGTCTTCGACGGCGGCGCCGGAAACGACTACCTCTCGGGCGGCAGCGGGGCGGACGTCTACCGCTTCGGCCGCGGCTACGGCTCCGAGACCGTCTACAATCACGACGGCGACGCCGTGGGCGTGAACGCGGATACCGTCTCGTTCGCGGCGGACGTGATCCCCGCCAACGTGACCGTGCGCCGGTCCGGCGAGGACCTGGTCCTTGCGATCGCCGGGACGACGGACTCGCTGCGGGTGCAGTCGTACTTCAGCCAGGACGGCGCGTCGCAGTACGCGGTGGAGAGCATCCAGTTCGCCGACGGGACCGTGTGGAACGTAGCCGCCATCAAGTCCATGGTGACGGTTCCCACCACCGGGAACGACACCCTCTACGGCTACGCGACCGACGACGTGCTCACCGGCCTGGAGGGGAACGACACCATCTACGCCGCGGCGGGCGCGGACACGCTGGAGGGCGGCGCGGGTGACGACAACCTGCAGGGCCAGGACGGCAACGACCTGCTCAAGGCCGGAATCGGCAACGACTCGCTGAGCGGCGGCAAC
>NZ_DASWMD010000053.1:0-17370 GCF_036399935.1 Longimicrobium sp.
GCGCCCCGCCGCTTTTCATCCCAGGTCCTTTTCCCACCTCTGGCCGATGGACGCCGCGCCGAACATCTCGTGGCGCGTCTCGTCCACCAGGCGAAAGCCCTTGGCCTCGTAGATCTTGCGCGCGAAGACGAGGCATCGTTGGTCCACAGGCGCATGGTGCGGTAGCCCACCTGCCGCGCGAAGCGGATGCACTCGTCCACCAGCGCGCCGCCGACGCCCAGGCCGCGGGCGGAGGGCTCCACCAGCAGCAGGCGCAGCCGGCCCACCTCGTCGGCGTCGCGGAACAGCATCACCGACCCGACGCGCTCGCCGCCCCGCTCCGCGATCCAGCAGCGGTCCACGGCGGGGTCGTGCTGGAGCAGGAACTTCGCGGCGATGACGGCCACCAGCCTCTCGAAGCGCTGGTCCCAGCCGTACTCGCGCCAGTACAGCTCCCCGTGCCGCTGAACGATCCATCCCACGTCGCCCGGCTGGTGCCCCCGCAGGATGAACGGTGGCGAGGCGCTCTCCCCTTCCATCGCCATTTCCTCGTCTGTCCTCGTCTGTCCTCGTCTGCCGCACACGCCAATCGACCATCACCCGTCAGGCCCGGCAAGAGCGCCGGATTGCCAGATGCGCGCAATGTGGGCATCTTCTTGTGTCCGTTCGCGTTGCCTGACGCCCCGACATCCACCGCTCCGCCGCATGGAATCCCAGTCCCTGGGCCTGTTCGTCGCCTTTTCGGCAGGGCTGCTCAGCTTTCTTTCGCCCTGCGTGCTGCCGCTGGTGCCCAGCTACGCCACGTTCATCACGGGGATGAGCCTGGACGAACTGGCCGACCACGAGCTGCGCGCGCGCCGCACCGCGCTGGTGCACGGGCTGCTGTTCGTGGCGGGGTTCACCACCGTCTTCATGCTCCTGGGCGCCTCCGCCACCTTCCTGGGCGGCATGATGCGCTACGCCACCACCTGGCTGGAGCGCATCGGCGGGGTGATGCTGATCCTGTTCGGCGCATACCTCCTGGGCATCCTTCGCCTTCCGGGCGCCGGGCGCGAGTGGCGCATGCACCTGGCCGACAAGCCGGCCGGGTACCTGGGCACCGTTCTCGTGGGCGTGACCTTCGGCGCGGGATGGACGCCGTGCATCGGGCCGGTGCTGGGCGGCATCCTGACCCTGGCGGCTACGCGGAGCAGCATGGGCGAGGGGATGGGCCTTCTCGCCGTCTACTCCGCCGGCCTGGCGATCCCGTTTCTGCTGAGTACGCTGCTCATCCAGCGCTTCCTCTCCGCGTTCCGGCGGATGCGGGGATGGCTCCCGTGGATCAACCGCATCAGCGGCGCCATGCTGCTCGTCCTTGGCGTGCTGATGCTCACGGGCCAGTTCACCTTGCTCACCGCGCAGCTGGCCCGCTGGACGCCGGAGTGGCTGTCCACGCGCCTCTGATCCGGCGCTGACGCTTGCTTTCGCACCCGCCGCGGGCCAGATTCCGGCCCCGCGGCGGTCCTGTTTTCCTCCCCTGCATCCCAAGCCCGGACGGCGCATGCCTCCACAAATCCGCATTCTCCTGGTGGACGACCACGCGATGCTGCGCTCCGGCCTGCGCGCGCTGCTGGAGGCGGAGCCCGGGTTCGTGGTGGTGGGCGAGGCGGGCACGGGCGAGGAAGCGGTGATGAAGGTGCCGCAGACCTGCCCCGACGTGGTGGTGATGGACCTGTCGATGCCTGGGATGGGCGGCCTGGAGGCGGTGCGGCAGATCGCCGCCCTGGGCACCACCGCCCGCGTGCTGGTGCTGACGATGCACGGGGAGGAGGAGCACCTGCTCCCCGTGCTGGAGGCCGGGGGAAGCGGCTACGTCACCAAGAGCAGCGCCGACGAGGAGCTGATCGAGGCCATCCGCACCGTGGCCGCCGGTGACGTGTTCCTGTATCCCAGCGGCGCCAAGCTGCTGCTGCGCGGCCTGAAGCAGAAGGCCGAGCCGGGCGAGGAGGATCCGCTCGGAAAGCTGACGGAGCGGGAGCGCGAGGTGCTGGGGTTCACCGTCGAGGGCTTCAGCAGCAGCGAGATCGGCAAGAAGCTGTTCATCAGCCCCAAGACGGTGGATACCTACCGCGCGCGGATCATGGAAAAGCTGGACCTTCACCACCGCAGCGAGCTCGTTCGCTTCGCGCTCCGGCGCGGGCTGCTGAAGGCCGAATAAAAACCCGGGGCGCGCACGAGGGCCGTGGCGCCTGTGGCTGACAATCGAGCACCCGTTTGGAAGCATATGCCGGTGGAGAACCGCAGGGTCGTCATCACGGGCGTGGGGATGGTCACCGCGCTGGGCAACAACGCCGCCGACACGTGGGAGGGGGTCCGGGCCGGCCGCTCCGGCGTCGGCCCGCTCACCCGGTGCCAGCTTCCCGGGCTGGCGCCGGAGATCGCCATCGCCGGCGAGGTGAAGAACTTCAGCGCCGAGCCGGTGATCGACCGCAAGGACGCCCGGCGGATGGACTGGTTCATCCAGTACGCCCTCGTCGCCGCGCACGACGCTATGGTCAACGCGGGGCTGGGCGGGCTGGGGCCCGTGCCGAATCCCGAGGAGACGGGCACCATCGTCGGCTCCGGCATGGGCGGGCTGATCTCCATCATGGAGACCTCCGACACCATGCGCGAAAAGGGGATGAACCGCGTTTCGCCCTTCTTCATCCCCGCCAGCATCATCAACCTGGCCGCCGGGCAGATCGCCATCCGCACCGGCGCGCAGGGGCCCAGCTACGCCCCCGTCTCCGCCTGCGCCAGCAGCAACCACGCGATCGGCGAGGCGTTCCACGCCATCCAGCGCGGCGACGCCCGGATGATGCTGGCCGGCGGCACCGAGGCCTGCCTGACGCCCATCTCCTTCGCCGGCTTCGCCGCGGCCCGCGCCCTCGCCACCCAGTACGAGTCGCCGGAGACGGCGTCGCGCCCGTTCGACGCCACGCGCAGCGGCTTCGTGCACGGCGAGGGCGGCGGCGTGCTGGTGCTCGAGGAGCTGGAAAGCGCCCGCGAGCGCGGCGCGACCATCCTGGCCGAGATCATCGGGTTCGGCATGAGCGCCGACGCCTTCCACATCACCGCGCCCCCCGAGGACGGGGCGGGCGCCGCGCGGGCCATGAGGGCCGCCCTGCGCAGCGCCGGGCTGGCGCCGGAAGAGGTGTCGTACATCAACGCGCACGGCACGTCGACGCCGGTGGGCGACGCGGCCGAGACGCGCGCCATCCGCTCCGTGCTGGGCGCCCACGCCGACCGCGTCCCGGTGTCGTCCACCAAGTCGATGATCGGCCATGCGCTCGGCGGCAGCGCATCGATCGAGGCCGGGGTCTGCGCGATGGCCATCCGTGACGGCATCATCCCGCCCACGATCAACCTGCGCACGCCCGACCCGGAGTGCGACCTGGACTACGTTCCCGACACCGCGCGCGAGCAGGCGCTGGACGTGGTCCTCAGCAACTCGTTCGGCTTCGGCGGGGCGAACACTACCCTCGTGATGCGCCGCTTCGACGGCTGACGATCGACGGCGCACGATCGAAAAACGGGAGGCCCGGATCACCGGGCCTCCCGTTTTCATTCCACCGTGGCTGGCGGAAGGCGTCAGCCGTTGCCGCCCCTCTCACCATCGGCGGCCGTGTTGTCGAGCCCGCCGGCCGCGTCCGACTGGTTGGTTCCGGTGTAGCCGCTCGTGCCGGAGGAGTTTCCGCCGCCGGTCGAACCGCTGGCCGAGTATCCCCCGCCGTGCGACTGCCGGCTGCCGGTGACGTTCTGCGCCAGGTTGCGCACGCTGCCCAGGAACCCGCCGCCGCCGGAGCCCGAACCGGAGCGCCCGCCCCAGCTGCCGCCGCGCCCGCGCGACTGCCCGGGCTCGGAGATCTGCTCCACCGCCTCGGCCAGCTCGTAGCGGCCCTCGCGGCTGTCCAGGTCCGTCGCCACGTCCGCCTGGGCGATGATGCCCACCAGCCGGCCCTCGCGGTCGGTGATGGGAACACGGCGCACCTGCTCGCGCTCCATGACGTTCAGCACGTCACGCAGCGAATCGTTCTTGTTGCAGGTTTCCACCTCGGTGGTCATCACCTGGCTGACCTTGGTGGAGTTGGCGTCCATGCCGTCGGCGACGGCGCGGATGGCGATGTCGCGGTCGGTGAGCACGCCGCGCAGCCTCTTGCTGGTCTCGCTCTCCACGACGGGGATGATGCCCACGTCCAGGTCGCGCATCTTGCGCGCGGCGTCGGCCAGCGACGTTTCGGGCGTCACCGTCTCGGGGTTGTCGGTCATCACGTCGGCGGCGCGCAGGCGCCGCAGCTCTTCGCCGCCGCCCTGCTGCCCGCCACCGTACCCGGGGTCGCCGAACCCGGAGCCGCCGCCCTGGCCCCCGCCGAAGGACCCGCCGCCGTAGCCGCCCCGGCCACCGCTGCTCCATCCGCCGCCGTACCCGCCGGAGTTCTGCCCGCCACCACCGTACCCGCCGCCGCCGCCACCGCCGCCGCCGTGGGAGCCGCCGCCGTAGCCACCCCCGCCGTAGCCGCCGCCGGACTCACCGCGGAAGCCCGGGTCGCCGTAGCCGTAGCCGCCGTACCCCTGGCCGCCGCCGTACATCCCGCCGCCGAAGCCCTGGCCGCCGTAGCCGTACCCACCGCCGGAGTGCGTGTCGCGTCCGCTCCCCCAGTCGGCGTCGCCGGAGTAGCCCCCGCCGCCGGAGCCGCTGCCTGCGCCGTACCCGCCGTAGCCGGAGCCGCCGCGCGCGCCGCCATACCCGCCGGCGCCGAACTCGTTGTCGTACGCGCCGCCCCCGGGCCCAAAGCCGGAGAAGCCGCCGCTCTGGCCGCCGCCGGCGTCCGAGCCCATGCCGCCGTACTCACCGCCACGCGAGGCGCCACCGCGATTTCCCCCACCGCCGCCGTACCCACCCTGGCCGAACCGCCCGCGGTCCTGGCCGTAGTCGCGTCCGTAGCCTGCCATGCCTCGTCTCCTCGTTCTGGTGACCTGGCCTTCCAAAACTCACTCCCCGCGCCGGGGAGAGGGAGGGACGGCGGGTGCAAGATGGATACCCCGCGACGGGGTCCTACGCCCTCCTCCGCCGCAGGGCGACGACGCCGAATCCGATCACGGCGATGGCCGCAAAGCTGAACCACTGCACCGCATAGCTCAGGTGGTTCCCCTCGCCCATCTCCGGCAGCGGCACGGGAATGGGAGGATCGGACACGGCCCCGTCCGCCAGCTGCTGCACGTGCACGGGAAGCACCTCACCCCGCATCCGTACGCGAAGGGAGGCCAGGTCCAGCCGCCGGTAGGTGGTGTCGTCCCCGACGCGGCCTGCGGGCATTCCGCCGTCCGGACGCGTCTCCACCGGCAGCAGCACCCCGGTCACGGCGACCTCGCCCGTGTCCGGCCGCAGCGCGGAGCGGTCGACCGTGGCCGCGTCCGGCGAGGGCGCCCAGCCCCGGTTCACCATCACCACGCGCCCGCCCGCCAGCACCAGCGGCGCGGCGATGTGCACCCCCGGATTCCCCCCCCTGGCGCGGGCGCGCAGCACCACGGCGCCCGCGGGAGCGTAGCGGCCCCGGACACGCACGCGGCGCCAGACGTACGCGTCAGGATCCGCGGTGACGGCGGCGGAGGTGGCGGCATCCAGCACCAGCGGCGGCCGGGCAGTCGCGGTGCGGACCGCCTCGTTGCGGGCGCGCCGCTCCTTCAGCCGGTCCAGCTGCCACATCCCCAGCCGCACGCACACGCCGGCGACGAGCAAAACGAACACGGCGGCGAGAATGCCGCGCAGGGTGAACTTCACGGGAACGATGCGGGTTGGTCGAACGAGATCCAGGCCTGGCGAAGCGAAAAGGTAAGCGCGGCGGCGGGGGACGGAAACGGGGCGCCGGCCTCCATGGCCGGCGCCCCGCTCACCCGCAACTCGCGCCCGCGATCAGACCGGGGCGGGCAGGGGGTCGCGGTCCAGGCCGCCCTCGTCGCCGCGGGGCGGATACGAGTCGGCATCGTGCAGCGGCATGCCGTCGTACTCCCCCGTCGTCCGAGCGGAACCGGTGACCCCCATCGCCGACACCTCGTCGAATTCCTCGCGATACGCGGGGGCGCTCCGGCGGCGGCGCAGCAGGCCGCGGCGGGGCCGCTCCTCTTCACCGCGCAGGGCCGCCAGCTCCGCCTCCTGCTGGTTGGCCACCTCCATCAGCCGGCGGGCGCGGCGCTCCCACAGCTCCGCCTTCTCCTGGGAGTGGGTGCTGTACGCCGCCCGGCCCCGCACGTCCTGGTTCATGCCGAACTCGCGGATGGCGGGGCGGGCGCCCTCGTCCTCGTCGCTTTCGCCCGTCAGGTAGCCGAGCACCAGTCCGGCCAGGAACACGCCCCCCAGCAGGGGGAAGGCGTTCTCGCGCGCCTTGCGGCGCACGGGGGCCATCACGTCGAGCTTCTCCTCCACCTGCGCCCGCTTGCGGACGAGGGCTTCCTCGATCTGCTCGATGGTGTCGGACATCCGCGCGCGCGTCTGCTCGATTTGCAGGCGCGCCAGCTCGGGGTCGCTCACGTCGGCGATGGTTCCCGGGGCCGTCGCGTGGACGGACGAGCCAGCCGTCACGTGCAGGGACGAGGAATCCGTGGTGTGGCCCGACGACGGGGTGATCACGACTTCGGGATGGGTCACGCGCCCGGGCACGGCCCCGCCGGCGAGCGCCACGTCGGGGACGGTATCGTCGTCCCCTCGCGTTACGTTCAGGTCAGCCATAGGTCACTCCCGGTCAGCGAAGGAGCCGGCCAATGAAGAAGCCGGCGATTCCGGCGATCACCAGCGTCTGGAGCGGACGCTCGTTGTACCGCTGCTCGAACTGGTCTCCGGCGCCGCGCGCGCCGGCCGCCACCGTCTGCGCGCGGCCGCGCAGCTGCGTCATGGGATCGGTGCTGGGCGCGCGATAGCCGCCGTCGCCCAGCGCGGCCCCGCCGTACAGGTCGGCGCGCGGGGTGGGGTGCATCACGCCCTCCAGGCGGCTGCGCACCGCGCCCGCGCCGGCTGCAACCGAGTCGGCCACGCCCGACGCGCGCACCTTCTCGCGTGCCTGCTCGGCCAGCTCCGCCGCGCGCACGCGCGCCTGGGCCGCGAGAATGCGTGCCTGCTCGGCCATCTCGGCCGCACGCTCCCGCGCCTGTTCCGCCACGTCCGACACGGTCTCACGCGCCTGCCCGGTGACTTCCGAAACAGTTTCGCGCACCTGGTCCATGCGCGAGCCGTGCGCCATCAGGTGCTCGCGGGCCGCGTTGCTCGCGTCGAGCTCCGGACCCTCGCCCGCGCCCAGCCCCATGGCCGCCATCACGTCCGACACCCAGCGGTAGTGCCGCTCTTCGTCGAGCGCGGCCCGGTCGATGATGCGCTTGATGTTGTTGGGCCAGAAGTTGGCCTTGGCCGCGTACGTGTCGTACTTGGCGCGCACCTGGAGCTCGTTGTGGCGGAACGCGGTGAGCAGCCCCCGGTCGCCCGCCAGGCCGGCCAGGCTCTGCAGCGCCAGCTTGAACGGCCCCGTGAGGTGCGGGTGGTTCTTCGGCTGGCCGCCCAGCTCCGAGATCAGCTCGTTCAGCTCGCGGATGTGCCGCTCGTGGTCGCGCAGGAACCCGGCGATCTGGGCCGCGTGGTCGCGGTCCTTGAGCTTTTCCATCGCGATCTCGTACGCGCCGACGGCATCATGGTCGAGCTGGAGCAGGTCGTTCAACCCGTCCAGGATCTCGGCCGTGGCCGCCGGTACGGTTCCCACCTCCGGGCGTGTCGTATCGGTGTCCACCGCTTCCTCCCTCCGTGAGAATCCCTTGTCCCGGTCCTGCTCTGCCGCGCCGTGTCTCCGCGCGGCTCGGGAGGGCGCCGCCATGCACGAGCCGTTCCAACCACCCCGTTGAGCGGGGACGCGCCCGGGAAGGGCGGCCGACACCGGAACCAGCGGGCGCCGTCCTTGCACTGGATGGCCTGCGACGCGGGAAGGCCGTCAGTGGGACGGAGCGCCCCGGCGTAGGTGAAAGCAAGGAGATACCCCAATGAGACTGGCAGCTCGAGCCTGGTTTCTGACCCTCATGTTCGCCGCCCTGTCCGGATGCGCCGGGCTGGGGCTGGAGCAGGTGCTACAGGCCCCGTCCTTCCGCGTGGACAGCGGCCAGCAGGCGCAGCTCCGCCTGCTTCCGCCGTCGATGGACCGTCCCACCGGCGGCGCGGCCGTGCGGCTGTACGCGCGGGTGAGCAACCCCAACCCGGTGGGCCTCACGCTCACGCGGCTGATCGGCAGCCTGTCGCTCTCCGGCCGCGAGGCCGCCGACGTCAGCTTTCCGCTGGGCGTACCCATGCAGGCGAACGGCGAAACGGTGATCCCCATCGACATCGCCATCGACTTCAGCGACGTTCCCGGCCTGCTGGACGTAGCCCGCAACGCGCTCTCCGGCCGCGGTATCAACTACCAGCTGAACGGCACCATCGGCGTGGATGCCGGGCTGCTGGGCCAGCCCAGCTTCGGCCCCATGCGGCTGCTCGAAGGCGACCTGCGCGTCACCCGCTGAGGCACGCGGGGTCGCGATTCGAAGCCTCGCTGCCGCCACGGCAGCGAGGCTTTGGCATCAGTGGCGGAGAGGCATCGGCGGCTTGTCGTCGGGCCGCGGCGGTCCCTGGAATAGCATGTTGTTCACCAGTACGGCCGCCTCGTTGTACCGCTCCGTCGTAATGCACCCCGCCGCATACAACGCGCGCGCTACGTCCCTGATCCGGGGGCCCAGCCGGGGCACTACGCCCCACGCAATGACGACGACGAAGAAGGCGTACCCCGAGAACACGTACAGCATCACTTCGCCGAGCACCAGTTGCAGCAACAGGGCGGGGAGTAGGACCGTCAGGGCGTTTTCACGGAGGAACTGAGCGATTCCGCCAACGCGCATGAGACGGTCGAGTTCGCGGGCGTCCAGGGTTCTCATTCTCACCTCCAAGTCTTGACGATTTGATAACTGCAGTAGATGCCGAGCGCGAGAATGTTCGGCCCGATGATCCCCACGCCGAGTCGCTTCCTGTCCGTCATCCGGTTGCCGGCGTCGCGGGCCCACGAGTGGGTCCGGTCGATGTCCAACGAAATGACAAGCCCGAGCAGCACGATCAGCAGCCATCCGACTCCAGGTGAAACGTCGGCCTCCACGGGGGCCACCCGCATGTCGCTCACCACCACTCCAAAGGTCATGAAGAGCAGCGTGGTGCCGATCGCCCAATCGTTCCGGCGCGGGCTGGGGTCACCATCGCGCCTGCCCAGCCGGCGGGTGTACATGCCCACCAGCGTGAGCATCAGCGGGTATCCGAGCAGCTGCACCGCGGCGTTCGCGAACGGGTCTCTCATCTCCGGCTGGCACTGTCCGACGTGAAGCGCGAACCTGCAACGTGCGTCTAATTTGCACGTGGTGAAGCTGACAGTCAAGACAATCGTTTGCGACACCGGGCGCACGGTTCGCGCTCGGCTCACAGGCGCGAATCGCAGGCGCCATCCGGTTAAATATCAACAGCTTAGCATCCTTCTGCGATGACAGTCGGGAATTTCGACGGAGGCGATGACACCGCTCCCGCCAGCGGGTGAGAGCACCGAATGCAGAAAACGAGAAAGGGAGCGCCGAAGCGCTCCCTTTCTCGTTCCACTCCCCCTGTCACACCCCATGAAGCTTTCCATCTCGCGGGTCCCCCAACCCGCGTCCTGCTCCCCCCCGTCACCTCCCCACCCCGTGCCGGCGAACGTCCCCCAACGTCCGGCCCGGCACCCTGCTCCGCGGGTCCCCCAACCCGCGGCCCTGCTCAGGCTTCCTTGCCCGTTCCGGCCAGGATGCCCACCGCCCGGAAGCACTTGTGGCAGTACAGCGCCGCCGCGTACTCGCCCTCGGGATTGGTCACCGACGCAAACCCGTTGGGATCGATCTCCGGCTCGATGAACGCCAGGACCTCGATGGTGTCGGGCCCGCACAGCGGACACGGCACGTTGGAGGGATCCTTCCGGTACGCCATCAGCAGCTCGAGCGCTTCCGCGTCCGTGAACGGGCCTTTCGGCTGCGGGAGGGCCTCGGCGAGCTCCTTCACGATCCGGTTCATAGCGCCTCCTTCGGGTTCCCTCTATTCGTCAGCCTCAGCTCTCGATCTTCGTGTGCCCCATCGTAAAGCAACCCGTGTGCCATCCCCTTGACCACCAACCAGATGTGCGAGATCGATGGCTCTCGCGGAGATGGCCCTCCCCTTCCGGGCGGCGGTTCTCCGCCCGTCGGTGCGCACCGGTAAAGCAAGCACCGTTCCAAAATCCGCCCATGTTACGCAAGCCGATGTGGTGCATCAGCTTGCGTCACTCCGGCGAGCGGACTGGCCGTCGTCAGTTGGGCAGCGGCGGCGATCCGGGCCTGAGCGTGCGCTCGAACAGCTCGTAGATGCGGCGATACTCGTCCGTCCACGAATCCGCCCGTTGAAAGGCGTGGTCCTCCACGGGGTACACGGCCATCTCCCAGTTGGTCTTGCCCAGCTCGATCAGCCGCTGCGCCAGGCGCGCCACGTCCTGAAAGTGCACGTTCACGTCCACCATCCCGTGCGCGATCAGCAGGTCGCCGCGCAGCCCTTCGGCAAAGTAGATGGGCGACGAGCGGCGGTAGGCCAGCGTGTCTTCGTGCGGCAGGTTCAGGATGCGGCTGGTGTACCAGTGGTTGTAGTGCGCCCAGTCGGTCACCGAGCGGAGGGCCGCGCCGCTGCGGAACGTCTCCGGCTCGGTGAACATCCCCATCAGCGTGATGAACCCCCCGTACGAACCCCCGTAGATGCCCACGCGCTTCGGATCCACACCCTCGCGGGCCACCATCCATCGCGCGGCGTCTACCTGGTCCGTCAGGTCCTTGCCGCCCATGTGCCGGTAGATGCCCGTGCGCACCGCCGCGCCGTAGCCGGCCGAGCCGCGGTAGTCCACATCCATCACCGTGTACCCCCGCGAGGCCAGCAGGTGATGGAACATGTACTCCCGGAAGTACGTGCTCCACCCGCGATGCGCGTTCTGCAGGTAGCCGGCGCCGTGCACGAAGATCACCGCGCCCCCGTGCGGCTGCGCGCCCAGGTCGCGCGGGCGGAAGATGCGGGCGTACACCGTCTGCCCGTCGCGCGCGGCGAACGACACCACCTCGGGGCGAATCCACGGCCCGCGGCGGAACTCGGCCGTGCGCGACTCCGTCACCTGCCGCGGCCGCGCGCCGGGGCGGTTGGGCATCAGGTACAGCTCCGGCGGCGCGTTGGCGACCGAGTGGAGCAGCGCCAGCCAGCGCGCGTCGGGGGACGGCGTGACGGTGGTCCACCCCTCCAGCGGCGACACGCGCGTGCGCGGTCCGCCGCCGACGGGGATCGAGTAGACGGCCCGCTCGCCAGGGTGCGTTTCGCTCGTCGTGACCAGGAAGGTGCGCCGGTCGGGCGACAGGGTGACGTCCTCCACCTCCCACTGGCCGGAGGTGATGGCCGTCGCCGGCCCACCCGTGGCGGGTGCGGTGTACAGGTGCGCGTAGCCGGTGCGCTCGGAAACGAAGTAGATGCGGTCGTTCGAGAGCCAGCTGGCGGTGAACAGCCCCGGACCACCCACCCAGGCCGTGTCCCGCAGTGCGTCCACCGTCGTCGTGCGCCCGTCCGGCCCCACCACGTAGATCCAGCGGTCCTTGTAGTCGAACGGAACGCCCACCAGCAGCGCGCGGTCCTCCGTGGGGGCCCATCCGGCGGGGGTGATCGCCAGCTTCCGTGCCGCGTGGGCACTGTCGGGAGCGATCCACGTGAGCCGCGAGGTGTGAAGGTCCAGGATGGCGGCCTTCTCCACGTCCTGCACGTCGCCCACCTTGTTCCGCACGTTCAGGGGCTCGGTGTAGCCGCTCTCCGTGACCCACGCGGGCACCATGGTCTGCTGGTCGCCCTCCACGTTCTCGCTGACGCCCAGCAGCACGTATCGCCCGGAAGGCGACACGTCGAAGTAGCTGATGGAGGTGTTCTTCCCCAGGTACGCGGGGCGCACGGTGGCGCGAAGCGAATCCAGCAGCTCGCGCCGCTCCCGCTCGGCCCGGCGGTCGCGGACCACGTCGAAGAGCTCCGCCTGCCGCGTGCGCAGGTCCCCGCGCGCGCCGGTGGGCTCGTTCGTCCGCGGGGCGTTGTCCAGCCGAAGGTCCGTCAGCTGGCGCAGGGGCCCGCCCGCGACAGGGACGGAGAACAGGTTGTTGGCCGACATCCAGAACACGGTGCGGCCGTCCAGCGACAGCTCCGGGCCGCGCTCCCGCGCCGGGGTGTCGGTGATGCGGCGCTCGGCACCGTTCCGGTCCACCACGAAGACGTCGCCGAGCCGCTCGAAGGCGCGCCGCGACCGGTCCAGCGTCCACCCGCCGCCGCCGGACGGCGGAAGGACCCGATCGGCCACCGAGTCCGGCAGCATCTCGGGCGCGCCGCCGCCGGCGGCCACGCGGTACACGTGCGTCGCCGTGTCGCGCGCCTCGGGCTGCCGCCAGCGGAAGTACACCCAGCGGCCGTCCGCCGACCAGCGGACGTCGTCGGGCGAGCGGCCCACCAGCTCGGGGCCGCGCATGATGTTGCGGACGGAGAGGTCGAAGCCGTTGGCGGCCGTCTGCGCGCTCGCGGGCGCCGCCTGCGCCGCCGTGAGCAGGAGCGCGCCCGCGGCCGCGGCGCGAGCAGAAAAAAACATCGGCGTTCCAGGGAGGTGAGGGGAGAGCTGCGAATTCCTTAGCACAGTCTACGCAAACGCGCCCGGCGCTACAAGGCGCCGGGCGCGGAGAATCCGTCCGGGGCGGATCAGCCGGGAAGCTGGATCTCTGGCTTTTCGGGGTGTGGCCGGTACAGCACGCCCACGCGGCCGATGGCCTGCACCGCCACGGCCCCGTCGATCCGTTCCGCGAGCGCTGCGGCGCCCTCGCGCGCGGTCATCCGCGCCGCTTCCAGGATCTTCACCTTCAGCAGCTCGCGGGTGTTGAAGGCCTCCTCCAGCGACCGGATCGTCTGATCGGTGACGCCCTCCTTGCCCACGAAGAGCACCGGGTTCAGGTGGTGGGCGAGCGACTTGAGGTGCGCCCGCTGCTTGGGAGTCAGTTCCACGGCCTGGCCTGCGGTCGATGTTCAGAAGGGATTTCGGTCGATTGCCTTACGCGGACAAGATAGCGAGCCGCGTGCCGCGGTGCAGGGGGAAAGCGCGAGCCCCGCCCCGCGCGAACGGCGGGGCGGGGCTGCGGGTATCCATTCAGGATCGGACGGTCAGGCCAGTTCCACGCGGTTGCGGCCGTTGCTCTTGGCCTGGTACAGCGCCCGGTCCGCCGCGCGAACCAGGTCCGTGTGGTTCGTCGCGTCCGCGGGAAACGCCGCCACGCCAAAGCTGGCGGTCAGCGGGCGGGGCACCTCGGCGTTGGGGGGCAGCGCCTCCACCAGCACCCGCAGCCGCTCCGCCAGCTTCAGCCCCTCTTCCTTGGTGGTCTCGGGAAAGACCAGGGCGAACTCCTCGCCGCCGTAGCGGCAGGCACTGTCGGTGCTCCGGAACGCATGCCGTACCGCCCGCCCGATCCGCTGCAGCGCGTGGTCGCCCACCTCGTGGCCGAAGTCGTCGTTGATGGCCTTGAAGCGGTCGATGTCCAGCAGCACCAGGCACAGCGGCCGGTTGTACCGCTGCGAGCGCGCCAGCTCGTTCTCCAGGATCTCGTCGAAGCCCCGGCGGTTGTGGCAGCCCGTCAGCGGGTCGATGGTGGCCTGCGCGCGAAGCCGGTCGAGCAGCTCGGCGTTGCGCAGCGCGATGGCCGACGAGTCGGCGAGGGCGCGCAGCAGGGCCAGGTCGTGCGGCTCGTACGGCGCGTCGGTCATGCGGCGGCCCAGGATCAGCAGCCCCGCCTCTTCGTCGCCGAAGTCCAGCGGCGCCACCACGGCCACCTCGGCCGGCACGTGGTCGCGGATCTCCGCGTCCTCGGGGGGAATCACCGGCGGCTGTCCCGGCGCGGCGATGGCCCGCACCACCCGCCCCGGAATGGCGAACGCCACCGACTCGCCGCGCAGTGAGCGCACGGCGCGGCAGGTGTACTGCTCACCCTCGGTGTGGTACAGCGCCGCCCACCAGGCGAAGAACACCTCGCCCACCGAGTCCAGCACCAGCCGCTCCGTCTCCTCCGCGCCGCGCACCACGGACAGCGTGCGCGCCACCTGCTGCAGCGCCCCCAGGTGAAAGCGAAGCTGGTCGAGCTCCAGGGTCTGCGCGGCGCGGTGCTGCTGCACGGCCCAGACGCGCTCCAGCTGCTCGGCCACGGCCTGCACCGCCTGGGCGTCGTACTGGGCCGTGTGGGCGCCCGCCAGAACCCTTCCCTGCCCTCCGGGCGCGTCGAAGCTCGCCAGCGGCACCAGCCCCTCGGCGTCGTCCCCCACGGCCAGCGGCACCGGCCGCGTGGGCACTTCTACCCGGGCGGGGCCGCCGGTCAGCGCGCGCACGGCATCCACGCACGCCTGCGCCACCTGCGGGGGCGTGCCCAGCAGCGGAACGGCCGCGAACGCCTGCGACACCACGGACACCTGCGGCCCGGCGGGATCGCCCGCGTCTTCCGCGGTAGCCCACAAGCGCGGCGGCGCTTCCATGCGAACGTGCATCGTGGGGAGGGAAAGGGGCCCGGCGGGGCAGACCCGGCGGGGAAGGCCGGGGCGGCTGGCTGATACCGGAGCGTGGTGCAGTTACTCTAACAGCCGCACGCGCCGATAGACAAGTGCAGGGAGCGAAAACGGGGCCGTACGCACGATCAGCCCGCTTCGTGGCGAGCGGCGAGCGGAACTCCTTGCCCCGCACGCGTTTTGGCCCTGATTGCCACCGGCGTGCGCTCCCGCAAGTCCGTGGACGGCCGCCGGGAGATGCCACTGCTGCCGCGATTTGCGAGATCAGTCGCCGAACGAAATGCCCAGCTGGCGCGCCGTCATCACCAGCTCCGAATCCGCCGGCACACGCTTGATGTCGCGGATGGCGTCACCCAGCGGAACGGCGCGGATGTAATTGCCCTGCAGCGCCACCATGGTGCCCAGCTGGCCCTCGCGGATGCAGCGCACCGCCGCCGCGCCGAAGCGAAGCGCAAGGCTGCGGTCGTAGGCGATGGGCTCGCCGCCGCGCTGGATGTGGCCCAGCACCATCGAGCGGGTTTCCTTCTCCGTCGCGTCATACAGCTGGGCGGCGATGCGGTCGGCGATGCCGCCGTAGCGCCCCGTCTCGTCGGCGTAGCTGGCCTCGCCGTCCCGCGGCCGCGCGCCCTCGGCCACGACCACGATGCTGAAGCGGCGCCGCTGGCGGTCGCGCTCGCGCACCTTTTCGGCGATCTTGGCGATGTCGTACGGGATTTCGGGGATCAGGATGACGTCGGCCCCGCCCGCCAGCCCCGACTCCAGGGCGATCCACCCCGTGTGCCGTCCCATCAGCTGCACCACCATCACCCGCTGGTGCGCCTCGGCGGTGCTGTGCAGCCGGCCGATGGCGTCCGTGGCCACCTCCACCGCCGACTGGAAGCCGAAGGTGACGTCGGTGGCGCTCAGGTCGTTGTCGATGGTCTTGGGGACGCCGATCACCGGCAGCCCCTTCTGGTGCAGGGCGTGGGCGATGCTCAGCGACCCGTCGCCCCCGATGGCGATCAGCGCGTCGATCTGGCACTCGCGGAATCGCTGCACGATCTCATCGGACCGGTCGACCGTGCCCCAGGTTCCGTCCGGCTGGCGCACCTCCAGGCCGAACGGGTTGCCGCGGGTGGTGGTGCCCAGGATGGTGCCGCCCAGGTGGGTGATCCCGCGGACCGCTTGTGCCGTCAGGGGAAAGAGCCCCTCCTCGCCGTCGACCTCGCCCTCCAGGATGCCCATGTATCCGCGGCGGATGCCGAACACCTCCCACCCTTCGTTCAGGGCGGCCAGGGTAGCCGCGCGGATCACGGCGTTCAGCCCCGGGGCGTCGCCGCCACCCGTGTTGATGGCGATCCGGCGGACTTTCGTGTTGCTGCTGTCGGACATGGCTTTCACGGTGCGGAGTCGGCGGCATCCTGGCGCGGGAAAGATACGCAGGCGGGGCGGGCGGGCAAGCGCGGGTTGACACACCCGCCACGGGGGGACAGCTTCCGCCGAACGGCGCGGTCGTACGGGCCGGGGCGGATCAGGAGACGAATGGAATGGTCGACGAAAAGGAAGTGCGCAAGGCGCTGCGCAAGGTCAAGGACCCGGAGCTCAAGCTGGACTTGGTGGTGCTGGGGCTGATCTACGACATCAAGATCGACGGCGGCCGCGTGGACGTCACGATGTCGCTCACGTCGCCGGGATGCCCCGTGGCGGGCGAACTGCTGACGAAGGCGCGCGAGGCGGTGGAGTCGGTTCCCGGCGTGGAGCAGGCCGAG
Source organism: Longimicrobium sp. (assembly GCF_036399935.1). Classification (GTDB taxonomy): domain Bacteria; phylum Gemmatimonadota; class Gemmatimonadetes; order Longimicrobiales; family Longimicrobiaceae; genus Longimicrobium. Next base: position 16,390 of record NZ_DASWMD010000053.1, read on the forward strand.
GTGGAGCTCACGTTTTCGCCGCCCTGGTCGGCGGACCGCATCAACCCCACGATCCGGGCCGCGCTGGGCCTTTGATCGATGGGAGAGGCATCGATCACGAAAAAGGAGCCGCCCCGAAGGACGGCTCCTTTTTTCGTGCCGCGGAAACCGCGTTTACTCGGTGACCGTGATCGTGCCGCGCATGCCCATGCCGGCGTGCGGCATGCAGACGTAGTTGTAGGTGCCCGGCGCCCAGTCGGCCGGGACTTCGAAGGTCTGCCCCGCCTGCGTGTAGAGCGGGCTGTCCGCGGGCGGCGTGAAGCCGGCCGGGTTGCCCTGCGCCAGGCTGAACGAAACGTTGTGCGGAGCGCTGCCGTCGGCCATGGTCCAGCGGATGCGATCGCCGCGCTTGACGGTGACCGTCGCGGGCTGGAACTCGCCGGAGGCGCCGTTCTGGGTGGTCACCATCTTGACGTCGTGCACGGTGCCCGAGCCGGTGGAGGGCGCCGGCGCCGGAGCGGAGGCATCGGTTGCCGGGGCGGGGGCCGCCGCGGTCTCGGTGCCCTGCGCCGCCGTGTCGCTGGAAGCAGCCTGTTCGTCGCCGCCGCCGCACGCGGCCGCAAGCGCGAGAAGCGCAATGGCGGGAAGCTTCATCAGATCGCGAGTCATCGTGATCAACTCTCTCCTAAAGGTGTGTCGAAGTCGGTCGCACAGGCTCGTTCCCTGAGCGAGCCGGAAGATACCGGCCCGCAAGCCCCGGCACAATACCGATTTACGGTCTGGTGCCGTACGAATGCTCCGTACGATTCGGTGCTTCCTTGTGGGGGGAAGCCCTACAGCCATGGATCGCACGGAGGGTGCAGAACGCCAAACGCCCGCCCTGATCACGAGGATCAGGGCGGGCGTTCGGAATAAAAGGCCGGCGGCGCCGTACTCTCCCACCGGGTGGCCCCGGCAGTACCATCCGCGCAGCGGGTTTTCACTTCCGAGTTCGGGATGGGA
>NZ_DASWMD010000054.1:0-144417 GCF_036399935.1 Longimicrobium sp.
CACCCCCGCCACGTGCGGGCTCGCCATGGAGCTGCCGCTGATGGTGTTCGTCCCGCTTCCGATCCAGGTGCTGGTGATGCTGCCGCCCGGCGCGTAGCCGTCCACGCAGCTGCCGTAGTTGGAGGTGGAGCGGCGCGCGTCGGTCTTTTCCGACGAGGCGGTGGTGAACACGGCCGCGGCGCTGGCCGGCGAGAAGCTGCACGCGTCGGCGTTGCTGTTGCCGGCGGCCACGGCCACGAACACGCCGGCGTTCGACAGGTTGGTGACCGCCGTGTTCATCGTGGCCGAGTAGCTGCCGCCGATGGACAGGTTGGCGACGGCCGGCTTCACGTGGTTGGTGCGCACCCAGTCGATGGCGGCGATGATGCCGCTGGTCGACCCACTTCCGTTGCAGTCCATCACCCGCAGGCCGCGCAGGTAGGCGCTCTTCGCCACGCCGTAGGTGGTGCTGCCGATGGTGCCGGCCACGTGCGTTCCGTGGCCGTTGCAGTCCGCGCCCGTGCCGCCGAAGGCGTCGTACACGTTGCGGGCGCGGGTGCCGAACTGCGGATGGTCGGCCTGGATGCCGGTGTCGAGCACGTAGGCGTAGACGCCCGCGCCGGTGCGGGTGTAGGTGTAGGTGCCCGAGAGGGGCAGCGCCCGCTGGTCGATGCGGTCCAGCCCCCAGGTGGCGCCGCTCTGCGTGGTGTACGTTTCCGCCGCCTGGTCCTGCTCCACCAGCGCCACCGCCGCGTGCTGGCGAAGGGCGTTCAGCTGTCCCGCGTTGAGCGTGGCGGCGAAGCCGTTGAGGGCCGAGGTGTACACGTGGCGCGGGCTGACCCCGGCCACGGCGGCGACGGCGCGCGGGTCGGCGCCCTCCTGCAGCACCACGATGTACGAATCGGCGATGCCCCGTCCCGCCGCCGCGGACAGCAGCGGCGCGGATTCCGGCGCGGCCGCCGTCGTGGGAGACTGGTCCGAGCACGCCGCGAGGGCGGCGGCGGCCAGCAGGGCGGCTGTGGGGCGGAACGGGAGCATGGCGCGTCCTTCCGGGGGTGAATCGCTGTGGGGCACGTTCTGCCGCAGGGATACTCCGGCGCAGAATGAGTCTTTCGCCGGGGGGGGCGAATGGCTCTTCCCGCGCGGGCGGGCAACGGAACGTGTCGGGATGACGGGACCGCGGTAAGGCACGTGTCGAGCCATGCGCGATGCTGGGCCTAAGCGTTGGCGCGCCAACGATGTTGCTGGAAGTGACACCTGGGTCGGCCGATGCGAGTTGGTGCAGCCCGAACCAAAACGGTGCACGAAATCGAACGCAAGGTCTACAAACGAGCGTTTCCATCCAGCGTGGCGCCGCCTCTCACGCGGTGGACTTGGATGCGCTTCCCTCCGTGCCTTCTGTGTGAGACCCTCCGAATCCGGAAAGGCGAAGCCCGCCCGGCGCACCAGGCGCCGGGCGGGCTTTCCATCAGCCGAGCCGAGGGATCAGGGCTTGGTCATGGTGAACGAGTACGAGCCGCTGCCGGTGTACGAGAGCACCTTCCAGTAGTAGTACCCGGCGGTGCCGCTGTACGTGATGGTCTCGTCCGGCGACGCCGTCTCGCCGCGCGCGACGATGCTCCACGCCGAGCCGTTCCACTTGAACAGCTGCAGGTCGAAGTCCACGCCCGAGGGCCCGTCCAGCACGCCCTTGTGGGTGCCCGACACCGTGCTCTGGTAGTAGGTGCCGTTCGGGTGGATGTCGGAGTCGCCGGCGCCGCTCAGGCTGCCGGTGTACGTGGTGCCGCCCGTCGGGGGAGGAGGCGTGGTGCCGCCGCCGAAGATGCTGTACAGCAGGCGGTTGGGCGAGCCGGTGCCGGCGCTCGTCACCTTGTTGGGCGTGGAGTTGTTGATCAGCGCGCTGGCCACGCTGGCCGGCGACGCCGTGGTGTTGCCCTGCAGGTACAGCGCGACCACGCCCGCCGTGTGCGGCGAAGCCATCGACGTGCCGCTGATGGTGTTGGTGGCCGACGTGCTGGTGTACCAGGCGCTGGTGATGTTGCTGCCCGGCGCGAAGATGTCGACGCAGCTGCCCCAGTTGCTGAACGACGAGCGGGCGTCGGTGTTGGTGGTGGAGCCCACCGTGATGGCGTTGGCCGCGCGGGCCGGCGACACGTTGCACGCGTTCTGGTTCTCGTTGCCGGCGGCCACGACCACCGTGACGCCCGCGTTGTGCATGCGGTTCACCGCGTCGTCCGTCGCCGTGCTGGCGCCGCCGCCCAGCGACATGTTGGCCACCGCCGGCTTCACGTGGTTGTTGGCCACCCAGTCCATGCCCGCGATCACGCCCGAGTTGCTGCCGCTGCCGGCGCAGTCGAGCACGCGCACGGCGTACAGCTTCACGCCCTTGGCCACGCCGTACGTGCTGCCGCCCACGGTGCCGGCCACGTGCGTTCCGTGCCCGTTGCAGTCGGTGGTGCCGCGTCCGTCACTGATGGCCGTGTAGCCCGACACCGCGCGCCCGCCGAACTCGTTGTGGGTGGTCAGGATGCCGGTGTCGACGATGTACGCGTTCACGCCCGCGCCGGTCGGCGTGTAGTTGTAGGTGCTGTTCAGCGGAAGGTCGCGCTGGTCGATGCGGTCGAGGCCCCACGTGGCGCCGCTCTGCGTGGCCGAGGCCGTGGTGAGCTGGTCCTGCTCGATGTAGCTGACGCCTTCCTGGCGCTGCAGCGCGTTCAGCTGGCCCGCGTTCAGGGTAGCGGAAAAGCCGTTGAGCGCCGCGGTGTACACGAAGCGCGGGCTCACGCCGGCGATGGCGGCCACGGAGTTGGGGTTGGCGCCGTCCTTCAGCACCACGATGTACTGTCCCTCGATGCCACGGCCCGGCGCCGCCGAAAGCAGGGGGGCGCCGCCGGGGGCGCGAGCCTCCGAGCCGGTGGGGGCCGAGTCGGAGCAGGCGGCCGCGAGGCCGAGCATGGCCACGGCGGCGAGGGGGGAGAGCGTGCGCTTCATCAGGGTCCTCCAACAGGGTGAATCGGCGACGGCGGGGGCGCCGTGCCGCGGAGACGGGCCGCGTTCGCGGCCCGGAATGCCCGTTCTGCAACAGCCCGTACCTCGACCGCCCAACAGGGGAGATAGCCGCCCGGGCGTGCTGCCCGCGACCGCCTGCTTCGAGAGGCGCCACACGTATCGAGTGGCCTTCCGTAAGGCACGCGGCGGGCCGCGTGCCTGAAATTGTTCAACTGCCTGCTCTCCAACGAGTTGAAGACTTTCACCGTCGGACGGAGCGCGGGAGGAACGATGCAGCTGCACCGGATTGGTGCACCGTTCCGGTGCGGATGCGCAACCGAAGCGCCTTCACATCCAGTCGGAAACGGATGGTGCACCGATCTCCACCCCCGTTGACGCCGCGGGGCACGGGCCGGAGATTCGTCCGGAGCCTCAGCCCATCCGCCCCACTGACGGAAAGAAATGACTCACACCTCCATCGAGCCCACGGTCACCTTCCTGCGCGAGCGCTTCACCCGCGCGCCGCACGCCATCCTGGTGCTGGGCAGCGGCCTGGGCGGCCTGGCCGACGAAATCGAGGACGCCGTGCGCGTTCCCTTCGACGACATCCCGGGCTTTCCCCGGCGCACCCAGGCGCTGGCGGGGCACGCGGGGCAGCTGGTCGCCGGGCGGATGGAGGGGGTGGAGGTGGTGGCCATGCAGGGCCGCTTTCACCTGTACGAGGGATGGAAGCCGTCGGACGTGGCGCTGCCGGTGCGCGCCTTGGCCTCGCTGGGCGCCCAGTCCATGCTGCTGACCAACGCGGCGGGGGGAATTCGCCCCGGCTTCGTCCCCGGCGACCTGATGCTCATCGCCGACCACCTGAACCTGATGTTCCAGAACCCGCTGATCGGCGAGACCTTTCCGGGCGAGACGCGCTTTCCCGACATGTCGGACCCGTACGACGCCGGCTTCCGCCGCGCGGCCGAGGAGGTGGCGCGCGAGCTGAAGATCCCCGTCACCCAGGGCGTCTACGCCGGGCTGCTGGGCCCCACCTACGAAACCCCGGCCGAGGTGCGCATGCTGGGCCGGCTGGGCGCCGACGCGGTGGGAATGTCCACCGTGCCCGAGGTGATCGTGGCACGGGCCATCGGGGTGAAGTGCCTGGGAATCTCGTGCATCACCAACCTGGCCGCGGGGCTCAGCGGGCAGGCGCTTTCGCACGACGAGGTGATGGAGGTGGGCGCGCAGGTGCGCGAGCGGCTGGTGGCCCTCGTCCGCGGCGTGCTTCCCCGCATCGCCCCGCTGAACCTGGCCTCCGAAGCCGCCAGCTGACGGGGGGGATTCATTCCCGGATCGCGCGTCGTTATCTTCCAGGAGCTTCGCCGCTGAAACCCGGCGGCGAAGCTTTCCGTACCCGCTTCCGTTCCGCGCATCCGCGCGCCCCGTTCGTCCCCTTCCCCTCGCGGCACGTACAAGGAGAACCTGATGGGCACCAACGACACCATCATCGCCATGACGGCCATCGTCATGGGATTGCTTACGATCCTGATCCCCATCACCGGCCTGACGGCGCGGTTCGCCCTGAAGCCGCTGATGGAGGCGCTGGCCCGGTATCGCGAAATGCAGGGGCAGGACCAGGCCCAGCAGCTGCTGGAGCGGCGCATGGCACTGCTGGAGGAGCAGCTTCACGGGATGGACCGCTCCATCCGCGACCTGGTGGACGAGTCGGACTTCCGCCGCCAGCTGGAGGGCGGCCGCACGCGGCAGGCCCTTCCTGTCTCGCGCATCGTCGCCGAGCCGCAGCCGGCGATCGCCGCCGAGGCGCTGCTCGCCGAGCGCTGATCCGCCCGAGAGCCGATCGAAGAAAGGCCCGTCGCTCCCCGGAGCGGCGGGCCTTTTCACGTCCGGGAACTTCGGATCGACGGAGAGCGGGACGTGACTCTTGCGGGCCGGACCAGCACAACGTAAAATCGCGTTGAGAATCGTTCTCAATCTCAACCCTACTCTGCGCGATGCGTCGGATCACCATAGCTGGACTCGGATGTTTGCTGTGCGCCGCCCCCGCGGCGGCCCAGGCTCCTCTCTCCGCCGTCAGCTCCGGAGCGGCGGAATGGGCGCCGGCGAAGGGCGACACCGCGACCGTCATCCACTTTTCCATCCGCCCGCAGCCGCTGGCGGATGCGCTGCGTGACTATGCCCGCCAGACGGCGCTCCGCGTTCGCGTGGACGTGGCGGCGGCCTCGGCCGGGCGGCAGGCGTCCGGCGTTTCCGGCTCGCTGACCGCGGCCGAGGCGCTGCGACGGCTGCTGGCCGGCACCGGGATGACGCCGCACTTCACCGACCGCGAAACGGTGGTCGTCACGGGGAGCGCGGCGGCGGGCGAGGGCGTGTACACGCTCACCACCCTCACCGTCGTGGGCCAGCGCAGCCGCGGGTACGGCGCGCCGCGCAGCAGCACCGCCACGCGCACCGACACGCCGCTGCGCGACACGCCGCAGTCCGTGAGCGTGGTGACCGCCGACGTCATCGCCGACCAGTCCATGCAGGGGATGGCCGACGTGGTGCGCTACGTTCCCGGCGTCACCATGGGCCAGGGCGAGGGGCACCGCGACGCGCCCACCATCCGCGGCAACGCCACCACCGCCGACTTCTTCGTCGACGGGGTGCGCGACGACGTGCAGTACCTGCGCGACGTGTACAACGTGGAGCGGGTGGAGGCGCTGAAGGGGAGCAACGCCATGACCTTGGGGCGGGGCGGCGGCGGCGGCGTGCTCAACCGCGTCACCAAGGAGCCGCGCTGGGCGCCCACGCGCGTGTTCACCGTCGAGGGCGGCTCGCACGACCACCGGCGGGCCACGGTGGACCTGGGCCAGGGCTTCGGCGCGCTGGCGCTGCGCTTCAACGGGATGTATGAGGACTCGGAAGGCTTCCGCGACACCTACCAGCTTCGCCGCTACGGGCTGAACCCCACGCTGGCGCTGGCTCTGGGCGCGCGGACGACGGTGCAGGCCGGGTACGAGTACTTCAACGACGACCGCACCGTGGACCGGGGGATCCCCTCGTTCCAGGGCCGCCCGTCCACCGCGCCCATCACCACCTTCTTCGGCAACCCCGACTCCAGCTATGCGACGGCGCGGGTGCGCGCCGGCAGCGGGTTCGTGGAGCACGTGCTTCCCGGCGGGTGGACCGTGCGCAACCGCACGCGTGTGGCGGACTACGACAAGGACTACCTGAACAGCCTGCCCGGCGCGGTGAGCGCGGACGGCGCCAACGTCACGCTCTCCGCCTACGGCAACACGACCGAGCGGCGGAACGTCTTCAACCAGACGGACGTCACCTGGGAGGTGGGCACCGGCGCGCTGCGGCACACGCTGCTGGCGGGCGCCGAGGTGGGGCGGCAGGAAACGGAGAACTTCCGCCGGACGGGCTACTACAACGACGCGGCCACCTCCTTCACGGCGCCGTTCAGCGCGCCGACGGTGGCCACGCCCATCACCTTCCGGCAGAGCGCGTCCGACGCCGACAACGGCACCACGGCCTCGGTGACGTCGTTCTTCGTGCAGGACCAGCTGGAGATTTCGCGCCACCTGCAGGCCATCGCCGGCATGCGCTGGGAGCGCTTCGACATCGACTTCCGCAACAACCGCAACGGCGAGGAGCTCAGCCGCCGCGACGAGTTGGTGTCGCCGCGCGCGGGGCTGGTGTTCAAGCCGGTGGAGGCCGCGTCGCTGTACGGCAGCTACAGCGTGTCGTACCTGCCCAGCTCGGGGGAGCAGTTCAGCTCGCTGAGCGCCACGTCGAGCACGCTGGAGCCCGAGCGGTTCACCAACCGCGAGGTGGGCGCCAAGTGGGACGTGCGCCCCGGCTTTTCGCTGACCACGGCGCTGTACGCGCTGGACCGCACCAACACCACGGCGCCGGACCCGACGGACCCCAAGAAGGTGGTGCAGACGGGCGGGCAGCGCACCACGGGCGTGGAGTTCGGCGCCTCGGGGAACATGACGTCGGCGTGGCAGGTGGTGGGCGGCGCCACCTTCCAGCGGGCGAAGATCACCAGCACCACCTCGGCCGCGCCCGAGGGCCGGCGGGTGCCGCTGGTGCCGGAGCGCACGCTGTCGCTGTGGAACCGGCTGCAGGTGCACCCGTCCATCGGGCTGGGGCTGGGCGTCATCCACCAGACGGAGATGTTCGCCGCCATCGACAACACGGTCACGCTCCCCGGCTTCACCCGCGTGGACGGCGCGCTGTTCGTGCGCCTGGCGCCGCTGCTCAGCGCGCAGGTAAACGTGGAGAACGTGTTGGACGAGCGCTACTACGCCACGTCGCACGGCAACAACAACATCATGCCGGGCGCCTCGCGCACCCTGCGCCTGACGCTGACCACACGCCGCTGAGCCGGTGGGCTGGTTGACGGTGAGCGGCCGGTCCCCACGCGGGACCGGCCGCTTTCGTTAGGGGTTCCAGGGGCGGGTGAACCCGCGGCTGGAAAAGCGGAAAGCCCCGACACAGGCCGCTGCGCGTCCTGTTCGGGGCTTCACCTGCACGCACCTCCCCATCTGCCGACGCGCACCTGTCATCCCGACGGAGCGGTCACGGCGAACTCGCCCATACACCAAGGATCGCAGCGACCGAGGGATCCGCCACACACCTCGGGCGCGCCCCACGAACTTCCACACACGAGGACAAGCCAGTCCGCGCAGGCGGACTTCGTGTGTTTGTTGCAGCGAATTCATTCGCCCGACGGAGCCGGGGCTTGGGTGTGGACCTCTTGATTCACCGGCTCCCGGGCTTGGACGCAGCCGAGTCGACAGTGCATCGCGCGAGGTGTGTGGCGGATACCTCAGTCGCTGCAAAGCCTGGTGCTGCCGCGACTTGGAAGTGGCCGCTCCATCGGGGTGACATATCGCGCTTCGGCAGGTGTGGTGCGCGTGCGGGTGAAGCCCTGGACGGGACGCGACAGCGGCCCGGGCCGGGGCTTTCCGCCGTTCCAGCCGCGGGTTTACCCGCCCCTGGATCTCCCGCCCTGGATCTACGCCGTACGGGTTTACCCGCTTCGGGACGGGGTGCCCGCCGCGGGATCGGTGCGTCACGCGCGTTGTGTGGCGGATCCCTCGGTCGCTGCGGTGTACGGCGTACGGGCAGGTGCCTCGTGGCCGCTCCGTCGGGATGACAGCGGCCCGCATCGGCAGGCGGGGACGCGCCTACGGGCAGGCGCCTCGTCAACCCGCCGCGCCCTCTTGCCGCGAATCCGCGCGAGACGCACTTTCGCCTCATGAGGCTTCCGCTGTTTCCCCTTCCCGTGGTGCTGTTTCCCGGCGCGCCCATGCCGCTGCACGTGTTCGAGCCGCGCTACCGGCAGATGGTGGCGCGCTGCGTGGAGGGCGACGAGCGGTTCGGGCTGATCTACCACGATCCGGACTGCCACGGCCCGTTCAGCACCGAGAACGGGGGCGTGGGATGCATCGCGCACATCGTGAAGTTCCAGCCCCTCCCCGACGGCCGGTCGCTGCTGCTGATCCGCGGCGTGGAGCGCTTTCGCGTGGAAGACGGCATCGAGTCCGGCGCCCCGTACTGGGAAGCGCTGGCCGCCCCGTACGAGGACGAGCGGGAGGACCGCCGCGGGCTGGTGCCGCGCCGCCAGCGCTCCATCGACCTCTTCTACCGCGTGCTGGAAGAGGTAGTGAAGTACAAGCAGCCGTTCCCCGAGATCGATCCCGGCATGGAAACGGCCTTCCAGATCGCGCAGGCCATCCGCATCGACCCCGGGTGGCAGCAGGACCTGCTCGTGTCCCGGCGCGAGCGCGACCGCCTGGGACAGCTGGACGAGCTGCTGCGGCTGGTGCTGGACGCCGGCACCCTGGACGGCACCCGCGAGGACCCGCCGTTCCCGTTCTGATCCGGGGCGCGACTGTGGTGTACGAAGCCGTCCCGCACGCCTGAAGTCCCCATCCCCGAGCAGCGATGCCCATCTCGCGCAGATCGTTCCTGGCCCACGCCGCCCTCGCGGCCGCGGGCGCCTCCCTGCCCCGCGCCCTCTGGAGCGGCGCCTCGCCGCCGCTCGCCGCGAATGACCGCGCGCGCCTGGCCGAGTGGCTGCGCGTGCTGTGCGCCGAGGGCGTCGGCCGCCCCGGCGCGCCCTTCGGCCCGGCGGTGGCGCGCGCGGCCGAGCTGGCCCTGGGCCTTCCCTACGCGGCGTACACGCTGGAGCAGTACCTGGCGTACGGCGGAACGCCGCGGGACGAGCCGCTGACACTTCACCTGTCCAGGTTCGACTGCGTGTCGCTGGTGGAGTCGGCCATCGCCGTGGCGCGCACCGCGGCGGCGGGGCCGGGCCAGGGGTGGGAGCGCTTCGCGCGCGAGGTGGAGCGGATGCGCTACCGCAGGGGCGAGCGCCGTGGCTTCGCCAGCCGCCTCCACTACTTCAGCGAGTGGATGGCCGACGGCGCCCGGCGCGGCCTGGTGCGCGACCTGGGGCCCGAGCTGGGCGGGGTGCGCGACGAGCGCCCGCTGCGCTTCATGACCGAGCACCGGGCCAGCTACCCCGCCCTGCGCGACGAGGCCACGTTCGCCGCCGTCGGGCGGATGGAGCGCTCGCTGGACAGCGCGCCCCGCTGGCGGGTGCCGGCGGACCGCATCGTCCAGGTGCAGGACCGCATCCACAGCGGCGACGTGCTCGCCTTCGCCACGGCCATCCCCGGGTTAGACGTCACGCACACGGGGCTGGCGTACCGCGACGGCGACGGCGTGCTGCGCGTTCTTCACGCGCCCCTTTCCGGCGGCGCGGTGGAGGTCAGCCGCACCACGCTTCCCGAGTACGTATCCGCCATCCGCCGCGCGACGGGCATCCTGGTGGCGCGCCCCCTGCGCGGCTGATCCCGGGATCGGCCCAAGCCGAACGCAGCCGCCGAGTCTCGCGAAGCGCATCCGCCCTCCCCACGGCGGGTACGCTTTTCGTTTTCCGCCGCCGTTCCCTGCCGGAGACGGGTAGCAGGACGACGCTCCGCCCACCATCTGTTTCCGAAAATTCGGAAGAACTCCTTCCGAATCTCCCGCCGTCCACATCGCGGGCCCAAACCCTTGCGGTGCCGGGGACGGAGCGCTAACAACAAGGCAGAGGTTACGCGTGGTCCTGCCCGGCCGCATCCCCCGGCCGTTTCCCGAGGCACCCGCGCCAACCTGCTCGCCGTTCCCGGCGCGGGGCGGAGCGAGACTCACCGCATTTCCAGGAGAGACCCACACATGCGCCTATTTCGTCCGCGCCGCTGGCTCGGCGCGACCATCCTGACGCTGCTCGCCGCACTGGCCCCGGCGCGAGCCGCGGCACAGCAGGCGTACACGCTCGTCGGGAGCGTGGTCGACGCGACCACCGGGGCCCCGCTCGCCGACGTGAACGTGCAGCTGCGCCAGGGTACGCAGAACAACGGGCCGCGCACGGTGACCGACGCCACCGGACGGTTCACGCTGCGGGCCACGGTGGCCCCGGGCACGTACACGCTGAACTTCTCGCAGATCGGCCGCGGCGGCGCCAGCCGCACCGTGACGCTGGCGGGCGACGCGGCCGTGCAGGTGGGCCGCGTCCAGCTGGCCACCACCGTGCTGCAGCTCGAGGAAGTGGTGGTCACCGGCACCGGCGCGCCCGTGGAGCGGCGTGAGCTGGGCAACACCGTCGCCAGTGTCTCGGGCGAGGCCATCAGCCAGGCCCCGGGCGCGCAGACGGTGGACCAGGCGCTGCAGGGCAAGGTCGCGGGTGCGCTGATCACCGAGAATTCGGGCCAGCCGGGCGGCGGCGTGAGCATCCGCCTTCGCGGCACCAACACCATCCTGGGCAACGCCGAGCCGCTGATCGTCATCGACGGCGTCATCATCAACAACACCTCCGAGGCGCTGATCGGCCTGGGCGCCAACGCCACCCGCGGCAACGCGGCGCTGACGAACCGCCTGTCCGACATTCCCCCCGGCGACATCGAGCGGGTGGAAGTCCTCAAGGGTGCCGCCGCGGCCGCGCTGTACGGCTCGCGCGCCAACGCCGGCGTCATCCAGATCTTCACCCGGCGCGGGCGGCACGGCCGTCCCCAGGTGACGTTCCGCACCGAGATGCAGGCGGTGAACACCAACCGCCGCCTGGACCTGAACCAGGTGCCCGTGGTGAACCGCGGCGACGTGGCGGCGAACCCGGCGCTGAAGCTGGGCGAGAGCATCGAGCGCTACGACATCCAGGACCAGGTGTTCCGCACGGGGTACGGCACCAGCAACGAGCTGTCCATCTCCGGCGGCAACGAGGGCACCAGCTACTACATGTCGGGCCAGTACAGCGACGAAGAGGGCGTGCTGAGGGCCACCGACTTCAGCCGCATGGGCGGCCGCGCGCGCCTGACCCAGCGGGTGTCGGACTGGCTGGAGGTGGGCACCAACATCACCTACCTGCGCAGCCGCACCAACCTGGTGCCCGAGGGAGAGCAGACGCAGGGGATCCTCACCAGCATCATCTTCACGCCCACCTACTTCAACCCGGCGTTCAACGCCCAGACGGGCGCGTACCCGTACAACCCAATCTTGGGCAACAACCCGTTCGACATCATCGAGAACTGGATCGCGCAGACGCAGGTCACGCGGTTCCTGGGCAACGTGCAGGCGACGGCCACGCCCCTCTCGAACCTGACCATCACCTACCTGGCGGGGCTGGACGACGGCCGCCAGGAAGACACGTACCTGCAGCCCCGCGGCGCCCGCCTGAACTTCACGGGCGAGATCCAGAACCCCATCCGGCAGGCCAGGCAGCTGAACAGCGACCTGACGGCCAACTACGAGTCGTCGGTGGCGGGGATGGGCCTTACGAGCACCGTGGGCATGCGCTACACCGAGGAGCGCATCAACACCGTGCGGGCGGCGGCGTCGGAGCTTGCCCCCGGCCAGCGCACCATCACCGGCGCCGTGCAGGTGGCGTCGCAGGGCATCACCGAGCAGCGCACCCTGGGCGGCTTCATCCAGGAGCGCCTGGACATCGCCGACCGCGTCTTCCTGACCGGCGGCCTGAACCTGGAAGGCTCGTCTGCGTTCGGGGCCGACGCGCGGTGGCAGATGTACCCGCGCATCAGCGGCTCGTGGGTAGTCGACGAGCAGCCCGGCTTCGCCACGGGCCCCCTGAGCCGCGCCCTCACCGGGCTGCGCCTGCGCGCCGCCTACGGCGAAACGGGCGGGCCGCCTCCGGGGGCGTACCTGAACCAGGTGACGTACGTCAACGTGAACTACGGCGGCCGCCCCGGCCTGCGCCCCAACCTGCTGGAGCCCAACCTGGGCCTCCGGCCGGAGCGCCAGCGCGAGTGGGAGGCGGGCTTCGACGCGTCGGCGCTGAACGACCGCGTGTCGCTGGAGTTCAGCTACTACGACAAGGTGACCAGGGACGTGGTGCTGAACCTGACGCTGGCTCCCACCAGCGGCTTCCAGTCCGGGTTCCGCAACGTGGGCACCATCAGCAACCGCGGGGTGGAGCTGTCGCTGAACACGCAGAACGTGGAGCGCCCCGGGTTCTCGTGGAACACGCGCCTGCTGTACGCGCGCAACCGCAACAGCGTCGACCAGCTGTACGAGGGCACCGACACCCTGTTCTTCCCGGGCGGCGGCTACCCCAACGCGGTGATCAAGGGCCAGCCCATCGGCGTGTTCTACGGCGTGACGTACCAGCGCGACGCGCAGGGCAACCGCATGCTCACCGGCGTGGGGCCCAACGGGGGAGCCGTTCCGCGCCGCTACCGCACGTGCGTGCGCCCCGCCGGCTGCCCGGCGCTGGCCGACTCGTCGTTCGTGCAGCGGATCATCGGCGATCCCAACCCGGCTTTCACCGCCTCGCTCCAGAACTCGTTCAGCATCAGCGGGCTGGAGATCGGCGTGCTGCTGGACGGCCGGTTCGGCAACGACGTGATGAACTTCACGCGGCGCAGCAGCGACTTCTTCGGCTCGTCGCCGCGCGCCGGCGGCGAGGCGGTGGGCGACACCATCGTGGGCACGTACGCGCGCAACGCCGAGCGCAACGGGCTTCACGAGGAGTACGTGGAGGACGGCAGCTTCGTGAAGCTGCGCGAGGTGGCGCTGGGCTACCGCTTCGACGCGCCGTGGGTGCGAACGGTGGGCGCCAGCGAGATCGGGCTGCGGCTGGCCGCGCGCAACCTGCACACCTGGACCAACTACTCCGGGCTCGATCCCGAGGTGAACATGTTCTCCGCGCACACGGTGGCCCGGGGGCTGGACTTCGCGACCACGCCCATTCCGCGGACGTTCGTGCTGAGCCTGGACTTCAACTTCTAAAGGCGCCGAGGATGACCAACCGATTTCTTTCCACGCGCCTTGCCTCCCGCGCGATGCGCACGGCCGTGTTCGCCGCCCTGGCGCTCGGCGCCGGGGCGTGCAGCCTGGACCTGACGGACCCCAACGCCCCGGCCGAGGAGGAGGTCCTGAACTCGCCGCAGCTGGTGCTCACCACGGCCGTCGGCATCCAGGCGCAGTACGCCGACAACCTGCACCTCTTCGTGCGCGCGCCCGCGCTGGTCACGGACGAGTGGAGCACCAAGCCGCTGGCCCTGGAGGCCGACCGCTCGCTGGTCACCGGCAACGTGGACTACAGCTACGGCGTGGTGTCGGGGCCGTTCGAGGCGGCGTACCGCCTGGCGCGCACGGCCGACGTGCTGATCGAGGCCGCGCCGCGCGTGGGCCTGAGCTCCGGGACGCAGGCGGGCACGGTGGCCCTGGCCCACACCCTCAAGGCCATGGCGATCGGCCACCTGACCACGCAGTACCGCGACCTGCCGGCCGACTACGACCCCGACGGCGCCGTGATGCTGCCGCGCGAGCAGGTGCGCGACACGGTGATCGCGCTGCTGGAGCTGGCGCGGGCCACGCTGGCCAACGTGCCGGCCGACAGCCTGTCGCAGTTCAACACCACGGTGCTGCAGACCAACGGGCTGAACCTGCCCAACACCATCAACGCCATGCTGGCGCGGTACTACCTGTTCGACGGGCAGCACCAGCAGGCGATCGACGCGGCCAACCGCGTGCCGCAGAACTCGCTGTCGCAGTTCCTGTATCCCAATCCGTCGTTCAACCCGGTGTGGAACTACGGGCTGACCCTGAACTACGTGGGCACGCGGCGCGAGTTCTTCGTGGAGGCGCGCGACGGCGACACGCGCCCGGCGTACTGGGCCACCCGCACCTCGGGGCTGGCTGGTATTCCCGACTCGGCGTTCGCGTTCCGCAGGTACGGAAACCGGAACGACCCGTTCCCGGCGTACCTGCCCGACGAGATGCGGCTGATCCGGGCCGAGGCGCTCGTTCGCCTGGGCAACCTGCCCGCGGCCCGCGACCTGGTGAACGCGGTGCGCACGCAGTGCTCGTCGAGCGTGGATGAGCCGCTGGCCTGCCAGCCCGCGCTCGCCGTCACGGCCCTGGACACCGAGGCCGAGCTGATGGCGGAGATCCTCTACCAGCGCCGGTACGAGCTGTACGCGCAGGGCGTGCGCTGGGAAGACCTGCGCCGCCTGGCGGCCTACACCACGGAGAAGGCGACGATCGAGTTCCTCCCGACGCCGCGCGACGAGTGCATCCGCAACCCCAACGCGGGCTGCTGATCGTCCTTCGGCGGAGAGCATGAAACGAGAGGGGCGCGCCCACCGCGGGCGCGCCCCTCTCGTTTGCGCACTTCCCCGGAGCGGGTAAACCCGCGGCTGGGAAAGCGGAAAGCCCCGACTCGGGCCGCTGGCACGTCCCGCTCGGGGCTTCACCTGCACGCGCTCCCAACCGTCCGAAAGCGTGCCGGACTGGCTCCCTTCCCCCGCGGCAGTTTGCGGGGGAAGGGTTGGGGATGGGGGGCGCCGGCCCGAGCACCGGACCCCGCTCCAAGCAGCCGAAATCTGAAGTGTACCCCCTCTCCCACGCTGTTTGTGGGAGAGGGTGGCACGCGTGTCAGCGCGGCCGGGTGAGGGCCCCACGGCAGCCGAGGCCTCGGGTTCAATGACCGCTGCCGCGCCCTGGCTTGTACGCGCCCCGGGCTAGATCCTTCGGCCCGCGAAGGACGGGGGGCGTGCAGGTAAGATGCGCCTGGGCCTCAGGATGACAGGCTATCGGTGCTTGCAGTGCTGCCGGTGCTCCCGGTCACCCCGGCTGCAGGCCCGTGAGCAGCATCATGGATGCGAACAGCGTCAGCAGCAGGGCGCCCAGGATGGTGTGCCAGCGCGGGGTGCGGACGAGCAATCCGCTGAGCGCCAGCGCGGCGAAGACGATCTCGAACGGGCGCTCGGCGGTGAACACGGGGTCGCCCTGCACCAGCACGTTGCGAAGCGCGCTCGTCAGCGGCAGCGCCAGGGCGATGCCGAAGAACCACGGGCGGTTCTCCTCGTAGTGCGCCTGCAGCGACAGCTCCCCTTCCTTGTCGAAGTCAGGCAGCACCAGCACCGACATCAGGAACAGCAGCACCGGGCCCACCAGGAAGGCCAGGAAAGCAAAGAAGTTTCCCTCCACCTCCTCGCCGTACCCCAGGTTGCCCCACCAGAACTGCACGTGCGCCAGGAACACCAGCAGCACGGCCATCAGCGTGGGTGCGTACATGCTCACCCGCCGCCGCGCGACGACGAGCTTTCCCGTCCCCGAAAGCAGGTGCGAGATCCCCAGCCCCACCACGATGGACACGAGGACGGACAGGTACTCGGTTGGATTCAAGGGCATCGGGCGAGGCGGGGGGAGGTTGATCGAGGCACGACATCATAATCCGCTCACGCCCCCGCCGCACAGGGCCTGGGGCAAACGGCAAACGGCTGCGCGATCTGCGCAGCCGTTCGTCGTCCCAAACCCGGGGCGCCGCTCAGAGCGGGCGCTCGAAGATCCGGTAGCGCTTGTACTGGCGGGCGCCCAGCTTGTCCATGGCCGTGCACATCTCGTGATTGTCTTCCAGGATCCACGACGCTTCGCCGGCCACGAACCCGTTCTTTTCCGCCACCTCCAGCCCACGCATGTACACCGCCGTCCCCAGCCCCGAGGCCTGCAGCCCCGGCTTCATCCCCAGGGTCATGATGCGCAGCGTGTTGATCTTGCGCTTGTGCCAGAGGAACCTGGCCAGCCCAATCGGGACGCCGTAGCGAAAGAGCCGGCCGTCGGGCAGGTGCTTGAGCGCCTGGTTCAGGTCCGGCAGCGCGAGAAGGAAGCCGATCGGCTCGCCCTCCGGCGTTTCGGCGAGCAGGCACAGCTCGGGGTTCACCACGGGCTTCAGCTCGCTGGCCATGTGCGCGAACTCGGCCTCGGTCATGGGCACGAAGCCCCAATTGCGCGACCACGCGGCGTTGTACACCTCCTGCACCCGCGCCACCTCGGCCTTCAGGTCCTTCATGCGCAGGGAGCGGATGGTGGCGCCCATGCGCTTGGCCAGCCGCTTCATTCCCGCCTGCACGCGCTCCGGCACCTGGTTGCTGGGAATCCAGTACGCCACCAGGTCCTTGGCCTTGCTCCACCCCGCCCCCTCCAGCAGCCGGCCGTAGTAGGGCGGGTTGTGCGACATCATCACCGTGGGCGGCGTGTCGAAGCCGTCCACCAAAATGCCGGGCGACGAGGACTCGTCGTTCGTGGAGAAGTTGAAGGGCCCCATCACGCGGTCCATCCCCCGCCCCCGCAGCCACTCCGCGGCCGCGTCCAGCAGCGCCGTGGCGGCCTCGGGGTCGTCGCGGCACTCGAAGAAGCCGAAGGTCCCCGTCTTCTCGTCGTGGAACTGGTTGTACTGGTGGTTCACGACGGCGGCGATGCGCCCCGCCATCACCCCGTTGCGCTCGGCGGCGAAGTAGGCCACGTCGGCGTGCTGGTGGAACGGGTGCTTCTTGCGGTCCAGCACCGGCTCCAGCGCCAAGCGAAGGGGCGGGACCCACTGGGGATCCCGCCCGTTCACCGTCCACGCAAAGTCCACGAACGGGCGCAGCGACTGGCCCGGGGCGATCTCGCGGACGCGCACCCCGCCAGCCGTCGCAACCGGAGCGGCCGTGCTCACGCCCCGCCTCCGACGAGCCCCAGCTGCCTGCCCACCCGGCCGAAGGCGTCGAGCACCTGGTCCAGCTGATCGACCGTGTGCGTGGCCATCACCGAGGTGCGCAGCCGGCACGAGTTCTCGGGAACGGCGGGGGGGAGCACCGGGTTGGTGAACACCCCGGCGTCGAACAGGGCGCGCCAGAAGATGAAGGTGCTCTCCATGTTCCCCGACGCCACCGGGATGATGGGCGTCTCGGAGCCCACGGTGTCGAAGCCCAGCGACTGCAGGCCGCCGCGCAGGTAGTGGGCGTTCTTCCAGAGCTGCGTGCGGCGCTCGGGCTCGCGCTGCATCACGTCCAGGCAGGCCAGCACCGTGGCCACGGCCGAGCCGGGCATGCTGGCGCTGAAGATCAGCGGGCGGGCGTGGTGCTTCAGGTAGTGGATCACGTCTTCCGGCCCCGCCGCCGCGCCGCCGATGGAGGCGAACGACTTGGAGAAGGTGATCATGGTGAGGTCCACCCGGTCCTGCAGGCCGAAGTGCTCGGCCGTGCCGCCGCCGTTGTCGCCCAGCACGCCGACGGAGTGGGCGTCGTCCACCAGCAGGCGGGCGCCGTACTCGTCCTTGATCTCCACCAGCGTGGGAAGGTCGACGATGTTCCCCTCCATGCTGAACACGCCGTCGGTGGCGATGAGTACGCCGTTGGCGTCGCGGTGCCGCTCCAGCACGCGGCGCAGGGCGCCCATGTCGCCGTGCTGGTAGCGCGCCAGCTCGCCGGCGGCCAGTTGCGCGCCGTCGAGCAGCGAGGCGTGGTTCAGCCGGTCCTGCACCACCAGCGAGCCGCGGGTGACCAGGCCGTTGATGATGCCCAGGTTGGTCTGGTAGCCGGTGCTGAACACCAGCGCCGACTCGGCGCCCATCAGGGCGGCCAGGCGGGTTTCCAGCTCCTCGTGGATGTCGAGGGTGCCGTTCAGGAAGCGGCTGCCGGTGTTGCCGGAGCCGTAGCGGGCCAGCGCGTCGCGGGCCTTTTCCAGCACGTACGGGTGATGGGTGAGGCCCAGGTAGTTGTTGGAGCCCACCATGATCTTGGTTTCGCCCCGGATCACCACCTCGGTGTCGTGCGACTCCTCGATCGGCTGGAAGTACGGGTACAGCCCGCGGTCCATCATCTCCCGCGCCGCCGTGAACCGGCGGCACTTGTCGAAGAGGTCCACGGTACGCCGCACCGTCTCCTCGATCGTCGCCATCAAACCCATCCCTGTTCCAGGTACCACTGAGCCGTGCGCCGGATGCCCTCCGCGAGCGGAGTGGCGGTTCCGGGCGGGATCAGCGCGTCCAGCCCCGTGAGATCGCAAAGCCAGGCCGGCGCAAGCATCTCTTCGGCCTTTTCGCGATTGAATACGCCAATGCCGCCGAACCAGCCGGCCACCGTGCCCGCCGCCCTCACCCCCGCGGGGGGAAGCTTCAGCCGCACGGGCCGGGTGCCCATCTCTGCCGCGATGGCGCGTACGATGTCGCCCCACGGATGCTCCACGGGCTCGGCGACGGGGTACGTGCCGGGGGGCGCGTCGGCCGCGTTCGCGAGCGCGGCGGCCAGGTCCTCCACGAAGACCATGTGGGTGCGCAGCTCGGGGCCCGCGGGGGCGGGCGCCAGCCGTCGCTTCACCAGCCGGAAGTAGGGGAGGAGGGCTTTGTCGCCGGGGCCGTACACGGGCGGGGCGCGCAGGATGGCGGCGCTCGTGCCGCCCGCCAGCTCGCCGCCGACCACCGCCTCGCCCTGCAGCTTGGTGCGTCCGTACGTGGAAACCGGCCCGGGCGTTTCGTCCACCCGGCGCGGGCGGCCGTGGAGCGCCGGGCCGCAGGCCGCGTACGAGCTCAGGTACACCAGCCGCCGCGGGGGCGGCGTCGCCGCGTTGGTCCCGCGCACCACGTTGCGGGTGCCGTCGACGTTAGCGCGGACGTACGCGGCTTCGCCCCGGGCGGCGGTGACGGCGGCAAGGTGAAAGACGGTGTCGGCACCGCTGGCGCCCTCGCGCAGCGCCCCCTCGTCGTCCAGGCTGCCCCGGACGCGCTGGGCGCCCACCTCGTCGAGCACGCGCGTGTCGCTGCCGCCGCGCACCAGCGCGCGCACCGTCCATCCGGACCGGGCGAGCCGGCGAACCAGGTGGCCGCCGACGAAGCCCGTGGCGCCGGTGATCAGTGCGGTTCGGCTCATTGGAACAGGGCAGCAATGTGCGGCGAATCCGCCGGATGCGCAACGCCGCCGCCGGACGCCAACAAGAAAGAGGACCGGGCGGGCCCCGCCCAGATCCTCTTCGCGCCGCTCATCGGCGCATCCCAAGCACTGCAGCCACCCCTCGGCTGGCCGCAAACCTAGCCGCGGCGCGGGGTTGTGTCAACCCGGAAGGGGCCTTTCCGCAACCCCGCGCCCGGCCGAAAGCCGGCCCTAGCGGCGCGTCATGCGCTCGGCCATCTGCAGCGCGGCGTGCAGGTTCACCACCCCGCCCGTGCCGGAAAGCTGGGCGAAGGGCACACGCTCGTCTTCGCTGCCGGGGCGCACCACGCTGAGCCCCTCGAAGCGCGTGGCCGACTCCATGATGATCTGGCGCACCTGCGCCGCCGTCAGCTCCGGGTAGTACGACAGGATCGTCGCCGCCACGCCGGCCACCACGGGCGCCGCCATGCTGGTGCCGTCGTTGCGCTGGATCTCGCCGTCCGGCACGGTGGACAGGATGGCCACGCCCGGGGCGAACACGTCCACCAGCTGCTCGTCGTAGTTGCTGAACGAGGCTGCCAGGTGGTCGCCGCCCTGCCACGACGCGGCGCCCACCTCGATCCAGTTGGCCGCACGTCGCCCGCCGTGCAGCAGCGGCGTGGGAAAGTTGGGGTCTTCGCTCAGGTCGGCGCCGTCGTTGCCGGCGGCATGCACCAGCAGCACGCCCTTTTCCTCGGCGTAGCGGACGGCGGCGTCCACCAGCTCCTTCTGCGGCGAGAACGACTTGCCGAAGCTCATGTTCACCACGCGGGCGCCGTTGTCGACGGCGTAGCGGATGGCGTTGGCCACGTCCTTGTCGCGCTCGTCGCCCTGCGGCACCGCGCGCAGCGACATGATGCGCACCGCCGGGGCGATGCCGTCGATCCCCTGCCCGTTCCCGCGCTCGGCCGCCACGATGCCGGCCACGTGCGTGCCGTGCCCGGCGTCGGGCCCCTCGTACTGGTTGTTGCCGTAGCCGCGCTCGGTGGGGTTGCGCGGGTCGTCGCCCACGACGTTGCGCGGGTCGAACTCGGGGTTCAGCGAGAACCGCACGCCCGCCTCGGTGCTTTCGCGCGCCTCGACCACGCGCTCCAGCGAGTAGCCCAGCCCGGCGAAGTGAAGGAAGATCTGCCGCGCCTGCTGCCCCATCTGGTCCTTGGGGCTGAACAGCGTCACCGCGCTCGCCGTGAGGGCGGTGGTGCCCATCTCGCGCTTGAGGATGGTTTCCGCCTGGCGCAGCGTTTCTTCGGCCTGCCGGATGGCGCCGAGCGTCTGCTCCTCCTCCGCCCGGCGCCCCTCGAAGTCGGCCTTTACGCGGCGCCACAGGGCGTAGTCCGCACGGTCGGCCGCGGGGATGGAGGCCGAGTCGGCGTCCTGGAAGCGCGGGCGGAGCTGCGCGTACAGGCGCGTGACCTCGTACGTGTCTTCCTTGACGTTCCGCCCGTCGCGCCCGCCGATGAAGTTCCACCCGTGGACGTCGTCGACGTAGCCGTTGCGGTCGTCGTCGCGGCCGTTGCCCGGCACCTCGCGGCGGTTGGTCCACAGCACGCCGTCCAGATCGGGGTGGTCCACCTCTACCCCGCTGTCGATGATGGCGACGATGATCGTGTCGCGCACCTGGCGGGGGGCCAGCAGCTCGCGGTGGGCGCGCTCGGCGCTGATCCCCGGCACGCGGTCGGCGGCGGGGTCCAGCAGGTGCCAGTTGCGCGCGGCGCTGTCGGCCGGCGCGGCCTGCGCGTGCACGGCCGCCGGAACGGACGCCAGCGCGAACCCGGCAAGGAGAACGGGGCGAATGAGCTTCATGACACCATCGATGACGGGAGGTGGTTCAGTCGGGACCGGCCAGCCAGTACCCGGAACGGGAGGAAAAGAGCCATCACGCCTGCGCGTCCAGCCAGCGGAGGGCTTCGGCGATGCGGCGGTGAAGCTCGGTCTGCGCGAAGAGCACGGCCGGATCGCGCTGGCGCACCTGCACGAAGCGGGCGGCGTTCTCGTCCGCCTCGGCCGAGCCGGACACCAGCGCCCCCGCCTGGCTCACGAAGCCGCGGGCCTGGTCGCGCGTCACCGGCTCGTCCTCCGACAGCGCCGCGTCGATGGACGAGATCAGCCCCGAAAACGGGCGCAGCCAGGCGAAGAACGGGTCCTCGAGCAGCGCCTGCAGCAGCTGCATGTTGGAGATGGGCCCCGTGCGCTGCTCGTACAGGGGGCGCTCGCTGTCGATCAGCGCCTTGTGAAGCCGCAGCAGGTGGCGGCGCACCTCTACCAGGTGGTCGCGAAGCGGGTCCGGGGGACGTCGGGCGCGAAGAGCCATGCGAGAGAGGTTTTTGGGGTGTGGGTACGTACGTTTCTGCGCCCGGGACGAAAGAAGCGCGCCGACCGTCCGTCAGGCTCCGTCGGCCGTGGCGAAGAAGGCGGCGATGCGTTCGATGCCGGCGCGAAGGTCGTCGGGCTCCGCCACCCACGAGAGCCGCAGCCACCCTTCGCCGCGGTCGCCGAAGGCGCGCCCGGGCGTGGCGACCACTTGGTGCGCCTCCAGCAGCGCCTCGGCGGCGGCGAGCGAATCGTGCTCCAGCGCCATCGGCAGGCGCACCATGCAGTAGAAGGCGCCCTCCGGCCGCACCCAGCCGATGCCGTTGCGCTTCATCAATCCCGCCACCACCTCCAGCCGTTCGGCGTAGTGCGCGCGGTGCGCGCCCAGGTTGGCGGGATCGGCGAAGACTTCACGCGCCACTGTCTGGGAGAAGGTGCTCGCGGCCGTGTTCACCAGCTGGTGCACCTTGGTGGCGGCGGCGATGGCTTTCGGATCCCCCACCAGCCATCCCAGGCGCAGGCCGGTGAGGGCGTTGCTCTTGGAAAGCGAGCCGGCGACGAGCGCGTACGGCCACAGCTGCCCGATGGAGGGGGGCGGTTCCGCGGTGAAATACAGCTCGCGGTACACCTCGTCCGAAAGCACCCACACAGGCGGACCGGGGCGCGCCGCCAGCCCGCCGGCCAGGGCGCGCAGCTCCACCTCCGGCCAGACGCGCCCGGTGGGGTTGTTGGGCGAGTTGAGGATGATCATCCGCGTCGCGGGCCCCATCGCCGCCAGCACGCGCGCGGCGCTGGGGCGAAAGCCGTCGTCCCCGCTCAGCGCCACCGTGCGGTGCCGGATCCCTTCCAGCGCGCACAGCTTGGGATACGCCAGGTAGCACGGCTCCACGATCAGCGCCTCGTCGCGCGCCGGGTCCAGCACGGCCTTGATGGCCAGGTACAGCGCCTCTTCCGAGCCGACGGTGATCACCACGTTCTCCGCCGCGCCGCGGTCCGGAAAGCCGTGGTAGGCGGCCACGGCGGCGCGCAGATCGATGTAGCCGGCGTTGGGCGAGTACGGGCAGCCCTCCCGGCGCACGCGCTCCGTGGCGGCCTCGAAGTAGCGGGCGTCGGGCTTCAGCGTGGGCTCGCCCAACCCCAGGTCGATGTCGCCCGGCTTCTTGCGGGCGTTCAGCTCGCGGATCAGCGAGGGGGCGATGCCGGACAGGACGGGGTTCATCCGTCGAACCAGCGGCGAAGGGCCCCGTAGCAGTGCTCCAGGGAATCGATGGACGCCCACTCGCCGGCCTGGTGGGCCTGCGCCGTCTCGCCCGGACCGAAGTTGACGGCGGGGATGCCGCTGGCGGTGAAGCGCGCCACGTCGGTCCACGCCTGCTTGGGCATCACCTTCAGCTTTTCCGCCCGGCACCAGTCCGCCAGCAGGGGATGGTCGGCGTGGACGTCGCCCGCCGGCGCGCTGTCGGTCACCTCCACGTCGGCCAGGTCGCCGACCATCGCGCGCAGCTCGGCCTCGGCGTTCTGGGCCGTGTTGCCGGGGGCGAAGCGGAAGTTGACGTTCAGCTCCACCGCGTCGGGCACCACGTTGCGCGAGTTGTGGGTGACGGCTGCGGTAGCGACGATCACCTCGTAGAAGCAGAGATCGCCGAACTTCACCGCGCGCCGCTCGAACGCACGCAGCCGCTCCAGCACGGGAATGGCGCGGTACAGCGCGTTGTCGCCCTGCCAGGGGCGGGCGCTGTGGGCGCGGGTGCCGCGCACGGTGACGGTGGCGTGGATGAGGCCCATGCAGCCGGGCTGCACCCCCTGGTCCGTGGGCTCCAGGATGAAGGCGAAGTCGATGGGCGGCAGCACGCCGCTTTCCAGCACCGGCCCCAGTCCGTTGCCCTCCGCCGGTCCTTCCTCGCCGTCGTAGAAGATCCACAAGGGCCGCGCGCGCCCCAGCTCGCGCCAGCGGTCCAGCAGGCCCAGCATCACGGCGAGACCGGACTTCATGTCGCTCGAACCACAGCCGTACACCTTGCCGGCGCGGATCTCCAGCGGCTGTCCCTCGGCGCACTTCACGGTATCGACGTGGCCCACCAGCGCAACGACGGGCTCGCCGGGGCGCTCGTCCCTGCCGTACGGCTCGCAGATCACGGAGTTGCCGATGCGCGTGACCACCCGGGCGCCGGCGGCCTGCACGCACCGGTGGTGAATCCACGAGGCAATTTCGTCCTCGTGGCACGTTTCGCTGGGGATGGCGCACAGCTCCAGCGTCAGCCGCGCCAGCTCGTCCCTGATTTCCTCACTCAAACGGCTACACCCCTGCGGGTTTCGTGATTCGGATGCGGATCGAGGAGGCCCCTCCCCCGGCCCCTCTCCCGCACGGTACTGCTGTGCGGAGGGGGGAGAAGTCGAGCGCGCCTCGGCGGCTTCGGCGCAGTCCCCGGCTGCCCTCTCCCCCGGCCCCTGCTCCCGCAAGCGGGAGAGGGGAGAACTGCATCCGGATGAGGCTGGCTGCCGAGGATGCCCTGGGCGCCCCCCTCTCCCAGCCTCTCCCCCGCAAACTGCGCGGGAGAGAGGAGTCAACCTGGTGCTCGTGACGGGCTGCCGGAGCACTTCCCGGGAAGCCCCCTCCCCCCGGCCCCCTGCCCCCGCTTCGCAGGGGAGGGGGAGACCTGACGATGTCCAGGCGCGCCACAGACCTCGACTCACTCCACGGCACGCCAGTCCGCGAAGGCGGACTTCGGGCCGTTGTTGCCGCGGTTTCAACCGCCCGTGCAGGGGTTGAGACGCCGCCTCACACCTGCACGTTGAACGTCCGCAGCACGTCGTTCAGCGAGGTCTTCTTGTCCGTCGACGCCTTCCGCTTGCCGATCAGCAGGGCGCAGGGGACGTGGAAGGTGCCCGCCGGGAACTCCTTGGGCAGCGTGCCGGGGATGACCACGGAGCGCGCCGGGATACGCCCCTTGGTGATCACCGGCTCCGGGCCCGTCACGTCCACGATGGGGGTGGATGCGGTGAGCACCACGCTGGCGCCGAGCACCGCCTCTTCCTCGACGACCACCCCCTCCACCACGATGCATCGCGACCCGATGAACGCGCCATCCTCCACGATCACCGGCGAAGCGCCGGGCGGCTCCAGCACCCCGCCGATGCCCACGCCGCCGGACAGGTGCACGCCCCTGCCGATCTGCGCGCACGAGCCCACGGTGGCCCACGTGTCCACCATCGTCCCGGCGCCCACGTACGCGCCGATGTTCACGTAGCCGGGCATCACCACGCACCCCGGCTCCAGGAAGCTGCCGTAGCGGGCCACGCCGGGCGGCACCACGCGGATGCCCTGCGCCTGCAGGTCGGACTTCGTGCGGATCTTGTCGTAGAAGTGCAGGTCGCCGGCCTCCATGGGCTCCAGCGGCCGCAGGGCGAAGTACAGCAGGATGGCTTCCTTGACCCACGCGTTGACGTGCCAGTCGCCGTCGCGCTTTTCCGCCACGCGCACCTCACCGCGGTCCAGCAGGGCGATCACCCGCTCCACCGCCTGCGCCGTCCCCGCGTCCTTCAGCCGCTCGCGATCCTGGTACGCCTCCGAGACCAGCCGCTCCAAGTCCTGCATCCGCTCCTCCCGTAGTGATCCGCCGGTTGCCGGCGCGCAACGTACTGCCGGGTCCATGCCCGCGCGAGTGGGAGGCCGCTTCTTCGGGATGACGGCGCACGATGTTAGATTGTGTGCCGATCCGCGCAGGCAACCGAAGACGACAAGTTGATGTCCAGCAATCGAGGCCGCCCCTCGCGACGGCCCCTCGTGGCGATGGTCGCGGTCTCGCTGGCCGTGATCGTGGCTGCCGGCGTGGCCACGGCGCCCCGCCCGGCGCCCGCCTTCCACGGCACCACCTACACGGGAACCGGCCCCGCGGCGGATTTCGCGCTGACGGACCAGGACGGCCGGCCCACGACGCTGGCCAGCTTCCGGGGCACGCCGGTGCTGCTGTTCTTCGGCTACACGAACTGCCCCGACGTCTGCCCGCTGACGCTGCAGAAGCTCACCCAAGCCGTGGAACGCGCCGGCCGCCGCGCCCGCGACACGCGGATCGTGCTGGTGACGCTGGACCCGGAGCGCGACACCCCCGCGGTCCTCAAGGCCTACGCCTCCCGGTTCGGCACCGGCATCGTGGCGCTGACGGGCGACAGCGCGGCGCTGGCGCAGGCCCGGCGGGGGTACGGCGCGTACGTGATGATCGCCGACCCGGCACGGTCCCGCGCGGCCCACGGCGGGCACGCCGCGCACGCGCCGAGGCCGGCGGGGCTGCTGGCGCACCCGGGCGCGGTGTACGGCATCGACCGGCGCGGCGACCTGCAGGTGATCATCTCCGACGCAGCGACCCCCGAGCAGGTCCGGGACGACATCCGGACGCTCGCCCGGATGTAGCGGCACTTACGCACTCACGCACTCACGCACTCACGCACTCACGCACTCACGCACTCACGCACTCACGCACTCACGCACTCACGCACTTGCTCCCGGCCCCCTGCCGCGCCCCCGGCGCGCCCCGTGCATGTGACCCGCGGCTTTTCCGGGCGTCCTGATACTCACAAGAAACGAATGCCTCCACATCGGCGCGCGTCGGACACGGGGTGGGTGAAGATGGTGGGCTGGGCAGCCTGCGTGGTGCTGGCCGGCTCGCTCACCTACACCTTCATCCGTGCGCTCACGCAGGGCCCCGAGGGCATCGACCCGCTCTTCTTCGGGCTGCAGACGCTGGCCAGCGCGCTGTTCCTGGTGTACAGCCTGCGGCTGAAGAACCGCATCTTCGTGGTGGCGAACGCCGTGGCCGTGGCCAACGCCATCGGCACGCTGGTCGTGGCGCTGACGGCCAGGGGACGCTGACTGAGCGGCGCTCACCGGAAGACGGCGGAACGACTGTGATTTTTCGGCTTGACGAGGGTGGCCGCCGGGCAGTATCGTGCGCACCGGAAAACCTGCCATTCCCGTCGCGCAGCATTGCATCGCCCCCGATCCGGGCGCGAACCGTTGGGCCCTCACATCACTTCCAGGGAGATCGTATGAGACGAAGTCTGGCCATCGCCAGTGCCGCGGCGGCCGTGAGCGTGGCGGCCGGAGCCCCGCTGCACGCGCAGGGCTCCATGGTCGATCAGCAGAGCGCCTGCATGGCCGCGCGCGCCGGCGCCGGCGTGGCGACGCCGTGCGACGACGGCTCGACGGTGTGGTTCAACCCCGGCGCGATGGCCATGAGCCCCTCGGCCATCGGAGTGGGCGTGGCGCTGGTCCGCGCGGGCAACACCTTCAAGTACGACCCGGGGATGGCGCCGACGTCGGACGAGTCCATCGAGCGCGAGGACGCCACGGTCCCGGTTCCGCAGGCGTACGTGAACTTCCGCGCCAGCTCGCGGCTGGCCGTGGGCGTCAGCGCGCTGGCCCCGTACGGCCTGGGGCTGGAGTGGGACGTGTGCCCGGCCACCGACCCGCGCTGCGGCCGCACCAACTTCGAGGGCCGCTTCACCGGCTACGACAACCAGCTGCGCGGCTTCTACGTGCAGCCCACCGTGGCGTACCAGGTGATCCCCGGCCGGCTTTCGCTGGGCGCGGGCGTGGACTACGTGATGGGGAAGATCGACGTCAGCCGCCGCCAGTTCGGCCCCGAGACCGTGGGGCTGGGCAGAACCGAAGTGGCCGACGTGAACCTGCAGGGCGAAGGCACCGGCTGGACGTACCACGTGGGCGGCATGCTGCAGCTGGGCGAAGGCACGTACCTGGGCGCCCGCTACCTGGGTTCGGCCGAGGTGGACCTGGACGGCGACGCCACGTTCGATCCGGTGCCGACGGGCAACCCGGGCGTGGACGCGGTGATCGCCGCCGGCCTGCCCAAGAACCAGGGCGTCGGCACCACGCTCACCTTTCCCAGCCAGGTGGTGGTCGGCCTCGGCGCGCGGATGCACCCCCGCGTGAACCTGATGGGCGACTTCCAGCGCACCCACTGGTCCAGCTTCGACGTGCTGCCGGTGCAGTTCGAGACCACCGCGCCCGACACGCTGGTGCTGGGCTACAACGACGCCAACACCTTCCGCCTGGCCGCCGACTTCCAGGCGACGGACGCGCTGGTGGTGCGCGCGGGCTTCCGCTACAACGAGGCGGCGACGCCCCGCGCCACGCCCCTGCTTCCCGAGGGCGAGCGCAACTACTACACGCTGGGGCTGGGCTACCGGGTGACCCGCGCGCTCTCGACGGACTTCTCGTTCCAGTACATCAACCAGCCGCCGCGCGCGGGCGCCGTGCTTCCGGGCGGGCCCCGGGCCGGCATCTACGAGTCGCGAGGCATGGTCTTCAACTTCACGCTGGCGTACCGCTTCGGCGGGGCCGCCGAGCAGCCCTGATGCGCACACCCCGAACGGAACTGGCTGAAGGAGATCATCGCATGAAGAAGAGATCGCTGGGTACCGTGCTGCGCGCCGCGGCGCTGGCCGGCACGGTGCTGCTCGGCGCCTGCGTGGGCGATGGCGACGAGCTGTTGTCGCCGCGCGTGCCGCTCGCGGGTGGCGAGCTGTTCCAACGCTACGTGTCGCTGGGCAACTCCATCACCGCGGGCTACCAGTCCGGCGGCATCAACGACAGCCTGCAGATCCGGGCCTACCCGGTGCTGCTGGCCGAGCGCGCGGGCGCCCAGTTCTACGCTCCGCTGATCGCGCGCCCCGGGTGCCCGCGCCCGTTCCTGGCGCCGCTGGGCGCCACCGGGCGTGTGGGCACCGCCGACAGCTGCGTGCGCATCGACAATCCGCCGTTCGTCAGCAACCTGGCCGTTCCGGGCGAGCGCCTGCGCGACCTGCTGGTGTTCCCCACGGGATCGGTCGGCCAGCTCCACACCCTGATCGTGGGCCCGCGCACGCAGGCGCGCGCCATGATCGAGTCGCAGCCGACGTTCGTGTCGGTGTGGATCGGGAACAACGACGCGCTGGAGGCCGCGGTCGGCGGCATCCTGGGGCCGCGGTCGGCTGGCGCCGACTCGTCGCTGACTCCGCTGGCCACCTTCCAGGCGCAGCTGAACGCGCTCGTGGATTCCATCAAGATCGCGGGGCCGAAGGGCGCCATGCTGGTGGGCGTGGTGAACGCGGTCCAGGCCGCCCCCATCCTTCAGCCGGGCGCGTACTTCTTCCTGGCGCGCGACGCGGCCACGGGGCGGTTCAACGGCAAGCTGGTGAACGGCAACTGCTCGCCCGTGAACGCGCTCGGCCAGCCCAACCCGCTGGCGGCGAACATGGTGTCGTTCCAGATCATCAGCGACACCAACTTCCCCGAGATCAACTGCGATCCGGCCGCCTACCCGGTGGGCGACCCCCGCCGCGGGGCCTACGTGCTGGACACGAGCGAGCAGGCCATCATCGGGGCCCGCGTGAACGCGTTCAACATGGCCATCCAGCAGGCGGCGACGGCGAACAACTGGCTGTACGTGGACCCCAACGCCATCCTGGCCACGGTGGGGAACCAGACCACGAACGGGCGCTACAACAACCTCCGCAAGTGCCAGCTGCTGGCCACGGCGCAGACCGCCGCGCAGTTCCAGGCGGCGGTGCTCAACTCCTGTCCGGTCACCGGTGCCACGGCCGCGCCCAACTTCTTCGGCGCGCTCCTCTCGTTCGACGGCGTGCACCCCTCCACGTCGGCGCACGTGACCCTGGCGAACTCGTTCGCCGCGGCGATCAACACCAAGTACGGCACCAGCATTCCGACCAGCTGATCCACGCTCGTCGCGAATGGAGAACGGCCCCTCCCGGGTTTCCGGGAGGGGCCGTTCCTTTTTCGATCCACGTCTTCCCTCTGCCGTCTGCGCTCACCCGCCGGCGAAGCGGATCTCCGGGGGCGCCTCGATCTCCCCGATCTGCGCGGCCAGCTCGTAGAACTTCGCGAGCCCCCGCAGCATGGGGCCGTCCAGCTCGTACGACAGGTCGGCCCAGTAGCGGTCCAGGAACTCCGGGGTGAAGCCGAAGTGCCCGGCGTATCGGTCCGCGAGCGCGGCGCGGTGCTCCAGCCCGTAGGCGCGCGACTCCAGCAGCTCGGCGTGCAGGCGGCCGAGCTGCGCGTCCGTGCCGCCGCCCGCCTGCCAGACGGCGAAGGCGAAGGGGAGCCCGGTGTGCTCCATCCACTCCGCACCCAGGTCGAACCGCGTGGGGACCCCGGGGTGAAGCCCGGGGCGCAGCGCCACGTCGCCGATGAACAGCGCCGCATCCGCCCCGGCGGCGAACGGGTCGTCGCGGGCCTGGTCGAACCAGGTGAACCGTGGCGTGGCACCCCAGCGAAGCTTCAGCAGCACCTTCAGCAGCACCACCGACGTCGCGGAGGCGGTGGGCATGGCCACGGTGCGCGCTGAAAGTTCTTCCGGGGGCACGCGGGTGAGCAAGAGGATGCTGCGCACCGCGCCGCGCGAGCCGATCACTAGGTCCGGCAGCACGCGGTAGCCCGCCGTGTGCCGGGCGAACTCGATGCTGGAGCAGGGCGCCACGTCGATCCGGCCGCGGTCCAGGAGCCCGTTCAGGTACGAGGGCACCCCTTCGACCACCTGCAGCCACGGCGGCGCCCCGCGGTCCATCAGCCGTGCATGGACGGGAAAGCAGTTGCTGTACGTGATGTGGCCCAGCCGCAGCCGCCCCTCGCCTCCGTCTCCCTCGCTGCCGCCCATCCGCTCGCCATCCCGTCGCTCGAAACGAAAACGCCGGCCGCCTTTGCGCGCCCGGCCTAGCCCGCCGTTCCGGCCAAATGACGAGCACGCCGGCCGGTTGTCAACCGGCCAGCGTGCTTTCACGCGGCTCCTGTTCCGCGGACGCTCAGGCGCTGGCGTGCCGCGCGAGGGCCGCCACCAGCTCCTTGGGCGGGCCCGCCGGATCGCCGAAGCTGTCGGGGAACAGCCGCGACGGGCGGGGCGCCAGGTGGTATCGGCCGTGGTTGTCGTCCTTGTGGCTGCGGCCGCCCACGACGTACACCAGGTCGTACGCCACCACCGCCGCGTGCGGCACCTGCAGGCCGGGGAGCGTCCACAGCACGCCGCCGCCGTCCGCGTCGCCTGCGCGGGTGAGCTCCACCTCCTGCCGCTCGGCCGGGGGCTGGGTGTTCATCACCCGGTAGCGGGCCGTGACGCGGGTGGCCGCCGCCGGCGCCGACACCTCCAGGTGAAAGCGGCTGATGGCCGCCTTCGCATCGTTCTCGACGTCGGCCTTCAGGATCTGCAGCTCGCGCAGCATGAAGCGGAAGTGGTAGTTGGAGCCGCCGTTGCTGTCCCACCGCGTCTCCCCCGCGGAGTCGGCGAACGAGAACCAGGCGATCACCTGCTCCGCGTCGGCCGGGATGTCGAACTCCCCCACCAGCGCCGAGCCCTGCCCCGTAATGTCGACGTCCGGTTCGTCGTGAATGCCGGACGGGGACTGGAGGATGACCTCCACGGCCGCGGGGGCATCCGGCCGAAAGGCGAAGTAGCCCGTCACCGGCCGCTCCGGGTCTCCGAAGCGGTAGTCGTCCCCCGGCGGCACGATGCGGAGCGGGTCGTACCGCACCGCGCAGGGCGTGCCCGGGGCCAGCTCGCCGGACACCAGCTGGTGGAAGTCCAGCGTGAACGTGATCTGCGGGGTCTTGCCCCGCCCCATGCGCATCACCATGTGACGCTTCCTTTCCGTCGGGCGTAAGAAGAGGGCTGGTTCCGCATCAGATGTACTCGGCCGTGAGCGTCACGTCCGCCGCCGTGTCGAACACCTTGGCGAAGGTGATCTGCAGGTCGCTGTTCCAGTAGTACGCGCTCCCCGGCGACTGCGAGAGGCTGCCGGGATCTCCCACGTTGGGCAGCGTGCCGCCGCCCAGCGTGACCGACGACGGATTTCGCGTGCCGAGCAGGGCGACGTAGTAGAAGGTTTCGGGAATCTTGGGGTAGTTGTCGTACGTGCGCAGCACGCGGACGCTCTGCCCGCCCGGGATCCCCGTGTGGCTGATCTCCGTGACGCGGTACACCCCGTTCTTGCCCTGCGCCTCGGTGGTGATCCCGTCGTCCTGGTACAGCGTGTAGGTGCTGTCGGGACCGGGGTAGATGTTGATGGTCAGCGGGTTCCGGGCCAGCTGCCCCACCCACTGCTCCAGCTCGCGGAAGGGCAGGATGGCCCCGGCCCGCACGTAGATGGGCACCTGCGAAAGGTCGGCGGTCCACGACGGGATCAGCGTGCCCCCGTCCACCGGCGCGTCGAGCGGGGCGGCGTTGTCCTTGAACGCGTACCACTGGCTTCCCGCGGGCAGGTACACGCTGCGCGACGTGGGCTGCGGCGGGCTGAAGCTCCACCCGGGGGTGAGGATGGGCGCCACCAGGAAGTCGCGGCCCACGAAGAACTGGTCGTTCAGGTGCTCGTACACCTGCGGGTCGCCGGGATCGTTCAGGAAGAGTGCCCGCGCCACGGGCATTCCCGTCTGCGTCCATTCCCACATGGCGTCGTAGTACACCTGCAGCATGCGGTAGCGCAGCTGCACGTACTTTCCGCAGTTGGCGGGAACGGGATCGCCGTACGCGTACGCCTCCTGGAACTGCTTGTTGTACCCGTCGTAGTGGTTGCGGAACCAGGGGAGGAACGAGCCCAGCTGCATCCACCGGGTGAGCAGCTCGTAGTTGGTGATGCCGCCCACCACCTGCCCGTTCACCACCTGCGCGGTGCCCTCGGTGCCATCTCCCGTCGCGAACCCGCCGATGTCCGTTCCCGACATGGGCACGCCGGAAAGGCCCAGGTTCAGCACCTCGGGGATGTTGATGGCCAGGAAGTCCCAACTGGACGCGGAGTCGCCCGTCCACAGCGCCGCGTAGCGCTGCATTCCCGCATACCCGCCGCGGGCGATGATGAAGTTGCGGGTCTGCGGGCGCAGCTTGCCCAACCCCTCCCAGGTGGCCCTCAGCAGGTTGAGGACGTACTGGTTGTGGATGACGGCCGAGGGCACGTAGGTGAGCCCGTCGTTCTGCATCTGGTCCAGCGGAAACGTCTTCCACGGCGTGTCGGAGCTGCCCGCCAGCGCCGGGCAGGTCATGTCCTGCCAGATCATGTCCATCCCCACGTCGTTCACCAGGTGGGCGTATTGCCGGCCCCACATTTCGCGCACGTCTTCGCGCCCGAAGTCCGAGTAGTTGCCTGGGGCACCCAGCGGAACCGCGCCCTGCGAGTTGGGCGTGAGCGGCGGGTACTCGTACGGGTTGGACCCGAAGTTGAACCCGTACGACACCTGCCCCACGAACAGGTTGGGGTTGGGGCCCTGGCCCGCGCGGGTATCGTAGATCAGCCCGTTGATGGAGTTCATGGCGTCACGCTGCACGTACGGCGCAACGTTGCCGGTTTCGTCGAGCGCGTTGTCGGTGAGCAGGGGGGTGATGTTGGTGCTACACTTGAACCCCTGCGCATGAAGCCCCTGCATGTACGGGCCGACCTCGGGGAACTTCATCTCGCTGTGCGTGAACGTCCGGTAGTTGTCCTGGAAGTCCACGTCGATGTGAAGCCCGTCGCAGGGGATGCCGGCGGCGCGGTAGGCGTTGGCCGCCGCCGTGAGCTTGTTGTGGTCGTAGTACCCGTACGCGCCCTGGTGAAAGCCCAAGGTGTACTTGGGCGGCATGGGCGCGCGGCCGGTGAGCGTGGTGTACTGCCCGAGCACGTCGGGCGCCCCGCCGCCGGCCATGAAGTAGTAGTCCATCTCCCCGTACAGCGCCCCGAAGTAGTACTTCCCCGACATGTCGGAGTAGTCGTTGGCGCCCACGTTGAAGTACGTCTGCCCCGGGTTGTCCAGGAAGATGCCGTACGCGTACGGGCCGCCCGTGCCGGCGCCGGAGGGGTTCAGCTCCATCAGCAGCGGGATGGAGCAGTACAGCGCCTCGGCCGGGTTCAGCGGGCCGGCGCCCCAGCCCTGGGGAAGGGGCGCGTTGACGTACTTGAAGTTGTCGAAGTTGAACTGCGTCATGGTGAACTGGTTCTTCACCAGCTGCGAGCCCGCCTTTTCGCCGAAGCCCACGTACATGGCGCCTCGCGGAAAGTTCTTGAAGCAGGCGGTGACCTCCTGGCCGGGAATGTACACCAGCCCCTGCCCCGTGAAGTCGGCGCTCAGCAGCTGCCCATCGCGGTACACCGAGACGGCGAAGGGCTGCAGCGCCACGTGCACCTGGATGGCGCCGGTGTCCAGCACCAGCGCCTCGGCGTCGTCCTGCACCACGTTCACCGTCACCGGGCCCAGGTCGCGCGTCACCACCGCCACCGAGGTCTCGACCGAGTAGTCGCCCCCCGCCGGGTCGAACTGCACCCGGAAGCATTGCGGCCCCAGGATGGAAAGCCGCAGCGAGAGCCCGCCCGACATCTGCAGCGTCCACACGTTCGCCTTGCCGCTGCGCGTGTGCGAGCTGATGTCGCCGATGGGGATCCAGTTGATCTGGGTGTTGGGCGTAAACGAGTCGACGTCTACGAACGTGTAGTCCATGGCCGGCAGCCTTTCGGGGGCGGGAAGGAGGAGGCGAGGTCGCGCCGCGCGTCCGCGCGCGGAACTGGGCCTGCGGGTGGCGGGCGGTGCGCCAGCGAAAGCCGGCGCGCGGCGCTCCGCGCGCGAGATGTCTGCTTCCCACTATACCGATACACATCTGTTCCGCCATACTCGAGCAGAACAGGGAGCCGGCCGCGTAGCCGTGCAACGTCGCCTTGGTGAGCCCAGCGCTGAGGAACGGCCTCCTCTGAGGCCAAAGCGGCCCACGCGCCCGGAGCTCGTCCCCCACCGAAAGCGGCCGTCGCATGCGGACCGGCCCGCCAAGGCATCGAGTGCCGGCGCCGGACGTCGCGGCCCCTCCCCCGATCACCCGTGCCGCTCCGCGCCTGACGGAACCCCGCGCGCCGGTCTCTGCACCCTCCATCGTCCGCGACCACGGCAGGCCAAGTGTCCTGTGCAGGTGACACTCGGCATCAGGCGGTTGGGACCCGGCTTGCGCCCATCTCGTTTCGCACCAATCCGTTGCCTGGCCGCGCCGCGACCGGAACCACGCTTGCCTTGCAGGGCGCCGTCCGGCAGCCGAAACGACGCGGCTGCCTGGCCTCACGAAGTCAGATCAGACACATCTGCATAGATCGAACGATGAAGACGAACGCGATGGCGCGGCGGTTGGCGGCGCTGATGACGATGATGATGCTCGCGGCGTGCGGCGAGGGTACGACGGAGACGGGTGGACAGCCCGCGCCGGAGCCGGTGGCCTCGGTGGCCGTGAACCCCGGCGCGCTGACGGTGGAGGTGGGTGCGGAGCTGGAGATCGCGGCCGAGCCGCTGTCGGCGGAGGGGCGGGTGCTGGCCGGGCGCGCGGTGTCGTGGAGCAGCAGCGACGAAGCGGTGGCCACCGTTTCCGCGGCGGGCCGGGTGACGGCGCGGGGCGCGGGCGTGGCGCTCATCCGCGCGAAGGTGGAAGGCAAGACCGGCGAGGCGAGGCTGCAGGTGGACGCCCCCGCGCCGCGGGTGGACCGGGTGGTGGTGATGCCCGGCGAGGTGGCGCTGTTCGCGGGCGAGGCGCAGACGATGGCCGCCGTCGCCTACACGGCGGAGAGCGCGCCGGTGGGCGGGCTTCCGGTGGCCTGGTCCAGCAGCAACGAGCAGGTGGCGACGGTCGCGGCCAACGGCCGCGTGGTTGCGGTGGCCCCGGGCGACGCGGTGATCCGCGCCATGGTGGCGGGGAAGGTCGGCGAAGCCCGGGTGATCGTGATGCAGCCGCTGCCGCTGGTGGCGCGGGTGGACGTGTCGCCCAGCATGGTGCAGCTGAAGCCGGCGGAGACGTGGAACTTCACGGCGCAGGCGCTGTCGGCCGCCGGCCAGCCGATGCCGGGCCTGCCGGTGCAGTGGAGCAGCAGCAACACGGCCGTGGCGACGGTGGATGCGGCCGGCAAGGTGACGGCGCGCGCGGTGGGCGAGGCGCTGATCCGCGCCACGGTGCTGGGCGTGACGGGCGAGGGCCGGGTGGTGGTGCCCGCGCCGCCCGAGCCCGATCCGGAGCCGGTGGTGTTCGACCTGCTGCGGGTGGAGGGGCAGGCGCTGCCAGGGCCGGTGTTCGAGCGGACGCGCGCCGACGGCAAGGTGAACGTGCAGGTGCTGGGCGGATACCTGAAGGCCGACCCGTTCGGCCAGGGCAGCACGGCGCACTACGAGATCGCGATCTTCCTGACCATCGTCCGCGACGGCGTGTGGATCGACAGCGAGACGTACTTCGACGAGGGCACGGTGGAGCGGACGGCGGAGGGCTTCATCTTCCGCTCCTCGGTGACGGACGACTTCACCTATCAGGGCCGCCGCGGCCCGGACAACACGATCGTGGTGACGACGACGGTAGGCCCGAACAGCCCGCTGCGGGAGTACACGTTCAAGCGGCCGTAAGCGGGTCGCACGATCGGACAGATGAAAAGCGGGTCCCGGCTGGCAGCCGGGACCCGCTGGTCGTCGCGTCATCCGCGAGTGCTCAGCTCTCCTTGCTTTCGTAGTCGTCCTTGAGGCGGGCGACGACTGACGGGTCCGCGAGCGTCGTGGTGTCGCCCAGCGTGCGCCCCTCGGCGATGTCTTTCAGGAGGCGGCGCATGATCTTGCCGGAACGCGTCTTGGGGAGGTCGCCGGCGAAGAGGATGGCGTCGGGGCGCGCAATGGCGCCGATCTTTCGCACCACGTGCTCCGACAGCTCGCGCTTGAGCTCGTCCGTGGGCGCCAGGCCGTCCTTGAGCGTCACGAACGCCGCCACCGCCTGCCCCTTCAACTCGTGCGCCTTGCCGACCACCGCTGCCTCGGCGACGGCGGGGTGGTCCACCAGCGCGCTCTCCACCTCCATGGTGCCGATGCGGTGGCCCGCCACGTTCAGCACGTCGTCGATGCGGCCGATCACCCAGAAGTAGCCGCGCTCGTCACGCTTGGCGCCATCGCCCGGAAAGTACACGCCCTCCCCCGGCTGGTCGCCGGCGACCGTCATCCCCTGCCACTTGCTCCAGTACGTCTCGCGAAAGCGCTCCGGGTCTCCCCAGATGCCGCGCAGCATGGACGGCCACGGGCGCCGGATGGCCAGGAAGCCGCCTCCCGCGTCGATGCAGTCGCCCTGCAGCGTCAGGATGTCGGCGTGGATGCCCGGGAAGGTGCG
This sequence comes from Longimicrobium sp., assembly GCF_036399935.1. Taxonomy (GTDB): domain Bacteria; phylum Gemmatimonadota; class Gemmatimonadetes; order Longimicrobiales; family Longimicrobiaceae; genus Longimicrobium. The sequence goes on from NZ_DASWMD010000054.1 coordinate 36,641, forward strand.
CGTCGCCGAGCCGGGCACCGTTTCCGTCACCCCCGGCAGCGGCGTGATCATGATGGCGCCCGTCTCCGTCTGCCACCACGTGTCGACGATGGGGCAGCGCTCGCGCCCGATGTTCAGGTGGTACCAGATCCACGCCTCGGGATTGATGGGCTCGCCCACCGTGCCTAGCAGGCGCAGCGACGACAGGTCGAACTTCGACGGCCACTCGGTGCCCCACTTCATGAACGCGCGGATGGCCGTGGGCGCCGTGTAGAAGATGGTGACCTTGTAGTCCTGGATGATCTTCCAGAACCGCCCGCGGTCCGGCGCGTCGGGCGCGCCCTCGTACATCAGCACCGTGGCGCCGTTCGCCAGCGGTCCGTACACCAGGTACGAGTGCCCCGTCACCCAGCCGACATCGGCCGTGCACCAGTAGACGTCGTCTTCCTTGAGGTCGAACACCCACTTGGTCGTGGCGTACGCCTGCGTCAGGTATCCGCCGGTGGTGTGCATGATCCCCTTGGGCTTTCCCGTCGTTCCCGAGGTGTAGAGTATGTACAGCAGGTCCTCGGCATCCATCTCCTCGGCCGGGGCCTCGGCACCCTCGCCCGCGACCACGTCGTGCCACCACAGGTCGCGCCCGTCCTCCATCTTCGCCCCGCCGACCGCCTCGCCCTCCACGTGCCGACGGACGACCAGGACGTGCTCGATGGACGGGCATCCTCCCTGTTCCGCCAGTGCCTCGTCGGCCGCGCGCTTCAGCGGGACGATGCCGCCGCGACGGTATCCGCCATCGGCCGTGATCAGCAGGCGGGCCTTGGCGTCGTTGATGCGGTCGCGCAGCGATTCCGAGGAGAATCCCCCGAACACCACCGAGTGCGCCGCGCCGATGCGCGCGCAGGCCAGCATGGCGATGGCGGCCTCGGGGATCATGGGCAGGTAGATGGCCACGCGGTCGCCCTTGCCGATCCCCAGCTTCCGCAGCGCGTTGGCGGCGCGGCAGACCTCGGCGTGAAGCTCCTCGTACGTGAACGATCTGCGGTCGCCCGGCTCGCCTTCCCACAGCAGCGCGGTCTTGGTGCGGCGGGGGCCGTCGAGGTGGCGGTCCAGGCAGTTGTACGACGCGTTCAGCGTTCCGCCCACGAACCACCTGGCGAACGGCGGCTGCCACTCCAGCACCAGGTCCCACGGGCGGAACCAGTGGAGCTCGCCGGCCCAGCGCGCCCAGTACGCCTCGGGATCGGCCTCGGCCTGCTCGTAGATGGCGGGATCGGACACGTGCGCCTGCCGCGCGAACTCGGCAGGCGGCGGAAAGCTGCGGTCTTCGGTGAGGAGCGAGTCGAGGGTCTGCTCGGAGGCCATCCGGAGATCTCCTGTGCGCGATCGATGTCGGGTGAAGTTGCGTCCGCCCGCCCTGCAAGTCCCGCACGAGCCTTGCGGGGAGCGCGGAGCAGGGACAGCTTCCGGCGAAGCAGCCGGATCGGACGTTCGCTCGCCAAGCTATCCCGCGACGGGACCGAGCCGCAAACCGTCGTGCCACCACATCCCGGGGACCCGCATCCGCCGATGACCGAAGCCGCCCTTTCCGACGAGCACGGACCGCTGGGCCCCGCCGACAAGAAGACGATCCGCACGGTGATCGCCGCGTCGGCCGTGGGAACGATGATCGAGTGGTACGACTTCTACATCTTCGGCAGCCTGGCCACCATCATCGCCGGGCACTTCTTTCCGCAGGGCAACACCACGCTGGCGCTGGTGCAGACGCTGGCCACCTTTGCCGCCGGCTTCGCGGCGCGGCCCTTCGGCGCGCTGGTGTTCGGCCGCGTGGGCGACCGGGTGGGCCGCAAGTACGCCTTCCTGGTCACCCTGGTGATCATGGGCGGCGCCACGTTCGTCATCGGCCTGCTTCCCGGATACGCCAGCATCGGCATCTTCGCGCCCATGACGCTGCTGGTGCTGCGGCTTCTGCAGGGGCTGGCGCTGGGCGGCGAGTACGGCGGCGCGGCGACGTACGTGGCGGAACACGTGCCCAACAACAAGCGCGGCTACTACACGGCGTTCATCCAGACCACGGCCACGCTGGGCCTGTTCGTGTCTCTCGTGGTGATCCTGCTGGTGCGCAACGCCATGTCCACCGAGGACTGGGAGCGCTGGGGATGGCGGATTCCGTTCCTGCTCTCGGCGGTGCTGGTGCTGGTGTCGCTGTTCATCCGCATGCGCCTGGCCGAGAGCCCGCTCTTCACCCGCATGAAGGCGCAGGGCAAGACCTCCGACGCGCCGGTGGCCGAAAGCCTAGGCTCGGTTTCGCGGTGGCAGACCATGCTGACGGTGCTGTGGGGCGCCGCGGCGGGGCAGGCCGTGGTGTGGTACACGGGCCAGTTCTACGCGCTGACCTGGCTGGAAAGCGTGGGCAAGGTGGATTTCGTGGACACCCGCACCATCATCGCCGTGGCGCTGGCGGCCGCGACGCCGTTCTTCATCGTCTTCGGTGCGCTCTCGGACCGGGTGGGGCGCAAGAAGGTGATGATGACGGGCAACCTGCTGGCGGCCATCTTCATCATCCCCATCTTTGCGCTGATGTGGCGGTTCACGCCGGCGGGGGGCACGTACAACCCGGTGATGCTGACGGTGTGCGTGTTCATGCTGGTGATCCTGGTGACCATCGTCTACGGGCCCATCGCCGCGTTCCTGGTGGAGAGCTTTCCGGCCCGGGTGCGGTACACGTCGGTTTCGCTGCCCTACCACGTGGGCAACGGCTACTTCGGGGGATTCCTTCCGGTGATCGCCACGGCGGTGTCGGCGGCGGCGATGGCCAACCCGGCGGGCTTTCCCGTCGCGGCCCGCTACGCCGGGTTGATCTATCCCGTGGCGGTGGCGACCATCACGTTCATCATCGGGTCGCTGCTGCTGCGCGAGACGGCGCACGTGGACATCCACGACGAGAACCACGTGGCGGTGGACCCGCGCCCGCAGCCGCTGGTGTTCGGCGTGCTGGTGGCGCTGACCTTCATCGCGCTGCTGATGGCGGACCTGTTCCTGCTGCCGACGTTTACGCCCGAGGGCCAGCCGCCGTACGTGCAGTACGTGTTCCGGGGGCTGGTGGTGATCGTGATCGCCGCGTCGCTGCTGCCGCGGATGCTGCGGAAGCGGTAGGTTCCCCCTCCCCCGGGGCCTCCTCCGCAAACTGCGCGGGAGAGGGGTGAACGCGGGGGTCGAGCGGAGAAGAGACGGGTGCGCGGCCTCGGCTGCCGTGGGGCCCTCACCCGGCCGCGCTGACACGCGTGCCACCCTCTCCCACAAACAGCGTGGGAGAGGGAGTACACACCAGAGTCGAACGCATCGGGCCAGCCGACGCGCAATCGAATTCTCCCCTCTCCGCATGCGCAGCATGCGGGGAGGGGCCGGGGGAGGGGCCTGCCGGGGGACTGCGCCGGAGCCGTCGAAGCGCATCCGATCCCGTCCGTCCCAACTCCACCCGGCGCGAAGTTCCGAACCCCGCACTTCCGTCCCATTTTCCCATCCCCTGCCCCCGCGAGAGCCATGAGCGAACCTCGCCCCCACCCTCCCGAGTTCGTGCAGGCCTGCGAAGGCGCCATCGAGCGGCTGCTCGCCCTCAAGGCCACCGGGCCGATGGAGCGCGGCGCGCTGCTCCCCGCCATCCACGAGGCGCTGGCGAGCATCGGCGAGCGGCTGGCGGAGCTGGACTGGGAGGACGAGCGATTCGCGCGCGAACAGGGAACGGTCCAGGACGCCGCTTCGGCCCTTGGCGCCATCGCGCTGGACCGCGGCGGGCCGCAGGTGCCGCGCTACGTGGATCGCATCATCGACGACCTGCGCCGCATCGCGACGGGATGACCCTCCGGTGCCGCCCGCTTGGCGCGCACCGCCGGGCGCCGCTTTGTGCATCTTCGGCCTGACGATTTCCGCTCTCCTCGCGACGCAATCTCGCCACGTTCGTGCGTCATGGCGCGACGCCACCAAAAGGGCGGGGCGGACATCCAGCCCGTTGGTACCGCACCGTTTGGGACGCTCGCACCCCGATTCTTCTCGCCCCGTGGCCGCTCCGGCGCGGGTATGGCGAAGGCCCCCTGGCGAGTCTTTCAGGCCGTTTCGGCCACGTACGCCATTCCCGAGCCCGGGCGACGCTACGGTGCGGACGGCTGCAAGACTATGGCGTGGAAAGAACATAGGCATTACAATGGTGACTCGCCGTTCAAAGCCATTCCGCCAGAGCGTCCGCTTCCTCGCAATGCCAGGCAGCTCCACACGCGCCGTGCCCCGCACGGCCGCGCTGGCGCGCTTCCCGGGCCATCGCGAGTCGAACGGCGGTGGACGTCATGCGGGGCGGCAGCCCGGTGACGCAGCGCCTGCCCGCCCTGGACGGCGCCCCGACCCTCCGCCACCCCAAGCACCTCCAGCCCACACACCCTGATGAAGATCGGCGCCCGTCCCCTGCTGGTTCTGCATAGCAACGAGGCCTTCCGCGAGCGCGTCCGCAAGGTCGCGGGCCGCGAATACACCTTCCAGGCGGTTCCCGACTGGCCGTCGCTGGAAGAAGCGGTGCGCGACTCTCCGCCCTCGGCGCTGGTGGTGGTGAACCCGTACGAAGAGGTGTACGGCACGACCGGCCCGTCGCCCAGCCTCAAGTCGCTGCTGGTGGAGTTTCCGTCGACGGCGGTGTTCGCGGCGATGGAGATCAAGCCCACGCGCATGGACGACCTGCGCACGCTGGGCAAGTGGGGCGTCGTGCAGGTGATCTCGATCTCGCACGACGACACGCCGCAGGCCATGGTGCAGCGCTTTCGCGCCGCGCAGGGGCGGCCGCTGAAGGCGCTGCTGGAAAACGTGCTGCCCGCCGACACGCCGGGGCGCGCGCGCGCCATCGTCGACGCGGCGGCCGAGGTGGTGGCGGTCGGCGGCCACGGGCGCGACCTGGCCCGCCAGCTTCGCCTCTCGCGCCGCACGCTGCTGCGCTGGTGCGAGCGCGCCGAGCTGCCGCCCCCGCGCAAGCTGCTGGCGTGGATGCGCATTCTGCTGGCCGCCGAGCTGCTGGACGACCCGGGCCGCACCGTGCTCTCGGTGGCCCACGCCTGCGGCTACTCGTCGGACAGCGGACTGCGGCGCGTCACGCAGAAGTTCGTGGGCAGCAGCCCCACCGAGCTTCGCCGCCGCGGCGCGTTCGCCCGCTCGTCCAAGGTGTTCCTGGAAGTGCTGGCGCGCTACCGCGAAGAGAACGCGAACGTCGCGTAACGGTCCTCGCGCGCAGGCAGGATGGAGCCCCCGCCCGGAGATCCGGCGCGGGGGCTTCTTAGTGCGTTAGTGCGTTAGTGCGTTAGTGCGTTAGTGCGTTAGTGCGTTAGTGTGTTAGTGCGTTAGCCCCGATCACTCCCGCACTCACGCACTTCCGCACTTCAGTCGTCCCACGCGTCGTCGGAGGCGTCCAGCACAACCTGCGCGGCGCCGTCGGGGCCGTAGCGCACGGCGACCTGCCACGGGCGGCAGCACACCTGGCAGTCTTCCACGTACTCCTGCCGCGGGCCGCTTCCCGGGTCCAGCGCCATCTCCACCTCCTCGCCGCAATAGGGGCACTGCACGAGCGCGGCGGTGTCGGCGGTGCCGTCGCCCAGGGGGAACTCCGCGTCGAGCGCCTCGGCGTCCGCGTCCTCGGGCGGCATCTGGATGTAGATCATCGGTCCCGTGGTGCAGTGCGTGCCGGTCCGCGGAGGGACGGCGTGTGATTGGCTTTCGCGCCGCGACCGGCTATCTTCCGCCGCGGCCCTTCCCGGCCGCGACGCGGGCGCGGAGAGATCCGCGCCCTTCGGCTACCCGCAAGAATCCACGCCCATGAACCGCCTTCGTCCGCTCGCCTGCGCGGCCATCCTGCTGGTGGCAGCCACGCTTTCCACCGCGGCCTGCGCACAGCCGGGCTCCGGCACGCAGGGCGCAGCCGCGGCCCAGACCCCCGCCGCCCTGATCGCCCGCGCCGACAGCGGGCGCTACAAGGGCTCCGCGACCGCCGCGATGACCATCGTGGAGGTGTCGGACTTCCAGTGCCCGTACTGCCGCGAGTTCGCCACCACCACGTATCCCCGCATCGACAGCGCGTACGTGCGCACCGGGCGGGTGCGGATGCTGTACATCCACCTTCCCCTGGCGAACCACCAGCAGGCGTTCGCCGCGGCCGAAGCATCCATGTGCGCCTCGGCCCAGGACAAGTTCTGGCCCATGCACGACCGCCTGTTCGCCACGCAGCGCGAGTGGTCGGGGCAGGCGAACGCCACCGAGCGGTTCGAGCAGTTCGCGCAGGAGCTTCGGCTGGACATGGAGGCGTTCCGCGACTGCACCCGCAACGATCGCGTGGCCTCGCTGATCGTCGGTGACGCCATGCAGGCGTCCCAGGCCGGCATCCAGGGCACGCCCACGTTCATCCTGGGCAGCCGCGGCGGCCAGCAGATGATGACCGGCGCCGTGCCGTACGAGCAGCTCTCGGCCACGATCGATTCGCTGCTGAACGCGCCCGCCGCCCCCGCGCCCGCCCCGCCGGCACCCTGATCCGCGGACGCTTCCACGGCATCGGCCCTCCCCCGCGGCGCGGTGGAGGGCCGATCCTTTGGGACGCGGGGAGGGAAGCCCTCAGTCCTGCTCGTCGTCCCCGATCACCGCGGCCGAGACCAGGCGGCCCATGTCGACGAAGAGCTGGCGGGTGACCGACTCCTCTTCGCGAAGCAGGTCTACCAGCCGGTCGTAGCGCGACAGCATGTCCAGCGGCACGTGCACCGTTTCGGGGTGGAACGTTCCCTGGTCTGCGAACAGCAGCCGCACGCGCACGGTCTGCCCCGGAGTCTGCGACATCCTCGTTGCTCCCGAAAATTCAGTGAACCCGCGCCCTACCGGGCCTGCCGCAGCCCCGGAAGGGAAAGCAGGAAGATCAGCGTGATCAGCACGGCCGACACCACGCACCACTGGCACCACGCGTGGATGACCGCCGCCTCCAGGTACGTCAGGTAGGCCGAGAACAGCACCCCCACCGCCGACATGCCGAACAGCGCCAGCGCCACCCACCGCTCGCGCTCGAACCGCGGCTGAATGCCCAGCATGGCCACCACCAGGATGGCGACGTACGCGGCCACGCCGTAGAAGGCCACGGGCAGGCCCAGGAAGTACGCGTACTGCGACGTCTGCACCTTTTCGCACGAGCCGATCTGGCACTGGATGATGCCCAGCATCCCCAGCTTGTACATCGACAGGTACGCGGCCACCAGCAGCCCGACCAGCGCCAGCACGGCGATGGCCATGCGCGCCACCGGCGGGCGCGCTTCCAGCTCGCCGGGCAGATCGCCCGCCGGTACGTCCGTCACGCGGCGCTGTCGGCGGCGGAAGCGGCCGGGGCTGCAGCCGGGGCAGCGGCGCCGCCGCTCTCCTGGCGGATCAGCTGCTCCCACTCGGCGCGCGTGGCGGGGTTGTCGTTGATCTTCTTGCCGTTGATGAACAGCGTGGGCGTGCCGCCGACGCCCAGCGAGGTGCCCAGCTGGAACGACTCCGACACTTCCTTCTGGTACTTGTCGGAGCGCAGGCACTGGGTGAACGCGCCCACGTCCAGCCCCTCGGCCTGGGCGTACTCGATGAACAGGTCGTCGGCGCTGCCGGAGCTGGACCACTGGCTCTGCCCGCCGAACACGCGGTCGTGGAAGGGCCAGAACTTGTTCTGCTCGTTGGCGCAGCGGCCCGCGCGCGAGGCCAGCACCGCGTGCTGGTGGATCTGGGTGAGCGGAAAGTCGTACCAGACGAAGCGCACGGTGCCGTTGTCGATCCACTCCTGCAGAAGCGGCTCGGAAAACTGGGCGAACTTGCCGCAGCCGGGGCACTGGAAGTCGGCGAACTCGAAGATCACCACCGGCGCGTCCGCCCGGCCCTTGCTGATGCCGGGAACCCGGTTCAGCTGGTCGGGCGCCAGGGCCACGGGGCTCAGCGTGGTGGCGGGGTTGCCTCCGCCGCCGCCCATCTGCCGGAACAGCAGGAAGGCGCCGCCCAGCGCGACGACACCCAGGATCGCGTAGAACGGCAGCATGTTGGAGCGCCGGGGCTTGGGCGCGGGACGGGGCACGGTCTTCCTCCGGATGCGTGTGCGTGCGCGACTGCGCGTGCGTGGACGGCAAACAATAACCGCCGCGCCGCGCCGCGTGCAAGCCGCCGCCGGAACGCTCCTTGCGCTCGTGGCCCGCCCTAACGCTCTCCTCATCCAGGCGGAACGGATGGACATCAGGATGGTTCGCGGGCGCGAGTCCCGCGCATGGCTGTGGGTGACGGTGCTGGCGCTGTCGTCGATGCTGCTGCTGGTGGCGGCCGCCGTGTTCGGCGACAGCACCATGAGCTCCAAGAGAAAGGTGGGGGCCCTGGCCGGCTTCGGCGCGGACCGCGCGCCGGTGCTGCCCATGGAGGCCCAGCTGTTCGAGTCGCTTCTGCCGCTCGACACGCGCGAGCTGGGCCGGCTGGTTCACCTGACGGCCACGTCGGAAAGCCGCCAGCGAAACCTGGCGGTGTGGGTGCGCACGGCCAACGGCCGCCGCATCCTGGTGCGGTTCGAGCCCGAGCCGCCGGCCAGTGCCCTGCGCTCCCTGGGGCCCGGTTCGCGGCTGGAGGTGAACGGCTACCTGCAGCGGATCTCGCGCGCCGAGTTCGACATGTGGATGGACACGCTGGGGGTGCGCATCCCCCGGCCGCGCCCGGGCACCAAGTTCGGCGACGTGCCCGACAGCGGGTTCGCCAAGATCGACTCGCTGTTCATCAAGGACTTCTACGTGTCCGTGCGTCCCGAGGGGCTGCGCGGGGTGCGCTCCACCACCGAGCTTCGCCCCGACACCTCGCTGGCCACGCCCACCTTCCCGGCCGTGCCGGGCATGGAGGGCGGCGCGGCGGCTCCCGCCGGGGGCGCGGCCGGTGCCAGCGGTGCGGGCGCGGCCACCCCGGCCATCGCTGCGCCGCCCCCCGACACGGCGGGGGACGGCGGCGGGTGAACTGGACGCCGTCGGCGCTCGACCGGCTCGAGCGCGCCATGGACGAGGGGGCGCGGATCCAGATGCGGCGGCGGGGCACGGAGATCACCATGGTCCCCTCGCGCCTGCGCCACGACTACGGTGGCGAGATCCTGATCGGGCACCACCTGGGCACCGGCGACCGCGTGGAGGTGCCCCTGGACGAGGTAGACGATTTCGTGGTGCTGGATTGAGCGGCGATCAGCGCGGTGCCTTAAACCCCGGTGTGCCAGGAGCGGGTGAACCCGCGGCTGGAACTGCGGAAAGCCCCGGCTCGGGCCGCTGTCGCGTCCCGCCCGGGGCTTCACCTGCACGCACGCCGCACCTGCCGAATCGCGCGATGTCATCCCGATGGAGCGGCCAATTCGGAGCTAGCCCTCCCTCGGTAGCCAGCAGCGACTGAGGGATCCGCCACACACCTCGGGTACCCGCCCCACCCTACCGGCGCACCGATCCTGTTTCTTCGAGGCTACGAGCGCACCAGCACGCCGCCCCGCGTGGAGAGACCGACGGAGCATCTGGCCGACGGCATTGGACGCGGTTCCTGCGGCTGACGGTTCCACCAGTGCCCTCCAACGCGTGCGGTTGAAGCCCTGAACGGGACGCGCCAGCGGCCCGGGTCAGGGCTTTCCGCTTTCCGAGCGGCGGGTTCACCCGCTCAGGCGTGCTCGGCCCTGACGAACGCGATTTCGCCGGCTTACCGGTCCGGTGTTTCCGCCACGCCCGGGCAACGCGCAGAGTGTGTGGCGGATCCCTCAGTCGCTGCGGACTGTGGTGCAGGATCTGGGTGCCCCGTGGTCGCTCCTTCGGGATGACAACGCGGGCCTCACCTCACGCGCATGGTGTCTTTCGGTGACGCCGGTCCTTACCTCGCGCCCACGGGCTCCACACCGCCGCACGAATCGGCGAACTCGCGCGCGGCCTGGGCGAAGGCCCAGAAGAGCCGCCGGTCGGGATCGCGCGAATCGCCGCCGGGGCCGTGCGCCTCGCCGCGCTCGGGGTGCCACTGCACGCCGCACAGCCACGGATGATCGATCGCCTCCACCCCCTCGATCACCCCGTCCTCGGCCCAGACGGTGGCGCGCAGGCCCGGCGCCAAGTCGCGGATGGCCTGGTGGTGGAACGAGTTGATGTGAAGCTCGGCCGTGCCGAACACGCGCTCCAGGCTGGACCCCGGCTGCACCCGCCCCGCGTGCCACCGCGCGTTCCACGGCGCGGGCTGCTCGTGCAGCAGGTCGCCGCCCAGCTCCGCGGGAATGTCCTGGTACAGGGTGCCGCCCAGCGCCACGTTCAGCACCTGGATGCCGCGGCAGATGGCCAGCACCGGCATGCGCCGGCCCAGCGCCTCGTGCACGGCGGCGATCTCCATGGCGTCGCGGGCGGGATTGACGTCGCCCAGCGCGGGATGCGGCGAGTGGCCGTAGCGCGAGGGCTCCACGTCTTCGCCCCCGCTCAGCAGCAGCCCGTGGCAGATGGACAGGATGCCGCGCAGGGCCTGGTCCGAGTGCGCGGGGGTGAGCAGGACGGGAGTGGCGCCGGCCGCGTCGAGCGCGGCCAGGTACTGGGCGTTCAGCTGCACCCGCGGGAGCCCGTGGGAGCCGCCCGGCCATAGGGTCGTGGTGACGGCGACGAGGGGACGGATCGTCATGGCCTGGCAGTACAGAAGGAGCGAATCGTCTTGGAAACCGGGAACCACGACAGCAGGAACGGCGCCGCGGGTCCCGGGTCTTCCCCGGCACCCGCGGCGCATTCGTACCGCTGATTCGTCAGTCCAGCATCACGCGGCCGCCGCCGCATCCGCCACGCAGATCCTGTTTCGCCCGCCCTGCTTGGCCTGGTACAGCGCGGTGTCGGCCAGGGAGATCAGCTCCTCGGCGCTGCATGCGTCGGACTCGGGCCAGGAGACCACGCCCGCGCTCACGCTGGCCTGCACCCGCGTGTCGCCGAACAGGAAGGGGATGGACGACAGGTGGGCGCGCGCCCGCTCGGCGAAGGCAGACGCGCCCGCCGACGGGGTGGCGGGAAGCACCACCACGAACTCGTCGCCGCCCAGCCGGCCGGCGCGGTCGTTGGCGCGCAGCCCCTCGGACCCCAGCCACTGGCCCAGCGCCCGGAGCACGGCGTCGCCCGCCAGGTGCCCGCAGCCGTCGTTGATCTCCTTGAAGTGGTCCAGGTCCAGCAGCACCACGCTCAGCGGGTTTCCCGTGCGGCGAGAGCTGTCCATCTGCTTGCCCAGGTAGCCGATGATGGAGCGGCGGCTGTCGCACCCGGTGAGCTCGTCGGTGTGCGCCAGGTCGTGAAGCTGCTTGCGCTGGTCCACCAGCTTCTGGAACAGCTGCACCCGCCCGCACGCCTGCACGATGGCCTCCACCACGCGCTCGGCCAGCTCGGCCGCCTCGTCGCCCAGCAGCGGCTCGTCGACGGTGGACCGCTCCACGAACAGCCCCGTCATCTGCTCGGTGATGGGGAACGGCACCACGATCACCGAGCGCAGCGGCGTGGGGAGCCCGCGGCGCTCCCACTCGCCCCGGACGCCGTCGAACAGGGGCGACGTCGCCACGTCGCGCACCACTACCGGGCGCCGGGTGGCGAGCGCCTCGCGCACCTCGGGATACAGGCTCAGCTTCAGCTCCAGCCCGTCGGTCAGCTCGGCCTCGGACGAGGCGGCCACGCGCGCCACGTCTTCCCCCGCCTGCACCACCAGCACCGAGCAGCGGCCCACGCCCAGGATCTCGGAGGTGCGCGAGGTGACCAGGTGAAACATCTCGTCGGCCGTGACCACGCGGTTCAGCTCGCGGATCAGGTCGATGGCCTGCAGCCTCATGCGCGCCTGCTCGCGGGCCCGGCGCAGCTCCTGGTTGCGCACCACGTGGCGCTCCACGCGCGCCAGCAGCTCGTCCAACCGGAAGGGCTTGGTCAGGAAGTCGACGGCGCCGTCGCGCAGCGCCGACACGGGAAGGGCGCCGTCGTTGGTGGCGGTGATCAGCACGACGGGAATGTCTACCCAGCGAGGGTCCAGGCGCAGGGCGCGAAGCACCTCCAGCCCGGTCATCTCGGGCATCATCACGTCCAGCAGCAGCAGGTCGGGCGCCTCGGCCGCCTGCTCCAGGAGGTCCAGGACGCCGCGCCCGCTGGTGGCGGTGCGGACGGTGTACCCCGTTACCCGCAGCGCGCGGTCGAGGCCCTGCAGGATGGACGGGTTGTCGTCGGCGACGAAGACGGTGGCACTGGTGGTCATGTGCGTGCTACTGCCGTACGGGCGCAGGCGCGAGACGCCCGGCGCGCATGAATAGAAGCGGGCGCCGGCCAGAATGCGGGCCGCGCCGGACTTTTGTCGTTCGTTCGGAATCGGGCTGCGCCGGAAGGACTCGGGTGGACGGCCCGGAGAGCGGCGATGCACGCCGCCCAACCCGAGCGGGCAAGGACCGGACCATCCGCCGTCTCCGGATTTGTGGGTCGCGGCGCGGGATTTCGTGTCTCTTTCCCATCCAAGTGAGACAAAGTTGCCGCGCGCTGTGGCGGATGCGCCACACGCGGCCCGGGCCGGTCCGGATCGTGCCCTGTTCGCGTGCGTGCCAGGCACCCGCGCGCCCGTGTCGCGCCTCCCGCAAACATTTGATTTAACCCGGCGAGTCCCCTGTCGCAATCGTCCGTCGTTCACCCGCGTTTCTGGGCCTGGTTCGCCCGGCTGGCCGCGGCGGCCCTGGTGGCGCTGTCCGCCGGCTGCCGCGAGGCCCCGTCGCCCTGGTCACCCGAGCAGGCGGCCCGCATGCCCCTGCGCCAGAAGGTGGGGCAAATGGTGGCGCCCGCGCTCTACGTGGGCCCCGACGCCCGCCCCGCGGCCGACACGGCGCTGGCGCGGCGCTTCGCGGCCGCGCACGTGGGCGGGGTGCGCCTGCTGCCGGGGAGCGCGCCGGTGGCCGCGCGGCGCATCGCCGCGGTTCAGCGTGCCTCGCGCCTCCCCCTGCTGGTGATCGGCGACCTGGACCGCGGGACGGGCGGGGCGCTGGCCGGCGCCACCGAGTTTCCTCCCCCGCTGGCGCTCAGCCCCGCGGGCGCGGACTCCGTCCAGGCCGTCGCCACCTCCGCCGCGGCCGAGGCCAGGGCCCTGGGGATCAACTTCGCGCTGCTGACGGCGCCGGGCTTTCCCTATCCCACCGCCATCCCCGCGCCCTCGGGCGCGGCCACCGAGCAGGCATTCGCCGGGTACGCCGAGGCGCTGGCCGGGGCGGGGATGCTGGTGGGGGTCCGCGCGCTCTCGCGGGGGCCGGCGGAAACGGGCGTGCCCATCCTGGGGTGGGACCGGGCGGCGGTGGAGGGGATGCAGCTGGGGCCGCTGCGCGACCTGCTGGCGCGCGGCGTGACGGCGGTGAAGCCCGCCTCCATCGTGCTCCCCTCGCTCACCCGCGACACGGTGCCGCTTCCCGAGAACCCGGTGTTCGTGCAGGGCATCCTGCGGCGCGACATGGGGTTCGGCGGGCTGGTGATCGAGGACCTGGCGCCGGTGACGCCGTTGGTGCGCCGCTACGGGCCGCACGAGGCGGCGGTGCGCGCCGTGGCGGCCGGGGCAGACCTGCTGGTGGGCGTCGACGACCTCCCCGGCACGGTGGACGCCCTGGTACGCGCGGTGGAGTCCGGCCGCATTCCCCTGGCCCGCGTCGACGAGGCCGTCCAGCGGGTGTTCGCCGCCAAGGAGAAGCTGGGCCTGGCGCCCGGCCGTCCCGCGGAGGGCGCGAAGGCCACGTCCGCCGCGGATCGGGCGAAGGCGGAACGGGAGCGCGCGGCGGAGGCGGACGCCCGCGCCGTGGCCGCGCACCGCGCCGCGGCCACGGTGCTGGGCCGCGCGCCGGCGGAATTGCTGCGCGGGTGCCGGGCGACGGTGCTGCTGACCTTTCCCGGCGTGGATGCGCGGCCCCTTTCCGCCGGGCTCCTCGCCGGCATCCCGGGGCTGACCCACCTGCAGGTGCGCCGGCTGCCCCGCCGGGGACCGCTGGTGGCGCCGTCCGTGGAGTTCGCCGGGCGCGACGCGGAGTGCGTGGTCGCCGCCGCCTTTCCCGGGGCACGGCCGGAGGTGACGGAGCGCGTGGTGCCGCCCCTGGCCTGGCCCGATTCGGCCGCGCGCGACACACTTCCGGCGACGGTGCTGGCGCCGCTGGCCCGCGACACCCTTCCGCGGCGGATCGTCTGGATCGACTTCTTCCCCCCGGCAGACGCGGCTCCGCCCGCGGTGGCGTCCGTCGTCCTGGCGCGTGGCACCGGGTCGGCCGCGCAGCGCGCGGTGGCGGCGCTGGTGCTGGACGGCGGCGCGAAGCCCGCGATCCCCGCCGGGGCGGCGTGGCCGGCCGCGCGTACCCTTCGCGTGCTCCCGGCGGATTCGGCGGGGATGAACGCGGCGCGGCTGGCCTCCATCGATTCCATCCTGCGCAACGCCATCCGCGACAGCGTGTTCAGCGCGGCGGCGGTGGCCATCGGGCGGCGGGGGATGATCGTGAAGATGCAGGGATACGGGCAGACGGGCGGTGCGGCGGTGGATCCGCGCTCCACGTTGTTCGACATCGCCTCGCTGTCGAAAGTTGTGGGCACCACGGCGGCGGCGATGGTGATGGTGGACGAGGGGCGGATGGAGCTGGGCGCGCCCGTGCGGCGGTACGTGTCCGGCTACCGGGGTGGCGGCAAGGGCGACGTCACCGTGCGCCACCTGCTGACGCACACGGCCGGGCTGCCGGCGGGATCGTGGCTGTACGGCAGCGCCTCGTCGCCGGAGCAAGCGGTGCGGCAGGTGATCCGGGCCAGGCTGGTCAGCGACCCGGGGCAGACGGTGCGCTACAGCGACTTCGGGATGATCCTGCTGGCCGAGGCCATCCAGCGCCGGGCCGAGGAGCCGCTGGACCGCTTCGTAGCGCGCCGTGTCTTCGGGCCGCTGGGGATGCAGTCGACCATGTACCTGCCGCCGACGCACCTTCAGCCGCGCACCGTGCCGACCTCGCCGAAGTCGGAGCACCCGTTCGTGGTGGACGGGGTGGTGCACGACGGCAATGCGTACCGGCTGGGCGGGGTGACGGGGCACGCGGGGCTGTTTTCCACCGCGTGGGACCTGTCGGTGTACTCGCAGACGCTGCTGAACGGGGGCGCGTACGGAACACGGCGGGTGTTCGGCGCGGGGACGGTGGGGCGGTGGACGGCGCGCCAGCCGGGGGCGGAGACGCGCGCGCTGGGGTGGGACACGCCGGCCGCGCGCAGCTCGGCGGGGGACTACCTGTCGGCCCGGTCGTTCGGGCACACGGGGTTCACGGGCACGTCCATGTGGATCGATCCCGAGCGGGAGCTGTTCGTGATCCTGCTCACCAACCGCACCTACCGCAGCGGCGGCCAGGGCGAAATCCTGCGGGTCCGGGCGCGCGTGGCCGACGCCGCCGCGCTGTCCATCACCGACGCCACCATCCGGCCGCGGGCGGGCACCGCGACGGCCATCGAGCAGGCCCGCCCCAAGCCCAAGCCCAAACCCCAGCGCCCCCGCCGGCCCCCGCCCCGGCGCAGGCGGTGAATTGCGCTTCGGCTGATACTGGCGCATGCCGCGGCCGCCCCCCTCTCCCGGCCTCTCCCCCATAAACCCCATGGGGGAGAGGAGAATTCGATTGCGCTCCGGCTGGCCCGGCGCACTCGACTGGCTCCCTTCCCCCGCGCAGTTTGCGGGGGAAGGGTTGGGGATGGGGGGCGCCGGCCCGACCACCGAACCTGCCCACCCACGCCTCAACCCTGGTGTGTACCCCCTCTCCCACGCTGTTTGTGGGAGAGGGTGGCACGCGTGTCAGCGCGGCCGGGTGAGGGCCCCACGGCAGCCGAGGCATCGAGTACGGTGACCGCTACCGCGCCCGAGCTGGTACGTGCCCCATGCTAGATCCTTCGCCCCGCGTGGATCATCGTACGGGTCAACCGGGTGCGCCTGGGCCTCAGGATGACAGGCTGTCGTGCCGTCCGCCAGACTGTTCGGACCATACGCAAGCAGGCCCGCACCGATGGGTGCGGGCCTGCTTGCTGATATGGAAACCTGACGAGCCTACTGCGCGGTCGCCTTGCGGCGGCCGCGGCGGCGCGGGCGCTCGGGGCTGGGCGCCAGCGTGGCGGCCAGCGTCATTTCCTCGTGCGGAGGATGGATGCGCGACATCGGGAAGTCGCCGTCATCCGCCGCCTTGGTCTCCTTGCGGCGGATGCGGCCCTCCTCGCGGGCGGCCTCCAGCTCGGCCAGGAACTTTTCCGACGCCGTGGCGAACGCGCCCTGCTTGCGCAGCTGGGTGAGCATGACGCCCGTGAACTCCTGCACCGCGCGCCGCAGCGAGCTGTCGGAGGCGTAGCCGCAGGTGTAGGCCACGCTCAGCACCGTCTGCCCGGGATCGTCCAGCAGCTCGCAGGCGAGCAGCACGCGCATCCACGCCAGCACGCGGCGTGGCGGCGGAAGGTCGGCCTGCTCGGCCCAGCGCAGAAGCGTGCGCTCGGAAAGCTTGAGCTGCAGCGCCAGGTCGCGGCCGTGGCCGCCCTCGGCCACCACCTCGGCGGCGGCCATCAGCAGGGCGCGGGCGCGGCCGGAAAGGTTGCTGGGCAGCGAGCGCTCCAGCAGGCTCTGAAGCGGGCGCCCCTGCGCACTGCGCAGGCGGCGCGAGATGGCCTCGACCGTGTCTTCCTCGTCGAGCGCGATCACCTCCTTGACGCCCCACTCGCCCAGCGTGCGCAGGTCGCGGACGCGGCCGCGGCGCACCTCCAGCCCGGCGATCACCGTGGCCGTGGGGAACTCCCACAGGATGGAGCGCAGCTCGGGCGCCAGCTCGGTCTCGGTGCCGTACGTGCGGGTGTACGGGTCCACCACCACCAGCGCCGCCGGCGGCGACTCGTTGAGCGCCGTGCGCAGCTCGTCCCAGTCCTCCACGAACTGGGTCTTGAAGCGATGGGTTCCCACTTTCCGCACTCGTTCCTTGAACACCCCGTCGGAGTGCAGGACGATCAGCGGACGGGCGATCGGTTGCATGCTTGTGCCTGTCGTTCCGGGTTCATCACCAGCCTGGCCGTCTGGCGTATGACGCCAACAGCAATCAACGTAATCACTTTCCGCCGCCACGTCCAGCTCTATCTCACGACTTTCCGCTTGGGTGCTGGATTTCTTCTCGCGGTCTGGGTTTCCACATGGCGTCCGGGCGGTGGCGGCTCATGTATGTGCCGGATGCGGTCGGGCGGCGCAGCCGTGCGCCGCTCCCCGGGGGAGCGCCCGGCACCAGCCCCACACATTGTCCGACACACTATTGCAAATACCAGAGGATCGGTTTAGCCTTTCGAGTACACCCTCGCCGCCACTCCCCCGTCGCACTCCGACATGCATACTCTGGCTGTCCCCCGCCCGGCCGCGCCGCCCGAGATCGCGGGACTGCCGCTGGCTTCCTGGACCGCGGCGGTTCGCCCGTCGACCATCCAGGCGATGATGGGGCTGATGGCCCGGCCGGGAGTGATCTCGTTCGCGCTGGGCCTTCCCGCTCCGGAGCTGTTTCCCATCGCCGAATACACCCGCGCGGCGGAGCACGTGCTCGGCACCGACCCCAGCGCGCTGCAGTACCGGTCCGTGCACCCCGAGCTCAAGGAGCACGTGGTTCGGGTGATGGCGAGCCGCGGCGTGCGCGTTGGGCCGGAGCAGGTGTTCATCACCACGGCGGCCCAGCAGGCGCTCAGCCTGCTCGCGCGGGTGTTCCTGGAGCCGCGCGGCACCGTGATCTGCGAAGAGCTGGTGTACATGGGCTTCCAGCAGGTGATCGAGCCGTACGCGCCCCGCATCCTTTCCGTCGGCACCAGCCTGCAGACGGGGATGGACGTGGACGCCGTCGAAGCCTGGCTGGAGGAGGGAGAGAGGCCGGCGTTCATCTACTGCGTCACCGACGGCCACAACCCCCTGGGATGCAGCCTGAGCCCCGCCAAGCGCCGGCGCCTGGTGCAACTGGTGCGGCGCCACCGTGTTCCGCTGGTGGAGGACGACGCCTACGGCCTGCTTCACTACGGCAGCCCCGAGCCGCCACTGCGCGCACTGGACGACGAGTGGGTGCTGTACGTCGGATCGTTCAGCAAGGTGCTGGCGCCGGGGTTTCGGGTGGGATGGATCGTGGCGCCCGAGCCGCTGGTGCCGGTGCTGGGATGCGCCAAGGACGGGTGCGACCTCGACACCAGCACCTTCAGCCAGCGGGTGGTGTCGGCGTACCTGGACTCCGGGCACTTTCAGCATCACCTCGAACGGGTGCGGGCGGAGTACCGCGCCCGCCGCGACCTGATGATCGCCGAAGTCGCCCGCCACTTTCCCGCAGGCACCCGGTGGAGCATTCCCCGCCACGGCGGGCTCATCTGGGTGCAGCTGCCCGGGGAGATGGATGCCGGCGCGCTGTTGCTGCCGGCGCTCGAACAGGGCGTGGCCTACGTGCCCGGCTCGGCGTTCGCCCTCCCGGGAAGCACTGCGGGACGCAGCGGGATGCGGCTGAACTACACCTTCTCCGCCCCGGACCGCATCCGCGAGGGCATCGCCCGCTTGGGAGAGGTGCTTCGCAGCCACGCCTGACCCTCCGTCGGCCGTCACCCCCCAAATCCCGTTCCGTCCCGGGCGCCGCCCCGCGTCCACGTGCTTCCACAACCTCCATCCACGGCCGGCAGACGCCACGCTCGAAAGGCGTGGCGGCCAGGAGGACACGGGGGCGCTGCTCGCGGACGAGACCAACAGCGAAACGTGCGCGCGGTGGCGTTTCGATCACCCCACGTGCCGGCCGAAGAAGCCGCCGCGCCGCCGAGCCTGTTGGTGGATGGTGTCTACGGGTGGATCCGTTCCGCCGGGGCACGACCGAGGTGTTTCAAAACCAGCGGCAAGCGTGTTACATTCCGCGCCGCCGGAGCGGGACGCCGGCCCGCCACGTACCCATTCCACAGGCCACACCATGAGCGACGAGCGCGAAGACACCACGATCTACGAGGTCGTGATGAACGACGAGGAGCAGTACTCCATCTGGCCGGCGGACCGCGAGCTGCCCCTGGGCTGGCGCAAGGCCGGGAAGCAGGGACTGAAGCCCGAGTGCCTGGCCTACATCGAGGAGGTGTGGACCGACATGCGTCCCAAGAGCCTCCGCGACAAGATGCAGCAGCAGGGCCTGGGCTGAGGCCCGCCACCACCGACACCCCCCGCCGCATCGACGCCCGCGGTGGGGGGCATTGGGCTCGCCCCACCCACACGCCGCGCGGATCCCGGTCCGGGCGGCACGCAACGACGCCATGAGCAGAGCCGGATCGCTGAACCGATGGACCCTCGTCCCCCGCCCCAACCCGGCCGCCCGCGTGCGGCTATTCTGCTTTCCCTACGCGGGCGGCGGGGCGAGCATCTTCAACACCTGGCCGCGTGGCCTGCCCCCGGAGGTGGAGGTCGTGGGGGTACAGCCGCCGGGCCGGGAGGCGCGCATCGGAGAAACGCCGATCGGCAACCTCCACGAGCTGGCCGACGCGATTCACTGCGAGCTGACGCCGCTGCTCGACAAGCCCTTCGTGCTGTTCGGCCACAGCAACGGCGGGCTGATGGCGTTCGAGGTGGCGCGGCGGCTTCGCCGCGCGGGCGGGCCCATGCCCCGGCTGCTGGTGGCGTCCGGGCGTCCCGCCCCGCAGGTGACGGACGACGAGCCGCCCATCCACGCGCTGCCGTACGACGAGTTCATCGCCGCCCTGCGCCGCTACAACGGCACGCCCGAGGAGATCCTGGCGAACGCCGAGATCATGGAGCTGCTGGAGCCGGTGATCCGCGCCGACTTCTCCCTGGGCGAAACGTACCGGTACGATCCCGAGCCTCCCCTGGACGTGCCGATCACGGCATTCGGCGGCGAGCGGGACGACGAGGTGCCGCGCGGCGACGTAGAAGCCTGGCGGGAGCAGACGTCGGGGGAGTTCCGCGTGCAGATGTTCCCCGGCGACCACTTCTTCCTGAACGGCGATCGCGACCAGGTGCTCGCGGCCCTCGCGCGCGAGCTGCAGCCGATCGTGGCTGGCGGTGGCTGAGCACGCCTGGGCGCCGGCGCCGCCCGCGGGCCCTGCGCTCGCGGCCGACGAGGTGCACGTGTGGCGCGCCTCGCTGCGGCCGCCGGACGCGGTGCTGCGCAGGCTGGAGGCGCACCTATCCGCTGATGAGCGGACCCGGGCGGACCGCTTTCGCTTTCCCGGGCTGCGCCAGGCGTTCGTGGCCGGCCGGGGCATCCAGCGGGAGATCCTGTCGCGCTACACCGGCGTGCCGCCGGCCGCGCTTGCCTACCGCCTCAGCCCGTACCAGAAGCCCGCGCTGGACGGGATGGCCGCGGCGTCCGGGGTGTCGTTCAACGTGTCGAACGCGGGAGACCTGGCGCTGTACGCGGTGACGCTGCGGCGGGAGATCGGGGTAGACCTCGAGCAGCTGAAGCCGATGCCCGACGGCATCGACATCGCCCGGCGCTTCTTTTCCGCGCCCGAGAACGAATTGTTCGCCACGGTGCCCGAGGGGGAGCGCGACCTTGCGTTCTACCAGTGCTGGACGCGCAAGGAGGCGTACATCAAGGCCGTCGGCGAGGGGCTTTCGATGCCGCTGGACCGGTTCGACGTCTCGTTCCTCCCCGGCCACCCGGCCCGGCTGCTGGCCACCCGCGGCGCCCCCGATGAGGCCGGGCGCTGGACGATGCGGGAGCTTCACCCGGGCCCCGGCTACGTGGGCGCGCTGGTGGTGCAGGGCGCCGGATGGCGCCCGCTGCTCCTGGACTTCGACCTCGCTTCCCCTTGATCAGAACCGGAGCGAGTAGCGGTCGCGCCGCCCCGCCCGTGTGATGGAAAGCTCGCCCAGGAACACCCGCGACGCACGCCCGAACGCCCCCTCCTTCCGCAGCGCCGAGGGCCCCGTCCCCAGGAAGTCCTGCATCGCACGGCGCAAGCTGCTGTCAGACGAGTAGCCGCAGGCGTGCGCCACGCTGAGCACCGTGCGGCCGGGATCGTCCAGCAGCACCGCCGCCAGCAAAATCCGCATCCACGCCAGCATCCGCCGGGGCGCCGGGAGCCCCGCCCGCTCCGCCCATCGCAGCACCGTGCGCTCCGACAGGTGAAGCCGTCGCGCCAGGTCGCGCCCCTTCCCCCCCACCGACACCACCTCGGCCGCCGTCATCATCAGCATCCGCGCGCGCCCCGACATCATGGGCGGAAGCGTGCGCTGCAGGAGCGCCTGCAGGGTGCGCCCCTCTACCGAACGGAGCCGGCGGTACACCGCCTCGGGCGTGTCGTCCTCGTCCAGGCAAATGACGTCGGTGACGCCCCACTCGCCGAGCGTGCGCAGGTCGCCCGACCGCCCCGGCGGCACGTCCATGGCCGCCAGCACGGTGGCCGAGGGAAACTCCAGCAGGAGCGAGCGAAGGTCGCTGGAGAGCCGGCATGAGCCGGGCCTGGCGGGGGAATACGGGTCGACGACCAGGATGGCGGTGGGGGGCGCCTCGACTACGGCTTCCCGCAGGCGGTCCCACGTGGCCACGAACGAACATTGATAGCCGCGCACGCCCAACCGCCCCAGGTGCTCCCGAAATGCACCGTTAGAGTGCAACACAAGCAGCGAGCGCCCAGGCGAAAGCATGACTTGTCTGTTAATAATCGGTGAGGTGGCGCAGGAGAATGGGCGCAGGGGGGCGTCCACACGCAAGTTTCAGACGTACCTCGGGCACAACCTCCCGTCAGCCCATTCGAACAAAACCTCCCAGCACGAAATCGGAGCACAGATGAAACTCGCCCGGCTTTTCCTGGCAGTCCTCGCGATCGGCGCCCTGGGTGCCTGCGGCAACTCCCCGACCACTCCCGAAGCGGAGCCCGCCGGCGCCTCGCGCGAAGAGGCTGCGCAATGCAAGAGCTGGGAAACCGACCCCGTGACGGGAGCGACGCGGTGTAGCGGCTACCTTGGGTCCGGCGGCTGATCCCCGGCGCAATTCGACAGAACTCCCCGCGGGCAAAACCTGCGGGGAGTTCTGTTTGCTTACACGCCCACTGTGGACTGCGATCCGCCAAGGCTCCGAACGAAGTCGGAGGCTAGCGCATCGGCTTTCGGTGACGCACGGCCAACGGCGCCACGCTCCTGGGCGGCTCGGCCCGTTCGGATTGAATCGAGCAGTGCCTCGGCACGGAACCGCGTTTTGCCGTGGCCAAACTTCTGCGCCAACTCCAGCGACTCCTGGCCTGCTTGTTCAGCGCGATCCCACTCGGACAGGCTCGCGGCTCCCAGAGCGAGTTCCAGTAGCGCGGTAGACACGACCGACTGCAACTCCGGCTCCTTGGCCAGGCGGTACACCTGGGTCCAGGCTTTCCTGAAAATATCTCGGTTACCCACGCCCGCGGCGGCGCGGGCCAGGTTCGAAATGAGCACCAGGCGCTCGCGAGGCGTGGTCAAATGCCCTTCCAGAACGTGGAACACGTCCATCGCCCGCTGGAAATACCCGTGTTGCATCCAGAAATACGCGACGTCATGAGCAAGCGACGGCAGCGAAGGGTGCGTCGTGCCGTACGCGCGGAAAGCCTGGCGAGCATACTCTTCCGCCTGCTCGTGGCGTCCACTCTCATCGGAAATGACGAACAGGTCGTGAAGCGCCATGCCCTGGATCTGGGGCATGCCCTTGCGGCGCGCCGCCCGCAGCGCCTTGATGTGCATGCGGTGCGCGCCCGGGAAGTTGCCGCGCGCCACGAACATGTTGCCAAGCGCGATGTACGCGCGCGAGTACGCTTCCCAGTCGCCGATCTGGCGCGACACCATGATGGTGTGGCGGAACCAGGTCTCGGCGCGCGCCAGCTCAGCGCGGCGGCGGGCGAGCTGCCCCACCGCCAGGGCCAGGCGCGCGTTGCGGGGCGACGCCACCGAAGCCGCCTGCGTGTACGCCAGGGCCGTGTTCATGTGGCCCTCTTCCTCGGCCCAGCGCGCGATGGCGGTGCACGCGTCGGCGACTTCGCCGCCGCCGGTGCCATCGGGCGACCCCAGCATCGTCGCGACGGCGTCGAGCGCGCCCGCGAGCTCCGCCGGAACCCGCGCCTCGCCCAACTCCTGCCGCCGCCGCTCGCCGGCGCGCGGCGAGAACAGGTGGCCACGCTCGCCCTCGTCGGTGGTGGACCAGAACATCACGTTACGGTACGCCTGCCACAGCAGCACGCCTACCTCGCCGCCGACTTCGCGGAGGATCTCCATCCCCTCCAGCGACTCCGCGCCGCGGGTCAGCGGCGGCGGCGTACGCCACCGGCGGGGAACACGCAGTGCGGCTGCCTTATTTCTGGAAGTCTTCATCCAGACATTCTCCTTGCAGGTGTACCCTGGAATTTCTCTTAGCACAGTGACAATACTGTATACTATATGCAACAGAGTGCCGAAACGCCACTATTTTCTTTCTCCACACGCATTTAGGCCCGCGCAGAGAATGGCGGCTCTTCCAAACTGCTACGATCCCGAATGCCGCAGAGGTCGTGTCCGCTTCCGTGTTGGCCCCATATGGTACAAACCATGTACACCTTGTCGCACGATGAGGTCCGCACTCCGTCAGGGCTGAGAGACTGCGCCCAGTGGGATCAGGAATACTGGATGGACAGCTCTCCCGCGGCGGCGTCCACCTTTGCGACGCCGCCGTTTTCCAGGGCGCCAAACAGGAGTTCCTCGGAAAGCGGGCGGGCCACGCGGTCCTGCAGCAGCCGGCCCAGCGGGCGGGCCCCGTTGAGCGGGTCGTGCCCGTGCTCCGCCAGCCAGGCCCGCGCCGCGGGCGACACTTCCAGCGTGACGCGCCGATCCGCCAGGCGCTCGGCCAGCTCTCGCACGAGGCGGCCGACGATCCGCTCCATCACCACCGGCGAGAGCGGCGCGAACGCGATCCGTGCATCCAGGCGATTGCGGAACTCCGGCGGAAACATGCGCTCGAAGGCGCGATCGTCGTCGCCCGGGCCGGCGGGGCCGGCCCCGAATCCCGGCCGGCGGCGGGTGATCTCCTCCGCGCCCACGTTGCTGGTCATGATCACCACCACGTTGCGGAAGTCGGCCTGCCGCCCGTTGTTGTCGGTCAGCTTGCCGTAGTCCATCACCTGCAGCAGGAGGTTGAAGACGTCGGGGTGCGCCTTTTCGATCTCGTCCAGCAGCACCACCGAGTGGGGCGCGCGCGTGACGGCCTCGGTCAGCAGCCCGGCCTGGTCGAAGCCCACGTACCCGGGGGGCGCCCCGATCAGCCGCGACACGGTGTGGCGCTCCATGTACTCGCTCATGTCGAAGCGGATGAGTTCCACCCCCATCACCTCGGCCAGGGAGCGCGCCACCTCGGTCTTGCCCACGCCGGTGGGGCCGGTGAAGAGGAACGAGCCCACCGGCTTGCGCGGGTCGCGCAGCCCCGCGCGGGCCAGCTTGATGGCCGAGGCCAGCTGCCCAATCGCCTCATCCTGGCCGAAGACGCGCGCCTGGAGCTCCGGCTGCAGCGTGCGCAGCCGTTCGCGATCGTTCCCCACGACGGTGCGCGGGGGCACGTTGGCCATCGCCGAAAGGATGCGCTCCACCACCTCGACGCCCACTTCCGGCCGGGCATCGCTCTCCAGGTCGGCGGACGGGTAGGGCTCCGCGCCGGCCAGGCGCACGTCGGCCCCGGCCTCGTCGAGCAGGTCGATGGCCTTGTCGGGAAGCCGGCGGTCGTGAAGGTGGCGGGCGGAGAGCTCCGCGGCGGCGCGGAGGGCCTCGGGGGTGTAGCGCACGCCGTGGAACTCCTCGTAGCGCGGCCGCAGCCCCTCCAGGATGAGGACGGTGTCGTCCACCGAGGGCTCGGCCACCTCCACCTTCTGGAAGCGGCGGGCGAGGGCGCGGTCCTTTTCGAAGTGCGAGCGCAGCTCGTCCCAGGTGGTGGAGCCCATGCAGCGCAGCCCGGCGGCCAGCGCGGGCTTCAGCAGGTTGGAGGCGTCCATGGCGCCCCCGCTGGTACTGCCGGCGCCCACCAGGGTGTGGATTTCGTCGATGAACAGCACCGCTCCGGGGCGGGATTCCAGCTCGCGCAGCACGGCCTTCAGCCGCTCCTCGAAGTCGCCGCGGTAGCGGGTGCCGGCCAGCAGGGCGCCCACGTCCAGCGCAAAGATCTCGGCGTCGCGAAGGGGCGCGGGGACCTCGCCGCGGTGGATGCGCAGCGCCAGCCCTTCGGCGAGTGCCGTCTTCCCCACCCCGGGGTCGCCGACGAACAGCGGGTTGTTCTTGCGGCGGCGGGCCAGGACGTGGATGGCGCGGGTGATTTCCTTGTCGCGCCCGATCACCGGGTCCAGCCGCCCGTCCGCGGCCTGGCGGTTGAGCGACGTGGCGAACCTCGCGAGCGCATCGCGGGCAGGCTCCGCCTCGTCACCGTCCACGCCCGCGGGGACGGTGTGCTCTCCGTCCGGCACGGTGCCGTCGGAAGCGGTGCGCATCAGCGACAGCTTGTCGACACCCTGCTCCCCCAGGAAATGCACGGCGAAGCTGTCGGCCTCGTCGAACATGGCGACCAGCACGTGCGCCCCGGTCACCTCGTCGCGCCCGGAGCGGTACACCTGCAGCACGGCTTCCTGAACGACGCGCCGGAACGCCAGCGTGGGCGAGCTGGTGTCGCGCGGCTCGGCACCCGTCTGGATCTGCTCGGAAAGGAAGCGCTCCAGGCGCGCGCGCAGCCGCTCGACGTCTGCCCCGGCGCGGCGGACCGCGTCGGCGGTGTCGTCGTCGTGGAGCAGCGCCATCAGCAGGTGCTCCAGCCCCGCGTACGCGTGTCCGCGCCGGGCCGCGTCCATCACGGCCAGGTGCAGGCTCATCTCCAGTTCGGGGCGCAGCGCCGGCTGTGACATCCTACTCCGGTTCCATCGTAAGCAGCAGCGGAAAGCCGCGGGCGCGGGCCTCGTCCGTGACCTCGGAGATGCGCGTCTCGGCTTCGTCGCGCGTGTAGGTGCCCGCCACCCCCGCGCCCAGGTGGTGCACCTGCAGCATCACGCGCATGGCCTCGGGCTCGGCCTTGTCGAACCAGCGCACCAGCACCTCGATGACGAACTCCATCGTGGTGTAGTCGTCGTTGTGAAGCAGCACGCGGTACATGCGCGGGGGCTGCGTCCTGGTGCGCTCCTGCAGGGCGACGTCTTCGCGCCCCTCCGCGTCGGGCTCCACCGGGTGGCGCGCCATCAGCGGTGCTCGAAGCGCAGCGTCAGCAGTTCCACCGCGGCCAGCGCCCCGGCCGGCCGGGCGAGCGCCAGCCCGTCGCGGTAGTGGCTGCCGGCGCGGATGGGGTCTTCGCCGTCGTAGGCGATCTCGCCCAGCAGGTGGTGGCACTGCACCTGGCGCAGCACGTCGTCCGCCCTGGCGAAGCCGCGAACGGCCTCCGCCAGCCGCGTGCGCGCGTCGGCGCGGCGGCCGCGGGCCAGGTGCGCCATTGCCCGCGCGAAGCCGCCGACGGCCGCCTGGTGATCGTCCTTCATCCGACGCCCCGCCTTGAGCGCCTCCGCCGCCGCGCGCTCGGCATCCGTCAGCCGCCACAGCCCGACCAGCGCGGCGGAGCGGTTGGCCAGGACCAGCACCCGCTGCGCATCGTCCGGCTCGCCGAGGGCGGCTTCCGCCGCGTCGATCCCCTCCAGCGCCTCCTGGTAGCGGCCGCGGAGCCCGTCCGCGACCGCCAAGGCCAGCAGCGCCCCGAATCGCTCGGGCGTGGAAGGCGAGCCCTCCAGCACGGCGCGCGCGAGGGACGCGCCGCCCTCCACGTCCCCCACCAGCAGGGCACGCCCGGCCTCGTCCGGTGGCGGAAAGAAGCTGCCGGGATACAGCGGCGCGATGGCGAGGGAAGGAAGGGGAAGCAGCGGAGACGGGCCCTCGCCGTGGGAGGTGCCTGGCGTCATCTCAGGATCATGGATTTCCGTGCGGCCCCAAGAGCGGTGATCTCACGCGAAGGCGTGGACGAAACGGGGAGCCACGGGATGGGCGCCCAGCGGGCAAATTGCACGGTTGCAGGGGGTTACGGCAAGCCCTACGACGGCGGGCGCTCCGCCGTGTGGCGGAGCGCCCGTTCAGGGACAGGGGCCCGGCCGTCCGCCCGTCAGCGCCGAAGTAGGCGAAGTGCGCGCAGCAGAAGGGGGAAGCCACGGCTCAGGAGCCGGATCACGGGCCCCCGGAGCACGCGCGTCAGGACAATGCGAAGGACCAGCATGAGGGTCGGCGATTCGGGTGGAGGCAGCCGGCATCCGGCGTGTCACCCTACGCGCGCCCGCCCACCGTTGTTTCAACTGCCGACGCCCAGGGACGGGATGCGGATCTCGAAGAGGGCGGGCCACAGCTTTCCCGTGACCAGCAGCCGGTTGGCCTGCGGATCGTAGGCGATGCCGTTGAGCACGGCCTCCGGGTCGGCGCGCGCGGGAATGATGGGCGCAAGCTCCAGCCATCCCTTCACGCGCCCCGTCTGCGGATCGATGCGCGCGATCCGCGTGGTGTGCCAGACGTTGGCCCACACCTCGCCCTTCACCCACTCCAGCTCGTTCAGGTCGTGCACGGGCGTGCCGCCGTCCGTTACCGCCACCGTGCGCTGCGGGTTGAGCGTCTTCGCGTCCAGGAACGTCAGGTAGCTGGACCCGTCGCTGATCACCAGCGACTTTCCGTCGCTCGTGAGCCCCCATCCCTCCCCGCTGTACTGCACCTGCCCGGCCGGCTGGAGGGTGCGGCGGTCGTAGATGAACATCACCCCCTCGCGCCAGGTGAGCTGGTAGATGCTGTCGCCCACCG
Source organism: Longimicrobium sp. (assembly GCF_036399935.1). Classification (GTDB taxonomy): domain Bacteria; phylum Gemmatimonadota; class Gemmatimonadetes; order Longimicrobiales; family Longimicrobiaceae; genus Longimicrobium. The sequence continues at coordinate 64,427 of NZ_DASWMD010000054.1, forward strand.
CCGCGATGCCCTCGGCGAAGTACTGCGGCGCAAGCGGCGTCTTCTTCACCACGCGTCCGGTCTCCAGCTCGACGACACGCAGCGTCGACTGGCCGTAGCGCCCGGTGCTCTCGTAGAGCGTGCCGTCGCGCCACACCAGCCCCTGCGTGAACGCCGTGGAGTCGTGGGGATAGCTGCGCACCTGCTCCACCGCCTGCACGGGCGCCGTAGCCGGCGGCGGCTGCCCGGCACCGTCGTCGGTTGCGTCGTTGCCGCAGGATGCCGCGTTCATCATCAGCAGCGCGAGCGCGAAAAGGGTGGTCCTCATCGAATTCTTCTGGTTCACTGCCTGGCTCCGGAACCCAGCCACGACTGGCGGAAGGCGCGCATCTCCGGCGTAACCCGCATTCCCGCGGCCTCGTAGGGAACCGCTTCCAGCGCGGGGTTCTCCACCAGCGTCACCGCTGCCTGTCGCGTTCCGCCGCGCGTTTCGGACCCTGCCTGGAGCACGTCTCCCGCCCGCTTCCTCTCCAGCACGGCCCGCAGTGCCGCCGCGTCGGCGACCGCCTGCCCGTCCACGGTGCGGATCACGTCGCCGGCGGTAAAGCCAGCGGCGTAGAGTGAGCCGTTCATCGCCGGGTAGCCGGCGATTCGCACGCCCCCGCCCTGCACGTCCTCGAGCTGCGCGCCCAGCCAGGGGCGCCCCGGCTGCGTCTTGCGCAGCAGGAACCCGGCCCGGCCGAGCAGCGCGGCGTAGTCCACGGCGTCACGCCCCTCGACGTAGCGCGCGAAGAAGTCGTCCGCGAATGCCCGGTCGCCCGTCACCTCGCCCAGCACCCGGCGCAGGTCGGCCATCGTGTACGGCCGCGCGGGGGCCAGTGCCTCCGTCTGCGGCCGGCCGAACTCGCGCCACACCGCCCGCATGTAGTCATCCAGGGTGACGTTGCGGAAGCGGCTGCGCAGCGACAGGTCCAGCCCCAAGGCGATCCCCGATCCCCAGGTGTAGTAGCTGAGAAAGGTGTTGCCGCGGTTGTGGGGGTCGATGGAAACGGCCGCGTCCACGAACGGCGCCTGCATGCTCATTTCCACCGGCGAGAAGTACCGGCGGCCCGGCGCGTTGGCCACCGCGTTCGCCATCGCTCCCGCCGAGATCGCGTAGCCGGAGTCGTTTACGATCCCCGCGCGGCGGATGAACAGGTCGTCGAAGTAGCTGGTGAACCCCTCGGCGAACCACAGCTCGCCCGACATGTTGGCCTCGGTGAAGCTGAACGGCTCCAGCGAGGCGGGGCGCACGCGCTCCACGTTCCACGAGTGGAAGTACTCGTGCGAAAGCGTGCCCAGCAGCCCCATCTCGGCCCGTGCGAGGGAGTTGCTGGAGGTGAGGATGGTGGAGTTGCGGTGCTCCATCCCGTCGCCGTCCGCCCAGGGCAGGTAGTCGGCGATGAAGGTGTAGGTGCCGAAGTCGTACGGCGCGGGCTCGCCCCAGGTGGCGATCTGCTCGGCCACCACCTTCTTCGCCTTTTCGGCGTAGCGGTCCAGCTCGGCGGGGGTGCCCAGGTGGTGCACGGCGAGGCGGACGGTGTACGTGCGCCCGCCCGGCCCGGCGACGGTCCAGGTCCGCAGGTCAAACGGGCCCACCTCGGTGGGCGAGTCCATGAAGTACTGCACGTGCGGCGCGGTGAACACGCTGCTGTCCGGCGTAGGCACCAGCTGCGTGGCCACGCGCCACCCTTCCGGCCGGTCGAAGCGCACGCGGACCGGCGCGTTCTCCATTCCCAGCGCCCACACGAAGGTGGCGGGCATGTTCATGTGGGCGTGCGTGGCGTCGAACGCCGTGTAGGTGCCGTCCACGCGGTCGCCGAACAGCGTGTACGTCACCCGCACCGTTCCGTCGTGCCCGGCCACGTCCCACTGGTGCGGATCCGGCCGGGTGATGGAGAGAGCTCGGCCGGCGCCGTCTGCCGCGCGGACGGCGTAGACGTTCTTGGCGAACTCGTGAAGCGCGTACCGCCCCGGCGACGTGCGGCTCATGCGCACCTGCAGCGGGCGCCCGGCGGGCACGCCGTGGAAGGTGGCGGTCACCTCGGCTTCGTGGTGCACGCGGTTGGGATAGCGGATTTCGTATTCCACGCGCGGCTGCGCGGCCGCCGTGCCGGCGATCAGCAGGCCCAGCGCGGCGAGCCCGGAAGCCCGCGCGGCGCGGGCCGCGATGTTGAAACGCATGAGGATGGTCACGATCAGGTTGCGGTGTCGCCCGGCGAGAGATTTAGCACGCCAACCCGGCGGATGCCAGCCGCGCGCAAGCCTCGTGGGACCGTCAAAGAACGGGGATTGTTCCCACCCGAAGGAGAAACCTCGCGTGGAGGCTGCGGCGACCGCGCATGCACGATTATGTTTGGCCTACCCACCTACTGTCCACAGCGCTATCATTCACGCGTCCCAAGTAGACGCTGATTCACGGGAGGCGATGTGGAAGAACCGAAGCCGAGGCTCGGCGGGCAAACGGCTCCGGCGATGGGCGAGTCGCCCGGGTTCCAGCGCAAGCTTGCCGAGCTGGCGCTGGTCGCGCGCGAGCGCATTCGATCGAGCGGAAACCCGCTCGCGTCCGTCACTCCGGCCGACGTAGACGCCTCGCGTGCGTCCGACGCTCCGGAGATCATCGGGCGGCTCCCGCGCGGGAAGAACGAGCGGCGGTCGTGATCCGACGTCTTCCGAAATGACTCGCGGGACCACGATGTTTGCGTGGTCCCCCGAGTCGTTTACATCCGCCGATCACATCAGACCGCTTCGCCGATTTCGAAGCGCTTCAGGCGGCGGATGGCGTGGGCGGTCGCGAGCACTGCAACGACGGTTCCCATGATCAGCGCCGTGCGCCCATCCAGCGAGGCGGCGATCATGCCGTCCTTGCCGCCCGCCAGCGCCTCGGCCAACGAAAGGGTGTACTCGCGGATGCTCAGCGCGCGCGTTCCGGGCATCAGGCGGCTCAGCGAGCCCTCCCACACCACCACGTAGATCAGCCCCACGATCAGCGCGCGCCGCGTGGTGAGGCTCAGGGCCACGAACAACGCGCAGTACAGCAGCCCGCCCACGGCCACCGCGGCCGCAAAGCCCAGCACCAGGCCGTCCGGGTCCAGCCGCTGGAACCCGACGAGCGCAGCGAGCAGCGTCGCGGGCACCAGCAGGGCGGCCGTGGCCGCTCCCGCCACTACGATGCGCGTAAGCACGATTCGCCACCTCGCCACCGGCTTGCCCAGCACGTAGGCGATGGTGCCGTCGTCGATCTCCGCCCCGAACACCCCCGTCCCCACCACCAGCGCCAGCAGGGGCAGCAGCACGGAGACGATGAGCGTGCTGGTCTCCACCATCACGGTTTCCATCGACTGCTCCGTCTGGCGGGCCGCGATGAACGCGATCAGGGCGGGCAGCAGGGCCAGCAGGGCGACCCACCAGACCTTGCGGTTTCCCGTGAGCTGGCGGATGGCGATCTTGGCCAGGGTACGCTCGATCATCAGGCTCATCGCTTCACCAGGTAGCTGAAGACGCTTTCCAGCGACTCGTCGGTAGGCCGCAGCTCGTACAGCGTCACCCCCGCCGTCCGGGCGATGCCGGCCAGCGCCAGGGCGAACGACCCGCGGTCGCTCGCGCGCACGCTCAGGTGTTCTCCCAGCTCCACTCCGTGCACGGACGGGTGTGCCACCAGCGCCGAGGCCAGGCGCCGGTCGTCGCTGGAGCGCAGGTTGAAGGTGTGGGGCCGGTCCGTCATCAGCCGGCGGATCTCGCGGAAGTGGCCCGACGCGGCAAGCCGGCCCGAGACGACGACCAGCACGTTGTTCGCGAGCTGGTCCAGCTCCTCCAGGATGTGCGACGAGATGAGGATCGTGCGCCCCTCCGCCGCCAGCCGCTTCAGCAGATCCATCATCTGCATGCGCTGGGTGGGGTCCATGCCGTTGAAGGGCTCGTCCAGCAGCAGGATGCGCGGATCGTGGACCAGCGCTCCGGCGATCTTGGCGCGCTGCCGCATGCCCTTGCTGTACGTGCCGATGCGGCGGTTCATGGCGCCGCGCAGGTCCACGATGTCGATGACCCGCTCCGCGGCGGCCTTCGCGTCGGCGAGGCCGTGAAGGCGGGCGTTCATCAGCGCGAACTCGTAGCCCGTCAGGAACGGGTACACGGCCTCGCGCTCGGGAACCAGCCCCAGCGCGCGGTACATCTCCGGGTTCTTCCACGCGGAGCGCCCGTCCACCAGCACCTCGCCCGCCGAGGGCTCCAGGAACCCCGACATCATGTGGAGAATGGTGCTCTTGCCGGCGCCGTTGGGGCCCAGCAGTCCGGTGATCCCCGCCCCCAGCGAGAAGGTGATGTCGTTGACGGCGACCACGTTGCCGTACCACTTGCTCACGTTCCGCAGCTCCAGCGCGGCGGCAGAGGACACGGGCAGGGGGACGGAGGGCGATTCCAGGAGCTGCGTGCTCATACGGTCATCCTCCGGTAGCGCCAGGCCAGGATCGCAATGGAGATCACGGCCAGGGCGGCCACGGTCAGACCGTACAGCTCCGGGTGCTCGGTGGCATCCTTGAGCACGCCGTCGGCCTTGGCCCCGAACAGGGCAAGGATGGCACCCCCTACGGCGAAAATGGGGTTGATGAGCACCGCATACCGCTGCGCGTCGCCCTCCAGTATCTCCGTGAGGATCCCCGCGATCGGCACGGTGATGAAGAAAAAGCCGAACGCCGCCGCCGTCGCCAGCCAGCGGCGCTGCACCAGTGAGGCGAGGGCCAGGGCCGGCGTGCCGATGCCCAGCGCGGCGACGAGGGGGGTTGCCAGGATGGGAAGGAAGTACTTCGACTCGGCCTTCACCGCCGCCACGAAGTCGGCCCCCATGGCCAGCCGGCCCACCAGCAGGATCAGCAGCGGCGTAAGCACCAGGATGACGACGGCCGTCCACATCGCCAGGAGCTTGGCGCCCGCATATTCCCGGGCGGGAAGCGGCCGCGAAAAGTAGAGGGGAAGCACCCGGTACTGCTGGTCGCGGCTCACCAGCTCCGGCGCCTGCGCGGCGCTGAACAGGGCAATCACGAGCGACACGAACGCGAACACGTCGTCGTAGCTCATCAGGTTGGCCATGCCGCCCGTGAACGCGCTGGCCGCCACCGACACCGCCGAGGGAAAGCAGATGAAGGCGAAGAGCATCCACGGGATCCACAGCGCCCTCCCGCCGCGGCCCAGCCCGAAGGCACTGCGCAGCGAGTGGACGTACAGCGTGCGGAAGGCGTAGCCGCGGCCCAGCCGGGCGCCCTCGTACTTCCGATAGCCGATGTCATAGATGACCCCGGCGACGGCGTCAGGCGCGAGCGACATGCGCCTCCTCGGTGGTTGCGTGGGTGGGAGCGCGGAACAGGTCCTGGAGGGTGTTGCGGCGCCGCTCCATGCGAACCAGCGCCAGACCCAGGTCTGCCGCGGCGTCGCGGACGGCGTCGTACGGGCGCTCGTCGGACAGGGGCAGCAGCACCATCCCCTGGTCCACGCGCGCGGTGATGCCCACGGTCGTCAGCCGGGCAACCAGCTGGTCGATCCCCTCGTCCACCTCTACCGCCAGCAGCTGCTGGTCGCCGGTGAAGGTGTGAAGCGCGGCGGCGCTCTTCAGCTGTCCCGCGTCGATGGCAACCAGGAAGTCGCTGACGCGCTCGATCTCGCCCAGCAGGTGCGAGCACACCATCACCGCGATGCCGAACTCGCGGCCGGTGCGGCGGATGAGCTCCAGCATCTCTTCGCGGCCGGCCGGGTCCAATCCGTTCGTCGGCTCGTCCAGCAGCAGCAGCCGCGGATCGTGCACCAGCGACTGCGCCAGCTTCACGCGCTGCTTCATCCCCGTGCTGTATCCGCCGATGGGACGATAGCGCTCTTCGTACAGCCCCACGTGGCGCAGCATTTCGGCGGCGCGCTCGCGGGCGGCGGCCCGGGGCAGGCCGGAGATGCGCCCCATGTGGGCGACGAACTCCGTGGCCGTCAGGTCCGGCGGAAGGCAGTCGTGCTCGGGCATGTAGCCCACCATCTGCCGGATTTCCAGGCCGCGGGTACGGGCGTCCAGGCCAAAGACGCTGACGTCGCCCGACGTGGGTGTCAGCAGCCCCAGCAGGATCTTGATGAAGGTGCTCTTGCCGGCCCCGTTGGCGCCCACGAACCCGATGATGCCGGGTTCCAGCTCCAGCGAAAGCCCGCGAAGCGCCGTCACGCCGCCTGGATAGGTGTGCGTGAGGTCGCGAGCGGAGATCAGGGGCATCCGATCCCTTGTGGCGGTGTGTGGAAGGGAGATGGTCCGCCAGACGGCGGGAAGTGCATGGGTGAGGTAACGGGAAAGCTACTGCGTAAGTTTCACCCGCGCGAGTGCGTGCCGGCCGGCACCCGGATCCGAAGACGAACGGGCGGAGGCCGTAGCCCCCGCCCGTCCTGTTCCGTTCCGTCGCCCGATCAGAAACCCGGCGTCTTGCCGCCCGGGTCCTCACCCTGGCGCGATCCACCGCCATGCTCCAGCGGGGGATCGATGCGCTTGCTGTCCTCCGACATCTCGGGCCACGTCCCGCCCGCGCCGGTCGAGCCGCCCGCCGATCCCAGGCCGGAGCCCGTCGACCCGAGGCCGCTGCCCGTGGAGCCCAGGCCGGAGCCTGTCGATCCCAGATCCGAGCCGAGGCCCGAACCCGTCGACCCGAGGCCGCCTCCGGTGGAGCCGAGGCCGGGGCCGGTGGATCCGAACCCGCTGCCGGTCAGCCCCAGGTCCGACGACGACCCGAGCCCGCTGGAGCCGAGGCCCGAGGAGCCGCTCGACCCAAGGCCGCTGGAGCCGAGACCGGAGGAGCCGGAAGATCCGAGGCCGCTGCCCGCGGTTCCCAGCCCGGCCAGCGGATCGGTGGAGGCCGTGCCCGCCGTGCCGATGTCCGGCGTCAGCGTGCTGGCGCCAGCCGGCGTGCCGGTGGCCCCGGTCGCGCCCGGCGTGGTGCTGGCCGTGGACGAGGTCGGCGCGCCGGAGCCGCCCTCGGCGCTGTGGCTGCGGGCGTCCGCGCGTTCGGCACGATCGTCGAACTCGCGCCGGATGCCGTCCAGCGCACCCTGGATGCGCGACAGCAGCCCGTCGATCTTGGGCTGCACCTCGGCGATGAACTCGTCCACCTTGGGGCGCGCCTTGTCGCGGGCCTCCTGCACGCGCGGCTTGATGTCGGCGAGGGCGCTGTCCACGCGCGAGTCCAGGTCCTGGAACGCCTGCTTGATCCGGGGCCGCAGCTCGCCGAACACCGACTCCAGCCGCGAGTTCAGCTCCTCGAAGGGGTCGTGCCGGCCGCTCCCGGCAGTCTCCCCCGTCCCCGCCGATCCGGCGCCCGTGGAGCCGGCCGACCCCGTGGACCCGGTCGACCCACCCGCCGCGCCGCCCGCTCCGCCGGGGATCGCGTGGCCGCCGAGGTCGGAAGCCGCCTGTGTGCCGGAAATCGGAGCCCCCGTGCCGCCGGAGCCGCCCGTGGTCGCACCGGTGTACGCCTTGTCACCGCCGATGGTGGAGCCACCCGCGCCCGTCCCGCCGTAGCCCGCACCGCCGGTAGACCCTCCGGTGCCGCCCGTCCACCCCCCCGGCGCACCCGTGCCGCCGCCGACGTCGCTGCCGCCCAGCCCGCCCGCCGGGCCTCCGGTCACGCCGCCGGTTCCGCCCGGCGTGCCACCGCTGGAACCCGCGGTGCCGCCGGGAATGCCCGCACCCGGTCCGCCGCCGCCCGTGTACCCGCTCCCGCTAGATCCGGCCCCTGTGTCGCCGGGCCCACTCGGATTGTGATCCATCGTCCCATCTCCCGTGCCTGAGCGTACGAACAGTTCGCCGGGAGTTCCGGCGCACTGGGAACTACGTCCTGACCGCGCGATGGTTTCGGACGCACCCGCCGTGCCGGTCCGTCGTCCGCCGTCCGATCATCCCTCCCCCTCGCCGTTTTCGGTGCCCTGTGTCATATTCCCCGGCTGCACCGCGATGGGGTGCAGGCTGATCCCCGTGATGGAGACGAGCGAGTCATGGCAAGCGTTGACCTGGCCACCGCCGGCGCCCCGCTGACGGTTCTGAACGAAGACGAGCAGGCGTTCCGCGAAGCCGTCCGGCAGTTCGCCGAAGAAAGCGTCCGTCCGCTGGTGACGGAGATGGACGAGCACCAGAAGATGTCGCCCGAGCTGATCCCCCAGTTCTTCGAGTTGGGGCTGATGGGCATCGAGGTTCCCGAGGAGCTGGGCGGCACCGGCGCCTCGTTCTTCACCGCCGCGCTGGTGGTGGAAGAATTGTCGCGCGTGGACGCCAGCGTGGGCGTGTTCGTCGACGTGCAGAACACGCTGGTGAACAACGCCTTCCTGCGCTGGGGCTCCGCCGACCTGAAGGCCAGGTACCTCCCGCAGCTGTGCGCCGAAAAGGTGGGCGCCTACGCGCTCTCCGAGGCCGGCAGCGGCTCCGACGCGTTCGCCCTGGCCACGCGCGCCGTCAAGGCCGACGGCGGCTTTCGGGTCACGGGCCGCAAGCTGTGGATCACCAACGGCGGTGAGGCCGAGATCTTCATCATCTTCGCCAACGCCAACCCCGAAGCGGGCTACAAGGGGATCACGGCGTTCATCGTGGAGAAGGAGTTCGGCGGCTTCTCGGTGGGCAAGAAGGAAGACAAGCTGGGCATCCGCGCCAGCAGCACCACCGAACTGATCCTGGAAGACGTGTTCGTCCCCGACGAGAACGTGCTGGGCGAGGTGGGCAAGGGCTACAAGACGGCCATCGAAACGCTGAACGAGGGCCGCATCGGCATCGGCGCGCAGATGATCGGCATCGGGCAGGGCGCGCTGGACGCCACGGTGAAGTACGTGCAGGAGCGCGAGCAATTCGGAAAGCGCATCGGCGACTTCCAGGGCGTGCAGTTCCAGATCGGGCAGATGGCCACGGAACTCGAGGCCGCGCGGCTGATGGTGTACAACGCCGCCCGCCTGAAGGACGCAGGCCTGCCCTTCCTGCAGGAAGCCGCGATGGGCAAGCTGTTCTCATCGCAGGTGGCCCAGCGCATCGCCAGCACGGCGGTGGACCTGTTCGGCGGCTACGGCTTCACGCGCGAGTACCCGGTGGAGAAGTTCTACCGCGACAGCAAGATCGGCTCGATTTACGAAGGCACCAGCAACATGCAGCTGCAGACCATCGCCAAGAACCTGATGAAGTAGTTCGGGATGGGCGGACTCTGTGATGAGGGGCACCCGGCTGGCCGGGTGTCCCTCGTCACTTTTTCTCCCAGCCGCAGGCGCTCAGTCCGGCAGCAACTGCCCGTCGATGCCCTGGTTCAGGATGTCCAGCTGCTGCTGGTACACGTACACTCGCGCTCGCGGCCGGCCCGTGATTTCGCGGACGATCTCCATGTCCTCCAGCCGGCGGAGCGCGGTGGTCACCGTGGGGTGGGTAAGGTTCAACTCCCTCGCGGCACGCGGAATCGTGGTGATCACCCGGCCGCGCAGGAACTCGAACATCGTCAGCACCGACCCCGAACCGCGGCGGATCAGTATCCGCTCGCGGTCTTTCTCGAAGCGGGAGAGCAGTGCCCGCGTAGTGGCGGTCGCCTGGGCTGAAACCTCGGCCACGCCGGTGAGAAAGAATTCCATCCAGCTTTCCCAGTCCCCGTCCGTCCTCACACGCTGAAGCAGCTCGTAGTACTGCGCCCGGTGCTCGCGGAAGTACAGGCTCAGGTACAGGAACGGCTGCGTGAGCGCTCCTTCGGCGCACAGCAGCAGCGTGATCAGCAGGCGGCCCACACGCCCGTTGCCGTCGAGGAACGGGTGGATGGTTTCGAACTGGGCATGCGCCAAGCCGGCCTTCAGCAGGGGCGGCGTGCGCTCCGGCTGGTCGTGGATGAAGCGCTCGAGGTTGTCGAGCGCGATCATCATCTCATGCGGAGGTGGGGGGACGAACCGGGCGTTCCCCGGCCGCGACCCGCCGATCCAGTTCTGTGATCGGCGGAAGTCTCCCGGCGCGCGCGTGCTGCCCCGCCCTTCCTGCATCAGAACCCGGTGAAGCTCGCGAACCAGTCGCAGGCTTACGGGAAGGCCGCCGCGCAGCAGGTTGAACCCGTGGTGCAGCGCGGCCACGTACCGCGACACCTCGCGCACGTCGTCCAGCGGCATCCCGGGTGCCCCCTCGGCCTCGAACCGCAGCAGATCCGAAAGCGTGGACTGCGTTCCCTCGATCTGGCTGGAGAGAACGGCCTCCTTCCGCACGTAGATGTACAGCAACCGGTCCGGGTCCAGCGATGCCGAGACGCCATCCAGCCGGCCGAGCGAGATGCTGGCCTGCTCAAGCAGGTCCCGTAACCCGCCGGTCAGCTCCAGGCCGGGCAATGGCGGCAGCCGTGCGGGAATGAAGGCGCTGAAGCCGTCTTTCCCCGCCTGCTGCTGAATGATCCGCCCCGCCCGTGCCGATACGAACGACTGCACGTCCATTGCTCTACGCTCCCCCCGGCCACACGATCGGGCACGAGCCCGTGCGAAAGGTTCCTTTGACAGGAAGCGACGCTATGAAAGAAACACGCTGCTTTCTTTCATAGGCTCTCCCGCTATGAAAGGAATCTATCACAGGCGAGGACGTTATGAAAGAAAAGTAGCGTTTTATTTAACAGCGGTCCACGACAGGGCTATGCGAGGACCAACGCCATGTGCTCCGAGTCCCAGTACTCGCCATCCAGACGGTACGCCCGGGGCTCCAGGCCGTAAGAGACGAAGCCGAGGTGGAGATACAGCGACCTCGCGGCCTGGTTGTCGGGCACCACGCTCAACGTCAGCCGCTCCACACCCGGGAGTGTGCGGGCGTGCGCGATCAGGGATTCCAGCAGCGCACGGCCCAGCCCACGCCCGCGCGCCTCGGGAGCCACGTACATCCCCCAGACATGGGCGCGGTGCCGTGCCTTGCGATGGCGGTCGCGCCGCAGCCCCGCCACACCCACAAGCACGCCATCGTCCAACGCGCCAAACACCACGTCCTCTCCCTCAGCCCCGCGCGCCAGGCGAGCGGCAATCTCGTCCAGCGGGATCCCCGCCTCCTCCTCGTACGTGGAGCCGAACGCCTCGGGCGACTCGCGCAGGCCGCGCAGCCTCAGCGCCTGGAACGCCGCGGCGTCGGCGGCGTCCAGCGGGCGGATCACCGGTATTCCAACTCGTCGCGCGTCCACACCTCGCCCGCGCGGACGACCAGGCGCACCGCGCGCAGGTTGCGCACGTCGGCCAGGGGGTCGGCGTCCAGCACCACCAGGTCCGCAAGCTTTTCCGGCGCCAGCGTGCCGATGTCGTCCCTGCGCATGGCGCGCGCGGCGATGCGCGTGGACGACACCAGCACGTCCATGGGCGACATCCCGGCCTGCGCCATCGCCTCCATCTCGCGGTAGACGGATGCGCCGTGCAGCGTCAGCGGGTTGCCGGCGTCGGTGCCCATGGCGACGGGAATGCCGGCCGCATGCACGCGGCGCAGGTTCTCGTTCATCGTTCGTCCGATCCCCTCGAAATAGGCCGCGAACCCGGGGCCCAGCGTGCGCGCCGGGAGCGAGTCCGTCAGCGCGGCCTTCGCGCGCGTGGCGGGGTCCACGCACTCCATCGGCAGGCCCTGGGGATCGAAGCGGCGCTGGTACAGCTGGCGATAGCCATCCGTCACGGTCAGCGTGGGCGTGTAGATGGTCCCCGCCTCGCGCGCCAGGCGGATGAACTCGTCGTCCACGATGGCGTCGTCCACCGAGTGCACCAGCAGGTGTGCGCCCGCGCGGACGGCGTCCTTGGCCTCCCACAGCCCGGTGGCGTGCACGATCAGCGGCAGGCCGGCGCGGCGCGCCTCGTCGGCGGCGGCGCGGACGGCTGCCTTGAGCGCCACGGTGTCGGGGTTCTGCCCCTCCACCAGGTACCACACCTTCACCGCGTCGCTGCCGTGGTGCGCGACCATCCGCGCCCCGGCGCGCGTCGCCGAGTCGCTGGCCGTGTGGACGAACTGGCGAGACGCGGGAAGGTTCACCCAGTGGTCCCGGGTGGAGAGAAGCGGGCCCGCCGCCGCCACGTGGGGCGCCACCGTGCTGGCTTCCGCGTCCCGGCGCAGCCCCCACGTCCAGGGATAGCCACCCACGTCGAAGGTGGCGGTGACGCCCGAGCACAGGTAGCTGCGGTAGTAGCGCTCGGGGTGCGCCTCCAGCGCGGCCACGGTGGAATCGTAGGGGAACCGCGCGCGGACGTCCTCCGCGTCGGGGCGTCCGTCAACCCAGCCGGTCTGGGAGTAGTGGACGTGCGCGTCGACCAGCCCGGGGATGATCCACTTTCCGCGCGCGTCGATGGCGTGCACGTCCGCCCCCACCTCGCACCGGCCCACGCAGGCGATCCGCCCGTTCCTCATCACCACCGTCGCGTCGCGCAGGGGCGCCCCGCCAGTGCCGTCGATCACCGTGGCCCCGGTAAAGGCGACGGCGGGCACCGGCCCGTTTCCGGGCGCGTTGAAGGCGGTGCTCACGGCCACCTTCCAGCTTCCGTCCGGCTGCCTGACCAGCACCCGTTCCGACACACCGCGCGAGTTGGTGCCGCCCTGCGCCACGCGGTAGCGGTAGGTGCCGTAGACCACACCGGGGGCCAGCGGCACCACCTCGTAGTGGGTGGCCACCAGCGTATCGGGCCACGCGTTGGGGTCGCCGCCCGTCATTCCCTGGTAGCCCCACTGCACCCCGCCGGGGCCGGTGCGCGCCAGCCGCGGGCTCTGCAGGTAGTGCGTGAGGTACGCCGGCCGGTCGCGGCCGTGGATCGAGGCGATGTTGCTTCGGAACGCGGCGAGCGCCTGGGCGCTGTCCCTCGCTCGCTGGGCGGGCGGGTACGCTTGGGCCCCCGCGGCGGAGGGGAGCGCGGCGGCGAGCAGCGCGGCGGCGGCGAAACGGGCCAGTGAGGTCATCGGCGGATGGCGTACGGGGTTTCTGCTGGGGCGCCGGACAGAGTACGGCGGTGGGCGGAGGGCCGCAATCGACCACGGCGGAACGCGTGTTGCGGCCGGGAGCGCCGTTCATCGACGGAAACCTGACCGGGAGAGCAGACGTGGCGGAAGAAACGACGACCCCCTCGGGGCTGCGGTACACGGACGAGCAGGTGGGGACGGGGCAGGAGGCGAAGAGCGGCGACCAGGTGAGCGTTCACTACACCGGGACGCTGGTGGACGGCCGCAAGTTCGACAGCAGCCGCGATCGCGGAACGCCGTTCCAGTTTCCCCTGGGTGCGGGGCGGGTGATCCGCGGCTGGGACGAGGGCGTGGCGGGGATGAAGGTGGGCGGGCGCCGCCGCCTGACCATCCCGCCGGAGTTGGGCTACGGCGCCCGCGGCGCGGGGAGCGCGGTCCCTCCCAACGCCACGCTGGTCTTCGACGTGGAGCTGCTCGCCGTCAACTGATCCGGTCGCAGGGGGAACTTGCGGCGGGGTTCAGGCCTACATGGAGCCGATGGCGGACGCGCGCGGAGCCGAACGAGGCCCGCCGCGTCCAGGTGAACCACCCGCAGAGATCGGATTTCGGATGAAGAAGAGAATGGCGCTCCTGGTGGCCGCGGCCCTGGCCGCGCACGCGGGTTCGGCGCAGGCGCAGTCGGGATTCGCGCTCAAGGGCCACTACCTGTTCAACGCCTCGGACGTGAAGAACGAGGAGCAGACCCCCGCGGCCGACGGCTTCAGCGTGGGCGCCGAGTACGTGCTGCCGCTGGGCGTGGGCATCGGCGTGACGGGGTACACCACCGGCAAGGTGACGGAGTTCGACCGTGAGTCCACCAGCTTCGGCGTGCTGGCGGAAGCGAACTACTTCATCGATTTGCCGCTGCTGCCCATCACCCCGTACGTGGGCGTGCATGGGGGGCTGGGGCAGTACACGGTAAAACGAGGTGCAGAACGCCGACCCCGAGTTCAAGGACGAACGCACGCAGCTGGGATTCCAGGTGGGCGCGCGCATGCAGCTGGGCCAGGTGCTGGGGCTGGACGCCCAGTACCGCCGGGTGAGCGAGTTCGGCGCGTCGACGCAGGGCGGCGAGCTGGAGCGCAACCAGATCCTGGTGGGCATCACCCTGTTCTGATCGTCATCGGAAGGGACGGCGAGGGCCGGCGGAGCGATCCGCCGGCCCTCGTTTCGTTCCGGCGGGTTGACGCGCCGGACGTTCCCGCTATTCTGTTTTAAGGTACTCTAAATTCCTCGTTCGATTTGTGACGACATGCTGCCGATCCACCGCGCCGTCCTGCTCCTGGGCCTTGCCTTCGCCGCCCGTCTGGATGCGCAGACGCCCATCTCCGACAACAGCTTTCTCCTGGAAGAGGCGTACAACCAGGAGGCGCGGGTGGTTCAGCACGTCGCGACGGCGATGGGCGACGACGGCATCGTCGAGCTGGGGTTCACGCAGGAGTGGCCGCTCTTCAGCCAGCGCCACCAGATCAGCTACACGCTCCCCCTGCTGCGGGTGAACGACGAGACGCGCTGGGGCGACGTCGAGATCCAGTACCGCTATCAGCTGCTGAGCGGCCGGGTCGCTGTGGCCCCCAGCCTCACGGCCATCCTTCCCACCGGGCACGATGCGTTCGGCGCGGGGAACCCGGGGATGGCGGTGGGACTGCCGGTGAGCCTGGCGCTGTCACCCGCGTTCGCGGCGCACACCAACGCGGGCGTCACGCTGCTGCCGAACGTCGGCGACCTGAACGATGGGGCGGAGGGCGAGGTGGAGATCAGCCTGGGGCAGAGCGTCGTCTGGCTGGCGCACCCGCGCGTGAACCTGCTGGTGGAGGCGCTCTGGTCGCGCACCGACGCGGGGGACGTGGTTTCGGAGAGCCTGCTGGTTTCGCCGGGCGTGCGGGCGGCGTTCAACCTGGGCGCCACGCAGGTCGTTCCCGGCCTCGCGGTGCCCATCGGCGTCGGGGCGAGCAGCGGGGAGCGGTACGCGTTCCTCTACCTCAGCATCGAGCACCCGTTCTGACGGTCGGCGGGCGGAAGAGCGTCTCACGCGCTCGGTTCAGGGCTCGTTCCCCTCCCCCGCCGCCCACTCGTCGCGAAGGATGCCGTACAGCAGCACGTCCCAGAAGCGCCCCTTCTGAAAGACGTGGTCGCGCAGCAGGCCTTCGCGGCGCATTCCCAGCTTTTCCAGCACGCGCGCGGACGCGGCGTTGTCGGCGATGCAGTGGGCGTGAAGCCGCGCCAGCCCCTCGTCGCCGAACGCCCAGTCGCGCATGGCGCGCGCCGCCTCGGTGGCGTACCCGTGGCCCCAGTGCCTGGGGGCAAGCTCGTACCCCATGTCCGCCACCGGGTGGTCGGGCGCCTCGCGCCGCACCCCCACGTTGCCGATCAGCTCGCCCGTGCTCGCCAGGAGGATGGCGAGCTGCGTGTTCCGCCGCGGGCGCTCGGCTTCGAACCCGAGGAAGGCGGAGATCAGCGCATGCGTGTCTGCCGGGGACATGGAGTCGCGGTCGTAGAAACGCAGGTAGCGGGGATCGTTCTGGTACACGTGCGTGGGCTTCCAGTCATCGACCTGGAACTCGCGCAGGATCAGGCGCTTGGTGCGGAGAATCACGGCGGTGCGGCTGAGGCGGTCGGCAGGAAGGAACGAGGCGGAAAGATGCGCATCCCTCTCCGCCTCCACAACGCCCGGCGCCGCGCCCGGCCCGGTGCGTGCGGATGCGCCGGGACTCGCGCCCATCGATCCGCGGGCGCCACGTCCGAACCCTGCTTTCGTACGAAGTGGAATACCATCAGCACAGCTCCATCCACCGCCTGCGGCTGGCCGCGGGCGCGCTGACCCTGTGGCGTCTGCCGCCGCGGGAAGACGAGAACCCGCGCGACCTGCGCGAATCCACCGCGTTCTATCCCCTCGTCGGGCTGGGCGTGGGGCTGCTGCCGGCGGCCATGCTGCTTCTCGACGCCCCGGCCGGGCCCCGTGCCGCGCTGGCCCTGGCCGCGTGGGCCGCCGTCACGGGCGCGACCACGCTGGTGGGATGGGCACAAAGCTGCGACGCCGCGCTCACCCCGCTGGATGGCCGGCAGCGGCGGTTGCGGATGCTGCGCACCCGCAGACTGGGCGCGTTCGGCGCGGCGGGGCTGGTGCTGCTGATGCTGGCAAAGTGGTCCGCGCTGGCCCACGCTCCCGCGTTCGCGCCGCTCGTGGCCGCCCCGCTGGGCAGATGGGCGATGGTGCACGCGCTGCGCACCTACGCGCCGGCGGAGCGCGGCCGGCCCGACGCGGTGCTGAGCGGCGCCGTTCCGCTGTGGGCGGCCACGTGGGTGGCGGTCGCCGTCCTGGGGCTGGTGACGGCCGCTTCGCCCGACCCGGCGCGGACGGCGCTGGCCGTCACCGCGGGGACCCTGCTGTCCCTGGCCGCCGTGGCCTTCCTGGTAGACCGCTTCGCGGGCGTGAACGGCCCCGCGTGCGCGGTGGCGTGCGAGGCGGCGGAGGTGGGGGCGCTGTTCGCGCTGCTTCCGTGGGGGTGACGGGTTGACCCGCCCCGGCGCGGCCCGTAGTATGCCGCCCGACCACACCGGCCCGAACCGCGCGGAGAGAGACATGTCCAACGTCCCGCAGGACCTGCGATACACCAGTGACCACGAGTACCTGAAGCCGTCCGGCGGCCAGGACGGCGTAGTTACCGTGGGGATCACCGACTACGCCCAGGACCAGCTGGGCGACATCGTGTTCGTGGAGCTTCCCAAGCCGGGAGACCACTTCGACGCGCACGGCACGTTCGGCACGATCGAGGCGGTAAAGGCGGTCTCGGACCTGTTCATGCCGCTGGCGGGCGAGGTGGTGGAGGTGAACACGGCCCTCGACGCCAACCCCGGCGTGGTGAACAGCGATCCGTACGGGGAGGGCTGGATGATCCGCATTCGCCTGGACGATCCGTCCGCGGCCGACTCGCTGCTGGACGCCGCCGGGTACGAGGCGCTGATCGGATAGAACTGCTAGTGCGTGAGTGCGTTAGTGCGTTAGTGCGGAACTGCTTTACGGAACGTATCCAAGGGCGGCCCGCGCACGACATCGACTCCCGCACTCACGCACTACCGCACTCACGCACTGGGGTTGTATGGCACGCCTTACCTGGCACGGACACTCCTGCTTCATGCTGGAGACCGGCGACGGCACGCGGATCATGATCGATCCGTGGCTCGACGAAAATCCCACCGCCGACATCAAGGCCGCGGACGTGGACAAGCTGGATTACATCCTGGTGTCGCACGGGCACTTCGACCACTTCGCCGACTGCATTCCGCTGGCGAAGCGCACGGGGGCCACGGTGATCTCCACCTTCGAGCTGGTGTCGTTCTGCCAGCAGGAGGGGGTGAAGAACGGCCACGGGATGAACATCGGCGGGGCGTACCTCTTTCCCTTCGGCCGCGTGAAGCTGACCCCGGCGGTGCACACCGGTAGCATCGCGGGCGACAAGGAAGGCGCGTTCACCACCGACTGCTGCGGCTTCCTGATCAGCCTGGACGGCGGGCCCAGCATCTACCATGCGGGCGATACGGCGCTGATCACCGACATGCAGCTGCTGCAGGGACGCGTGGACCTGGCCATCCTGCCCATCGGCGACAACTTCACCATGGGGCCCGAAGATGCCGCCCGCGCGGTGGAGATGATCCAGCCGGAAACCGTCATCCCCATGCACTACAACACCTTCGAGGTCATCAACCAGAACCCCGAAAGCTTCCGGGAAATGGTGGGCGAGGCCGCGCGCGTGGAAATCCTGGAGCCGGGCGGCAGCTACGAGCTCTGATCCTCTTTGTCCGGAGGACGGGGGGAATCACGCGGAGGTGCGGAGGAACGATGGGCCGCGGAGGGTGCACCTCCGCGGCTCTCGCTTTTCCCCGTGCCGTCCCTTGACGCCCGCACCATCCGCGGCCTACCATCCGCCGACATGCTCTCCTCAACCGACGCCGTACGAACCGCGTGGCGCCTGCTCGACACGCCCCCCGCGCCCGGTGCGTGGAACATGGCCGTGGACGAGGCGCTCGCGGACGGCGTGCGCGACGGTGGCGTGCCCCTCCTGCGCTTCTACCGCTGGACCCCCGCCTGCCTGTCGCTGGGCCGCAACCAGCCCTCCGATGGGTACGACGTGGACGAGATCCGGCGGCGCGGCATCGACGTCGTCCGCCGGCCCACCGGCGGCCGGGCCGTCCTGCACCACCGCGAGCTAACCTATTCCGTCATCGTGCGGGACGGGGTACTGGGCTCGCCGCGCGAGGCGTACGCCGCCATCAACCGCGCCCTGGTCGCCGGCCTGCGGCGCCTGGGGATCGATGCCCGGCTGCAGCCCGCGGGGCAGGGGCGCGCCCCCATCCCCTCGCTGGCCCCCTGCTTCGAGCAGCCGGTGGAGGGCGAGGTGACGGCGGCGGGAGGCAAGCTGGTGGGAAGCGCGCAGCGGCGGGACCGGGGCATCATCCTTCAGCACGGGTCTCTCCCCATCGGCGACGACCAGTCGCTGGTGCCGGCGCTGATGAAGGCCGGCACGCCGGTGGAGCCGCCCGCGCCGCCGGCCACGCTCACCGCCCTGCTGGGACGGGCGCCGGAGTGGGACGGGCTGGTGGCCGCGCTGGCCGCGGGATGGGAGGAAACGACCGGCGCGCGCCTGGAACGAGGGAGGTTGAGCGAGGCTGAAACGAGGGGCGCGGACGAGCACCGGGGCCATTACGAGAATCCGGCATGGACTTGGCATCGTTGAGCCGGTCTCAGCGGCGCCGTGTCCGGCCCGCGTGTGGTGCACACCGACGACGTGAGGGGGACGGGATGAAGGCCAGACATCTCCGGCGGGTTCTGCCGGGACTGCTCGTGCTGGCGGCCGCGTGCGGCGGCGGGGGTGGAGGCGGCGACAAGGCGGGCGAAAAGGGCAAGGCCGCCGGGCCGCCGCAGCAGGGCGGAACCGCGGCGCTCGCCGTGTCGACCGACTTCCAGGCGTTCAACCCGGTCACCAACACGCACCTGACCACCGATGACGTGATCAAGCACATGCTGTTCACGCCCATCATCCAGTACGACGCCAAGCTTCAGCCCCAGCCCTGGCTGGCCGAGCGGTGGGACCTCACGGAGAACAACGTCACCTTTCACCTGCGCCGCGACGTCCACTGGCACGACGGCAAGCCCGTCACGGCGGAGGACGTGAAGTTCACCTACGACCTGGCCAAGGACAGCGCCGCCGCCTCGCTGCTGGGCTCGGCGTTCCTGAACATGGTCCAGTCGGCCACGGTGGTGGACCCGTACACCATCCGCTTCGACTTCGTGGCCCCGCACGCCCAGGCGCTCGACGCCTTCTGGTGGGCGCCCATGCCCCGGCACCTGCTGCAGGGCGTGTCGGCGGGCGAGCTTTCCACGCACCCGTTCAACCGCAACCCGGTGGGCAGCGGGCCGTTCAAGTTCGGCGAGTGGAAGTCCAACCAGTCGCTGACGCTGGTCGCGAACACCGACTTCCCCGAGCCCCTGGGCGGGCGCCCCAACGTGGACCGGGTGGTGTTCCGCATTACTCCCGAGGCCACCACCATGGTGACGGAGCTGGTGAACGGCACCGCCGACATGGCCGCCTACACCCTGCAGCCCGACCAGGCCAAGCAGGTGCAGCAGCAGCGCGGGCTGGACCTGCGCCACTACCCGTCGCGCGAGTTCACCTTCTTCGCCTGGAACAACACGCGGCCGCTGTTCGCCGACGCGCGGGTGCGCCGGGCGCTGACGATGGCCATCGACCGCCAGCGCATCATCGACGGCCTGCTGGGCGGCTTCGGGCAGCCCGCCACGGGGATGATCCCGTCGTGGAGCCCCATGTACACGCAGCAGCAGCCGCTGCCGTATGACGTGAACCAGGCCAAGGCGCTGCTGGCGCAGGCCGGGTGGCGCGACACCAACAACGACGGCGTGGCCGACAAGAACGGCCAGCCGCTGCGGTTCACGCTCACCATCAACTCCGCCAACCGCACCCACGCCGACATCGCGCAGGTGGTGCAGCAGCAGTTGAAGGCGGCGGGCGTGGCCATCGACATCCGGCCGCAGGAGTTCCAGTCGATGCTCCAGCAGTACAAGGCGCGCGAGTACGACGCCGTGCTGGCCAACTGGAGCCTCGACACCTTCAAGGTGGACCCCACGCCCCTGTTCTCCTGCGCGCAGGCCCGGGTGAAGGGCTCGGCCAACCGCACCGGCTACTGCAACCCGCAGGCTGACCAGCTGGCCGAGCAGGGGATGCGCAGCACCGACGCCGGCCAGGCCAAGCAGGTGTGGGCCCAGTGGGCGCAGCTGATCCAGCAGGACCAGCCCATCACGTTCCTGTACTGGAGCGAGGACATCGCCGGCCTGGGCCCCCGGGTGCAGAACGTGGAAGCCGACGCCCGCAGCAAGATCGTGAACATCCGCGACTGGTGGGTGCGGCAGCGCTGACCGGCTGCCTGCGCGCCGCGAGCCCGCCCTCCGCGGGCTCGCGGCGCCCGCGTCCACCGCATCCCCGCGACCTGGCGTCGGCCGGCGGCATCCTTCCCAACCCAGCACGGACACACCAGCGGATACCATGATGAAAACGGCGAGGGACAGGGCGCGCCGGGGCGCGTGGGCGGCTGCCACGCTCGCGCTGCTGGCCGCGTGCGGCGACCGCGGCGGGGCGGACGGCGCGGCCAAGGGCGACTCGGCGGCGGCGGGCGGGCCGCGCCAGGGCGGCACCGCCGTGGTGGCCGAGATCGGCGACCTGAGCCGGCCCATGCCCCTGTTCTTCCAGGGCGCCCCGGACGGCGACATGATGGACGTGATGTACATGGCCCTCACCAGCCAGAGCTGGGAGAACGGCCATGCCGTGTACCGCCTGTCGGACGAGTCGCCGATGGCGCTGGCCTGGCACCACGAGTACACGGGCCCCGACTCCGCGGCCATGCGCTTCCGGATGCGCAGCGCCCTCAAGTGGTCCGACGGCCAGCCCATCACGGCGCACGACGTGGTGTGGACGTACCAGGCCGCCGCGGACGAAAAGACGGCCTCGCCGCAAAGCTACATGACCGAGCAGATCGACTCGGTGCAGGCGGAGAACGACTCCACGGTCGTCATCCACTTCAAGCGCCGCTACCCGGGCATGCTGTTCGACGCGGCGCTGAACGTGGCGCCGCGGCACGTGTACGCCGCTACCCCGCGCGACAAGCTGGGCACGCACGCGGTGTTCAGCGACCTGACGAAGATGGTGGTGAGCGGGGCGTGGATGGTGGGCGCACACCAGCGCGGGCAGGCCATCACGCTGGTGCCCAACCCGCACTTTCCCGTCAGGCCGCGGCTGGACCGCATCGTCATGCGGGTGATCCCCGATCCGCAGACCCGCATCGTGGAGCTGCTGAACGGGACCGTCGACTTCGCGCGCGGCATCCCCTTCGACCAGGCGCCCGTGCTGCAGCAGCGGCAGCCCGGCCTGAGCTTCGGCCGCGAGTCGCGGCGCTACTGGGAGTTCGTGGCCTGGAACGCCAAGACCGTCCCGCAGTTCGAGGACCCGCAGATCCGCCGGGCCCTGGGAATGGCCATCGACGTGAACGGCATCATGCAGCAGCTGCGGATGGGCGACTACGCCGAGCGCGCGGCCGGGCCCTACTCGCCCATCTTCCGCGACCTGCACGATCCGGCATCGCAGCCACTGCCCCACGACCCCGAGGGCGCCAAGCGCATCCTGGACGCGCAGGGGTGGCGCGACACCGACAACGACGGCATCCGCGACAAGGACGGAAAGCCCTTCCGCTTTACGCTGATGACGAACACGGGCAACCAGCGCCGGCAGGACGTCGTCACCATCCTGCAGCGGAAGTGGAAGGAGGTGGGCGTCGACGCCCGCATCCAGATGTACGAGCTCACCACCTTCTTCGACCACCTGATCACCAAGCGCGACTACCAGGCGGCGCTGGGCAGCTGGGGCGTGGGGCTGGACGCCGACCTGAGCGCCTCCTGGTCGTCGCAGGGCGCATACAACGTGGTGGGATACGCGAATCCCGAAGTCGACGCCATGATCGAGCGGGCACGCTCCCAGCCCACAGCGGCGCAGGCAAACCCCCTGTGGCGCGCCGCCGCGGCCAGGATCGTGCAGGACCAGCCCTACACCTGGCTGTACTACTACGACAACACCACCGGCATCAGCCCCCGTTTGCGGGGCACGCACGTCACCAGCTACGGGGCGTACGCCCGCAGCTGGGAATGGTGGGTGAACGGCGGCCCGCAGCGCGGGGCCGCGCCTGATTCCGCGAAGGGAGGCTCGAGGTAAGAGGATGCTCGCATACCTGGTCCGGCGGCTGCTCGGCGCCATTCCCCTTCTGCTGGGGATCCTGACGCTCATCTTCTTCGTGCTCCAACTGGCGCCGGGCGACCCGATCGCCAAGTTCGCCAATCCGAACGTGAGCCCCGAGGTGCTGGAGCAGATGCGCCGCAACTTCGGGCTCGACCGGCCGCTTCACGAGCAGTACGGCAAGTGGCTGTGGAGCTTCGTCACCGGCGACTTCGGCTACTCGTTCGGGCAGATGCGGCCCATCAACGAGATCCTGCCGGGGATTTTGTGGAACACCATGCAGCTCACCCTGATCTCGCTGGTGGTGATTTTCGTGGTGGGCATGCTGATCGGCATCGTGCAGGCGGTGCGGCAGTACTCCATCGCCGACAACGTGCTGACCTTCCTGGCGCTGTTCTTCTATTCGATGCCCAGCTTCTGGTTCGCCCTGATGCTGATCCTGATCTTCTCGCTCCGGGCGGGTCAGGACGGATGGGCGCTGAGCTTTCCCGCCTCGGGGATGACCAGCATCGACTACGAGTACCTGACGGGCGCCGAGAAGTTCAGGGACCGGGTGATGCACCTGATCCTGCCGGCCATCGCGCTGGGGATCGGCTCCGCGGCGGGTGTCGCGCGGTACATGCGCGGGGCCATGCTCGAGGTCATCCACCAGGACTTCATCCGCACGGCGCGGGCGAAGGGGCTTTCGGAGCGCACCGTGGTCTTCAAGCACGCGCTGCGCAACGCGCTGATTCCCATCATCACCCTGCTGGGCCTGTACCTGCCCTTCCTGCTTTCGGGCGCGGTGCTGGTGGAAACCATCTTCGCCTGGCCGGGAATGGGGCGGGCCATCGTCGACGCCATCCTGGCGCGCGACTACCCGATGGTGATGGCCACCTCGTTCGTGATCGCCTCGATGGTGGTGCTGGGCAACCTGCTTTCGGACGTGCTGTACGCCGTGGTCGACCCCCGCATTCGGAACGACTGAACATGGTCCGCGTTTCTCCCGATCCCGAGTCGGTCCCGCCCGAGCCCATGCCCCAGGCCACGGGGCAGGAGCTTCACGCGCCCGCCCCGCGCCGCGGCGCCGGGGTGGTGTGGGGCCGCGTGGCCACGCTGGTGCTGGCCTGGGCCTTCACCGTGTGGGTGGCGCTCACCGCCTGGCAGCGGCACCAGGCCCGGCAGCTGCTTCCCGAGCCGCGGCCGCGGCTGGGGTGGGACTACTGGGTGGCCGTCGTCACGCTGATCGCCGTCGTCGCGGGGATGGTGTGGTGGACGTGGAAGTCGGTCAGCGGCAAGCAGCTGGCGAAGTCGCGCACCCGGGGCGACTCGCAGTGGTCCATCGCCATGCGGCACTTCAAGAAGAACCGCCTGGCCATGGGCGGGATGGCGGTGATGATCCTGCTGTACGTGATTACGCTGGTCACCCCGCTGATCGCCCCGTACGACCCGGCGGCGCAGGGCGACATCATCACCTCGCGCTACCTGCCGCCCTCGGGCGAGCACCTGTTCGGCACCGACAAGTTCGGGCGCGACATCTTCAGCCGCACGCTGTACGGCGCGCAGATCTCGCTTTCCATCGGCTTCGTGGCGGTGGGCATCAGCATCACCTTAGGGACGATGGTGGGGGCGCTTTCGGGCTACTTCGGCGGCTGGGTGGACGCGGTGCTGATGCGCGTCACCGACATGATGCTGGCCTTTCCGCGGCTGGTGCTGCTGATCGTGGTGATCGCCATCTTCGAGAACCCCTCGTTCTGGCTGGTGGTGATCGTGCTGGGGCTGACGGGGTGGATGGGCACCTCGCGCATCGTGCGCGGCGAGGTGCTCAGCTTGCGCGAGCGCGAGTTCGTGCAGGCTGCGCGGGCGCTGGGGTTCAGCGACTTCCGCATCATCACCCGCCACGTGGTGCCCAACACCATGGCCCCGGTGATCGTGTCGGCCACGCTGGGCATTGGCCTGACCATCCTGACGGAGGCGTCGCTCTCGTTCCTGGGGCTGGGGGTGCAGCCGCCCACGCCCACCTGGGGGAACATGGTGGCCGACGGGCGCGACGCGCTGACGCAGGCGTGGTGGATCGCCACCTTCCCGGGACTGGCCATCGTGCTGACGGTGGTCGCCTTCAACCTGCTGGGCGACGGCCTGCGCGACGCGCTGGACCCGCGCCTGCGCACGTGAGGCCGTGATGTCTACCCAGGCTCCTCCGCTGGAGGGCGTGCGAAGCATCTCCTTCGAGGAGTACCTGGAGGCGTATGACGGCGTGCACGCGGAGTGGGTGGATGGACGGGTGGTCGTCATGAGCCCGGGAAACCGGAGCCAGTCGCGGCTGACGCGCTTCCTGTCGGGGGTGCTTCAGCACTGGGCCGAGGCGCACGACTTGGGGGAGGTGTTCGTCCCGCCCTTCGCGCTGCGCCTGGGGAACGGCGTCGCGCGGGAGCCGGACGTCTTCTTTCTCCGCGGCGACCGGGCGGGCCAGGTGCACGGGACGTACGTGCAGGCCCCGGCGGACCTGGTGATCGAGATCCTGAGCCCGTCGAGCCGCGGGACGGACCGGGGCGACAAGTTCTACGAATACGAAGAAGCGGGAAACTCCGAATACTGGCTGATCGACCCGGAGCGCGAAGTCGTAGAGGCGTACCGGCTTACGGGGCGCGGCCAGTACGAGCGCCGTGACGTGGGCGTTCAGATGGTCCTGACGAGCGACGCACTGCCGGGAATGCGGCTGCCCGTGGAATGGTTGTGGCAAGAGCCGCTGCCGAAGCTTTCGTGGGTGATCCAAGAATGGGGGCTGATTTGACGCAACCGGACAACACGGCGGGCGCGCGGCCGGGCGCGGACGGGCCGATTCTGCAGGTGGAAAACCTGCGCACCTGGTTCAGCACCGACGCGGGGCTGGCGCGCGCGGTGGACGGCGTTTCCTTCCACGTGAACCCCGGCGAAACGCTGGGCATCGTGGGCGAGTCGGGGAGCGGCAAGTCCGTCACCTCGCTCTCGGTGATGCGCCTGATCCCCAATCCTCCGGGAAAGATCCAGGAGGGCTCGCGCATCCTGTTCCGCGGGAGCGACGGCGAGATGGAAGACCTGGCGCAGGCGTCGGAAAAGCGGATGCGGCAGATCCGCGGCAACGACATCGCCATGATCTTCCAGGAGCCCATGACCTCGCTGAACCCGGTGTTCACCGTGGGATTTCAGATCGAGGAGTCGCTGCGGCTTCACCAGGGGCTGAGCAAGAAGGCCGCGCGCACGCGGGCCATCGAGATGCTCCAGCTGGTGGGCATTCCCATTCCGCACCAGCGGGTGGACGAGTACCCGCACCAGCTGTCGGGCGGCATGCGCCAGCGCGTGATGATCGCCATGGCGCTGGCCTGCGACCCCAAGCTGCTGATCGCCGACGAGCCGACGACCGCGCTCGACGTGACCATCCAGGCCCAGATCCTGGAGCTGCTGAACAAGCTGCAGAGCGAGTTGGGGATGAGCATCATCCTGATCACCCACGACCTTGGCGTGGTGGCCGAGACGTGCGACCGGGTGATCGTGATGTACGCGGGGCAGGTGTTCGAGGAGGGGCCGGTGGACGACGTGTTCCACAACCCGCAGAACCCGTACACCGAGGGGCTGCTGCGCTCCATGCCCAAGCTGGGGCAGGACGTCGGCCGCCTGGCGGTGATCCCCGGCGTGGTGCCCTCGCCCATCGCCTGGCCCACCGGGTGCCGCTTTCACGACCGCTGCCCGTACGGCTGGGAAAAGACGGAGAAGGAGGCGCCCCCGCTGTTCGAGATCGGGCCCGGGCGCAAGAACAAGTGCTGGCTGGTGAAGTATCCCGAGCGCCGCGCCGAGATCAACCGCGAGACGGGCGGCTTTACCCCCGAGGGCGCGCTGACGGGCACGGGCGCGGCCACGCCGGTGGCGGGCTCGCCGGACCTGGCGCCCGAGCTCGACGGCGGGGAGGTGGCCTGATGGCGAACGCTCCCGAGGGGCGCACCCCCGCCGGCGGCCAGGGCGCGGCCGACGGACAGCGCAGCGGCGGCAGCGAGCCGGCCTCCGTTTCGTCGCCGCTGGTGGGCGCGGGTGTGGAGCGCGCGGTGGCGGACGGCGCCTCGCGCGACGCGGTGCACAAGACGCCGCCGGAGCGCCCGGAGCTGCCCCCCGCCAAGGGCGACAGCGACCTGCGCGGCGAGACGCCCGACGACATGGAGCCGCCGCCCGAGGCGCTGCTGGTCGTGCGCGGGCTGAAGAAGTACTTCCCCATCAAGAAGGGGTTCTTCAACCGCCACGTGGGCGACGTCAAGGCGGTCGACGGCGTGTCGTTCTTTTTGAAGAAGGGCGAAACGCTGGGCATCGTGGGCGAGTCGGGCTGCGGCAAGAGCACCATGGGCCGCGCGGTGCTGCGCCTGATCGAGCCCACGGCCGGCGCGGCGCTGTTCGAGGGCCGCAACATCTTCGAGATGGACAAGGCCGAGCTGCGGACGATGCGGCGGCGGGTGCAGATCGTTTTCCAGGACCCGTACAGCTCGCTGAACCCGCGCATGACCATCAGCGACATGCTGCGCGAGGTGCTTTCCGTCCACGGCATCGCCACGGGGCAAAAGGCCAAGGACCGCATCGCCGAGCTGCTGCGCATCGTGGGGCTGCGGCCGGAGCACGCCATCCGCTACCCGCACGAGTTCTCGGGCGGGCAGCGGCAGCGCTTGGGGATCGCGCGGGCGCTGGCGGTGGAGCCGGAGCTGATCGTGTGCGACGAGCCGGTGTCGGCGCTCGACGTGTCGGTGCAGGCGCAGGTGATCAACCTGCTGCAGGACCTTCAGACGGAGTTCGGGCTGAGCTTCCTGTTCATCGCCCACGACCTGTCGGTGGTGGAGCACATCTCCGACCGCGTGGCCGTGATGTACCTTGGCCGCATCGTGGAGATCGCCGAATCCGGCGAGATGTACCGCAACCCGCTGATGCCGTACACGCAGGCGCTGCTTTCGGCGGTGCCCATCCCCGACCCGCGGGTGCGGCGCGAGCGCATCGTGCTGCAGGGCGACGTGCCCTCGCCGGCCAACCCGCCGCCGGGGTGCCCGTTCCACCCGCGCTGCCAGCACCCGCTGAAGGACGCGGACTGCGCCAGCATCGTCCCGCCGCTGGCGGACAAGGGCGGCGGCCACTTCGCGGCCTGCATCAAGGTGCCGCTGGGCGCCGGCTTCAACGGCAAGGACCCGCTGCCGGTCCTGCAGTAGGCGGGAGTTGCGGGACAAGGACGGAACAGAACTGCAGAGGGCACCGGGGCCGACCCCGGTGCCCTCTGCAGTCTCCCCGCCGACGTAGACAGTACGCCATCCTCCTGTCCATTGTCCGCATTGTGGGCCGGCCGGCGATAGCCGCCCAGTCGCTCCGCGGATAGCGCACGCTCAAGCGCCGTGAGGCTGATCAGGGGTTGCGTGGCACCGGTCATTCGGGTAAATTGAGCGCGTAATTCCTCGGTCACGGCATCTGCCGCGCAGGAGGCCTGAGGGCCTGCGGTGGTGTTGTCGAGGTACGGAGCCCCGTCAATCCTTATCAGGATGGCGGGGCTCTCCGCGCTCCCTCCCGCTGCGCTCCGTGAGGCGGGTATATACCTGCACCCAGCGGTAGCCGCAACCAGCCGCGCCCGCGTGCGCCGCGGTGATCTGCCGCCCTTCCAGGATGCGCACGCCCGAGCTCACCAGCGTGCCCCGCGTGCGGGTGAAGAGCGACAGCGCCGATCTGCGGGCCCACCTATCCGGCGTTGTGATCTCGATTTTCGGAGTAAGTATCGGAGCCCGGCTGTGGGAGGCGGATCACGAAGGTGGCTCCCGTCCCGCGGACGTTGTGGACTTCGATCGAGCCGCCGTGTGCCTCGACGAAGGCCTTGGTGATCGACATGCCCAAACCGGTGCCGCCCGCCTTGCCGTGCGTCACGAAGGCGTCGAAGAGCGTGGGGAGCACCTCCTCCGGGATGCCGCCTCCCGTATCGGCGATCGAAAACACCACCTCAGGACCTTCCTGCCGAACTGCCAGTGTCAGCCGGCCGCCATCCGGCATCACCTCGCCCGCGTTCTTCACGATGTTCAGCAGTGCCCGCGAGAGGCGGCCCGGATCGGCGACGACGACGAGGTCGGGATCCAGGTCCCGCTCCACCTGTACGCCGCGCCGCTCCATCGCTTCCAGCGCCTGCTCCTCGAGGGGGAGCAGAAGGGTCCGCAGCGATACGCGCTGGACCTGGAGACCCGCGTCGCCACGGGTGAACGCGAGGAGCCCGTCGAGCATTCCGGTCATGGATTCCGCGGCACGCCGTAGCCGCCCCGGCACATCCTGAAGAGGGATGCCGTCTTCCAGGCAGGAAGCCGCCACGTGCACCACGCTGATCGGGTTCTTCAGGTCGTGCACGATGCCCATGGCCGTTCGACCGACGATCTGCAGCCGCTCCTGTTGCAGCGCTTCCCGCACGCGGTCATCGTTGCTCGCCCGCACGCGCCGGATGAATGCGGACATGGCGTTCCGGGTGAACAACGCAGGCGCGAGCTCGAGCGCCCGCTCGATCGCCGCCCTCTCCAGCCGGGCAACCCGGGCCGGTGTCACGGCCTGCGCCCGGGCAGAGCGTGGCGCGGGCGCGAAGTACGACATCTCCCCGAAGAAGTCGCCGGGACCCGCCATGGCGAAGGTTACCCTGCGCTCACCCTCGCCGCGTCCAAGCCAGATCCTTCCGCCCAGGACGAGGTACAGCTCGTCCGATTCATCTTCCAGGTCGAAGAGAATCTCGCCTTCGGCGAGATCGATCACCTCTGCCAGGCGCGCGATCTCGTCGCGCACCTCGCCGCGCATCCCGGCGAGAAGCTGGTTCTCCGCGATGGACATCGTCCCCGGCGGGGCGTTCACCGACGCGTCATGCATTGCTCCCTTTGCTCCAGGCTGCCGGACCAGGCCGGCTCGCTGACGTGTCCGGCAAGCCCCGCGGATGCACAGATGGAACGGCAGAAGGCACCAGGATTGGCCCCGGTGCCTTCTTGGCGACGCTACGGCCGGCGGTTAGCGCAGGCTGATCGGGAGCTGCACCCACACGTCCGCAGGCACACCGTCCACTGTGGCGCCGCGGAAGGCGAGCATGGGCACCAGCCCCAGCGTAAACCGGTCCAACGCGGCGTTTCCGCTCCGCCGCGAGAGTTCGGAGTGCAGCACCCGCCCGTCGCGGCCCAGGAACATGCTGAGGTAAACCGTGCCGGGCAGGGTTGCAACCGGGCCCTGCTGCTGGACCCAGTTGCTCAGCGCACCCTGGATGACGTGCCGGTTGGTCAGCACAGGGGGGCACTCGTGCCGCTTGCCGTCCGCGCGCGCCGGCGGCAGCGGCAGGGTATCGAAGCGGGTGAACAGGGTGATTCGGCCCGGGCCACGTTGCGGGATCTGGACCGCGCGCTGCACCATCCCCGGCAGCACGCCCGCCAGCGTGGGCGCATCGAGGTTGCCTTCGAAGATGCGCAGAAAGGGGTCGCTCCCGTTGCGCTCCACGGAGAAGACCACGACACCGCGTGGCTCGCGCACTCCCGCGGCAGTCGCGGCGTCCAGCAGCGCCTGGCGGTTGGCGGCCTGAGCCGCTTTGCGGATCGAGTCCTCCCGCGCCTCGCGGCCGCGTGGTGGACGGGCGGGCTCCCAACTGCATCCCTGCGCGTAGAGCGACGGCGCGGTGCAGAGCAGGGCCAGGGCACAGAGCAGAACGCGCATCGGAATCGATCGATGAGGAAAGAAGGTTCCCGGGGGCGGCACCCCGCCGTGCCCCGGAATCACGAGTGACAATAACCCTTCGTGGCGTATGGGGCGACCGTCCGACACGTCACCCGCGGGGCGGGATCGTGTCGGGCGGAGGCAGTTCCCGCCAGAACCGCTCGACGGCCCGCCGCACCTGCCGCGGCGCTTCGGCGTGGGGAAAGTGGCCGGCCGGAACGATCACGAGCGAGGCCTCGGGGAGGCTGCGCGCCAGCTCCTGGGCCATGGCGGCGGGGATGGGGTCCGCGTCCCCGTGCACGACCAGCACGGGCGCGCGCACCTGGCCGAGCGTGTTCCAGAAGTCGTACGCGCCCAGCCGGGAAAAGATCTGCGACGCCACGGTACCCCCGTGCTCGGCGGTGCGGGGGGTGGATCCAACCACCAGGCGGCCAGCCAGGGCGCGGTCGCGGAACGTGGTGCGAAACGACAGCCAGTAGAGGGAATCCACGGCCGCCGGGTTGCCCGCGCGGAACGCCGGCGACTGCAGCACGCGGGCGATGGCGACGGAATCGGCGGCGGTGCGGGCGCGCTTCTGCCGCTCCGAGGTCTCGGCGCGAAACCGCTGGCCCGGTTCCATCGGGGCAAGGAGGACGAGCGAGCGGGCACGCTCCGGGTGCGAAGCGGCGTAGCGCAGCGCGAGCAGCGCGCCCCACGAGTGGCCCAGCAGGCTCACGCGCGAGATGCCGAGCCCCTCCCGAACGTCCTCCAGGTCCTCGATGAACGTCTGCATCGAGATCCGCTCGCCGGGGCTTCCCTCCGAGAGTCCCGTCGCCCGCTGGTCGTAGAAGATCAGCACGTTGCGCTCGGCGAGCATTCCCAGCCCGCCGGCGAGGTAGTTCATGTCCAGGCCGGGACCGCCGTGCACGACCAGGATGGTATCCCGCCCCTCGCCCATGGCCCGGTAGTGGAGCCGGGTTCCGTCGCGGGCGGGGAGCCACCCGTCGGACGAAGTGGCGGCCGGCTTTGCAACGCTGGCGCAGGCACCCAGCAGGTGTACGGCGAGTATCCCCGCAACTTTCCAGGTTCCGTGCATCGGCCGGCGCGAGAGGGTGTGTGGAAGTGGGCAAGCACGTCGGGACCCCGGGCCGGAGCAACCCCGTCCACGGGTCACGAGCGCGAGCGTCCGCTCAGGGGCCGCGCTCCGGTGCTCCGGTGTCAGGAGGTGGGCCTGGGCCGTCGCGCGTGAGCAGGGCGCCCCCCGCCAGCCCCACGGAGGTGAGGAGCAGCGCGCCGATCCCCATCTGGAGCTCGGCCGAAAAGAAGTCGACCAGCACGTTCGCCGCGGCCAGCGCGAGCGAGGTGAACCCCAGCAGCCGGAGCGGAGCCGACCTCCGCGGTGCGGCGCGCCAGGAACTCGCGTGCTCCCGCAGCCCCGCGCCCGCCAGGTCCACGGAAGTGCGCAGCCAGAAGCCGGCGCGCGCGGCCGGGGACGGGTTTTCCAGTGCGTTGCGCGCATCGCGGATGCACTGCTGCAGGTCCTCGCGATACCCGTCCCGAAATTCCCGGGGGTACGCCGCCGAGAGCACGCGCACCACCCACGGCAGCGGGTCGCGCCTGTCCGGCCGGCCGGAGGCGGGGCCGCTCATGTGCTTGCCGGCCCGATGAGCTTTCGGCTGCGCGCGGTGCGGACCATGGAGTCCAGCCGCAGCGCTTCGGCACCGGCCACCGCCCTGCCCAGCCCGGTGAGCCGGTAGTAGCGACGGCGGGGGTCGTCCGCGGCACGGTCGTCCACCTCTTCGACCAGCCCGTCGGACACCAGGCGCTTCAGCGAGCCGTACAGCGTTCCCGGCCCCACGCGCAGCGCCCCTCCCGTGCCCTCGGCGATCTCCTGCATGATGGCGTACCCGTGCCGCTCGCCCCCGGCCAGGGCGAGAAGGATGTGGAAGGTGGCCGGGGTCAGCGGCAGGAACCCGCTTGCTTCCGGGTGGGCAGGTAGCATGGAATGCGGGGGAGGGAGCGGGGTGGACTATATCGGCAGCTGATGTATACATCGGGAAAGGCGACGGGGCAAGGGAGGACTTCCCGCACCGGGCGGAGGGGAAGAGGCGGATGTCCCGAGGCGTGTTAACACGGGCGCCCTCCGATGCATCTCTCAGGAATGACGGCGACCACCGAGTCGTCCGTCGCTCACCCCGCGCCCCGGAACTCCATGGCTCCCGCTGCCCGTATCACCGCCGCCCCCCGTCGCCGCCTCCCACGCCTGATCCTGGCGTTCGCGGCCGCGAGCCTTGCCGCCGCCTCGTGCGCACCGGCCCGGCAGCCGGGTACATCCCCCGTCGCGGTGGAGGCCGACCTCGCCCTGACGAACGTGCGTATCGTAGACGGAACCGGCGGCCCCGCCAGCCCACAGCCGATGACGGTGGAAATCCGCGGCCGGCGCATCACCGCCATCTATCCGACCGCCCGGCGCGCAACCCGGGCGGCGCAGACGATGGACCTCGCGGGCAAGTACCTGATGCCCGGGCTCTTCGATTCGCACGTGCACCTGACCCTGGGCGGCAGGCCCGCGCCCCCGATGCAGCTGCAGCTGGTGCTGGCGGGCGGCGTCACCTCGGTGCGCGACATGGCCGGGCTCGCGCCCGCCCTTCGCACCCTGGCCGACCGCGCCCGCTCCGACACGGTGCTGTCGCCGCGCATCTACTACGCGGCGCTGGTCGCCGGGCCGTCGTGGTTCGACGACCCCCGGGCCGCCGCGTGGACCGCGCAGCACCCCCTGGGCGCCGCGCCCTGGCAGCACGCCGTCACCGACACCAGCGACATTCCGCGCATCGTGGCGGACGCCCGCGCCTCGGGGGCGAGCGCGATCAAGATCTACGCGAACCTCAGCCCCGCGCTGGTGGGGCGCGTGGCGGCCGAGGCACGCCGGCAGGGGCTGCGGGTGTGGGCGCACAGCACCGTCTTTCCGGCTTCGCCCGGCCAGGTGGTGGCCGCGGGCGTGCATTCCGTCTCCCACGCCACCTACGCCGTGTGGGAAGACGCCGGCGCCTTGCCCGACGTTTCGCGCGGGACGCTCAACGCCTCGGACTTCTCGGGCGATCCCGCCCGTTCGGCGCGGATCGACGCCTACATCCGCGCGCTCCGCGAAACCGGCACCTTCATGGACGCGACCCTGTCGGTGCTGAACGTTCGCCAGGACAACCGCGGCGCGCTGGGCCGCGATCCCGACCGCACCATCGCGTGGACCCGCGAGTTCGTCCGGCGCGCCCACGCCGGAGGGGTACGCTTCCTGGCCGGAACCGACGCCATGGGCCCCGGGCGCGACTCCATCCCCGTGGTGCACTACGAGCTGGAGGAGCTCGTCACGCACGCCGGGCTGACGCCCGCCGAGGCCATCCGGGCGGCGACGCTGAACGCGGCCGAAGCCCTCGCCATCGAGGCGGACTACGGCTCGGTGCAGGTGGGCCGGATCGCGGACCTCCTGGTGGTCGAGCGGGACCCCACGGCCGACATCCGCAACACCCGGCGGCCCTCCCTGGTGCTGAAGGGCGGGCACGTGGTGCACCGGCGGGCCGGCGCGCCGCCCGCCGCGCCGTGAGCCGGACTGCGCGAGGCGGTGCGTGGCTGGCGGCCCTCCTTGCCGCCCTGGCGGGAGGGGCCCGCCCCGCCGCCGCCCACGAGGGGTGGGGGGTCGTCGTCGACCGCCACGGCCGCGTCTACGTCGCCGACATCCCCGCCAACATCATCTGGCGAATCACGCCGGGTGGCCCGGCAGAGCCCGTCGCGCGCGGCATCCACTCCCACGCGCTCGCGCTGGGGCCCGACGGGGCGGTGTACGGCACCCACGTGCATCCGTCCGGTTCGGCCCGCGGGGTGTGGCGCCTGGACCTGGCCGGGCGGTTGAGCTGGGTCGATCCCGGTCGTTCGCTGGGAGGAATGGGGCTGCAGTCGTTCCTGGTGGGGGACGACGGCGCCCTCTACTCGGGAAGCGCCTTCCAGCCGGACCGTGCGCCGGAGCATCGAACCGTTCACCTGCTGCGGCGGCGGGCGGACGGAACGATCGATACGCTCGCGGGCGGCGGGACGGGCACGCGCGACGGCACCGGCGGGGCGGCGGGGTTCGGGGCCATCGACGGCATGGCGTGGCTGGGCGACGGCCGCATGGTGGTCGCGGATGGCGGACAGCTGCGCTCGGTGGAGCATGCCGGCCGGGTGCGCACCCTGGGCCCGGCGCTGTCGGACCGGCGCTGGGACGAGGACCTGCTGGGTGTGGCCGTCGCCCCGGACGGGACGATCCTGGCCGCCGACTTCGCCGGCCGCGTGCTGCACCGGTGGAACGGGTCGTCTTCGCGTCCGGTGTACCGCAAGCACCCCTACTGGTCGCCGGCGGGAGTGGTGGCCGCGGGTGTGCACGTCTACGTGCTGGAGCATCCGCGCGCGCCGCTGGGCATCCTGGGCGACCTGGGGGTTGGGCCGTACCTGCGGGTGCGGAAGATTGCGCCGGGTGGGCACGCGGAGGTCCTTCACCACCAATGGGGGCGAAACACGGGCGTGGGACTGGCGCTGGTGGTTGCGGTCTTCACCGCGGCCGGCGGGGCGGGCGTTCGGCTGCGCCGCCGGTGGCGAGGCCGCGCTTTCGCCCTCGCCCTGCACGCGCAGCCGTGAGGACGATGCTCCACCAGGCGCCACGCCGGATGCCCCCGCCGCCCGGGTTCGGGAGGGTGGGCGCGTGACCCCGGGGCCCCCGGCAGGCGCCCCGCTGGACGTCGCGGCCACCGTGCGCTCGGCGCAGGGTGGAGACCGCGCCGCGTTTGGGCTGCTGTACGAGCGGTACGCGCGCATGGTGCACGGCGTGCTGCTTTCGCACGCCCGCGCCGACGACGTCCACGACCTGGTGCAGGACGTGTTCGTGGCCGCGATGGGAAAGCTCCACACGCTTCGCGAGCCGGAAACGGTGGGGGCGTGGCTGGCGGCCGTCGCACGGAACGTCGCCCGGATGCACCACCGGGCACACCGGCCGTCGGAAGAGCTTTCGGACCAGATCGCCGCCACCGGCGCCCCGCCGGACGGCGCACTGGGCCACGCCGACGTGATGGCCGCGCTTCGCCGCCTGCCCGAGCGCCTGCGCGAGCCGCTCGTCCTTCGCCTGGTGGAGGAGATGAGCGGCGAGGAGATCGCCGAGCAGACCGGGCTTTCGCACGGCACCGTCCGGGTTTACCTGCACCATGGGTTCGCGCAGCTGCGAAGCCTGCTGGGAGAGAGCCATGCCTGAAAACGACTACCTCTGGGATCCCGGGGCCCGCCCCGATCCGGAGATCGAGCGGCTGGAAAAGGCGCTGGCCCCGCTGCGGTACCAGCCAGCGCCGTTCGCGGCTCCTTCCGCGGAACGGACGGGCCGGCGCCGGTGGTTCCGTCCCGCCGCGGGGCTGGCCGCGGCGGCCGTGCTCGCGGCCGTGGTGGCGGGGAGCGTCGCGCGGTCGCTCGACGCGCCGTGGACGGTCAGGCGCATGCAGGGCGTCGTCATGGCGGGGGGCCAGCCGGTCTCCGACACGCCGGGTGGCGACGTGCTCCGCGAGCAGGAGTGGGTGGAAACCGGGAGCGGCGGCGCCGCCCGCATCAAGGTGGGAAGGATCGGCAGGGCGGAACTGGGCCCGGGGTCGCGCGCGCGGCTGGTCAGGGCCGAAGGCGCGGAGCACCGGATGGCGATGGACCGGGGAACGCTCCACGCCCGCATCTGGGCCCCGCCGCGCTTCTTTCTCGTGGAGACGCCCAGCGCCCTCGCCATCGACCTGGGCTGCATCTACACGCTGTCGCTGGACGAGAACGGCGCGGGCGTGCTGCGGGTGGAATCGGGAGAGGTGGAGCTGGTGGAGGGGAGCCGCCGCGCCGTGGTCCTGGCCGGCAACGAGGCGACCCTTACCCCCGGTGCCGGGCCGGGGCTTCCCTACCCCGTTCGCGCGGGCCCGGCGTTTCGGCGGGCGCTGCGCGGATACGAGGCGCGGGAGGACGCGGAGGCGCTCCAGGTCCTCCTCGCCGCGTCGGACGCGGGGACCACCATCACGCTCTGGCACCTTCTTCAGCGTGTCGCTCCGGCCGAACGCCGCCTGGTCTACGCGCGCCTGGTGCAGCTTGCCCCGCCTCCCGCGGGCGTCACGGACAGCGCGGCGCTGGAGCTGGATCCACGCGCGATGCTGCGCTGGCGCCGCAGCCTGGAGCGGTCGTGGACCACCGAGTCCGTTCCCGTCTGGAAGCGGACGTGGCGGCGGGCGTGGTCGTACGTGATGCACCGGTGAGCGGGTGCCGGCTTCCGTCGATGGCGGGGGAAGAATCGCGGGGTGATGCGGCATCTTGACGGCCGGGCAGCTGCGGGGGTATACATCAGCGTACGATATATCAATGACGGATACATCGTACGCTGACACATCCCACCCCCGGTACCCTCATGCGATCCCTGCTCATCAGTGCCGTGGCCGCCGCGCTCCTCGTGTTCGGCGGCGCGCAGGAACTCTACGTACGCGGAATCCAGGGCGGCGAAGTGCAGCCGTTCTGGACCGGCGTCTGGGGCGCGGGGAGCACCGTGGCGCTCCTGCTGGCCGCGGCGGCACGGTGGCGGCGCGTGCACTGGGCCACCACCGCGGTACGGGCCGCCGCGCTGCTGGTGATTGCCGTGCACCTGTACGGCGCGATGAACGCGGACCGCAACGTGGGCCCGTTCGCGGCGCTGGTCGCGATCGGGTGGAGCGCGGGCATGCTGCTGGTGACGCTGCGGCGGGGCGACGGGGCGGTGCGGCCCTCGCGCGCAGCCGCCCGGTGACGGGCCCCGGCCGAGGTTCGCCAGGGACGCGCCGGGTGGCGGCGCTCCCCCTCGTCCTGCTGATCGCCGCATGCTCGGGGCGCGGCCGCGCGTGCGATTCGTCCGTCGCCGTCCCTCCCGGCTTCTGTGCCGAGCTCTTCGCCGACGACGCCGGCCCCGCGCGGCACCTGGCCGTGGCGCCCTGGGGCGACGTGTACGTGGCGCGCTGGCGCGAGGGCTCCCGCGACGGAGGGGTGCTCGCCCTTCGCGACACCGACGGCGACGGCCGCGCGGACGTGCGCGCCACCTTCGGTCCCGAGGCGGGGTCCGGCATCGCGCTGGGCGGCGGATACCTGTTCCTGGGCGCCTGGAGACGGGTGTACCGGTGGAGGCTGCACCCGGACAGCCTGGTTCCGCGGGAGCGCGCGCAGACGGTGGTGGATGGCATTCCGGAGCTGGAGCACGGCGCCAGGAGCCTTGCGCTGGGAACGGACGGCGCGCTGTACGTGAACGTGGGGGCGCCGTCCAACGCCTGCGAGCGCGATTACCGGGGCCGGGACTTTCGAGGCGCCGCGCCGTGCGGGGAGCTGCTCACCAGCGGGGGCGTGTGGCGCTTTCCCGGCGCGCTGGGGCCCGTTCCCCAGCCCTTCTCGCCCACGCTTTCCACCCGCTTCGCGACGGGGCTCCGGCACTCGGTCGCGCTGGGGGTGGACCCGGGCGACGGAAGCGTGTACGCGGCTCCCCACGGCATCGACCACCTGGACCGCTGGTGGCCCGAAGCGGGATACACCGCGCGGGACGCGGCGGCCAAACCGGCGGAGACGCTGTTCCGGATCCGCGCCGGTGGAGACTACGGCTTCCCCTACTGCATGTTCGATCCCGCCGCCGGCCAGATGGTGCGCGCGCCCGCCTACGGGGGATCGGCCCGCCCTCCGGTGGCGTGCACGGGGGCGGAGAGCCCGGTCGCCACCTTCGATGCCCACTCCGCGCCCATGGCCATCGCCGTCCACCCGGGACGCGGGGTGCCCGCGCGGTATCGCGGCGGGATGTTCGTGGCGCTTCACGGGTCGCTGTTCCGCCACCCCCTGGAGCCCACGGGCTACGCGGTCGTCTTCCTTCCCCGTACGCCCGCCGGTTTCGGCCCCGCCGAACCCTTCCTGCAGGGCGCCGGCCGCGGCCGCCCCTGGAGCTCGCCCCGCCCGCGGCCCAGCGGGCTGGCCGTGGGGCCGGATGGATCGCTGTACGTTTCCGACGACGCCCGGGGGCGGGTGTGGCGCATCCGCTGGCGCGGGGAGCGGCGGCGGTAGGATCTCCTATGAGGATCGGCAGTGCAGGCTTCGCGATCATCCTCGCCTCGCTCGCCGGTGGGGAACCCGCGCGGGCACACGCCGGGGAGGTGCGGGTGCGCACCCACTCGGAATCCGCGCTCGAGCGGCGGGGCCGGGGGCAGCTGCTTCGGCTGCCTGGCACGTATGACGTCGGGCCGTGGCTGTTCACCCGCGACGTGGTCAATCCAGTCTCGCGTCATTCCCCACAGCCAACCTGTCCTGACGCTCGACCCGCAGTACCTTGAAGACGACGGCCGGCAGCTCGCGGCGTTCGTGCACGGAGCGGTTGCACTGGCTCGTGGAGAGCCGGGCCGGCGGGAGAGAGGCCGCGATCCGCGAGCTGCGCCGGATCGGCCCGGCAGCCACTCCAGGCTTTGGCCAGTTGTACAACCCGACTGAAGGAGGCTGGAATGACGGGGGCGTTTTCTCGAGGTCCTGCGTTTGCCGGCGCGCTGCTGTGCGCATTGCTTCCGAGTGCACTGTGGTCGCAGGCGGTCGAGGCCCGCACCCTCCCCAACGGCTTGTTGATCGTCGCCATCACCACCGCGCCGCGTACACTGGACGTCACCACGGCCTACTTTGCCGGGTACCGCGACGAGCATGCCAGCCACCGCGGGCTGGCGCACCTGATGGAACATCTCGCGATGCGCGAGACCACGTCGTCTCCCTCCATCGCTGCCGAGCTTCACAAAGCCGGCATCAGCGCGGGCGCGAGCACCTCGGCCGCATTCACCGCCTTCAACGCGTCGAGTCCCGATGCGTCGGCGTCGGCGCTTGGCGCCATCCTGCACCATGAAGCACTTCGCATGGGGGAGCTGGCGCTGCTGCCCTCCACGATCGACGCCGAACGACGAAGGATCCAGATCGAAGTCGCCGGGAGCGGCCGTGCGGACACGGTGTCCGCCGCGGGTGTTCTCTTCGCGGGGTCCCGGCTCGCGTCGGTGTCCTCGCACGATGGCCTGAGCCGTATCGACCACGCTTCGCTGAAAACCTTCTACGATCGGTTCTACGGCCCCGCCAACTGCATGATCGTCATCAGCTCTCCGCTCCCCGCTCGCGAAGTTCTCGGGATGGCCGGCGAGATCCTGGGCGGCGTCCGTTCGCGAATGCCGGCCCCGCCACGGCCCGTACATCGGGACAGCGTTCGCATCGTCCACGGGGCTTACAGGGCCGCGGGTGGGGCGGGCAGCGGCACCGCTGTCGCCTCGTTTGCCGCGCCCGGGATTCAGCACCGGGACCGGCCGTTGCTCGAGCGCGAGCTGGCGCGGTGGCAGCAGGAACTGGAGTCTGTTCCGCCGGAAAGCGCGGCAGTCCGGGTGGAGCTCACCGCCGACGCGCCGGCGTCCGTCATTCGGATTCGGGCGACCGCCGGCGACCACGCGACCGCCGCGCGGGTGCTTCAGCGGGTCCTCGACGACAAGCGGCGCGCTTCCGCGGCTCCCGCTCTGGCTCCGCGCTCCGCCAGGCTGACGCCTTCGGCGCTGATCGCGTGTGAAGCAGCGGGCGACTGGCGCTACTGCCTCGGCTCCGCCCAGGACTCGGCCACGATGGGGCGGGAGCGGACGCTGCTCTCCGGCCTGCTCGCCGACCTGCCGGACCGAACGGCACTGTGGCCGTCCGCCCTGCGGGAGCCCCCGGAGCAGACATCGCCATCCACACCGGCCGCAGCTGTAGCGTCCGCGGGCGCGGCAGAAGGGTGGACGAGCCCCTCGTGGGGTGAGCGGTGGTTGGTGAGCACTCGAGGGATCCGGTGGACCTCCGCGAGCGGGGGTATCGCCGATTCAGCCGCGGTCGCCGCGTCCTTCACGCCGGACCTGTCTCGCGCTAGCCATGTGGACGTGGCGGCGCTGGAGGTACTCGCGCGGATCTTCGGCTCGCTTCGGATCGGCGGCACGATGCTGAGGGATACCCTCGCCGCGCTGGGCGCTGCTCCGACGATCCGGTCGCTGCCCTATCCGCCGCTGGCGACGACGGACGCGTTCCGTACCCTCGGCGTCGCGCCCACCCCCATCGGCCTGCTCGCTCTGGAGCTGGCTGCCGTGGTGCCTCGCGGCCGCGCCGGCGCGGTGCTGCACCTGTTGACGAACGCAATCGGGGACCTGGAAGTAGACTCCGCGGCATTCGAGGCAGAGCGCGCGCGGCAGCAGCGGCTGCTCGCGGAGGCCGCCCGGGAGCCGAATGCCCGCGCCGAGACGACGTTCCGGCACCTGGTCGGATCGGAGCGCGCACGAGGGATGTGGCAGCCCCAGCCGCTCGAAGCACAACTGCGTACGATGAACGAGCTTCACGTTCGCGACGTGCGGGCGATGCTCGAACGGCTGCCGGAACCGTCGTCGATGCGCCTGGTGCTCCTCGGTGCCGACACGGCCGAGGCGTCCGAGTGGCTGGGTGCATCCTCCCCCAACCGCGCTGGCGCCGGTGAGGGCCGCCGCGGAGGGGCTTCCTGTTCGGCCCGTGCCCCGGACGCCCCTGATGCGCCTCCACCCGCAACTTCGGTCTTCGTCGCGGCCTGCCTCCCGTGGGGCAACGGCAGCTCCGTTCCGCCCGCCGCAGCGATTGCCAACGCGCTCATCGGCGGGCGTGAAGATGCCGCCCTTGCGCGCAGGCTGCGTGGCGAGACCGGGTTGGCGTACGACTTCGAAAGCCGGATGATCCCGGTTCACACGGAGGGCACCACGATCTGGCAGCTGCGTGCAGGCACGAAGGCGGGTGATGCAGATACGGTCGTTGCCGAGGTGCGGTCGGTGCTGACGCAGCTGCTTGGCGATGAGCGGCTCGGCGCGACCATCGAAGAGTTCCGCGAGTGGCTTGCCGTACAGCGTCTCGGTGCGGCGCGGGACCCCCGCCGCTGGGCTGCATCGGTGCTCTGGAACGGGTATCCCCCCGATCGCGGCGCGGACATGATCCGTTCCACGCCCACGAGCGAAGTCGTAGAGATCCTCCGCGCGCTTTCGACGTCGCCGCTGCTCACCGTTCCGGCGGTACGGCGCAACTGAGCCCGGGGGCGAGGCCGCCCTTGACGAAAAGTGAGTGCGCTCATATTTATTGATGAGCGCACTCATTTTTGAGTGGGCGGCGTGTGCACCTCTCGCTCGAAAGGACCGGGACCCATGCAGGATCCATTCACGGACGACGTGCCTCCGGAGCCGCACTCCACCCCCGCGGCGGTGCGCCCCATCTCGGGGCGGCGGGCGCGCAACAAGACGGCGACGCGCGAGAGCATCGTGTCCGCAGCGCTGGAGCTGTTCGAAAGCAAGGGATTCGAGGCGACGACCACGCGCGAGATCGCCATGAAGGCTGGGGTGGCCGAAGGCACGGTCTTCAACTACTTCGAAACCAAGGACGACATCGCGCTTCACTTCTTCGAGGCCGAGGTGGACCACGCCATCGCCACCGTGCGCGCCGACCCCACGCTGAAAGGCGCCGCGCTCGAGGAAAAGCTCTTCGCGCTGGTGCACAGCCAGATCGAGTACCTGGCACCCTACGAAAGCTTCATCGGCGCCGCCTTCGTGCGGGCGCTCCGGCCGTCGTCCAAGCTGGCGCTCAGCCCGCGCGCGCTGGAGCTGCGGGCCCGGTACCTGGACTTCGTGCAGGACCTGATCGAGGAGTCGCTGCCCAAGCGGCGCGCGCGCCAGCTCGGCTGGATCGCACCCCAGGCGTTCTGGATCTACTACCTGGGCGTGCTCCTGTACTGGCTTCACGATTCCTCGCCGGCCAAGCAGAACACGCTCGCCTTCCTGGACCGCTCGCTCCGCTTCGGGACGGCGTTCCTGCGCGAAGGGGGGATCTGATGGCGGGCGACGAGGGCGCCGCGCGGAGAGCGCTGCGGATGGCGGCGATGAGCGCGGGGGTGAGCGGCAGCTACATCGGCTACCTGGTGCAGCGGATGTTCCTGGGCGAGGAGGAGCGCGCCGAGAAGCTTCGCGCCACGCATGCACGCGCGGGGCGGCAGATGACGGGAGGGCTGCTTTCGCTCCGCGGGCCGGCCATGAAGCTGGGACAGGCGCTCAGCCTGCAGGGGGACGTGCTCCCCGAGGAGATGCTCGCCGAGCTGGGGCGGCTGCAGATGGAGGCGCCCGGGATGCACCCTTCCCTGGTCAGGGCGCAGTTCCGCTCCACCCTGGGCCGCAACCCCGAGCAGGTGTTCGCGGAGTTCGACGCCACCCCGTTCGCGGCCGCCTCGCTGGGCCAGGTGCACGCGGCGGTTACGCACGCGGGCGACGAGGTGGCCGTGAAGGTCCAGTACCCCGGGATCGGCGACGCCATCGCCAGCGACTTCCGGCTGCTGCGCACGGTGTCGCTGCCGGCCAAGCTGTCGAAAGTGCTCTCGGCGGAGCTGCTGGACGAGCTGGAAAGGGAGATCGTGGCCGAGACGGACTACGTACGCGAGGCCGGGAACATCGAGTTCTTCGCGACGGGCCTGCAGCCGCTGGGGTTCGTGTCCGTTCCCGCCGTGTACCGGGACCTTTCGGCGGAGCGCGTGCTTACGATGTCGCGGCTGAAAGGCGAGCACCTGGACGACGTGCTGGACCGCGGCCCCTCGCGCGAAACCCGGGACCGCATCGGCGCGAACCTGCTGGAGCTGTACTACTTCCAGCTCCTGCACATGAAGGCCTTCCACGCCGACCCGCACTGGGGGAACTACCTGTTCCACGACGACGGCTCCATCGGCATGGTGGATTTCGGCTGCGTGAAGTACGTGCCCCCCCGGTTCGTGGAGAACCTCCGCAAGATCTTCCTGTACCCGGGCCCGCGGGACTCCGACGAGTTCCGCGCCCTCCTGGCCGAGCGGTACTCGCTGTACGGAAAGCGGCTGGGCGATGCCACCATGCGGGCGCTGGTGCAGTTCTCGGAGCGCTTCTACGGCCGCGTGTACCCCCCCGACGACGACGAACGCGCATTCGACTTTTCCGACGCCGAGTTTCTTCGCGACTACGCGGCAGAGTCGCTTCGGCTGACCCGCGCCGGCGGTGCGCTCCCGGAGTACGTGTTCCTCGCGCGCGCCGAAGCCGGGCTGTACCAGACGCTCCACCGGCTGGGCGCGCGGGTACGTACCAGCCAGATCGTGCGCCGCTACCTGCGGGATTGATGGACACGGATGCTGGTTCCGCCCTGGCCGGCGGCGAGCCGTGGCGGCTTCCGGCGCACCGGCTGGCGGCGGACATCGCCGCGGGACGGATTGCTTCGGCGGAGGTCGTCGCGGCACACCTGGAGCGGATCGGGCGGCTGAACGGGGGCCTGAACGCGCTCGTTTCCCTCGACGCCGCCCGCGCCACGCGCCGGGCCGCCGAAGCCGACGCCGCGCTCCGCCGCGGCGAATCGTGGGGGGCGCTGCACGGGGTGCCCGTCACCATCAAGGACACCTTCGACGTCGCCGGCCTGCGGACCACCTACGGCTGCAGGATCACGAGCGGCAACGTGCCCCCGTGGAGCGCGACCGTCGTGGAGCGGCTGGCCCACGCGGGGGCCATCGTGCTGGGCCACAGCAACGTTCCCGAGAACGCGCACGACTGGCAGTGCGTGAGCCCCATCTTCGGACGCACGCTCAACCCGTGGAACCCGGACCGCACCTGCGGCGGAAGCTCGGGCGGGGGCGCGGCGGCCGTCGCGGCGGGGCTGTCGCCGCTCGACGTCGGGAGCGACGCCGCGGGCTCGCTTCGCGTGCCGGCCCACTTCTGCGGGGTGTACGCGCTGAAGCCGACGGAGAACCGGGTGCCGGCGACCGGCCATTCGG
Organism: Longimicrobium sp.; assembly: GCF_036399935.1. Lineage (GTDB taxonomy): Bacteria > Gemmatimonadota > Gemmatimonadetes > Longimicrobiales > Longimicrobiaceae > Longimicrobium. Next base: position 108,216 of record NZ_DASWMD010000054.1, read on the forward strand.
TGATCCCGGGAATGCTGCGCTTCTTTCGCCGGATCGCATGCTACGGTCCCATCGCCCGGACCGTGGCGGACCTTCGGCTCGTGCTGGGGCTCATCGAGGGCCCCGACGGCCGCGACTGGGAGGTGCCCCCCGCCCCCCCGCCCCCCGTCCGCACGGGCGGAGCCCGGCGCTTCGCCCTGGGCCTCGGGCCCTTTCCCCTGGACGACGGCTCCCGGGCCGTGATCGCCCGGGCCGTGGCGCGCCTGAGGGAGGCCGGCCACACCGTCCACGAAGGCACGCCCCCCGGGCTGGACGCAGCGCTGGACGTCTGGGGGAGGATCCTGGGCGCCGAGGTGGGCGGCGCCATGCCCGCGCCGCTGCGCGTCGCGTGGCGGGCCGCCGTGGGCCCCCGCCACGGCCGCAGCGCGTGGAGCCGTGGCTACGCGGCCGGCCTCGGGGGCAGGATGAGGGGGTACGAGCTGGCGCTGGAGCGGCGGGACGAGCTCATCACCGCCGCCGACACCTTCCTTGCCACCTGTGATGCCTGGCTGTGCCCCGCCGCCGCCACGCCGGCGTTCACCCACCGGCGCACGGGAGCCCCGATCCGGGTGAACGGAAGCAAGCAGTCCTACTCGCTGGCGAACGGTGCCTGGGCATGCGCCGTTGGGGTGCTGGGTGTGCCCGTGGTTTCCGTTCCGGCCGGGGTGGACGGCGAGGGCATGCCCGTGGGCCTGCAGGTGGTCGGGCGGCGCTGGCACGACCTCGAGCTGCTGGACGCCGCCGAGGCCGTGGAGCAGGCCTTGGGCGGGTTCCACCCCCCGCCCGCGTTCTCGTCCTGACCGTTGCGCGCGCCGAGGGGCCGCCGGGCTTCGATTCATCACGCCACGCCGGGCGCGCCGAACCCGTCCTTGTAGCCATGGGTACGAACGCCTTGGCAGAACACCGCGTTGCTGGAGAAAATGACCGCGCCCTGCCCCCACTGCGCCTCCCGGCTCACCTCCGTTTCCGGCGCCGCGCCGACCCGCCGGACAGCGCATCCCGGAGAGGCGGAGCGCCGCCGGCACCTGCTCCTGCGAACCGGCGACGTCCTCCGGCTGGTCAGGGTCGATGACATCGACTGGGTCGAGGCTGACGGCCACCACGTGCGGATCTGCGTCGCGGGCCAAACGATCATTGTGCGCGGAAAGCTCACGGCGCTCGAACAGGAGCTGGACCCCATCCTGTTCCTTCGCATCCACCGATCGACGATCGTGAACCTGGACCGCATCGTGGAACTTCGGCACTGGTTTGGAGGAGATTACAACGTCGTGCTGCGGGACGGGAAGGTTCTCAAGCTGAGCCGCAGCTACCGGAGCCGCCTCGAACCGTACTTTCTCGCGGGGCCGGACGCAGAGCCGCCAGCCGCTCCGGCGGATGACCCGGCAGGAGACGATTCAGCGGCGCAGGCGGAACGCTGAGGGAATCGGGCCCCGTGCATTCGGGGAACCGTCTCCCACGCTCCGGGTTTGAGATGCACCGCCGGGGGGTGGCCGGTGCGTCTTCCTCGCAGGCGCCCATCCACGCCCACTCTCTCCTGCCCCCCCGATGCCCACACTCATCGAAAGCCGGTTCGAAGCGTTTCGAGCCGCGCACCCGCCGATTCACGTTCCTCATCCCGAGCCCTGGACCTATATCCGCGGGGGCGGGGAAGGCCCAGCGGTGCTGCTGCTGGGGGGCGCGCTCGGCGTGGCGGAGTTCGCGTTCACGGCCATCACCGCCCTCGAGCGCAAGGCCAGGGTGATTGCGCCCGACTACCCGGCTGCTCCGGACCTGGATTCCCTGGTACGAGGGCTGGCCGCCGTCCTGGACCACGCGGGGGTGGATCGCGCGGTGGTCGCCGGAGGGTCGTATGGCGGGCTCGTCGCGCAGGCATTCGCGAGGCTGCACCCGGAGCGGACGCATTCGCTCATCCTTTCTCACACCGGTGCGCCCCGGCCGATGCGCGGACGACGATGGGCGGTCCGGCTGCTCGACCGGGTCCCCGAGGTGGTGCTTCGGGCCCTTCTGCGGCGGCGGCTGGCGACGGTGCTGCGGGGCGCGGATCCGTTCTGGCTCGAGCAGTTTCACGCGATCGTTTCCGGGCTTTCAGGCGCGGCGATCCTGAGCCGCGTTCGCATTGCCGCCGAGGCCGGCGACCGCTTCGGCAGCGAGCCCCTGGGGCCGGTGCCGTACCCGGTGCTGATCGTGGAGGCGGACGACGATCCGTTCTTTCCGCCGGCGGAGCGGGCCGCCCTGCACCGTCTCTACCCCGGCGCCGAAGTGCACACCTTCCACGGTACGGGCCACCTTGCGGCGGTGGTCGCCTCCGAACGCTTCGCCTCCGTTCTCCTGGATTTCATGTCCAGGCACGGTGCCCCGGGCCAACGAGAACCTTGACCTCCTCCGCGGGGCATGTTAGTGTACTGACAGGATGTCAATGCACTAACATGGAAGGATGTGGATGTCCGCTCCCTCGCAGTTCGACCTGGGGCGCCGCGAGCGCCAGATCATGGACGTGGTGTTCCGGCTGGGCCGGGCCACGGCCCAGGAGGTCCTGGCCGAGCTGCCGGACCCGCCCAGCAACTCGGCCATCCGGGGGATGCTCCGGCTGCTCGAGGAGAAAGGCTACCTGACGCACGAGCAGGACGGGCCCCGCTACGTGTACCTGCCGACCGCGGAGCCCGAGGAAGTGAGCCAGACCGCCCTCCAGCACCTGGTGCAGACCTTTTTCGGCAATTCGCGCGCGTCGGCCGTGGCGGCGCTGCTGGACCTTCCCCACCAGCCGCTTTCCGACGACGAGTACCATCGGCTTTCCCGCCTGCTGGACGAAGCCCGCGACGCTGGAGACGACAAATGACTCCGCCCCCCATTTCCGCCGCCGAAGCGCTCGCGGTGCTCGGCCTGCTCGCCAAGGCCACGCTGGTGGTGGCCGTCGCCGGCCTGGCGGCCGCCTGCCTGCTGCACCGCGGCGCCTCGGCCGCCACGCGCCACATGGTGTGGGCGCTCGCCATCGGGGCGGTGCTGTCGCTTCCCGTGCTGTCGGTGCTCCTCCCCGGCTGGCGGGTGGCGGTGCTGAGGGAGGCGGAGCCGGCTCCCGCGTCCTTCTCCGCTCCCGCCGGTCCGCTGCCGGCCGCACCGGCCGCGATGGAGGACGAGGCGGCGAGTGGACGGCCCGCGGCGGCCGCGCCCGCCAGCGTGCCCGCCGCCCCCGCGCCCATCGGCGTGGAGTGGCTGCTGGCCGGGCTCTACGCGCTGGTCGCGCTGGCGCTGGCCGCGCGGGTGGTGGCGGGGCGGTGGAGCGTGGCGCGCCTGGCGCGGAGCGCCACGCCGCTGGATTCGCCCGAGTGGCGGGAGCTGCTGCGCGACCTGGTGTGGGTGGCCGAGGTGGAGCGCCCCGTTCGCCTGCTGCGGAGCGGCCGCGCCACCATGCCCATGACGTGGGGAACGCGGCGCCCCGTGGTGCTCCTTCCCGCGGCGGCGGACGGCTGGTCGGCGGAGCGGCGCCGCGTGGTGCTGCTGCACGAGCTCGCCCACGTGGCACGGCGCGACTGCCTGCTGCAGACGCTGGCCGCCCTGGCGTGCGCCCTGTACTGGGTGCACCCCGGCGTGTGGTACGCCGCCCGGCGGATGCGCGCCGAGCGCGAGCTGGCGTGCGACGATCGCGTGCTTGCGGCCGGCACCCGCGCGCGGAGCTACGCGGCGCACCTGCTGGAGGTGGCGCGCGCCTTTCGGCCGGACGGGGGCGCGTCGCCCGTGGCCGTGAGCATGGCGCGCCCGTCGCAGCTGGAAGGGCGCATGCTGGCGGTGCTGGACGCGGTGCGCAGCCGCCGCGCCCCGTCGCGGGCGGCGAGCGCCGCGGCTGCCGCCGTCGCGCTGGCCCTTTCCGGCCTGGTGGCCGCGGTGCACCCGGCGGTGGCGAAGGCGCGTCCCCCGGCGGCGCCGGCGGGGGTGCGGCAGGCGCAGGAGCACGTGGTGGAGCGCACCGTCGCGGCGCGGCCGGGCGGGCGGCTGGAGCTGGTGATGGACGACGAGGCCGCGGTGGAGGTGACGGGGTGGGAGCGCGACGCGGTCTTCGTGCACGCCGAGTTCACCGGCCCGCGGGCGCGCGAGGGGCGGGTGGATGCCGTCGCGGCCGCGGGGGGCGTGCGGGTGACCGGGCGCCGCCCGGGCGGGGCCGGCCGCCACGACAAGCTGCGGATCTGGGTTCCGCGGCACTTCGACGTGGCCGTGCGCTCGCGCGGCGGCGGCGTGTCCATCCGCGAGGTGGAGGGCCGCTTCACCGGGACCTCGGGCGGCGACGGACTGCACCTGGACCGGCTGCGCGGGACGGTGGACTTCGCCAGCGAGGGCGGCGGCGTGATGATCGCCCGGTCGCGCCTGGACGGGGAGATCCGCACCGCGGGCGCGGGCGCGCTCCTGGACCGCGTGACGGGCGGGGTGAACGTGGTGAGCGGCGGCGGGGCGGTGGTGCGCGGGCGGGTCGATACGGGGGACGGCGACGAGGAGTATCCCGCCCCGGCGAACGAGCAGCGCGTCCGCGTGTTCCCGGACCCCGATCCGGACCCGAACCCGGACCCGCAGATCGAGCTGGACTGCACCGCGGGCACCTGCACCGTCGTCCAGGAGTGGAAGAAGCCGCCGGGTGCCCGCGCCGGCAGGAACGGACTGGCGTTCGTCACCGGGACGAGCGAAGAGCGGCGGGCCGCGGTCGAGGCGATCGCCCGCAACGCGCCCCCCGCGGCCGCTGCCGAGGCGCTGGAGCGGCTCGCCTTCCAGGAGACGGACCCGGAGGTGCAGCGCGAGGCCGCCGAGTCGCTCGCCGGCTTGCCGGGCGGGGCGGGGCTCGCGGGGCTACTGAAGATCGCCCGCGTGCACTCCAGCGAGGAGGCGCGCCGCGAGGCCGCCGAAGGGCTGGGGGTGCTGGCCACGGATGAGGCCATCGCCGGGCTCCGGCGCATGGTGGCGAACGACCCCGACGACAGCGTGCAGGGCGAGGCCGTCGAGGCGATGGCCGGCATCCTGGGGCGCGGCGACGTCCCCGCCCGGACGCGCCAGGAGGTGCGCGCCGCGCTGCGCGAAATCGCACGATCGCACCCGGCCGCGAGCGTACGGGCCCGTGCGCGCGCCGAGACGACCGACCCGCCGCGCGAAATTTCGGCGGCGCAGCCCACGGGGGAGCGGCTTCCGCTGGCGCCCGGCGCGCGCGAGCTGGCACTGCGCAACGCGGGGAGCGCGTCGGGCGCGGATGCGGCGGCCATCCGCCGGCTGCGCCCGGCGCTCGACCACACCCCGGCGAGCGCCATGGACCTGGTGCGGGAGCGCGCCACCTGGGCGCTCGCGCAGGTGCGCGGGGGCGAGCTCATCCGCCCCCTCTCCGCGGCACTGGGCGACGGGGACTGGCGGGTGCGCGCCTACGCCGCCTGGGCGCTCGGGGCCGCGGGGGAGCGCAGGGGGGTGAACGCGCTCACCGGCGCCCTGGCAGACCCGCACTGGCGCGTTCGCGCGAACGCCGCATCGGCGCTGGCGCAGGTGCCTGACACGCGGGCGGTGACGGCCCTCGGCGCGGTGCTGCGCGACCCCGCCTGGCAGGTGCGGGCCGGCGCCGTCGAAGCGCTGGGCGCCATCGGCGACGTCCGCGCCCTCGCGATGGTGGAGCCGCTGCTGCGCGATCCGCACGTGGCCGTGCGCGGCGCCGCGGAACCCGTCATCGCTCACCTCCGAAGCTCACGCGCGCGCGGGTAGCCCCCGCGCCCCGCCTTCCACTCGAAAGCGTACCAGCATGCTAAAAATTTCGCATCTCCGCGCGGCCGTCGCGCTCCTTTGGGGTCTGGCCACCGCTGACGCGACCGCCGCGGAGGCACAGACGCTCGCGCGGCAGGTGGCGGCGAACCGCGACGGCACCGTGCTGATCCACTTCGACGCGGCGCCGGGGGCGTGCGGCGACGGCCGCGCGGTGATCGGCCGGCGCCTGGCGGGCGGCGGCGTGGCGCTCTTCGTCCCCAACCTGACGCATCTCCCCCACGACGCGGAGGCGGCGTGCACCCCCGGGCCGGTGCGCGTGGCGCTGGGGATGGCGGGCGGGCGCGTGGCCTCGGTGCGCGCCACCGCGGGACCTGCTCCCGGGGCGGCGGCGGTCGCGGTTTCCCCGGCCGATGCGAGTGCCTTCCTGCTGGACGTGGCCATGCGGAGCGACGGCCAGGTCGCGCGGGGAGCGCTGGTGCCCGTCTTCCTTCTGGACGGCGAACCGGTGTGGCGGGGGCTGCTGCGCGTGGCGCGGTCGGCACGGGCGCAGGAGGCGCGGAGCATGGCGGCCAAGGAACTGGGGCGGCGCGCGGCGGCCACCATCCGGGGCGCCGAGCGGGGAGACCGCGCCGACACGGAGCTTTCCCGGAAGAACGGCGGCGAGGAGGAGTGGCTCGCCATCGCCACCCGCGACGGGAACCCGGCACGCCGGCGCGCCGCGCTGCAGCTGCTGGGCAAGGAAGGCACCCCGCGGGCGCTGGACCTCTTCGAATCCATCCTGTCCCGCGCGCGATGAGCGCCGCGGCCCCCCACCCACGTCCCGAGGCAGCCATGCGCCGGATCCATCTCACGTTCCTCCTTCTCCTCGTCTGCGCCCCGGCCGCCCTGGCCCAGGTCCCCGCCGACTCCACCCGCGCGGCCACGCGCGCCGTCCGCGCCGCGCGGGTGAGCGGGCCGGTCCGCGTGGACGGCCGGCTGGACGAGGCCGCATGGGCCGCGGCGGGGGTCGCGGACGCGTTCACGGAAAGCTATCCCACCCCGCGGGCCCCGGCGCGGGAGCGCACCGAGGCCCGCATCCTCTTCGACGACCAGGCGGTGTACGTGGGCGTGCGGATGTACGACGCGCGCCCGGACTCCATCGCGGCCCAGCTCGCCCGGCGCGACGCCTCGGGGATCTACTCGGACTGGGTGCACGTGATCCTGGACACGTACCACGACCGCCGCACGGGCTTCCGCTTTTCGGTGAACCCCCGCGGGGTGAAGAAGGACGTCTTCCACTTCGACGACACCAACGAGGACCTGAGCTGGGACGCCGTGTGGGAGGTGGCCACCCTGGTGGACTCGGCGGGGTGGACGGCGGAGTACCGCATTCCGCTCTCGCAGCTGCGCTACGGGCGGCGCGAGCCGGCGGCGGGGCGCGTGTGGGGGGTGCAGGTGCAGCGCGACGTGGCCCGGCGCGAGGAGCGCACCTCCTGGTCGCCGTGGACGCAGAGCGAGGGCGGCTTCGTGTCACGCTTCGGCGACCTGGCGGGGCTGGACGGGCTGCGCACCCCGCGCCGCCTGGAGATCCAGCCGTACACCAGCGCGCGCATGGACCGCGCCCCCGGCGGCGACGCGGCGAACCCGTTCTACCGGCCCAACGACCTGACCGCGTCGGCCGGCGTGGACGTCAAGTACGGCCTTCCCTCGGGGCTTACGCTCACGGCCACGGTAAACCCCGACTTCGGCCAGGTGGAGGTGGACCCGGCGGTGGTTAACCTGAGCGCGTTCGAGGTGCAGTTCCCGGAGCGGCGCCCGTTCTTCACCGAGGGAACCGACATCTTCCGCTTCGGGCACCCCACCAACTCCTTCAACAACTACCAGTTCACGCAGCCCTTCTACTCGCGGCGCATCGGGCGGCGGCCGCAGCGCACCCTGTCGGGGCGGCTGGGCGAGGACGACGTGCTCTTTTCCGACGCGCCCGAGCAGACGACGATCGCCGCGGCGGCCAAGCTCAGCGGCCGCACCCGCGGCGGATGGTCCATCGGGCTCCTGGACGCCGTCACCACCCGCGAGAACGGCGCCTTCCTGGGCCGGCGCGTGGTGGCCGGCGACACGGTGCTGCGCGAGGGCTCGGCGCCGGTGGAGCCGCTTTCCAACTACTTCGCCGGGCGCGTGCGGCGCGACCTGCGGGGCGGGCAGAGCGTGGCGGGCGCCATGGTCACGGCCATCCACCGCGATTTGGGCGAGCCTGCGCTGGGCGCAATGCTGCGCTCGTCGGCGTACATGGGCGGCGTGGACTTCGACCACTCGTGGGGAAACCGCACCTGGAGCCTGAACGGGTTCGCGTCGGCGAGCACGGTGGCGGGGGAGCGCGGCGTGATCACGGCCGCGCAGAACGCATCCACCCGCTACTTCGCCCGGCCCGACGCGGACCACCTGCGCCTGGACAGCGCCGCCACCCGGCTGGCCGGGTACGCGGGCGCGCTGGCCCTGGCCAAAACCAGCGGCAAGCACTGGCTGGGCTCGCTCACCTTCCAGACGGTGAGCCCCGGCTTCGAGGTGAACGACGCCGGCTTCCAGACCCGCGCCGACTACCGCTCGCTTTCCACCTTCCTGATGTACCGCGAGACGCGCGCGGGGCGCCGGTTTCGCAACTACAACGTGTTCGCGTTCAGCAACCACGCCGTGAACTTCGGTGGCGACCGCATCTTCGAGGGGTACAACCTGGGCGGCAACGTGCAGCTCGCCAACTTCTGGTCGCTGGGCGGGCGCGTGGGCGGCAGTCCGGAGGTGGACAACGACCGCCTGACGCGCGGCGGGCCGCTGGCCAGCGTGCCGGCGCAGTGGAGCACGGGGCTGAACCTGCGGTCCGACAGCCGCAAGCGGGTGATCGGGGGGCTGAACCTGAGCTACCGCACCGACACCTCGGGCGAGTTCGACCACGTGGTGGGGGTGACGCTGGATGCGCGCCCCAGCTCGGCGGTCCGGGTGAGGCTGGAGCCGCAGTGGATCAACGAAAAGGACACGGACCAGTTCGTCCGCTCCCTGGCCGACACGCTGGCGCAGGAAACCTTCGGCCGCCGCTACGTGTTCGCCGACCTGGAGCAGACCACCGTGGCGGTGGGCACGCGCGTGGACTGGACGTTCACCCCCCGGCTCAGCCTGGAGCTGTTCGCGCAGCCCTTCTTCGTGCGGGGCGACTTCCGCGAGTACAAGGAGTTCCAGACCCCCGGCGAGTACCGCTTCCGCGTTTACGGACGCGACGGCGGCACGGCGGTGCGCAACGACACCACCGGCGTGCTCACGGTGGACCCGGATGGCGGCGCGGGCCCGGCGGCCCCCTTCCAGGTGGCGCGCGGCTTCGGCGAGCGCGACTTCGCGCTGCGCAGCGTGCGGGGGAACGCGGTGCTGCGCTGGGAATACCGTCCCGGCTCGGTGCTCTTCTTCGTGTGGCAGCAGGACCGCAGCGGGCTGGACTTCACCGGCGACTTCATGGATGCGCGCAACGACGGCTCCATCTTCCGCGACCCCGCGCGCAACATCTTCATGGTGAAGGCGACGTACTGGATCGGGAGCTGAACCACGGGCGGCACCGCGCCCTCCCCCGTTCACGCCGGACCCGTCCCGCTCGCGCCCATCGCGATCCCACCCGGGCCAGGTTCGTTGGTAGCCATCTGCACTCGCGGTATGGTTGAGGCACCCCCCGGGCCGCGACGCGGTCCGGGGCCCTCTTCCCGGGCCGAGGCTGCCTCATGTTCCGCATCTCCTTCTTTCGCTCCCGCGCCACCGTCGCCGCGCTGATCCTCGCGTGTTCAGCAACCGGCGCGGAGGCGCAGACCCGCGGCGCGCGTCCGCCGCTGACGCTGGAGCCCTTCGCCCACCGGGCGTTCGACGGCCGCGAAACCGCCGCCGAGCTGGGGCGGATCACCGTCCCGGAGCGGCGCGGCGCACCCGGGGGCCGCACGGTGGAGGTGGCGTTCGTCAGGCTCCGCACCCGCGCGGCCCGGCCGGATCCGCCCGTCGTCTGGATGGCGGGGGGGCCCGGCACTCCCGGGGCGCTCATGGCGCGAGTCCCCGTCTACTTTGCCCTCTTCGAGCGGATCCGGGCGCGCAGCGACGTCATCCTGGTGGACCAGCGCGGCCTGGGGATGTCCAGGCCGGTGCTGGACTGCCCCGCCGCCGGCGCGCCGGTGGACCTGTTCGCGTCGGAAGCGCGCTGGAGCGCCGTCTTCGCGGAGCGTACCGCGGCCTGCGCGCGCCGGTGGAAGGAGGCCGGGGTGGACCTGGCCGGGTACACCAGCGAGGAGAGCGCCGACGACATCGACGACATCCGGGCGGCGCTCGGGTACGAGCGCGTCAGCCTCCTGGGCCACAGCTACGGAACCCTGCTGGGCCAGGTGTACCTTCAGCGCCACGGCGGGCGCGTGCACCGGGCCGTCCTCGCGTCGGTGGAAGGGCCCAACGACCGCGTATCGCAGCCCGCGGTCTGGGACGTGCTCATCACCAGGCTGGGGTACTTCGCGGCGCGCGACTCCGCGCTCGCCGGTGCCGTCCCGGACCTGTCCGCCCTGTACCGCCGCGTGCTGGAGCGCCTGGACCGCCAGCCGGTGGAGGTCGCGATCACGCAGCGCCCGTCCAACCAGCCGGTGACCCTGCGCGTGGGGGGCATCGGCCTGCGCTGGGTGATGCGGATGAAGATGGCCGACGGCCGGACCTACGGAAGCATCCCGGCGCTGCTGCTGGCGCTGGACCGGGGCGAGTACCAGGCGCTCGCCCGCGAGCTGGAGCCGCTGTACAACGGCTTCAGCCGCTCGGCGATGGCCACCGCGGTCGACTGCGCGGGCGGATGGCCGGAGGGGCGGATGATGGATGCGGGCAGGGCTGCCCAGGGCGCCCTTTTCCGCAACGTGAACCTGCAGTGGGAGAGCGGTGCCTGCGCCGGGGCCGGCGTCCGGACGGGGCGGGGCGGGCCGCCGGTGTTCACGACGGTGCCCACCCTCTTCATCAGCGGCACGCTGGACACCAACACGCCGCCGTTCCAGGCAGAGGAGGTGCGGTGGGGATTCCCGGTGAGCGTGCACCTGGTGATCGACAACGCCGGGCACGAGTCGCTGCCGTCGCCGGCGGTGCAGGACATCGTCGCGCGCTTCCTGGCGGGGGAGGACGTGTCCGCCGCGCGGGTGTCCTTCCCCGCCCCCCGCTTCACGGCCGCGCTTTCCGCCCCCGCGGGAGGGCCGCGCTGATGCCGCCGGTGTGGACGAGGCTCCTGATCATCGGGGCGGCGCTCTGCGGCTGCGCGCCCCCGCCGGGCCCGGCACCGGCGGCATCCGCGCCCAGGCTCGTGGTGCCGGCCGACACGGCGCTCGTCGACGAGAGGGTACGCGTGGGGGCGGAGGGGCTGCGTCCCGGCGAGGCGGCGGCCCTGGTCGTCCGCTGGCCGGATGCGCCCGGCGGCGCCCTGCGCTCCGTCGCCTGGTTCCGCGCGGACGAGCACGGGCGCATCGACGCGTCCGTCCAGGCGCCCGACTCCGGGAGCTACGGGGGAAGGGATGCGATGGGCCTCTTCTGGTCGATGGAGCGGGACAGCGGGTCGGGCCCCTCCACGCCTTCCTGGGCACCGCCGGCGCCGCTCGCCCACGAGGTGGAGCTGCGGGTGGACGGGCGGGTGGTGGAGCGGCGCCCGCTGGTGCGCGCGCTCCTGGCCCCCGGCGTCCGGCGCGAAGAGGTGCATTCCGACGCGCTCACCGGGCGCCTGTACCTTCCGGCCGGGCGAGGTCCCCATCCGCTGGTGGTGGTGCTGGGGGGATCGGAGGGCGGCTTCGACGACCTTCGCGCCTCGGCGCTCGCGTCGCGAGGCTACGCCGCGCTGGCCGTAGCCTACTTCGGCCTTCCCGGGTTGCCGGGGGAGCTCTTCGCGGTGCCGGTGGAGCGGGTGGAGGCAGCCCTGGAATGGGCCCGCACGCGCCCCGAGCTCGACGCGGGGCGGGTGGCCCTGCTGGGCACCAGCAAGGGCGCCGAGCTGGCGCTGCTCGCGGCCACACGCCTGCCGGGGATCAGGGCGGTGGTGGCCTACGCGCCGACGGACGCCGTGCAGCAGGGCGTTACGCGCGAGGGCCGCTCGCGCCCGGAGTCCTCCTGGTCCCTCGGCGGCGAGCCGGTCCCCTTCCTTTTGCAGCGCCCCTCGGCCGAGTGGGAGGCGCAGTTCCGGCGCGCCCCGCCGTACACGCTGCGCACGCTGTACGAGGCGAGCCGCACCGACACGGCCGCGCTGGCCAGGGCGGCCATCCCCGTCGAGCGCATCCGCGGGGCGGTTCTCCTCCTGTCCGGGGCGGACGACCAGATGATCCCCGCCGCCGAGGGTGCCGAATCCGTCGTGCGGCGCCTGCGCGCCCACCGCCATCCGCGGCGCGCCGTGCACCTTTCCTTTTCGGGGGCGGGGCACTCCATCCTGGTGCCGTACCTTCCCACGCCGCCCCGGACGGCGGGCGGGTTCTGGCGCGCCGGCGGCACCCCGGCGGGATACGCCCGTGCCGACCGCGAGACGTGGGCGGCGGTGCTCGCGTTTCTGGGACGCGAGCTGCGGTGAGAACCGCGGCGCCGGGGCGCATTCCCGCCCGCCGGACCTGGCTCCCCGCGTTCGCCGCGGCGGCGGCGTTCGGATTGCTGGACGCCCTTCCCGAGTTCGGCGGCTCCGGCGGACGGGAGGGCGCCCTGGCCGTCGCCCGCGAGCTTCTCCCCTGGCTGGGATGGGCCGCGCTGGCGCCGGCCGTGGTGGCGGTGGCCGAGCGGGTGCCCCTGGGGCGCCCGCCGCTCGCGCGCGGCATCGCCCTTCACCTGGCGGCCGGGACGCTGCTTTCCATCGTCAAGCTGGCCATGCTCCTGCCCGTGAGCCGCTTCCTGTTCGGGTGGAGCGGGCAGGGGACGGGGCTGGGCGAGGGGCTGGCGTGGCTCCTGGCCCACCGGCTCCCCGGCAACGTGATCATGTACCTGCTGTTCGCCGTGGGTGCCACCGTGCTGATCGAGCAGCGGCTGGCGCGCGAGCAGGAAACGTCCCGCGCCCGGCTGGCCGCGGAGCTGGCCGAGTCGGAGCTTCGCCTGCTTCGCGCGCAGCTGGAGCCGCACTTTCTCTTCAACGCGCTCAACGCCGTGGCGGCCTTCGTGCGGATCGATCCGCCCCGTGCGGAGCGCATGCTCTCGGAGCTGGGCGAGCTGCTGCGGCTGGTGCTGCGCGCATCGTCGGCGGCGGACGTAACGCTCGACGAGGAGCTTGCCATCGTGGCCCGGTACGCGGAAATCCAGCGGATGAGGTTCGGCGACGGCTTTCGCCTGCGCACCGAGGCCGATCCGGAGACCCGGTCGCTGCGCGTGCCCGGCATTTTGCTGCAGCCGCTCGTGGAGAACGCGGTGAGGTACTCCGGGGCGGGCGAGGTGCTGGTTCGCGCCCGCCGCGAGCACGGGGTGCTGGTGCTGTCGGTGGCGAACGTGGCGAGCGCACCCGCCGCGGCGGGAAACGGCGACGGATCGGGAGAGGCGATCGGCCTCGCCAACACGCGTGCCCGGCTGAACCGCATCTACGGCGGCGCCGCGACCGTGACCCTCCGGGAGGCCGGCGGCCACACCGTGGCCGAGATCCGCCTTCCCATCGTGGGCTCCCGTACGCCGGAGGCCGGATGAACCCCCGCATCCGGGTGCTGATCGTGGACGACGAGGCGCCCGCCCGGCTCCTGCTGAACTCGTACCTGGCCGCCGAGCCGGACGTGGAGGTGGTGGGGATGTGCGGCACGGCGGCGGAAACGGTGGCCCACCTTCGCGCGCGCGAAACGGACGCGGTGTTCCTGGACATCCGGCTCGCGGATGGAACCGGCTTCGACGTGCTGGACCAGGTGGGCCCGGAGGTCATGCCGCCCGTCGTCTTCGTCACCGCGTACGACGAACACGCGATCCGCGCGTTCGAGCTGCACGCGATCGACTACCTGCTCAAGCCCGTGGCGGAGGCGCGCTTCCGGGCGGCGGTGGCCCGGCTGCGGGAGCTGCTTTCCCGCGACGCCGGGGGCGGCGGCGGTGCGCGCGAAGCGGTGCGGGCCGCCCGGGAGCTGCTGGCCGGCGCCACGGGGAGCCACTCCGCGCAGGGCCGCGGATACCTGGCGGCGCGAACGGCGTCGGGGGTGCAGATCGTCCCGGTCGCCACCGTCCGCTACCTGCGGGTGGACGGCCACTACGTGACGATCCACTCCGCATCCGGCACGCACCTGGTGCGGGGGGCGCTCTCGGATTTCGAAGACGAGCTGGATGCCGGGCGGTTCGTGCGCATCCACCGCTCCACGATCGTGAACCTGGACTTCGTGCGCGAGCTGAAGCCCTGGTTCCGCGGCGACTACCTGGTCCTGCTCCTGGACGGGACCGAGCTGCGCCTCAGCCGCCGCTTCCGCGCCAACCTGTCCAGGAGGTTCGTGAGCGACTGGTGAAGCGTGCTCACCGCAGCGGCAGCCAGTAGGAAACCTTGATGGCCAGGCGGTGGTCGCCGGGGGCGTCCAGCGTCTGGGCGAGCGACCCCAGGCCCACCGGCGCGATCTCGTCTCGTTCCCCGGCGCGGTCCTGCTGCCAGACCACGAAGAGCGAGCTTCCCGGGCGCCACTCCCAGCGCAGCACCGCGTTGCTGCGGAACGAGCGCACGTTGAAGTCGTGCACCACCGCCCCGCCGCCGGGGCCGAGCACGCGGGTGGCGTTGCCCTCGCGGCGCACGCGGGTGGTGTCGGCGCCGTACAGCGTCAGCTCGTGGCTCCCAGGCGCGGGAAGCTCGCCGAAGGTGTGGTAGCGCCCGCTGGAGGCGAACGGCTCGGCGTAGAACTCCATCGACAGGTCGGGGGTGAAGAGGTAGTTCAGCCGGACCTGGGCGAAGAACTCGCTGCGGCCCACGGAGGCGAACACGTACCGCTTGCCCCCCGTCGCGGCGGGCCCGCCATCCAGCGTGGCCACGTACTGCCGCGTGGGCGTGCTCTGCAGGAAGTTGGGATCCACCGACAGCTGCCAGCGCGGGCCCGGGCGAAAGGCCACGCCCCCGCTCAGCCGGTACGTGGCGCGGCCGTCCTCGTTCTCGCCGTAGTACACGCGGCCGTTCCAGCGGAAGCGCGCCGCGCTGCTGCTGGCCAGGCGGTTGATGACGGCCCACGACGCACGCGTTCCCGCCCGCGGCCCGCCGCGCGAGGCGGTGACGCTCTGCGCGCGGGGGGTGTAGAACGCCGTGAAGTCGCTGCGCCAGCGGTTCTGCCAGGTTCCCACCGCGTCCAGCCAGAGGGTGCCTCCCGTCCGCGTGCCGCCGTAGTTCCACCCCACCTCGGGGGTCACGAACACGTCGTAGCTGCGGAACGGCCCCCGCGGCTTCGTCTCCCGGTAGCGAAGCTCGGCGAAGGCGCTCACCGCGTCGGCCACGGACAGCCGCCCCGCGTCGTTCAATTCCAGCCCCGGCGAGCTCAGCGCGGCCCCGGTGGTCCACAGCCAGTGCTGGCCGCTGATGCGCGCCGCGTTCAACGACGCCGTGTACCCGGCCAGGCCGGTGCGCGAGGGGTCCAGCTCCACGTAGTCGGCGTCCGGGCGCTGGTAGTAGCGCGCGGAGCTTCGCTGCAGGCGCAGGATGGCCAGCGAGTCGCCCGCCACCCGGCTGGCGCCCACGTGGCCGCCCACCTGGTAGGTGCCGCGCCCGAAGCGGAGGTTCCAATCCACGCCGCCGGCGAACGCCTGTTCGGGCACCCGCAGGGCCAGGGGCGAGCCCGGCTCCAGGTCGCGCGAGACGGCGGTGAGCGTGGCGCCGACGGTGGAGCCGCCGCTCCCGATCTGCTGCTGCGCCCGGGCGACGGCGTACCCCGTGCGCGGCTCCACCTCCACCCGGCCGAAGACGCTGGTCGCGGAGTCGTAGGTGCGGGCCTGCTCGCGGTCGGTCACCGCCGCCAGCACGCCCAGCGACAGCCCCGAGGGCAGCTGTCCGGTGAGCTTGGCCGCGCCCAGGATGGTGGAATCGTCGGGACGGCGCACGAAGTCGCCTCCCGCCGGCCCGCGCGGCGGAGCGCCGATGCGGCGCGAGTAGAAGTACGAGGCGCCCCCTCCGGACAGGAGCTGGCTGCCCTCGGTGAAGAAGGGCCTGCGCTCGGGAAAGAAGGTTTCGAAGACGGAAAGATTCACCTCCGCCGGATCGGCATCCACCTGGCCGAAGTCCGGGTTCACCGTCACGTCGAGCGTCACGTTCGATCCCAGGCCGGCCTTCAGGTCGCCCCCGGTGCGGAACGCCGCCTCGCGCGGGCTGGTGAGGGGATCGGCCGGGTGCACCCCCGACCGCAGCGTGGCGCCGGAAGCCACGTACGGCATCAGCTCGATCCTGCGCACCGGGCGCACGCCCGAAAGCCCGGCCAGGTCGCCGAAGCGCGACGCCCAGCCGCTCTCGCTGGCGGGCACCAGGCTCCAGTACAGGTCCTCTTCGCGGCTGGGGATCCACCGGTTGACGTTGAGGCCCCACGTCTGCTCGGGGCGCGCGATGAATCGCAGCTGCGAGAGGGGGATGCGCATCTCGGCCGTCCACCCGCCCGGGTCGCGGGCCACGCGTGCCTCCCACACCGGGTCGTAGCGAACGTCCTGCGCCTCGCTGTCGGTGGGATGGTAGCCGTCGAGCCGCGCCCCGGCCGCCGTGACGCCGAAGCTGTAGGCGGTGCGCCGGTCCTGGTAGGTGTCGAACGAAACGCGGATGAACTCGGCCAGGATGCCGTTGTCCCGCCGCGTGATGGGCGCCCGGATCCCCTCGGCCGCCGCCTTCATCCGCGCGCCGACGTACACGTATGCCGCGTCGTAGAGGAAGCGCACCTCCGTCTCCGCCGTGGGCGCCGCGCCCTCGGTGGGAAGCTTCTGCACGAAGTCGCTGATCGGCGTGGCCTGGGCCCACGCGGCGTCGTCCAGGCGGCCGTCGATGGCCGGCGGGCGCCCCTCCACGCGCACCGCTCGCGCCTGCTTGCGCGCCCCTGCCTCCCTGCGGGCGTCGGCCGCGGGGGTGTTCGCCTGGGCGCCCGCGGGCTGCCCCGCCCAGGCCGCCAGCACGAGCGCCGCTGCCAGCATCCATCCCGTTTTCCGCATGACCATCCTCCCGGGGGTAAGTTTTTACTGCCGAAATTTCAGCATTCGATGCCAAGTCGATTTCCGTTCTGCGTGCTGCCGTACGCGCCTTGCGCTGAAAAATCAGCACTCAGGGCCCGAAAACGGGGCTCGGCGCCCCGTTTCCACCCTTCCACGAGGCTCAGTTCGCCGCGCGGTGGATCCACTCCCGCAGCCAGGCACGCGCGTCCGCGTCGAACGGGCGCCCGGCGTCATCCACCCGGTACTCGTAACGAAGGGAACCGCCGGGCCCGGGCGACACGCGCAGCGAGACGACCTCGCCTCCGCGCCTGGTTTCGGCGATGGTCAGCGAGCCTCCCTCGGCGATGCCCAGCACGCCGTCGCGCGCCGCGTTCAGGCGCACGCGGTCCGCCCGGAGCTCGCCCCTGGAAAGCTCCACCTCGTCCTCGATGTGACGATGGTTGGTGTTGCTGGTCCACAACCCGGCCTGTGCCGAGCCGGCCGGCCGGGGAGGACGCGACGGAGCGGGCTGCGCGCCCGTCCCCAACGCGGTGAGCACCGTGGCGCGCTCGGCGTCGGACTGCATGGCCCCCACCGCGGCCAGGAAGCGGTCGCGCGCGGCGCCGCTCAGCCGCCGGCCCTTCATCACCTCCAGCAGCACGTCGCGGCGCTCGGCGTCGGACGACATCGCGTGCGTCGCGCGGAGGACGGCCGCCAGCATGTCGCCGTCCACCCGGCCGCTTTGCAGCAGGGCCACCAGCACGCCGCGCTGCTCCGCGCCGCTCTCCATCCCCTCCACCACCCGGAACCAGGCATCGCGAACCGCGCGCTCGCGCAGCGGAAGCCGGGAGATTCCCGCGACGAGCACGTCGCGAACGTTGGCACGCGACTCCACGTCCGCCAGCGCCCCCAGGAGCTCGATCGCGTGGCCTGCCCCGAGCGTCCGCCGCTCCATCAGCGTGATCAGCACGTTCGCCTGCTCGGCCGAGGAACCCATGCCGCGCACGGCCTGGATGACCGCGGACACGTCTCCCGTATCGGCCGCCGTGGCCAGGGCCCCCGGCACGTTCGGGGGAGGCAGGACCGCCCTGGCCAGGGGCGCACGACCGGCGTGGGGCCCGGACGTGGCGGGGGGCTGAACGCGTTCGCCCGCCTTCGCCGCGGGGCCGGCAGCGGGGCCGGCGACGGCGGACGCCGGGGCGGGGCGGGCCGTCGCCCGCAGTGCGGCCAGGGGCGTGGTGGCCACCACGGCGGCGGCCAGCCCGGTGAGGATGGTGCGGCTGGACAGGCCCCGCCGCGGGTTCGCGGGCTCCAGGATGGCGAGCAGCCGTCCCTCGAACTGCGAGCGGCGCGCCATGGCCAGCGCGGCCACGGGCCCTTCGGAGCGGCCCAGCGAGCGCACCAGGGTAAGCAGGTGGTCGGCGTAGGCCGACGGGCGCGCGCCGATGGTGAGCACCGCGTCGTCGCAGGCGCGCTCCCGCTCTTCGCGCAGCCGCCGGGCGGCCAGCCACACCAGCGGGTTGTACCAGTGGAGGACGACGGCGAAGTGGGCCACCCACTGCGTGAGCGCATCCCAGCGGCGGACGTGGGCCAGCTCGTGGGCCAGCACCACCATGCGGCGCTCGTCGCTCCACTCCGCCGATTCGGCGGGAAGCAGCACCACGGGGCGGAACACCCCCCAGGTCATGGGCACCGCGGCCCGCTCCTCCCGCAGCAGGGTGACGATGCGGCCCAGCCGCAGCCGTCGCGCGAGCGAATCCGCCAGCCGCGTCCACGAATCGTCGGTCACTTCGCTGGCCCGGCGGCCCAGCCACCACACCCTGAGCACCCCCACCGACAGGCGCAGCGCCAGGGCGAGCGCGCCCAGCCCCCAGCCCCACGCCGCCAGCACGGGCCACGCCGGGAGGCCGCGCCGGGGCGAGGCGGGCGCCGCGTCCACGGACCGTACCGCGGGGCGCGAGACGGCGGCAGGCGCGGGCTCCGCCGGCGCCGGCGAAACGGCGGATGCCGCCGCCCGGGGCGGGGAGGGGAGGACGGCCACCTCCAGCGCGGGCAGGACGACCTGGAGGAGGGGCACGGCCAGGGCGCCGCCCAGGGCCACGGTCCACACCAGGTGCCGCAGCGCGGCGCTGCGGCGGTGCAGCAGCGCCGTCACCCCGAAGGCCGCCGCCAGCAGCACGCTCGCCTTCAGCGCACCCGCGGCCGCCAGCGCCACGAACCCGTCCGGCGCGGGGCTCACGACTCCTCCTCGGCGCGCCTGGCCTCTTCGATGCGGCGCGCCATGCGGTCCAGCTCCGCCGGCGAAAGCTCCGTCTCGGCCAGGAGGGCGTTGACCACCTGCTCGGCGCTTCCGCCGAAGAAGGTCTTCACCAGGTGCTGCAGGGCATGGCTGCGGGCCCGCGTGCGGGGCGTGGTCGCCAGGTACACGTACCGGCGCGCCTCCTCCTCGTGCTTGAGGTGGCCCTTCTCTTCCAGCAGCCGCAGGGCGGACCGCACCGCGTTGTAGGTGGGGGGATCCTCGAGCTCCTCCAGCACCTCGGCGGTGGTCACCCTGCCGCGGCGGTACACGATGTCCATGATCTGGCGTTCGCGCCGGCTGAGCGGGACTGGAGTGCTGGCTTGCATGACGGGTCCACCACGGGATCGTGTGTGCTGAATTTTCAGCCTGTGCTGAATATTCAGCATTCCACGTTCCGTGTCAAGAGCCTCGTGTGCGCCCGGCCGCGCTCCGTGAAGCCGCGTCGCCCTGAAGCAGCGTGGGGGGAGCGCGGGTGAAGACGACGCTCCCGCGGTGTGGGGTTTTGCGGGTGTGCGTCGTCTCCCTGGATGGAACGATCGAGCAGCGCGCATCCGCCGCTGCCAAGGTCCGCTCCCATGTGCGGTTCCCCCTCCCAGGAGAGTACGATGCGCAACCGAATCTTCCCCGCGTGCCTTTCGATGACGGTGCTGCTCGGCGCCGCCTGCAGCGACAACCCCGCGGCCGCCCCGGAACGGCTCACCCGCGCCGAGATCGGCGCGCTCGTGCAGGCGGTGGTGTTCGACGCCACCGCGGGCTTCGCGGAGGCCACCAGTGCCGGCTGGCTGCAGGCGCCGGCCACCAACCCGTTCACCATCGCCGTTTCCGAGGTCCACCCCTGTTCGTCGGGCGAGGTGGCGCTGGCCGGCCAGCTGGTGGGGGAGTACGACGAAGCTTCGTACACCGTGCAGTCGGACCTGGAGGCGACGGTCACCCACCGGGGGTGCGCCATCCCCACCGAGGGCGGCCAGTGGGTCCGCATCACCGGCGACCCGGACATGGCCCTGCACGTGGGCATGACCATGGCAGGGCCCATGATCACGCGGCTGGACGTTTCGCTGGCGGGGGCGTTCGCGTGGGCCCGCCGGACCGGGCCCACCCGCCGCTGCTCCCTCGACGTCAGCGGCGCAGTCGATGCCTCGGGCGAAACGCTGACCATCACCGGGACGGTCTGCGGCGAGCAGGTCGACGAACGGGTCCCCCTGGACGCGGCGTAGCAACCCCGCGGGGCCCGTCCGCGGAAATATCGCGGGCGGGCGCCTGCACGGCTTCCCGCCAGGGCTGCCCTTCGCCGGCCTCAGCAATGCGCGCACGAATGGACTCACGAATCGCACCCTCGTTTCGGCCGACGGAATGAGAGATCCCGGGAACGGCGGGGTACGCGAAGGCATGCGTGAAAGCGAATGGCCGGAGCGCATTCGCCGCGGGGACCGCGATGCCTTCGAACTGATGTTCCGGGCATACTACCCGCGGCTCTGCACCTTCGTCGAGCGGTACGCCGACCTGCCCGAGACCGCCGAGGAGCTGGTGCAGGACCTGTTCGTCTCCATCTGGGAGAAGCGGGCCCAGTGGACGGTGCGGGGGAGCCTGGCCGCGTACCTGTTCGGAGCGGCCCGCAACCGTGCCTTCGACCATCTGAAGCACCGCCGGGTACGGCGCAGGCTGCTCGACCACGGAAGCGGCGCCGTTCCGGGGATGGCGGAGGCCGGACCCGCCGTGGACGACCGGATGCACTCCGAGACGGTCGCGCGGGCCGTGGACGACGCGATCCAGCAGCTCCCCGAGCGGGCGCGCCTGGCCGTCGTGCTGCGCTGGCAGCAGCAGATGACGTACGCCGAAATCGCGGCGGTGATGGAAGTGTCGGTGAAGGGAGTGGAGAACCAGTTGGGGCGCGCGGTGAAGGTGCTGCGCGAGCGCCTCGCGCACCTGCGGGCGTAGGTCCCGCCGCACACCTGTCCAGCGGTCCGTTGCAAGGGGGAGCAATGCAGGGCGACATCGATTGGGAAGTGCTCGGCCGCTACCTGGCCGGTGAGTCGCCGGCCGAGGAGCGGGCGGCCGTTCGTCGGCGGGTGCTTCACGACCCGGAGTTCCGCCAGCTCGTCGACACGCTCGGGGGCGCCGGCCGGCCGGCCGCGGCGTACGACGTGGACGCCGCCTGGGCCCGCGTCCAGGCGCGGACCGGGAGCGACACGCGCTCCCCCGCGGGGGAAGGCCGCTTCGGCCGCGCCCCGCTCCCGGGGCGGGCCGCCCGGTCGTGGCCCGTGCTGCGGGCCGCGGCCGTGGCTGCCTTGCTCCTGGGGGGCGCGGCCCTGGCGGCGCGCATCACCGGCGGAGGCCCCCCGCCCGCCCCGGCCATGCGCGAGGCCGTGGCGAGCCGCGGCCAGCTGGTGACCGTGCGGCTCGCGGACGGGAGCGAGGTGATGCTGGCGCCCGAGAGCCGCCTGCGCTATCCGGCGGCCTTCGGCGGCACGCGGGAGGTGCACCTGCGGGGCGAGGCGCTGTTCCGGGTGGCCCGGCGGCCGGACCGCCCCTTCCGGGTGCATGCGGGCGCGGCAGTCGTCGAGGTCCTGGGCACGGTCTTCGACGTGAGCGCACGGCCCGGGGCACGGGTGGACGTGGCCGTCGCCGAGGGGCGGGTGCGCCTGGGCCCGGCCGGCGGTGCGCGCGCCGCGGGCGTCGTGCTCGCGCGGGGAGAGCTGGGACGCCTGGACCCGGATTCGGGGCTGAGCGTGGCGCGCGGCGCCGACGTCGGCGCGTACATCGGCTGGACGCACCGGCGCATGGTGTTTTCCGGCACGCAGCTGGGAGACGTGGCCGCGGCGATCGAGCGATGGTACGACGTGCGGGTGGAGGTTCACCCCGCGCTCCGGCGGCGCCGCGTGACCATGTCCATCGCCGATGCCTCGCTTTCCGAAGTCCTGAACGCGATCTCCGCCGCGCTGAACGTGCAGCACCAGGTAAAGGGCGGCGTCGTGACGATCTCCCGGCCGCCGGAGGGATCGTGAGGCGCCTCCTGGCGCTGCTGGCCGCCGGCTGCGCACTCGCCGCCGCCCCCGCGGGGGCGCAGGAGCGCGGGCGCCCGGGCGTGCCCTTGCGAGATGCCATCGCGGGCTCCGCCCCGCTGAGCCGCCCGGTAGACGTGGCGCTGGAGCAGGTGCTTCTCGCTTCCGCGCTGCGCCGCATCGCGGCCGACGCGGGGCTGAGCCTGGTGTACGACCCCGAGCTGCCGCAGCTGCAGCGGCGCGTTTCGCTGCATGCGCGGGGCATCGCGGTGGGCGACGCGCTGGCCGCGCTGCTGCGGGGGAGCGCGCTGGACCTGCTGGTTTCGCCGGCGGGCACGCTGATCCTCGTTCCCGTCCGGACGGCGGGGCTCCAGCCGGGCCGCGGGGCCATTCACGGCACGGTGCGGAGCGACGGGCGGGAAACCGGGGTCGCCGGAGCGCTCGTGCGGGTCGTGGGCACCCCCCTGGCGGCCGTGTCGGGCCCGGACGGCCGCTTTCGGGTGGAGGAGCTCCCCCCCGGGCGCTACGGCTTGGCCGCGACGCGGCTGGGCCACGCCCCCGCCCGGCTGGATTCGGTGGAGGTCGGGAGCGGCGGTGCGACGGAGGTGGTGCTGACGCTGGGGGTGGCGCCCGTGGCGTTGTCGGAGGTCGTCGTCGCCCCCGGAACGTACGGCGCCGTCGGCGAAGCGGGGGGAACGACCCAGGCCCGCTCGCGGGAGCAGGTGCGGGCCCTGCCCCACGTCGCGGCCGACGCCTTCCGGGCGGTCGAGCGGCTCGTCGGGGTTTCGTCGAGCGACCTTTCCGCGCGGTTCGGCGTCCGTGGCGGAAGCCCCGACGAGGTCCTGGTCCTCCTGGACGGGATGGAGCTGTACCGGCCGTTCCACCTGCAGGAGGTATACGACCTCGTGTCGATCGTCGACCTCCAGAACGTCGGGCAGGTGCGGCTGCTGACCGGCGGCTTTCCCGTGGAGCATGGAGGCCGGCTGGGCGCCGTGCTCGACATCCGCTCCACCAGCCCGCGGCGGGACTCGGCGCGCGGCCAGGCGGGCCTGAGCCTCCAGGAGTCGCGCCTGCACGGCGAGGGCGGCTTTTCGTCGGGGCGCGGCGGCTGGCTCGTCTCGGCGCGGCGCGGCCATCCGGGGCTGTGGCTGCTGAAGCAGCTGAACTTCGAGGTACAGTCGGCCGACTACGCGGACGTGTTCGCCAAGGCGGAGTACCAGGTGGCCAGCCGCCATCGCGTAGCGGCCCACCTGCTGGGTGCGGCCGACCACCTGCGCGAGCAAGCCGCCGGCTACCGAAGCCGGCACCGCAGCGCATATGCGTGGGTCACCACCACGTCGGCCCTGGGCGGCGGGTCCGCCGTGCGCACCGTCCTTTCGCTCTCGTCCCAGTGGCGGCGGCGCAACAGTTCGCTCTTCCTTCTTTCCGCCGAAGATCCGTCGGGCCAGCCGACCCCCGTCCTGCGCGTTGCGGACAGCCGCGGCTTCCGGATCGCCGCGCTGCGCCAGGACTGGACGCACCCGCTTTCGCCGGCCTACCAGCTCCGCTGGGGGATCGACCTCAGGAACGCCTCCGCCGAATACCACTACGGCCTGGAGCGGCACCGCGTCCGGCTGGACGAAGAAGGGTCGGTGCGATTGGGTCCCCTCTCCAAGGCGGTGCGGGTGGACGTGGCGCCGGCGGGAACCCGGGCCAGCGCGTACGTCCTGCACCGCGTGCGGCCCTGGCAGGCGCTCACCGTGGAAGCCGGGCTTCGCTACGACTGGTCGGGGCTGACGCGCCAGGCGAGCTGGGCGCCCCGGGCGAGCGCCGCTCTGGAAGTTGGGCCACGCACCACCCTGCGCGCGGGATGGGGACTGTACCACCAGCCGCAGGGGATCGAAGAGCTGCAGGTTTCGCGCGGGGCGACGCGGTTTGCGCGGGCCGACGGTGCCGAGCACCGGGTGGCGGGGGTGGAGCATCGTGCACCGGGCTTCGCGACGCTGCGCGCCGAAGCCTACGTGCGGCGGCACCGGCCCGTGGCCGCGCGCCACGTGGACCCGGCCCTGTTCCCCGAAATCGTCCCGGAGCTCTTTGCCGACGAGGGGGTGTGGCTGGCGCCGGAGGGGCTCACCGGCCGTGGGGTGGAGCTCTTCGCCGAGGGCGACCCGGACCGCGCCCTGGGGTGGACCGTGAGCTACGCGCTGGCGGAGGCGCGCATGCGCGCCGAGGGCCGGTCCCTGCCCTCCGCCTTCGACGAGCGCCACTCCGTGCGCGCCGAGGCGCGCTATGCTCCGCGGCCGGGCTGGCAGGTCGGGGCCGCCTGGCAGGCACGCTCCGGACGGCCTTCCACGCGCACCACGGTCGTTCTCCGCGCCTTCGCCGACACCACCGTCGAACTCGCCCGCAGCTTCGGCCCGCTCCACGGCGAGCGGCTCGGCGCCTACCATCGCCTCGACATCCGCGTGGCGCGCAGCTGGAACACGCGCCCGGGGAGAATCCGCACCTCGCTCGACGTGTTCAACGCGTACGACGCCTCGAACCTCCCCGACGATTCCACCGGCGAGGAGCCGCCGTTCATCTCCGCCCGCCCGGACTACGCGGTGCCGCGATGGTTCAGCGTATCGGTGGACTGGGAATTCTGACCGGGGCGGGAGACGGGTACGCCAACGGCCGGGATCGCGTGATTCCCGGCCGTGACCACCCCGGCCGCGTGGCGCGATGAATCCTTCATCGCGCCGGCACCCGGGGCCAACTCACCAACGAAAGCAGCGCAATGAGACACATCATCATCCGCTCCGCCCTCCTGGCGGCGGCGGTCCTGTCGGCACCCCGGGCGGTGGCCCAGGTCTCGGACAACTCCGGGCTCCTGCTGAACCTGAACGCGGCCGGCGCGGTCCTGAACACCGAATCACAGGGGGTGAAGAGCCGCGAAACGGGGACGGGCTTCGGCTTCCTGCTGGGCTACGGCTTCAACGAGCGCATCGCGCTCTATCTTGCGGTCGACGCGCTGCAGGTGCGGTACGACGGCGGGAGGGAGATCGAGGAGCTCGACGGGGAGTACGTGGTCGGGCAGCTGGACATCGGCCTTCGCTACACCTTTCTGGGCGCCGGTTCGGCGCTGCGGCCGTACGTGAGCGCCGCGATCGCCTCGACGGGCGTGGCCGACGAATTCGCGGACGAGGAGGGCGGCGAGCCGTTCGTGGCTTCCGCGGGGGGCAGCGGGTTCAGCGTGGGCGCGGGGCTGCAGTATTTCGTATCCCGGCGGCTCGCGGTGGAGCTGGCCGTACAGGAGTCCATCACCTCGCTGTCGGAGTTCGAGAAGGACGGAGAGGCGATCGACCCGGCGGGCGCGGGGTCCGACCTCACCGTGGCCCGCCTGAAGCTGGGCGTGACCTGGCATCCGTAGCGCCGGCGCAGGAGCGCCCGCCGACTCCGGCCCGTGAAGCCGCTCACGGGCCGGAGCGCCCCGGCCGAACCAGCCCTTCTTCGCCCCGGGAGTGCGCGCGTCCGCTGCCGCTCCCCGGGCGGCCCCCACTCGCCGCAACAATTACTTCTACACGGTGTAGGAAGTACGTACCCGTACCGGAGCGGCGATGCTGACCGAACTTCAGCTGGAGATCATGCGCGTGCTTTGGGACCGCGGAGAAGCCACGGTTCCCGAGGTCCAGGGGGCGCTCACGGAGCCGCGTGCGCACAGTACCGTAGCGACACTGCTCTCGCGTCTGGAGGACCGGCGGCTGGTGCAGCACCGCACCGACCGCCGTCAGTACGTCTATCGCGCGGCGGCTACGGAGGCGGAGGTACGAGAGATCGCGATCAGCGAGCTCTCCGAGGCAGCCGTGCCGCTCTACGACGGCGACCTTACGGCGATGGTCAGCCACCTTCTTGCCGTCTCCGCGGTCAGCCGGAGCGACCTTGCGCGCCTGCGGGAGCTGATCCACGACCTGGAGGCCCGCGAACGCGGAGATGCCGATGGCTGAGCCCACCTTCGGCCCGGTGGCCGAGCTCCTGGTGAGCTGGCTCGTCACCTACCTCCTGCACAGCACCCTCGTGTTGGGCGGCGCTGCGCTCGCGTCGGGGCGGCTCGTGCGGTCCGTCGCCCGGGTGGATCTGCTCTGGAAGTCGGCTCTCCTGGCACCCCTCGCCTCCGCTACCCTCCAGGTCGGCCTCGGCTACGCGCCCCTCGCGGGTGCCTGGACCCCGGCCGCCGCCGCCCGGGCGGGACGATGGCTGGCGCTGCCGCCGGCGCCCGGCGGCGGCGCGGGAGCCGCGGCGCTGGATGCGGGGGTGGGCCGCGGAACGAGCCTGCTCGCACCCGCCCTCGTGCTGGCGTGGCTCGCAGTCGCCGGGCTCGGGCTGGCCGGGGTGGTGCGGTCGCACCGGCGATTTCGCCGGTTCATGGAGCGCCGCGCCGTCGAGGACGCGGAGCTGCTCGGCATTTTCGCGGAGCTCCACGGGCAGGCCGGGCTCAGGCGGCCGGTCCGGCTCTCCGTCGCGCCCGCCTGCTCTTCGCCGGTGGCGCTCGGATGGAGCGAGGTCTGCGTCCCCGGCTGGTTCCTGCACACGCTCGAACCACTGGAGCAGCGGAGCATTCTCGCGCACGAGCTGGCCCACCTTGCTCGTGGCGACGCCCTGTGGCAGACGGGCGCGCTCGTGCTGTCCCGCGTGATGTTCTTCCAGCCGCTGAACGGGGTCGCTCGCCGCCGGATGGTGGAGGTGGCCGAGTACGCGTGTGACGATCATGCGGTGCGGCGTACCGGTACGCCGCTCGGACTGCTGCGGGCGCTCGCCGCGGTGGCGGAGAGGCACGTCGAGCGTGCGGCTCCCCCCGCGGTAGGTGCCGCCGCGATGGCGGCGACCCCCTCGGCGGTTCTCGCCCGCGCGGAGCGCCTGGTGAACGGCCGGCGCGAGCCGCCGCGATCCGTCGCGGCGGGCGACCTGGTGCTCGCCGCTCTCGGCGTGTGCGTGGTCGCGATCGCCGCGCCGGCGTGGTCCATGGCCACACCCCCCAAATTCGAGGGTGCGGTGGAGGCCGGCTCGGCGCCTGGCGCGGAAGGTGGGCCCGGCCCCCGCGTACACGTGCTGCGCCTTGAACGGGCCCCGCCCATTCCAGAGCTGCTGGAAAGACAGAAGCCAGGCACGGCGCCGGCCGTCTACGTCGCCAGAATGAACCGGAACGGCGCGGACACGGCCCAGCTGCGCGGGGCGGAAGCTCGGATCCTCGAGCTGCTCCAGGAAGTGGGGCGCTCAGGGACGGAGTCTCCGGAGGAGCTGCTGGCCGGCATCGTCGCGGCAGTCCGTCCCGCTCCCGCGCCCGGGCCCAGGTAGCCGCTCTGGAACCGTGCGCGGGCCTGCTTGCGCAATAGTTCTACATAATGTAGTATTACAATGTGTAAGACTCGTGGCCGTGGTGGTCGCGACCCTGACTCACCCGTCACTTGGCCGGAGCATCCTCATGAACCGCGATCAGACCTGTTGGGTTTCTACGGCGCACCGCCGCGGGCGGATGGCTGCGCGCATGATCACCCTGGCTCTCGCCGGGCTGGCCTCGGCGTGCGCGGCCCCGCAGCGCGCGCCGGCCGCCGCGGCCGGGCCCTCCGCCGAAGCACTCCCGGCGGCGCGCGTTCGGACCGCGTCCTACGAGCTCTACGCCCCCAACGACGCGGTCGCGGAGGCCGTCCGCCAGGAGCTGGACCGGGGCGCGGCAATCTTCGAAAGGCACTTCGGCGTGGCGCCGCCCCTGATCGGCGTAATGGTCTTCAACTCGACGGACGAGATGAGGGCGTTCGATTGGGCCCCCTTCCGGGCGCGATTCCGCGCGGTCCTCCCCTGGCTGGTGCAGTTCGAAGGAGATCCCACGGTCAGCGCGACCGGCGTCGAAGGGCAGCGCGCGATTTCGCACGAAGCCTGTCACGTCTTCCTGATGGCGCAGACCTCCGTGACCCTGGGCCGCACGGCCGGCCCCGCGGCCCGCCCGGGGGCCGGCGCGCCGCGAAGCTACGGCGACCCGGCGCTGCCGGACTGGTTCGACGAGGGAGTGGCGACGCTCTGCGAGCCGGAGGCACTCCACGAGTCGCGAGTCGCCCAGCTCCGCGCCGTGGCCGATTCGACGATCCCCCTGGCGGAGTTGTTCAGCATGGAGCACCCGGTTTGGCGGCAGCTGCAGAACGTGATGGATGCGCAGCGCGCCGGGGCGGGAGACACGGCGCGGGTCCCCGGCACCGGCCCGGGAATCACCCGGCTGCGGGTACGCCCGGGCGAGTTCGGCGGCACCCGCGGCATTACCTTCTACTCCCAAACGAACTCCGTTCTGGAGTTCATGGCAGAGCGCGAAGGGCCCGTGTTCGTGGCACGCCTGGGCGAAGGGCTGGCGCGAGGCAAGACGGTCGAGGAGGTGCTGGCGGCCCACGCACGCCGACTGCCGCACGGAATCCCCGCGCTCGAGCAGGAGTGGAAAGCGTGGCACACGACGCGCTGACGCAACCCCGCGCGGGAGATTCGTGGCGTCAGGGCCGGTAGGGCGGGCGCCACACCGTCCCCAGCTGCACCCGCGTGGTCGCCTCGCGCACGCGGACCGGATCTCCCGGCCCGGAGCCGGTCAGCTCGTCGTGCCGCACGCGGGTGCGCAGAACGGCGAGATCCAGGCTCGCCATCGGGCTCAACACCACTTCCACTCCCCCGCCCACCGTCCACCCGGTCCCCTGGAGCTGCCGGTCGGCCGTGGTTTCCCTCAGCCCGCTGGAGAACGCGACCTGCGCGTAGGGGAACGCCACGCCGGCCCGGAACGGCGCCACCCGCGCGGCGATGTCGGCATGGCCCAGCAGGCCGATGCTCTCGTCGTCCTGGAACGCGCCGGCGGCGAGGTCCACGTTCAGGAGTACCATCAGGTGGCGGGTCACCCCCATCCCGATGAAGCCCCCCACGCCCCCACCCCGCCGGGGCGCGGCGGCTCCCTGGTCGCTGCTCATTCCCACGGCGTGGGTGCCCAGGGCAAATCCCGCGACGGACGGCCGGCTCTCCTGCGCCGCGGCCGAACCGCCGGAGGCCAGCAGGACCACGACCGCCCCCGTGACCATCCGCGATGCGAGCTTCATAGGGGCCTCTGGTGGGAGAGTGGGAAGGACCGGACGAGAGTGCCCGGCCAGCCGCAGTGTACATCGCGAGTAGTAGCGAAGTTTCGCGTCTGCGGAAAGGGGGCGCCACCGCCCTCCTTGACGGGATTGAGTTACACTTGTAATATTACATGTGTAACCCATCGCGGCCCGTCCTCCCAGCCCCCGTTTCCGCATGCCCGCAAAAAGCTCCCTCACCGATCTTCAGCTGGAACTCATGCGCGTGCTGTGGCGGCGCGGCGAGGCCACCGTCGGTGACGTCCAGCGCGACCTTGGCGCCACGCGCGGCATCGCGCAGAGCACCGTGGCGACGCTGCTGCGCCGCCTGGAAGCCAAAGGCGCCGTCACCCACCGCAGCGAAGGGCGCTCCTTCATCTACTCCCCCGCCCTCGTGGAGGGCGAGGTGCAGCGCTCGGTGATCGGCAGCATCACCGAGCGGCTGTTCACCGGCGACGTTCCCACCGTCATCAGCCACCTGCTCGCCGAGCGCGACGTCACCCGCGAAGAGCTGGCCGAGGTGAAGGCCATGATCGCGGCAAAGGAAAAGGCGCTCGACGACACCGGCCGGGGAGGCACCCATGAGCGCTGAATCCGTGCTGTACCTGCTGGTACGCGTGGGCGCTGGCACGCTGGCCTGGGTGGCCACGTACCTCGTTCACAGCACCGTGCTGCTGGCCGGCGCCTGGTGGGCATCCACGCGCTCGGCCTCGGCGCAGACGCGTGAGCTGCTGTGGCGGACGGCGCTTCTCGGCGGCCTGGCGACCGCCACCCTGCAGACGACCGGGGCCGTTCCCGCGGTGTTCGCGCGAGTGTCCACCGGCGGCCTGGTCGAAGCCCGGCACTGGTCGGGCCAGGCGCCTTCCGCTCCCCTTGCCCGCGTGCCGGGGCGCCGGGGCGCAGCGCCGTCGGACGGCACCTCCGGACCGGAACGGTACGCTTCGCGCCTGCCCTCGGCCGGAACGCTGCTGCGTGCCGCGCCGCTGGCGCTCGTGCTGGCGTGGATGATGTTCGCGGGCGCCATGCTGGCCCGCCTTGCGTTCGCCACGCGCCGGGCACGCCGTTCCATGGGCCGGCGCCGTGACGTGGAAGACGCGGGCGTGCTCCCTGCTGCGGGACGCCTGCGCCAGGCTGGGATTCCGCCGTACCGTCCGGCTCACCGTGTCCGAGTCGCTGGGCACCCCCGTCGCCCTGGGCCGGGCGGAGATCTGCCTGCCCCGGCGCGCGCTGGAGGAGTGCTCGGAAGAGGAGATGCGCGCCGTGCTGTCGCACGAAGTCGCCCACCTCGTGCGGCACGATCCCGCGTGGCTGCTGGTTTCGGTGACGGTGGAATCCATCTTCTTCTTTCAGCCGCTCAATCGCGCGGCGCGGACCCACCTGCAGGAGCAGGCCGAATACCTCAGCGACCAGCTCGCCGTCGAGCGGGCCGGCAGCCTTCGGCTTGCGCTGGCCCGTGCGTTGGCCGCCGTGGGCGGCTGGCTGTCGGCGGAACGCGAGCCGCTGCTGGCGCCCGCGCTGGGCGAGCACCGCGGCTCAATCGCCCGCCGCGTGCGCTGCCTCCTTTCCGACGGCTGGCCGGCGTCCCGGCTCCCCCGGGTGGCGAGGTGGTCCTTCGGCCTGGCCGCGCTCGCGCTGGTGATGACCGTGGCGCCCGGGTTCACGGCCGGCGGGCCGTGGGCGTGGGGAACACCCGCGTTCCAGTGGTCGGGGGTGGCCGCACCGGGAACCGTGGTGGAGGTCGGCGGCCTGCTGGGGGCGATCCGCGCCGAGCCGGCCGCGGGCGATTCCGTGGTGGTGCGCGCCACCCGCCACGGGCGCGCGACCGAGCCCGACGTTCGCTTCGAGGTGGTGCGGTCGCCTGACCGCGTGACGATCTGCGCGCTGTACCCGGCCCCCGCCGGCTCGTCGCCCAACCGGTGCATCCCGGGGCGGCCGTCGGCGCAGCGGAACACGCGGGTGAACGACGTGGAGATCGACTTCGTCGTCCAGGTGCCGGCCGGGGTGGCGTTCCATGGATACACCAGCACCGGGACGATCCGCACCGGGCTCCTGCGCGGACCCGTGCACGCCGAGTCCTCCGCGGGCGACGTGGACGTCCGCACCACCTCCCACGCCTCGGCGGCCACCGGCAGCGGCAACGTGCGGCTGCGGATGGGAAGCACTACCTGGGCGGACACGCTCTTCGTCAGCACGTTGAGCGGCAACATCCGCGTGTGGCTCCCCACGAATCCGCAGGTGTCGCTGGCGGCCCGCTCCGAAACGGGCAGGGTGTCCAGCGACTTTCCCCTGCGCGGGCACCGGCTGGGGAGGTGGGAGCGAATGCGCCGCCGCGGCAGCCTGGGCGAGCACGGTTCCGGTGGCGATCCAGGGTCCGGACGGTCGCTGGTCGTCGGCAGCCGCGTCGGCAACATCTCCATCGAGCGGGCACCCTAGCCCGCGCGTCCACGAACCGCTGAGCGGGGCGAACGCCGCCCCGCCATCGAGGGTCCCATCCGTTCCGCCGCACCCACGCGGCGTCATCCACCCAAACAGCGCCATCGCGGTGCTGCTCACTCCAGGGAGCGTCCAGAATGGACCATCTCAAGCCCGGCGTTTGCCCCCGTTTTCAGTTCCGCGGTCTGCGCGTCGCCGCCGCCGCCGTCGTCCTCGCCTCCGCCTGCACCCCGCCGGGACACGGGCCAGCCGCGCCTGCGCCTTCGGCCGCCATCCGATGGGAGCCGGGGACCATCACGGCCGCGGACTCGGCGCGGGTGCCGGTGGAATTCGGCGAGCTCCAGCTTCCACAGGTCCGCGGCGGCGGAACGGCTCATTCGCCGGTGACGCTTCGACTGGTGCGGTTCCGGTCTTCGTCCAGCACGCCCGGGGCACCGATCATCTACCTGTCCGGGGGCAGCGGATCGGGGATCGCCGCGGCTCGCGGGCCCCGGCTTCCCCTCTTCCGGCGCCTCAGCGAACTCGGCGACGTGATCGCCATCGACCTGCGCGGGGCGGGGCGGTCGGAGCCCCGGATCGCGTGTCCCGAAGGGGAGCCGCTCCCCGTCGCCGTCCCCATCGTCCACGACACGCTCACCGCCATCCTGGGCCGCAACGCACGGGCGTGCGCCGCCGCCCTGAGGAGCGCGGGGGTAGCCCCCGAGGGCTTCAACGTGCGCGAGATCGTGGCCGACGTGGAGGCCGTTCGCGCGGCGCTCGGCGCACCGCGGGTGAGGCTGTGGGGGATCAGCACGGGAAGCCAGCTGGGGCTGGAGTACATCCGCCGCCACCCGCGCCACGTGGAGAGCGCCGTGCTGGCCGGCGTACAGGCACCCGACCAGATGCTGGACATGCCCGCCGAACACGACCGGGTGATCCACGCGCTGGAAGCGGCGCTCGCGGCGGCCGCCCCGTCCGACACGGCGGCGAAGCTGGTGCCCCTGCTGCGCACCGTGTTCGCGGCGCTGGACGCGGCACCGCAACGGGTGAGCGTGCAGGATCGCCGCTCCGGGTCGGCCGTCACCGTGGGGCTCGGCAAGACGGACGCACAGTTCCTGGTGGCGGGCACCCTGGGCGACCGACGGCAGATGGCGATGCTGCCGACGGCGTTCGGGGCGGCGGCCCGGGGCGACTACCGCATGCTGGCGGCATTCAAGCTCGAGGGGCTGCGCGGGGGGATCACCTCGCCGTACGAGGCGCTGTCGGACTGTCAGGTGCCCGTCTCGAGCGGCCGGCGCGCGCGGGTGGAGAGCCAGGCGGGCGCGGCGCTGCTGGGGCGGGCCACCCTGGACTTTCCCGACGCGTGCGCGGGATGGGGCGTGGCCCCGCTCCCCGCGTCGTACGGCGAGCCGGTGCGCTCGTCCGTCCCCGTTCTGCTGATCAGCGGCACGCTGGACGGGCGCACCACGGTGGAGAACGCCGAAGCCGCGCTCCGGGGACTCGCCAACGGATCGCACCTGGTGGTCGAGGGCGCGTCGCACGGAGACGACCTCTTCCTCTCCACCCCCGAGATCGCGCAGGTCATCCAGGGCTACTTCCAGGGCGAGCGGGGGCCCCGCACCCGGTCGCTCCGGGTTTCCCCGCCCCGGGCGAACCGGTGAATGAAGCCAGGCGGGAGAACGCGCGTCCGCTCCTGCGGGCGCGCCGTTCCGCCAGCACGACTCCCTCGTGCGGCGCGTGCGCGCCGGAGCCGGGGGACCGCTGCCCGCGCCGCCCCCCGACCAGGCCTGGGGGTGGCCGGTGAAGTAGCCCTGCGGGAGGCGGAAGATCGTCGCTTTGCGCCGGACGCGGAACGCCCCGGCTGGAAAACCGGGGCGTTCCGCGCGCCTAGCGGACGGCGGCCGCCGCGCCGCTCTCGATCGCCCGCCGGACCAGCGCCACCGTCGCGGCGTTGGCGCGCGCCACCGCGGCTCGCATGCGGTCGCCGAGCTCCCCCATCTCGCGCCCGAGCGCCGCCATCTCGTCGCCGCGCTCGCTCATCGGTGCACTGACTTCCCTCATCCTCCGGCCGAGCACCGCCATCTCGGAGCCGAGCCGGCGCATCTCGTCTCCCAGTTCCGCACGTTCCCGCTCGATCTCGCGGCGCTCCGACGCCGAAACCCCCGCGGCCTCCCGGCTGGCCAGCACCCCCAGGCGTGCCCCGATGACGCCCTGTTGCGCCCCGATCGCGGCCTGCTGGGCCCCGACTTCGGCCTGCCGCGCGCCGATGCGGGCCTGTGCCTCGCCGATGGCACCCTGCTGCGCACCGATGCGGCCCTGCTCCTCGCCCACGCGGCCCACCGGCTCCCACGCTTCTTCGACCTGTCCCAGCACCCCGCGATCGCGGACGACGTACTCCTGGCCGCCGTACCGGAACCACAGCATCGGCTCGCCCGCCCGGCGGTGGCGCCGCGCGCGCTCGGCGTCTCCCGACTGCCCGGACATCGTGGTGCTCCCGTCTTCGCGGAACAGGATGAAGTGCACTTCCTGTACGGGCGGGGCCGCCGCCTCCGCGGCTGCCGGCGCGGCGTGCTCCGGACCCGGACCGGCCGAACGCCCGGCGGCGGGGGTGGCGGATGCGCCGCCGGTGCTCCGCGGCGCCATCCGCGCGGCCACGGCCGGTGGAGGCGTCGCCCGGGCCGTCTGCGCCACGGCGGGAGCGGCGGCCGTGGCGGAGCGCGCCACGGCCCGGATGGGGGCGATCGCGAGCAGGGCGAGCGCCACCGCGCCGGCGGCGAGCAGGCGGCCGCGAAGCGAGAGCGGGGATGTGCGGTCGAGCATGGTGAGTCTCCGTTTCAGGTTTCCGAACGACCACGCGGCTCCTGCCGCGGAAAAGGTGGCGGTCTGCCGTGACACCCCCAGGGCGAGCAGCATGCGGCCGTAGCTCTGCGGCGACGCGCCCAGCGTGGCGAGGACGGCCTCGTCGCAGGCGGCTTCGCGCCAGAACGCGTATTCACGGGCGGCGAGGCGGGCGAGGGGATGGAAGAAGAAGCATCGCTCGGCCGCCGCGGGAACGCACCCCAGCCACACGTCGCCGCGCTTCAGGTGCGCGAGCTCGTGGCAGAGCGCCATGCGCTGCTCGGCGGGGTGCAGCGCGGCGAACCTTTCGCCCGGCACCAGGATCACCGGCCGGCGCCCGCCCACGATCAGCGGCGTTTCGACTTCCGTGGAGACCCGTACCTCCACCGTTCCGCGCAGGGCGAGCCGGCCGGCGAGCTCGCCGAGAACCGCCTGCAGCGCGGGGCCGCCGGGGCGCGATCGCGCGACCACGGCCCGCGTGCGGCGCCAGCCGCGCAGCGTCCGCAGCAGCGACAGCCCCAGTCCCAGCGCCCACGCGCAGACCACGACCGCGGTCCAGGGGATCTCCGGCGCGCCGGACTCGCGCGCGGGCAGGGGAGCGGGGCGGGCGGCGGCGCCCGCCTGCGCCACCGGCAGCGGCGGAGCGGGCGTGACGGCCGCCTCGCCGGCTGGCGCATGGGCCGCGGCACGGGGCAGCACGGGGAGCACGATCGCCGAAGGCGAGGCGAGCGCCACGATGAACTTCGCGGCCACGCTCCACCACAGGAGCGCCCGGACGCTGGCCGGCAGCCGCGGCAGCCCCCGGCAGGCCAGCCAGACGAGGGCGGCCAGCACCGCCCCTTCGATGGACGCACGGGCGAGAAGGGCGAGCATCAGCGGTCCTTTCGTTGGGCGGCGTCGAGGCGGGCGACGATCTGCTCCAGCGCCTGCCGTTCCTGGTCGGACAGCTCGGGCGCGTCGGACAGGTAGGCCAGGAACGGCGAGACGGACCCGTCCAGGCTCCGCTCCACGAACCGCTGCACCGCGTCCTTGAGCAGGTCCGCCGACGAGGCGCAGGCGCGATAGCGGTAAACGCCGTCCGCCATCTGGCGCGACAGGTACCCCTTGCTCCGCAGGCGCTCCATCATCGTGAGCACGGTGGAGCGGGCGAGGGCGCGGCTGGCGCCGAACTCGTCGACGGCCTCCGCGACGCTGGCGCCGCCCCGGTCGGCGATGTGCCGTACCAGCGCCAGCTCCTGCTCGCCGATCGTCGATTCACGGGCCATGGGTGCCTACACGTGTCGTCATGAGACGATGATAATCGTGCCTACACGAGTAGTCAAGACCGTCGTGTGGCGCGCGGGCGAAACCATGGACGTGCGCTGGGGCCTGTCTCCGCCTCCCCCGCGCGGCCGTTCGTCGGCCGGTGCCGCCCCGCGTCGCTGGCGACCTTGGGGGTCCCGGCGCTCGCCGAGCCTATCTACGGGAAAAACAGTTGACAAGTGCAGGCGCCGCGACTACACTGCTACGGAAGAACCCGTAGCGAGGATTTCATGGACGAGATTAGCTTTACCCCGCGCGAGCTGGACGTGATGAGCATCCTGTGGCGCAGCGGCTCGGGAACGGTAAGCGAGGTGCGGGAGGAACTGGGCGAGGACCTGGCCTACACCTCGGTCCTGTCGGCGCTGCAGACGCTGGAGGAGAAGAGGTTCGTGCGCCACGAGGCAGAGGGGCGCGCCTACCGCTACTTCCCCACCGTGGCGCCGGAA
>NZ_DASWMD010000055.1:0-68555 GCF_036399935.1 Longimicrobium sp.
GTAAACTGCACGAGGCGCCACGCAGTTCCGCACTCACGCACTCACGCACTCACGCACTCGTCCTTCCGTGATCGAACCCGTCTTCGAAGTCTTCGCCCGCAAGAACCGCGGCGAGCCGCTGCGGCACATCGGCTTCGTGAACGCCATGAACGGCGACCTGGCCCGCGTGTACGCCTGGAAGGAATACGACGAGCAGAACTGGGAAGAGATGTGCGTGATCCCGCGATCCGCCATCATTCCCGTGGACCCCGAGCACAGCACCTTCGTGACGATGATGGGACAGGACGGCGCACAGGAGATCGTCCACGCGCGCGGCACCGGCTCGTACGGCGGCAGCGAGATGGCCGTGAAGGAGGCCCGATGAGCGTCGCCTCTCCGGAAGCCCGCATCGAGTCCGCCTCGGAGCTTTCCGACGAGTCGCGCCAGGCCCTGGGCGACCTGATCCTGTCGCTGGCCGACAGCAAGCGCGTCCTGGGGCTGCGCTACAGCGACCGCATGCTGGGCGCGCCCACGCTGGAGGCGGGGATCGCCGCGTCGTCCATGGCGCAGGACGAGTGGGGCCACGCGCGCCTCACCTATGCGCTCCTGGGCGACTTCGGCGACGAGCCCAAGGTGCTGGAGCACGAGCGCCCGGCCGCCGAGTACCGCAGCCACCCCGCGCTCGACGCCGGTTTCGAATCGTGGAGCGACTTCATCGCCTGCATCCTGCTGATCGACACGGCGCTCGCCACCCAGTACGGCGCGCTGGCCGACAGCCGCTACACGCCGGCGCTCAACCGCGTGCAGAAGATGCTGGACGAGGAGCGCTTCCACTTTCAGTACGCCGCCGGCTGGGTGCGCAAGATCGCCTCGATCGACGAGCTGCGCCCCGAGCTGCAGGACTCGCTCTGCCGCTACATGCCCCAGGCGCTGCTCTGGCTGGGGGATGATGCGGCCCCGGGCACGCAGCGGCTGACGAGCGAGGGGCTGTCCGCGTACGATCCAGCGACGCTGCGCCAGCGCTTTCTGGCCAAGGTGGGGCCGGTGCTGGAGGAGATCGGGATGGGGGATGCGCTGGACGTGTCGCGCGGCGCGGAGGGCTTCGCCTGCGGCGCGGCGCTGGACTGGACAGGATGGAACGAGCGCACCCGCCGCACGGGCGGCGAGCTGGACGAGGTGACGGCCGCCCGCGCCCGCGGCGACAAGAACCGCGCCCTGCTGCTGGACTGATGCCCGAGCCCCGCGCCGAACCCGCCCGGGTGGACGGGCTCCCCGAGTCTGCCCCCTGCCCGTTCTGCGAGGGAACGGACACCAGGCTGCTGAACCCCTTCGGTGGACAGCTCTCGGTGGCGCAGTACTGGTGCAACCGCTGCCGCACGGGCTTCGAGTTCATCAAGTGGGACGACCACGACGACTGACCCGAACGGAAAACAGCAGCACGCAGAGGACGCGGAGGATGACGGAGAGGACGCAGAGAACCGAATGGGGTTCTCTGCGTCCTCTCTTTTTACTCTGCGTCCTCTGCGTGAAACCGCCGTTCCGGGATCAGAGGCCGCCGAACGGAGTGCCGCCACCGTCCTGCTGCTGCGGCGTCTGCCGCACGCGCGGCGGCCTGCCGAAGGTGTACTGCAGCGTCAGGTGCAGTGCGCGCGAGGTCTGCGTGCGCTCCGTCAGCTGGATGAGGTTGTCGTCGCCCGCGCGGATGCGGAAGCGCATCGTGTTGAACGGGTCCGACAAGCGCAGCGTCAGGTTCATCCTCTCGCCGTACAGCTTCTGCCGGACGGACAGGTTGGCCATCTGCACGGCGTCGAAGCGCCCGCCCTCGATCTGCATGGGAGCGCGGTACTGGTACTGCGCCGTGAACGAAGTGCGGGGCGTGACGTTGTAGGTGCCGTTGAACTTCGCCATCCACGTCACCGCGTCGGTGGCCAGGCTCGACTCACCGCCGGTGCCCGACGTGACCATCTTGAAGACGTTGAACGACGCCAGGCCGTTGAACGTCTGGCCCAGCCGCAGCGATCCGTTCATGTCCGCGCCCCAGGACGTACCCGTGTCCAGGTTCTTGAAGCTTACCGACGTCACCTCGCGCCCGTTCACGACGTCGTCCGTGTCCACGACGGCGCGAATGATGTCGGTGGTGCGGCGGTAGAAGGGCGAGAACTGGAGCGATCCCAGCGCGCCCGAGTGCTGAAGGCTCAGCTCCAGGGCGTCGGTGTACTCCGGGTTCAGCCGCGGGTTGCCCACGAAAACGTTCTGGATGTCGAAGAACGTGGGGAACGGGTTCAGCTGCCCGCTGCCGGGCCGGTTGATGCGGCGCGAGTAGCTGAGCTTGGCCTGCGTGTTGTCGCTCGCCTTGTAGCTCACCAGCCCGCTCGGAAAGAAGCTGGTGTAGTCGTACGGAAAGCTTTCCCCGGAGTTGGCCAGCGAGAAGTCGCGGCTGGCGTACTCCGCCCGCAGCCCGCCCTGCAGCTCCAGCTTGCCGATGCCGCGGCTGTACACGCCGTAGATGGCGTTCACGGTCTCGTCGAACTCCAGCGCGTTGCTCAGGTCGCTGGGCGCCCACACGCCGGTGCCCAGCGCGTCTTCGCGCACGTCGAAGTCACGGTCCAGCAGGCGCGAGGTGCCCTTGTACCCCGTCTCCAGCTTGGTGCGCTGCCCGAACGACCGCGTGTAGTCGGCCTGGGCGGTGAACTGGTACATCGTCAGCGCGGTGACGTTCTGCTCCGCGTCCCTCAAGCCCAGGCCGGGGGCCGTCTGGCGCCAGAGATCCACGCGGTCCTCGTCGGCCAGGCGATTGGCGCGCAGCTCGGCCGAGAACTCGTGCCGCTGCGGCTGGTACGTGCGCTTGAAGGCCAGGGTGTAGTCCGCCATGAAGGCGTCGGTCTGCGTGTCGCGCACCCGCTGGTACTCGTCCAGAAGCAGCCGCGAGCCGTTGAACACGCCGTAGGCGCTCAGCGCGTTTTCGTTGGAGTTGCGCAGGTTCAGGGCGAGCGCGTTGGAAACCACGTCACGCTCGTTCAGCCGGTAGTCGAGGGTGGCGTTCAGGTTGTGGCCGGCGTTTCCGTTGCCGCCGGTGATGTCCTGCTCCGTATAGGAGAGCGGAGTCCCGCCGGACAGCCGCGTGCGGTCGTTGACGCCGCCCACGGTGCGGTCGTCGGTGCTGTAGCCGTAGCTGCCGAAGAAGGTGACGGCACCCGCCTGGTATCCCAGGTTGCCCGACCCGGCGTAGCGGTCCGCCGTGGACGCCGCCAGCTGAAGGCCGCCGCTGACGCCCAGGTCCACGCCCTGCTTGAGGACGATGTTGATGATGCCGGCCATCCCCTCGGGATCGTACCGCGCCGACGGATTGGCGATCACCTCCACCCGCTCCAGCGTGTTGGCGGGAAGCTGCTTCAGGTAGGCGGCCAGCTGCGCGCCGCTGATGGGCGCCGGGCGGCCGTTGATCTGCACGACGACCCCTTCGTTCCCGCGCAGGCTCACCTTACCGTCGGAATCAACCTGCACCGACGGCACCGACTCCAGCACCTCGCTGGCGCTGGTGGCCGCGGGGGCCACGTCGCGCACCCGGTAGGCGTTGCGGTCCGGCGCGATGGTGACCTGCTGCGCCTGGCCCGTCACCTGGATGGCGTCGAGCATCACGGCGGCGCGCGGCAGGCGGATGCTTCCCGCGTTGGCCCGCGGCGCGGCGGGCGTGACCGTGAAGGTGGAGGTCTGGGCGGCGTACCCCATCATGCTCACCCGGAGCACGTAGTTGCCCGGGCGCAGCCCGTCGATGCGGAACGACCCGTCCGGGCGCGCGATGGCGCCGGCAACGAGCGTGGAGTCTGCCGCCCTGCGCACCGCCACGCTGGCCGAGGCCACGGCGGCGCTGGTGCCGGCGTCCACCACCGTGCCGCGGACTTCTCCGGGGCCGGCGGCGGGGGGCTGGGGTGCACCGCCTTGCTGGGGCGGGCGCTGGGGGGGTGTCTGGGCCAGGAGCGGGCCGCCGCCGCTCAGGAGCGTGCAGGCAAGGGCGGCGAACAGGAATCTCTGCATCGCAGGATCTCTCGGGGTTGATGGGTGAGCGCTGTACCAGCCTACTAGTACACTAACGATCCAGTACGGTGGAGGCAAGGGTTTCGTTTCGAGCCGGTGACTTCGGGCGGGCGGAAGTCACACAACGTTCGCTACGAGACCTGCAGGCCGAAGGTTTCGGAAATGCTCCGCCGTTGGTCAAGTACTTTACATCACAAACCACTTTCACGCAAGAGCGACGTGCGGGGGCAGACGACTGAGCGAGGCGATGTCATCCTGAGGCCCAGGCGCGCCGTACCAGCCCTGAAGACGAGCTTCGCGGGCCGAAGGATCCAGCCCGGGGCACGTACAGGCCCGGGCGCGGCAGCGGTCACGGAGCCCGGGCCTCGGCTGCCTGTCGGGGCCCTCACCCGGCCGCGCTGACACGCGTGCCACCCTCTCCCACAAACAGCGTGGGAGAGGGGGTACACCCCAGGGTCGGGTGCCTCGGTCGGGCTTCAACTCTCCCGGCGGGCGGCCCATCCGCCGCAGAACTGTGCGGGAACGCGGCATCATCACCCGACACGCCGATTCATGTGTGGCGCCGTTGTCTCATCCTCGCGGATGAACCTCGAATCCGATTGTCCGCTCGGTGGCGGGAAATGTGTAAAAAATATTCCGGATTTTTACTATCCACTGTGTTCACCTGCGTTTGATCGGTGGTGTACAAGTACCACCTGTGGCGTCAACTAAATCCACTTTACAGGGGTGTTTACCCCCGCTAAGTTGTGCGAACGCCACGACGTAATCTACGCGCGCTAACCCGCCACTGCCTTTCCTTCCCGCCGAGGCGAGAACGAAAGCGCAGGGCCGCACCAGCCGGCTGGCTGGGCGGCAAACCCCCGGCGCACCCGCGCCCATTCCGCACAGAGGAACCCTCGCATGGAAACTCGCAAGTACGCCTTCCTTGTGGCCGTGGTGCAGGAACACCTGGCCGGCCGCGACTCCGTTGCCCGCGACCTGCTGGCCGGCCTGGTCGACGGCCAGCTTCAGCCCGGGCGTCCCGAAGACCTTCGCTACTTCATCTTCGCCTCGGCGCTTTCGCGGCGGCTGCAGTCCGACAAGTCGGCCGAGATCAACCTGTACCTGCGCCAGTACGAAAAGACGCAGATCACCCTGTTCAACCTGCTGGCCGAGCACCTGCCCACCGTGGCCATGGCCGGCCCGCTGGCCAACGAGGTGCTGGCGAGCTTCGTGGGCGGGCACGACGAGGTGACGCTGCTGGACGTGGGCATCGGCTCGGGGCGGCAGGAGGTGGCCCTGGTGCACCTGCTGGCCCAGCGCGGCACCCTGCCCCGCAAGCTGAACGTGATCGCCATCGAGCCCGACGCGGGAAGCCTGCTGGAGGCCTCCTTCAACCTGGGCGAAGCCGCGGAGACGCTGGGCTTCGAGCTCGCCTTCTTCCCCGTGCACAAGCTGGTGGAAGACCTGGACGAGGCCGACTGGGCGGAGTTCGCCTCGTTCGGCGCGCCGCTGGTGGTGCTGGGCGCCTTTGCCGTGCACCACGTGCGCTCGGCCCCGGAGCGGCGGACGCGCGACGACCTGTTCCACCGCCTGCGCGAGCTCGAGCCGGATGCGGTGGTGCTGTGCGAGCCCAGCAGCAACCACGACTCCCCCGACCTGATGGAGCGGTTCCAGGCCGCCTGGCACCACTTCGGGCTCACCTTCGGCCTGATCGACGCGCTGGAGGTGGACGAGCCCACGAAGGCGGCGATGAAGATGTTCTTCGCGCGCGAGATCGACGACATCGTGGGCAACGCCGAAGAGGCACGCTTCGAGCGGCACGAGCCGGTGGACAACTGGGTGCGCCGGATGCGCGACGCTGGCTTTGAGCCCTACCCGGAGCTGGAGGCGTTCCAGGGCCGCGAGTCGGGCGGCGTGCGCGTCCGTGCGCGCGACGGCTACCTGGGGCTGGACCACGGCGACGAGACGCTGGTGGCCATCGTCTGCGCCACGCCGGGCGTGCTTGCCGGCGTCGGGGCCCCGCACCGCGCCGAACTGCAAACAGTCGCCTGAGGCGATCGGGGAGAGGCGGAGCAGGCTCCCGCTTTCCGACATCGGCGGCACAGACGGAATCTGTTCATCCAGTCCACTCCCTCTCGCCCGCAACCGTAACGGGCGAGGGAACATGGCCGCCGCGTCCTTGACAGGGGACGTGGCGGCCACATTTATTGTCATTCGCTCCATCCGCGTCACCGCGATGAATCGCCGCCGTCCTCGCGCGCGGCGGTCCGGCGGCTCTCCCCGAACCATCCCTGGCCCGTGACCAACCTTGACCGCATCCCCCTGGACGCCACCGTCAGCGGGGGCAACATCCTTTCCATGCTGGCCGCCATGGGCCCGTTCCGCCGACGCGGCGAGCAGATCCTGGGCGACCACGGAATCCGGGAGGTGACTCCGGCGGACTGGTATCCGCTGCGGCCGTACGTGGATTCGCTGCTGATGATCGGCGAGAAGATGGGGCCCAACACCCTCTTCCAGATCGGCCGGCAGATTCCCAACCACGTGCCGCTGCCGCCGGGGATCGACACGTTCGAAAAGGTGATGGGGTCGTTCGGCATGGCGTACGACATGAACCACCGCGGGGTGAAGCAGGGCGTGATCCCCTTCACCATCACCGATCCGCGCCACGGCACCATCACCACCGGCACGCCGTACCCCTGCGACTTCGACCGCGGCGTCATCCAGGGCTTCTTCGCC
The DNA here is from genome assembly GCF_036399935.1 of Longimicrobium sp. Taxonomy (GTDB): domain Bacteria; phylum Gemmatimonadota; class Gemmatimonadetes; order Longimicrobiales; family Longimicrobiaceae; genus Longimicrobium. The sequence continues at coordinate 6,733 of NZ_DASWMD010000055.1, forward strand.
AAGCTGCTCTCCACCCGGCCTATCGTGGACCCGGTCGAGGGGCTGCCCTGCAAGGCGCGGGGCGGCGAAACCTGCACCTACGCCATCACCCTTCCCGCGCACTGACGCGGCCTGGGTGATGGACGAAGCCCCGCGGCGCACCTGGCGCCGCGGGGCTTCTTCGTATCGGGCAGGGGAACCGTCAGCGGGCCATGTACTCGCAGACGGCCTCGCCCGCGCTCCCGGCGGAGATGCTGCCCCACTCCGTCCACTTGGTGGGGCGGTCGTCGGACTCGTAGACCTGGCGCGTGCCCAGGTACTGGAGGATCTGCACCAGCCGCACGCGCCGCCGGCTGCAGTCGTAGTCCAGCTGCATCATCTCGCGGTCGTACGTGTCGCCGTACTGGTCGGTGGTCGGCTCTTCGTACAGGCGGCGCAGCCACACGCGGTACGTCCGCTCCGCCTGGGTGGCGATGCGCGTGCGGTCCAGCGTTTCGCGGTAGGTGCCGGTGGCGCCCACGGGCAGCCACCGCTCGTCCTCTTCGTCCGCAGCCGCGGCGGTCCGTGCCGGCGCGGCCTCGGCCCGGCGCACCAGCACCGTGTAGCTGCCCGTTTCTTCTTCGTCGAAGGCGCGCACGGCGATCACGTACTCGCCGTCCGCGGGCGCGGCGAGGGTCAGGCGCGAGTTGGTGCCGCCGGCGCCGTCGTCGTCGGAGCCCAGCACCTCCAGCCCCTTGCCCTGCCCCACGCGACCCACCGCCACGAAGGTATCGAAGTCGTTGGACCGCACGGAGATGGTCACGCGCTCCCCGCTTCGGGCAGTGAGGCGGTAGGCATCGAACCAGCCGCCGCCCTCCACCCGCTGGTCGCCGCTGCGCAGCGCACCCGTCACCGACTCGCCCACGGCAACCCGGCGCAGGCCATCCACCGACTCGATCGCGAATCCACGTGCACGCGTGGCTCCCTCCGCCGGAAAGGCCACCCGGCCGGGCGCCGCGGCCACCAGCGCCTGCACGTCGGCCAGGGGCACGGCGAAGTTCAGGTTCTGGCCGTCGCGCAGCACGGCCACGCTCACGCCCACCAGCTCGGCGCGGCGGTTGAGCACGGGCCCGCCCGACGATCCCTCGGAAAGCGGCGCGGTGATCTGCATCACCCGCTGCCCCTGCAGAACCCGAAACGCGCTGACGATGCCGTCCGACACGGTGTTGGTGAGCCCCTCGGGCGCGCCGATGGCCAGCACCGATTCACCCACTTCCGGGGGCGCCGCGGCCAGGGGGATCGGCGGCGCGGCGGGGGCCATTGCGGGGAGGATGGCAAGGTCCGACGTGGTGCTGATGGCCTCGGCGTGGTCGGCCGAACCCAGCAGCTTGTCGTCGCGGTCGTACACCCGCACCCGCGCGGCGCCTTCCACCACGTGGGCGTTGGTGACGATGCGCCCGCCGCGGATCACGAAGCCGCTGGCGATCCCCGTCTCCTCGCCGTCGGCGTCGAACGTCTTGATGGATACCACCGCGGGCGATGCGCGCTGCACCACCTGCGGAATCGGCAGCTCCTGGGAGCGCGCCACCGCCGGCAGGGCGGCGGCGCAGAGGGCCAGGGCAATGAATGGGCGCATGCGGACGGATCTTCCTGCGTGAGTTTTCGGAACCCGGTGAGGGCGCTCCCCAGAAACGCAAATCCGGTGCACCCCGGCCCCCCTGCCGTAACCCCAGTCACGGGCCAGCGTTCCACGCGCTCCGATCCGCCGGCTCGGGCGTGCCGCTGGGATGCGGCCGGGGCCGTGCCGCCTCACCTGTGGCGCGGCTCACCCAAGGGCCGACTGGCTCCACAGGTCGCCCACGGCACGGAGGCGCGCGGGCATCGTTTCCACGGTGAAGTCCAGCGGATCGAGCACGTCGGACAGCTCGCTCCAGGCGAGCGGGGCGGAGACGGTCAACTCCGGCGTGGCGCGGACGGCGTAGGCGCCGGCCACGTTGGCGCCGCGGCGCGACATCAGGTGGTCCACGTACACGCCGTCCCGCGGCCGGGCCGTCGTCGATCGCTCCACCGTCGCCAGGCCCGGCGCGCGCCGGGTCACCTCGCGCGCCAGGCGCTCGGCCACGACACCCGCCGCGCGCACCGTGGTTCCGGGAGGCAGCAGGGCGTAGACGTGCAGGCCGGATCGCCCCGACGTCTTCAGCCGGCTCTCCAGCCCCGCGTCGCGCACCACCTCTCCCGCCACCCGCGCGACTTCGACGACACGGCTGAACGACGCGGCCGGCATGGGATCCAGGTCCAGCACCACGTAGTCCTGCTCGTCGACGCCAGGGACGCGCGCGTGCCACGGATCGTGCGAGACGGCGCCGCGCGCGATGGTGAACAGGAGCGTGGCCAGGTCGCCGCCCACCAGCATCCGCTTCCGCTCGCGCCCCACCTGCACCTCGTCGACGCGTACCCCGTCCGGCGTGTCGGGTGGGGCGCCCTGGCGGTAGATCGGCCGCTTGCTGGGTGATCCGGGAAAGTAGGCCACGGCCAGGGGCCGGTCGCGCAGCACGGGAAGGACGCAGGGCGACATCTTCACGTAGTACCGCAGCAGGTCTCCCCGCGTGAACCGCGAGCCTGGATAGGCGGGACGCGCGAGGCCCGCGACGTCCAGCATGGCCCCGTCCACCTCGATCGTCCCGCTTCCCTCCCCTTCCTCGATCTCCCGCAGCGCGGCCTCGATGCGTCCCAATCCGCCATCGTCCGCACCCTCCGTCGCGTCACGCAGCAGGTCCGCGCCGGCCTTGTCGTCGCGCAGCCCCAGGAAGGTGGAATCGCGCAGCTTTCCCGCGGCGGTCCACTCCGAGTAGCGGATCTCCGCCACCAGGACCGGGTCGGCCCAGTGGTGCGCCTGCACGAGCCGCGGCTTCGGATCGAACGGGCTCGTTGAGCGCTCCAGCTGCTGCAGCCGGGCGTGCAGCGACCGCAGCATCCGCTCGCTGAATCCCTTTCCCGTGTGGCCGACGTAGCGGAGCCGGCCGTCGCCGCCGTACCGGCCCAGGAGCACGGCCCCCAGCTTCCGCGCCGGGTGGGTGGGGTCCGTCCATCCGCCGATGACGAATTCCTCCTGCGGCGCCAATTTCACCTTCAGCCAGTCGCGCGAGCGGATGCCGGGCTGGTAGCGCGCGCCGGTGCGCTTGGCGACGACTCCCTCCCACTGCTCGCGGCGGGCGTCCTCCATCATCGCCCCGCCGTCCGGCGAGGTGGCGCCCAGCCTCACCCGGTCCGTCTCGCGCCCGTCCAGCACGCGCTCCAGCGACGCCCGCCGCTCCGCCCAGGGCCGCGGCACCAGCGGGTCGCGGCCGGTGAGCAGCAGGTCGTAGGCGACGTACGCGGCCGGCTGCTCGCGCGAAAGGCGCGCGATGGAGCGGGGATTCTCGGTGTGCATGCGGCCGGCGAGCGCCTCGAAGCGAACCACCTGGCCCGCCCGCAGGGCGACGATCTCCCCATCCAGCACCAGGTCGGCGCCGTGGCGTTCGCGAAGCTCGCGGAGGGCGGCCAGCAGCTCGGGAAACTGGTGAGCCTTGTCGTTGCCGTTGCGGGTCAGCAGCACCACGGCGCCCGCGGTGACGACGGCGATGGCGCGAATGCCGTCATACTTGGGCTCGAACGTCCACTCCCCGCCCGCCGGCAGGTCGCGGGCGAGCGTTGCGAGCATGGGGCGGAACTCCGGCGCCGCGGCCACGTCAGCCCGCGCGGTGCGGCAGTGGATGGGGCTCCATTTTGACTACTTTGTCCACTATAATTCCTCTGGGGACTTCCGTCGTCCACATCGCACACACGTTGGCTACTTTGTAGCGATAGGGCCCTTGCAGCGCCTTTTCGTGTTGCCGGAACCGCCTTCGCGCACCTATAGTTGCGCGGCCCCTCGCACGTGTACTTTCCCAAGCAAGGCTTATGCGATCCGCACCGCGATTCGTGACCGCAGCCGGTCTGGCCCTCGCGCTGTTTACGGCCTCCCTGGACGCCGCCGCGCAAGGTCCGCTCCCCTCCATCGCCGAAAAGACGCGCGGCATGGACCGCCGCGACGGCTTCGTCCCCGTGTACTGGGACGCCGCCGCCGGCAAGCTGTGGATGGAGATCCCCCGCGCGGGCGAGGAGCTGATCTACGTGGTCTCGCTTCCGTCGGGGCTGGGCTCCAACGACGTGGGGCTGGACCGCGGGCAGATCGGCGGCGAGCGGCTGGTGCGCTTCGACCGCGTGGGCCCGCGCGTGCTGATGGTGCAGCCCAACCAGGCGTACCGCGCGGTGAGCGACGACCCCGACGAGCGGCGCGCGGTGGAAGAGTCGTTCGCGCAGTCGGTGCTGTGGGGCTTTACCGTCGGAGCCGAGACGGAGGGGCGGGTGCTGGTGGATGCGACGGACTTCGTGCTGCGCGACGCGCACGGCGTGATCCCCGCGCTCAAGCGCGCCCGCCAGGGCGACTACAGGCTCGACGCCACCCGCAGCGCGCTGTACCTGCCGAACACCAGGGCCTTTCCGCGCAACACCGAGGTAGAGGTGACGCTCACCTTTACCGGCGACGCCCCGGGGGCCCTCGTCCGCACCGTGGCGCCCACGCCCGAGGCCGTCACGGTGCGCCAGCGGCACTCGTTCGTGGCGCTACCCCCGCCGGGGTACCAGCCGCGCCGCAGCGACCCGCGCGCGGGCTTCTTCGGCATCTCGTTCTTCGACTACGCCACGCCCGTCGGTGAAGAGGTGGTACAGCGCTACATCTCGCGCCACCGGCTGGAAAAGCGGGATCCCACCGCCGCGGTCAGCGAGCCCGTGGAGCCCATCGTCTACTACGTGGACCGCGGCGCGCCCGAGCCCATCCGCTCGGCGCTGGTGGACGGGGCGCGCTGGTGGAACCAGGCGTTCGAGGCCGCCGGGTACCGCGACGCGTTCCGGGTGGAGGTGATGCCCCCGGGGATGGACCCGCTGGACGCGCGCTACAACGTCATCCAGTGGGTGCACCGCTCCACGCGCGGGTGGAGCTACGGCAACACCGTCACCGACCCGCGCACGGGCGAGATCATCAAGGGCCACGTGTCGCTCGGCAGCCTGCGGGTGCGCCAGGACTACCTGCTGGCCGAGGGCCTCCTGGCGCCGTACGCCACCGGGACGGAGATCCCGCCCGAGATGGAGCGGATGGCGCTGGCCCGCATCCGCCAGCTTTCGGCGCACGAGGTGGGGCACACACTGGGGCTGGCCCACAACTACGTGGCCAGCGCACAGGGCCGCGCCTCGGTGATGGACTACCCGCATCCGCAAGTGAGGCTGCGCGCGGACGGCACCATCGACCTGTCCGAGGCGTACACGGCCGAGATCGGCGCCTGGGACAAGCTGGCCATCACCTGGGGATACCAGCACTTTCCCGCGGGAACGGACGAACGCGCCGCGCTGGAAGGCATCCTGGCCGACACCCGCGGCCGCGGGCTGACGTTCGTGACGGACGAGGATGCGCGCGCGCCCGGCGGGCTTCACCCCCAGGCCCACCTGTGGGACAACGGAGCCGACGCCGCCGCCGAGCTGCGCCGGACCATGGCGGTGCGGCGCGCGGCGCTGCAGCGCTTCGGCGAGCGGGCCATCCGCGCCGGGCGGCCCCTGGCGACCATCGAAGAGGCGCTGGTGCCGCTGTACCTTCACCACCGCTACCAAGTGGAGGCGGCCGTCAAGGTGCTGGGCGGAGTGTCGTACACATACGCGCTGCGCGGCGACCGCCAGGACCCGCTGACGCCCGTTCCCGCCGGCGTGCAGCGCGCCGCATTCGAGGCCCTGATGCTGACGCTGGACCCGGCGGAGCTCGCCATGCCGCGGCCGCTGCTGGAGCTGATTCCCCCGCGCCCGTTCACGTACGGCGCGCACCGCGAGCTGTTCGACCGTTGGACGGGGCTGGGCTTCGACGCGGTGTCGCCGGCGGCCTCGGCGGCGGACCTGACGGTGGGGCTGCTGCTGAACGACGAGCGCGCCGCGCGGCTGGTGCAGCAGAACGCGCTGAACCCCGCGATGCCGGGGCTGGAGTGGACGCTGGACCAGCTGGTGCGCGGCACCTTCGCGCGGCGCCATGCCGACCCGTACCTGGCGGAGATCGACCGCGCGGTGGAGCGCGTGGTCGTGGACCACCTGATGCGCCTGGCGGGCACGGCGCCCATGCCGCAGGTGCGCGCCGTCGCCGCCGGGCAACTGATGCAGATCCGCACCAGTTACGGCTTCGAACACACTCCGAACAGCCCCGAGCAGGCGCACCGCGCCCTGCTGACGGCCGACATCACGCGCTTTCTGGAGCGCGACTACACCCCGGAGCAGCGCATCGCGCCACCCACCATCCCGCCGGGCGCCCCCATCGGCGACGACGGCGAGTTCTGAAATTCAAACCGGCCCCGCGGATCACCTCCGCGGGGCCGGTTTTGTTCTCGGCAGCCTTGTCACGTTTGTACGAATTGATTATCTTGCGTGTAGCAAACAAGTACTCAGGAGGAAGCCATGCGCGCGCAGATTCAGCAGTGGGGGCAGAGCCTCGCCCTCAAGATCCCGAACACCTACGCGGCTGAAACGGCCTTGTCCTCCGGGTCGGAAGTCGAAATGACCGTTGAGGACGGCCGGCTCGTGATCACTCCCGGCACGAAGCCCCGCTACACGCTCGAGGAACTGGTAGCGGGAATCACACCGGAGAACCGGCACGCGGAGATCGACACCGGCCCACCGGTCGGCAATGAGGTATGGTAGCGGGCAGTTACACGCCTGATCGAGGCGATTTGGTCTGGGTCACGTTCAATCCCCAGAGTGGACGTGAACAGGCCGGTCGCCGTCCTGGCGTGGTGCTGTCACCAGCATTCTACAACGGCGCTTCGGGGCTGGCGCTTGTCTGCCCGATTACAAGCAAGGCGAAAGGCTATCCTTTTGAGGTGGCTCTGCCCAGCACGGGCGCCATTCGTGGAGTTGCACTGGCCGATCAGGTAAAGAGTCTCGATTGGCATACACGACGGGTCGAGTTTGCCGAACGTGCTCCGCGCGACTTCGTGGTCGAGGTACAGGAGAAAATTGCAATCCTCCTTGGCGTTAGATAAGGACATCCCTGAGAGCAGGAAGGAGCCCCGAAGCTAAAACGCGCTTCGGGGCTCCTTTCACCTCCAAGAACAAACCCCTGACCCGCAGGCCAGGGGGACCCGGGATTCTACCCCCGGGGATGACGCTTTCAATATACACACAAAGCGCGAGGGCTGTCGAGCCCGCCTCATCTAACCGATTCCACCCGCATCTGCACGCCGATGGCGCGCAGGGTGATGCGGGGCTGGGGGGTGGGCGCCGCGCCGGCGACCGGGCGCAGGCGCCAGCGGCGAGCGAGCGTGGCCAGGGCGAGCACCCCCTCCATCCACGCGAACCCCTCGCCGATGCACTTGCGGGGCCCGCCGCCGAACGGAAAGTACGCGTAGCGCGGGTGCGACGCCTCGGCGTCGCCCAGCCAGCGCTCGGGGCGAAACTCCAGGGGCTCGCTCCACCAGCGCGGGTCGCGGTGCACCACCCAGGGGCTCACCAGCACGATGCTCCCCGCGCGGATGCGGTAGCCCCGCGCCTCGAAGTCCTCCAGCGGCTGCCGACCGATCGTCCACGCTGGCGGATACAGGCGCATGGACTCCGCCAGCACCGCGCGCGTGTACGGCAGCGCGGGATAGTCGTCCGCGCCCGGCGCGCGGCCGGCGAGAACGGTGCGCAGCTCGTCGTGAAGGCGCGCCTCGGCATCGGGGTTCTGCGCCAGCAGGTGCCACGTCCACGCCAGCGCGTTGGCGGTGGTCTCGTGCCCCGCCAGGAAGAGCGTCAGCATCTCGTCGCGCAGCTGAAGGTCCGTCATCCCGCCGCCGTCGCCCTCCTCGTCGCGCGCCGCCAGCAGAAGCCCCAGCAGGTCGTCGCGGTCCTCGCCGGAGCGGCGGCGCAGGTCGATGGCGCGGTAGATGGTGGCGTCCAACTGGCGGCGCGCGCGCTTCATCCGCAGGGTGCCGGGCACGGGCAGCCGGTCCAGCAGCGGCGCGAACGGGTTGTGAAGCCGGTCGAAGAGCGCCAGCGAGTCGGTGAGCGAGCGGTTGATCTCCTCCGCCTCGGCGCCCACGTCCGCCCCCATCAGCGTGTCGCCGGCGATGTCGAGCGCCATCCGGGTCATCTCGCGCCCGGTGTCGAACTCCATCCCCGGCCGCCACGACTGGGCCGTGCGTTCGGCGTGGCGCACCATGGCGGCGGCCATCGCCGCGATCTTTTCCTTGTGGAACGCGGGCTGGGCCAGCCGCCGCTGGCGCAGGTGGAACTCGCCCTCGCTGGTCAGCAGGCCGTTGCCCAGCAGCACGCGCGCACGCTGCAGCGCCAGGCTCTTGATGAAGTTGCGGTGGTGGGTGACCAGGACGTCGCGGACCAGGTCCGGGTGCGTCAGCAGGTACGCGCGGCGGTTGGCCAGGTGGAACATCACCACGTCGCCCCAGCGGGCGCTCATCCGCTGGAAGTCGCCCAGCGGGTCGCGGCGAAACGCCAGCAGGTGACGCAGCGAGGGGCGCTTTTCCGGCCCGGGGGGATCGGGAAGGTGCGCGAGGTTCGCGGGGGCTGCGGGAAGCGTCAGGCTCATCGGGGTCGGCCGGGATCTCGTTCACCTGCAGGAACGCGGAAGCGCCAGGGATCTCTCCCCGGCGCCTCCGCGTCTTTCGTACCCGCACGTCCCCGGCCCGTCCCGCCACCGGCCGAACGCTTCTACCGCACGCGGTCGAAGAACCGGCCCCAGCGCGCGGCGGTGATGGGCCGCGGGAACGCCGCATCCGCATCCATCTTGTCGTACGAGAAGTAGATGAACAGCGGCTTTCCGCGGATGTCCACGCGCGGCACCGGGCCCATGAAGCGCGAATCCAGCGAGCGGTCGCGGTTGTCGCCCATCAGCCAGTACTTGCCGGCCGGAACCACCAGCGGCCCCCAGTTGTTGCGGCTGGGGCGATAGGCGCGCTTGTCCACGGACGGCACTAGCAGCGGATAGTGGTTGTGCGAGCCGTACGCGTCGGTGCGCACCGTGGGGTCCATCATGATCCCGGCCCCGAACTCGGGGATGGGGTCGTCGCCCTCGTCCAGATAGCGCGCGTAGGCCTCGTCCAGCCGCTTGCCGTTGCGGTACATCACCTTGTCGCGCATCTGCAGCGTGTCGCCGGGAACGCCGATCACCCGCTTGACCACGTCGATGCGCGGCTCGTTGTACCCCGGGCGGAACACCACGATCTCGCCCGGGTGCGGGTCGCGGATGGAGGGAAGCTTGATGCTGGTGAACGGGATGGTGGCGCCGAACAGCGCGTTGTTCGCCATCAGGTAGTCGCCGATCAGCAGCGACTCCTCCATGCTTTCCGAGGGGATGGAGTACGCGGTGATGATGAACGTGCGGATGACGAAGAACAGCAGCACGGCCCAGAGCACGGACTTGATGCCCTCGACCGCGCCACCCGCGCTGGCGGTCGCCCCGCTTTTGACGGCCTTGCGAGCCCGCTGGCCCTTGAGCGGCGCGGACTGGTGCGGCTCGGCGTCGGCGCGGCGGCGCGAGGGAGCGTCGTTCGGGGGTTTCGCCACGATCGGTATCTCGGGGAAAAGCGGCCGGCGCCGTCGGTGAGGGCGGACGGCCGTTGTGGCATCGGGATCACAAACGATAGCCGCCGCGCGGTCGTGCTGGCAACCACGCGGCGTGCGCTCCCGTGTACGCCGGTGCGCCCGAAATGTTTCGGCACGCCTCCAACGGTGTCTCACACGATATACACGGAGGAAAAGCGGAGGGCACGAGCGCCCCGCGCTGTCATCCCGAAGGAGCGCCCCCGCCCCACCTGACCTCACACCGCGGTACGCAGCGACTGAGGGATCCGCCACACACTCGGCGGATCATCCCCGCGGCCCGCCCGGCTCAGACCTGTCTCCTCTGATGACGAGAGACCGGGCACGGAGCAGCCGCGGCTCCCTCGCGTCGCGCACGCTGTGTGGCGGATCCCTCGGTCGCTGCTGGCAACGGCGCAGCCGCGGGTTCGGCTTGGCCGCTCCGTCGGGATGACAGCGACGGGTTCTGCGTGCGTCTTGTCAGAGTCCGAGACGCCCTACGAGCCCAGCGCCTCCAGCAGCTTGCCGTGGATGCCGCCGAAGCCGCCGTTCGACATCACCAGGACCACTTCGCCGCCCTTGAACTCGGGGGTCAGGCGGGCGACGATGTCGTCGGGCTCCGGGATGAAGTCGGCCGTCTTGCCCTCGGCGCGCCAGGCGTCCACCAGCTCGTGCGGGTTCATCGCCGTTTCGGCGGTGTAGCGCTCGGGATGGAAGAGCCCCGCCAGCACCACCCGGTCGGCCCCGGCGAACGACAGCCGGTACGCCTCCTGGAATTCGCGGCGCTGCGCCGTGTAGCTGCGCGGCTCGAACACGGCCACGATCGGCCGTCCCGGGTAGCGCTGCCGCACCGCGTCGATGGTCTCGCGCACGGCCGTGGGGTGGTGCGCGAAGTCGTCGATCACCGTTACCCCGCGCACCTCGCCGCGCACCTCCATCCGCCGCTTGACGCTGGCGAAGGTGCGCAGCCCCTCGAGCACGCCCTCGCGATCGGCCCCGACGGACTCCGCCGCGGCGATCACTGCCAGGCAGTTTCGCACGTTGAAGGCGCCGGTCAGCGGCGTGCGCACTTCCCCCCACTCCTCCCCGTCGTGAAGCACCGTGAAGCGCGTGCCCTCTTCGCCGAACGACACGTCGCGCGCCGTCCAGCGCGGGTGCCCGTTTGCCCCGGCGGAGTCGTCGCCGTAGCCGAACGACTCGATGGGCGCGTGCGACGCGGGGGCCAGCTCGCGCACCAGGGGCGAGTCCCATCCCGCCACCAGCGCGCCGTTGCGGGGCACCAGGTTGATGAACCGCGAAAAGGCGAAGTTGTAGGCGATGTCGTCGCGGTAGATGTCGGCGTGGTCGAACTCGATGTTGTTGACGATGGCCGTGACGGGCAGGTAGTGCCACATCTTGGGGCCCTTGTCGAAGTACGCCGTGTCGTACTCGTCGCTCTCGATGGCGAAGAACTCCGAGTCCGTCAGCCGGAACGAGGTGCCGAAGTTCTCGGCGATGCCGCCGATGAGGAACGACGGGTTGAGCCCGGCCGATTCCAGGATCCACGCCAGCAGCGACGTGGTCGTGGTCTTTCCGTGGGTTCCCGCCACCGCCAGCACGTGCTTGCCGCGCAGGAACTCGTCCTTGATGACCACCGCCGCGGCGGTGTAGTGAAGCCGCCGCTCCAGCACCGCCTCCAGCTCGGGGTTGCCGCGCGAGATGGCGTTGCCCACCACCACGATCTCGGGGTTCACGTCCAGGTTGGCGGGCGAGTACCCCTCGGCGTAGTCGATGCCCAGGCCGCGGAGCTGCGTCGCCATGGGCTCGTACACGTTCTCGTCCGAGCCGGTCACCCGGTGCCCGGCGGAGCGCAGCAGGCCGGCCAGCGACGCCATGGCCGTCCCGCCGATGCCGATCAGGTGGTAGTGGCGCGGCGTGCGGGCGCTCGTCTGGGACACGGTGGGCTGCGGCATTCCGGCGTTCTCCTCTCGGGTTCGGGTCAGGGCGGCAGGGGCTTTGCCAGAGGCGTGCCCGCCGTCACGAACGGAGTAGATTGTGGCCGCGCCGCACGCCCGGCACCGCCGCCGGCCGCCAGAACCAATCCGGGAAGCGCCAGGGGATGAACGAAGAGACGGTCCTGCAGATCAACGACTCGCTGTGGATTCCGCGCGCGGAGCTCGGCTACAAGGCCACGCGGTCGGGCGGCCCCGGCGGGCAGCACGTGAACACGTCGTCCAGCCGCGTGGAGCTTACCTGGGACGTCGGCGCGTCGCCCAGCGTGACGGAGGAGCAGCGGGCGCGCATCCGCGAAAAGCTGGCGAACCGCATCAGCGGAGAGGGCGTGCTGCTGCTGGCCGCCAGCGACGAGCGAAGCCAGCACCAGAACAAGGAGCTGGTCACCGGGCGCTTCGTGGAGCTCGTCCGCCAGGCGCTCATTATCCCCAAGCCGCGCAGGAAGACGCGCATTCCCCGCGCGGCGAAGGAGGCGCGGCTGCAGGACAAGAAGCAGCGCTCGGAAACCAAGCGCAACCGCGGGTCCATCCGGCACGACGAATAGACGGCACTGGATCCCGCAGGAGCGGAGGTGACCCAGAAGCCGGGGCTCCTGATGGCACGAGAATGCCACCGTGTCCCGGCTGGGGCGCCGTCTCCCCAGCATCTCCGCTGGACGTTCCAATCAAAAACCCTCGTAATCCCGCACGTGACAGGGGGTTAGCCCGGCGTCGCCGATCCGGAGCCCGCCTTGCGTACGGTCGATTTCGAACGTGCCACCATGGTGGCACGGTGGTGGTCGAACACGCTCACGATTCGGCTTTCCAGCAAGACAAAGCTTGGTCCGCGCGCGCCTGAGCCGACGCGCCGCGGAATCTGGGGTCCGGCTCGCTCATCCCCCTTATGACCACGGAGGCAATCATGCGATCGATCGCGCGCTGGATCCGAAGGTCCGCAGTGGCTTGGTGCCTTGGCCTGGCACTCGCGCCGGAGGCCGCCGCACAGGTGGCGCCGCGAGACTCTGTTTTCCGCTACAACGTAAAGTTCGTCTGCGGGCCGTACCGCGAGGCGAACGGCGTGATGGCCCTCGGGCAGTACTTCACCGCCATCAACGTACGGAACCTCTCGTCGAGTGAAGTGGTGATCCGCAAGCGCTTCGCGCGGTCCGAACCGTTGGAGCGCGCGGGACAGCTCTCGCCCACTTTCAGGTCGCCGCTGCCCGCTGGACGCGCACTGAACATCGGCTGCCAGGACATTCGGGACCATGCAGGCGTTCCACCCACTGCGTTCGCCGAAGGCTTCGCGGAGATCGACAGCGAGCGCCAGTTGGAGGTAACGGCGGTCTACACGGCAGGCCCTTGGCAGCGGCCTGGTCAGACGCCGTCGGTATCGACCATGGACGTGGAGGATTGCCGCGGCGTTCGGGTCGCGGTTCAGCCCTGTCCCGCCCTCCGGGACTCGCTGCACACAGGGGTGGCCAACTGGAGGGTGGTGAGTGATCCCGCCGGATCCACGCAGCCCTACGCTGCCCAGGTCGTGGCGCAGCCCCCTTCGAGCTGGAGCCAGACGCATGCGGCTCCGGCGCGGTGGGTCACGGGCCACACGGAATCGACCGGCGTGACGGTGTACGAAGTCGATTTCTGCCTTTGCGAGGACTTCGCCGACGTGCGGCTCGACCTGGCGATGCTGGGCGACAACCAGATCACCGAGGTACGCCTCAACACCAACCCGGTGACCGGCACGAACCTGCCGCAGCCCGCGGGCAACCCCGCCGGCAACTTCAACGGCGCGAACCTGGGCACCCTGAGCCTCACCACGGGGTTCGTGGCCGGCACCAATACCCTGCGTGTATCGGTCCGCAACGCCGGGGGAGCTACCGGGCTTGTCGTGAATGCCCGATTGAGAGGACGCCGGGGCGCCTGCCCTGGAGGCGCGGGAAGTTGAACCCAAGCAGTCGGCGAAGCCTCCGCGGCGACGGAGGAGGGCTTCGCGAGTTGAAGCGCCGGAGCAGGGGCCGCCTCGCGAGGGCCCCTGCTCTGCCAGCGACTGCTCGGCGGGATGACCCTGAGGAAGTAACGGCCAGGGTGCCCTTTTGCATTCGGGCGCAAAGGCTTTGCGGCGACTGCCCGATTCGGCACGGAGTCTGCGTTGAGCGGCGCCCGACGGCGGGTCCAGGGGGAGCCGCCGGGGTACACGAAAATCAGAGGGGGAGGGGCTCATGTTGTGGATGATCCTGATCGGCCTGGTCGCCGGCGCCATCGCGAAGCTCATCATGCCGGGGCGCGACCCGGGCGGCATCATCGTCACCATCCTGCTGGGCATCGCCGGCTCGCTGGTGGGCGGCATGCTGTTCGGCGGGAGCGACAACCGGGTGGGCCTCATCGGGTCCGTCGTGGGCGCACTGATCCTGCTGTTCCTGTACCGGCTGGTGGTGGGACGCCGCCGCACGCACGTCTGACCTGAACCCCAATCACCCCGGAGGCGCACGCCATGCCCGCGACGGAATTGAAGGAGCTGCTGAAGCACGAACTGGGCGACATGCTCTACGCCGAGCAGAAGATCCTTCGGATGCTCGGCGCCATGAACAGGGAAAGCAGCAACCCCAAGATGAAGGAGCGGCTGGACGAGCACCTGACGGAGACGTACGAGCAGATCGAGCGGCTCAAGCGCGCCTTCGAGGTGATCGGCGAAGAGGCCGTGGCGGAAAAGTGCCACGCCGCCATCGGCCTCAAGGAGGAGCACGACTCCTTCGTCCGCGAAGAAGAGCCGTCGCCCCCCATGCTGGAAGCGTTCGACCTGGGCAACGGCCTGCGCGTGGAGCACTACGAGATCGCCGGCTATCGCTCGGCCATCGCCCTGGCCCAGGCCCTGGGTGAGAACGAGTGCGTGGCGCTGCTCACGGAAAGCCTGCGTGAGGAAGAGGCCATGGCCAGCTTCATCGAGCGCAGCGCGGTCCGCTCGCTGAAGCTGATCTCGGCCACGATGGAAGAGGGCGAGGACGGCGAGGAGGAAGAGGCGCCGAAGCGCGGAAGTTCGTCCGGCGCCAGGACCGCCAGCAAGACGGCGGCGAAATCCAGCGCCAAGTCTGGCGGCAAGGCGGCCGACACCGGTGCGAAGACGGCGAGCAAGTCGGCGTCGGGCAAGGGCGGCGCGGCCAAGTCGGCCAGCAAGACGGCGTCGAAGTCGGCCAGCAAGTCGGCGTCGGGCGGCGCCAAGTCCGGCTCCGCCCGGAAGACGGCGGCCAAGAGCGGCGGGCGCGCCAAGGGCTGACCCGGCGGCGTGCCGCAGCGAGCGAGGCCCCTTCCCCGTGGTTCCGGGGGAAGGGGCCTCGCTCGTTCGGGTCCTTCGGAAGGCTCAGCCGAGGCCGGCTTCGGCCATCTTGTCGCGGAGGCTCTTGGGGCGCATGTCGGTCCACACCTCTTCGATCCAGGCCAGCACCGCGGGCTTGAGCCCCGGGGTGCCTACGGCGGTCCAGCCCAGCGGCAGCTCGCGGTCCGCCGGCCAGATGGAGTACTGCTCCTCGTGGTTCATCACGGCGGTGTAGATGGTCGTATCCTCGCGCTCGTCGGACATCAGAATCCTCTCTGGCAAATCAGGAAAGTCCGGCGGCGCGGACGCGGCCGGGGTTGCGCCCGCCGGAAGTGCACCCCGCCGCGGGGAGCGGGGGCGGGTGCGCGGAATGGCGGGCAGGGGTGGATGCCGGTGAATGTATGCCGCACGGAGAGGGTGTCAAGCGACGGCGGATTTTGGGTGTGCCCTTCCCTGCATCCACCCTCAGCCTGTCTGCCGCGGCACCGGCGCGGTAGATTGGCGGGGCGTTCCCGCCGCAACCCGTTCAGCCAGCCGTGCAGCCGACCGAATCCGACGTGCCGGGCCGCCGCCCCCTGAGGGTGGTGTACTTCACCGAAAGCCTGCTTCCCCACGTGGACGGCGTGTCGCGGACGCTGGCGCAGCTGTTCGGGTTCCTGGAGCGGCGCGGGGTGGAGTTCCGCGTCTACTCGCCCTTCGTGCCCGGGCCCGAGGTGTCGTGGAGCGGGCGGGTGAGGCCGGTGAAGTTCGTCCGCTTTCCCCTGTACCCCGACTACCGCGTGTCGCTGCCGCTGGGGCGGGGGATCGCGCGCGAGCTGAAGGAGTGGGGGCCGGACCTGGTTCACCTGGTGAGCCCCACGCCCATGGCGTCGCGGGCGCAGACGTGGGCCGAACGGAACGGCGTGCCGGCGGTCAGCAGCTTTCACACGCACTTCGTCTCGTACTTCCGCTACTACGGCGTTCCCACGCTGGAGCCGTTCGGGTGGTGGATGCTGCGCCGGTTCTACGCACGGTGCCGCAAAGTGTACGCGCCGTCGCACAGCATGATCGCCGAGTTGGCGGACCAGGGGATCGGCAACACCGAGCTGTGGTCGCGCGGCATCGACCTGGCCCGCTTCTCCCCCGGCCACCGCGACCCGGAGCTGCGCCGGCAGGCGGGCGCGGAGGGCGAGGTGCCCATCGTGCTGATGGTCAGCCGGCTGGTGAAGGAAAAGGACATGGCCGACCTGGTGCGGATGGACCGCATCCTGCGGCAGCGGGGAAACCAGTACCGGCTGGTGCTCGTAGGAGATGGGCCCATGCGCGGCGAGCTGGAGCGCGACCTGCCCGGCGCCTTCTTCGCGGGGCACCAGTCGGGCGAGGGGCTGGCCCGGTGGTACGCCTCGGGCGACGTGTTCGTCTTTCCGTCCACGACCGAAACGTTCGGCAACGTGGTGGTGGAGGCGCAGGCCTCGGGGCTGCCCACGGTGGTGGTGAACCGCGGCGGCCCGCCGGATCAGGTGCAGCCCGGCCGTACGGGGTTCATCGCCCGTCCCAACGACCCGGATGACCTGGCCCTGGCCGTCGAGAAGCTGCTGCGCGACCCGGAAGGCCGCGCGCGGATGGGCGCGCAGGCCCGCGCCGCCGCCGCCGAGCGCGACTGGGCCGCCATCAACGGCCGCCTGCTGGAAAGCTACGCCCGAGTGATCGCCACCCACCGTTCGCCCCGTCGCCCATGACGCCCACGGCAGCGCCCGTAAACGAGCCCGGCAAGCTTTCACGGCACCTGGACCGGGTGCTGCGGATGGCGATGTTCCTGGTGCCCTTCGGCGTGCTGGGCAACTTGGCGCTGTCGTGGTTCGCCACCGACCACGACGTGCTGCGGCAACTGGGCAGCCTGGACCGCCGCTACCTGTACCTGGCCATCGTCCTGGCGCTGTTCCCCTGGGTCACCAACACGCTGCGCCTGCTGATCTGGGCCCGCTTCATCGGCCACCGCGTCAGCTTCCGCGACATGTTCCGGGTGACGCTGGGGGCCGAGCTCACCTCGTCGGTGTTCCCCACCTCGTCCGGCGGCGAGGTGTTCCGCTGGGGGATGATGGTGCAGAAGGGCATTCCCCAGGGGCAGGCGGCGTCCATCGTCACGCTGGGGTACATCGAGGACCTGGTGTTCTTCGCCTTCGCCATCCCCGCCTCCATCATCATCTCCGAGGCGTGGGAGCTCCCCGTGCTGCGCTCCATCGGCCGGGAGCTGCGGGGCAAGGTGCTGCTGGTGGTGGTGGGGGTGGCCGTGCTGATCGTGCTGGTGCGCCTGCTGTTCCGCGCCATCCTCCGCGGCGCGCTGGGCGAAAAGGCGCGGGCGTGGGGGCTGAAGTTCGCCGGGCGCTTCAAGCGGCGCACGCGCAAGACGCGGCACGACTTCCGGACGGTGAGGGACCTGGTGATCACCCGGGGCAAGAGCCGGTTCGTGCTGGCGGTGCTGATCACCGCCGTACAGTGGACCTGCCGCTACTCGGTGGTCACCGCGCTGGCGTACTTCTTCAAGGCGCCGGTGGACCCGGTGCTCTTCTTCCTGCTGCAGTGGGTGATCTTCACGGGAATGATGTTCGTTCCCACGCCGGGTGCGTCGGGCGGCGCCGAGGCCATGTTCTACGTGGTGTACCAGGCCCTCCTCCCCGCGGGGCTGATCGGGATCGTCACCGCGCTGTGGCGGATGCTGACCTTTTACCTGAGCCTGGCGCTGGGGTCGGTGATCTTTTTGGCCTTCAACATCGCCGATGCCCGCACGCGCGTACGCCAGCGGCGCCGGGACGTTCCCGAACGTGTGTAAGTGCCAGATTAACAACGGGTTAACCAGGGCGGAACGCTGTCCCAACCCTCGACAAAAGCTCGCCGGGGCGTTAGATTCCTCGGCATGAAGACCGCAATCGACCTCAGCAAGACGGCCGCGCTTTTCGAAGCGCCCACGCACGCCCCTGGCCGGGGGCTGCGTACCGACCGTGTGCGCCTGTCCAGCATCGAAGGGCTGGACGAGGTGAACCGGGAGCGGGCGGCGCTGCGCGACCTGGCCGACGAAGAGCTGTTTACGCGATATACGCAGGGCGACCAGGCCGGTTTCGACGTGCTGGTGCAGCGGTACGAGCCGCGGATCCAGGGCTTCCTGCGCAAGCGCTTGAACGACGAGGAGCGCGTGGCGGACCTTACGCAGGACACCTTCCTGCGCATCCACCGCGCGCGTGAAAGCTACGATCCCAGCCGCAAGTTCTCGACGTGGATCCACACGATCGCGAACAACCTGCTGAAGAACGAGTTCCGCAACCGCTCCCGCCGCCGCGAGACGGCGTTCTCGGAGCTGCGTCCGGATGCCACGTCGTCGGGGGCCCCGGCCCGCCCGGTGGAGTTCGCCAGCGGCGCGGCCGACCCGTCGCGCGAGGCGTACCGCAGCGAGCTGCGCAAGGCCATCGACATGGCCATCGAGCGGATGGACGAGCACCACCGCATTCCGTTCGTGATGCGCGAGGTGGAGGACCGCACCTACGAGGAGATCGCCGAGGAGATCGGCATTCCCGTGGGCACGGTGAAGAGCCGCCTGAACCGCGCCCGCAACTCGTTCCGGATGCTGCTGCCGGTTCCGGTCTGAGCTTCGGCGTGAGGGTGTGATTCGGCCCGTCCCGGCAGCTGCCGGGACGGGCCGAACTGCGTTTGGGGGAACCGCGGTCGCTACGGTTCCCCCTCCCCCGGCCCCTCCCCCGCAAACAGCGCGGGAGAGGGGAGAACTTCGGGCGGGGTTCGACTCGGTGCCGGTGCATGCCCCTGGGAGCCCCCTCCCCCCGGCCCCTGTCCCCCGCTGCGCAGGGGAGGGGGAGACCTTAACTGCGCTTCGGCCGGCCTTGCGCACCCTACAGCCCCGAGGGCCAGGAACGGTGCGCTTCGGGGGGAATCGGCGCATGCCCCTGGCGGCCCTCTCCCCCGCAAGCGGGGGAGAGGGAGAATTCGATTGCGCTTCGGCCGGCCTCACGCACTCGACTGCGCGTGCAGTCCGCGAAGGCGGACTTCGGGCCTTTGTTGCCGCGACTTCAGTCGCCCCAGCAGGGCCACGGCCTCTGCTCCTGTGCTGCCGCCCCGCCTCGAAACCTGAAGTGTACCCCCTCTCCCACGCTGTTTGTGGGAGAGGGTGGACGAGCATAAGCGAGGACGGGTGAGGGCCTCAGCGGAGCCGAGGTGAAGGCACCTGTAACCGCTGCCGCGCCCGGCCTTTTACGTGTCCGCGGCTAGATCCTGCGGCCGCGACGGGTGTGCTGCGGGTGGGTTCGGCGGGCTTGGGCCTCAGGACGACAGGCGGTGGGGGTGCCCCGGGGAGCCGAGGCGCAACCGGACCTCTTGCGCTCGGCGAGGGTATCACTAATTTGGAAGGAACTCTTCCAATTACGAACCGCATAGGTTTCTGGAGGTGCGCGTGACGACCATGATCGCCCAGGCGAAGGAC
Organism: Longimicrobium sp.; assembly: GCF_036399935.1. Classification (GTDB taxonomy): domain Bacteria; phylum Gemmatimonadota; class Gemmatimonadetes; order Longimicrobiales; family Longimicrobiaceae; genus Longimicrobium. The sequence goes on from NZ_DASWMD010000055.1 coordinate 26,060, forward strand.
CCGGCCCTGCACCAGGCCGAAAATCTGACCGGCTTGCTCTTCTCGACCCCCAAGGACCTGCGCCACAAGGCCGAGGAGGTGCTGGGACAGCTCTTCGTACCCATCGAGGTGCTGAGCGCCGGCGAAGAGTCCGCCGACATCGTCCTGCGGCCCTCCGGCCTCGGCGAGATCCACGTGCACGCCGAGCGCGAGCGGCACTGGTACCCGTACCAGGTCACCCGTGTGGATACCGTGGTCCGCTGATCGGCGGGTCTAGCGCGGAGGCACGGAGGCCGCGGAGAACTGCAGGGGAAAAGGGAGCGGGGGATTCGCATCGGCGCGAATCGCCCGCTCTTCGTTCAGCGGAGCTGGACGACGGTGCCATCGTCCGATGATCTACGTGCCGCTTCGATGATCTCCAGGCCGGCGATGGAGTCCATCGGGTCCACGGGGGGCGGGGCGCCGTCCCGCAGCGCGGCGGCGATGCCGGCGTAGAAGGCGCCATAGTCGCCTCGCTCGGTGCGGACCGGCGTCCACTCGTCCCCGGCGCCCAAGCGGCCCCAGTCAGCCTCCGGCTCTTCGCCCCAGCCGGGGCCGGGACGCTGCCCCGCCTTCAGCGCCGCCTCCTGCACGTCCAACCCGCGCTTCACGTACGCCGCCCGCGTGCCCAGCACGCGCATCCGCGTTCCGTGCTCCGCGGCGGTGGCGCTCACGTGAAGGTGCGAGCGGACGCCGGACGCGTGGGTGAGCGCCACGAACGCGTCGTCGTCCACCCGCACCCCCGCGCGCCGCGCGCCCACCTCGGCGTAGACGTGCGTCACGGGTCCGAAGAGCACCAGCGCCTGGTCTACCAGGTGCGGTCCCAGGTCGAACAGCGTCCCGCCCGCCCCGGCGGGATCGGGGTCCTCGCGCCAGCCGCCCTTGGGCGTGGGCCGCCACCGCTCGAACCGCGACTCGAAGCGGAAGACGTCCCCGAGCGCCCCCTCCGCCATCAATCGCCGCAGGGTGAGGAAGTCCCCGTCCCAGCGGCGGTTCTGGTAGACGGAGAGCAGCAGCCCGCGCTCGCGCGCCTCGTCAGCCACTTCCCTGCCCTCCGCCGCGGTGGCCGCCATCGGCTTGTCGATCACCACCGCCAGCCCCTCCCGCAGCGCCGCCCGGGCCAGGGGAACGTGGGTCCGGTTGGGCGAGGCGACCACCACCAGGTCCATCTCGCCCGCCCGCTCCCACAGACGGTCCGCGGAATCCACCACCTCCACGCCGGGATTCTCCGCCCGGGCCTGCGCGGCGCGATCCGCGTTGGAGGTGACGACGAACGCCAGCCGCATCCCGCGCGTCGTGGCGATCAGCGGAGCGTGGAACGCAGACCCGGCTAGCCCGTACCCGATCAGCCCTACCCTGATGTCTCCCATCCCTTTACCTGTTTGGTCTGACGCGATTCTTTTCGTCAGCGACGCAGAGCAAGCTCGAAGACGTAGGTCTCGAACGGCTCCAATGCGGCGACCGGAATCCACCCGGCGAGCCGCCCGTCGCGCCTCACCGGGACGGAGGATGCTCGCCCGCCGCCGAGCAGCGGACGCGCAACGTAGCGGCCTGGCGGAAGGACGGACGCGGACGACGAAAGCGCCGCGCCCGAAAGCCGCTGCGCTCCCAGGTTCGCGACGACGAGCACCGTCTGCCCCTCCGCGCGCCGCAGGTACGCGAGCGCGGAGCCCCGGTTGGCGTCCAGCGCAATGAACTCGCCCGCCGAGCCCAGCGCCGGATGGGCCGCGCGCAGGTGCACCAGCCGGCGGTAGTGGTTCAGCAGCGATGACGGATCGCCCTCCTGCGCCTCGACGTTGGCGGTCAGCGAGTCGGGCTGCAGCGGCTCCCACGCGGTGCCGGTCGTAAAGCCCACGCCCGGGCGGCGGGCCCAGTGCATGGGGGTGCGCAGCCGCGGGTCCGGCTTGTCGGCCGCCATCCCGATCTCCTCGCCGTAGTAGACGAAGGGGATGCCGGGAAGCGTCAGCAGCAGCGACGCGGACAGGCGGGCGCGCGCTGCGTCGCCCCGGAACTCCGTCATCGTGCGCGTCTGGTCGTGGTTGCGCTGGAACGACGCCCAGCGCCCCGGCGGAATGTCGCGCTGCACCCGCCGCACGGCCGCCACCAGGCTGTCGCCACGCCCGGAGCGTACCGCGCCGAGCAGCGCGTCAGACACCTCGAACGCAAAGTAGGCGTCCAGCTGGTCGGGATAGTAGCGCAGGACCGCGCCCATGCTGTCCCACACCTCGCCCACGGTGAACGCGCCGGGGCGGATGCGCTGGATGTACGCCTGGTAGTCGCGCAGCCAGGGGTGCGTGCCCGGGCCGTGGCGCGGGTCCGTTCCCTGCTCGAAGAAGTGCCCCACCGCGTCCAGCCGGAACCCGTCGACCCCCATCTCCTCCAGCCAGAACCGGGAGATGCGCTCCGCCTCGGCGCGCACGGCGGGGTTGTCGAGCCGCAGGTCGGGCATGCCGCTCCAGAACAGGCCGTAGTAGTACTCGTCGCGGGTGGGCGCCTTGTGCCAGGTGGGCACCGTCCACCCCTGCGTCCTGCCCTGCGTGGGCGACCAGGTGAACCAGTCGCGGTACGGCGATGCGGGGTCCAGCAGCGCCGACTTGAAGTACGGGTGCTCCGACGACATGTGGTTCAGCACCAGGTCCACCACCACCGCGATCCCGCGCCGGTGCGCCTCGGCCACCAGGTGCTTGAAGTCGGCGTTGGTGCCGTACTCGCGGTTCACCTCGTAGTAGTTGGTGACGTCGTACCCGTGGTAGCTGGGCGACTGCGCCACCGGCATCAGCCAGATGCAGCGGGCGCCCAGGTCGCGTTGCGCCGCGGGATCGCCGTCGTTGATGTAGTCCAGCTTGCCGGCCAGGCCGCGCAGGTCGCCCACGCCGTCACCGTCGCTGTCGTGGAAGGAGCGGACGAACACCTCGTAGCACACTCCGCCGCGGCGCCAGTCGGCCGTTACGGCGGCGGGGGCCTGCGCGGCCAGCGGGGGCACGGGGGACAGGAGCAGGGCGCAGAGCGCCACGGCGATGCGACGCATGGTGGGTCCTGTGGGGAGGAGAGGGGGAGCGGGACGCGGATGGGGCGGATCGTAGCACGGGCACCACGCGCCGAACAAGGCCGCCATCCGCCAGCCCGCGCGCATTCGGACGGATTCGTGGACCGGGGCGCGGACCGGTCCCCGTTCAGCCCGGCGCGGTCGCTGAACCGGGCGCCGATGGAAGCTTGCAGGCGCCCGCCGCGAATTTGTAAAAACGTGTGCCAAATTCCCGCAGGCACGTAGCACCACCGCCTCCGGAACCTTTTACGATGTTGACATTCCGAGTTTGGCAGCTTACGATACAAATCATCCAGCCCGTGTTCCGCCGCACCCCGTCCCACGATCCAGTCCGATTCCGCCAGGCGAGCCAGAGAGGCTTCCGGAATGCTGCTCGTAGGACACCAGTGCGCCCCACAAGATCACGCCGGTACCGCTCCGGGCTTCCCCGCTCGCCACACGAAGGCGGCGATCGGGGGTGGATGCACCACTTCCCACCTCTGCGAGGTCACACCCATGGCACTCGGTCGTCAGTTTTTCCTCGCGCTTGCCGCCTGCCTTCTCGGGGCGGTGCCGTTGAGCGCGCAGTCGGGCACCGTCACCGGGCGCGTCGTCGAAGGGACGACGCAGGAGCCCCTGGCGGGCGCCACGGTGAGCGTGACCCAGCGCACCACCGTCAGCGGCGCGGACGGCCGCTTCACCGTGGGCGGCGTTCCGGCCGGCACCCACACCGTGCAGGCCACGCGCATCGGCTACGGCACGGTTTCTCGCACGGTGACGGTGGCCGCCGGCCAGACGGCCACCGTGGACCTGTCGCTGTCGTCGCAGGCGGTGCTGCTGGAGAGCGTGGTGGCCATCGGCTACGGCGAGCGCCGCATCCGTGACGTCACGGGCTCGGTGGCGCCGGTTTCCGAAGAGCAGTTCAACACCGGCCGCGTGGTGAGCCCCGACCAGCTGATCCAGGGCAAGGTGGCCGGCGTGCAGGTGGTGAGCACCGGTGAGCCGGGCGGCGGAAGCAGCATCCGCATCCGCGGCGGCACCTCGGTGAACGCCAGCAACGAGCCGCTGATCGTGGTGGACGGCGTGCCGCTTCAGCCCGGCGGCGGCCTGTCGGCGGGGCGCAACCCGCTGAACTTCATCAATCCGCAGGACATCGCGCGGATGACGGTGCTCAAGGACGCCTCGTCCACCGCCATCTACGGATCGCGCGGCGCCAACGGCGTGATCATCATCGAAACCAAGACGGGAGCTTCCACCGGTCCCCAGTTCCACTACGGCAGCTCCGTCTCGGCCTCGACGGTCACCCGCTCGCCCGAGCTGCTGAGCGCCACGGACTTCCGCGCCGCCGTCACCGAGTACGCACCCGGCCGCGTGGGCTTCCTGGGCAACGCCAACACCGACTGGCGCGGCGCGGTGGAGCGCGACGCCAGCGGCCAGGAGCACGAGCTGGCCATGTCGGGCGCAGCCGAGAACCTGAACTACCGCCTGTCGCTGAACTACCTGGACCAGCAGGGCGTGCTGCGCGGTTCGGAGACGGAGCGCGTGTCGGCCGCGGTGAACTACAACCACCGCATGTTCGCCGACCGCCTGAACGTGCGCGCCAACGTCCGCGGCGCCCGCACCGACGACGTCTTCACCCCGGGCGGCGTGCTGGGCAGCGCCACCGTGTTCGACCCCACGCAGTCCATCCAGACCGCCACCGGGGGGTACTACGAGGCCACGGCGTTCCCGCTGGGCCCCAACAACCCGCTGGCCGAGCTGGCCCTCGCCGTGGACCAGGGCACCACCTACCGCAGCGTCGGCAGCATCGAGGGGCAGTACCGCATGCCCTTCCTGGAAGGGCTGTCGAGCACCCTGCGGGTGGGCTACGACGTGGCCAAGTCGGAGCGGCGCCGCTTCTTCCCCAGCATCATGCAGTCGCAGGTGGAGAACCGCACCACCTGCACGCGCACCGCCACGGACCCGCCCTGCCCCACCGGCTTCGTGGACCGCAGCAACCCCAGCGAAACGGCGGGGCTGCTGGAGGCGTTCGCCAACTACACCACCCGCCTGTCGGCGCTGAACAGCGACATCGACGCCACGGCCGGCTATTCGTACGAGACGTCGCGCGGCGACCGCCCGTACTTCTACGCGCGCGGGCTGAGCACCGACCTGCTGGGCACCAACGGCATTCCCACCGCGGTGGAGAACGTGTCGCGGGTGGACGTGGACGAGAGCAAGCTGGCGGCCTTCTTCGCCCGCGTGAACTACACCCTCGCCGACCGCTACCTGCTGACGCTGAGCGTGCGCCGCGACGGCTCGTCGCGCTTCGCCCCCGGCAACCAGTGGGGCACGTATCCCGCGGCGGCGCTGGCGTGGCGCCTGGGCGACGAGGCGTTCATGGACCGCTTCGGCTGGATGTCGGACCTGAAGCTGCGCGCTTCGTGGGGCATCAACGGCAACCAGTCCATCGGCAACTACCTGTGGGTGCCCAACTACCGCATCGGCGACGCCTTCACGCAGGCGCAGTTCGGCGACCAGTTCATCACCACCATCCGCCCCACGGCGGTGGACCCCGACATCCAGTGGGAAGAAACCACGTCGTACAACCTGGGCCTTGACTACGGCCTGTTCGACGACCGGCTGACGGGCTCGGTGGAGTACTACACCAAGGACACCGACGACCTGATCTTCACCGTTCCGGTGGCGGCGGGCACGTACGTCTCGAACTTCGTGACCACCAACGTGGGCAGCGTCCGCAACGAGGGCGTGGAGTTCAGCCTGAACGCGCAGGTGCTGGATGCGCCCCGCGGCGGCTTCACCTGGAACGCCAGCTTCAACGCGGCGCACAACACCAACCGCCTGCTGACGGTGAACCCCTTCGGCGGCGGGGCCGAGCAGATCCTGGTGGGCGGCATCGCCGGCGGCGTGGGCGCCAACATCCAGGTGCTGCAGCCGGGCTCGTCGGTGAACTCGTTCTTCGTGTACCGGCACCGGCGCGACGGCGCGGGCAACCCGGTGTACGCCGACACCGACGGCGACGGGCAGATCGAGGACATGGAGCTGTACGAGGACGTGAACAACGACAAGAACATCACCTTCGACGACCGGGTGGCCATGCACGACCCGGCGCCGGACTGGACGTTCGGCCACACCTCGAACATCGGCTTCCGCAACTTCGACCTGGGCTTCACCCTGCGGGCGCAGACGGGCAACTTCGTCTACAACAACCTCGCCTCCAGCCAGGGCTACTACAACGCCCTGAACGCCGCGGGCGGCCTGGTGAACCTGCACTCGTCGGTGCGCGAGTACGGCTTCCGCGAGCCGCAGTACTACTCGGACGTGTACGTGGAGGACGCCTCGTTCCTGCGGATGGACAACCTGACGCTGGGCTACACGATCCCCGAGTTCCGCGGCGTGCAGCAGATGCGCCTGTTCGGCACCGTGCAGAACGTGTTCACCCTCACGGGGTACAGCGGCGTCGACCCCGAGGCGGGACTGAACGGCATCGACCTGACCATCTACCCGCGCTCCCGCACCCTGACGGCTGGCATCAGCTTCGGGTTCTGAACCGCGCCGGCGTGAACTCAACGCATAGACGAGGACTGATACAGCCATGAACATCAAGGCGTGCAAAACGCTGATCGTCGCCTCGGGGCTGCTGCTGGCGGCCGGGGCGTGCACCGACCTGACGACGGAGCCCAAGAGCTCCGTCAGCGGCGGAACCGTGTTCTCCGACCCCAGCTCGTACCGCGCCTTTCTGGCGAAGCTGTACGCGGGGCTCTCGGTGACGGGCCAGGAGGGGCCGGCGGGCTCGGCCGACATCTCGGGGATCGACGAGGGCTTTTCGCAGTACCTTCGCCAGTACTGGTCGCTGCAGGAGCTTCCCACCGATGAGGCCATCATCGGGTGGGGCGACCCGGGGCTGCCGGAGATGAACCGCCAGGGGTGGACGGCGAGCAACCCGTTCGTTTCGGCCCTGTACTACCGGATCTTCTTCCAGGTGGCGCTGGCGAACGAGTTCATGCGCGAAACCGCCGACGACCGCATGGCCGAGCGCGGCGCGGGCGCCGAGCTGCGCGCCCAGGTGGCGGGCTACCGCGCCGAAGCGCGCTTCCTGCGGGCGCTGAGCTACTGGCACGCGACCGACCTGTTCGGCAACGTGCCCCTGGTCACCGAGGCCAACCGGTCGGGCGCCGAGCCCCCGGCGCAGGCCACGCGGCAGGCGCTCTTCTCCTTCGTCGAAAGCGAGCTGAAGGCCATTCTGCCGCAGCTGCCGGCGGTGGGCCAGGCCGAGTACGGCCGCGCCGACCAGGGCGCCGCGCAGATGCTGCTCGCCAAGCTGTACCTCAACGCGCAGGTGTACACCGGGCAGGCGCGCTACGCCGAGGCCCGGGCCGCGGCCGAGGCCGTGATCGGCTCGGGCGCGTACCAGCTGGACAACGACTACCACCACCTGTTCCTGGCCGACAACCACACGTCGCCCGAGATCATCTTCCCGATCACCTTCGACGGCCGCCGCACCCGCACCTGGGGCGGGATGACGTTCCTGGCCCACGCGGCCGTGGGCGGCAACATGAACGCGGGCAGCTACGGGCTCGACGGGGGCTGGTGGGGGCTGCGGCTGAAGCCGGAAGCCTACGCCTTCTATCCCTCGAACGGCGCGGACCGGCGGTCATCGTACTTCGTGATGCAGAACTCCGTGACGATCAGCGACGTGGGCGACTTCTTCCAGGGGGTCGGGGCGCCCAAGTTCCGCAACATCACGTCGGCGGGCGCGGCGGGGTCGAACGCCACCTTCCCCGACACCGACTTCCCCATGTTCCGCCTGGCCGACGCGTACCTGATCTACGCCGAGGCGGTGGTGCGCGGGGCGGGCGGCAGCCGGCCGACGGCGCTGGGGTACATCAACCAGCTGCGTACGCGCGCCTATGGCAACGCCAGCGGCAACATCACCGACGCGCAGATGACGCTGGACTTCATCCTGGCCGAGCGCGGCCGCGAGCTGCTGTGGGAGGCCCAGCGCCGCACGGACCTGGTGCGCTTCGGGCGCTACACCGGCGGGGCGTACGTCTGGAGCTTCAAGGGCGGCGCTCCGGCGGGAACGGCCACGCCCGCGCACCTGGACCTGTACCCGATCCCGGCGGCGGAGCTTTCGGCCAACCCCAACCTGAGCCAGAACCCCGGCTACAACTGAGCCGGCACGGCCCCGGAGCCATCCGGGGCGCGGACTGACGTTTTCCTGCAGCTCCGCCGCCCCCGCGGCGGGGCTGCAGCCCTTTGTGGACCTGGTGGACGATCGCCATGCCTCTTCTTCGATTCCGGCCCGGCGCGGCCTGCTTCCTGGCCCTGGCCGTGCTGGCCGGCGGCTGCAAGGAGCCCGTCGGGCCCCCGCCGCCCATCGTCGAACCGCCGCCCGCGCGGCCGTCGCTGCCGCAGACGTACCGCGCCAGCGGCCACACGGCGGCGGGCGACGTGTTCGTTCACCTGTTCGAGTGGCGGTGGACGGACATCGCCGCCGAGTGCGAGGCGGTGCTGGGGCCGGCGGGCTACGAGGCGGTGCAGGTGTCTCCGCCCCAGGAGCATGCCGTCATCAGCGGCCACCCCTGGTGGCAGCGCTACCAGCCGGTGAGCTACAGCCTCGCCCGCAGCCGCTCGGGAACGCGCGCCGAGTTCGTCGACATGGTGACCCGCTGCAAGGCCGCGGGGGTCGACATCTACGTGGACGCGGTGATCAACCACATGACGGCGGGCGCGGGCACGGGGAGCAACGGCACCGTCTACACCAAGTACAGCTATCCCGGCCTGTACTCTCCGGGCGACTTCCACGGGGAGTGCGGCGTCCACGACTACGGCAACGCCGCCAACGTGCAGGACTGCCAGCTGGTGGGGCTGGCGGACCTGAACACGCTGCTGCCGGAGGTGCGCGGGAAGATCGCCGCGTACCTGCTGGACCTTTCGCGCATCGGCGTGGCGGGGTACCGCATCGATGCCGCCAAGCACATGCAGCCGGTGGACCTGGACTCCATCGTGGGCCGGGTGAACCGCGCGCTGGCGGCGGAGGGGCGCCCCCTGCCCTACTACTTCGCCGAGGTGATCGACTACGGCAACGAGGGTGTGTCGCGCACCGACTACTACGGGCTGGCCTACGCCTCCGGCGGCGCGGCCGACATCACCGAGTTCAAGTTCCGCGGCGTCGGCGAGAAGTTCCTGGGCGCCAACGGGGGACGCCTGGCGCAGCTGAACCCCAACGGGACCGCGGGGAACCAGTTCTCCGTGGGCGCGTGGGGATTGATGCCGTCGGACAAGGCCGTGGTGTTCCTGGAAAACCACGACACCCAGCGCGACGCGGCCGGCATCGGCTACCGCTCGCCCGTGCCGTTCCGGCTGGCGAGCGTGTGGATGATGGCGCAGCCGTACGGCTATCCCTCCATCATGTCGAGCTACGCCTTCACCCTGGGCTCGGGGCGCGACACCGGCCCCCCGTCCAACGCCGCCGGGGAGACCAACCCCGTGAGCTGCGTGGCCAGCATGGAGGCCGCGCAGAGCGGGCAGTGGGTGTGCGAGCACCGCGATCCCACGATCCGGCGGATGGTGGGCTTCCGCCGCGCCGTGGCCGGCACGGACCTGAACCGCTGGTGGGACAACGGCGCCAACGCTATCGCCTTTTCGCGGGGCGACAAGGGGTTCGTGGCCATCAACCGCGAGGCCGCGGCGGTGGACGTCGCCACGCCGACGGGGCTGGCCGCGGGCACCTACTGCGACGTGATCACCGGCGGCAGGGCGGGTGCCGCCTGCGCCGGCACCTCCGTGACCGTCGCAGCGGGGGGCGCGGTGCAGTTCAGCCTGCCCTCCAACACCGCGGTCGCCATCCACGCCGGTACCCGCCTTTGAACGGACGCATGAGGAGAATGCAGATGCACGCTCGGATGTGGCCCCTTCTGGTGGGCGCGGCGCTGGGCCTGAGCCTGTCCGCCGTCCCCGCGGACGCACAGGATTCGCTACGCGTCGCCTCGCCGGACGGGAAGAACACGGTAACGGTACACGTTCGCGAAGGCGGCCTGTACTACGCGGTCAGCCGCAACGGGCAGCCGGTGCTGCTTCCCTCGCGGCTGGGCTTCGCCTTCCGCGGCGGCGACTCGCTGCGCAGCGCGCTTCGCATCACCGGCAGCTCGCGCAACACGGTGGACCAGAGCTGGACGCAGCCGTGGGGCGAGGTGGCGCGCGTGCGCGACCATCACCACGAGCTGCGCGTGCGCATCGCCGAGGACCGCGCGCCCAACCGCCGCTTCGCCGTGGTGTTCCGCGCCTTCGACGACGGCGTGGGCTTTCGCTACGAGCTGGCCGACAGCGCCGGCTTCCGCGACTTCGAAATGATGGAGGAGCTGACGGAGTTCGCCCTGGCCGACAACGCGCGCGCCTGGTGGATCCCCAGCAACCGCCCCGAACCCGACCGGCAGGAGATCCTCTACTCTTCGTCGCCGGTCAGCCGCCTGGACTCGGTGCACACGCCGCTGGCGCTGCAGATGACCAACGGCGTGCAGGTGGTGATCCACGAGGCCAACCTGGTGGACTACGCCGGGATGTACCTGGCGCGGACGTCGAACCGCACCCTGCAGTCCACCCTGGCGCGCTGGGCGGACGGCGTGGCGGTGCGCGGCCGGGCGCCGTTCGTCACTCCCTGGCGCACCCTGCAGCTGGCGGACCGGCCGGAAGACCTGCATCCCTCGGTGCTGACGCTGAAGCTGAACCCGCCCAGCCGCATCGCCGACACGCGCTGGATCACGCCCATGAAGTACAACGGGGTGTGGTGGGGACTCCACATCAACACCGAGACGTGGGGCCAGGGGCCGAAGCACGGCGCCACGACGGCCAACGTCAAGCGCTACATGGACTTCGCCGCGGCCAACGGGTTCGGCGGCACGCTGGTGGAGGGGTGGAACACGGGGTGGGACCAGGACTGGTTCAACACCATGAAGGCCGACTTCTCCTTCACGCAGTCGTACCCGGACTTCGACCTGGCCGAAGTGGCCGCGTACGCACGCCAGCGAGGGATGACGCTGATCGGGCACCACGAGACGGCCACGATGATCGACCCGTACGAGCGCCAGCTGGACTCGGCCATGGCCCTGTACAACCGCGTGGGCGTCCGCGCGGTGAAGACCGGGTACGTGGGCGACAGGACGGAGCACGGGCACGCGCACCAGTCGCAGTTCATGGTGCGCCACCACCGCCGGGTGATCGAGGCGGCAGCGCGCAACGGCATCATGGTGAACGTGCACGAGCCCATCAAGGACACGGGCGAGCGGCGCACCTGGCCCAACATGCTGTCGCGCGAGGGCGCGCGGGGGATGGAGTACAACGCGTGGGGCGGCGAAGGCGGTAATCCGCCGGAGCACGAGACCATCCTCTTCTTCACGCGGATGATCTCCGGGCCCATGGACTTTACGCCGGGCATCTTCGACATCCTCATCCAGCGCCCCACCGGCACGCCCCGGCAGCCGCACGAGTCGCGGCCGCGCACCACCTTGGCCAAGCAGTTGGCGCTGTACGTGGTCCTCTACTCGCCCCTGCAGATGGCGGCGGACCTGCCCGAGAACTATGCGGGGCAGCCGGCCTTCCAGTTCATCCGCGACGTGGCGGTGGACTGGGACACCACGGTGGTGATCGACGGGGAGATCGGCGACCACGTGATCGTCGCGCGCAAGCAGCGCGGGGCAGACGACTGGTTCCTGGGCGCCATCAGCGACGAGGAGGGGCGGACGTTCGAGGTGCCGCTCTCGTTCCTTCCCGCGGGGCGCGGCTACGTGGCGGAGATCTACGCGGACGGCCCGGGCGCCAACTGGCGCGACAACCCGCTGCCGATCACGATCTCGCAGCAGCAGGTGAACTCGGGCACGACGCTGCGCATCCAGATGGCACCCGGCGGCGGCCAGGCGATCCGCTTCCGCCCGGCACGCTGATCTTCGTCCGACAGCCGGCGGACTCCATCCGCCGGCTGCCGTCCATCGCACCTGTCCCACTCCACCGCTCCATGACCGTCGTCCATCGCCACATCCGCCACACCGGCGCGCTCGTCGCCAGCGCGCTGCTCCTGGGTGCCGCCCCGGCGAGCGCGCAGCTCACCATTCGGCTGTCCGCGCCGGCGAACACGCCACCGGGGGCTGCGATCTACCTCGCGGGATCGTTCAACGGGTGGAATCCCGCGTCGCCCGATTACCGGCTGACGCGCGAGGCGTCCGGGGAGTACGCGATCACGCTGCACGAGGACGTGCGGGGCCCGGTCGATTTCAAGTTCACCTTGGGATCGTGGGAGGCGGCGGAAACCGACAGCACGGGCGCGGACGCCCCCAACCGCCGTTTCGTCGTGCCGGCCACGGGCGCCGCGACGTACGCCGGGTCGGTGGCGGCGTGGCGCGACGGGAGCCCGCGCCCGGCGAGACCGTCCACCGCGAGCGCGTCGGTGACGGTGCTCGACACGGCGTTCGCCATCCCGCAACTGGGGCGCACGCGCCGCGTGTGGATCTACCTGCCGCCGGACTACGCCACGACGGCGAAGACGTATCCCGTGCTGTACATGCACGATGCGCAGAACGTGTTCGACGACGCCACCAGCTACGCGGGCGAGTGGGGCGTGGACGAGGCGCTGGACAGCCTGCACGCCGCCGGTGACTGGGGCGCCATCGTGGTGGCGGTGGACAACGGGGGGCAGCGGCGGCTGGACGAGTATTCGCCGTGGACGCATCCCCGCCACGGCGGCGGCGAGGGCGACGCGTACGTCGATTTCCTGGCGAACACGCTCAAGCCGTACATCGACGCGCGCTATCGGACCCGGCCGGACCGGCTGAACACGGGCGTGGCGGGGAGCAGCATGGGCGGGCTGATCTCGCTGTACGCGGCGCTCAAGCATCCCGACGTGTTCGGCCGGGCGGGAGTGTTCTCGCCCGCGTTCTGGTTCAGCGAGCAGAACTTCGCATACGCCCGCGCGGCGCGTCCGCTCGGCGGCGAGCGCTTCTACCTGGTGACGGGCGCGCGCGAGGGCGATGCGCCGCAGGTGTACGAGAACGACCACCGGCGGATGGTGGATACGCTCGCCGCGGCGGGATTCCGCATGGGGCGCCAGGTCGTGGGCCACGTGCGGGAGGACGGGACGCACTCCGAGGGGTTCTGGCGGCGCGAGTTCCCGGCGGCGTACCGGTGGATGTTCGGCGGCGGCACCGACTGCCCGTAGAACTGCTTGGCAGTAGCGAAAAGTCTCTCCATCCCCAATTTTGTACGAACAACGTACAAAGGGCAGCGCGCCGTGCGCCGCGCTGCACCACATTCGCATCCCGCGCCGTCCCCCACACCCCCCTGGAGCCACCGACGTGAGCAAGAAACCGCGCCTGAAGTTCGGCGAGATGTTCAACATGAGCTTCGGCTTCCTGGGCATCCAGTTCGGCTGGGGGCTTCAGCTGGCCAACATGTCGGCCATCTACCAGCGGCTGGGGGCAAGCCCCGACGAGGTGCCCATCCTGTGGCTGGCGGCTCCCATGACGGGGCTGCTGGTGCAGCCCATCGTCGGCGCGCTCAGCGACCGCACGTGGACGCGGCTAGGACGGCGCCGGCCGTACTTCCTGGTGGGCGCCATCCTGTCGTCGATCGCGTTGTTCTTCATGCCCACCTCCACCACGTTGTGGATGGCGGCGGCGCTGCTGTGGATCCTGGATGCGTCCATCAACGTGTCGATGGAGCCGTTCCGCGCCTTCGTGGCCGACAAGCTCAACGCCAGCCAGCGCACGGCGGGTTTCGTGATGCAGTCGTTCTTCATCGGCATCGGCGCCAGCCTGGCCAACGCCCTGCCCTACATCTTCAGCCGGATGGGGGTGACGGGCACCACGGCCAGCGGCATTCCGCTGACGGTGAAGTACTCGTTCCAGATGGGCGCCGTGGTGTTCCTGCTGGCTGTGCTGTGGACGGTTTTCACCACCAGCGAGGCGCCGCCGGAAGACATGGAGGCGTTCGAGCACGAGCGGCGCCACCGCTCCGGTCCGGGCGCGCTGTTCGCGGAGATCGCCGGCGCCGTCCGCGACATGCCGCGCACCATGAAGCAGCTGGCCGTCGTCCAGTTCTTCACCTGGCTGGGGCTGTTCTGCATGTGGATGTTCTACGTGCCGACGGTGGCGACTCACGTGTTCGGGGCCACGGACCCGCAATCGGAGCAGTTCGCGCGGGGCATCGAGTGGGGTGGGCTCACGTTCGCGGTGTACTCCATCGTCACCTTCGCCGTGGCGTTCGCGCTGCCCGTCGTGGCGCGGGCCACGAGCCGCAAGGCCACGCACGCGCTGGCGCTCATCTGCGGCGGCGTGGGCCTGCTGAGCGTGGCGGTGATCCACGACCGGTACCTGCTGCTGATGGCCATGGTGGGCGTGGGCATCGCGTGGGCGTCCATCCTGTCGATGCCCTTCGCCATCCTGGCCGGCGCGCTGCCGGCGAACCGGATGGGCGTGTACATGGGCGTGTTCAACTTCTTCATCGTGATCCCCGAGATCCTGGCGGCCCTGTTCTTCGGCAGGATCATCCGTGGCGTGTTCGGGGCGGACAACCCCAATGCGTCGCTGTACATGGTGATGGTGGGCGGGGTGTGCATGCTCGTGGCCGCGGCGTGCGTCACCCTGGTGCACGACGCGGGCGACGCCTCTGACGACGACGTGATCGGCGGCGACGCGCACGAGCCGCTGACGGTGCAGGGCTCCGTGCAGCCGGTGCCCAGCAGCGGCCTCATCGATCGCGACCCGAACAGCTAAAAGACGGTTTCACGCAGAGGTCGCAGAGGGAACAGAGAGGACGCAGAGAAAAAGCCATCTTTTCTCTGCGTCCTCTCTTTTATCTCTGCGCCCTCTGCGTGAAGCTGCCGTTCAGACTGGCGGCCTCACCGGCACTCCGAGGCTGGCGAGAGGTGAATCAGGCGCAGGTGGTCCAGCAGCGCTGTGTTCACGCGCCGGTCCATGTTCTCGTCCAGGGGCGTGTAGGCGAGCGTCAGGCGGTGCCCGCCGGGCGACAGGTTCACCCGCAGCGACGTCCCGTAGCCCCACTCGCTCCAGCGGTCCGTTCCCCGTTGCGGCATCACCAGCACCCCCGCGGGCTTCCCATCCACCAGCAGCGTGCGGACGGCCGCCTTCGCGTCGGTATTGATGGGCCCGCTGCCATTGGCGTAGCGCGCGTCGATGAGGTACTCACCGCCGCACGCCACGATTACCGGAAACTCCACGGTCGTGTTCGTCGCGCGCGTCACCCGCACGTAGCCCGCGCCCGTGAAGCCCTCGTGCTCGCGCTCCAGCGGCGCTCCCCGGGGCCGCGCCACGACGACCGCCTCGTCGCGCGCCATCAGCACCGGCGCGCTCAGGAACGACTCAAGCCCAGTGGAATCCACCGCCAGCACCTGGTACTCGGCCACGCGGTCCAGCCGGCCCAGTGAAACGCGCGTCCCCGTCATCGTCGCGGCCGGGCGCCCGTTTCGGAGCACGACGTAGCGCACCGCGCCCGGGACCGGCTCCCACGCCAGCACCTCTCCCCGCAGCGTAACGGACGGCGTCTCGGGCGCCCAGCGGTTCTCTACCAGGTTCACGCGCCCCGCCGGCCACCGCCCGTTCATCGTGATCTCCACCACGTGCTCGCCCGTGAGCGTCGCGGGAACCTCCGCGCGCTCCAGCGGCTGGCCGTCGAGCGTCGCACTCGCCACGCCGTCGCCGAAGCCGCGTACGGTGATCGACAGGGTCGCACCGCGGTAGCGCAAGTTCGAAAGCGTGCGCTCGCCCTCGTAGCCGCGCGGCACCATCGGGCGAAAGACCAGGCCGTGCGGCCGGAACCGCATCCCGAAGAGCACGCGGTAGCTGGCGGCCAGGTTGCCGGCCACGCTCCACAACTGGCGGTCGGAGTTCAGCTCCGTCCCGTCGAAGTGGCCCGTGCTGGCCATCATGTTTTCCTTGTTGGTCAGGAACAGCGCGGCCGGGCGGTAGATGGACGCCAGGCCATGCTCCACGGCCGCCGTGTTCCCCGCCTCTGCCGCGGCCCAGAGCGAGTACGCGTTGACGAACGGCCAGATCGCCGCGTTGTGGTACGAGGGGACGGCGGGGATGTACGGCCAGAACGTCGGCGCGCCGAACTCCACCATCGGCGCGCGGGCCGAGATCAGCCCCTGCTGCTCGGGGTCCGCCACGCCGTAGATCACGGCCAGCGCCTGGGCCAGGGCGTCCGAGCGCGGGGCGAGGGATGCAAAGCCGCGCCCGTAGCGGAAGACGGCGTAGTACCCCGCGTCCGGCATCCACAGGTGCCGGTTGATGGCCGTGCGCAGGCGCTCCGCCACGTTCGCCCAGTAGTCGCCCGGCTCGCCCAGGGCCGACGACATGTTCGCCAGGATGCGATACGTGGCGAAGTGGACGACGTTGGTGCTCGTCCCCGCCGAGCGGGCGATGTCGCGCGGCTCCATCCAGCGCGGGTACGACTGCTCCCGCCAATCCATGAACGACGTTTCGCCCGTCGCCAGCCCCGTCGCCGGGTCGAAGATGGCGTGCAGGTCCGCCTCCGCCGAGCGGCTGATGATGTCGTACGCCTGCCGCAGCCAGTCGCCGTCCCCGGTCACCGCGTACAGCTCCCACGCGGCCAGCGCCCACGTCATCCGGTCGGTGGAGATGGGCCACGATCCGCCCGTCCCCGTGTCCTGGATGATGCGTCCGGCCGAATCGACCTTCGCCATCAGGCTGCGCTTCACCGCGTCCGGCGCCGCGACGGCCAGGGCGAGCACCGAGGCGTACGAGACGTCGCGCGTCCACACGCCCGGCCACTTGGCCCCGGCGCTGAGCGCGCCATCCTCCCGCACCAGCTGCGTCAATTCTTCCAGCGACATGCGGTAGAGCGCATCCACCAGCCGCTCCGGCGAGCGCAGCTGCGGGAACGCAGACACGTCCGCCTGCCGCGTCCACACGGCCCGTCCTGGATCCGCCAGCGGACGCGTGTACTGCGCCTCGACCGGCAGGGTGAGCGTGTAGATGCCGTCGCCATCCTCGTCCCGCAGCTGCGCGGGCGAGCCGGGGCGCAGGGCGCGCGCGTCCCAGCTCAGCGGCTCCACGTCACCGATGGCGTACACGCCCTGGAAGTCCGCGCGGCGGATGGGCGGGCCCTGCGGCGGATCGTACACGCCGGTCCGCTCCAGCTCGCGCAGCACGTGCCGCAGGTCCAGGCGGATGGTCACCCGCGCGACGCCCTCCTCGCTCGTGGAATACGCCTCGGGCGTGGGGATGAACGGCGGCTGCTCCTGCCCGAAGACGTACACGGGCGAGACGATGGCGCCGTTCGCCGGGCGCACGTACAGCGTGTGCTCCGTCCCGGACGGGAACTCGTTGTCCACCCCGTTCAGGCTGAAGCGGAAGTGCATCTCGCGCCCGGCGCGCGGATAGGTGCTGACGATGCTGTCCCGCGAGAGCGCCACCGCCGCGAACCGCCCCTGGTGCACGGACGTGTCGGTGACGGTGAACGCGTCCGATCGATACAGCTCGCGCTGCGCCCCGAGGTCCCCGGCGGATGCCACGAGGGCGGCGGACACGGCGCCGAGCGCGCGAATGCGATGGGTCATCGGCCGATCAGGAGAAGTACAGCCAGATCGCTACGACCGTGGCCACCAGAAGCCCGCTCAGCACGAGTCCCTCGGTGCGGCTTCCCGTGTTCTCCGCCGGCTGCACCCGCGCGGTGGTCTGGAAGGTGAGCCCCTCCAATTGCTCGCGAGACGGGGCCGGTGCGGTCATCGACGCCGCCACCAGCACCAGCGAGCAGATGATGAACAGCAGGGCCGCGAAGTGGAGGAAGTTGATCTCGGCGTAGGCCAGCAGCCATCCATCCAGGTTCGCCTTGTTCAGCTCGGCCGCAAGGCGCCCCATCCCCAGGACGAAGCCCACCAGCAGCGACGCCATCGCCCCGCGGGCGTTCAGCCGGCTCCACAGCAGCCCCAGCAGGAACACGGCGGTGATGGGGGGCGCGATGTACGCCTGCACGCTCTGGATGTACTGGTACAGCTGCCCGGAAATCAGCTTCATCAACGGAATCCACGCCAAGCCCAGCACCACCAGTACACCCGTGGAAAGACGCCCGACGAGGACCAGCCGCCGCTCCGACGCGTCCGGCCGCAGCTTCTTGTAGACGTCCCAGGTGATCAGCGTGGAGGTGGAGTTGAAGACGGACGACAGTGAGCTCATCAGCGCCGCCAGGAGCCCGGCGACGACCAGCCCGCGCAGGCCCACGGGAAGCAGCGTGCTCACCAGCGCCGGCAGCGCCTGGTCCGGGGCGCCCAGCTGCAGCTTGCCCTGCCGCGCGAGCACCGTCGCGATCACGCCGGGGATGACGAAGATGAACAGCGGCAGGATCTTCAAAAACCCGGCGAACACCGTCCCGCGCCGCGCCTCCTGGAGGTTGCGGGCCGCCAGCACGCGCTGCACGATGAACTGGTCGGTGCACCAGTACCAGATGCCCAGGATCGGCGCGCCGAAGAGAATGCCCGTCCAGGGGAAGGAGGGATCCGTCGCCGGCTTCCACATGTCCATGAACTCGGGACCGGCCGCGCGGGTGAGCTCCCCCCATCCGCCCACGGCGTTCAGCCCGATGACCGTCACCACGATGGATCCAAGGATCAGCACCACCATCTGGATGGTGTCGGTGATCAGCACCGCGCGCAGGCCGCCGAACAGGGTATAGATGCCGGTGGCGACCACCACGACGAGCGCGCCCGTCCAGAAGTTGATCCCCATCACCGCCTCGAACACCACCCCGCCCGCGAAGATGGTCACCGAGATCTTGGTCAGCACGTATCCCACGATGGAGATGCCCGCCAGGTACCACCGCGCCGCGGGCGAATAGCGGCGCTCCAGGAACTCCGGCATGGTGTACACGCCGCTGCGCAGGTAGAACGGGGCGAACAGCCACCCCAGCAGCAGCAGGATGAAGGCGGCCAGGATTTCGAACTGCGCCACGGCCACGCCACTCGCCGCGCCGGTGCCCGCCAGCCCCACCAGGTGCTCGGACCCGATGTTCGACGAAAAGAGCGACGCGCCCACCACGAACCAGCCGGTGTTGCGCCCCGCCAGGAAGTAGTCGGCCGATGTCTCGCCGCCGCCCTCCCGCCGTTCCCGCCAGGTGGCGTACACCGCGCCGAACGCGGTCACGGCGAAGTACAGCGCGATCACCAGCCAGTCGATGGTCGTCAGGTGCGCCAAGGTGAGTTCTCCGGGTGATGTTCCGTGGGGCGGGTGTACCGTTTCGGGCCGCCGTCCACGCGCGAAACAGCGGCGGAACCGGCCGAACGGGTGATGACCGGGAGGGGACCGGATGACGGCGGGCTTGACGGCGCGGGTCCGGAAGCCGACTTTCCGGTTTTGGAACGATCAGTGACAAAATGGATGGCCGTACGATAGCGGCCCTCCCACGGGTCCGCAAGCACTTTTCGCCCGCGCATCCGGCGCCGCCACATCCATCCCCCGCCCCCCCGCATCGTGCGCAAGATCGACCCCCGCAACTTCCAGCGTGCCACCCGCACCACCAGCAAGGAGATCAACCGCCAGATCGTGCTGAACCTCGTCCGCGAGTACCAGCCGATCTCCCGGGCAGACCTGGCGCGCCGCATGGAGGTGGCGCGCGGCATGGTGAGCCCGCTGGTGAACGAGCTGATCGAGGGCGGGCTGCTGTACGAGGCGGCGGTGGGCACCTCGCGGCGGGGCCGCAAGCCCACGCTGCTGCACGTGCGCGCGCACGACCGGTTGGCCGTGGGCATCGACGTGCGCCTGAGCGAAACGCAGGTGATGCTCGCCGATTTCGCCGGCCGCACCCTCGCGCTGGAGATGCTGCGGACCCCGGCCACGCCGGACGAGCTGATCGCGGAGCTGGGCGCGCGCGTCCGCCGGCTGCTCGAAGCCAACTCCGCCGCCGGCGAGTGCCAGGGGATCGGCCTGGTCGTCCCCGGTACGGTGGACAGCGAGACGGGGCGCCTGGTGAACGCGCCCACGCTGGGCTGGCGCGACGTGGACCTGCGCGGCGCGCTCGAGGCGGCGGTAGGGATCGAGGTGACCATCGAGCGCGACGCCGTGGCCTGCGCCCTGGCGCAGATGTGGCTGGCGCACCCGGTCGGCGGGGCGCTGGACAGCTTCGCCTATGTCACCTTTTCCGACGGCGTGGGCGCGGGCCTGGTGATCAACGGGCGGGTGGTGCGCGGGCACCGCGACGCGGCCGGCGAGTTCGGGCACATCCCCCTGACGATGGACGGACCCGCCTGCCTCTGCGGCTCGCGCGGATGCTGGGAGGCGTACACCTCCAGCCACGCCATCGTCGCGCGCTACCTGGGCCGCGAGCTGGCGACCCGCGACAGCTACGCGGCCGTCCGCGAGTCGGGGATGACGGTCGCCGACGTGATCGCCCGCGCCCGGTCCGGCGACGCGGGGGCCCTTTCCGCGCTGGAGCTGACGGGGCGGCTGATGGGGCTGGGGCTGGCGGCCATCGTCAACGCGGTGAACCCGGCGCGGATCGTGGTCGGCGGCGAGGTGGCGGCCGCGTGGGACATCGTCGGGCCCCCCGCGCTGGCCGCCATGGCCGAGCGCACGCTGACCACCGGCACCGCCTCCACCCCCGTGTCGCCCGAGGCATCGGACCAGCAGACCCGCCTGCGCGGCGCCGCGGCCCTGGTCGTCGCCCCCACCTTCGCCGCACCCGCCATCGGCTGAACGCGGCGTCAGGCCACCTTGGGCGCGGCGAACTTGCGGGCCACCAGCAGGGCCGTGGCCCCGCGCAGCCGCGCCGCGCCTCCCTCGTGCGGCGTGGGGACGAGCGGGGTGGCGGCCGCGGCGGCGGTCAGCGTGCGGCGGCGGACGCCCTCGGCCACCACCTCGGCAATCAGGTCCCACCCGGCGGTGATCTCGCCCGCCACCAGCACCCGCGCCGGGCTGAGCGCGGTGATGATCCCCGCCAGCCCGATCCCCAGGTACTGCCCCGTTTCCAGCAGCGCCTTCCTGGCCCGTTCGTCGCCGGAGCGCACGCGGGCGATCAGGTCTTCCATGGTGAAGCCGCTCTGCCGCAGGTGCTCGCGGCTGTCGGGCGCGCGGACGTCCAGGCCGAAGTAGCGGGCCATCGTGGCCACGTTGGAGGTGTACGCCTCCAGGCACCCCTGCAGCCCGCACATGCAGTGGGGCCCGTCCAGCGAAAGCGGCAGGTGGCCGAACTCGCCCGCCGTGTCTCCGTGGCCCCGGAACACCTCCCCATCCTCCACCACGCCCACGCCCACCCCGTCCGACACGGTGACGTAGACGAAGTTGTCGGCCTCGTCGCCGTGGAAGGGGGGCAGCCACATGTGCGCCAGGGCGCAGGCGATGGGCGCGTTCTCCACGAACACGCGCAGCCCCGTTCCCGCCGCCAGCGCCTCACGGATCTCCACGTCGCGCCAGCCGAGCTGCGGTGAATTGAGGATGTGGCCGGTGCGCCGGTGGATCATGCCCGGCACCACGATGCCGATTCCCTCGCACCCCTGCACCTGGTGCTCGCGGAGCAGGCGAGTGACGCGGGTGACGAGCTCGGCCACCAGCGCGCCGGGCGAAAGGAGCGTGGGGAACGACTCCAGGGCCACCTGCCGCCCGTCCAGGTCGGTGAGCGCGACGACGGTGCGGCTGAAGCGCACGTCGACGGCGATGGCGTACTGGTCGCGCGAGCGCACGTGCAGCAGCGTGGGCTTGCGGCCGCGCGGCACGTTGGCGAGCGCGCCCTCGAAAATCACGCCGTCGGCGATCAGCCCCTCGACGATCTGGGTGATCATCCCGCGGCCCACGTGCATGCGCCTGGCCAGGTCCGCCCGCGAAAGCGGCTCGTGCTCGCGAACCAGGTTCAGCACGATCTTGCGGTTGATCTCCCGGGGGGTGGACCGCGTCGCGCGCCGAAACTGCCCCGTGTTGATCTTGCGCATCGGTCGTCTCCGGGATTTGGAAGCTTCTCTTCCAATTTCTACGGATCGCGCCCGTCACACAAGGCTTTCTTACGGAACGTCCCGATCCACACGCCAGGCCGGCCGCAGGCAATACGCTGCGGCCCGCCATGAAGCGTGATTGGAACCAGGCAGCCCGCGGTCTACAACAGGAGATCGGCGGGGATCCCGAGCTTATCCCGCAGGGCCTGGATCTGGCCCTTCGAAAGATCGCGCTTACCGCTCATGAAATCCGAAAGCCGGCTCCGTCCGCCCATGATCTCAGCGAGTTCCGCGCGGTTCATGCCCCTCTGTTCGGCCATGAACTGAACGAGGTCCGCGGGTGTGAGGTCGGAATCGTCGATGGGATCGTGTCGCGCTTCGTAATCCTCCACGAGGACCGACAGCAGTTCCAAACGATCCGACTCCGCGCTGAAAGGCGCAGGATCCAGGTCCAAGAGGCGGTCGATCTCCGCAACGGCGGTATCGTACTCAACCGGCGTGCGGAGAACGTGCGGACCCGGGCTCTCGCTCATTGTAACCATTCCGCTTCCCACGTTGATCGTCGGCCGCTCAGCATCACTGCCTGGGGGGGCTTCTTCGTTTGGCAATTCGATGGCCCTGCTCGTGCGAAACGGCGGGGCTTCACGCTACTTTATGCGTTCAGGCAGTCATCGCGGGCGGCCACGCCGACAGGAGCCGATCAGGGATGAGGGAGATGAGCATCGTGGGTCGCGGACGTATCGCCCTGATGGCGGCGTCGATCCTGTTGTGCAGCCCGGCGGCTGCCCAGGAGACCGCATGCCCCGTGGACGTGGGCTGCGTGCGAACGCCGGAGCCGGGGACGGCAGCCGTGGAGTGGCGCGCGGGGCTGGACTACGGGCACGTGAGGTTCAGCGGCGCGAGCGTGGACCCCTGGCACACCACCACGGCCGAGGTGTCGCGCAAGGACCCGGGCGTCAGCCTGATCGCGCGGCTGAACTGGGCGCAGCGTTTTGGGGAAAACGGAGTGCAGGTGGAGATGGATGCGTATCCGCGTATCGCCCGCGGCACCTACGCGTACCTGAACGCGGGGTATTCCGAGGCTTCCATCTTTCCCATCGCGCGGATCGGGGCGGAGATCTACACCAGCCCCGCGAGCGGCACCGAGGCCTCCATCGGAATGCGGCACCTGGAGTTCCAGAACGCGCGCGCCACCATCTTCACGGGCTCGGCGGGGCTGTACCGGGGCAACTACTACTTCTCCGCGCGCCCGTTCATCACGCCGCAGGACGACGGCACCTCCGTTTCGGGATCGCTCCTGGCGCGCCGCTACTTCTCCTCCGCCGATTCCTACGCCACGCTCGTCGTCGGCGCGGGAACGTCCCCCACGGAGTCGCCGCTGGAGTTCGAGCTGGGGCGCGCGAACACGTACCGGGTGGGGCTGTACGGAAAGACGCCGCTGGGCGGGGGCCTGGGCGTGCGCTGGTCCACCGGCTACGAGCACGAGTCGCTGAGCGATGTGGAGGACCGTGACCGCGTGTCGTTCAGCCTGGGCCTGGACGCGCGGCTGTAAGTCACGCGGGCGGGCGCCGCTGGTACGCTTCCTCGGCCCAGGCGCAGAACGACTCCGCCTTGCGAAGGATCGCGGACGCGTCTGCCATCGTACTGTACACTCCCTGGTAGGAGACGGCGTCCTTCTTCTTGACGATGGCCCTGAGCAGGTCGACCGCCTCGGGCGAAGGGTTCTTCAGGGCGGCGAGCAGGGCGTCCGGCGCTCTGACGTGCTCGCCTTCGGTGGACTTGAACCCGCCATACGCAATCGTGATCGCGTCGTTGTAGGCGATCGCCGCGTGAATGGCGATCACCGAAATCGCGTTGCCGTACCGGGTCTCGTCCGTCGCGAGATTTTCCAGAGCCTTCGCGCTCTGCAGCAGGGCAGAGCCGACGTTGCGGTACTTCGCCGCCTGGTGCCGGTCCGTATCCTTGCGCCGCCCCCGTGTTACCACAGCAGTTCCTCCAGTGGCTTTCCATGGATCCGCCGGCCTTCGCGGATTGCGTCGCCTAGGAAGCTCTCTGAGCTGCGCGCCTGCCGGCGAGCCGTCGCCAGGTCCAGCACCACGGGCGAGAGCACCACACCAAAGTACGTTCGGAGTGCTGGCGCACGCGCCGAGAGCGTGTCGTGCACCGCTTCGGCATCCCGTGCGTCGGGCGTGATGACGAGAACGTCGAGATCGCTTCCGGGAACGTCGTCGCCCCGGGCGGCGCTCCCGAACAGATAAGCGCTCAGCACACGTCCCTCCGCCGCGCCTGCCTCGTCCAGCAGTATCCGCCGCAGTTCCACGAACAACTCTTCAGCCCGCTGGCGCTCCGCGCGAAAGAGCGGCAGGAGACCGTCGCGCACGAGGTGGTGGTTCTCGTTCAAACGATAGAGATGCTGGGCCGACGTTTCCTCCATCAGCACGACACCGAGTTGCGTCAGCTCTCCCAACCCGCGTTGCGTCATTGCGCGGCTGGCATGTGCCTGCCGCGCGATTTCACGCCCGGACAGCGGCTGATGTGCGTCCGCCAGCACGCGCAGTGCACGCACGCGTACGCCTGAGGAAAGGATACCATTGAGCGGGGCGAAAAGCATGGTATACGTCGCTGAGGGCTCCCGTCCGATGATCTTGCGCGTGGCCGCTCGAATAGGCCATGTGGCCTAGTTTTGCGGCCATCCGAAAGATGCTTGAACCCGCTACGGAGCGCAAGCGTCAGTGTTGCGACGTGAAAAAAGCAGGGTGGCTTCGCAGCCACCCTGCTTGAAAGTTGCCCCCGGAGGATTCGAACCTCCACTAGAAGTTCCAAAGACTCCTGTGCTGCCATTACACCAGGGGGCACCGAGCGCGTCGCCTTAAGCTACATGCACGCCGAAAATTATCCCACCTCGCCAATCGGGTCAACCCGGCATACGGGCTCATCCTCCAGCGTATCCGCCGCCCACACGCTCATCCCCAGCCCACGCAGCCGCTCCATCGCCGCATCCCGCTCCGTCGCGACATCGAACACGCCGAAGACGGATGAGCCGCTTCCCGCCATCAGCGCGACAGATGCGCCGTGGTCTCGGAGCGCGTCCACGGCATGCGCGATCAGCGGGATCTGCTCGGCGACGACGGGCTGGAAGTCGTTCTCCGCGAGCGTGGCGACGGCGGCCCAGTCCGTCAACTGCTCGATCGGGATGGACCTGGATCGGGGCTGATATCCGCCACCCCTCTGCTCGGCCACGCGCCGGAAAGCGTCCGGCGTCGCCATGGCCACGCCGGGATGCGCGATCACGATTGGACGTGTGGGAAGCGGCGGCAGGGACAGCAGGCGCTCGCCGCGGCTCCACGCCAGGGCCAGCGGCGACCCGGAGAGGAAGAAGGGGACGTCGCTTCCCAGCTCGATCGCCATCCCCAGCAGCGCGGCGCGGTCAAACGGCTCCCCGTGCAGCGCATTCAGCGCCCGCAGCGTGGCCGCGCAGTCCGATGAACCGCCCCCCAGCCCCGCGGCGGAGGGGATGCGCTTGGTGAGGTGGATGTCGACCGCCGCGGCTTCGCCCAACTCGCGGTACAACCGCTCCACCGCGCGAACCGCCAGGTTTCGGTCGGGAGGGCCTGTATCTACGCCACCGTCGACCACCAGGCGGATGCCTGGCGCACCACGATGGACGGTGACGGTGTCCGCCAGTGACACCGCGCAGAACAGCGTCTCCAGGCCGTGGTACCCACTTTCCTCGCGCCCCAGGATGCGCAGGAAGAGGTTGACCTTGGCCGGTGCGCTGGCGGTGACGGAGTCAGCGCGCACGGATACGGGGGTTCAGCGCAGGGTCCGTTTCCACCGCATCCTCCACGCTCGTCTCGCTGCGGCGCAGGTCCCGCCAGCGCAGGTTGAGGCGCGCGGCGTAGTACACGCCCAATCCCGTGACCGTGAACCATCCGCCCAGGTGAAAGCCGATGGCGAACGAGGCGGCGCGGCTCTTGTCCACTCCCCACAGCCCCAAGCCCCACACGCTCGCCGCCTCGAACGGCCCGAAGAACCCGGGCCCGGAGGGGATGGAGACGGCCAGCGCGATACACGACTGCAGGAAGAGCGCGCCCACGTAGCCCGGCTCGTCGATTCCGAAAGCGCGAAAGGCCAGCACGAACGAGCCGGCGAGGAACGCCCACTGGAAGAGCGCCCACGCCACGGAAACGGCCAGAAGCCGGGGGTTCCGCAGCACGTGCAGCCCGCCCAGGAACGCCTTCAGCGCGTCGACGAGCGGCCGGCGGAAGGCGGAGGGAAGGATGACCGCCGCTCGTTCCGCCACCGACGCGGCGCGCACGGGGAAGTACGCCATCCACACCAGCGTCGCCAGGAGCACCGCGGAAACGGCCATCACCACCCGGACGGTGGCCTGCAGGTCTACCGGGCCGCCCGCCACCAGCTCGGGGAACCCGGGCAGCGACATGGCCAGGAGCAGAAAGGCGATCATCACCACGCCGTCCAGCGCCCGCTCCAGGACCAGCGACGCGAACGCGGCGCTCAGGGTAACGTTCGCCTGGCGCGCGAGGACCCAGGTGCGGGCGAACTCGCCCAGCCGCGCGGGGAACACGTTGTTCGCGCCAAAGCCGATGCAAACGCCCGCGATGCGCGGCTTCCAGCCGATTCCCGGCGCCACCGGGTCCAGGAGCGGCTTCCAGCGCATGGCGCGAATGTGCATCCCCACCGTCGACACCAGCACGGCAGCGCCCAGCAGCAGCAGGTCCGCCTCGCGCAGGTGCCTCCAGACGTCCGCCCACTCCACGTCCTTCAGCGCCAGCCACAGGAAAAAGACGGTCGCCGCAACCCCGACGACCGTCTTCAGGTGCCGCTTCATCGATGCTGCCCCGTCACGACGGTGCCCCCATCGCCAGCTGCACCAGGCCGAAAAGCTCGTCCAGCGCCTCGGTCAGCGCCGGTCCGTTCTCCCCCCCCGCGAGCTGCTCGATGCGGCCGCGCAGGGTCAGCGCCACGCGGAAGGCGTCGCCGGGCTCGTAGAGCAGCGTCTCCACGGGAACGACGCCCTCCTCCTCCTCGGCCGCCAGCGTGGATGCCGGGGGAACGTCGGAAGGGGCGGCGGGCTCCGGCGGCTGCGCGGCGACGGCCGGAGCCGGAGTCGGAGCCGGCTCCGCGGCGGGCGGGGGCGGCGCGCCCGGGAGCGCGTAGCGCAGGGTGCGCAGGGCCTCGCGTGCCTCGTCGGGCGTGGTGGACGCGCCGACGCGGGTGGCGGCCAGGTTTGCCGCGGCAGACATCCCCGCCACGCCGTACGTAGTCGCCAATTCGCGCACGGACGCCGCCAGCTCCGCCACCTCGCGCGCAATCCGGCCGAACCGGCGCGGGCGCGCGGGAAGGCTGGCCAGCAGCCCCTCGGCGCGGTCCAGAAAGCCGGTGCCCTCAATGCGCAGGAACTGCTCGACTTCGGGCGATGCCCCGCCGCCCTCGCCCGGCACCGGCGCCATGGGCGACGACACCAGGTTGCCCACCCCGCCGTCCGCGAACAGCCGGCTGATGGGCACCACGTCGGTGTCGCCCGCGTCCTGCGCGTCGTCGGCGCGGTCGCGCAGCTCGCGCATGCGCGCCAGCTCGGCAGAATCGCCGGGCGGATCCCCGTTCGCCAGCGTGCGGCCGGCGGCGTCCAGCGCATCGCGGGCGGCGCCCAGCAGCTCCAGCTCGGCGGCGTTGACGGCGGACGCGCGGCCCAGGATTTCGTGGGCGGTGTCCTCGATCCCCTCCAGCCCCTCCAGCACGGGGGCCAGCACCTCCATCCCCGCCACGCCACGAACGGGACGCATCCGCCGGAGGACCACGCGAAGCGGTTCGCGCGCCTCGGGATTGTCGCGCAGCTCGCCGAGCACGCGGTCCAGCTCGGCGACGACGCCGGTGATCTCGCGCTGCACGAAGCCGAACAGCTCATCGCCGGGGGCTCGCGGGCCAGTTTCTCGGCGCCCGCCGGCCACGTCGGTCCAGCGTTCGGCGGCGGCGTGGGCGCGCTCGTCGTCGGCCGCGGACCAGTCGGCGCCGAAGCGGATCACCAGCGCGCGCAGGTCGCCGGCGGTAGTCCGGGCGCGGTCGCGCACCTCCGGCGACCAGGGGAGCACGCCGTCGCGGATGGCGCGGGCGCCGTCTTCCAGCCGCTCCGCCACCGTGGCGATGGCCGTGGCACCGGCAAGCTGGGCGCTGCCGCGCACGCCGCGGGCAAGGCGGAAGAAGCGCATGGGGTCCGGCCGCTCCGAGCTGGCCAGCAGCGCGTCGAGCTGGTCCAGGAACTCGCCGGCTTCCAGCGCGAAGTATTCGCTGAGCGGTTGGGCCATGGGATTGTTCTGGGGGGTCAGCGGCGGGCGCGGCGGATGATTTGGGCCATGTCGTGCACCGCCCGCTCCATGCCGGTGAACATGGCGCGGCTGACGATGGAGTGGCCGATGTTCAATTCCTCGATCTCTTCCACGGCCGCCAGGGGGGTCACGTTCTCGTACGTAAGGCCATGCCCGGCGTGCACCGCCATCCCCAGCGAGCGGCCCAGCGCGGCGGCGCGGCGCAGGCGTCCCAGCTGCTCGTGCCGCTCGGCGCCGCGCGCGTTGGCGTACTCGCCCGTGTGAAGCTCGATGGCGTCGGCGCCCAGCTCCAGCGAGGCGCGCACGGACTCGGGGTCGGGGTCGATGAACAGCGAGGTGCGGATTCCCGCGTCCTTCAGGCGCCGGACGGCCTCGGCCAGCGATCCCCGCATGCCCTCGCCCGTAAAGGTCAGCCCGCCCTCGGTGGTCACCTCTTCGCGCCGTTCGGGAACCAGCGTAGCCTGGTGCGGCCTCCACTCCTCCGCCAGCGCCAGCACGTCCGACGCGGCGGCCAGCTCCAGGTTCACCGCCGTCCGCGCGGTTTCCATGAGCAGGCGAACGTCGCGGTCCTGGATGTGGCGGCGGTCTTCGCGCAGGTGAACGGTGATGCCGTCGGCGCCGCCCAGCTCGGCCAGCACGGCGGCGCGCACCGGGTCGGGCTCGTCGGTGCCGCGCGCCTGGCGCACCGTAGCCACGTGGTCGATGTTGACGTAAAGCCTCACTCCGCCCCTCCCAGCAGGTCCGCCAGCCGCGCCGCCGCCGCGGGATCGATCCCGGCCAGCCGCGCCAGCCGCAGGGCCTCCCGCCCGAGCAGGCAATATAACGGGCGCTCCGCCGCCGACAACCGTTCCAGGTGAAGCGCCACCGTCTCCACGTCGCCGCGCAGGATGGGCCCGGTGAGCGCCGCCACCGGCCCGCGCGCCGCCACGTTCTCCACCGCGCCGGCGGCCAGCGCCGTCAGGGCGGGACGCGCGTCCCGGGCGTGCACCCCGGCCTGCTCCATCAGCCCCTCGGCCACGGAAAGCAGGGCGACCGCGTAGTTGCTGGCGAACACCGCCGCGGCGTGGTACGCCGGCTTTCCGCCTGGAGCAATCCGCAGTACCCGTCCCCCGCACGCGGCGACGATCCGCTCCGCCAGGTCCAACGCCGCGCCATCCCCCTCCACGCCCCACGACACTCCTGAGAGGCGATCGGCCCCATCCACCGGGTCGGAGATGGCGGCAAGGGGATGCGCCGAGCCTACCGCGTGGCCCCGTGCCGAGAGCGGCGCCAGTACGTCCATCGACCGGCTGCCGCTGGTGTGCAGGACGGGGAGTTCGGGAGATGGATGAAGGGATGCGAGCCGGTCCGCCACTTCGCCGATGGCGCCATCGGGGACGGCGATCACGATCCCGCCGATCCCCTCCGGTACGCCATCCATCGCCGGGCGATACGCCACGCCGGGCTCGCCGAAGAGCGGATGGTCGGGCGCGGACGGGCGCCGCCCCGTCACCGTCAGCCTATCGACCGCGCCGTCCCGGTGCAGCCGCAGCCCCATCGCAAGCCCCGTTCGCCCCGCGCCGATGATCCACGGGTGGCTCAGGCGGCCCGGCGACGCGTTCACCCCCAGCCGTAGATCTTCACGCCGCGCGTGCGCAGGCGGCCGAGGGAGGCTTTCGACAGGCGCGCGCGGATGTGGATCTCGGCGCCCTTGTCCTCGCGCTCCAGCACTTCGCCGTCGCGGTAGATCTCCGCCAGCAGGCCCCCGTGCGACGACGACAGCGTTAGCCGCACGTCGGGGCGGATCTTCTGCAGCTCCTCGTGAAGCAGCACGCGCAGCGGCTCCAGGCGCCCCTCCTCCACCGTGCTGACGAAGATGGAGCGCGCGCCCCCGAACGACCGCTCGCGCAGCGCCTGCTCCTCGGCGTGCGTCAGGCGGTCGATCTTGTTGAAGACGAGCACGGTCGGGCGCTCGGCCAGTCCCAAATCACCCAGCACCTCGGTGACCACCTCCATCTGCTCTTCCCATTGCGGATGGGAGGCGTCGATGGTGTGGAGCAGCACGTCGGCTTCGGCGGCCTCTTCCAGCGTGGCGCGGAAGGAGGCGACCAGGTGGTGGGGAAGCTTGCGGATGAACCCGACCGTATCGGTCAGCAGCACCTCGGCGCCCTCGCCCACCTCGATGGAGCGCGTGGTGGGGTCCAGCGTGGCGAACAGCCGGTCCTCGACGAACACCTCGGTGCCCGAGATCCCCCGCAGGATGGACGACTTGCCCGCGTTGGTGTAGCCCACGAGCGACGCGCGGAGCTGGCCCTCGCGGCTCTTTCGCTGGGTGGCGCGGGTGCGGGCTACGCGCTCCAGCTCGTCCTTCAGCCGGGTGATGCGGTGGTCGATCATCCGGCGGTCCGTTTCCAGCTGCGTTTCGCCGGGGCCACGCATGCCGGGCCCGGAGCGCGACCGCGAAAGGTGCGACCACATGCGGGTCAGGCGCGGCCGCATGTACTGGAGCTGCGCCAGCTCCACCTGCGCGCGTGCCTCGCTGGTGCGGGCACGCGTGGCGAAGATGTCCAGGATCAGCTCCGCGCGGTCCATGATGCGGGTGCCCAGCAGCTTCTCCAGGTTGCGCCCCTGCGCCGGCGAAAGCTCGTCGTCCATGATGATGAGCGTCGCGCCCGCCACCTCCACCCGCTGCTTCAGCTCCTCGGCCTTCCCCTCGCCGATGTAGAACTTGGGGTGCGGCGAATCCAGGCGCTGGACGAACGTGTCCAGAACCTCCACGCCCGCGGTGTCGGCCAGGCGCCCGAGCTCCTCCAGGTGCTCCTCGGTCACCTCGGCGGTCTGCTGCTTGGAGGGAGCGGCCACCAGGATGGCCTGCTCCACGGGCGCCGCCAGTTCGATCAGGTCTCGCGTGGTGATGGTAGTCCCGTCGTGTAGAGGTTACAGGTCGTCGGGCCTGGGCCCCGTCCGTTCGTAGTGTTTTCGATCCGGTCTGCGATGACATGCAACGCAAGCGCCTGAACCTTGTCGATGGCCTGCGCATGGCTCTCTCCGTACACCATCACGCCCGGAAGCGACGGCACCTCAGCGATCCACCGGCCGGCCGTCTCACGGTCGATCAGGATGCAGGTGCACCGGCTTGATCGCGCGGCTGGGGGATCGCGTCTCCGAATTCCTCAACGGTGGCAACCCATGCCTGGATCGCGTGCTCCGCATTTGCGCGTGCCTCTTCACGGGATCGGCCATGCGCCATGCATCCGGGCAGGTCCGGCACTCGGGCGACGAACGCCCCGTCGGCATCGCTCCAGTCGATGTGGATCTCGTAGCGCGCCATCACCGCCTCCGCATCCGCGTTTCTACCGCCCGCCCGACCACTCCAGCCCGATCATCAGCGCGCGGCCCGGGGCGGCGAGGCGGCTGATGTCGCGGTAATCCGCGTCGGTCGCGTTCTGCACGTCGGCGAAGACGCGGAGGGCGCGGATGTCGTACGAGGCGCGCGCGTCCAGCCGCAGGTACGCTTCTTCGCCCACGCGGCGCGCGCGGCGGCCCAGCAGCGACACGCTCAGGCGATCCGCGAAGGTGCGGCGCGCGCGGAGGGTGACGTTCTCCATTACCGGCCGCAGCGCCGACTTGCTGGCGAAGCCCTCCGCCGCACTCGTGGTGAACGAGAGCCACGTGCCCGTCGCGCTCCACGCCACGTCCAGCGGGCCGGCCCACGACGCCTCGGCCTCGATGCCGCGGAAGCGCGCGTCCTCCACGTTGCGCGTGCGCCAGGGCTGGTCCGCGGCGCCGTCCGGCTTGGCCCAGTCGATCAGCTGGTCGGCGTGCCGCACGAAGCCCGCAACTCCCAGCCGCACGCCGCGAGCCACAAAGGCGCTGGCACCCACCTCGGCGCTCCAGGACTGCTCAGCCTTCAGGTTGGGGTCGCCCACGTTCGCGGGGTCCTGGTAGTACCGGTCCGTCCACGTGGGGGCGCGGAACGCCCGCCCCGCGGATGCGCGCAGCCGAACCCCCTCCGCGGGCCACCACGCCGCGGCGGCCGACGGCGACCACTCCGTCCCGTAGCGCTCGTGCCAGTCGGCGCGCACGCCGGCCGTGGCGGAAAGCCGTCCGACGCGGCCGGCGGCGGCCTCCACCAGCGCCGCGGCCCGCTGCTCGGCGCGGTCGCCCAGGCGCGCGCTTTCCAACTCGTCGCTGAACCATTCGCCGCCGCCGGCCAGCCGCAGCCCATTCGGCACCCGCCAGCGCGCCATCACCTCGCCGCCCCAGCGGAGGTTCGTGTGCTGGTTGCGGTAGAACGACGGGTCGGCGCGGCGCAGGACGAAGTCGTCGGCGTGGCGCCGCACGCTCAGCGTAGGCTCGACGGCGAACGTCGCCTCCGGTGCCGCGCGCAGGGCCAGCGTTCCCGTCGTGGTCCGCGTCTCCTCGTACGACGGGAACGGGCCGTAGAAGCCGTCCGCACCAAAGTCACGCGCCGCGTGCCCCGCGTCGGCGTTCACCGTCCACTGGCCGACCGGCATCGAGAGAGCCAGGCGCCCGCTGGCCACCTCGTAATCCGTCCCGGCGCGATGCCCGTCCGACCGCTGCCATTCGCCGCCCAGGTCCGCCCGCACCCCGCCCACGTGGGTCGCGTACGACAGCGCGGCCGAGCGCGTGTCCCACGATCCCGCCTGTGCGCGTGCCCTGGCACCCGCGCCCTCGCGCCGAGTGACGACGTGGATCAGCCCGCCCACCGCATCGGCGCCGTACAACGCGGACGCGGGGCCGCGGACGATCTCGATGCGCTCCACCTGGTCCAGCGGCACCGCCAGGTTCAGGTCGAAATGGCCGGTCTGCGCGTCGCTGGCACGCACGCCGTCCACCATCACCAGCACCTGCTCGAAGGTGCCGCCGCGCACGGCCACGTCGGCCAGCGCAGGGGAGCGCGGCATCACGTCCACGGCCAGCGCCCACTCCAGCACGTCGGCCACGGTGCGGGCCGGGAGCACGCGGATCTGCTCGGCGGTAATCACCTCCACGCCGCGCGTGGCGGCCACCAACTCGGCCGCGGCGCGCGACGCGGCGGCCACCTGCACGGTGTCGAGGGGAACGGTCCGGTCCTGCGCCGTCAGGGCGGCCGGAACGAGGAGAAGAGCAACAAACAGTGAACGAGCACGCATCAGCATCTACCGTGACGACAGCCGCCGCCGGGCGACGAGAGCCTGCGGCGGCGAAAAGGCTTGTGAGTCGCGGGAAGATAGATGGTGGCGAGCGGACCGGCCAGCGGGTTCGGATCAGAGTTCGCCCGCGTCGCGAAGCGCATTCTGGTAGAGCCCGGATCCGACGTGGAAGTGGAACGCGCTGATCACTTCGTCGAGCACCGGCTTTAGGGCCGGGATCAGCCCCCGACGCTTGGCAAGGATGAGTATTCCCACTACCCCGGTGATCTGGAGTGGATAACGCTCGGCCATCTTACGCGCGCGGAGATCATCCAGAACGATCGTCCTCACGCCGGCCTCTCTGGCCAGTGTGATCGCTTCCGACTCGCCCCGTCCGAGTCCGCCGGCGGTGAGGGCCTTTACGGCATCGAGGTTCCCGACCTCTCGGATCTCGATCCACGCTGCCTCAACCACCTCGGCAGCACCGGCGCGCCCGTGGGAGTCGAGTACGACCTCGTCATGAACTCCCCGCGGGATGAGCACTCGCTCGTACAGTGCCTCAAGCACCCACAGATGACGAACCGCGCTGAGGACGATGAGCGGAGAGGCGTTGCTGACCGCGATCACGCGCCCTGCTCGTACGCCCGGATCGCGGCAACATCCTGCTCATACGCGGCGTCATCGTACGGGATGGCGACGCCGCGGCTCGCGAGCAGGTGCTGGAACGTCACTCGCCCAACCCCGGAAAAGTCAGCCGCCCAGCCCATCGAGACTTTCTCGCGTTCGTAGAGCATGATTGCGAGTTCCAGCCGGAACTCGTCTTCCGTCATGTGCGTTACGAACAGCACCTCGTCCAGAACCGATCCCCCCATGTCTTCCCCCTCGCGTCCAGACCGTACGATCCGCAAATCTACACGCCGGCCAGCTCTTCGCCAACCTTTTCCCACGCGGCGTAGCTTTCGGCCAGCTCCGCCGTCAGGCGGTCGCGCTCGGCGGCCAGCGACTGGGGGCGCGACGGGTCGGCGCCGGCGGCGTACAGGGCCGGGTCGCCCAGGGCCGTCTCGATCTCGCCCACGCGCTCCTCGATCTCGGCGATGCGCGCTTCCAGCTTCTGCATCTCGCGCTCGCGGCGGCGGATCTCGTTCTTGGACATCGCCCCGCCGGCGGATGCCGAGCCCGTGGAGGCGCCCTTCGGCTCGGCGGCGCGGGCGAGCGTCGCGGTGGCGGCGGATTCGGCCTTGCGGCGCGCGCTCCACTCCAGCCACTCGTCGAAGGTGCCCGGGTAGTCCACGAAGCGGCCGTCCTCGTGCGCCCAGACGCGGGTGGAGATGGACGAAAGCATGGCGCGGTCGTGCGAGATGAGGATCACCGTGCCCTCGTATCCCTCCAGCGCCTCTTCCAGCACCTCGCGGCTCTCGATGTCCAGGTGGTTGGTAGGCTCGTCCAGCAGAAGCAGGTTGGCCTTCTGCAGGGTGATCTTGGCAAGCGCCACCCGGGCCTGCTCGCCGCCGGACAGGTCGCCCACGCGCGCCTCCTGCTCGTCTCCCGAGAACAGGAAGCGGCCCAGGTGGCTGCGCAGTTCGGTAAAGGTGAGCGACGGCGCCGCTTCCGCCACCTCTTCGCGGATCTTCCTGTCGGGGTTCAGGTGCGTGAAGTCCTGGCGGTAGTATGCCGGCCGCACCCCTGTCCCCATCGTCACCGAACCGCGCTCCGGCCGCGCGACGCCCGCCAGCACGCGCATCAGCGTCGACTTGCCGCAGCCGTTCGGGCCGACGAGCGCGATCCGCTCCGCGCGTGAGACCTCCGCACTGAAGGGCGAGAACAGCACGCGCGCACCATATGCGCACTGCACGCCGTCCACCTTCATCACCACCCCGCCGCTGCGCCCCCCGGACGCGAACTGCAGCCCCATCGCCTTCTCGTCGCGCCCCACCGCGGCCACGCGCTCCAGGCGGCTGAGGAGCGTGCGGCGGCTCTTGGCCTGCTTGGTTCGCGTGCCGGCGATGAACTTCTGGATGAATGCCTCTGTCCGGACGATGTGCGCCTGCTGCTGCTCGAACTGCTTGCGCTGCAGCTCGCGCCGGGCCTCGCGCTGGTCCAGGAAGCTCTCGTAGCCGCCCGTGTACGGGTACGCCGTCTGTTCCTCCAGGTGCAGGACGTGGTCCGCCAGCCGCTCCAGGAACACGCGGTCGTGCGAGACCACCATCACCGTGCCCGGGTAGCCGCGCAGGAACTCTTCCAGCCACTCGGTGGAGCGCAGGTCCAGGTGGTTGGTGGGCTCGTCCAGGAACAGGACGTCGGGCTGGGCGAGGAGCGTCTGCGCCAGGCGAAGGCGGCCCAGCTCGCCGCCGGAGAGGGCGCGGATGGGCTTTCCCCAGGTGTCCTGCGGAAAGCCCAGCCCTTCCAGCGTGGCGTCGGCGCGGGAGCGCATCTCGTAGCCGCCGCGGCGCCGGAATTCCTCGACGTGCCGGTCGTACGACTTCAGCAGGCGGCCCGCCTCGGCGGGATCGGGCTCGGCGCCCAGCTGCTCCAGCTCGCCCGCGATGCGCCGCTCCATCTCCACCAGGTCGGCGAAGGGCTCCAGCGCCGCCTCGTGCACGGTGGCCGCGCTCTGCTCGCCGCGGTTCTGCTTGAGAAGGGTGAAGCGCAGGCCGGGATGGCGCCACACCTCGCCCTCGGTCGTTTCATCTTCACCCGTCATCGTGCGGAACAGCGTGGTCTTGCCCACGCCGTTCCGCCCCACGATGCCCCAGCGTTCGCGCTCGGCGACGGTGAACGACACGTTGCGGAACACCCAGCGGTCGCCGTACTGCTTGCCCGCGTTCTGCAGCCGGACGATGGTCATCGGCCCCCGAGAACCATTACCGAGCCCGTCTTGCGGAAGGGCACCTCGCGGCTGGCGCCGCCCGCGCGCACCCGCACCGTGCCGTTGGCGCGGTAGCTGATCTGTCCGGAGCGAAGCACCGAGCGGAAGGCGTCGCCCAGCTCCGAGTAGCGGAAGTCGACGGGCACCTGCACGGTGCGGGTCTGGCGCGCGCCCACCTCGATGCGCTCGCTGTAGGTGCCGCTGCTCATCCGCTGCCAGGCGTTCTCGTTGGCGCTGTCGCGCGGCGCGCGGATGAACAGCTCGTAGCGCAGGTCTTCGGCGCGCACGCCGATGGGGTTGGGGTTCGTCACGCGGACGTTCACCAGCACCGTTCCGCCGGTGAGGCCCAGGCTGCCGATCTCCACGTTTTCCAGCTCGATCTCCGGGCGCTTGAAGCCGGTGCAGGCGGCGGATACGAACGCCAGCAGCGCGAAGATCGTGAGTGTCAGGGTACGAGTGGTCATCGGGTACTGCTCCGTCGTGAGTGAGATTTCGACAGCCCGTGTGGGGCTGATGTCGGCGCATTCGGCCGGGTGGCCCCTCCCCTGGCCCCTCCCTCGGCAAACTGCGCCGGGAGAGGGGGGAACTTCGGTCGCGGTTCGACGGGGGGCCTCGCATGCCGCGGGAGCCCCCTCCCCCCGGCCCCCTTCCCCCGCTGCGCAGGGGAGGGGGAGACCTGAATTGCCCTCCGGCTGGCCTCGCGCACTCGGCTGGCTCCCTTCCCCCGCGCAGTTTGCGGGGGAAGGGCTGGGGATGGGGGGCGCCGGCCCGAGCACCGGGCCTGCCTGCCCACACCTCCACCTTGCTTCAGCGCGGCCGGGTTAAGGCCCCCGGGTCTAGACCAAGAGAGGGGGCGCGGCGCCACGCCTCCCACTCGTCGCCCTCCAGCATCCGCCACTGCGCGCCCGGCTGAAGCATCAGGCCGCGGCTGCACCACGCGCCGACGAAGTCCAGGTCGTGGCTGCTCAGCAGCACCGCGGCTCCTTCAGCGCGGCGGGCGTCGAGCTCGGATGTCAGCCGCTCGGCGGAGGTGCGGTCCAGGCCGTTCAGCGCCTCGTCCAGCAGGATCGCCTTGGGGCCGTGCAGCAGTGCCGCGATGATCGCCGTCTTGCGCCCCATTCCCTGCGACAGCTCGCGGCACAGCGTGGATTCCGCGCCCGCCAATCCCAGCAGGTCAAGCAGCCGCGCCGATTCCCTGCCGGCCTCGCCCGCATCCATCCGGCGCGCCGCCGCCACGAACTGCAGCATCTCGCCCACCGTCAGCTCGGGGTACAGGAACGGCTGCTCGGGGACGAATCCCATACACTGCGCCGCGGCGGCGAGGTCCGTG
The DNA here is from genome assembly GCF_036399935.1 of Longimicrobium sp. Taxonomy (GTDB): domain Bacteria; phylum Gemmatimonadota; class Gemmatimonadetes; order Longimicrobiales; family Longimicrobiaceae; genus Longimicrobium. The sequence goes on from NZ_DASWMD010000055.1 coordinate 63,706, forward strand.
AAGGGGTCGTGCCCGCACAGCCGCACGGTGCCCCGGTCCGGCAGCCGGTCGCCGGTGATGCAGCCCAGGAGCGTGCTCTTTCCGGCGCCGTTGCTCCCCAGCAGCGCCACCGCCTCACCCGGCCGCAGCGCGAAGGTCACGCCGTCGAGCACGTCGCGCTTTCGATACGCCTTCCGCAGCCCGTCCACCGCCAGCGGCGCAGATCGGTCCCGCATCATCGCCCCGCCGCGGCCAGCGACGCCGCCGAGCCCACCGCCGCGCTCGCCGCGGCCGCCAGCAGCCACATCCATCCACTCGAATCGGGCACGATCAATCCCCAGGTGATCCCCACACAAGCCGCCAGCGGCAGCGCCATCCCGAACGCAGCGGCCCAGCGCCCCAGCAGCCGGTCGCGCGCGGTCAGCCCCACGGTGCGGTCCATCCACCGCGTTCCGCCGCGCTCCAGTCGCCCCAGCCCGATCAGCGCGGCGGCGTGCATCGCCAGCACCAGCGCCCCCGCCCCCGTCACCCATCCCTGCACGGCGGCGCTCTCGCCCGCGCGGAGGAGCGCCAGCACGCAGATGATCGCCACGGGCCAGGTGATGCGGCCCGCCCAGCGGAACCGGCGCGACATCACGGCGGCGTCGCGCGCCCGCACGGCGCCCACACGCTGCGGCAGCACCCGCGCCAATCCCCGCCCGATCACCAGCCCCGCTTCGCCCGCGCGCGGCGGCGGCGCGTACGCCATCTCGTTCGCCTGCGGCCCGAACCGCGGCAGCGCCCGGGCGAACCGGCCCGCGCCCACCCATGCCAGCCCGACCGCGGCGGAGGCGAAAACGACCGTCCACACGAGGGGCGGCAGCGCGCCCACCAGCACCAGCCGCGCCGCGAACGCCCCCGCGATCACCGGCGGCAGCGGCGCCCACACCAGCGGCCCGGCGGACACCAACTCGGGATCGGGTCCCATCATCCGCGACGTCAGCTCCACCCGCCGGCCGGGTGTGACAATGCGCATCGCCGCCCCGCTCAATGCGAACAGTGCGGCGCCCCACGCGACCAGGCCTGCGGCGAGCGCCTCGGCAATTGGGACGGTGCCAAGCGCGCCGGTCGCCGCGTAGGGGATCATCAACAGCAGCACGACCGCGAGGGTCAGCGCGAAGAGCCGAAGGGCGCGCAGGGCGTACGATGCGCGCGGCGGAATCCCGAGCCGCCGCAGGAGCGCATCGTCCGCCGGGCGAAAGAGGACGGGATAGGCCCAGAACGCCACGGGAGACGAGGCGAGCAGGCCCAGCCCGATCGCCCCGTCGCCATCCGCCGCGTCCGGCCGCACCGACTCCGCGCCCAGCCACAGTGCCGCGATGCCCAGCGCGGCAGGCAGCAGCACCGCGACCCACGCACCCGGCCGCGGATGCCGGACGGGGTCCGCCAGGCGGCGAAGCTCGAGGCCAAGGAGAAGGCGGACCGCGTTGGATGCCACGATGTATGGGTCTGTGCGATTCGGTGCCGATCAGAGGCGCGGAATATGGACCGCGCCGGGCGACGGCGGCAACGGCTGTGGCTGAGTGTAGGGCTTCCCCACCCTCAGGAGAGGGACGCGCCCCACGCCGCGTTCGGCCAGCGGCGGACCCGCGCCGCGTCGCGCGAGCATATCGTCGTGTACAGGCGCGCGCCCTTCGCACGCGCAGGCATCACGGGCAGGGACGGACCGCATGATTGCGTCACGCTGGATCGACAGGAGCGCGGGAAGATTGCTGATCGCTTTGCTCGTCGCGGCGGCAGCGGCTCCGGACGCCGGGTCGCAGCCGGCGGAACCGGGGCTGCCCTTCGCGCCCGGCGAGCGGTGCGTGTACCGCGGCAGCAACCGCCTGGGACGCGTGGGCACCGGAACGATGTACGTGGAGGGACCGGCGCGCGAGGCGGGGCGAAGCACGTGGCTGCTGCGCTTCGACTTCAACGGGCGCCTGGGGCCGGTCGGCGTTACGGACCAGACCACGTCGTGGTTCGATCCCGCGGCGCGAGCCAGCGTGCGCTACGCCCAGCGAGAGCGCTCGCCCGTGTCGTCGGCCACGCAGGACGTGAGGATGGACCTGGCGGCGCGGCGCTGGCAGGGGCTGAACGGCACCGGCGGCGCCATGACGACGGCGGCCCCGCTGGACGAGCTCTCGTTCCTGTACGTGCTGCGGACGCTGCGCCTGGACGACGGCGACACCTACACGCTCAACCGCCACTACGAGCCTGGGCGCAACCCGATTACGGTGCGGGTCATCGGCCGAAGCACGGTGCGCGTGCCCGCCGGCGAGTTCCGGGCGATCGAGGTGGAACTGCGGGTGCGCGACCCCAACCGGTACGGCGGCGACGGCATCATCCAGGTGCACCTGACGGATGACGTGCGCAGGATCATGGTGCGAATGGAGTCGTCGGTGCCGCGCGCCGGGCGCGTGGTCCTGTCGCTGCAATCCGGCACCGGCGGGTGCGCCACCCCGGGCGGCATCGCCAGCCGCTGAAGCTGTCGCCGGAGATCCAAAGCGGGCCGCCCTCCCCCCGGGCGGTCCGTTTCTTCGTTCCCCGCCTGAGCCCCGCGTCAGGGATTTCTCGATCGGCACCGTCCACGCGGACCACACCGCGCTGCGCCCGGCACCCCACACCCCTTCCACGACCCACCCGACAATCCGCCCCCCTGCCCACCGCTAGCTTGGTTGCAGTCGGAGGGACGCAGCGGCGCCCCTCCCCGCCACGGGCCGGGGGCGGATGAGATCGCCGGCCGCGCAACGGGAGAAAGTACCATGCGCAATCAACTGTTCGCCGCAGCCATGCTGATCGCCACCCCCATGCTGCTCGCCTCGTCGGCGGCCACGCTGACCTTCGGCAACGGCAGCAAGGTGTGGGTGGAGGGCACGTCCACCGTTCGCGGCTTCCGCTGCGAGAGCACGCAGGTGGCCGGCACCGCCGACGCCACCGGCACCGAGCTGAGCCAGGTGGGCCAGGCCCGCGGCGAGATCACCATTCCCGTGCAGACGCTGGACTGCCGCAACGGCACGATGAACGGCCACATGCGGAACGCCCTCAAGGCCGCGCAGAACCCCGCCATCCGCTTCCGCGCCACCTCGGTGCGGGTGACACCCAGCAGCCCCGCGCAGGGCACGGTGGCGATGACGGGCCAGCTGACCATCGCCGGGCAGACGCGCGAGGTGACGATCAACGGCACGGCGGCGCGTGAGGGCAATGGCCTGCGGGTGCGCGGCAGCGAGCGGATCACCATGACGGACTTCGGCGTGCAGCCGCCCCGGCTGATGGCGGGGACCATGAGGGTGCACGCGCCGGTGACGGTGGGCTTCGACGTGGTGCTGAGGCCCTGAACGATGATCGGGCGGCGGACGGGTTCCGCCGCGGCAGTGAACGGGGGCGCACCTCCGCGCCCCCGCTGGACCGGAGACTCCGGCTGACGGAGAAAGTTCGATGAAAACCCTCAATCGTACGCTGCTGATCGCGGCCGCCCTGGTGGCCGGCCCCCTCGCGGCGCAGGACATTCCCGGCGGCGGCGTGGCCACCCCGGCCGACACCACCCCACCCGCCGCCGTTCCGATGGCGGCCGTCACCGTCGGCTCGCCGGCGGCCGGCGCCATCGGCCAGTTCGAGGCGCCCAAGCAGGGGCTGGAGTTCAACGGCCTGACGATGCAGATCGGCGGCGCGTTCGCGCAGACCTTCCAGTCGCTCGACCACGAGAACACCGCCACCCCCGCGGCCAAGACGGTGCTGGGCGAGATCCGCCCCGGCTTCAGCCTGGCGAACGCCAACCTGAACATCGGCGTGCAGCTGGCGCGCGGCATCCGGGTGGATTTGGAGAGCTACATGGCCAGCCGCCACCACAACGAGTTCTGGGTGAAGGGCGGCTTCGCCACCATCGACGCCTCGCCCTTCGACGTGCCGGTGCTGAACCGGATCATGGAGTTCACCACCATCCGCGCCGGCCACTTCGAGATCAACTACGGCGACGCGCACTTCCGCCGCACCGACAACGGGAACGCCCTGCGCAACCCGTTCGTCGAGAACTACATCCTGGACGCGTTCACGACGGAGATCGGCGCCGAGGTGATGCTGCGTGGGCCCATGGGCACCTTCGTCCTGGGCGGCGTGACCACGGGCGAGAACAAGGGCAACATCAAGGAGGGCGCGGTGGATGCCTCGCCGGCCTTCCTGGGCAAGCTGGGCTTCGACCGCCAGCTCACCGACGCCCTGCGCCTTCGCCTGACGGGCAGCATGTACACAGCCGAGTCGTCGCCCGCGGTGACGCTGTACGGCGGCGACCGCACGGGCTCGCACTACTGGGGCGTGATGGAAGACAGCTCGACGCTGCGCCAGGGCACCGCGTTCACCAACGGCCGCATCAACCCCGGCTTCAGCAACGAGATCCGCGCCCTGCAGCTGAACCCCTACGTGGAGCTGGGCAACCTGGAGGTCTTCGGCGTGATCGAGCGGGCCAGCGGCAAGACGGCCGCCGAGGCGGAGCGCCGCGAGGTGAACCAGCTGGCCGGTGACGTGGTGTACCGCCTGTTCGACGACCAGCTGTACGTGGGCGCCCGCTACAACCGCGTGAACGGCGACTTCGCGGGGCAGAAGGACCTGGAGGTGCGGCGCACGGCCGTCTCGGCGGGGTGGTTCCTGACGCGCAACCTGCTGACGAAGGTGGAATACGTGACGCAGGAGTACGACGGGTTCGCGGCCACGGACATCCGCAGCGGCGGCAAGTTCAACGGGTTCCTGATCGAGGGCGTGATCGCCTTCTGATCCAGGGCATCTCGGGGGCGCCGTCCCGGGTCGATCGACACCGCGGCCTTCTTACCGGACGCGCGCACGGAGCGGGGAGCCCGATC
>NZ_DASWMD010000056.1:0-78226 GCF_036399935.1 Longimicrobium sp.
CCCCCGCAAACTGCGCGGGGGAAGGGAGCCAGTTCGGCGCGTCACCCCGGCCGAAGCGGCGGAGCCTGTCATCCTGAGGCCCAGGCGCACCGAACCGGCCCGTAGCACCACCGTCGCGGGCCGAAGGATCCAGCGGCGGGCACGTACCAGCCAGGGCGCGGCAGCGGTCACCGTAGCCGAGGCCTCGGCTGCCGTGGGGCCCTCACCCGGCCGCGCTGACACGCGTGCCACCCTCTCCCACAAACAGCGTGGGAGAGGGGGTACACATCGGGATTGGGTGCGTTTTCTGGTCGAGCGCATGGCCCTGGCCCCCGTTCGGGCGGTTGAAACCGCGGCTGGAACGTCACGAAGTCCGCCTTCGCGGACTGCTCGCGGAGTGAGGTGCGCCGAGCCGGCCGAAGCGCGAATCAGGTCTCCCCCTCCCCTGCGCAGCGGGGGACGGGGGACGGGGGACGGGGGGAGGGGGCTCCCGCGGCATTCACCGGCAGTCAGCCTCATCCGGCGTGAAGTTCCCCTCTCTCCCGCGCAGTTTGCGGGGGAGTGGCCGGGAGAGGGGGCTGCCGCGGCATGCGCGGAGCCCAGCCTTATCCAGATCGAAGTTCTCCCCTCTCCCGGCTCAGTTTGCCGGGGGAGGGGCCGGGGGAGGGGCCCCCCCGCGCAGGACCGATCACTCCAGCCGAATGCACGCTGCACGGCCGGCACGCAGCACAACGGGAACGGGACGAAGGGACATCGGATGGATGTGATGCTGTTGCTGAAGGCCGCCGTCATGGGGCTGGTCGAGGGAGCCACGGAGTTCATTCCCGTGTCGTCGACGGGGCACCTGATCCTGGCCGGCAAGTGGCTGGGCTTCGACTCGTACGCCAACCACGAGACGTTCGACGTCTTCATCCAGCTGGGCGCCATCCTGGCCGTCGTCTGGCTGTACCGGCAGAAGGTGTTCGGGGTGCTCGCCGCCGCGCCGCGCGACCCCAACGCCCGCCGGCTGATCTGGAACCTGCTGATCGCCTTCGCCCCGGCGGCGCTGGTGGGCTTCTTCGCGCGCGACTTCATCAAGGAAAAGCTCTTCGACACCACCATCGTGGCGATCGCGCTGGTCCTGGGCGGCATCGCCATCCTGCTGGTGGAGCACTGGCACAAGACGCGGGTGGTGACCACGGAAAGCGTGGACGACATCCGCCCGCCGACGGCCCTGGGCGTGGGGCTGGCGCAGCTGCTTTCGCTGGTTCCCGGCGTGTCGCGCTCCGGCGCAACGATCATGGGCGGGCTGTCGCTGGGGATGTCGCGCCTGGCGGCGACGGAGTTCTCGTTCTTCCTGGCCATCCCCGTGATGGTGGCCGCCAGCGGCTTCGACCTCTTCAAGAGCCGCCACCTGCTGTCGGCGGCGGACGCGCCGGTGTTCGCCGTGGGCTTCGTGGTGTCGTTCATCGCGGCGATGGTCGTCATCCGGGCCTTGATTCGCTTCGTCTCCACCAACACCTTCGTGCCGTTCGCCTGGTACCGCATCGCCGTGGGCCTGGTGCTGCTCGCGATGGCGTGGACCACGCGGGGCGGCTGAGGCCGCCCCGCGCCCCGTCTCTCCTCCCCCGGCCCGGACCCGACTCCATGCCCAGCGTATCGTCCCTGTTCACCCAGCGGCTCCCCGCCGACCTGGCCCGCAAGCTGGACCGCACCGAGGCCGCCGCGCGCGAGGCGCTGATCGACGTGCACGCCAACCTGGCGCTGGACCTGGTGGCCATCCTGGCGCCGCGCATGCCCTTCGACGAGGCCATCGACCGCTACATCGAGACGATGGAGCTGGACGGCGACGAGGCCGAGCCCATCGGGACGCGGGCGGTGGCGCTGATGGACGAGCGCGACGTGAGCGAAGACCTGGCGCGCGAGGGGCACCGGGGATGGGGATGGGACTGGCGCTACGCCACGCCCATGGGGGCGCTTCGCTACATCCGCCGCCACAAGCAGCGCAGCGACGAAGAAAACCTGTGGCTGGAGCTGGCGGCCGCGCGCGCCGAGGAAACGCTGGTGACGGCGCACATCCGCTTCGCCATGGAGTTCGTGGAGCTGATGGAGCAGCACCAGCACGCCGACCCCACCCGCGCCGTGGCCCACTACGTGGAGCGGCTGGACCTTCCGGAGCTGCGCGCGCGGATGGTGTACCAGCGCGCCCTGGCCCGCCTGGCCGACGACCTGCTGCCGCGCCTGTCCGACGAGTGATCGCGGGCGCGGCCCGGCCGCGCACGAACCTTGCGCCTGACGGGGCCGGAAACTCCGCGCGTGTGCCGCGGACCCGCCCCGGCGGGCGTTCGTGCATCCCGAAATATCCAGTGCAGATGATGAACCGATCGGAGTGGGCGCAGAAGGCCGCCGCCGCGGCGCTGCTGGTGCTGCTGGCCGCCTGCGGAGGCGGCGACGCCGAGGGCGACGGCGAGCAGGGCAACGACAGCGCCACGGCCGCCGCGCCGGGCGACACCGGCACCGCGTCGGGCGCGCAGCCCGGGCAGACGGCCAACAACCTTCCCGCGGGGCCCACCACGCAGCTGCCGCCCAACGAGCTGGGCCGCATCATGGTGCTGGAGTACCACCGCACCGGCAGCCCCGAGGGCGAGTTCGTCCGCACGCTGGAGAACTTCCGCAAGGACATCCGCACCCTGTACGAGGCGGGGTACCGGCCTGTGACCATGCGCCAGGTGCTGGAGGGGAACATCGACATCCCGCGCGGCACCACGCCCGTCGTCTTTACCATGGACGACGCAACGCGGGGCCAGTTCTACCTGACGGGCAACGGCGAGGTAGACCCCAACACCATGATGGGGTCGTGGATGTCGTTCAAGCGCGAGAACCCGGGATGGGGGCCGGGCGGAATGGTGTGGTGCATCCTGCCGGCCGCGAGCCATCCGTCCAACTTCTTTGGCGAGACCAAGGACCGCGACACGCCGCGGGAGCAGCGCGAGGCCAACATCCGCAAGAAGATGGAGATGATCGTCCGCGACGGCCACGAGGTGTGCAACCACACCCTGTACCACGCGCGGCTGGACCGGGCGGCGAACGACCAGCAGGCGCAGGACTGGATCGGCATCGGCGAGGACAGCATCAAGGCGTACCTGCCGCAGGACTACGACATCGTGACGTTCGCGCTGCCGCTGGGCATGTGGCCGCGCAACAAGCCGCTGGCGTGGGCGGGCACGTACCGCAACGGCAAGCGCTACGAGAACAAGGTGGTGCTGGAGGTGTCGGGCGGGCCCAGCGTAACGCCCTGGGACACGCGGTGGGATCCCCACTCGGTGGACCGCTTCATCGTGGCGCCGGGCGCGCTGGAGGCGCAGCTGCGCCGCTGGGAGGCCGACCCCACGCACCGCTACATTTCGGACGGCGACCCGCGGACCATCAGCTATCCCGCGAGCATGGGGCAGTACCTGAACCGCTCGGCGCTGGGCGGACGCACGCCGCGCGAGGTGGCCGGCGCGCCCGCCGCGGCCGCTCCCGCGGCACCGGCAGCCGGGGGAACGACCGGGCGGTGAGGTGGAAGTGCGTTAGTGCGTGAGTGCGTTAGTGCGTTAGTGCGAGTGGCCCCCGGACGAACCGGCTCGTCCGGGGGTTACTAACGCACTCCACGCACTCCACGCACTCACGCACTAACGCACTTCTTTTGTAAGGCGGTGGATGACAATGACTTCCGGATTGGCTGAACCGTGATCGGCGCGGTTGTCCGGCCCGGCGGAAGCGGTTATCTTGGGTGCTGTGATACGGCACCTGCGTCGACGACGCGGAGCGGTGCCGGTGAAACGAAGGTACTCGACGGCTTCCGCTTTTCTTTTTTTCGACGACAGGGAGGGTTCCCATGCCTTTCGGACTTGGTTTCGGCGAGCTGGTACTGATTTTCGGCGTGCTGCTGCTTCTGTTCGGCGCCAAGCGGCTGCCCGAGCTGGCCGGCGGCATGGGCAAGGGAATCCGCGACTTCAAGCGCGCGGTGAACGGGCTCGACGAGCAGTCGATCCAGGCCAACGCGCAGCAGAACTACCTGCAGTCGCCGCCTCCCGCAGGCACCGCGGACGTCTCCGCCCCGGTGCAGAGCGAGCCCACCCGCGTCGCCTGATCGGCGCGAAGGGAATGTGACGAGCGGCCCCCGGCACCGATGCCGGGGGCCGCTTCTCGTTTGTCTGTGCATCCCCGGCCTGTCATCCTGGGGCCAGGCGCATTGCACTCGCCCGAAGCAGACACTCCGCGGGCCGAAGGATCCAGCCGCGGCCACGTACCAGCCAGGGCGCGGCAGCGGTCCACGGATGCTTGGGCCTCGGCTGCCGTGGGGCCCTCACCCGTCCTCGCCTAGGCTCGTCCACCCTCTCCCACAAACAGCGTGGGAGAGGGGGTACACTTCGGATTCCGATGCGCCGGGCGAGCACATACCGGAGGCCCCGACCCTGCTGGGGCGACTAAAGTCGCGGCAACAACGGCCCGAAGTCCGCCTGCGCGGTCTGCACGCGCAGTCGAGTGCCCAAGACCAGCCGGAGCGCGATCGAATTCTCCCTTTCCCCCGCTTGCGGGGGAGAGGGCCGGGGAGAGAGGGCTGCCAGGGGCATGCGCCGGGTTCCTCGAAGCGCACTGTTCCTCGCCCACGTTTTCCGTCGAGTGCGCAGGCAGCCCATCGAACCCCCGACCGAAGTGCTCCTCTCCCCCATGGGGTTTATGGGGGAGAGGCAGGGAGAGGGGGGCGGCCGCGGCATGCGCCGGCTCACATCGAAGCGCGATCGAATTCTCCCTTTCCCCCGCTTGCGGGGGAGAGGGCCGGGGAGAGAGGGCTGCCAGGGGCATGCGCCGGGTTCCTCGAAGCGCACTGTTCCTCGCTCACGTTCTCCGTCGAGTGCACCGGCACCCCCTCGAACCCCAATCGACCTTCTCCCCTCTCCGCACAGCAGTACCGTGCGGGGAGGGGCCGGGGGAGGGGCCTCCCCCTACTGCCCCTCGTACTGCGGCGCGTCGGGCTGCTGGCCGTGCTCCTGGGTGGCGCGCAGGCTCTTCAGCCGGCGGGCAACCTTGGCCACCCGGCTTCCCAGGTTGCGCGCCGTCGTCAGCTCGCGCTCTTCCGGCTGGCGCGACCCGTCGTTCCCCGCCAGCGTCCCCGGCCCGTACGGCGAGCCGCCGATGCCGTCCGTCGTCAGGATCTGCGGGTTCTGCCCGTACGGCGTGCCCACGAAGATCATCCCCAGGTGAAGCAGCGGCACCAGGCCCGTGATGACCGTCGTTTCCTGCCCGCCATGGATGGTGGCCGAACTCGTGAAGATGCCCGTGGCCTTGTCCTCGAGCTCGCCGTTGGCCCACAGCCCGCCCGCCGTGTCGATGAACTGCTTGACTTGCGCCGACATGTTGCCGAAGCGCGTAGGCATCCCCCAGATGATGCCGTCGGCCCAGCGCAGATCGTCCAGCGTGGCCTCCGGAATGTCGGCGTGCGCCTCCTGCGCCTTTACGTACCACTCCTGCGTCGACATGGCGCGGCGCGCCTCCTCCAGCTCGGGAACGCGCACCACCCGCACCTCCACGTCGGGCTCGGCTCCGCGGGCGCCCTCGGCCACGGATTGCGCCATCCGGGCCGTGTGCCCGTAGCTGCTGTAGTAGATCACCAGAACGTTCGTCGCCATCCTCTTCTCCCTCGCCTTCCGCGGTTGTCTGTCGTCAGCCAGCACCAATTATCTTAGTACTAAGGCGCTTTGGCGGGCCGGGGCAAACGCAAGCGGCATACCCGGCGGCGGCCACCCGACAGGTCTAGAACCTGTCGTGAGTTAGGCGGTGTGCTTCTTGCCGCCCTGGCTGCCGGCGAACCGGGTTTTTCCCCATGTTTTCGATGGGTTCCGGTGCCGTACGGACCGCGACTGGAGCACGAGTTGATCGCCACACTGACGAACCCCGCCCGGCTGGACGTGCTGCGCGCGGCGGACCTGCTGGCGGGCGAGCGCGTGGAGGCGTTCGACCGGCTGGCCCGCGCCGCTGCCCGCGCCACGCACGCGCCCGTCGCGCAGGTGAACCTGCTCACCGCCGACGAGCAGCTGCCGAAGGCCTGCTACGGGCCCGAGGCGTGGAGTTCGGCCGGGGCCGTTCCGCTGGACTCCTGGTACTGCAAGCACGTCGTGGCGTCGGCCAGGGCCCTGCGCGTGTCCGATGTGCGCGAGCACCCGCTGACCCGCGACAGCCGCGCGACCACGGAATCGGGGATCGCCGCCTACGCCGCGGCGCCCCTGACGACGGACGACGGCCACACGCTGGGCACCCTGTGCGTCTTCGACTTCCACCCGCGGGAGTGGACCGACGAGCACATGGAGATCCTGGACGACCTGGCGGCGCTGGCCGTTTCGGAGATCCAGGCGCGCGTAGCCGCCCGGCGGCAGACGCGCGACGCCGTGGCCGAAAGCGAGGCGCGCTACCGCGCCCTGGCCGACGACGCGCTCGACACGTCGGAGGTGGGCACCATCATCCTGGACGCGGAGTTCCAGGTGATCTGGGTGAACCGCGCGATCGAGCGATTCTTCGACGTGGAGCGGGTGCGCATCCTGGGCCGCGACAAGCGGCGGCTGCTTCACGAGGAGCTGAAGCACCGCGTGGAGGATTCCGACGAGTTCGAGCGGCGGCTGCGGGCCATCTACGCCGCCAACGACTCCGTCGCCGAGTTCGAGTGCCGGCTCAAGGACGGGCGCTGGCTGGCGCACTGGAGCCGCCCCATCCATTCCGGCGTGTACGCGGGCGGGCGGATCGAGCACTACTACGACGTCACCGAGGCCAAGCGCGCCGAGTCGGTGCTGCGCGAGCACGCCCGCGTGGCCGAGACGCTCCATTCATTGGGCGAGTCGTTCGCCTCGGAGCTGAACCTGGAGGCGCTGGTGGAGCGCGTGACCGACGCGGCCACGGCGCTCACCGGCGCGCAGTTCGGCGCCTTCTTCTACAACCAGAAGAACGAGGCCGGAGAATCGTACACCCTGTACACCGTCTCGGGCGTGCCGCGCGAGGCGTTCTCGAAGTTTCCCAATCCCCGCAATACGCCGGTGTTCCATCCCACCTTCGCGGGCGAGGGGGTGGTGCGCAGCGACGACATCACCCAGGACCCGCGGTACGGCACGATGGGCCCGCACTTCGGCATGCCCAAGGGGCACCTGCCGGTGCGCAGCTACCTGGCGGTGCCCGTCACCTCCAGCTCGGGCGAGGTGATCGGGGGGATCTTCCTGGGGCACGAGGGGGCCGCCCTGTTCAGCGAAACCCACGAGCGGCTGGCGGTGGGCATCGCCTCGTGGGCGGCCGTGGCGGTGGACAACGCGCGCCTGTACGACGCCGAGCGCCGGGCCCGCGCCGCCGCGGAAGAGGCCAACCGCGCCAAGGCCGACTTCCTGGCCACCATGAGCCACGAGCTGCGCACGCCGCTGAACGCCACCATCGGCTACTCCGACCTGCTGCTGATGGGCATTCCCGAAGCCATCCCCACCGCGTCGCAGGCCCAGGTGCGGCGCATCGGCGCCAGCGCGCGGCACCTGCTGGAGCTGATCGAGGAGATCCTGAGCTTCAGCCGCATCGAGGCCGGGCGCGAGCGGGTGGACGTGGAGGCGTTCGACGTGGTGGAGCTGGCGGTGGGCGTGGGCGAGATGCTGGAGCCGCTGGCGGGGCAGCAGGGGCTGGCGTTCCACGTGGGGGTGCCCGACGGGCCGGTGCCCATGCGTTCGGACGCGCGCAAGATCCGGCAGATCCTGCTGAACCTGCTTTCCAACGCCATCAAGTTCACCGAGTCGGGGTCGGTGGAGCTGCAGGTGACTGCCCGGGAGGGCGAGATGGAGTTCGTGGTGGCCGACACGGGGATCGGCATCGGGCCCGAGCACCTGGGGCGCGTCTTCGAGCCGTTCTACCAGGCAGAAACCGCCAAGCACCTGCGGGTGAGCGGCACGGGGCTGGGGCTGGCCCTGGTGCGGCAGGTTTCGGAGATGCTGGGCGGCGCCGTGTCGGTGGAAAGCACGCCGGGGCAGGGCACGCGCTTCACCGTCCGCCTGCCGCGCGAGGTGCCGTTCGGGGACTGACTTCCGCGCGATGCTGGTTCAGCCCGGCTTCGGCGTTGGAGCCGGGTCCGGCGCGTGGGAAGCGGGGACCGCGGAGCTGGTGACGGGCCGGGGAGGGCCGATGTCAGGCGGCGACACCGGGCCGAACGCCAGGTCGCGGATCAGCACGGTCAGGGGCACCGCCAGGATGGCGCCGGTGGGGCCCAGCACCCACGCCCAGAAGATCACCGAGAGGAAGCTGAGCAGCGCCGACATCTGCATCTGCTTGCCCACCACCCGCGGCCCGATGACGTTGTCGAGGACGTTGTTGATCACCTGGTAGCCGATGAAGACGATCAGCGCGGTCTGCCACCCGCTGTCCACCAGCGCCAGCAGCGTGGGCGGCACCAGCGACAGGGTAAAGCCGATGTTGGGAACGAAGCTCAGCAGGAACGAGAGCACTGCCCACAGCAGCGCGTAGTCCACCCCCAGCACCAGCAGCAGCACGTAGTTCAGGATGGCCGCCACCAGCCCCAGCACCGCGCGCACGCCCATGTAGCGGCGGATGGTTTCCGAGAACGCCAGGAACCGCGCGGCCAGCGGGCTGTGGTCCCGCGAGCCCGTCTGGGCGCGGCGCTCCAGCTGCCACATGCCGCCCAGCATGAAGGCGAAGATGAACATCGTCAGCGCCAGGTTGCTGAGCGTGGCCGCCAGGCTCCCCGACACGTTCAGCGCCGCCCGCCCCACCGCCGGTCCCCGGAGCGCGCTCTGCAGGTACGATCCAGCGTCGATGCCGTAGGTGGCCAAGGTGGCGGAGAGCCCGCCGACCATGGCGTCGAGCTCCGCGCGGGTGCTGGGAAACTCCACGGCGATCTGCCGCAGCGACTCGCCCACGAAGGCAATCAGCAGCAGCCCCGAGATCACCACGCCGATCACCACGAGCGTCACCGCCAGCCCGCCCGCCATCCCCCACCGGCGCAGCCTGCGGGTGAGCGGCTGAAAGAGCAGGGCCAGGAAGCCCGCCATCAGCATGGGGTTCAGGATTCCCGACGCCGCGCGCATCCCGCCGACCAGGATGACGACGGCGGCCGCGCCCACGAGAAAGGGCAGGGGACCACGGCGGATCTGTGCGTAATCCATGACGGGCGGGCCCGATCCGGGGAGAGAGGCGAAGGAGTAGCGCGGACAAGATGCGGCTGGGCGCGAGCGCCGTCCAGTGCGGGAGGCGCGTGCCGGGTCCAGGATGCGCTCCGAAACGCGCCGGCGCATGCCGCGGCCGCCCCCCACCCCCAACCCTTCCCCCGCAAACTGCGCGGGGGAAGGGAGCCAGCCCGACGCGCGTGGCCAAGGCTGGCGGACCTCCCCGCCGCGTGAGCGGGTGAACCGCACGCGCGCCTCGCCGGCCGAAGCACGATTGTTATCCCGACGGAGCGGCCACGGGGAACCCCGACGCCTTCCACCGCAGACCGCAGCGACCGAGGGATCCGCCACAGCAATCGAAGCGCACGCGAGTGTCAGAGTGCCGCGGCCTCCGTGAGTGGGTGAACCCACAGAAAGGAGAAAGGCCCGGCTCCGTGAGCGGGTGAACCCGCCGCTGGGAACGCGGAAAGCCCCGGCTCCGTTGAGCGGGTAAACCCGCCGCTCGAAAGCGGAAAGCCCCGGCTCGGGCCGCTGTCGCGTCCCGCCCGGGGCTTCAACCACACGTGCACCTTGCCCGCCGAAGCACGATTGTCATCCCGACGGAGCGGCCACGGGGGACCTCGACATCTGCACGGAAGACCGCAGCGACCGAGGGATCCGCCACACACCCCGCGGACGAGCCGCCGCCCTCTCTCGATTGAACCCCGTGTGGTTCGCGCTCGCCCACCAATGGGAAGAACAGCCCAGGTGCGTCCGCAGCCACGAGGCATTATCCGAGGTGTGTGGCGGATCCCTCAGTCGCTGCAAAGTTTGGTGCTGCCGCGACTTGGGCGTGGCCGCTCCATCGGGATGACATCACGCGTCGGCAGGTGCGGCATGCGTGCAGGTGAAGCCCCGAACGGGACGCGCCAGCGGCCCGTGTCGGGGCTTTCCGCTGTTCCAGCCGCGGGTTCACCCGCCCCTGGACGGCACCGGACCCGCGCGTTGCCGCGGTTCACCCGCCCCCCTGAACCTCACCCCGCGCGCGACTCCGTCACCCGCTCACGGCCAGCCGGTACATTCCACCGTCCGCGCCGGGCGAAAACCCCATCCGGCGCAGGTACTCCGTGTGCTCCTTGCTCCCGGGCTCACTCAGGATCTCGCGGATGCCCTGCTCGCGGAAGAAGTGCGCCTGGTCGGCGAACAGGTATCGCCCCGTCTTGAAGTCGCGGTACTGCGGAATCACGAAATCCAGCACCACCCGCAGCGCCCCGTCGCCCCGCGTCTCCCCGATGAACAATCCCGCGGGGACCATGTCGCGCAGCACGAAGAAGATGAGCTGCCGTTCCGCGGGCGCGTGGGCGAAGCCAGGAAGGAACCGCTGGATCTCGGCGCGGTGAAAGTCCAGGAACGCGGCAAGGTACTCCGACCCGGGCTGCACGCGGAGCAGCTTGAAGTACTCCCGCGAGCCCAGCATCTGCCGCAGGTAGTACAGGTTGATGAACACGATGATCAGGTTCACCACCGCCACCGGGTACGCGTGGATCAGCACGCCGTACACGGTGAACGCCGCCGAACCCACGAGGTTGATGAGGCGCAGCCTGAGGATGCTGCTCATCATCAGCGAAACGGCCACCAGCACGGAGGCCACGTATCCCACGATCTCCAGCACCATCTGCTGATTCATTCGCCCGCCGGTAACAGGATGCGCGATTCGCGGCTCCCGCCTGGTGAGAACCGCCGCACACCTGTTAGCACCCGGGCGGGCGAAAGGCAAACCGGCGCGGACGCCATAGGCGGCGAAACGACGAGAGGGCCGGCGGCAGCCGGCCCTCTCGTCCTTCGCCGGGCGCCGCCGCGCCGTCAGGGGACCAGGACGATGCGGTCCACTCCGAAGCTGGCGTTTCCCATGGGCTCGAAGCGGAACGACTTGACGTTGGTGAGCGTCATGCCGTTGTTGGTTGCCACCGGCTGCCACCCGCGGCGGGGAAAGCCGCTCGTGTTCAGCGGTACGCTGGCGAACCTCCATCCGCTGAAGTCGTTGACGAAGCTGTGACGGAACAGCTCGCCGTCGGCGTCCTCGATTTCAACGTGGACGGTGTTGCCGGCGCTGGTGCCTTCGATCCAGAACTCGATCGCCCCGTACCCGCTCCAGTCCTGGTTCACCGTGGTGCCGATCCCCGCCCAGCTCACCACGTTGTGTGTCACCTTCATCCCGTGGCCGATGGCCGCCGGCCAGACCATCGCCTTGGTCAGCGTAGACACGCCGGCATCCGCGTACGTCCACCACCGGTTGGAGTCGCCCGACTCGAACTCGTCCAGCGCCTTCCGCTGGTAGCCGGCCAGGGGGTCGTACATGTTGCCACTGGCCAGCAGCAGTCCCAACAGGCCCAGTTCGTGGCCATAGCGCTGGAACGTGGTCATGTTCACCGTCTCCGTCCACATCCCGGCCTTGTACGCGCCGTCGGTGGAAAGGAGCGCCGCCGACGTGAGCGGGCCGTAGAACCAGGGGTTGCGCAAGGGACCGCCGTACAGGTCGTCGTCCAGGAATTCCCCATTGGTCCGGTAGATGGAGCCGATGCCGGTGGGGCCCTTGCCGGGGCCGGTGCCGTTGAAGAAGGCGTTCATCTTGTCGACGCGGCCCTTCGCCCGGGTGTCGCAGTTCCACGCCGCGTCCGCCGCCAGCCGCCAGGGCGCGCGGATGGCGTCCCACGAGAAGCGGTGCTTGGCCGTGTCCGCGTCCAGCGTGCCGTCGGGGGTGGTGCGGTCGGGGAGCAGCCCCGTCGCGCCGTTGCCGTACGCCGAAACGGCGTCGACGCTGGCGAGGTACTGGTAGGACTTGTCCGACACCTGGGTCCAGAACCCGTCGCCCGTGTAGGTGGCGAAGGCCTTGTACCAGGCGGGCGACATGTAGCCCGGAAAGGCCGCCTGCCACCACGACAGGGGCATGTCGGCCGGCTTGAGCAGGTACGCGTGCGTGGAGCCGGCCGGCTCTACCATGTGCGTCTTGATGGACGCCAGCACCTGGTTCAGCGGCGTCCAGTAGCCGCCCCAGCGCAGGTCGGCCAGCAGCAGCGCGAAGGCGATGTCCTCGTCGGCGTCGGTGGCGGCGGAGTTGCCCGCCACCCCCTCGGCGCTGATCAGCCAGGGCATTGCGCCGTTCGCGTTCTTCTTGGCGTCGCGGTACGCCTCCATGGCGTGGAACGTCTTTTTGTCGCCCATGTACGCGGCCAGCAGCATGCCGTAGGCGTGGCCCTCGGAAATGGTGGCGTACGGAAGCGCCTGCGTGGTGCCGTTGTTGTCGGTATACGTGAAGTCGCCGTCCGCCATCACGCGGGCGTACGCACCCTCGTAGGACACCCGCGACGTACGCCACGCTTCGTACTTGGCTCGCAGCACGTCGTTCGCCGCCGCTTGGTTGCTGGTCAGGCTCTGCGTGCACCGATACGGGTACGGGGTGGCCCCCGCGGTCGAAAGCGCCGCGCGCGGAGTGCTTCCGCCCGCCGAGGCGAGGGTCCCGGGTTCGGTCGGCTGGTCGTCGCAGGCGGCCAGCAGCGCCGCGAGCGCGAGGGGGGCAAGGGTGCTGCGTTTCATGGGGCACCTCCATCGAGGGTACGGCTGGGCGCGGGCCGTCCGTGCGCCGGCCGCTCCGCTGTGCCCAGGCCCCGAGCGCAATGGATGTGCCCCTAAACACAGTAAACGCATGTTGTATTGCTCGGATCGCCGGCACCCCGCGTCACCCCCGCTGGCCCACGATGCCGCGCACGGCCGCCAGGTACTCGCCGGTGTCGAAGTGCTCGGGATCGATCATGGCCTGCACGGCGCACCCGTGGATCCAGCTTACGGCCAGGGCCGCCAGCCCGTCGGCCGTGGCGCCGGGGAACGCCGCCGGCTCCGCCCGCAGCAGCGCCTCCATGATGGCGTGGAACGCCCGCCGGTAGCGCTCCAGCTCGGCGCTGATGCGCACCCGGATGGCGTCGTCCCTCGCGCCCATGGCCCAGAACTCCAGGAACAGCCGCGTGTGCCGGGGCTCGCGCGCAAGCCGCTCCATCTCCTGCCGCAGCACCGCGTCCAGCCGGTCCATCGCGTGGGGAAGGTCCGCCACCTCCAGCGGCGCGCGCAGCACCGGGGTGGTGGCGATCAGCCAGTCGAGCAGGTCGTGAACCAGCCGCTCCTTGCGCTGAAAGTGAAAGAGCACCAGCGCATGGCTCAGCTCCGCCTCGGCCGCCACCGCCCGGATGGTCAGCCCGCCGATGCCGTCGCGCACCGCCACCTCGAACGCCGCCCGCAGGATCTGCTCGCGCCGCACGTCTTCCGAAGCCCGCTTCCCCGGCATCTCTCCCCCCGTCTATCCCAGGAATTTTATTGACCGTTTGGTAGATATACGTTAGCTTGAATTTACCGGTTGGTCAATACACTCCGTCCGGTGTTCCGAAACGAGAGAAGAGGGCCGGATGCTGAGACGGAAGCCACGTGGGGCGGAGCTGGAGGCGTACGCGCAGGACATCGTCGACACCGTGCGCGAGCCCCTGCTGATCCTGGACGCCATGCTCCGGGTGCGGAGCGCCAACCGGGCCTTCTACCAGACGTTCCGCGTCTCGGAAGAGGAGACGGAGGACCGGCTGATCTACGAGCTGGGCAACGGCCAGTGGGACATCCCCGTCCTGCGCGGGCTGCTGGACGACGTGATGAAGACCAGCTCGGTGTTCAACGACTTCGAGCTGGAGCACACCTTTCCCACCATCGGGCGGCGGGTGATGCTGCTGAACGCGCGCAAGCTGCGCGCGGGAAGCCACGCCGAGCTGGTGGTGCTGGCCATGGAAGACGTCACCGAGCGCCGCAGCGCCGAGGCCGACCTCAAGGCCATCGAGACGTATGCCCGCGACATCGTCGACACGGTGCGCGAGCCGCTGCTGATCCTGGATCCCGAGCTTCGCGTGCACAGCGCCAACGGGGCCTTCTACCACAC
Source organism: Longimicrobium sp. (assembly GCF_036399935.1). GTDB lineage: Bacteria > Gemmatimonadota > Gemmatimonadetes > Longimicrobiales > Longimicrobiaceae > Longimicrobium. The sequence continues at coordinate 14,092 of NZ_DASWMD010000056.1, forward strand.
CTTCGAGGTGTCGCCGGAGGAAACCGAGAACCGGCTGATCTACCAGCTGGGCAACGGCCAGTGGGACATCCCCGACCTGCGCACCCTGCTCGACGAGGTGATGGCCACCAGCTCGGTGTTCAACGACTACGAGCTGGAGCACACCTTTCCCACCATCGGAACGCGGGTGATGCTGCTGAACGCCCGCAAGCTGCGCGCGTCCAGCCACGCCGAGCTGGTGGTGCTGGCCATGGAAGACGTCACCGAGCGCCGCCGGGCCGAGGCGGACCTGCAGGCCATCGAGACGTACGCGCAGGACATCGTCGACACGGTGCGCAAGCCGCTGCTGATCCTGGACCCCGACCTGCGCGTGCACAGCGCCAACCGCGCCTTCTACCAGACCTTCGAGGTCTCCGCCGACGAGACGGAGACGCGGCTGATCTACGAGCTGGGCAACGGCCAGTGGGACATCCCCGCGCTGCGCACCCTGCTGGAAGACATCATCCCCGCCAGCTCCGTCTTCAACGACTTCGAGCTGGAGCACGACTTTCCCGACATCGGGCGGCGGGTGATGCTGCTGAACGCGCGCCGGCTGCAGGCGGGGCACCACGGCGAGCTCCTGGTGCTGGGGCTGGAAGACGTCACCGAGCGGCGGCGCGCCGAGGAAGAGGTGGGGATGGCCCGTGAGGCGGCCGAGACCGCCAACCGCACCAAGAGCCTGTTCCTGGCCAACATGAGCCACGAGCTGCGCACCCCGCTGAACGCCATCCTGGGCTACTCGGAGATGCTGTTCGAAGAGGCCGAGGAGCGCGAGCTGACGGAGTTCGCCGCCGACCTGCAGAAGATCGGCACCGCGGGCAAGCACCTGCTGGCGCTGATCAACGACATCCTGGACCTGTCCAAGATCGAGGCGGGGAAGATGGAGCTGTTCCTGGAAGACTTCGAGGTGGGCGCGCTGATCGAAGAGGTGTCTTCCACCATCCAGCCGCTGGTGCAGGCCAACTCGAACACGCTGAACCTGGCCATCGCCCCCGGGCTGGGCAGCATGCACGCCGACCAGGTGAAGGTGCGGCAGGGGATGTTCAACCTGCTTTCCAACGCGGTGAAGTTCACCCAGTCGGGCACCATCACCGTCGACGCCCATCGCGAGCGGATGGACGGGCGCGAGTGGATCGTCTGCCGGGTGACGGACACGGGGATCGGCATGACCTCCGAGCAGATCGTGAAGCTGTTCCAGGACTTCACCCAGGCCGACGCCAGCACCACGCGCAAGTTCGGCGGCACGGGGCTGGGGCTGGCGCTCACCCGCCGCTACAGCCAGATGATGGGCGGCGACGTCACCGTCAGCAGCGAGCCCGGCGTGGGGAGCGTGTTCACCATCAAGCTTCCCGCCCTGGTCATCGGCGCCGACCCCGGCCCCGTGGCCGCGCCCGCGCTGGGCTCGGTGGACGGCGCCGGGCCGGCCCTCCTGGACTCGCTCCCCGCCGACGCCAGCTGCGTGCTGGTGATCGACGACGACGCGGTGCAGCGCGACCTGATGCAGCAGTTCCTGGGCAAGGAAGGCTACCGCGTCCTGGTGGCCAGCGATGGCGAGGAGGGGCTGCGGCTGGCCCGCGAGATGCAGCCGGCGGCCATCACCCTGGACGTGATGATGCCGGGGATGGACGGCTGGAGCGTGCTGACGGCGCTGAAGTCCGAGCCGGGGCTGCGCCACATCCCGGTGGTGATGCTGACCATGGTCGACGACCCCAACCGGGGCTTTTCGCTGGGCGCCGCCGAGTTCGCCACCAAGCCGGTGGACCGCCGGCGGCTCTCTCGCCTGCTGAAGAAGTACACCTGCACCGACGGGCCCTGCGCGGTGCTGGTGGTGGACAACGACGAGGCCACCCGCGCCCTGATGAAGGGCATGCTGCAGGCCGAGGGGTGGAAGGTGACGGAGGCGGCCAACGGGCGCGAGGCCCTGGAGGTGATGGAAGAGGCGCGCCCCCGGCTGATCCTGCTGGACCTGATGATGCCGGAGATGGACGGCTTCGAGTTCACCGAAGAGGTGCGCAGCCGCCCGGAGTGGCGCGGCGTTCCCATCGTCGTGGTGACGTCGCACGACCTGAGCAACGGCGAGCGGCAGCGGCTGAACGGCTACGTGCAGACCATCGTCCAGAAGGTGGGCGACGAGCCCCAGGGACTGCTGCACCGCGTTCGCGACCTGCTGGGCGACAACGGCGCGCAGCGCCCCATGATCACGAGAAAGGGAGAAGAGCGGCGCGCGGTTCCCGCGTGAGCGCTCTCGACGACGCCATGACCAAGATTCTCCTGGTGGAAGACAACGAGATGAACCGCGACATGCTGTCGCGGCGGCTGGAGCGCAAGGGCTACCTGGTGGTGCTGGCGGTGGACGGGGAAAGCGGGGTGGAGATGGCCCGCACCCAGGCCCCCGACCTGGTGCTGATGGACATGAGCCTTCCCGTGATGGACGGCTGGGAGGCCACCCGCCGCTTGAAGGCCGACGCGGCCACGCGCGGGATTCCCGTGATCGCCCTGACGGCCCACGCCATGTCCAGCGACCGCGGCAAGGCCATGGAGGCCGGCTGCGACGACTACGACACCAAGCCGGTGGAATTGCCGCGGTTGCTGGGGAAGATCGAGGCGCTGCTGGGCAGGGCGGCCGCCCTGGCGCCTTCGGGAGCGGAGCCGCGGGCGTGACGGCCCCCGCCCGCCGCGCCGACGACGCGCCCCGGCACGCGCTGCCACCCGGGCTGATCCACGACCTGCGCACGCCGCTGGGCCAGATCATCGGCTACGTCGAGCTGCTGGTGGAGCGCGCGGAGGACGGCGAGGGGAAGAGCCTGGTACCCGACCTTCAGAAGGTGAAGGCGGCGGGCTACCGCATGCTGCGGCTGATCGAGGACAACTTCTTCGGCATCCGCCCGGCCACGCCCGTCCCGGAAGCCGTGGAGTCCAGGGAGCCGGCGGAGTCCACGCAGCCGGCAGAGTCCACCAAGCCCGCCGCGCCGGGTTCCGGCCCGGCGCGCGTGCCGCTGGCGCGGTTCATCACGGACAACACCGAGTCCATCCTGGCCGAGTGGGAGGACTTCGCCCGCACGTGCACGCCGGCCAGCGGCGGGATGGACATCGTGGCGCTGCGCGACCACGCCGCCGAGATGCTGAAGGTGATCGCCGCCGACCTGGGCACGGAGCAGGGCGGGGACGAGCAGTCGGAGAAGTCCAAGGGGAACGCTCCCGCGGCCGAGGCTTCGGCGGCCACCGCGGCCGAGGAGCACGGCGCCGACCGGGCCGGCAGCGGGTTCACCATCGAGCAGATGGTTTCGGAGTACCGCGCCCTGCGCGCGAGCGTCATCCGGCTGTGGACCAAGGCCCACGGCGAGCTCACCCCCGCCGACGTCGATGACCTCACCCGCTTCAACGAGGCGGTGGACCAGTCGCTGGCGGAGTCCGTCTCGCGCTACACCGAGGAGCTCGACAACTCCAAGGAGATGTTCCTGGCCATCCTGGGCCACGACCTGCGCACGCCGCTGGGGGTGGTGTTCACCTCCGCCCGCTTCATGCTGGACACGGGCGAACTCGCCGAGCCCCACCTGACGCTCATGGGGCGCATCGCCAGCAGCTCCACGCGCATGGTGCACATGGTGGGCGACCTGCTGGACTTCACCCGCAGCCGGCTGGGCGGGGGCATCCCCATCGTCCGCGGCGACGTGAGCATGGGCAAGGTGGTGCACGAGGTGGTGGACGAGCTTGCCGCGCTTCACCCGGAGCGGCCCATCGAGGTGCACGCCCGCGGCGAGGAGCGGGGCGAGTGGGACGCGGCGCGGATCGCCCAGGTGCTGGGCAACCTGGTGGGCAACGCGCTGGAGCACGGCTCCGAGGGCACGCCCGTCACCGTCACGGTGGGCGGTGGCGGCGAGGAGATCACGGTGGCGGTGCACAACCGGGGACCCGCCATTCCCCCCGAGCAGCTGAAGGGCATCTTTCACCCCATGAAGCCGCGCGATTCCACGGCGAGCGCGGCCAGCGGGCCGTCGGGAAGCCTGGGGCTGGGGCTGTACATCGCCGAGCGCATCGTGCACGCCCACGCGGGGACCATCGAGGTGGCTTCGGACGAGGGCGGCACCACGTTCACCGTACACCTCCCCCGCACCGCTCCGGCGGATTAGCCCGAACCGGCGGGAAGTGGACGGGGATTGCAGGATGCCGCTCTCCGGCCGTACCGTCAGGGGTGGCGCGACCGCCATGCCATGGGTCCGACAACGACGTGCGTCCAGATGATCAGGAATTCGGAACACCTTCGCCCCGGCGATTCGCGGGAGCGGGACGGCCAGCGCTGGGTGGTTGAGGCGGCCGAAATGCAGGGCGGGATGATGCAGGTCCTTTGGCGCTGCGGCGACGAGCGGCGCTGGGACGAGTTTCCGCCGGGCGTGGCCGTCGTAGTGAGCCCGGCGGATTCGGCGGAGCGCGTCCGGCGCGTCAAGCAGGCGTCCGAGCTGGAAGAAGGCGACCGCCTGGCGGGCCCGGGCTGGCCCCCGTACGAAGCCGCCGCGGTGGAGCGCGCACCCACCCGCATCGTGGTGGAGTGGACCAACGGGTCTGCCCTGAGGGTGAAGGAATACGATCCCAGCGAGGGCGTGCTCGTAGAAGCGCTGGCGATCCGGCCCGGAACGGGCGCCCGCCCGCCGGACTAGCTTCAGGTCGTAGCGGCCCCCGCACCTTCCAGGGGGAGATCACGCCAATTCCCCAGCGTGAACCACCCTGCACGATAATTTCTACTCGCGTCGAAATAAGCGAATCCCGCATAGATCTTGGACTTTTGCCTATGGATCAATGAAAGCGCCTTCTGTGCAAAGGCGCCAGGCGAGCCTTTGCACGCCCCACCGACCACCCCGGCACCCCTGCAGCGAGGCGTCACGAGACCGCTGGAACGAACCCGGAGCCTGGCGTTTCGGGTACACGCGATGGTGAGTCACGAACAATGTTCCCACGTGGGAACGCGTTTATGATCCCGTTTGGGAACGCGTTGCCGTAAGGGGACGACGTGCGAAACTCTCCAGGTTGTTTTGCCGCATCCATTTAGGCCAGAATTGCCTCGGTGGGCACAAACTTGCACAAAGGTACCGCGCCAGCAGCAGCCGTTGGCTCCTCTGCATCTCAGTACCCGCTCCACTGGTCCTCCCCGCGTCGCGCTTCGTCGGGCTACTCCACTTCCTCCGTTCGCTTCTTCAACGTGCCAGTATTATCCGCAAAGTTCCTGCGGTTCAGTCCTATTTGGGCAATCTGTGGGCGCCCCGGCATAGGGCCCGTTTCGGCGGGGCTGCGCCGAGCGCGATTTTCGGCCGGTGCAGCCGCGATCGCCTTGTTGGCCGCCTCGACGGCCTTGGGCGCAGATCCGCCGTCGTTCCCGATCGGGAACGTGGCTCCCGCGGTGAGCATCGCGATGATCAGCTCGCCCAACCTGACGCTCGACAGCAACAAGCCCTGCCTGGAAGGACCCCGTGCCGCTTACGTGGCTTTCCGGGTAAGCAACTCCAGCGGCGTGCGCCAGACGAACCTCCGCGCGACGATCGCGGGCTTCGCCAACGGGATCGCGCTCGGGGGCGGGCAAGCAGCCGAGCAGTGGATCGGGGCGCTCGAGCCAGGTGCTTCGCGCATCCTGTACTGGTTCGTCGCGTATCCCTGCACCTTCGGCAATGCGTCGACGCTCACGGTGAGCGTCAGCGACCTGACGGCCGGCGTGACGACGGGCAGCGGCACGGTCACCACCTTCTCGATGGTGAGCGCACAGGCCGGCGGCGTGCTGATGAACGGCATCCTCGGGCCGGGCGCCGTGGTGGGCCAGACGATCGAGTTCGACGTCTACTACGAGTTCGGCGGCGTGAACGTCGGTGAGACGTACAACCTGCAGGTAGCCGGGAACCAGGACTTCAACGCCGGCTGCTTCCAGCTGATGAAGCTGCGGGTGGTGTCGTCGGGTGTGACGGCCTACCCCGTGGGCACGGAGGACGTCCCGTTCAAAGCGGCCACGCAGCAGCAGACGGGGTCGGGGAAGCCGATCACCGTGCGCTACTTCTTCCGGTATCTCTGCGCCGGAGTGACGTCGCGCGCCCGGCCGTACGGGAACCAGTTCAGCGGCGGGCAGCTGAAGTACTCGTCGAACTACGAGAGCTTCGTCGGTCCCAGCCTTCCCGCGGCGACCAACCCGTTCACCGTGTCGAAGACCGCGACGCCCCGCCAACTCCCCGCGGCAGGCAGTGTCACGTACTCGGTGACGATTACGAATCCGTCGGCGTTCGCGTCGGAGATGGACTCCATCATCGACCAGCTCCCCGCCGGAATGACCTACGCGGCCCTCACCGCGGCGAGCGGAGTGACGGCGGCCAACTCCGGATCCGTTCCAACCTCCGGCGCCACCGGGCGCCTGGCGTGGCGTGGCTCCACCGGAACCTCCTACGCGCTCCCCGCGGGCGGCTCCATCACTCTCCAGTACACGAGCACTGTTTCGGCCGCCGGCGAGTACGTCAACAACGCGGGCGGGTACGCGGGGCTCACCAGCCTGGGCACGGACGCCGATACGGTGATCGTCGGGACCGCCGATCTCGCTTCGACCAAGTCCGGACCCGCGACGGCGGTGGTCGGCGACACCGTCCGCTACGTGCTGACGACGACGAATCACGGCCCCGACCCGGCTCTCCGCGTCGTCGTCACGGATACGCTCCCCACCGGGGTCACCTTCGTCTCGGCCACGAACGCCGGCAGCGTCGCGGGCCGCGTGGTCACCTGGAGCGTGGGCCTGATGGCAGACGGTGCGACGCGGACGGATACGATCACGGCCGTCGCTCCGTCCTCGCTGACGACGATCACCAACATCAGTGCTTCCGCGGGGGCCACCTACGACCCCACGGGCGCGAACAACAACGGCACTCAGCCGTCGAGCAGGGTCGTCACCACGCTCAGCACCTCGATCGACGTCACCCCGAAGGGTGTCGCGTCTCCGCTCCCGCGGCTTCGCGACGTGGCGTACGAGCAGGTGTTCACGGTGAAGAACCTGTCGAGCGCCAGCGGCAGCTACGACCTGCTGGCGCGGCTGGCGGGAACGGCCGCCACCCCCGGCGTCTTCATCACGGTGGATTCGCTGCGGGGCCCGGGGATCACCTCGCAGACCCGGCCCGACAGTGCGCGGGTGACGCTCGCCGCCCGCAGCACATCGAGCTATACCGTGTGGTACCGCCTGGCGCCGGGAGACACGGCGATCAACCTGGAGCTCCTGCGCGCGCGCGCCGTCGCGGACACCACCCTCCGCTCCGAAGGGTGGGTGGACATTCGCCGCGTGTCCCCGGCGGTCACGCTGACCAAGCAGGTGACTCCCACGGGAACGCTCGCTCCGGGGAGCGACCTGACGTTCACCGGCCTGTTCAGCAACCGGGGCGAGGCGCTCGCCGCCGGAGTCATCCTGGTGGAGCGCGTTCCGGTCGAGGTCGACCTCAAGCTGGGGAGCGCGGGCGAAACCCTCCCATCGGGAGTGACCGCTACAGTCGAGTACTCCGTCAACGGGACCGACTGGACCTACATCCCCGCCTCGGCCGGCTGCGGGGCGCCAACGGGCTACGACCGCTGCGTGCGGCACGTCCGGTGGCGGCTGGCCGGCACCCTGCCCCCGGATCCCGCGACGTCCGCCGGATCGATCAGCTTCGTGGCCCGCATCAAGTAGATTTCCCGCGCAATTCCTGAGTTTCTCAACACTTCGACGGAGATGGAAATGAACATACGGAGCATCCTCCTCGGTGCCGTGCTCGCCTGCTGCGTGGTGGAGCCGGCAGCCGCACAGGGCGGCCAGGCAAGCCGATCCCCGCTGGCCGTGACGGTCGAAAACCGGACAGCCCGGGCAGAGGCCGACCGTGGCCAGGCCCGGTCCGACGAGCACGCGCGTCCCGGCGACGTGCTGCACTACCGGCTCTCGTTCCGCAACCCCGGCACCGCCAGCGTGCGGGGGGTCAAGCTGGCTAACCCCCTGGCGGCGGGGATGCGCTTCGTGGGCGGATCCGCGACCAGCAGCCGCAGCGACGCGCGGCTGGAGTTTTCCGCCGACGGCGGCCGCACGTTCTCGGCGCGGCCCATGGAGGAAGTGGCCGGTGAGCGGCGCCCGGTGCCTGCCGAGCGTTATACCCACGTTCGATGGACCATCGACGGCAGCGTGGCGCCCGGCGCCACGGTGACCGCCGAGTTCGACGCCCGCGTCGACGCGGGCTCGGCGCCCCCCCCCGCCCCGCGCGGGACATGATTTTCACCACGCAACACCCACCCACAGGAGAGGACCCTCCGACCATGAAGATGCTCAGGCGGGCGCTGCTCGCCGTACTTGCGCTGGCGCCGTTTGCGCTGGCCAATCCGGCCGCGGCGCAGATGACGCCCGAAGGTACCAAGATCAGCAACGTAGCCACCGTGGACTACGAGGACGAGAACGGCACGGAGTACCCGACGGTGGCCGACACCGTCGAGGTGACCGTCGGCTACCTGGCCGTGGTGGACGTCACGGGGCCGGGCACGCTCACGCCCAACAGCCCGACCACGGGCAACACCGCCAGCTTCACGCTGGAGAACAAGGGCAACGGCAAGGACTTCTTCAACGTGACCGGCGTCGTCCCCGGAACGGGCGTCAGCATCACCGGCTACACGTTCGAGGGCAACCCGTACGCAACGCTCGCCCTGCTGAACGCCGCCGTCCTCGCCGACGACAGCACCGCCGCGGGCGGCAGCATCACCGTGGGCGTCGTCTACTCGGTGGAAGAGGGCCAGGGTGGCGAGAGCATCGCCATCACGCTTACGGCCCGCTCGCACCGCGATGCCGCAGAGACGGACGACGACGTCGCGACCATCCAGCCGCCGGACCAGGACGGCGTCGAGGTGACCCCGGACAACCAGGCGATCACGCGCTTCCCCGGGACGCATACCGAGACGTTCACGGTGACGAACGAGGGCAGCGACTCCGACACGTTCACCCTGGGCACCAGCCCGGGGCCGGGGATCACCGTAGTGTCGGTGACGGGCACCGGCATCTCGGGGGGCTCGGTGCCGCTCGACGCCGGCGAGTCGGTGACGGTGAGCGTGGAGTACACCATCGACTTCACCATCGCGGCCGGCGGGACCACCGGCATCGTGCTGACGGCGACCAGCGCCGACGACACCAACGTCGACGACACCGGCGATTACGACATCACGATCACTCGCCCCAGCGTCGCGATGAGCAAGGGGGCGTACAAGCACGACGCCGTGAACGACGCGGCGGACGAGACCGACCCCATCACCACGGGCGAGGAAGTCCTCCCCGGCGAGGTGATCTGGTACAAGCTGTCGGTGACCAACAACGGCGACCAGGAAGCCGACGGCGTGGTGGTGACCGACGTCCTGCCCGGCCAGGTGACGTACGTCTCCAACGCGGCCGACGCCCCGGGCTGGACCGTCCTGTACAATGCCGGCACCGGCACGGTGACGGGTACGCTGACCGGTTCCCTGGCGGATGGCGCCAGCCGGTACTTCTGGATCAAGGTAACGGTCAAGTAACGTGATGGCTCTCGGGATGTGCATCTTCATGCGCACGGGCGCGGGTGGCCGTGGTAGCCGGGGGGCGGCGTTCGCCCTCCGGGGGTTGGCGGCCGCCATTCTGCTTGCCATGGTTCCCGCGGCTCGCGCCGCGGCCCAGGTCCCGATCGTGGACGTGGTGACCAACCGTGCGACGGCTACGTACCGGGGGCCCGAAGGGTCTCCGGGCGAAGCCGCCGCCACGTCGGTGGTCACCCTGCGGCGGACGGTGGGGGTGGCGCTTGCGCCACCCCGCTCGGCCGCCATCGCCCCGGGTGGCCGGCGCGTGCTTGCGCACACGCTGACCAACCGGGGCAACGGGCGCGACCGGTTCCTCCTGGCGGCCGCGGCGCCGGCGGGGTGGACGGTTGCGCTCCATGCGGACGTGGACGGCGACGGCATGCTGAGTGCCGCCGATTCCATCATTTCGACCGCCGTAGAAATATCTGCAGGGCGCGCCGTTGCTGTGCTTTTGGTGGCTGACGCCCCCGCGGACGCCGCGGAGGGCACAGCGGTGCAGGTGGACGTCTCCGCCGTCAGCCAGGCGCTTTCCAGCGTCCGGGCGTCGATCCGCGACCGCCTGGACGTGAGGGTGCTCCTGCCCCGGCTTCAGCTGTCGAAGTCGGTGGACCGTCCCCGCGCCACCCGCGGCGACACCCTGACCTATACGCTTTCGTTCGGCAACGACGGAACCGCGGCCACCGGCGAGCTGGTGCTCGCCGACACCCTCCCCGAGGGGCTCAGGCACGTGCCCGGGACGGTGCGGATGAATGGCGCGGCCGTTCCCGACGCGGGCATCGTTGCCTCCGTGGGCGGACGCGAGGTGCTGACGTTCTCCCTGGGGGCGCTGGAGCCCGGGGCCTCCGGCACGGTGTCGTTCCGCGCGGAGGTCGGCCCCGGGGCGGGCAGCCTGCGCAACGTGGCGGTGCTTTCGGGGGGCGACGAGGTGCCGGTTGCGTCCGGACCCGTGGTCACCGAGCTGGGCGCGCCTTCGCTGCAGCTGAGCAAGACGCACGACGGGGGCGACGCCGTGGGGCTCGGGGATGCGATCGTCTTCCGCATCCGCGCCTCGAACGCCTCGTCCGAGCACCTCGCCCGCACGGTCGTGATCAGCGACACGGTGCCGGTGGGGCTGGTGCCCGTCTCGGCGGGCTCGGGCGGCGTCATCCAGGGCCAGGTGGTCACCTGGGCGATCGGCGACCTGCGGGCCGGTGCTGCCGTCGAGGTGGAGGTGACGGCCCGGGTGACGGAGGAAGCCCGCGACCACGCGCTGATCAATCGCGCGGTGGCCGTGGGACTGAACGTGGAGGCGGTGACGGCCAGTTCGCTGGCGCTGCGCGTAGAAGCCCAGCGGCCCGGCGTGCTGGGGATCGCCAAGTCCGCCGGGGCTCTCGAGGCCGGACTGGGTGAGGCCGTGCCGTTCGTGCTGACGCTCCGGAACCGCGGCCTGGTGCCGATCTCCGGGATGACCATTCACGACGAGCTCCCCGCGGGAATGCGGCTGGTGAGGGAGGGCATCACCGGCGCCGACTTCGTGGCCGAGGCGAGCGGCACCGTGCGGTTCCACGTGGCCGGTCCGCTCGCTCCCGGCGCGGAGCACACCGTCCGCTACTCGGCGGTGATCGCCAACGCGCCTCGTGGCGCCGCGCGCCTGGGCAACCGCGCCCACGCGACGGGCGCCGGCGGACTGGTTCGCACGGACACGGCGGTGGCCTGGGTGCGCGTGCGCCGCGGCAACGCCATGGAAAGCCGGACTCTGCTCGGCAAGGTGTGGGTGGACCGCGACGGCGACGGCCGCCAGGGCGCCGGGGAAGCGGGGCTGAGCGGCGTGGAGGTGTGGAGCGCCGACGGGCAGGTGGTGACCACCGACCGTGAAGGGCGCTTCTCGTTCGCCGACCTGCGCCGCGGCAGCCACGTGCTGCGGCTCGACACCCTGAGCCTCCCCGCGGGAACGCGGATCGCGCCCGGCGACGCCTCCGTCCGGGTGAACGCCGACGGATGGACCACGCCCACGCTGTCGTTCCGCGTGGTTCCCCGCGGCGACGCCCCGCCCGCCCCGATGGCCGGCGGCGGGGGGATGCCCGCGCCCCCGCTGGACCCGGTCGCGGCGGCGATGGTGGCCCCGGCACGCTCGTCGGAGGAGCGCCGGGCGGAGGAGGCGCAGGCCTTCGTCATGGGCCCGCCGGTGCGCATCGCCAGCCCGGCCGACGGCGTGGTGCTCACCAGCAACCGCCTGAACGTGCGCCTCCGGGGCGAGGCCGGCGCACAGGCCCGGCTGTACCTGGGGGAGCGGCTGGTGGGCGAGGGCGTGCTGCGTCCCGACGGCACCTTCGACTTCGCCGGCATCCAGGTGGAGCGCGGGCCCGGCCGACTGAGGGCGTGGATGAAGAACTCGTTCGGGAACGAGCGCTGGGACAGCGTGTCGATCCACCGCACCGGCGCAGCCGCGCGGCTCGAGCGGGTAGACGAGCGGCCGGTGGTGATGCACGCCGAGAGCCGCGAGCTCACCACCCTGCCGGTGCGCGTGCTGGACCAGTGGGGCGTCCCCGTGGCCGACAGGCCGCAGCTGGCCGTGGAAGCCGCAGGCGCGGCGTTCGGGGGCACCGGTGCCCGGCAGCAGGTGCGTGCCCGTGTGGACGGGATCGCCGAGGTGCCGCTGCGCGCCGGCACGGGCGTGGGCACGGGCGAGGCCGTGGTCACCATCGGGCAGGCGGAGCTCCGCGTTCCGTTCACCGTCCTTCCCTCCGACCGGCCGCTCATCGCCACCGGCGCCGTGCAGCTGGGAGTGGGCGCCGCGCCCGAGAGCTACGGCGCCATGACCATGCGCGGCTCGCTCGGTGAAAAGACGGCGGTGAGCGTGACGTACGACTCGCGCCGCACCGATCCGCAATCCGAGTTCTTCGGCCGCGGCTACGACCCTTCGGAAGACGCCCGATACCCGACGCTCGGCGACGAGAGCGACCGCCGGACGTACGGCGCCGCGACCCAGGCGCTGTCCGCCCGCGTGGAGCACGGGTTGGACTGGATGGAGCTGGGAGACATCCGCACCGGCGAGTTCAGCGGCAGCGAGCGGCTGGGCGGCTACGGCCGCAGCCTGACCGGCGCCATGGGCCGCGTGGGTACGGGCGCCGTCGTGTGGCGCGCGTTCGGCAGCATGACGGACCAGGCGCTCGCCCAGTCCCAGCTCCGCGCCGACGGGACGACCGGTCCCTTCCGCTTCGGCGGGGCGGTTCGGCCGGGAACGGATCGGCTGGCGGTGGAAGTGCGCGCCCGCGACAACGCCGCGCGCCTGCTTCGTCGCGAGGAGCTGGTACGCTACTTCGACTACCAGATCGACTACCGCACGGGCGAGGTGATGCTCAGCCGTGCCGTGCCCTCGCAGGACGGGATGGGCAACCCGATCTTCGTGGTGGCGCTGATGGAGCGTCGCTCGGGCGGCGAAGCGCGCTTCGTGGGCGGCCTGCGGATGGAAACGAATGCGGCACGGCTGCTGCCGCGCCTCGGTGCCGATTCCATGAACGTCGCCCTCTTCGGCGTACACGACGCCGTGGGTGCGGGTGACGTTCCCGGCGCGGCGGAGCTGTTCGGGGCCGAGATGCGCATCCGCCGGGGGGGCCTGCAGTTCGGCGGTGAGGTCATCCGCTCGCGGCGCCCCGACTCGGCCTCCGTGGCGGGCCAGGCGCACCTGCGCTGGGAGCTGCCCGGGGAGCGCGTCGCGCTCACCGCCGAGTGGCTGCACGTGGGCGAGGGCTTCGCTTCGGCCATGAACCCCCGGCTGCGGTCGGGGCTGGAGGAGCTCCGCCTCGGCACCGAACTGCGCCTGGTCGCCGACGCGCGCCTTCGCCTTCAGCACGAGCGCCAGGAGTTCCACGAGTTCGGCGTGCGCCGCCAGCACACCACGCTTTCCGCCGAGCGCAAGGTGGCGGGCCGGCGGGTAAGCGCCGAGGCCGGCCTGCTGAGCGACGCCCAGCAGGCGGGCACCTCCTCGATGGCGCTGGGAACGGCGCGCCTCGCGCTGAGCGAGAGCACGGAGATGTGGCTGGAGGGGAGCCGCCAGATGCAGTCCGCGCACGAGGGCGGCTCACTCCCCGACCAGGTGGGGCTCGGGATTTCGCAGGCGCTGATCCCCGGGCTGCGCGCCGAAGGCACCTGGCGCTGGGCGCGGCAGAACCGCGACTCGGCGGCATACATGGTGTCCGGCCTCAACCTGAAGACGGACCTGGGAATGGGCGCCCGCGCCTGGGGCGGGGTGGAACGCATCGACGCCGGCGAGGTGGCCCACGCCGCCGTCCTCGGGTGGAACCAGCGCCTGACCTTGCGGGACGGCTGGACCGTCAATGCGCTGGTGGAGCGGCACATGGGCCTCAGCCGCGCGCCGCTGGCTGACCCCGTGCGGGCCCTGCCCTTTGCCCAGCCGGAGCGGGAGCGCTGGTCGGGTGCGCTCGGGGTGGACATCCTTCCCGCCACTGGCGCGCGCCTGGGCTACCGCGGCGAGTTCCACGACGGCGAACTGCGCACGGGCTGGCGCTTCGACCTGTCGGGCGACGTGTCGCTCGGCCGGTCCGGCGCCCTGCTGACGCGGCACGACTGGATGGAGGACGTGCGGAAGGACGGCCCGCTGGACCAGCTCACGCGCAGCGAGCGTTCGATGGTGGGGCTTGCGGTTCGGCCGGCGCGGAACGACGCGTGGAACGTGCTCGCCAAGCTGGAGTGGCGGTACGCGTACAACCCGCTGGCGTCGACGGTGCTGGACGGCTCGCGGCGCGAGGAGCGGCTGATCGCCGCGACGGACGCCATCTGGGCGCCTGTCGATGGCCTCTCGTTCGCCACCCGCTACGCCGTGCGACGCACCATGGCGCGCGACACCGCGGCGGGTGCGGGCACGCTGCGGTCGCTGGCCCACTACGTGGGTGGGCGCGTGGAGCGCGACGTCGTCGGCCAGCTGCGCGCACGGATGGACGCGCGGCTGCTGGTGGAAGGGATGACCGGTGCGCAGATGTGGAGCGCGGCTCCGTCGCTGACGCTCGGCCTGGTCAACGGGCTGGAGGTGGAGGGCGGCTACCGCTTCGGCACGCTCGAGGACGCCGACTTCGCCCGCAATGGCCAGAAGGGCTTCTTCGCGGTGCTGGGGATGCGGTTCACGGAAGGCACGGCCGCGTCGATCGCGGATTTCTGGAAGGAGCGCGTCTTCGCCGACGACTTCGGCGGCGCCCCGGCCCGTGTGAGCGCGCCCCCCGCGGCGGCGCCTGCCCTACCCGCTTCGCTGCTGCCGCCGGTCGCGCCGGCTCCCGTGCAGGCCGCTCGTAAGTGTGGCGCGATCTGCGTGGCTCCCGCCCTGGAGCGGCCCATCGGGCGCATCGCCGCCCTGGCGCTGCCGGACTCCGCCGCGCACACGGTGGATGCGTCCGACGCCTCGCCAAGGGATCTGCCCACGCGGGTGGCGGCTGCCGCTCGCGGTTCCGGCACGCCCGTCCGCGGGCGGCCCGCGCCGGCTGCGGGCGTTCGGTCGACGGACCGGCGCGTTGAAGAAGTTCGGCCCGAGTCCACTGGCGACGAGCGTGGTCAGCCGCACCTCCCGGAGCTGCCGCGAAACGAGGCTTCAGCGCGGCCCGTCCGCCGGGCCGTCGTGGGCGGCGCCGCGGGTCTGCTGATGTCCGGGCTGCTCGCTCTCCTCTTCGTCGCTCAACGGCGCCGGAAAGGGGACGGGGTGTCGGGTCCGCGCCAGGACGATTCGGCGGCAGCTGGGGGATGATCTGGAGTGAAGCTGCCTGCCGGGTTCAATCCGGCTCGCCGGGTTCCGCGCGGGGTTCGGCCGCGACGCCCAGGAGCGCGTGGAGCTCCGCGAGAAACTGCCGGGTCGCTTCCGTGTTCATGGAGTAGATCAGGCTCCGTCCTTCGCGCCGCACGTTGATCAGTCCGGCGAGGCGGAGAATGGAGAGGTGGTGCGATACCGTGGAGATCGCAAGATCGAACCGGTTCGCGATCGCCCCGGCGGACGCGGGCGAGGAAGACAGTACGCTCAGGATCTCGCGCCGGGTCTGGTCGGCCAACGCTTGCAGGGGAAGAGCGAGCATCGATCGGAGGGGGTGCTGAAGCGTGTTTCCGTGGAGCCGTCATTTCGATGAGAGCGGAAACATAGTCGCAGGTGGCAACCCGTACAGCAAGCGCCTGGAGCATGAAGCCGCGCGAGGCCACGTCCAGCGCCGCCAGTGGGCCGTCTGGAAGCGTATGGCTGGGCTGCAAAGCAGGCCGGGGCGTCGTGCGCTCCGCGCGGAACGCTACCGGCCGCGCGTCGTGCGGACACCGTCCGCGAGAGTGTCCAGCGGTTCGACCGGAGAGGATCGTGGGACGTAGACGAGCCCATCGAAGCTCGTCCCCGGAGCGAACTCCCGGACGGCGTGCCATTCCCCCCAGGCCTGGCTGAACATCGCTCCAACCCAGTGCATTCGGGTGCTCCGCGCAAGCCATCTCCGCACCTCCGGCGGCCCGGCTCCCGCGGCGACGAGGCTGACGAAGAACGGTTCGCGGCACACCTGCCCGAGATCGCCGTCCAGGGTGCCTTCCGCAGCCGGCGCGACGCCGAAGACGCGGAGGGCGCCCGCCGTCGAACCAACGTCCTGGGCCAGAAAGCTCCCCCCGCCGAAGCTCATGCCCACCGCGAAGTAACGGGCCCCGATCAGGGATCGCAGCACACCTCCCGTGGTCGTGGGGCCGAGCGAGTCGCGGGCGGCCGCCACGTGCGCGTTGTGCGCCAGAAGCACGACTCCCGTGCCCGCTGGCGCCGAGTGCAGGACCGCGAGCGTGTTCTCGGCCATGATGGCGTCGCGCGTCCGGTCCCTTGAAGCAGCCCCGCTGTTGAAGGAAGCGAACTGGATCAGCGCCGTGACGGCTCGGACCAGGGGCTCGGCGGTGCCGGGATTGGCGGCTTCGATTCGGTGACGCCGCGAAATCAGGTGCTCCTGCAGACCGACGAGGGACGGGCGGACCGAAGCGGGAAGCCGGGAGGATCCAAAACGCGCAGCTTCGCGGTCTGCCGCTTCCAGCGTGTCGAGGGCCCCGCGGGCAGCGACGGCGAGCTCCGTCGGGATCGATCCGTCGTCGTCCAGGTACGCTCGTATCCGCGCGGCGTAGCCCTGGACGTCCTGGGGATCGACGCCCACGATGCGTACCCTCCGATCACCCTCCACCCCCTGGTTGTAGGTGCGGAGGTCGTCCAGACGGCGCGCCATTTCGGCGGTGCGCGGAATCCAGAACGCCTGGTTCAGAAGCACGGAGCGCGCGTCCTCGCCGACGGCACCCTGGATGTAGGCGTCCAGGCGCTCCCCTTCGGCCACGCTCCCCTCGAGGGCCACGCGAACGAAGCCGCGGCTGCGCACCAGGTGCATCGTGATCTGGCGGCGGACCTCCATGAACTCGCGCGAGCCGTGGGTGGCTTCGCCCAGCGCGACGACGCGTGCATCGCCGAACATCGCAGTGTCCTCGGCCGACAGCGACGCGAGCGGAATGGCACGCCCGCGCAGCCAGGCCGCCACGGCCGAACGTTCTCCCCGTTCCAGGGCCAGGCGCCGGCGATTGGCCGCGGGCGTCAGGGTTTTCTCGATCCGGATTCGGTACCTCCCGCCGCGCGGCCCCGGCTGGTACTCGCGCACCTCGACGACGTAGCGTCCGCGGATCGCCGTGCCGATGACCACGCGTTCCTCGCCGGCTGCGCCGGAGGGACCGTCGACCTCGTCCACCACCACTCCGGCCGGGGAGCGCAGCGCCACTACCGCATCGACCCCCAGCTGCTCCACGCGCAGGTCCAGGTAGCCTCCGGCCGGCAGGTGAACGGCATACCGGTGTCGCACGCCCCCGCTCAGGGCGGCTTCCACGGGGGCTCCGGGCACCAGGAGAGTCGCGTCCGGCACCTGCGGCTCCAGGGGAGCGGGCCGGAGCAGCACGAGCAGCAGACACGCGGCCGCGGGCAGCGGTGCACGAGGCCAAGGCGGGATCACCGCACCACCCCGGCGCTTTCGAACAGCTCGTCGCGCAGGAGCCCACCGTCCAACGGCACCACGTAGTAGTCACCCGCGTAGCTCTGCCCGAACCCCCGGTACCCGGCCTGCTTCAGGCAGTCCGCCACCGGCAGCGTCTCGTTGCCGTCCACGTAGCGCCGGAAGAAGTCGTCCCAGCTGGTTCCGGTGGCCGCCGCGGCGGTGCGGACCACGTCGTCGTACGCGACGGCGGTGCCGGGGACGCCGAACCGTTCGTACAACGACCGCATTACGTCGTCGAGCGAATGGCTTCCGCGCGACGCCGTGCGGATCTGCATGTCCAGGCAGAGGCCGATGGTCCAGCCACCGTCGTACACGCCCAGGCGGTACGTTCCCTTTCGGGTCCCGGCGGCCCGGAGCGTCACCCCGTCGAATGCCGGTGCCGACCGGAAGTACAGGTACCGGCCGAGGACGTGTTCCATTCGCCGGATGAACTCGCTCTCGCCGATCAGCCCGGCTTTCGCGAGGGTGCGCGTGGCGTAGTAGTCGGTCACGCCTTCGCTGAACCATTGCAGGTCCGACGCGCTGGCGGCGTGGATCGCGTGTCCGTTCCAGGCGTGAAACAGCTCGTGCGCGAGCGTCTGCGCCCAGCCCAGCCGGTTGTCCGGAAGCAGGTCCTCGGCTTCGCTGAACGCGGTGCTGGCGGCGTACGCCTCGGCGTCGGGCTCGGCCGCACGGAAGACCGTCATGAGGTACTGGCTCGGCGGGGTGGAGGGGAAGATCCTGATGAATTCCTGGAGCACGGGGCTGAGCGCTCCCTCTATTTCAGCGCGGCCCGACGCCGCGGGCCCGAGCAGCGCGAGCTGAAAGGTGAATGCTCCCGCCCGGATGGTCGTCGGAGGCACCGGTCCGACCACAAGCGAGTTGTTGATGAGGCTGTTCCGGTCGCGAACGTCGAATGCACCGGGCACGCCGAGCACCGCGGCCCATGGCGCGGCCACGTGCCAGCCCGCCGGCAGGCTGAACTCCACCCGCCGGGGGCCGGTCGCGCTGCTCGTTACGAACAATGCCTTGGATACGGTGAAGAGCTGGCCGTCGGCGTACAGCGAGGCCTGTTCATTTCCGTAGGGCCAGGGGAGGGCGGCGTACGAAAGGTCGACCGTGTACTCGACGTCCACGACGCCGGGCGCCGGCTGGCCCAGGCGCCATACCGCCGAGTCGGGGACGGCGGCGGCGGCGATGGGCCGGCCACGCCGATCCCTCACCGTGAGGCCGTGGACGTAGTGCGCCCACCCGCGGGGATGCATGTCCGCGCCCCAGCCCGCCATCTCCAGCCTGCCGTCGGCCACGGGGAGCCTTGCGCGCACCCGCGCCAGCAGCGGCGAGGATGCCGCGATGGAAACCTGGTACTCCGCCGGGGTTCGCTGCGCCTGGCCGGCTGCGTCGGCCGCAAGGCCGGCGAGCACGGCCGCGACGACGGCAACCATGTGGAAGAGCGGGCGGCGGAGGGTCATCGGGAGCATGGTGGTTCCTGTTCCGAGGGTGAACGCGTCCCGGGATGTGCGCATCGCGGGAGGGGAGGGCTACTCCTTGAGCCACATCACGGGGTCGGAGTATGCTGCGCGCCGCGCGGGGAGATAGCTGGCCAGGAGGGCGGCGGCCCCCACGAGCAGCGCAACCGCGGCCAGGAGTACGGGATCGTTCGCCCTGACCCCGTACAGGTGGGCAGAGAATGCGCGGGTGGCCGCGTGCGCCAGCACCAGGCCGGCCGCTACTCCGGCGGCCGTCAGGACCATGCCCGTGCGCATCGACGAGATCACGATTTCCCGCGGCGACGCGCCGAGCGCCAGCCGGACCGCGAACTCGCGGGTCCGCTGGGCGGCTTCGTGCGAAACCACGGCGTATACGCCCACGATCGCGATCACCGCCGTGATGGCGGCGTACACTCCCACGAGGACGGTGGCGAGACGCCGGGAGGCGCCCTGCTCGGCGATGAGGCCGGCCAGCGTCCGGGCACCGTATACCGCGAGCTCCGGGTCCACGCGCGCCACCGCGGTGCGCGCAGGCCCCAGGATGGACCGCGGACCCCCGTCCGTACGCGCCAGGATGCCGAGCCAGCGCCGCGGGTACTGCGCCTGCGCGAAGTAGATCTGCCCCCCGCCATCTACGTCTCTCCCATAGTGGCGCACGTGCCCCACGACGCCGACGATGGTGGCCCACGAAGAGTCGCCGGGCAGCCGCACGCGACGGCCGATGGGGAGGCGGCCGGCCGTCACCCGCTCGGCGAACCGCTCGTCGACGACGGCCACGCGGGGTGCGGAAGCACCGTCGAGCGGCCCGAAAACCCGCCCCCGGATACGGCGGATCGCGAGGGTGGCAAAGTAGTCGGGACTGACGACGAACCGGTCCACTTCAGGGAGCACGTCCCCGGGGCCGGCCCAGCCCTCGACCTCCACCCCGACGCGGTCCCATTCACCGGAGAAGGGCACCAGGCTCGTCGCCGCCACAGCGGTTACCCCGGGGAGTGCCCGCACCCGGCTGACGATCTCCGCCCCCGCGGCGGCCACCAGGGTGTCGGGGTACCGGCTTTCGGGGAGGCTCACGGAAAAGGCGAGGACGCCCCGCGCACCGACGCCGGGGTCGTTTGCCTGGACGCGCGCGAAGCTCTTGAAGAGCAGGGCACCGCAGGACACGAGTGCAAGCGCCCCCGCCAGCTGTGCCCCCGCGAGGGCGTGGCGCAGGCGGCCGCGCGGCGCGGTGCTGCCGCGTGCACCCGGAAGCAGCACCGCGTGCAGGTCCCGGCGGGTGGCGGCGAGCGCCGGCAGAATTCCCGCCGTGAGGCCCAGGACGAGACTGAGCGACACCGCGCACAGGACGACGCGCGTGTCCAGCCCGATGGCGGCGGCGCGCAGCTCGCGCGGGCCCAGCCACCCGGTTGCGCGTACCGCCACCATTCCCAGCCCCAGCCCCGCTGCCGCACCCGCAAGGCAGAGCAGCCCGCTTTCCGTCAACAGCTGCCGTACGATGCGGCCGCGGGTCGCGCCCAGCGCGGCGCGTACCGCGATCTCGCGTTGGCGAGCAGCGCCCCGTGCCAGGAGCAGGTTGGACACGCTGCAGCAGGCGACCAGGACCACGAGGCTGGTCATGGCGCCGAGAAGGATGAGCGGCTTTTCCGAGTCCCGGGCCAGCTCGCGGCGGAGCGGCGTCAGAACGGCTTTCATGCCGCGGTTCTCGGGGTATTCACGGGCGAGGGTGGCCGAAACGCGAGCCAGCTCTTCGCGGGCCGCGGCTACCCCGACACCCTCACGCAGGCGGGCAAAGACCCGCAGCGACCGGGAGTCGCGCGTTTCGTGAGGATGGCGGACGAAGCTCCCCCACAGGTCGCCCCCCAGTTCGGCCGGGCCGCGAAACCCGGGGGGGAGCACTCCCACCACCCGGAACGAAGCGCCGTTCAGGGTTACCCTCCGCCCCACGATCGAGGAGTCCGCGCCGAAACGCCGCTGCCAGAACGCGTGGCCCAGAACGATCACACGTTCGCTGGCCGGAAGATGGTCGCTGGGCACCAGGGCGCGTCCGATCGCGGGGTGCACGCGGAGGACTCCGAACAGGTCAGCCGTGACCAGGGCACCTGAGACACGCTCCGCCGGACGGGTTCCGGACAGGGTGGGGCTCCACTCGTCCACGACCGCCAGCGCGGCGAAGGAGCGGGCCCGGGCTTTCCATTCGACCGAATTGTCGTACGAGGTCACGGGCCGAGTGCTCGCCCCCGCAACCGGCGCTTCACCGAGTACGACGATGCGATCGGGGGAGTGGTAGGGCAGAGGCCGGAGAAGGAGGGCGCTCACCGCGCTGAACACGCCCACGGAGGCACCGATCCCGAGCGCCACGAGCAGGACCGCCGCCGCCGCAAAGCCCGGCGCGCGCCGAAATGCGCTCAGCGCGTAACGCGTGTCGTGGATCACGTCTTCCAGCTTCCCGAGCCCGCGCGCGTCCCTGCATTCGTCCTTGAACCGTTCCACGCCGCCAAAGGTGATGAACGCCTGCCGCCGCGCCTCCTGGGCCGACATGCCCGAGCGCATGAACTCCATCCTCAGCATTTCGAGGTGGAACTCGACCTCGGCGTGCAGGTCCGTTTCGTAGACGTCTCGTCGCCACAGGGTTCGAACGCGGCGGGGGAGGTCGGCGATCCAGTGCATGGAGGGCTACGGCGCCGTGGAAAGCACGAGGCGCACCGCTCCGGAGTAGCGGTTCCAGCGCGCGATCTCCTGCGCCAGCTGTGCGTTTCCCGCGGTGGTCAGGTGGTAGTACTTGGCTTTCCGGTTGTTCTCGGTGTCCTTCCATTCCGCGGCGATCCAGCCCCGGTTCTCCAGGCGGTGGAGGGCCGGGTACAGCGAGCCCTGGTTCACCTGCAGCACGTTCCCGGAAAGCTGCTGGATGCGCAGGACGATTCCCCAGCCATGGAGCGGTTCCAGGGACAGGGTCTTCAGGACGAGCAGGTCGAGGGTGCCGGGAAGCACGTCCGGCGACGAATCGGTCATCTGGACTCCTCTAGGGCATCTAGGGGAAATACTAACGCCCCTCCCCTAGACAGGCAAGGGGAGTCGGGCGCAAGTTTGGGTTCTCGCCGAGCTTTCCTCGCGGTGGCCAACCGTTTGCGGCGGGCGGCGTCTCACCCGTCGTCCCGCGGAGCGCTCCCCCCAACGACGAACGCATGACTACGCAGCCCCTGATCCGCCTGGACGGCATCAGCAAGGTGTACCACGCCGACGAGGTGGAAACCCACGCGCTGGCCGGCGTGACCCTGGAAGTGCGCCAGGGCGAGTACCTAGCCATCGCGGGACCCTCCGGCGGCGGAAAGACGACGCTGCTCTCCATCCTGGGGCTGCTGGACTCTCCTACGTCGGGCGAGTACCACCTGGACGGGCACCCGGTGGCGCGGCTGACGGCGGCGCAGCGGGCGCAGGTCCGCAACCGCCGGATCGGGTTCATCTTCCAGGCCTTCAACCTGATCGGCGACCTGACGGTGCAGGGGAACGTGGAGCTGCCCCTGGCGTACCGGAAGATGCCCGCGAGCGAACGACGCCGGGCCGCGGCCGAAGCCCTGGAGCGGGTGGGGATGGCGAATCGGCTGAACCACTACCCCGGCCAGCTTTCCGGCGGGCAGCAGCAGCGGGTGGCGGTGGCGCGCGCCATCGCCGGCCGGCCCGCCGTCCTGCTTGCGGACGAGCCCACGGGCAACCTGGACTCGGTGAACGGCGCGGCGGTGATGGGACTGCTGCGCGAGCTTCACGGGGAGGGCGCCACCATCTGCATGGTCACGCACGACCCTCGCTACGCAGAGCACGCCCAACGCACCGTTCACCTGTTCGACGGCCGGGTGAGCGAGGAGGGTCCGGGGTGAATCAGCGCATGAGCTCGTAGCGGCCCCGCACGCCTTCCGATCCCGGGAAGATGCGGTCCGCCTGCGCGCCCGTGAGGTCGAAGGTGCCGGCGACGGCGGCCTTGAGCACCGCGCGGGTGTCCAGCGTGGGCCGCAGGTCGCGCCCCTCGTACAGGGCGGAGTCGCCCAGCCCCGGCCAGTCGGCCAGGACGGCCGACCGCGCGACCCTGGGGCCGATCAGGAATCCCGCCCCCGCCGTGCCGTGGTCCGTTCCGCGCGAGCCGTTGGGGCGCGCCGTGCGGCCGAACTCCGTCATCACCACTACGGTCGTGTCGGCCCAAGCGTCCTGCATCTCGGCGCGGAACGCCACCAGCCCCTCCGCCAGCTGCCCCAGCAGGCGGTCCAGCGCCCCGCCCGCCAGCCCCTGGTTGGCGTGCGTGTCCCAGCCGCTGAACTCCACCGCCGCCACGTTGGGCCCCGTGCTCTGCCGCAGGATGCGCGCGGCGGACCTCAGCAGCGGCGTTACGCCCCCGCGCCGCGCGCCGGCGCCGGCCATCTCCTCCTCGCCCACCAGCTCCTGCTGCTGGAGCGCCGCCTCGAAGCGGTTGTGCAGCGTGCCGTCCGCCCGATACAGCACCGCCAGGCGGTCCAGGTACTCGTCGGTCACCGCGCCCAGCTGCGTGGGCGACCAGGTCTGCACCTCGTGCGCGCCGGCCATGGACCGCGGCATTCCCGAGGCGATCGCGATTCCCGAGCGCTCCCCCGGCATGATCTGCAGCAACCGGTTGAGCCAGCCGTCCGACGCGCCCACCGGCCGGTCGAGCCCCGTCTCGAGGATGGCCTGCCCGTCGAAGTGGCTGCGGGTGCGGTAGGGGATGGCGATGGCGTGCAGCGCCACCATCTCGCCGCGGTCCCAGAACTCGCGCAGCGGCGCCAGCCCCGGCGCCAGGCCGAAGACGGGGGTCAGCGGCACCAGGTCGCTGTCCCGAAAGGCCAGCGGCCCCCGCAGCCCCTCGTACGCGGGGTCGCCGTACGGGACCACGGCGGCCAGCCCGTCGAACCCGCCGCGCAGCAGCACGAACACCAGCCGGCCGCTCTGCCGCACGTGCGCGAAGCTCACCACGGGAAAACCGAACGTGGCGATCCCGCCGGAGCACATGGACTTCAGGAACTCGCGACGGTCCATCGCTACCTCCACTGGAAGGCGGGCGCCGCGATGGCCAGCGCGATTCGCTCGGCCGGGGCGATGCGGCTGTCGGCTAGCATGGCGCGCATGGCGTCGGCGGCGGGGGCCTCCACCACCTCCAGCAGCGCGCGCGGGTCCGGCCCCGTGCCGGCCATGCGGCGGCCGAGGGTGCGGGCCAGCTCGGCGCGGTTGAGGAGCGCGTCGGGGTCTGCCCAGTCCTGCATGGTGTCGCCGAACCCCTTGGGCGCGGCGGGCGACCAGAGCGGGTGCCGCAGCTGCCGCAGCGCGCGCGCCAGGTTCTCGCCGGCCCCGGGCACGCCCAGCGCGCGCAGGGCGGCCACCAGCCAGTCCTGCGGCGTGCGGAACTTGCGCGTGCCCTCGCTCCACGCCTCGGGCAGCTCCACCAGTGCCGCGGAGACGGCGCGCAGGTCGCCTTCGCTGTCGCGGAACACGCGCGCGACGCGCTCCACCGCGGAGGGGGGCGGCTGGTCGGAAACGAAGTGGGCGACCAGCTTGCTGGCGACGAAGGTGGCCGTGGAAGGATGCCGGCAGAGGGCGCGGATGGCCTGCTCTCCCTCGTCCACGCCGGCTTCCGGGTAGCGCCGGCCCAGCAGCGTCTTGGGGCCGGGCTCGTGCTGCGCGGGGCGGAAGGCGAAGCGCAGCGGGCCGGGCGCGTCGTCATCACCGCTGGCGCGCCGGGCTCCCGGGCCGTACAGCCCCGCGACCGTCCACCCGGTGAGGATGCGCGCGAGCTCCACCACGTCCGCCTGCGCGTATCCGCCGTCCACTCCGAGGGTGTGAAGCTCCAGCAGCTCGCGGGCGTAGTTCTCGTTCAGCCCGCGCTGCACACCGCGCCGCGCCCGTCCCGCCGCGGGGGACGCCGGGCCGACGGACTGGTGGTTGTCGAGGTAGACGAGCATGGCGGGGTGCCGCGCCGAGGCCAGCACCATCTCCTCGAAGCGGCCCAGGACGTGGGGGCGCACCACCTGGCGCTCGTAGCCTCCCGCCAGCGGCGCCACCAGCCGCTTGGCCCCGGCCGACACGCACAGGTGGTTGGACCAGAACGCCACCAGCCGCTCCACGAACGGCCGCTCGCTCCCGATCCGCTGGGCGAGGGCGGCCCGGCTCTCGTCCTCGGCGATGCCCGCCAGCCGGCGGCGCGCCTGCTGCCGCTCCTCTTCGCTGTAGACGGCGCGCATGCCCACCGTGCGCAGGGCGGCGGCGATGTCGGCGGGGACGGCGCTGGCGGGCGCGGGCAGCTCCGGCGGCGCGCCCTGCAGCTGCGCGCGCAGCCACCCCCGCGCGTCGCCGATACGCGCCCGTTCGCCCACCCGCGCGCCCAGGCCGAAGCGGTTCAGGGCCCGCAGCGCCGCGTCACTCGCCATCTGTCTCCACCGCGGGTTCGGGAGGGATTTCCACCGCGCCGACGCGCCTGCACCGGAATATACATCCGTCGGGCCGGATGTGTTGGGGATTCGGGGACCTTTGCTCCCACGTGCTCACGATACGTAAGCGGGGCCGTCCCTTGCCTGGACGGCCCCGCTTTGATGACGATCGGATCTGGACGTTTCGACTGTTCCCGGCGCATGCCCCTGGCGGCCCTCTCTCCCCGGCCCTCTCCCCCGCAAGCGGGGGAAAGGGAGAATTCGACTGCACTTCGGCAGGTGTGGCGTGCGTGCAGGTGAAGCCCCGAACGGGACGCGCCAGCGGCCCGTGTCGGGCTTTCCGCTTTTCCAGCCGCGGGTTCACCCGCCGTGGACGGGGCGCACGGATCGGGTTGCATGCGCTCCGAAACCTACTCGCCCCCACGCCACCGATATGATCCGGCAGCCCCGCGCGTGGCTCGGGGCCAACCGCTTCCCGTGACGGTCCAATCAACGAGACAGTAGGAAAGCGTCAGCAGACGGATTACACTGCGGCAAGGTACTTTTTATCGGTTGGATTCAAAAGGAAAGGCTTCTATGATCAAGTACCGTCTTCGCTCCCTCATCGTGCTTGTGGCCGCTATCGGCGGCGTCGCGATCCCGGCACGCTCCCAAGGGCATACCGTAGTAGACACGTTCCCGGTAATTCTTTCGGCCAGCGGCGGGATCAGCCGAGGCGCATACCAGGCCGGAGTGAACTGGGCTCTGGTTCAGGTCTTTCGCGGGTCGCGGGATCCGGACTTTCGTGTTCGGCACAACCTGCGGGGCGCGTACCGTGTGGCGCTGGCCACCGGTGCTTCGGCCGGCAATGTGAACGCGACATTCTCTGCCATAGAAGATTGCATCGCGGATACCGGCGCCGCGCCCGATAGCAGCCTCTTCTGGCAGTTGTGGGCGCACACGGGATGGAACCAGCTTTACGACCCCGTCATTCCCAACCCTAGAACCGACTCCTCCGTTCTCAGCCGCCGGTATGTCGAGGACGTGATTTTCGACGCGGTGGACCGGCGGATGGAAGCACCTGGCGCAAAGGCAGGCTGCGATATCCCGATCGGCATTACGCTCACCAAGGTTGGGCGCGACAGTGTTGTGATCCGGCCTGCCACTCAGCGCGGCGGGGGCGCTATAACCGCTGCTACGCAGCGAGTGGCTACAGTATTCAGCCTCCGCGAGCGGAACGGGCGCCTCGTTTTTGAGTACCCGGACGAGAGGATGTGGAGAGACTCGGCGTTGGGGAAGGTGATCCTGGGACCCGCCGTGGCGGGTACGGAGCAGATTTCGCGCTTGTGGGTCAAACACGCGATGCAAGCCTCGGGCGCGTTTCCCATAGCGTTCCAGCCAGTGCACCTGGAATACTGGGCGGCTGATCAGTTGGATGCACGGCGGCAGTGCGCAGACGGAGGCCGAAGCTGCTTCAGCGGCGCTGTGTTCATCGACGGTGGCTTGTTCGACAACAATCCGCTGACACTGGCGCTCGACATGTACAATCAGCATCCGGGAAGGGTGCCGGGGTGGGAGCAGCACACGCGCGTCATTTACATCGACACCGAGAAGGTCCGTGGCGACGCCGCGAGAACGGCGGTGCAGCGTGACGAAGCGTTGCCGCCAGCCGACCGTGGCCTTGCGACCCTTCTTCAAGTCGCCGGCACGGCGGTCCCGGCTGCCCGGCAATATGAGTTGCAGTCACTGGCGCGAACGTTGGCGCGGGATTCACGGAAGGACTGGATCGAGGTTACCACTCGTTCACGGCCGATGATCGGTGGATATCTGGGAAGTTTCGCGGCCTTCCTTGGCAAACCCTTCCGCGAGTACGACTTCTACGCCGGGATCTACGACGGGCTGCAGTACGCCGCAACGTCCATGACCGCCTGCGACGCCATTTCCAAGGAATCCGAAGCGTGCCGAGCCCGTGTGCTTCGTGGACTGATCACGGATTCGACCATTCCGTTCGGTGACCTGGCTCCGCACGTGCTACGATCGGCGTATGCTGCGGAGTACCACGACTCCATTCGTGGGGCTATCCCGAGTCCGTCAGACTCGGTTGGGCGCGCCCGGCTGGTGCTGCTGAAAGCGATGATGTCGGCCGCTGACGAGTTAGTGCAGAACACTCGCCCACGTTCGTGGGACAACGCGGTCAATTGCGCCGCCCGGTCGTGGGAAGAAACACTTCTGTGCACGGACGGGTTCGAATTCTTACTCGATTCATTCAGGCGATCCGCAGGTCCTGAACTCCGCCGCTGGCGTAACCACCCCGATTGTGTACCTGCCGCTTGGCGGCGGCCGGAGAAATGCCCGGCCGAGCAAACCTTCGTCGATTTCATCCACTCACCTCGTGCGGCGGTACGGTGGATATCTGCGCGGCTGATTCACCAACTTTGGCGAGTAGAAGACCGACTTGCGAATGATCCGAGTACGAGACCCCTCGCTCGCGAGGATCTCACGGAAGTAATCGACTTCTTCTTCAACGCGTTCGCGACACGCAGGCCGGCGAAAGCGGGGCTGGATCTGGACCCGTCATCCATCCAGAGCGTCGGTCAGCACACCGGTCGCCGGGTCATGAGCGTGCTCCCGTATTCCTTCAGCGTCCTGGACGGCGGAATGGAACTGGGTTGGCGTCCCACCCTGAACACGCCTTCGACCAGCCTGGCGCTGACCATGCCGCTCTCTCTCGGGTACCGCCCTCTGAACGGACGATGGGAAATGACGCCGGGCTTGGGGCTGCTCTGGAGAACACCGTGGAACTGGATCTCGGGATTGGAGATCAGCGGTCAGCAGATCAACAGCTGGCGTCAACAAGGGAATGAAACAGCGAACGCGCGGGCGGTGGGAGCCACTCTATATCTGTTCGCGGACCGGTTGAGATTCGGAGCCCGGTCTATCGTGGAACCGAATGAACGGATTCAGGACGGCGACCGCTTTGGGTTTTACGCCGGGCTCAACGACGTGAACGGAATGCTCTACTGGATTACCCATTTCTCCTTCCTCGAGCGCGGGTCGCGGAAGGTGAGCCCACCCTCGCCTCGAAGTGGAGACGTCGCAGACGGAATTCCGCAGAACTGAGTTCGGGGAGCCGGGGAAGATCCGTGCGTGCCGCAGCAGCGCCCGGCCGGTGCGCACCGGGCTTATCGTTGCGCAGACGTGGCGCGGCTCACGGAGCGCGAGTTGATCGAGCCGTACGCCGACGCCCTGCTCGAACTGTCCGAGGAGCCACACGGCATCGCCAAATGGTAGAGCCCGCCGGGCATCCCGGCGGGCTCTCGCCAATGAGGCTTGGTGCCTGACGTCAGTGGACGGCGGGCGCCGGTGTAGCGCCCTGTGCGGCACGGCCGCGGGCGGTCCACAGCGAGGCCGCGATGGAGCCGCCGATGAGGGTGGCGATCACCGCCAGCGACACCGCCGTGGGCACCTTCACCACGTCCAGCAGCAGCATCTTGCCGCCCACGAACACCAGCACCATCGACAGGCCGTACTTCAGGTACACGAACTTGTGGACCACGCCGGCCAGCAGAAAGTACATGCTGCGCAGCCCCAGGATGGCGAACACGTTGGAGGTGTAGACCAGGAACGGGTCCTTGGTGATGGCGAAGATGGCCGGAATGCTGTCGATGGCGAACACCAGGTCCGTGAACTCCACCAGCAGCAGCACCAGGAACAGCGGCGTGGCCACCCGCTTTCCGTTCTCCACCGTCCAGAACTTCTGGCCGTCGTACCGCGCGCTCAGGGGAAGCCAGCGGCGCGCCGTCTTCACCACCACGTTGTTCTCCAGGTCCACCGCCTCGTCCCTGCGCACGGCCATCTTGATGCCCGTCAGCAGCAGGATGCCCCCGAACACGTAGATCACCCAGTGCCAGCGCTCCAGCGCGTACGCCCCCGCGCCGATGAACGCGCCGCGCATGACCAGCGCGCCCAGGATGCCCCAGAAGAGCACGCGGTGCTGATAGATGGACGGCACGGCGAAGTACGAGAAGATCAGGGCGATGACGAAGATGTTGTCTACCGCCAGCGACTTCTCCACCAGGTATCCCGTCAGGAACTCCAGCCCGGCCTGCGGGCCCGCGTACACGTAGACGGCGAGGTTGAACAACATCGCAACCGTCACCCACACCGCGCTCCACGCGGCCGCCTCCTTGAGCTTCACCTCGTGCGCGCGGCGGTGGAACACCCCCAGGTCCAGCGCCAGCATCAGCAGCACGAACGCGTTGAAGCCCACCCAGAACCAGATGCTCGTTGCCACGGGACCCTCGTTGCTGTGGGGCCGCGCTGCGGCCCGGTACGATTCCACGTGGTCTTGCCCGGAACGGACCCGTCCGTCCTCGCCGGCCGGGGGCGCATGGGCACCCCGGGGTGGCGGCCGGCGGCTCCGGCGCCGCGCTGCGCGACCGGATGGCTACTCCCCACAGCGGCGAATCTGTGGGGGATTCCGCTGGCCATCAAGTTCAGCCTTTTAGCCTTCACCCGTCTCGATGCTCTACTGGCCCATCGTCCTCGCTTGCCGTAAGTGCTTGTTGGGGAGGGACTTGATGATGGAAGAAAGAGCGGGAATCATAAGCGTGGATTATGGATCAGTTCGAATCTATGCAATTGAATCCGCTCCGACGCGAGGGCGGGTGGCCGATCCGTGGATACGAAGAGGCCCCCCGGCACGGGCCGGAGGGCCTCTTCGTTCCTGGAGTGACGCACGCCGCCGCTACGCCTCCGGGACCTCTTCGACCGCCGCGCCGTCCGTCACCGCGGGCGCGTCCTTCTTTCGGGTGCCGGGCCGGCGGCGGGCGGTGAACAGGCTTTCGCGCGCGACCTGCGAGATGGCCAGCACGGCGGGGTGCTTCAGCCGCCGCTCCACCGAGATGGCGTAGAACCGCTCGCGCACCTCGTCCGCGCGCCCGACGACCGCAACCGCGTACTGCCGCCGGATCTCCGGCTCGATGGCCGACGGCCCCGCGAACAGCGCGATCCCCGCCTGCCCGAAGGTCTTCAGCAGCGCGCTGTCGCCCACCTCGGCCACCACGCGCGGGCGAACCCCGATGTCGTCGAACCACTGTGCCAGCGAGCGGCGCAGCGTGGTGCCCTCCGTCGGCAGCAGCATGGGCGCGCCATCCAACGACCGGGGAAAGTCCGGCGCATACGCATCCGCCAGCGCCGGCGCGCCGAAGAAGGTGATCCCGCACTCGCCCAGCAGGTGGTTGAAGGCACGCACCGGCGCCGCCGGCGGCAGCGGCGAGTCGGTGAGCACCAGGTCTACCTCGTTGATGCTGAGCTCCGCGAACAGGCGCTCGGGCCGGTCGTCGTGCACCACCAGCCGCGTGGGCGGATCCATCTTGAGCGCGGGCGCCAGCAGGCGGTAGGCGAGCAGCTTGGGAAACGCGTCCGTCACCCCCACGGTCAGCCGCATGGGCTTGCCGGTGGGGCGGCCGCGCAGCGTTTCGGCCAGTTCGCGCCCCAGGCCGAAGATCTCGTCCGCGTACTTCTGCGCGGTTCGTCCCGCCTCCGTCAGCGCCAGGCCGCGGCCGGCACGGACGAACAGGGGCTCGCCCAGCTGCTGCTCCAGCTTTTGCAGCTGCGCGCTGATGGCGGGCTGGGTAACGTGCAGCACCTTGGAGGCGCGGGCGATGCTCCCCTCGCGCGCCACGGTCCAGAAGTACTGCAGGTGCCGGTAGTTGAGCGAAGGCACGGATCGAAGGGGAACGGGTGGCGGTGCAGGGCCGATCCATCAGACAAAGTGATGAATCCCCTTACGAATATGCATTTGTGCTTTAGTCGTCAACGTGTGATTATCGTCGGCGCGCGGCGGCGGTGGTCCGCCGGCCATTCACCCGAACCGCAACGGCATCGCATGAACGCCACCGATCCGCTGGCCGCGCCCGTGTCCCGCCGCCGCGCGCTGGGCCTTCTTTCGCTTTCGGGCGCCGCCGTGGCCGCGGGTGGCGCTTTGCCCATGCCGCTGCACGCCGCCGGCGGCGACGCGCTGCCGGCCATCCGCAATCCCGCCCAGGCCCTGGCCGAGCTGATGGCGGGCAACCGGCGCTTCGTCGAGGGGCGCGCCGTGGGGCCCCACCGCAACCTGGCCCGCGTGCGCGAGGTGTCCGCCGGCCAGGCGCCGTTCGCCGCGGTGCTCTCGTGCGCCGACTCGCGCGTGCCGGTGGAAATCGTGTTCGACCAGGGCTTCGGCGACGTGTTCGTGTGCCGCGCGGCGGGGAACGTCGTTACGCCGGAGCTGATCGGCAGCCTGGAATTCGGCACGGCGGTGCTGGGGGCCAAGGCGCTGGTGGTGCTGGGCCACACGCACTGCGGCGCCGTCAAGGCCACCATCGCCGGCCAGGCGGTGCCCGGGCAGATCAGCACGCTGTATCGCCACATCCGCCCGGCGGTGGACCGCTCGGCCACGCGCGAGCTGGAGGACGTGGCGCGCCATAACGTGCGCATCCAGGCGGAGCTGCTGCGCACGTCGTCGCCCGTGATCGCGCAGCTGATCGCCGAGGAGAAGCTGGTGGTCGCCGGCGGCTTCTACGACCTGGAGACGGGGCGGGTTACGCTGCTGGAGGAGTGACCTTCGGGCGCAGGCGTCCGGAACGTGATGGGTACGAACCCGCCGGCGTCGCTGCCGGCGGGTTCGCTTTCGTTGTGTCGATGCCGGCCATCAGCCCAGCGCGCCGCGGGATAAACGTGTGGCGCCGAGGCACGCGGGTTGCTCTCCACGCCGGGACACTCGTCTGTCTCGAACCTGTGGAGGTGTATGGCTACGTATGGCATGGCCGCGCGGCGTCTGTTCGCGTGCGCGGCGCTGGTGTTCCTGGCGCCCGCGGGGTGCTCGGACGTGCTTTCGAACGTAGAACCCGGGAACGAAGAGAAGTCCTCCGACACGGGCACGCAGGGGAACGGGCCGTTCGAGGGCCCGGAAGGCGAGGCGCCGTCCCAGGCCATGTCCGCCAGCACCGACTGCCCCAACCGCTGCGCGCTGTCCATGAAGGACCGGCCAAACATGCCCGCCGGGACCACGCAGATCTTCGAGGTGGACGAGGTGGCCCGGCTCCTGGGGAACGGCTCCTCCGGTTCGTCCGCCTTCACCTGGCGCAACGCCACCGGCGCCGTGAACCTGCGCGTTCCGGAAGGCTACGGCGGGGGCGTGGCGTCGGGGATGAACAACTGGGGCCAGACGGCGGGCTCCGTTATCATCCAGGGCACGCAACACTACGCCGCGGCGTGGGAGCCGGACGGCACGCCGGTGGTGCTGCGCTCGTCGCGGGGCGGCCCCGTGGTACCCGGTGAAGCGCTGGCCATCAGCGACAGCTCGGTGATCGTGGGGCGCACCACGGACGGCCGCGCCTTCCGCAGCCACTGGCGCACGGGCTTCCGCTACCTGGGCGCAGCGGGCACCGCCGCGTACGACGTAGACTGGCACGGCCGCGCCATCGGATACTACACCAACGCGTCGGGCGCCAAGAGGCCTGCCCTGTGGGCGGCGGACGGCACGCTGACGGACCTGGGCGCGCTCCCCGGCCACACGGGCGGCGAGGCCGTGGCCATCAGCCCGCGCACAGGGTTCGTGGTGGGCGTAAGCACCGGCGGCGGCGCGGAGCGCGGGTGGATCTGGACGGCGAACGCGGGGATGAAGCCGCTCCCCGAGGGGTTCAAGCCCGCGGACGTGAACGCCTACGGCGAGGTGGCGGGGTGGTCGGGCGGCACCGACTGGCCCAACGCGGTGTGCGCCGTGTGGTGGGAGGGCTACGGGCTGCGGCCGCTGCCCCTGCCCCCGCAGGTGAGCGGCTGCCGGGTCCACTCCATCAACAGCTGGGGAGACGTGGCCGGGTTCAGCGAGAGCATGGAGACCGACGGACGCTTCATGTTCGTCGTTCGCACGCCTGTCGTGTGGACCTGGGCCAGCAAGAAGTACCGGTACGGGTTCTGAGGCAGCGCACACCGGCCGCACCGATCCGCGAAGCCATGCATCGCCTCGTTCGCGCGTTCCCGCTGGTCGTAATGGCGGGGTGCACCGCGGCCCAGCCGCCGGTACAGCCCGCGCCCGCCCCGCCGCCGGCCGTCGAGCCGGCGGCCGAGCCGAGCCCCGCGCCTCCATTGGCCGTGGAGGACGTGCTGCCGCCGGCTCCCTGGGAGCAGCCGCCGCTCTCCTCTGCAGACGCGCCCGGTGTGCTCCTGACGCAATGGCGGCAGGCGGAGAACCGGGCGGCTTGCGCTCCGCTCGCGCCCGTTTCGCTGGAACCGCACACGGGTGCCCGGGTGCGTGCCGCGCAGTTCAGCGGCGGGTGGGCGATCGCGTACGACCTGCCGGGGCAGCGAAGTGCGTTCGGCATCCCGGGCACGGGCTCCAGCGCGGCGGACGACTCCTACAACGATTGGCCGCACCTGCTGCGCTGGCGGGACGGAAGCACGGCCGGCTACGGCCCCGAGGGTGGAACGGGTCCCAACCAGCTCGCCTATTTGCGCATTCCCGGCCAGCAGTGCCTGTACAACGTCTGGTCCAACCTGGGACCTGAGCACCTTGTCCGGCTGCTGGAACAGCTCCGGTTCGTGAGCGTGGCGGGGCAGGGCACCGCCGCACGTCCGTAGTTCGAATGTGGAGTGGACGCCGTGCCTCGACGGCTCAGGCCAGCCCCAGCGCGGCGCGCACCCGGTCGCGATAGGTACGGCCGGTGGTCACCTTGGCGCCGTCCGCCAGGATGAGCACGTAGTCGCCGTTGAACCAGGGCTCCACCTGGCGGACGCTGGCCAGGTTGACCACGGTGGAGCGGCTCACCCGCACGAAGCGCGCGGGCGGAAGGCGCGCCTCGAACGCGGTCAGCGTTTCGCGGAACTCCACCCGCTCGCGCCCCGCGTGCAGCGTCAGCGTGTTTCCGTCCGCCTCCACGCGGTCGATGGTGGCCGGGTCCACCAGCAGCACCCGGGTGCCCGTGCGCACCGCCACGCGTGCGGGCGCGCCCGCGCCCGTGCCCCGGAGAACGGCGTGGAGCTGGGCCTGGATCTCGGATGCGGACCGGGTCGACAGCCGCTCCCGGGCGCGGGCGAGCGTGGCGGCCAGGCGCTCGCGCTGCACGGGCTTCAGCAGGTAGTCAAGCGCGTTCACCTCGAAGGCGCGGATGGCGTGCTCGTCGTACGCGGTGACGAAGATCACCAGCGGGCATTCGTCGCCCAGCGCCGCCACCAGCTCGAAGCCCGTCATCTCGGGCATCTGGATGTCCAGGAACAGCAGGTCCGGCCGCTCGCGTTCGATGGCGGGAACGGCCTCCCGCGGATCGTCGTAGGTGCCCACCAGCCGCACCCCGGGCACCTCCGCCAGCAGCGCGGCCAGGCGCTTGAGCGCGGGCGGCTCGTCGTCCACGGCGATGGCGCGCCACACCGTATCCGTCATCCGTGCTCCCCCGCGGTGGCGTTCTCCTGGAGCGGAACCGAAACCGTCACCCGGAACTCGTTCTCCCCCTCCACCATCTCCACCCCCTGCCGGTCGCCGAACATCTGCCGGAGCCGCGCCCGGGTGTTGGAAAGGCCGATGCCGGAGCCCGCGGCGTCCGGCCGCCCCCCGCCGCGTCCGCGGCTGTTCGCCACCCCCACCATCAGCATGCCGTCGCGCGCGGTCGCATCCACCGAAATCCACCCCGGCCCGCCGTGCCGCGCCACCCCGTAGGCCACCGCGTTCTCCACCAGCGGCTGCAGGAGCATGGAGGGCACCGGCGCCCCCTCCAGCTCCGGCGGCACCGCGTACCGCACCGTCAGCCGCCCGCCGTAGCGCACTTCGTGGATGGCCAGGTAGTGGCGCACCATCTCCAGCTCGCGGTGAAGGACGACCTGGTGCTCGGGCCCGCGGCGGAGCACCAGGCGAAGCAGCTCGCTCAGCCGCACCACCATGGCCTCGGCCACGTCGGGCTCGTCGCGCACGTGGGCGGCGATGGCGTTGAGCGTGTTGAACAGAAAGTGCGGCTGCACCTGCATCTTCAGGGCGCGCAGCTCCGCCTCGGCCAGCTGCGCCGCCAGGTGCGAGGCGGCCACCTCGCGGTCGCGCAGGGTGCGGTGGTACAGCAGCGCATGGCACGCCGCCACCCCCATGCAGAAGGCCAGCAGGTTCACCGCCGCGCGGTTCAGCAGCAGGTGCTCGAAGGCGATCCACAGCGGGCGGCGGTCCCCCGGCGGGTCGCCCAGCCACACGATGGGCGCGGCGATCAGCAGGGTGTGGGCGAGGGTAAGGAGGATGGCCGCGGCCCCGTACGCCGCCAGCGCACGACCCCAGCGGTCCGCGCGGATTGGCAGGCGCGCGCAGAGCCGCACGATGGCGGGCGCCAGCAGCGCCCACCCGTACCAGGGAACCAGGTGCAGGGCCAGCGTCGCCAGCACGGGCGGATCCCGGTCTCGCACCAGGTGCTGCACCACGCCCTGCGTGGCGAACACGACGCCGATGAAGGTGGCGGCCAGGAACGCTGCCGCCCACACCCGCGCGAGCGCCAGGCTCACGGGCGGCCGCGGGGTGCGCGTGCCTGCGGGGGGACGAGCACGGGCCGCGTGCGCGTGTGCATCCGCCCGGCTCGCATCACGGAAACCACCGTCAGCGTGTTGGCGATGTCGTGCGTGGGATCGGCCGCGAGCACCACCAGGTCCGCCAGCTTGCCCGGCTCGATGGTGCCCAGCGAGTCGGCGCCGAGGGCGCGGGCGCCGTTCCGGGTGGCGGCGCTGATGGCTTCCAGCGGCGACAGCCCCGCGCTGTCCACCAGCAGCTGCAGCTCGGCGTGAAGGTTGGGCGACGAGCCGCCGATGGCGTCGGTGCCGGCCGCGATCATCACGCCGCGGCGGTGCGCCTCGCGCGTCATCCCCGCGGCGAAGTGGAAGAGCGTAGCCGCGCGCGGCGGCACCTGTCCCGTGCTGTCGGGGCCGGGAAGCATGATCAGCAGGGTGGGTTCCAGGATGGTTCCCCGGCGGCGCATCTGCTCCAGCAGGTCCACGAGCGGGGGCGCATCCAGCGGGGTGGATAGAAAGGTCCGGTGGCGCAGGGCGCGGCGCTCCTCGTCCGTGGCCCCGGGGGCGAGCGCCGGCATCACCTCCCCGATGAACATGTCGCCGTGCGAAACGACGTCAACCCCCGCCGCCAGCACGTCGCGCGGGCGCCCGGGGTCCACGGCCAGGTGGCTCCACACGCGCAGCCCCTGCCGGTGCGCCTCGGTGGACAGCCGCAGAATCAGCCCGGGCGGCACCGCGCCGTAGATCTTGATGCCCGCAGCGCCCGCCTCCCGCGCGTCGCGGACCACGCGCTCCACGTCCACCGCCTCGTCCACGCGGCGGACCATCGGCGCCTGCCCCGGGGCGAAGCGCCCGGCCATCAGCCGGCCGCGTTCGCCATCGAACCATCCTCCCGGACCCGCCATGATGGCGCCGGCGTAGACCCGGGGTGTCGCCGCCGGGTCGGGGCGGGATGCCGCCGCGAGCGGGGCGACGATGGTCGCGGTGCCGCCCATGTCGCGTACTGTGGTGACGCCGCCCATGAACGCCTCGTGAAGGATCTCCGCCATCATTCCCTCGGGGCGCTCGCGGGTGCCCAGGTGAACGTGGGTGTCGATCATCCCCGGGATCAGGTAGCGCCCGCGCAGGTCGGTCACGGCCGCGCCGGCGGGGAGGGGCCGGGTGCCGGAGGGGAACACCTCGGCGATGCGACCGTCGCGGATCACCACGTCCATGTCGGCCTGGGGCGCGCGCCCGGTGCCGTCGATCACCGTCACGTGGGTGAGGGCGATCAGGGAGCCTGGTTCGCCTGCGCGCTCGCCGGGCGCGCTCCGGGCGAGACAGGCGGCGCAGGTGGTGATCAGCAGGAGTGCGGCTTTGCGGGCTGGCATTGGGGCGGCCTCGGCGAGGGTGGACATCGGAAGCACGGGAATGATGCGCACCCGTGCCGCGCCGCGTAACGAATCCGAAGCGGACGCACACCGCCGCGTGACGAACGACTCGTGACGTGCAACGAGTGATCGCATCCGCAGCGCGCGATCTCACCGCCGACCATCCGTCGCCCCCATCCAGCTCGAGCGAAGGGCCTGCATCGGCGTGCGATGCAGGGCCTTTTCGTCCCTCGGTCGACCGTGCGCGGTGGCTACTTCGTCCAGACCGCCCAGTCGTTGCCGGACGCGGCGGTCGTTGCCGGACGCGGCGAGGGTCCATCCGGCACCCGGGGACCAGCTTCCCGGGCCGATCTTCATCGCCAGGTTGCTGTTGACGATGGCCGCGTAGCGGTACGCGTCCGCCGCCTGCACGGAGATGGTGCTGGAGATTGTCTCGTGTCGAGAATCATCGGCGGGCGATGATCCACCGCCTGGTGACCGCGGCGCTGCCTCTGGCGCGGGACGCGGAGCAATCAAAATGATTGACGCGACATTTCTCCGGGGGTACTATTCGGGACAATGTCTTGCGGGGGGGTGATCCTGTGGATGCTTTTCTTCATACTCCAGAGTTCGCGCCTGAGAAGCTGGTGCAGGTGGTCCGTTCCTGCTGGATGCACGCGAACACTCCTGTTGGAGCAGGGAGAGGCCGCCGTACCTCACCGAGCACTTGAGGACCTTGGATTCGCCACCGGGGCTTGGTGGCACCGTTCCGCGACGGAGAGGCCGCCGCGGGAAACACTTACTGAGGAGTCAATTTCATGACGCGGAACAGAAAAATCTCGATGGCATCCCTCTTCGTCATTCTCGGAGGCGGGACGTTCCTGACCAGCCCGGCGGAGGCCGCGGCGGGTGCAGGAACGTTCGACTGCCGCACATCGGTCACCGCGTACTGCCAGTACGTTGCCGACAACTACTGCAGCACGGGCGCGACCTGCTGGTACAACACGCAGACCTGCGAAGTAACGAACGTCGAGTGCTGGGAATCCTGAGCTAAGCCGCACGGCGGCAGGCGCACACTCCTGCGCGCCTGCCGCCGTGCGAGGCCGGGGGGGAGTCTTTCAACCCGGCTCGGCACGAGCCGGCATTTCTCCGTGTTAACCAGTGCGGACGTCGTGAAAGCCATCTTGAGCAACCTGGGTGCAGCCGTAATGGTCTTGTGCGCCGTTACGGTGACCGGCCTCGTCGTACGCCGGGAATTGTTTTCTCCGTCACCGGCTGCCGCCGCGGTCGAGGCCGAAAGCCGCACGGTCGCCGGCTGGCGCAGCTACGCCGAGGGCCAGCGGATCGGGCCGGAGGACGCGCGCGTCACCATCGTCGAGTTTTCCGACTTCGAATGTCCCTTCTGCCGCGAAACCGCCGACCGGCTCCGGACGATTCGGGCCCGATATCCGCGTGACGTGGCGCTGGTCTACCGCCACTATCCTCTGCCCTACCACGAGAACGCGGTGCCCGCCGCAAAGGCAAGCGTCTGTGCCGGCCGCCAGGGGCGGTTCGAGGAATACCACGACGCCCTTTTCGCGCAGCAGGACTCGCTGGGCCTGATCCCGTGGACCCGCCTCGCGAGCACCGCGGGCGTCCCCGACGAAGCGGAATTCCAAGCATGCATGCAGGGTTCCGTCCCGGGCTCGGACATCGAGCGCGACCTGCAGGCGGGAACGCGGCTGGGCGTGCGTGGCACGCCGGCGATCCTCGTCAACGAGCGCTTCATTTCTGGCGCGCCACCCGGGGTGCTCGAGGAACTCGTCGAGCGCGCCGTCCGCGCAGCCGCGGCCAAGTGACCGAATGGGCCGGCGATACGCCGGTGAATTCCAAGATCTGAACGAGGTGAAGAGATGAAGTGGAGAATCGCTGTACTCCTGGCCGCGACGGTCGTCTGCGCGGCGGACGCCAGCGGGCAGGGCGCGCAGCCGCCCCGGGAGGGGGCCGTGCGAGGCGAGTCGCGCAACGCCAGAAACACCGCGTACACGGGGATCGGGGTGCAGGGGCGCCCGAGCCCCGCACCGGACGGCACGCCGCGGTGGGCCGACTACCCCGTCGTGCACGCGGTGACGCAGGGCTCACCGGCTGCGCGGGTGGGAATTCTTCCCGGCGACGTGCTCCTGCTCGTGAACGGAACCGACGCGCGCGATCCCCGAACGCTGTTCGGCGAGCCCGGAAAGGTGTTCACGATCCGCATCCGGCGGGGGTCGTCGGTCCGCGAGTTCGTTCTTGCGAGCATTCGCCGCCCCAACGCGCCCGCGATGTGACCGCGCCCGTGGGGACCCCTCGACGGGCGCGGCGGCGATCCGCGCAGCCCGGCCGGCCGCGGTTCTCCGCGCCCGGTGGCGGGTTCTGGGCAGCGCTTCGCCGGGTCTGCATCGTGGCCGGCGCCGTGCTCGCGGCCCTTGGACCACATAGCCTGTCTGGTCAGACGCGGGAGTGTCGTCTCACAGGGCGCGTAACCGGGCCGGACGGAGCACCCATACCGGGTGCGACCGTACAGGCTACCGGCTCCACGTTCGACGTGGCCGCTCGCGCGGCTCCGGCTTTGGACGGCCGCTACTGTCTCGCGCTGCCGCGGGGGGGCGAGTACGTGCTCCAGGTGGATGCGGAAGGATTCGTCGGCCGTTCCCTCCTTCTCACGGTTCCTGACGAAGGCCCCGCGCAGACGCTCGACGTGCAGCTCACGCCTGTAGCGCGCGCGGCCGTCCAGCTGGATCCGGTCGTCGCCCGCGCCCCACGGCGCGCTCCGCAGCCGGTGCGGCGGGGAGCGGCCCCCGGGAGCGAGCCCGCGTCACGGGCCGCGGCTTCCATTGGCCTGTTTCCAGGCGCGCCGGGAGACCTTGCCACGTCCGCGGGGGTGTCCGGACAGTACGTGCCGGTCGCGGGCGGCGACCTTTCCATCGACGGACAGCCGCCCACGGGCAACCGCACCACGCTGGACGGGGCGGGCTTCGACGCGCGCGACGTGCCGGCGGAGGGCCTGGCGGCGGCCGGCGTGTTCCCCCATCCCTACGACGTATCACGCGGACAGTTCACGGGCGGAGAGATCGCCGGGCGGACGATGGGGGGCACCAACGTCTGGGGCGGCGCGATGCGGCTGGCGGCGGAGACGCAGTGGCGCGCGTCCGACGGCGTCCCGGACGCCGGACGGAGCGCCTGGCCCCGCCAGCTGTTCGTCAGCGGCGGCGGCGGGGGACCGTTGCTGCCCGGGCGGCTCTTCGTGTACGGTGCGGCCCAGGCGGACCAGCGGCGGGTGGAGCCGCTCGGACCGGACCCCGCCGGGCCGGGCTCCGCCCTCCCCGCCGACTCGCTCGCCCGCTTCCGCCAGATCGTGGAGGGCCTGGGATTCGGTTCTTCGATCGGCGCCGCGGCCGGCCATACACGGTCCGCGAGCGCGATCGCACGGCTGGACTACCTCCCGGACGGACGGCACGAGGCGATGCTCCGCCTGGATGCACGCGGCCGTGAATCGAGCCGCGCCGCCGGCCCGGCCCAGGGGCTCCTCGCGCAGGCGCGCGAACAGAGCTTCGGCGGCGGGGCGCTCGTGCAGCTCACGTCGCGCCTTGACCGGGCCGAAAACGAGCTCAGCCTCCGCGGCTCCCTTTCGGGCCAACGCGTTCCCGGCGCGGGGGCGGGTCCCGCCGGGGAGGTCTGGATCACCTCCGGGGGAAGCAGCGACCCATGGTCCGGGGGACAGCTGGCCTTCGGCGGGGAACCCCTGGGACTTCCGGCGGAGGAGCGCACGGCCTTCGAGGTGGGGGACCGCCTGGTCCTGACGCTCGGGGACGGGAAGCACCAGCTGCAGGTGGGGGGCGCCTGGCAGACGGAGCAGGTGTGGCGCGCGAGCCGCGCCAACCGGCTGGGGACCTTCACCTTCGCGAGCCTGGGCGACCTGGAAGCCGGGCGCCCGG
This sequence comes from Longimicrobium sp., assembly GCF_036399935.1. GTDB lineage: Bacteria > Gemmatimonadota > Gemmatimonadetes > Longimicrobiales > Longimicrobiaceae > Longimicrobium. The sequence continues at coordinate 55,373 of NZ_DASWMD010000056.1, forward strand.
TGCGGTTCACGCGGGCGCTGGGGGACCGTGCCTCCGAAGTGACGGCCGGGTACATGGCCGCGTACGCAGCCCACGTGTGGAAGCCCGGTCCCGACCTCCGGGTTCTCACCGGCGTCCGCGGCGAGCGATACTCCTTCGCGAGCCCTACGCGCTCCTGGACCGGCGCGGACTCCACCTTCGGAATGCTGCCGATTCCCGCCGACTCGCGCTGGCGCATGAGTCCGCGCGCCGGGTTCACGTGGTACCGATCCGGGCCGGCGTCGACTTTCAGCGTTCTCGGGGGCACGGGGCTCTTCCGGGGCGGGGCGCCCACGCGCCTCCTTGCGGCCCTGCTGGCGGGCGAGAGCGGCCGGACCGCGAACCTCTTCTGCGTAGGATCGGCCGTGCCCGCGCCACGCTGGGAGGAGTACGTCGAGAATCCGGCCGCCATCCCCACGGAGTGCGCGGGCGGGGCCGCGGGATCGTCCCCCGCCGCGATGGTGGGGGTGACCGGCTTCTCCGCCGGCTATTCGCCGCCCAGCGTCTGGCACTCCTCGCTGGGTGCCACCTGGCTCCACCGGCCGTCGGGGTTCGGGGCCGAACTGCGTCTCGGCTACGCGCGCGGGCGTGCCGTCGCGCTCGCGAGCGACCGCAACCTCCATCCCGAGCCCGCGTTCTTTCTGGACGCGGAAGGGGGGCGCCCGGTGTTCGTTGCGCCCGTCTCCATCGACCCCGCTTCTGGCCAGCTCTCGCCGGAAAGTTCGCGGCGCGACCCGCGCTATGGGGTGGTGCGTGAGGTGAACGGCCGCGGCGCCTCGTCCTCCCGCACCCTCGGCCTGGTGCTGCACCGGCTCACCGGGAGCGGACTGACGGAACTGCACTACACCCTCACCTGGGCGCGCGACCAGAGCACCGGGTTTGCGGGCCCCGCCGGCGGCTGGGCCACGACCGCGGCCGATCCCCGCACGGCGGAGTGGGCCGCGAGCGACTTCGAGCAGCGGCACGCGGTCCAGCTGTCGATGATCCGGTACCTGCGGCGGTGGGCGACCGGGACCGTGGTCTGGCGGCTCCTGTCGGGAACGCCGTTTACGCCCGTGATCGATGGCGACATCAACGGCGACGGGCTGGCGAACGACAGGGCCTTCGTCTTCACTCCCGGCGCCGGCGATCCCCGGCTGTCGGCGGACATGGCCGCCCTGCTGGACCGGGTTCCCGCGGCGACCCGTTCCTGCCTGCAGAGGCAGGCGGGCAGGATCGCCGCGAGGAACAGCTGCCGCACTCCGTGGAACTCGTTCCTCGACCTGCAGCTGAACCTCTTTCCGGGCGGGCCCCGGAACAAGCGGGTCGTGCTCACCGTGTCGGCGGAGAACGTGACGTCCGCCCTGGACCACCTCTTCCCCGGGCCGAGGGGCGTACGCGGCTGGGGGCAGTTCCCGTCGGCGGATCCGGTGCTGCTCCGCTCGGTGGGATTCGACGCGGAGGCGAGGGAGTTCCGCTACCAGGTGAACCCCGGCTTCGGACCCGACGCGGGGCGCTGGGGCCGCGTGCCGTCGTCCCTGCGCATCCAGGCGCGGGTGATGGTGGGCGCGGACCCGGCCACGCAGGCGCTGGTGGCGCAGGCGGTCCTGAACCAGGACCGGGCCGACCCGGAGAAGCTGCGGGCGGACATGCTGCGGTCGTGGCGGAACGTGCCCGCCGACGTGCTCCAGCACGACATCACGCACACCGTCGGGCTTGCTCCCGGGCAGATCGCCGCGCTCCGGGCGGCGGCGGACACGGTGCGAGCGGAGTCCGAGCGGATCGCCGGTGCGCTGGCGGACGGCGTCCTGGACCTCGGCGGCTCGGACGCGGCACGCGTGCGGTCCGCCGCGGAGCGCCAGCGCGAACTGCTCCGTGACGGACAGGGCGTTCTGGACCGGGGCCTCACCACCACGCGCTCGATTCTCACACCCGAGCAGTGGTCGCGGCTTCCGCGCCGGCTCCGGGCGGAAGTTCGCGCGACACTGCCCATGTCCGCTCATTCGGGGGTAAAGCTGCTGCCGGACTTTTGAACTGGGCCCTCTCCGGACTCGGACAAAACCATGCCCCCCGACGCGAGAAGCCCCTCCAGCGCTACAGCGTTGGGGGGCTTTGTTTACGGACAGTCGGCCGGTCGGATTCGAACAGGCGCCCTGACGCCATTCAGGTGCGCTACCGGCTGCGCAGAACAGAGAGGCCGCCGGCCGTTCATAGCGCCACGCGTCCTCTCGATGTTCTCCGAATGGGCACTACCTTCAGCTCGCGTGGACGCTTTCGTGTTCGCGCATCCACTCGGCTGCAGTCTCGGAAGCGGACCGCAGATCGTCCCCGAACTCCAGGACGGCTTCAGCGACGAGCAGGTCCATCGATAGTTCGTCCTCCGAGACGTGGCGGGCGAGCTTGATGGATGCCATGGCGATGGCTTCGAACGCGCCGAAGCGGTCCGTCAGCATCTCGAGCAGCCGGCCGGGAGAAGCAAGCGTGCCCTTCGGAGATTCCGTTGTCATGGTGCGTCCTCCGATTCTCTTGACCCTGGCCGCGCGGCAGGGCTAGCTTGGGCGAGCGGGCGGCCTTCGGGTCGGTTCGCGTCAGGCGGGTGCGTCGGTGCTCTCTTCCCGGGGAGCCGATGCATCCGCCTTGCTGTTGGGCCCTGCTGGTACATAATGTAATACCGGAATGCTCGTTTGTCAAATGGTATTATACCATATCCCGGAGAGGCGCTGTGGATTTCAAGGAGGCGACGGACGTACTCACTTCCACGCCATCGGTTACGCTGGCGCGGATCGCGGAGGTGTTCGGGAGAGAGATGCACACGATTGCTCGTGCGCGAATGGAAGGAGCGAACGCGCGGCGTCCACCTCCGAACTGGCCCGTCGTGCTGGCGCAACTCGCGGAAGAACATGCGCGTGAATTGCGTCAGCACGCAGACCGGCTCGATCACCTATCCGAGGAACTGCGGGTACTGCCCTGAAGAAGGAACGAGAGGGTCGGCCCCGAGCAGCAAGCGCGCGGCTCGGGCTAACCTTGTGTTCGTTCGTGGGTGGACAGCTATGGCAGCGCGGGTAGGCCGAGCTCCTTGAGGAAGCTGTTATGCCGTGCCGTGGCCTCCCGGATCGTCTTATCGATCTCTACCAAGTCGGCGTGGACCTTGGCCAGATCAATCTCCACTTCCTGCTGCGCGGTGCTGACATACCGCGAGATGTTCAGGTTGTAGTCATTATCCGCGATTTCATCCATCGACACGCGCCTGGAATACCGCTCCCGCGGCTCCCGCAGCTGGTACGTGGCGATGATCCTCTCGATCTGCTCGTCCGAGAGATAGTTCTGTCGCTTGCCCTTCTCATACTCCTCGGCCGCGTTGATGAACAGGACGTCATCGGGCTTCTTGCACTTTTTCAGGACGAGGATACAGACCGGGATGCCGGTCGAGTAGAACAGGTTGGCCGGGAGGCCGATTACGGTGTCGATGTGTCCATCTTCCAAAAGCTTGCGGCGGATCTTCGCTTCCGCGCCACCCCGAAACAGGACGCCGTGCGGCAGAATGATCGCCATCACGCCGTCTTCCTTGAGGTAGTGAAACCCGTGCAGCAGGAAGGCGAAGTCCGCCGCCGACTTCGGTGCCAGCCCGTAGTTCTTGAAGCGGATGTCCTCGCCCAATGCCTCGTTCGGATCCCAGCGGTAGCTGAACGGCGGGTTGGCGACCACGGCATCGAAGTAGGGCTTCCTCGCGGGGTTTGTCTCGCGAAGCATCTCCCAGTCGTTCGTCAGCGTATCGCCGTGGTGGATCTCGAATTCTGAGTCCTTTACCCCGTGCAGCAGCATGTTCATCCGCGCGAGGTTGTACGTGGTGATGTTCTTCTCCTGCCCGTAGATCTTCCCGATGCCGCGCGGCCCCATACGCTTGCGGACGTTCAGCAGCAGCGAGCCCGAGCCGCAGGCAAAGTCCATCACGCTGGCGAGGTAGCTCCGCTTGCCGGTCTTCGGCTCCTGGCTGTCGAGCGTGACGATCGCGGAGAGGATGTCCGAGATCCGTTGCGGGGTGTAGAACTCACCTGCCTTCTTCCCCGAGCCTGCGGCGAACTGGCCGATCAGGTACTCGTAGGCGTCGCCCAGCGTGTCGCTGTCCGTCGAGAAATCCGCCAGGCCCTCAGCGATCTTGGTGATGATCGTGCAGAGCTTCGCATTCCGGTCCGCGTAACCCCTCCCGAGCTTCTCGGAGCTGAGATTGATTTCAGAGAACAGTCCCGAGAACGTGCTCTGGAACGAGTCGTTCTCGATGTACTTGAAGCCCTCCTGGAGTGTGTTGAGCAGGTCGCCATTCTGCGTACGGGCCATGTGGGCGATGCTGGCCCACAGGTGCTCGGGGCGGATGACGTAATGCGCCTTCAGACGCATCTGCTTCTCGAACGCAGCCACGTCGTCCGGGTTTTCCGCGTACCATACCGCCAGCGGTGACCGGCCACCGTTACCGATGGTGTCCGGATTGGGGTAGTCGCGCCCGAGTTCCTTCTTCGCGGCCTGCTCGTAGTTGTCCGAGAGGTAGCGGAGGAACAGGAACGCGAGCATGTAGTCGCGGAAGTCGTCCGCGTTCATCGCGCCGCGGAGCTGGTCTGCTATGGCCCAGAGCGTCTTACCTAGCTGTAGCTGGCCTTTCTCGGTCATTGTGCTTCTGGGTCCAGGGCAAACTCTGGCAAGAGTTCACGATTGAAGGGATGACGCTCCACGAAGCCGCGTAGGATCGTGCGAAACTTGTCCATCGTGTCCTCGCCCATCTCGATCGGCTCGTACATCGAGTATTTGCCGTGACTCAACAGATCGACGTATCGCTGATGCAGAACCCCGTCCGCATCGTCATCGTCCCTCTTGATGCACCTAGAGAAGTGGCCATAGCCGTGAAAGAACGCGGTTTTCTCCAGGATGCTGCGCAATACATTGAAGTGGTACGTGCTGACCGTACCAGCTGCGGCCGCCTCCCAAAGCTCGGCGAGTGCCGCAACGTGATAGAACTGCGGCGTGTCACCCTTTTGCGTCCTAAGCCGAAAGCCACCTGCATTCCGATCTTGCTTCAGGGTGTACTGGGACGGGCCGTTGATGTGGTTCTTAAGCTCGTAATGCAAGACATTGAAGAAGAGCGTGTGGTGCGTCGAGACGACGGTCTGAATGGGCCGCTTCGCCTCTCGGTAAAGCTGCACGAGGTGATTGGCGATAACGATCGCATTGTGCTCGTCAAGCGAGGAGACCGGATCATCAATGTACACATGCTCAACCCACTCATAAGCGGGGTCCCCGTCCAGCGCGAGCTGAAGGATCGAAAGGAAGAAGCACCAAATGAAGATGTTCTCCTCGCCACGGGACACCTTAATTGGAATCGGATCGCCGTTCTCCTCCCGCGCTCGGAAGAATGTCACAGCTGGGCGTAGCGGTCGATCGGTCAGATTCCGGTCTCCGTCAGGGTCCCTCCTCTCCCGGCGGTCGTAGTCTATGTAGAAGTTGAAATCGGTGTAGCGCTCCAGCAGCCTGCCGATCTTCACCTCCATCTCAAGCTCGCGAAGCCCTTCGAAAAACTTGGAGTCGTCGTTGAGTTCAAGTACCCGTTGCCGATCTCCGTCCAGGTCATTATCCCAGTTGAAGAGGTCTTCGGTGTAGGCGTTGAAGTAGAGCGTGTCCCGCTTCGTTGTCTCACCGTTCGCGTCAACCACCTTTCCGAGATCTTTGTAGGTCGTGGACAGCCGTGTCTTGCCGGTCCCATTGAAAGCGTACAGCAGGACGAACGGGCTCTTCTCTGGCTTCTTCTCCGCTTTCTTGGCGAGCTCCGATCGGAGGTGCTTGGCGAGTTCCGAAAGATTGGCGTAGCTGGTGTCACTCATCGCGACACATCCTCCGAACTGGGGAAGAGTTGCTGCAGCAGGCCCTGCTTGTGCGCCTTCAAGCGTTCTGTCTTCTGGGACTGCGCGGCCAGCATGTCGTCCAGCGAGGACAAACACGCGGCGATTTGCCGCTGCTCGGCGGGTTTGGGGATGACAATGTCAAGGCCAGTCTTGAACGTGGTCGGATTGATGTTCGCCTGACTAATGCTCGGCGTTGCAAGTAGCTTGATCCGCCACTGATACATCGGCGCGTTCAGCATCAGATTGCAGAACCACGGGTCGATCTGGTTCTCATCCAAGCGGAAAGAAACAATATAAGACGCCGTAATGCATTCTGAATCGTGATCAAAGATGGAAACCTTTCCGACAAGATCACGACTATTGGTCCTGTTCAACATTATATCGCCTCTCCGCAAACGGAAGAACTCGAAGTCTTGAGGGTTGAGGTCAATGTAGACGAGGTTGGAGAAGTCCAACCTGCCACCGACCATGTTGCCCATCCGCAGAACTGGGTACTTGCCTGTCTCTGCGGTCGGCGCAGACGTCCCGTAGAACGATCTGACTACAAAATCGCCAAACTTATGCGGCGTCCACTCCCTCGCGTCGCGAAACTCTGGGAAGCGTAGCCGCGGCACTGTCTCACCGGGCGGGACGAAGAGTTGCTGCATCAGCCCTTGTTTGTGCTGCTGCAGGGCTTCAAGCTTTCGGCCCTCTGCCGCGATCAGGTCGTCCAGCGAGCCGAGGCAGTCGGCGATCTTTTGCTGCTCAGGAGGTCCGGGTACAGGCAGCAGCTGCTCAGAAAATTGAGCATAGCTGATCATTTTGCCATCGCGAATCCCCTCAATGTTTCGCGTAAGCTGCTGAATGAACCGCTCCGACTTGAAGAGGTAACGGAAGAAATGATCGTTTTCGTCCCCCTTCTTCCGGAGAATCACGTACGCCGGGCTGCAGATGCCATGATAGCGTGAGTACTCGATTCCGCCCTGAAACGATCGAAGACTGATGATGAAGTCGCCCTCGCAGACTTCCTTGTAGCCCGCGACGCTCTCCGCCGTCACGGACACATGGTAGTCGATCTGATCGCGCGGGATTGCGCCATGCTCTTGCGTGATGGCAAGCACCGGCAGGGCTGGTGCGGCGCCGCGATTGTTGATTGGCTTAAACAGAGTGTCGCCGTTGAGCGTAGTCCAGCCAGGCGCATTCCGAAACTCGGGAAAGCGGAGCTTCGGCACTAGAGCCGAACGGTCGCCGGTTTTCATCGTGCCCCGCCGTACTCGTACGCGTTGAGGCCTGAGATGTCTCGGCCGTGGGCACGCTTGTTCAGGAGCGGTACGAGGTCGGCCATGAGGGCGAGTTCCCGCTCGCGGCGTTCACGCCAGCCCAAGCCGAGCGGCTCCATCAGGTCGGTGAGCTGCTCGCCGTCGAATATCATGCGCTGGAGGATGGTTTCCACGAAGGATGAAAGCGACTCGGTCGTCAGGCCATGCGCCCGGGCAAGGCCCTCGATCTCCCTGGCCTGCCTCTCGGCCTTGAACTGCTCGTACCCGGCGCGGATCGCGGCCTCATCGAGGCCTTCGCCCTCCTTAAGTGAGCGGACGTACTCGGTGATCACCTCGCGTTCGTTCAGGAACTTGGCGTCGGACTGGATCAGGCCGATGAGCTGTTCGCGGCTGATCTGGAGCTTCTTCGGGTCCTGTGCCGAGAACCTGGTGATCAGCTTCATGATGTAGTCGTAATCAATCACGGCGGAAGCAAAGAGAACGAACTCAAAGTCGAGCTGGTCGATCTCGGAATTGTCCGTCCCGCCGTTACCATCGGGCGTTCCCTGCTGCTCCTTGAGGCGCAGGGCGGTTTCCAGGTAGACACCGCGAAAGGCGCGCAGGTCATCGCGAGAAAGGGTCTGCTCGATCTGGTTCCGCTGCTCGCCGGAAAGATCGGTGTACTGGTCCAGCTGGGTTTGCAGGCGCTGCACCTCCTTGAACCGCTTGATGAACTGGGCCCGGGCGTCGTCGCCCTTCAGGTGGTTGGCCTGATCGGGTCTGGCTTCCAGTCCCTGCGACTGCATGAACTCGCCGAGGTCGGCGACGGCCTTCCGGAACTGGTCGATCACGACCGGCGCCTTGTCTACCAGCCAGATCTTGCGGGCGCGATCGGACTGCGCATCGGCGAAAAGGGCAATGGCGGCGTCGACGTTGTCCTGCTGCTGCCGGAAATCGAGGATCTGCCCGAACGGCTTCGTGGCGTTCAGGATGCGGTTGGTGCGGCTGAATGCCTGGATCAATCCGTGGTGCTTGAGATTCTTGTCGACGTAGAGCGTGTTCAGGTACTTGGAGTCAAAGCCCGTCAGAAGCATGTCGACAACGATGGTGACGTCGATCTTCTCGGCGCCTTTGCGGGGCAGGTCGCCGTTGGGGAACTGCTGGTCCTTGATGCGCTGCTGCACGTCCTGGTAGTACAGGTCAAAGTTGTTGATGTCGAAATTCGTCCCGTACCGCAGGTTGTACTCGGCGATGATCGCCTTGAGTGCGGCCTTTTTCCCTTCGGGATCATGCTGGTTGTCCGCCTTCTCCTGGGGAAGGTCCTCCTGGATCTGCTGGACATCCTTGTTGCCCTCCGCGGGCGGCGAGAAAACCGCGGCGACCTTCAGCGGGACGAACGCGGCATCGGAGGTCTGACGTTCGGCCTGAACCGTCCTGAAAACCTCGAAGTACTCGATCGCGTCATTGATCGAGGCGGTGGCGAGCAAGGCGTTGAATCGCCGGCCGCCCGTCGCCTGGTCGTGCTTGTCGAGAATGGCCTGAACCACCGCCCGCTTCGTGAGCGTCTGGCCAGGCTTGGGTGCGGACGCACCCTCGGGCTTGAAGTAATCGATGTGGAACCGAAGGACGTTCTGGTCCTCGATCGCGTGGGTGATGGTGTAGGCGTGCAGCCGCTTCTGAAAGATGTCCTCAGTGGTCCGGTACATCCCGAGGTCACCCTCAATTCCCTTTACGGTCGCGTTGTCCGGGAAAATCGGGGTGCCGGTGAACCCGAAGAGCTGCGAGTTCGGGAAGAAATTCTTGATCGCCTGGTGATTGTCGCCGAATTGCGACCGGTGGCACTCATCGAAGATGAACACCATCCGCTTGTCGCGAAGCGGCTCCAGGCGCTGCTTGAACGTCGCACGCCCCTGAACGTGGTTCTCCCCGCCGTTCTCATCGAGAGCGAGCCCGAGCTTCTGGATCGTGGTGACGATCACCTTGTCCGTGTAATCGTCGGAAAGCAGGCGGCGGACAAGCGAAGCGGTGTTGGTGTTCTCCTCGACGCAGTTTTCCTGGAAGCGGTTGAACTCGTCGCGGGTCTGCCGGTCCAGGTCCTTGCGGTCGACCACAAAGACGCACTTGTGAATGCTCTCGTTCGTCTTGAGGAGCGTCGAAGCCTTGAAGGACGTGAGCGTCTTTCCAGACCCGGTCGTGTGCCAGATGTAGCCGTTGCCGCAGTTCTGGTCGATGCTGTCGACGATGGCCTTCACCGCGTAGATCTGGTACGGGCGCATCATCAGGAGCTTCTGCTCACTGGCGATGAGAACCATGTACTTGCTGATCGTCTGCCCGAGCGTGCACTTGGAGAGGAACCGGTCGCTGAAATCGTCCAGGTGGCGAATCGGCGTGTTGTCCTCGGCCGCGTACTGGTAGATCGGGAGGAACCGCTCGTTCGCGTCGAAGGCGAAGTGACGGGCGTTGTTGTTCGCGAAGTACCACGTGTCCGTGCGGTTGCTTACGACGAACAACTGGACGAAGCAGAGAAGCGTGTTGGTGTAGCCGTTGCCCGGGTCGTTCTTGTAGTCGACGATCTGCTCCATCGCCCGCCGGGGGCTGGTTCCGAGCGTCTTGAGCTCAATCTGAACCACGGGCACGCCGTTGATCAGGAGTACGACGTCGTAGCGGTGATGGCTGGCCTCGGTATTGATGCGGAGCTGATTGACGACCTCGAAGGTGTTCTTGCACCAATCCTTGATGTTGACCAGAGTGTAATTGAGTGGCGTGCCGTCGTCCCGAGTGAAGCCGTTGATCTCGCGGAGCGTTCGGGCAGCAGTAAAAACATCGGGCGTGATGATGCTATCACGCAGACGCTTGAACTCGCCGTCCGTGAGCCTGACGCGGTTCAGGGCTTCGAACTTCTCACGGAAATTCTGCTCGAGAGTGGCGCGGTCACGAATGTCCGTGCGGTACTCGTACTTCAAGCTGCAAAGCCTCTCAAGCAGCTCCTTCTCAAGCCGGCGTTCGTCTGAGGTCATCCAGCTTCAAATCACTGTTGGGAGAGATTGCGGTGTGCGATCGACGCTTGCACGGACCTGTCGGCGTCTTTCTCGGGCAGCACGCCCCCGTGCGACAGTGGGATCCGGTCGGTGGCGGAAAAAGGGTGATACACTGACGTGCCGATAGGCGGTCGCGGATCGCTGGCCATGAGATGCGACGCCAACCTCATGACGCCGGGGCAGAGCTGAAGATACCGCGAGCCCGGTCCCGCCTGCAACCGCTTCCCGCCAGCGACCGGTCCGGTAAGCTGGAACGAGGTTGGATCCCGATCACCATGCCGGTACGTTGCCGGTAGGAACGCGAAAGGCCCCGCAACGAAACCGTTGCAGGGCCTTAACTTACGCTAGTCGGGGCGCCGCATTTGAACCGGCGGCCCCCTAAGCCCCATTCAGGTAAGGAAGTGGGGCAGTAGCGTCGTCGTCAGTGGGCGGGTTCGCAGTCCTCTCGAAACTGTTGTACTCCCACGCCGCCATGCGTTCCCTCTCGACGCCGTGGCGCCGGAGCCGTTACCCCCCTTGCCCGTTGCGGCCCAAATCTTCATCATGTGACCAGGCCCGGACACACCCTCGTCCGGCGCAATCCCGACCGCAACTTCTTTCCAACTGAGCGTCCCCGCCGTCGTGCGGAGCGTGGCCGAACACCATCCAGGGAGCGAACGGATGAAGAAGACCAAGGCACTCCTGGCGGGCGCGGCAGTGGCGGCGTGCGCGCTGCTCTGGGCCGCCTGCACGCACGGCGCGCAGCTCGCCTCCGGGGGCACGGCGATCGATCCCGACGACATCGCGGGAGTGGTGACGGGGGCGAGCGGCCCCGAGGCGGGGGTGTGGGTGATCGCCGAGACCAACGACCTCCCCACGAAGTTCGCCAAGATCGTGGTGACCGACGACCAGGGGCGCTACCTGCTCCCCGACCTCCCGCCGGCGAGCTACGATGTGTGGGTGCGCGGGTACGGGCTGGTCGACTCGCCCAGGCAGCGGGCCGCGCCCGGGACCACGCTGAACCTGCGGGCGAGCCCCGCGCCCAATCCGCGCGCCGCGGCGGAGTACTACCCGGCCGGGTACTGGTTCTCGCTCCTCCGCGTTCCGGCCGAGAGCGAGTTCCCCGGCACCGGCCCGGAGGGGAACGGCATCAACCCCGCCTTCAAAAGCCAGGCGGAGTACGTCCGGCTCGTGAAGAACAACGCCTGCCTGGGCTGCCACCAGATGGGGAGCAAGGGAACGCGCGAGCTGCACCCGGCGCTCGGCACCTTCGAGTCGTCCGAGAAGGCGTGGGAGCGGCGGCTGCAGGTGGGCCAGGTGGGAGGCGCGATGATCGGCACGGTGCACCAGATGGGAATGCCGCGCACCCTGCGGATGTTCGCCGACTGGACCGACCGGATCGCGGCGGGCGAAGTTCCCCCCGCGCCGCCCCGCCCGCAGGGAATCGAGCGCAACGTCGTCATCACCCTGTGGGACTGGGCCGACCCCAGGGCGTACCTGCACGACCTGGTTTCCACCGACCGTCGCAATCCCACCGTCAACGCCAACGGCCCGCTGTACGCCGTGCTCGAGGCGAGCGCCGACTACCTGCCGGTGCTCGACCCCAACACCCATACGGCCAGCCGCGTGCCCGTCACCGTCCGCGACCCGAACACCCCGCCCGCGGCGCCGCAGCAGGTGGCGGTGCCCTCGCCGTACTGGGGCACCGAGGCGATCTGGACCAGCCGGGCGAACGTGCACAACCCCATGTTCGACGAAACGGGGCGCGTCTGGCTCACCTCCCGGGTGCGTCCGCCGGACAACCCGGCGTTCTGCAAGGCGGGATCGAGCCATCCGTCCGCGCGCCTCTTTCCGCTCAACGCCTCCAACCGCCACGTGGCGGTGTACGACCCGCGGACGAAGGAGATGAAGCACGTCGCCACCTGCTTCGGCACGCACCACCTGATGTTCGCCGAGGATGCCAACCGCACCCTCTGGCTGAGCGGCGGCGGGCCGGTGGTGGGGTGGGTGAACACCCGGCTGTGGGACCAGACGGGCGACGAGGAGCGAGCGCAGGGATGGACCGCGCTGGTCCTGGACGCCAACGGGAACGGCCGCCGCGACGACTACGTGGAGCCGAACGCGCCCCTGGACCCCACCAAGGACAAGCGCCTGCAGCCGGGGCAGTACGGAGGCGGCCCGTACGCCCTGGCGCCGGCGCCGGACGGATCGGTGTGGGGGACGATGTTCGGGTTTCCGGGCGCCATCTTCCGGCTGAGCCCGGGAGCCAACCCGCCGGAAACCGCGCTCACCGAGGTCTTCGAGCTCCCCATGCGGGATGGCAGGCCCGTGGAGGGCTTCTCCCCGCGCGGCGGCGACGTGGACCGCAACGGCGTGTACTGGGCCGCCCTGGCCAGCGGGCACATGGCCAGCTTCGACCGGCGCAAGTGCCGCGGCCCCCTGAACGGCCCCGCCGCCACCGGCCAGCACTGCCCCGAGGGGTGGAGCTTCTACGCCGAGCCCCTTCCGCAGCTGGGCAACGTCACCAGCGCGGGGAGTGGCGAAGGGAGCTACTACACCTGGGTAGACCAGTTCAACACGCTGGGGCTGGGCGAGAACGTGCCGATCAACACCGGCAACCAGTCCGAGGGGCTCCTGGTCCTCAAGGACGGCAGGTGGGTCGTGCTGCGCGTACCCTACCCGATGGGGTTCTACACCAAGTGGCTGGACGGCCGCATCGACGACCCGAACGCCGGGTGGAAGGGGCGCGGCCTCTGGGCCTCCATCAGCACCCGCACCCCCTACCACATGGAGGGCGGAAAGGGGACCACCAGCAAGGCGATCCGCTTTCAGCTCCGGCCGGACCCCCTGGCCCGCTAGGGCGAAGCGCCCGGCTTCAGCTGCACAGGCAGGGGTACGACCGGTAGCCGCCGAGGTTGGGGTTGGGATCCCAGACCGGGGGTGCGGACGGATTCGGAACGAGCGTTTCGAAGGTCGCGAGCAGCGTTTCCAGCGCGATCTGGATCTCCGCCCGCGCGATGCTCGCCCCGGGGCAGCGATGCGGGCCGTGGCCGAACGCCAGGTGCGGGTTCGGTTGCCGCTCCCACTTCAGCTCGTGCGGATCGGGGAAGCGGGCGGGATCGCGGTTGGCGGCCTCCAGGAAGAGGACGACCCGCTGCCCCTTACGGATCAGGTGGCCGGCACCCCACTCGCCCGAAAGGTCCACGTCCTCGGTGGCATGCCGCCCCAGGTAGCGGGTGGGCGTCACCATCCGCAGCAGCTCCTCGGCCAGCCGCCTGCTCGCGCCCGGGTTCGCCGCCACCATCTCCCGCCAGGCGGGCCACTCCGGGAGCAGCATCGGCACGCCGTCGCCGAGCAGCTTTTGCGTGGTCACCCTGCCGGCGGCGAAGGAGCCCATGCAGTTGATGACGAGGTCCTCGTCGGTGGCGAAGGTTTCCGCCTTCAGGAACGCGCTGACCAGGTCGTCGGAGGGCGAGGCCCGGCGCGCGGCAACCATCGCGCGGAAGTAGTCGCCGAACAGCGTGACGTCCTGGATCCGGACGTTCAGGTAGCCGCTGGTGACGTCGGCCAGGGTGTTGGACCATCGCGCCAGGTCGGCCAGCCGGCCCGGGTCGCCGGCGGGGATGCCGAACACCCTGCAGACCGTCTGCAGCGCGTAGGGCAGCGCGAAGTCCGTCACCAGGTCGACCTCGCCCCGCGCCGGCAGCGGCTGCAGCAGCCCGGCCGCGAGCTCCCGGATCCAGCCGGACAGCTCCTGCATCTTGCGCGACGCCTCCTGCAGGATCACCCGCTGGGCGCCGTGGTGGTCGGCCCCGTCCGAAAAGATGATCTGCTTCTCGACCGCGTCCTGGAGGAACGACCGCCGGGCCGGCCGCGCGTTCCCCGCGCCCGCGACGCGCGGGTCGGAGGTGAACCTCCGGTCTTCGAGGATGCTCCGGACGGCCCGGTGGCCGGTGACGAGCCAGCAGTTGGCGAGCGGGTCGAACGCGATGCCGTCCCGGGCTCTCGCCTGGTCGTAGAGCGCGTGCGGAGCCTGGTAGGCGCCCCGCAGGGCGGCCATGCTCGGGCGGTCGGGAGGGTCGAGGTTGGACACGCGTGCTCCGCGGTGCTGGATCGGGACGATGCGTCGGGTGAATTCGGGCGTCAGCGCGTGGGTTCCAGCGGATGGGTGCGCACCCCCGGGTACACGCCGCCGCCCACGTGCTGCTCCGCTTCCACGTACGCACCCCAGGGAAGCCTCTCGCCGTCGTCGACGGTCAGGCCGAAGTAGACGATGCGGTCCCTGGACTCCGCGCCCTGCGATCCCGGCGCACCCCCCACGTGTGAATGGCCATGGTACAGCGTGGCCGACCAGCTTCCCCCGATGTACGAGGCGTCGCGGCCCCGGCTGGCGGCGAGGTCGACCCCGCCGCCGAACGCCACCCCGCAGGAAAGGTCCACCCCCGCGCCCTTCCCCCAGATGGTGCCCGCCGGCAGGAACACGTAGCTGGGCCAGTCCAGCTGGTCGCCCTCCGGGCCATACCCGTGGTCGATGAAGAACGGCCGCGCGTCCAGTCCCACGTTCGCGGCCTGCCCCATCCCCAGCACCTGCCGGAAGAAGGCCGTGATGGTCCGGCGCGCACGCTGGTCGCTGGACGAGTTCTCCGGCGCCGCGATCAGCCAGCGGAACAGCTCCTGGACGGTCAGGCCGTCGACCAGCACCTGCTGGCGGTTGACCACGTAGTCGGAGACCTCGCTGGCGCGGCTGGGAAGGCGCGCCGCGATGAACGCCTCCAGCTCGGGGGAGGAGAGCACCCCGGACCGCACCGCGGCCAGTGCCTCACGGCCCTCCCGGGCGCGCGCGGCGATGGACCGCGCACGTTCGCTGGGCCGCACGCGGAGCACGGCATCGGCGAGCCTGGCCCCGAAGACGAAGGCCCGCTCCAGTGCCTTTTCGCTCGCGGCACGCCCGAGGACCTCGAGGAAGGGGCGGTCCGGGTAGGAAACGTGGGGGTCGATGGTGTCGTGGGTATCCGTCACCTGCAGCGCGAGCGCACGCTCCTGGCAGGGGCGGAACCGCGAGACGATCTCCTCCACCCCCTCCAGGTGCGGCTCGACGTCCAGCGACGGAAGCTCGTCCAGACACTCGGCGATGCAGTCCAGGCACTGCCCGCGCACGTCGAGCGTGACCATGGATGAATCGGAAACGATCGTGCCCACGGCCTCCCGGAGGGCGGTCTCGCCCAGCGGGGTGCCGGCGTGCTCCCGGCACACCCGCGCGAGCAGGTCGACCAGCCGGTGGCGCGGACGCTGCTTTTCGGTGTTCAGCCACGAGGTCGGGTGCACGTCCGATCTCAGCACCCGGCCCAGATCCGCCAGGACGCCGGCCCCGTCCGGCCCCGCGCTCACCGCCTCGTAGAGCCGGCCGAGAATCACGTCCCGCGCGCCGGGAACGCCGGTCTGGGCGGCCAGCCAGTTCATCCCGAACCCGCTGACGCCGTACAGCAGGTCCAGCATCTCCGGGTCGTGCAGGAACGGGTTCGCGCCGCCCCGCAGCGCGGCCGCAAGCGCCTCGAGCCGTTCCGTGATCGCCGCGGAATCCCGGGCCGGTGCTTCGTCCATGGGTGTCGTTCAGCCGCGGATGGCGATACGTCGATGCGGCTCGCCGGCCGGATGGAAGGCCGTGAGCGTGGAATGTGAGCCTGCCGGGCCCTGGAGCGCCCGCTCGCCCCCTGCCTACCTGCGGATGCGCGCGAACGTCTTGGCCTTGTCCATCACGTCGACCACCCTGCGGTTGAAGGTGAGATCGCTGATCTGCGGAGCATCGGCAAGGAAGCGCGAGTACATGTCGAACAGGCAGTGCGCGAGCATGTCGTCGGGGAGCTTCGCGAGCCGCTGCTGGTCGGTGGACCCGTCGGTGTTGTGGCCCGAGTACTCGATGACCACGCTGGTGTGGTCGTCTCCCGTCACCGGCAGGAACGCTTCCATGTGTTCCGCGTTCGGAAAGCGCAGCTTCAGCACCCGCGTGCGGGTGAGCGCATCCAGCGAGGAGACGAGCACCGCGATGCACTCGCCCAGCTCCAGGACGATGATGCCGATCCCCATGTTCGGCACGACCCGGCAGGGCTCGGTGTCGATCTCCCGGTAGTGCATGTGCCGCACTTCGGCGCGAAGGAGCCGGTATCGCGTGGCCCCGGTAAGGTACAGCGCCGTGGCGATCTGGTGCGGCAGCTCCACGTCCATCACCGATTCCGGCTTGGAGCGCCCCGCCAGCGTGGGCGTGATCCGCGGCTTCGACATCTCGAATTCCAGGTAGTGCGGCAGCCGTCCCACCTCCTGGATCTTGGCCTTGCAGGCACCCACGGACCGGCTGTACAGGTACGGATTGACCACGGCGATGCTGGCGCCCGTCCGGTCGGCGATGCGCTGCATCTCGTCGACGTCGGCGGTGTTGGCCGCGCAGGGCTTCTCGACGATGATCTGGCGGAATCCCGCGTCGGTCGCTTCGCGCAGCGTCGATGCGTGGTCGTCCGCCGGCGTGCAGATGTGCACGACCGTGTTGTCGGGATCCACGCCGGCCAGCTCGGCGAGCGAGGTCGCGCAGCTGATCGGCCGCGGGTCGTACCCGTAGTCGTATTCAAGACGATGCAGCGCGCGCTTGGTTCCCCCCACCACGCGGTCCACGAGGCCGACGACGGCCCCGAAGGGCGACGCCGCGGCCTTGTCGCGGAGAATCCCTTCCAGGATGGGAATGTGCAGGCCCAGCCCGGCGCGACCCAGCCCGACGACCACCGCGCCCAGGCGCCGGGGAGGCGCGGTCACGTTCGCCACGTGGAGATCGGCCGACACCAGCGGGGCCGTGGTCATCGTGTCAGTCACTTCCGTTGCTCCGTTGGAGGGGGCACACCGCCCGGCCGCGATGCGTCTTGCCGGCACCGGGCCGGATCTTCACCCGACGGGTTTGTGGAAACTGCCTCACCCGGAGCACCGGGTCTCCGCGGCACACGAGCGACTCGCCCGCCCCACGCCGCCCCGCCGGTGCGCATCGTTTCAGGTCAGCGCGGGAGGGACCTGGTTGCGGGGACGGGTGCAGGCCCGGACCGGCGCATCGCGGCGAAACCCCAGATGTTTTCCCCAGAGTATAAGCAGGCCTGCGGTTTCCCTGCAAGCCCCCTACACGACAGAAAGTCACAAACGGCCATTACGTCCCCGCCGCATCCGGCGGGGATCATCGGCGCTGGACGAGCGGCCTGGCACTCGTGCTTTTCGCCAGTTTGTGGACACCGCCCATGCCTGTCGTCCCGCGTGCCGGGCTCCGCGGGTTCCCCTCGAACCGGCGCGCGCCGGTCAGTCCATTAGCGCCAGCCCGGCGCCGAGCGCGGCGCCCTGGTTGGGGTTGACCACCCCGCGGCCGTGCCCGGTGGGCTGCATGGTCAGGTGCACGCCGCCGAAGTGCTCGCCGAACGCGAACAGCCCCCACACCACCTCGTGCGGCACGGCGCCCGCCCGGGCGTCGTGAAAGCAGTACGGCACCGGCTCCAGCCGCTCCTGCACCACCCAGTCGCCCTCCCGCACCGCCCGGGCAATGGCCTGCTCCCACTCGTCCAGCGTGTGGAAGCGCCCCACCACCACCCCGCCGCCGCTGTTCGAGCACCCCTTCTTCAGCACGAAGTCGTCGCGGCCGGCGGGCAGGTCGCCGGGAAGGTTCAGCGGGCGCCCGCGGAAGGTGGTGCGGGAGGGAAGCACCCGGCGCGTCCACGCGAAGTGCCGCTCGATCAGCGCGCGCTCGGCGGCGGTGAAGTCGGCGGAGCCGGCGTGCTCGGAAACCAGGGCCATGTTGCGCTTGTCGCTCAGGATGGCCTTGATGGGACCGCTGAACAGGTTCACGCGCCCGACCTTGAAGGCTCGGAACACGGGCAGGAAGTCGCCGCCGCCGTGCTGCTCGACCACCGCGTGCACCGGCTCGCCGGCCAGCGTCACCCCCTCCGGGCCGGCGGAGAGCTTCTCGAGCGAGCACAGGATCACCCGGCCGCCCGGGGCGTGCCCGGCGTCGACGAGCGCGGCGTGCAGCTCGTGCGTGTACTCCGCGGCATCGTACTCGGCGATGATCGCGGGCCGGTTCGGGTAGATGACGATCGCCACGTTGATGTCGCCTTCCGTCCACGCGCCCAGCCGCCTGGAGTCCTCCACCACGTGGCGGAGCATGGCGCGGCGGATCCCCATCGGCCGGGCGCGCCGGTTCACCTGGCGCAGGAAACGGGCGGTGGGCTCGGACTCCAGGTACCGCTCGCAGAGGTGGTCGGTCGCCAGCCCGCCGATGAAGCCGCTGGAGTTGATCTCCAACAGCTTGAGCCCCTCCGGCGTTTCCAGGTAGTCGCCGCGCGAGAACGCGCCGGCCACGCCGTTGGGCTCCGCCACCAGGATGGGGACCGACCGCTCCGTGATCAGGTCCGGCATCCCTGGCGAGCCGTCCGCCGACGGAGCCATGCGGTAGTAGTCGGCGATGGTGCGGGCGTCGTTCCGCAGGAAGCGCCCGACGGCGGCCTTGAGCAGCCGGTCCAGCCCTACCGCCATCGCCGCCAGCTCGCTCACCCGGGACGGCTCGAAGAAGAGGGGCCATGGCTGCACCGACGAGTAGAACCGCAGGCGGGGCGCCTGGCAGGCCCCGGTGTAGCTGCCCCGGTCCAGGCACTCCGGGTGGGTCGCGACGAAGTCCAGGAACTGGCGGTTCACCTCCGACCACCGGGCGTGGACGGGCTTCGCCTCGTCCAGCGTGGACATCAGGGTATCTGCAGACATGGAATGGATACGTCGATGAATCGCCGGTCCCGCGGCGCCGGGCACTGCCATGGCCCATAGGTAACGATCCAACGCCTAATCCGCAATAATTTGTGTGCGCTGCCAGGCAGGCTTCCTTTTTTTCTGCAGGCCCTCTCCACGGCGGAAGGTCACAAACGGCCGTTGCGTCCCGCCGCGAACTCGTGTATCTCACCAGTTCGTGGACACCGCACCTCCCCGTCGTCCAGAGTGCCGGGCCCCGCACGCTCCCCTCAAAACGCGGCGCGCCCGGACCGTGCTTCACGGTCCGGGCGCGTCCGCCGATTCAGAACCTGACTCCGCCGGCGGCAACGCCGGGGTGGGCCAGTCAATCCGCCGGCACCCGTTCGGAGGGCGGGTCGTCCGGTGACGGCCCGCCGGCCAGCACGCCGGCCGCCGCGGCGTCGAGCGCGCGGTCGCCCTCGCGCCACCGTTCGCGGCGCGCGGCGAGCCGGCGGGCGGCAGCCGCCCATTCGCGCCGCAGCTCGGCCAGGGCCCGGCGCAGCTCGTCCCCGCCCGGCCCGCCGCCGTACGCCGCCGCCGCCGCGACCGCGGCGGGGTCCAGCCCGTCCGCGTCCGCGTCCATCCCCAGCTCGCGGAAAAGGGCGCCGGCCGCCTCCGCCAGCGGCTCCCCGCGCGCGGCGGCCTCCGTCACCAGCTCGCCCACCCGGTGGTGCGCCTGGCGGAACGACATCCCCGTCTCCACCACCAGCCGGTTGGCCAGCTCGGTGGCGGCGGTGAACCCCTCGTTTGCCCGCTCACGCATCCGCTCCGGCCGCGGCTCGGCCCCGGCGACCACCAGGCGGGCGAGCACCACCGCCTCCGTCACCCCCTCCAGCGCGCCCCAGAGCGGCCGCACCCCCTCGGTTCCGACGGCGACCGAGTTGCTGAAGGGCGTGGCGTGCATGGCCACGGCGGCGGCGGTAAAGGCGCCCAGCGGCGCCCCGGCCCGCCCCTGCACGTGCTCCAGGAGAAAGGCGTTGCGCTTCTGCGGCATCATGGAGCTGGAGCCCACCAGGGTGTCGGGAAAGCCCACCAGGCCGAACTCCGCCGTGCTCCACAGCTGCAGGTCGGTCGCCAGCCGGCTGAGCGTGACGCCCAGGACGGACGCGGCCGAAAGGAGGCGCAGGACCAGGTCGCGCGAGGCCACCGCGTCGATCGAGTGCAGCACCCCCTCGGCGAAGCCCAGGAGCGCCGCCGTCCGCTCCGGGTCGATCGGCACCGTGGTTCCCCCCGCCGCGCCGGCGCCCAGCGGACAGCGGTCCAGCCCGTCGGCCGCCGCCTCCAGCCCGTGCAGGTCGCGCAGGAGCGCCAGCGCCACGCCGGCCAGGTAGTGCCCGAAGGTCACCGGGAGCGCCGCCTGGTAGTGCGTGTAGATGGGCATGGTGGTGGCGGCGTGGCGCTCGGCGCGGCCCACCAGCACGGCCAGCAGCCGAAGCACCTCCCCGGCGAGCCGCCCATACGGCTCGCGCAGCCGCATGCGGAGGACGGTGGCGTTGATGTCGTTGCGCGAGCGGGCCAGGTGCACCGCGCCGCCGGTCTCCTCGCCCAGCGTCTCCACCAGCCAGCTTTCGTACAGCAGGTACAGCCCGCGCGGCGCCGCGCGCCCCTTCAGCGGCGCGTAGCCCTCCGCGACCAGCCGGTCCATCGCCGCCAGGAGCCGCCGCCCGCGGTCCCGGGGAAGGATCCCGCGCTCCACCAGCATCACCAGGTGCGCGCGGTCGATGCGGACGTACGACGGGAGCTCGTCGCGGATCGCGCGGTCGGCGTCGTCGCCGAAGACGATCCGCCGCGCGCGCGGGTCCAGCGCCCGGCGGATCCGCCCGGTGTCCTCGCTCACGCCGCCCCCTCCCGCGCCCCCGCCAGCGGCGCGGCACCGTCCGCTTCGACGGCGGACACGGGCGCGTCGATCCGGACGCGGACGGTGTCGCGGGCGCGCTCGGCGGCGCGGGCGGCGGTGCCGGCCTCGTCGGCGCAGGCGACCGCGTGGCCGATGCGGTCGCGGAAGTCGCCGTGCACGTCGATCTCGTCGCCGGGGCGGCGGTAGGCGCTCACCTCCACCACGTCGGCGAGGCCGAGCGCCTCCGGCACCCTCTCGAACTCCGCGAGCCGCCCCGCGCCGGGCGCGAAGAGAAAGCGGATGGAGGCGTGCCGCCGGCGCGAGGGCGCCAGCTCCGGCTCCTGCCCTACCACCAGGCGCAGCGTTTCGCGGATCAGGTCGATCCCCTGGGCGTGGCGCACCAGCTCGGGGATGAAGCCGCCGGCCAGCCGCGGGTTCACCTCCATCGGCACGGCGCGCCCCTCGTGGTCCATCCGCAGCTCCCAGTGCAGCGGGCCCCAGCCCAGTCCCAGGAGCGCCGTCCCGCGGGTCACCGAGTCCACCAGCGCCGCCGCGGCGTTGCCGGGGACGTCGGCCGGGTAGTCGTGCCCCGCCTCGACGAAGAAGGGCGGGGCCCCCAGGTGCTTGCGGGTGATCCCCACCACCTGCCCGGAAAAGACCTCGACGGAAAACTCGTCGCCGGCCACCAGCGACTCCACGAGCACGCGGGCGCCCTCTCCCCCCGAGGCGAAGAGGAGCGCGGCGTGCGACCCGGCCTCCGCCACGTCGGCGCAGGCGCGCACGCCCACGCTGCCGCTGCCGTCCACCGGCTTGAGGACCACGGGAAAGCCGATCTCGCGCGCGGCGGCCACGGCCTCGGGCGCCGACGAGACGGCGCGGAAGGCGGGGGAGGGAACGCCGCCGGCGGCCAGCACCTGGCGCTGCCACGACTTGTCGCGCGCGGCGCGCACGGAGGCCGCGTCCGGGCCGGGAAGGCCGAAGCGCGCCGCCAGCGCCGCCGCGGTGGCGATGAAGTACTCGGAGCTGGAGGTGATCCCGGCCACCCCCGCGGCCCCGCCCCAGCGCGCGGCGACCAGCGCGTGCAGCTCGTCCTCGTCCACGCGGGGAACGACGACCACCTCCGGCGCGTCCGCCTCGGCGAGGTAGGCGTACTTTTCCGGGCGGGTGGTGACCAGCACCGGCGCGAACCCCATGGTCCGCGCGGTGCGCGCGAAGAGCCGCCCCGTTCCGCTGGTGTTGCTTTCGACGAAGAGCAGCGCCTTTGCCGCGCTCACGCCGGCACCAGCCTGGGCCCGGCGCCGGCCCGGTCCATCACCTCGGCGAACGTGCGGCGGCCCCAGCGGAAGAACGCCCACGGGTCGTCGCCGTCGTGCGGGTGGTCCCATTCCACCGGCTCGCGCGGAAGTACGTCCAGGCGCGCGCCCTGCGCCTCCAGCCAGGCGTCGTCGTACACGGTGTCCTGGTAGCGGTACCCCTCGTCGGGAAAGATCACCGCGCCCAGCCGGTCGGGGTTCTCGCGCGCCCACGCGTCGGCCACCAGGTACGCCGCGCCGCTGGTGGGACCCACGTACAGCGCGTGGTCCTGGTGCAGCCGGCGGGTGGCGAGGAAGGCCTCGGCCGCACCCACCCAGTGCACCAGGTCGAAGGCCGTGTGGTCCACGTTGGGCGGCATCAGCGAGTTGCCCAGGCCGCGCAGCAGCCGTCCGCTCCCGGCGTCGGACTGGCCGAAGAGCACGCTGCGGTGCGTGTCGACGCCGATCACCTCGAGCTCGGGGGAGATCCGCCGCAGGTGCGACGAGATCCCGCACACGCTTCCGCCGGAGCCCACGGTGCCGATCAGGCAGTCGACCGCCCCGGCCGCGTGGGCCAGCTGCTCGGCGCAGGGTGCGTAGCTCCCCGGGTTGTGCGGGTTGCTGTACTGGCGCGGGCAGAAGCTCCCCGGGTTCTCGGCCAGCACCCGCTCCAGGACGGCGAGCCGCGCCTGCTGGAAGCCGCCGGTGGGCCCCGGCTCGCGGACGATGTGCACCGTGGCGCCCAGGTCTTCCAGCCGCCGCTGCAGCGGGGCATCGATGGCCGGG
>NZ_DASWMD010000057.1:0-34730 GCF_036399935.1 Longimicrobium sp.
GGGTTGGGGATGGGGGGCGCCGGCCCGAGCACCGGCCCAGCCTGACGCACTCGATTAGGGTGTGTACCCCCTCTCCCACGCTGTTTGTGGGAGAGGGTCGCACGCGTGTCAGCGCGGCGGGGTGAGGGCCCCACGGCAGCCGAGGCCGGCTACGGTGACCGCTGCCGCGCCCGGCCGAGTACGTGCCCCAGGCTAGATCCTTCGGCGCGCGCAGGATGGGGTGAGGGCGGGTGCCGCGCGCCTGCGCCTCAGGATGACAAGTTGCTGTGTGTCAGCAGGTTGCGACGCGGGGAGCGGCCCTACGCGGCACCGGGTGACGGCGCGGCGGGCGTGGGCCGCACCGCCTCGACCACCTTCCGGGCCAGCGCCGGCCCGAACCCCGGGATCGCCGCGATGTCCGCCTCCGCCGCCGCGACCACGCCGCGGTATGAGCCGAAGCGCTCCAGCAGCTGCTTCTGCCGCGAGGGGCCCACGCCCGGGATGGTGGAAAGCTCCGAGCGGATCGTGCGCTTCGTGCGCAGCTTGCGGTTGTACGTCACCGCGAAGCGGTGCGCCTCGTCGCGGATGCGCTGCACCAGCCGCAGCGCCGGGCTGCGCCGCGGCAGGCGGATGCTGTCGGACCGGCCAGGAAGGAACAGCTCCTCCTCCTTCTTGGCCAGCCCCACGATGGACTGCTGCGGCAGGTCGATCTCCTCCAGCGCCTTGCGGGCCGCGCCCAGCTGACCCTTGCCGCCGTCGATCACCGCCAGCTCCGGCAGCGGCTTCCCCTCTTCCACGCGGCGGCGGAACCAGCGGGTGACGGCCTCGTGCATGGACGCGAAGTCGTCGTTCCCCCACTCGCCGCGGATCTTGAGCTTGCGGTACTCGCCCTTGGCCGGCTCGCCGTTCTCGAAGAACACCGCCGACGCCACCGTCTCGGACCCCTGCGTGTGCGAAATGTCGAAGCACACCACGGTCCGGGGCACCATCGGCAGCTCCAGCACCTCCTGCAGCTCGTAGAGTGCGTCGGGGGCGCGCTCGGCCGCGGCGTTGCCCATCAGCTTGCGCTCCTCGAACAGGTGGCGGGCGTTCTGGTCCGCAAGCGCCACCAGCTGCACCTTCTCGCCCCGCTGGGGCCACTTCAGCCGCACCGCCTTCCCCGCCGCCTCGCGCAGAAGCTCCTCCAGCACGCCGCGATCGTCGAAATCCATCGGAAAGATGATCTCGCCGGGCACGCTCTCGGGGTCGCGCGTCACCCGGTCGGCGTACAGCCGCGTGGCGAACGCCGACAGCGCCGCCTCGTCGGTGTCGTCGCCCAGGTTGGTGAGGAACTGCGCCTCGCGGCCCAGCAGCTTGCCCTCGCGGATCTGGAGGACGACACCGCACGCCTCCGATCCGTCGCGCGCGAAGCCCACCACGTCGCGGTCGCTGCCGGTGACGTCCACCACCTGCTGCTTGCGCTCCAGCGCCTCCAGCTGGCCGATGGCGTCGCGCAGCTCGGCGGCGCGCTCGAAGTTCATCTCCAGCGCGCAGGTCTGCATCTCTGCCCGCAGCCGCCGCGCGACCAGGCGCGTGTGCCCGCTGAGCACCTGCACGATCTCGTCGACCATCGAGCCGTAGTCGTCGGGCGTCTGCAGCGCCACGCACGGCGCCTTGCAGCGGCCGATGTGGTAGTCCAGGCAGGGCCGCGGCGGCACGTCGCTGGGCAGGTTGTAGCGGCAGGAGCGCACCGTGTACAGCTTCTTCACCAGCTCCAGCGACTGCCGCATCCGCCGCACGTCGGTGTACGGGCCGAAGTAGCGCCCGCCGTCCCTGCGCAGCGTGCGGGTGACGAACACGCGCGGAAACGCCTCGTCCGTCACCTTGATGTACGGGTAGGTCTTGTCGTCCTTGAGGTTGATGTTGAAGCGCGGGCGGTTTTCCTTGATCAGGTTGTTCTCGAGGATCAGCGCCTCGGCCTCGGTGCGCACCACGAAGGTGTCCACGTCGTCCACGCGGCGCACCATCTCGCGCGTCTTGATGCCGTGCTGCGCTCCGCCCTGAAAGTATGAGCGCACGCGGGCACGCAGCGACTTCGCCTTCCCGACGTAGATGATGGTGCCTTCGGCATCCTTCATCAGGTACACGCCGGGCTGCGTGGGCAGCGTGCGGAGCTTGGATTCCAGGGTGGACGGGCTTTCGGACATCGTGCGGATTGAACGGCTGACGGACTCGGGATCGGCGCAGGTTGATACACCGCTCATCCCGTTCCGGTCACTGGTGCGACGGGTCCGTTCGGGCGCTGGACGATTCGGATCGGGCGCCGGCCGCCACCTCGCGGATGACGGCCTCGAGATCCACCCGGCGGATGGCCTCAAGCGCGATCTCCCACCGTCCCTCCGCGCACAGGCCGCGGATCCCGGCGTCCTCGTACGCGGCCTCGGCCGCCTCCGCGCAGGCCCGCCGGGCCGCCTCGGCCACATCGCGCATCTGCTTTTCCACATTGACGTTATCCACAGCCACCTCACCTCATCGTGGAGAACCTTCGATCGTGGAAAACGGCGCGGCCGCCCGACGTGATCCGCCGGACGGCCGCGCATCCTCCATACCGTTCGCGTCAGCGGCGGCCCAGCATCCCCTTCACCCGCCGGAAGATGGCCGTCGACTGCTCCAGCCCCAGCGCCGCCGCCACGCCGAAGTAGACCACGCCGAACGCGCCCAGGATGATGGCGCCGCGGAAGATGGGGAGCAGCGCATCCGGCGGAACCACGAAGCGCAGGCCGTACGCCGCGGCGGCGCCCGCGCCCGCGGCGATGAACATGCGCAGCAGGGGGCCCGTCCCCGCCCCGACCGGGCCGATGGTGCCGCGCAGCGAACGCTTCAGCAGCCACCACTCCACCCAGGCCGCGATGCCGCCGCCCAGCGCCAGCCCCACCGTCCCCAGCGGCTTGCCCCCGATCGTCACGTCCGACCACAGGCCGCCGGGAATCTGAAAGCCGAGCTTCTCGAAGTTGACGGCCTCGAACTGCAGCATCAGCCCGACGGACAGGACGACGGAAAGCACCACGCGCACGATGGCGTACCGCGCCGGCGTCCTGGTGTCGCGGAGGGCGAAGAAGGTGGACGAGAGCAGGCGCGACGCGGTCGTCGCCAGCAGGCCGATGGAGAAACCCACGAGCGTCAGCCACACGACGAGCGTATCCGCGCGCTTGAACCCGCCCGCCTGGAACAGCGTGGCCACCACCACGTCGCCCAGCACCGTCATGGCGATGAACGAGGGGACGATGTAGAACGCGATGCGTTCCAGGGCGCCCGAGGCGCGCTTGCGCAGCACCTCGGCTCCTTCGGCGCGCTGGCGCGCCAACTCCGGCAGCTCCGCCGCGGCCACGGCCATGCCGAACAGGCTCACGGGCAGGATGTACAGCAGCTGCGCGTACTGCAGCGTGGCCAGGGCGCCCACGGCCAGCAGCGAGGCCAGGAAATAGTCCAGGTAGCCGCTGATCTGCACCACGCCGCGCCCCATCACCGCCGGGCCCGCGTTGCGTACCGCTTCGCGCACCCCCTCCAGCCTGGGCGCCCACGTCACCCGCAGTTCGCGGTTCAGCCGCAGCACCTTGGGAAGCTGCACCAGGAACTGCAGCACGCCGCCCGCCAGCGCGCCCCAGGCCAGGGCGATCACCAGCTTGTCGAGCGCCATGCCGCTGCCGAAGATCAGCAGCGTGCCGATCATCGCCGCGTTCCACAGCACCGGGGCAAAGTACGGAAGGAAGAAGCTGCGGTGGCTGTTCAGGATGCCGAGCGACCACGCCGAAAGCACCAGGATTCCCGCCATGGGAAAGATGATGCGCGTGACGCTGACGGTCAGGTCGTGGCGCTCGCCCTCGAGGCCGGGAAAGAAGATCGTCACCAGGAACGGGGCGAAGAACACGCCCACGAGCGAGAGCGCGGCCGCCGCGGCGAACAGCAGCGAGAAGATGGCGCCCGCGACACGCCCGGCCTCCTTTTCCCGCCCCTGGTGCAGCAGTTCCGAATAGACGGGGATGAACGAGGCGCTGAGGGTGCCTTCGCCCAGCAGGTTCTGCAGCAGGTTGGGCATGCGAAGCCCGGCCGCGAACACGTCCGCGTACAGCGAGGTGCCGAAGTACTGCGCGAACACGCGGGCCCGGATCAAGCCGGCGATACGGCTGAGCAGGATGCCCGCGGCCACCAGCATGGACGCGGCGCCGGAACTCTTGGCCGCCTTGGGCACCATCGCCGGGGGCTCCACGGCCTCGTCGGCCGGATCGTACGAAGCGGACGCGTCCTCGAGCGCCTCCAGCGCCGGCATTTCCATCGTGGCGTCCGGATCCGGCTGCAGCAGCCCGTCCGCCGGCCGGTGCCGGACGGGTGGCGGCTGCAGCAGTGTCCGATCGTCGTCGTCTTCGGGAAGGTCGGGAGGCGGCGGGGCTCCGTCGCGGCTCATTGGCGCGTGCTCGTGAGAGAACGCCCACGCGGCATGGGCCGGGCGGGCGAGAGGTTCAGGTACTTGGCCCGGGCGCGGGTGCATGGACCGCGCCATCCGCCGCCCCGAAGCGGATCTCCATCGCCGCGGCGATGTCGTGGAGCAGCGTGGGCTGCATCGCCAGGAACGGCATCACGTTCAGCGTGCGCTCCTGGGGCGCGCCCAGCGGCATCAGGTAGTTGCGCACGAGGGAAAGGTCGTGCGTCAGCCCGCGATCGCGCTTCTTGGCGTGCGACAGGATCTTCCGCTCGGCCTCGGCGACGGCCAGGAGCGCGCGGTTCCGCCGCGCGCCGATGGCCCCCTCCAGGTTGGGATCGATCCCCTCCACCGCGTCCATCACCGCCCCGAAGCGCTCCACCAGCGCCGTGCGCAGCGCAGCCAGGCTCTCGTGCACCTCCGCCGGCAGGCGCTTGCGGGCCATCCGGGCCAGCAGCTCGTGCTCGGGCATCCGCAGCTCCTCGTCGCTGACGCCCAGCGCGGCTGCGGCTTTTTCCGCCACCTCCGGCACCAGGCGCACGGAAAAGCGGGGATACGCCACGGGCGGGCGAATGCCGTGCGCGTCGAACAGCGGCGCGATCTGGGCGAAGTAGGCGACCTCCGCCGGCCCGCCGACGTACGCCAGCGTGGGGAACACCGCCGACTCCACCACCGGCCGCAGGAACACGTTGGGGCTGAACGACGTTGGCTCGGCCGCCATCCGGGTCGTAACCTCGTCGACGGTGAACCGCTCCCGCGCGTCCTTCGCCACCCACCCATCGCCGAGACGGGCGAGGCGCTCGCGGCCGGCCGGCCCGTGGTAGAAGACGTTAGCTGCATCCTCCACCAGGGTCACCTGGCCGGGGTACCCCGCCGCGTCCATCTCCGCCGTCCGCTCGCGCAACAGCCGCTCGTGTGCCCCCGCGTCTGTTACATCCTGCTGCAGGATGTGGACGGAGGCTTGCTTCAGGGCTGGATCCGCGGCGTCGGTCACCAGCAGGTCGAAGCGCGCGAACAGCCGCTCGATCGTGCCACGGAACGCGCCGGCCACCGTCTCTCCCGGCGCATAAGGATCTAAACTCCCACGTAGATCAACGGCGTTACTCCCCTGGTGCGTAACGAGTTCCCTCCATTCATCTACTACGGATTCTACATCCGCGCCCAGTCGCATTTCACTCATCGTTAACGGCCGGCGATCCGTCGCCGCGATAGACGAGCGGCGCAGCTTCCCCGCCCCGTCCACGCCGTAGGCATGGTTGGCTTCGGCGAAATCGTGGTCCTCAGAGGCGCACCAGAAGACGGGCAGAACGACGATTCCCAGCTCCCGCTCCAGCGCTTCGGCCAGGCGGATGGCGGTGAGGATCTTGTGGATGGTGTATAGGGGGCCGGTGAACAGCCCCGTCTGCTGCCCGGTGGTCACCATCGCCCCGCCCTGCTCCACGAACCGCGCAAGCCGCTCCGCGGCACCGGCGGACGTGGGGCGCACGGCCGCGGCCGCCACCTCCCGCTCCCGCCGGCCGAACCGCGCCTGCACCTCCGCCAGCTTCTGGCGGAAGGATTCCAGGTCGCGCGGGTGCCCGGAAAAGAATCGCGCGGCCCCCGGCAGGCCCGACTGGTAGTCGTCGGCCAGGCGGTTGCCGCGCAAGGGCGAAATCTCGATCCGCAGTGTCAGTGGTGCCTCCCCGTCAGGATACGTGTTCGAACCGCAGGGAATAGGGAATGGGGACCAGGGAATCGCAAGGGGCCCCGAACGCGATCGGCCACCCTCCGCACGAGAGTGGCCGATGATCGAGCTGACGAGCGATGCGGACGCCGTCACTCCCTGCCCTTGTGGTACGGCTCGCCGCGGTTGATGGTGCCGGCACGGTACAGCTGCTCCGTCAGCACCAGCCGCGCGAGCTCATGCGGCAGCGTCATGGAGCCAAGCGCCAGCAAGTGGCCGGCGCGCGACAGGATCTCGTCCGACAGCCCGTAGGCGCCACCGATCAGGAACGCGACGCCGGGGCTGGAGCGCACCTGCAGGTCCGCGAGGTACGAGGCGAGCTTGTGCGAGTCCCACGCCTTCCCCGTCTCGTGCAACGCCACGATCTCCGCCCCGGGCGGCACGCGGGCCAGCAGCCGCTTCCCTTCCTCGTCGCGCACCCGGGCCGCGTCGCCGCGTCCGCGGTACTGCTCCTCCTTCACCTCGTGCGCATCGAACGCAAAGTACCGCCGCACCCGCGACTCGTACTCGCCGATCGCGTCCCCAATCGGCCCCTTCGCCTTGCCGACCGACGCGACGACGAGCTTCATTCCGACGAGTCAGCGGGCAAGCGTGAATGGGACGGCCGACGTCCACGTTCCCTGTGGCATTCCGGAGAACAGCCGGCCCCGCGCCACGTAGGATCCAGCACGGACCGACCGGCCATCATTGTCGTGCCGCCGCCAGAGGACCGTGTCTTCCCGCGCTTCGCGTGGGGCAAGTACCAGGGTTCCGCCAACGTATCCCACCACGGCCCCGTGAAGCCGGTTCCACACGAGCGTGCCGTCGGGATGCGAAACCTGCACGTCCCACGTCGGCGCGTCCACCCCCGCAATGGAAAGGCTCACCGTGCGGTCCAGCAGGTTCGTGATGCTCACGCGAAAGATGATCGGAGCGCCAGGCCGGGAGGCACTATCGACCGACAACGCCACACGGATCGAATCCCGTGCCGGGGGACTGTCCGGGATCACGGGCGGGGGCGCCACGATCATAGGCGGCGCGGCCGCCGGCGCGGACGGTACCTGAGACTCCGTCTGGGCTACCGGTGAGCAAGCGGATGCGGTCAGCGCGATCATCGCGAATAGAACAACCAGTCCCTGCACAAAACTCCTATTGTCCAGATGAGCATCCATTCGACTCTGCCGCATTACCGGGTGGTATTCAGCGACCCAAGTTCGGCTTCGATGTTCTGCATCGCGCTGAAGTAGACGTACGTACCGTCGCCTCCCACGAGTACGCCGAAAAGCGTGACATCGTTCCCGCCAGCGAGCGCGAAAACCGGGGCACCGCTGTCACCCTCACGGGCAGTAAGGTTCGTTCCATCCTGGCAGATGAACGACTTGCCGGTGTCCGCGTTGTTCAGCCAGAAGTTGATCGTCTTGCACGTCACCTGTACGCTGGCGTACGTCCACCCGGTTTCCTGGCCCACCTTGTCAACGACTTCGCCGCCCGACGGGTACGGCTTTTCACCGATGATCCGGAAGTTGGGACTGGCATCGCTGATCGTGATCGATCCGAGCGACGACGTAGTGCGAGCGATGTAGCCGTATCCCGCTGTGTCCACACCCGCGTTGTAGCGCACGAGTGCCGCATCACTGCGTCGGCACGTGCGGTTCGCAGGACAGCCTGTGAGAGCGGTGTACCGCGGGTCCAGGACCTCGGATCCGACAAGGTAGGCTGAACTTCCGGTGCCCGGTTGATAAAACTGGGTATTCTCCTCACCTCCCTGCGTTGCGGTACAATGGGAATTGGTGACGAAGTGAACGCCGGCACGTCCGCTGGCGATCGTATTGAAGGCGAGCGTGCACCCTGCCTCCAGCGATCCCGCGGGACGAGCAATGCGAAGCCCTCCCCGAGCCGTGCTTCGCTCGCGCAGCGTGACGAAGCCCTGCACGGGATTCTCGCGCTGCACCAGCACCGCCGCAGGAGGAATCCCAGCGGCAGCCAGCAAGGAATCCACCCCGGCCCGGCGCGAAGGGTCTGACATCCCGATCACCAGCCGGTTTCGGCGTTCGTCGATGTCGGTGGACAGTACACCCGGAAGGGAGAACACCTGGGCGTCGAGCCGCTCGCGCCAGCCCTTCATCTGCGCGAAATCGAACTGTCCCTGAAGCACCCGGGCGAGCGCGACCTGCGGACCCTGCCCCCGGCCGCGCCACCGCAGAGGGCGGCGCGAGATCACCCGTGACAACACCTGCACCGCGCGATCACGCTGGCCGGGATCGGTCAGGTAGACCGTGAAGTTGCCGTCGTCATTGATGAAGTGCCCTCCAAACCCGGGGATCTCATTGCGCGCGAGATGCGCGAACTCCTCGTCCAACGAGGCAAAGCTGTCCTGCTGGGCCAGCGCTGGCATTCTGGCCATCTGGTCCGCCGCGGCATGCGATCGGCCACCCCACAGGAAAGTCCCCAGAATAAGGACGCTCGCCCCTGTCGCAACGCGTAGTAATTCCATTTTTTTGTCCCTGTGGCTGATTCCGTGCGGCGCCCGCACGCGACCGTGAAACCCTAGTGAGTGAATCTGTGGGAGCCAGCTTACATCCGACAGATTATGTGCGAATGCAAGCGCCGAGCCTGCGGAGGGGCAAGCAGAAAGTCTCAATCGTGCTGCGGCTCATGCATAGCTGGGAGAATGGGCCACAGCCCTCAGCTACCTGACGACGATGGTGTCGCGGAGGGAATGCTCGTTGTCTTTGTACGGATTGTCAAGATTGTAGTTCAGCCCGCGGCTCTCCTTGCGGCGGAGGGCGCAGCGGACGATCAGGAGCGCGGTCTGCACCAGGTTGCGGAGCTCCACCAGGTCGTCGGTGGGGCGGCAGTCGGCCCAGACGGCGTTCACCTTGAGCGAGATGGCGCGCAGCCGCAGCTCAGCCTCGGCCAGCCGCGCGTCGGAGCGCACGATGCCCACCAGGTCCCACATCAGGTTGCGAATGGATTCGCGCTCCTCCGTCAGGAACGCGGCGTCCACCTCCGCCGTGCCTGCGGGTGCGTGCACGTGCTCGGGCGTCAGCGGACGCGTGACGCTCAGCTGTGGGCCCAAGCGCGCGGCGGCGCGGTGCGCGAAGACGACGGCCTCGAGCAGCGAGTTGCTGGCCAGGCGGTTGGCGCCGTGCACGCCCGTGCAGGCCGTCTCGCCCGCGGCGTACAGGCCAGGGACGGAGGTGCGCCCGTCCGTGTCGGTCAGCACGCCGCCGCAGAGGTAATGGGCGGCAGGCACCACGGGCAGCGGCTCGCGCAGCATGTCGATCCCCCGCTCCGCCGTCTCGCGCAGAATGTTGGGAAAGCGCTCGCGGATCTCGTGCTCCGCGATGCCCGAGCAGTCCAGCAGCACGAACGCGTCGCCCGACTCCTTCATCTCGCGGTCGATGGCCCGGGCCACCACATCGCGGGGCGCCAGCGACGCCAGCGGATGGTAGTCCTGCATGAACGGCGTCCCGTCGCTCCGCCGGAGGACCGCGCCCTCGCCGCGGACGGCCTCGGAAATCAGGAAGGTGCGGTCCCGGGCGGGATACAGGGCCGTGGGATGGAACTGGATGAACTCCATGTTCGCCACCTTGGCGCCCGCCCGGTACGCCATCGCCACGCCGTCGCCCGTAGCGATCGCGGGATTGGTCGTGTGGCGATAGACCTGGCCGCACCCGCCCGTCGCCAGCATCACCGCGCGCGCCAGGAAGGGCAGCAGCTCGCCCGTTTCCGCATCCAGCACCAGCACGCCGCAGCAGCGCTCGCCAAGGGTGCCGGGGTCCGTCGCGGTCAGCAGGTCCACGGCCTGGTGGTTCTCGAACACCCGCACGTTGCCGGTCTCCGCCGCCGCAGCCAGGAGGGCACGCTCGATCTCGCGCCCGGTCAGGTCGTCGGCGCGGACGATGCGCCGGCGCGAGTGGCCGCCCTCCAGCCCCAGCGACAGGTCTTCGCCCGCCCGCGTGAACGCCACGCCCAGTTCGATCAGCTCGCGGACCCGCTCCGGGCCCTCGCGCACCAGCACGTCCACCGCGTCGGGGTGGCACAGGCCGGCGCCCGCCACCAGCGTGTCTTCCATGTGCAGCGCCGGCGAATCGTCGTCGGCGAACACGGCCGCGATGCCGCCCTGCGCGTAGTTGGTGCTGCTGTCGGGGCGGCTCTTCTTGGTGATGAGCGCCACGGTGCCGTACTTGGCCGCCTTGAGCGCGAACGACAGCCCCGCGATGCCGCTGCCGATCACCACGACGTCGGCCTGCATCATCGCGCCCGCTCCCGCAGAACGCGCCGCAACGCCGCATCCAGCACGTCCGCCCCGCTTTCGATGGCCACGCTCTGCTCCAGCACGTACGCCCCGGAAGAATCCGGCAGCAGCGGCCGGAGCTTTACCGCGTCCTTGTGCGTCATCACCATCCACCGTCCCGCCGTGCGTTTCACGATCTCGGCCACGTCCCGGGCGGAGAAGGCGTGGTGATCCGGGTACAGCGCCGGCTCCACCTCCGCGCCCGCCTCGCGCAGGTGCTGCAGGTACGGCTCCGGCGTGGCCAGCGCGGCGACGGCCACGACCGAACGGCCCGCCACTGCGTCCAGCGGCACCCCTGCCCCGCCGCCGAGCGGTGTCAGCCCCCCCGGCCTCAATGCGACCTGGACGATGGGCTTGCCAGGATGGAGCCGCGAAACCTCTGCCGCCACCTCGCGCGCCTGCGCCACATCCGCGCTCTTGCGCGTGAGCACGATCAGGTCCGCGCGGCCGAGCGCCTGTGTGCCCTCGCGCCAGGGCCCGCGGGGAAGCACCCGCGGGCGGGGGGACCACCCGTCCACGGCCACCAGCACAAGGTCCAGGTCCCGCGCCAGCGCGCGGTGCTGAAACGCGTCATCGAGCACGAGGACGTCGCATCCCGCAGCGACGGCCTCCCGCGCGGGATTGATCCGCCGCGCTCCGCGGAAGACGGGGACGTCGGGGTTCAGCTCGCGATGCACGACGATCTCGTCCTCGCCATAGCCGCGGAGCACGATGGCAGGGCGGCGGCCCCACTCCCGCAGGCGCGCGGCCAGCCACGCGGCGAACGGCGTCTTCCCCGCCCCGCCCACGGCCACGTTCCCGACGCTGATCACCGGCACGTCCACGCGCTCCGTGCGGAGCCACCCCGCGTCGTAGCCCCGGTTGCGGAGCGCGACGCCCGCACGGAATGCGGCCTCGGCCGGGGCGAGGGCGACGCGGAGCGCGTCGCCGACGGTCCCGGCCTCGCCCGCCCACCAGCGGTGGACCCAGGCGTCGAGGCTCACGGGGACCCCCTCCCCCGGCCCCTCCCCCGCAAACTGCGCGGGAGAGGGGGGGACTTCGGATGGGGTTGGCTGGCTGCCGTGCGGTTTTCCAGGTACCGCGCGAAACTTGGGTGCATCGCGAGATCACCGGCGCATTCCCCGGCTGCCCTCTCCCCCCGGCCCCCTCTCCCGCAAGCGGGAGAGGGGGAGAATTCACGCCGGATGGGATTGGATTCGGCGCAGTCCCAGGGAGCCCCCTCTCCCCGGCCCTCTCCCCCGCTGCGCAGGGGAGAGGGAGAATTCGACCGCGCTGCGGCCGGCGTGGCGCACTCGATTGGCTCCCTTCCCCCGCGCAGTTTGCGGGGGAAGGGCTGGGGATGGGGGGCGCCAGCCCGAGCACCGGGCCATCCTGACGCACCCAACCCCGAAGTGTACCCCCTCTCCCACGCTGTTTGTGGGAGAGGGTGGACGAGCCTAGGCGAGGACGGGTGAGGGCCCCACGGCACTTTGCCCCTCACCACTTCCCCTCCACGCGCTTCATCAGCCCGGCAAGGCGGTGCTCCACGTCCAGCATAACGGCCTGGATGTCGGCCTCGCTGGCCTGGCGGGGAACGTGAACCGGTTCGCCGTACGAGATGCGCAGTGTCGCGAAGGGCTGGGGAATCAGGAAGCGGTCCCATCCGCCGAAGTACCACGCCCGGCTGGCGCCCGAAACCACGGGTATGATCGGCGCGCCCGTGCGCTGCGCAATGATGACGGGACCGGGCTTCATCTTCTCCCGCGGGCCGCGGGGGCCGTCGGGCGTGATGGCGAGCGAGCGGCCCTGCTTGACGTGGCGGATCAGCTCGCGGAGCGCTTCCAGGCCGCCGCGGCTGGTGGAGCCGCGGACGGCGGTGTAGCCCCAGCGGCGGACGGCCCGCGTGATGTACTCGCCGTCCCGGTGCAGGCTGACGAGCGTAACCACGCCCTGGTGGCGGTGGTGGTAGGTGCACGGCAGCAGCCGCCCGTGCCAGAGGGTGAAGATGACGGGCTTCCCCGCGTCCCAGAACGGCCGGAAGTTCTCCTCGCCCTCGGTGCGGTACCGGCACGACGCCATCAGCGCATCCAGCCCCGCGCCGCCCACGGATGCCAGCGCCGACTGGTGCCACGGCAGCCGCGTCGTCATTTCGGACGGGATCTCCGCGCGCCCGCCCCCCTCGTCCGAAGTCATCGCGCCTCGTCCTGATTCGGTCCGCCGCACGGGCGAATGAATTCGCTGCAACAACCACACGATGTCCACCTTCGTGGACTGGCCTACTATCGCTCACGCTGAAACGATGTGGCGCGCCCGGGGCTCAATCGAAGCTTCCGCAGTTTGGCTCGGCTTACCGCTGTTCCAGCCGCGGATTCATCCGCCCTTGGCTGTTGGGGCCAAGGGGGATCGCGCTCCCCACCCGATCATCATCCACCAACAACCCCGCCGCTAGTTCTGCCACGCGCCGCGACGCCCCCGGCCCGCCCAGCCGGTCCCGCACCCGCGCGAATCCATCGATCATCCGCCGCCGCTCCTGCGACTGCTCGTCCAGCAGCGGGAGGATGGCATCGGCCAAAGCCTGCGGCGTGGCGGCGTCCTGCACGAACTCCGGCGCCACGCGGTCCTCCGCGATCAGGTTGGCCAGGGCGATGTGCGGCACCTTCACCACCCGCTTGGCAATCGCGTAGCTGGCCGCGTTCATCCGGTAGACGACCACCAGCGGCGTCAGCGCCAGCGCCGCCTCCAGCGTGGTGGTCCCCGACTTGGCGATCACCGCCGTCGCATACTGCAACAGCCCGCCGGCACTCTCCACCAGCGGCCAGCGGGCCCCGGCGTACACGGACCGGTCGATCCCCCCCGGAACGCCGATCACCGGCTGCGCGTCCGGCCGCCGCGCTACGGCCAGCTCCGCCGCGGCCGAGAACAGCTCCAGATGGCGCCCCACCTCCTGCGCTCGCGACCCCGGGAACAGCGCCAGGATGGGCCGCTCGGGGTCCAGCCCGACCGAGCGCGCCCACTCGGCACGAGGAAGCTCGGGATGGGCGCGGTCCAACAGCGGGTGCCCGACGAACCGCGCGTTCACCCCGCCTTTCCGCAGGAAATCCTCCTCGAAGGGCAGGACGACGGCCACTTCGTCCGCATCGCGCGCCAGGTCGCGCACCCGGCTCTTGTGCCAGGCCCACACCTGCGGCGCGATGTAGTACAGAACGGGAATGCCCCGCTCGCGGGCGTGTCGGGCCAGGCGCAGGTTGAAGCCGGGATAGTCGATGGGGATGACCAGGTCTACGCCCTCGCTCGCCAGGGCGGCGAACACCTTCTTTCGAAGCTCGATGAAGAACGGCAGGTGCCGCAGCACCTCGACGAATCCCATCACCGCCAACTCGTTCAGCCCGGCCAGCAGGCGCACGCCCTCCGCCTCCATCCGCGCGCCCCCCAGCCCCACCAACCGCGCGTCGGGAAACCGCTCGCGCAGCGCCCGCGCGAGCGCGGCGCCGTGCAGGTCGCCGGATTCCTCGCCGGCGGAGATGAAGATGGTTGGCGGGGACGACGAGTCCCGCGGACGGCGGGCGGGCTCAGCCACGGCGCGTGGCACGGGAAAAGGATCGGGGCACGGAAGGGGGGTCACGCCCGCGCAGCCAGCCCCGCGGCCGCGTGCTGCTCGATGCGCTCCATGATGCGAAGCGCCACCGCCAGCGCGTCGCGCCCCGCCTCGCCGCTCACCACCAGCGGCCCCTCGCCGCGCACGGCCTTCACCCACGCCTCCAGTTCGGCGCGCAGCGGCTCGGCGCCATCGCCCTTCAGCTCCACGCGCTCCACCACGCCCAGCAGCGCGGCCATCCCCAGTTCGCTCCCCTCGGGCAGGCGCGCGCCGGGCTTCAGGCGCAGGAACTCGCCCGTGCCCGCGGCCAGGTCCAGCGAGATGTAGCCCGACTGCTGGAAGAAGCGAACCTTGCGCATCTTCTCGAACGAGACGCGGCTGGCGGTGATGTTGGCCACCGCGCCGTTTTCGAAGTTGATGCGCGCGTTGGCGATGTCGGCGCTGGGCGTCAGCACCGGCACGCCGATGGCGTCCAGAGACTCCACCCCGCGTCCCACGAGGCCCAGGACCAGGTCGATGTCGTGGATCATCAGGTCCAGCACCACGGCCACGTCCGTCCCGCGGGGGTTGAACGGGGCCAGCCGGTGGCTTTCCACGAAGCGCGGGTCTTCCAGGTACGGCTCGCAGGCCCGCAACGCCCCGTTGAAGCGCTCCACGTGCCCGGTCTGCACCGTCAATCCCTTCGCCGCCGCAGTCGAGACGATGGCGTTCGCCTCTTCCAGCGTATGGGCGATGGGCTTCTCGATCAGCAGGTGAACGCCCGCGTGGAGGGCGGCCAGCGCCACCTCCGCGTGGGCCGTGGTGGGGACGGCGACCACGGCCGCGTCCACCGACTCCAGCAGCTCGTCGCGGCTGCGGAATGCGCGGACGCCCAGTTCCTGCGCCACGTGGGCCAGGCGCGCGGGATCGTCGTCCCACACGCCCGCCATCTCCGCGCCCGAGACGTCGCGAAGGATGCGCGCGTGGTGAAAGCCCAGGCTGCCGACGCCCAGGACCCCGGCACGCGTCACGACGACACCCCGCGCCCGGTGCCCTCGAAGAAGGAAAGGAACTCCTCCACCTCGGGAAGCGCCCGCAGCTCTTCGCGGGCGCGGGCCAGCGCCTGGGTGATGTTGTGCTGCGAGGCGAAGAACAGGCGGTAGGCGCGCTTCAGCTCGCGGCGCACCTCTTCGCTGAAGCCGCGGCGCTGCAGCCCCACGGAGTTCAGCCCGTACAGTTCCAGCGGAATCCCCGCCGCGCGGACGAACGGGGGAATGTCCTTGGAGATGCGCGACTGCCCGCCGACGAACGCGTGCGCGCCGATGCGGACGAACTGGTGGATGGGCGTCATGCCGCCCACGATGGCCCAGTCGCCGATGGACACGTGCCCCGCCATGTTCACGGCGTTGGACAGGATCACGTGGTCGCCGATCTGACAGTCGTGGGCCACGTGCACGTAGCTCATCAGCATGCACTCGCTGCCCACGGAGGTGTACCCGAGCGCCGAGGTGCCGCGGTTGAGCGTGGCGTACTCGCGGATCACCGTGCGGTCGCCCACGCGCAGCTCCGTGGGCTCGCCGTGGTACTTCAGGTCCTGCGGGTCCGTCCCCAGCACGGCGCCGTGGCTGATGCGGCAGTCCTCGCCCACCACGGTGTCGCGCTCGATCAGCACGTGGCTGGCCAGCTCCGTGCGCGCGCCGATGCGCACGTTGGGACCCACGATGCTGTACGGCCCCACGACGACGCCCTCGGCCAGCTCGGCCGACTCGTCGATCAGCGCCGTGGGGTGCACCCTCGGCTCGATGATGGTTTCCATCGCCCCGGGCCTCAGCGGTCCACCACGCGCGCCATCATCTCCGCCTCGGCCACCACCTGGCCGTCGACGGTGCCCACGCCCCTCATCTTGCAGGTGGCGCCGCGGATCTGCATCACCTCCACCTCGAAGCGGATCTGGTCGCCCGGCGTCACGGGGCGGCGCCACTTCACGTTGTCGCACGACATGAAGTAGACGATCTTCTCGGCCAGGTTCTCCATCGTTTCCAGCACCAGCAGCCCGCCCACCTGCGCCATCGCCTCCACGATCAGCACCCCCGGCATCACCGGGCGGCCGGGAAAGTGGCCCTGGAAGAACGGCTCGTTGATGGTGACGTTCTTCAATCCCACGATGCGCTTGCGCTCCTCGAACTCCACCACCCGGTCCACCAGCAGGAACGGGTAGCGGTGAGGCAGGTAGTGCATGATCTGCTCGATGCTCAAAATCGGCCGGGCGAGCGCCTTCTTCTCCGCCCGCGCCACCAGCTCCTTCGCCAGCGCCACGTTGCCCGCGTGCCCCGGCCGCTCGGCGATCACGTGCGCCCGCAGCCGCGCCCCCACGAGAGCAAGATCGCCCACG
This sequence comes from Longimicrobium sp., assembly GCF_036399935.1. Classification (GTDB taxonomy): domain Bacteria; phylum Gemmatimonadota; class Gemmatimonadetes; order Longimicrobiales; family Longimicrobiaceae; genus Longimicrobium. The sequence goes on from NZ_DASWMD010000057.1 coordinate 16,383, forward strand.
ATGTCCAGCGCCTTGTGGCGCACGAACTCGTCCGGAAAGCGCAGCTCCGCGCCGTCCAGCACCCCGTCGTCCGAAAGCACCACCGCGTTGTCGAGCGAGCCGCCCATCGCCAGGCCGCGGCCGCGCATGGCCTCCACGTCCCGCGCGAAGCAGAAGGTGCGCGCCGGCAGCACGTCGGCGGCGAAGCGCTCCGCGTCCACCCGGTAGCTGCCGAACTGGCGTTGGATGAGGGGATGGTCGAACTCGATGGTCACCGACACCCGGTGGTCGCCCGAGGGCGCGACCACGTACTCCGAGCCGCCCTTGGGCGCCAGGGAAAAGGCCGACTCCACCGCCAGGAACCTGGCCGGCGCGTCCTGCTCCTCGCGGCCGCACTCCGCGAGCATGCGGTGGAACTCCAGCGCGCTGCCGTCGGCCGCCGGCGTTTCCACCGCGTCCAGCTCCACGTAGGCGTTGTCGATCTCGTTCACCACGAGCGCCGACAGCAGGTGCTCCACCGTGTGCACCTTGGCCTCGCCCTGGCCGATGGAGGTGCCCAGGTCGGTGCCTACGACGTACGAGACGTGGGCGGGAATCTCCGGCGAGCCGTCCAGGTCGGTGCGGCGGAAGACGATCCCGGTGTTCACGGGCGCGGGAAGGATGCGCATCCGCACCTCCGCCCCGGTGTGAAGCCCCACGCCGCGCGATTCTCCGGCCCGGGCAAGGGTGTTCTGGCGTGGTGGCGTCGTCGGCATGGATCCAGTGTCGGCGTTCGGCCGTGGTGGTGTAGAAAAGACAGCGGGGACGCTCCCAAGAAGCGGCCCCGCAATATTCTACCCAACGTGCACCCGCGCCGCCACTGCCGGGCGGCCCGTCGGTGGCTCAATCGGCGCTTCCGCCGCCTTCCCGCGCCCGCGCGCCGCCCCGCCCGAACACCGCCGCCTCCAAGGCCTTGAGCCGTTCCACCACCTTCGGCAGGCCGAACACCGACGCCTGGGCGCGCATGGACTCGCGGTGGGGCCGCGCCGGGTTGCCGGAAACGGTGAGCCCGGGGGCGATGTCGGCCGTCACCCCCGACCGCCCGCCGACGCGCGCCCCCGCGCCGATGGTCACGTGCGGGTTGGTGCCCACCTGCCCGCCCAGCACGGCGCCGTCGCCCACGACCGTGCTCCCCGAGATGCCCACCTGCGCCACCAGCAGCACATGGCGGCCGATCTGCACGTTGTGGCCGATCTGCACCAGGTTGTCGATCTTGGTGCCGCTGCCGATGTTCGTATCGCCGATGGAGCCGCGGTCGATGGTCGTGTTGGCGCCCACCTCCACGTCGTCGCCGATCACGCACACCCCGGCGTGGGGCACCTTCTGGTGGCCGCCGTCGAAGAACACGAAGCGGAACCCGTCGGAGCCCAGGCGCGCGCCGCTGTGGATGGTGCAGCGCTCGCCCACCCGGGTGCCGGCGAAGAGCGTGGCGTGCGCGTGGATGATGGAGCCCGCGCCCACCGCGCACCCGTCGCCCAGCACCGCGTGCGCGCCGATGCGCACGCCGTCGCCCAGGCCCACGCCGGCGCCGAGCACCGCGTAGGCCTCGATCCTCACCTCCGCACCGATCTCCGCCCCCTCGGCGATGATGGCGGTGGGATGGATGCCCGGCGGCTCGGGGGCGGCGGGATACAGCAGGGGAAGGATGCGGGCGAGCGCCACGTACGGATCGTCCACGCGGACGAGGCTGACGTTTTCCGGCGGGTCCAGGTTCAGCGAGCGGGGCACCAGGACGGCACCCGCCCCGGTGGAAGCCAGCTGGGGGAGGTAGCGCCCGCCGGACAGGAACGACAGGTCGCCCGGCCCGGCGCCGTCCAGCGGGGCGGCGCCCCGGATCACCCGGTCGGGGTCGCCCGCCAGCTCGCCGCCCACGTGCTGGGCGATCTCCGCGATCGAAAGCTCGGCCATCAGGATTTCAGGAAGTCGGTTCGGCGCGGCCGCGCACGGTGCGCTCCAGCGCCTCCAGCCGCTTGATCAGCCGGGGGAGGGCGCGGGTCAGGCGCTCGGCGCGGCGGGTTTCGGCGACGGGGCGCGCGGGGGTGCCGGAAACGGACTCGCCCGGGGCCACGTCGCCCGTCACGCCGCCCCAGCGCGCCACCCGGGCCCCTTCGCCCACCGTCAGGTGCCCCATGATGGCCACCTGCCCGCCGACGGTGACGCGCGCGTCGATGGTGGCGCTGCCGGCCACGCCCGTCATGCCGTCGAGCGAAACGCCGTCGCCGATGCGGGCGTTGTGGCCGATGTGGACGAGGTCGGCGATGCCGCAGTCCGCGCCGATCAGGGTGTCGCCCACGGAGCCGCGGTCGATGGTCACGTTGGCGCCGATGACGGTCCGCGCGCCGATGCGCACGCCGCCCACCTGGGGGATCTTCCGGTGCCCTGCCCCGTCCCAGGCGAACCCGAAGCCGTCCGGCCCCATGCGCGAACCGCTGCCGACCACGACGCCCTCGCCCAGCTCCACACCGTCGTACAGGGTGACGTGCGGAGCGAGGACGGCCCCCGCGCCGACCCGGCACCCGCGCCCGATCACCACGTGCGCGCCGATCCGCGCCCCCTCGCCCACCGTCGTCCGCGCGCCCACGACGGCGTACGCGCCGATGCTCGCCGTCGGCGCTACGGCGGCCGTCGCGTCGATCACGGCCGTGGGATGCACCCCGGGCGGGGTTGCCGCACCGGGATTCGTCACGCCCGGCCGTGGATCATCGATCGCTCCTGGCTCCACTTCGATCCCGATTCGAGAAGCATCTGTGCGTGCCGCGGCGCCCCCGCTCCCGGCCTCTCCCGGCCTCTCCCCCGTAAACTGCACGGGGAGAGGATACGTCAGAGCGGATGGGCCTGGCCGCCGGTGAATGCCTTGGGAGCCCCCTCCCCCCGGCCCCCGTCCCCCGCTGCGCAGGGGAGGGGGAGACCTGAATCGCGCTTCGACTGGCCACGCGCACTCGACTGCGCGTGCAGTCCGCGAAGGCGGACTTCGGGCCGTCGTTGCCGCGAATTCATTCGCCCCAGCAGAGCCGCGGACGCACTCACGCACTCACGTACTCACGCACTCACGCACTCACGCACGCACTCACGCACTCACGCACTCACGCACTCACGCACTCACGCACTCACGCACTCACGCACTCACGCACTCCCCAACGAAAAAGTGCCCGCGACACGTCGTGTCGCGGGCACCGAAGCTAGCGGGGAGCACCGCCCCCCGCAAAGGGCATCACGGCGTGCGGGGCTGCGGCGTGCCGCCGAGCGCGCGGATCACCTGGTCGGTGACGTCCAGCGCCGGGTCCACCGCCACGATCACGCCCTCGGGCGGGTCCATGATGAACGAGTACCCGCCGGCCGCGCGCACCTGCTCCAGCACGCCGCGGATGCGCTCCATCACCGGGCGAACCAGCTCCTGCTCGCGGCTCTGCAGCTGCTGCTGGATCTGCTGCGCGCGCGCCTGGTACTGCGCGAACTGCTGCTGCATGGTCTGCTGGCGCTGCGTGCGCACCGCCTCGGTCAGCGTGGGCGCCTGCGCGCGGAACTCCGTGTCGGCGCGGCCCAGGCGGGCCTCCAGCGTGTCGATCTCGGCGCGCAGAGGGGAGAACTCGCGCTCCAGCGTGGCGCGCACGTCGGCGAACGCCGGCGTCTCGGCCAGCACGCGGTCGCTGTTCACGTAGCCCATCTTGAGCTGCGCCTGGGCGGGGGCCGCGGCGGCCACCGAAAGGACGGCGGCGATCGCGAACGAAAGAATACGCTTCATTGCTGCTTCCTGTTCAGGGTTGATGACCGGGTCAGAACGACTGGCCCAGCTTGAAGTGGAGCTCCCAGCCCGGATCGGGCCGGTCGAAGCCGTACGCGGCGTCGATGCCGATGGCGCCCAGGAACGGGGTCACCAGCGTTACGCCCACGCCGGCGCTGCGGTACAGCCGCGCCGTGTTGAACTGGCCCACGCCGCCGAACACGTTGCCCGCGTCGCCGAACGCCGACACCGACAGCGCGTCCGTCAGCCGCAGCGCGTACTCGCCGGTGACGGTGAAGAACGCGTCGCCCAGGCAGGTGAGCTCCAGCCGCTGGTTGCACCGCTGGCTGTACCCGCGCGGGCCGATGGACGACTCCTCGTAGCCGCGCAGCGGCTGGCCGAACTGCACGCCGCCCACGTAGAACCGCTCGAACGGCAGCGGGCCCGCGTCGCCGAAGATGGCCCCGGTGCGCGCCTGAATCCCCAGCGCCATGGTCGGGGAGCGCGGGCTGCTGCCCAGGCGGGCCACCGGCACCCACCACTCGGCCTGCGTGGACAGCTTCTGGAAGTTGGCGTCGCCGCCCAGCGGCCCGCCCGTCTGCTCCAGCGTCACCGACTGCCGCGTTCCCGTCGTGGGGAAGAGCGGGTGGTTCTTGGTGTCGCGCGAAACGGAAAGCGAAAGCGTGCTCGCCGTGGCGTTGGGCAGGCAGAACAGGCTGGTGGTCCCCGGCGCGCACTCCTCGTCCTGCGCCTGGTCGTACGACGTCCGCGACAGCGAGTAGCCCAGGAACGCCCGCGTGCGCAGCTGCCCCGGAACCGGAAAGCCGAACTGCAGCGAGGCACCCGTGCGGATGCGCCGGCCGTTGCCGAACTGGATGAAGCGGTCACCCGAGCGGAACACCGACGCGCTGCCGGAGTTGCGCCCGCCGCCGATGGCGGGGTCGGTGTAGCTGGCCTCGAGCGTGCTGCGGCCGGGGCCCAGCTCGGCGCGGAGGTTGGCCGTCTTGCCCTGGCCGAACAAGTTGGGCTGCTGGTACCCCAGGAACCCCGAGAACCCGCTGCGGCGCCCGCCGTACGGCGATCCGCCGAACACCGTGCCGAAGTTCACGCTGCCGGTCTGCTTCTCGGCCACGTTGAACACGATGTCCACCACGCCCAGCTCCGGCCGCGGCTGGATGTCGGGAAGCGGCATGGGCGCCTCGAAGAAGCCCAGCCCCGAGATGGCCTGGTAGCTCTGGATCAGGCGCTGCTCGTTGTACACGTCGCCCGGAACGATCCACAGGCGGTCGCGGATCACGTTCTCGTGCGTGGTGGTGTTGCCCTTGAACGAGATGTTGCGGATGTAGAACGGCTGCTGCTCGGAAACGGACAGCGTCACGTTCACCCGCGGCGCCTGCCCCGCGGCGGCCGGAACCCGCTCCACCGTGGGCACCACCTGCGCGAACAGGTAGCCCTCGTTGCGGTACTGCTGCTCGATCTGCCCGGCCGCCGCGTCGAGCGCGGGGCGGTCGAACACCTCGCCCGCCTCGCGCTGGTTCTGCCCGCCGAAGGGCAGCCCCAGCACCGACCGGCGCTGCGTCAAAAAGGTTTCCCGCAGCGACTCGGAGGGGAACCGCGAGTTGCCCTGCACGTTGAACTCGCCCAGGCGGTACTGCGGCCCCTCGTTCACCGTGACGATCAGCCGCGCCTTGCCCGTGGCGGGGTCCACCACCAGCGAGTCGCCCACCACCGCGAAGTCGATGTACCCCCGCTCGCCGTACAGCCGCGGCAGGTTGGTGCGCAGGTCCTCGTCGAAGGCCTCGCGGTCCCACCGGCCGGGCCGGAACCACCAGAAGCCCTCTTCCTTGGTGCTCATGGCGTCCAGCAGCGCCTCGTCGCTCAGCGCGCTGTTCCCCTCGAAGTCGATGTCGGCCAGGGCCACCAGGTTGCCCTCGCGAACCCGGAAGGTGAGATTCACCGCCCCGTCCGCGGCCGGCGCCAGCGCCGTGTCGACCGACAGCAGCTGCACGCCCTTCTTGGCCAGCATCTGGCGGACGAGCGCGCGCGCCTGGGCCACGGCCTGCGGGTCCAGCGGCGCGTTCTCCTTGAGCCCCGACGAGTCGCGCACGGTGGCGCCCGACACGGTGGTCAGCCCCTCGAAGCGGATCTGCGCCACCAGCGGGCGCTCCACCACCTGCAGCACCAGCGGGCCGCGCCCGGTGTCGGCGCCGCGCACCAGCACCTCGGCCGATTCGTAGTGGCCGGTGGCCATCAGCCGGCGGATGGCGTCCTGCACCAGCGGCGCCGTCATCGTGCTGCCGGCGCGGATCCCCGCCTGGGCGCGCACGGTGGCCTCGGCCACGCGGCGGCTGCCGCGCACCAGCACCGTGTCGACGACGAACCCCGGCCGCGGCGCCTGCTCCGCAGGGCGGGCCGCCGGGGCCGTGGGGTCCTGCGCGTGCGCGGCGGGGGCCGCGCCGCAGAGGGCGAACAAGAGGAGGGCCGCCGAAGCGGCCCCTCCCCGGAAGGTTGAAAACACCGTGGGTTCCTAGACGGTCTGGGTTTTCGACGGGACCCGGAAGGCGAGCGACTGGCGGTCTTCCGCGACCGACACCTCGATCTCGTCGCCCGGGTTGTACTCCGACATGAGGATCTTTTCCGAAAGCGGGTCTTCCAGGTACCGCTGGATGGCCCTGCGCAGGGGGCGCGCGCCGAACTTCTCGTCGTAGCCGTGCTCGACCATGAAGTCGATGGCGTCGTCGTTCAGCTTCAGCGTCAGCTCCTCCTCCTTCAGCCGGTTCTCCACGTCCGCGAGAAGGTTGAAGATGATGGAGCCGATCTGCTCCCGCGTCAGCGGGTGGAACACGATCACGTCGTCCAGCCGGTTGATGAACTCCGGGTTGAACGCGCGCTCGATCTCCTCCTTGACCTTTTCCTCCATGCGGTCGTACTGCGACTGCTGGCTGGGGGCGTGGAAGCCCAGCCCCGGACCCTTCCCGATGTCGCGGGCGCCCAGGTTGGAGGTCATGATCACCACCGTGTTCTTGAAGTCGATCACCCGGCCGTAGTTGTCGGTCAGGTGGCCTTCGTCGAGCACCTGCAGCAGCAGGTTGAACACGTCGGGGTGCGCCTTTTCGATCTCGTCGAGCAGCACCACCGAGTACGGCTTGCGGCGGACGGCCTTGGTCAGCGTTCCCGAGTCCTCGTAGCCCACGTACCCCGGAGGCGCGCCGATCAGCCGCGACACGGAGAACTTCTCCATGTACTCCGACATGTCGACGCGGATCAGGGCGTTGCGGTCGGCGAACAGGAACTCCGCCAGCCCGCGCGCCAGCTCCGTCTTGCCGACGCCCGTGGGGCCGGCGAAGATGAACGAGCCGATGGGGCGCTTGGGGTCCTTGAGCCCCGCCCGGCTGCGGCGGATGGCCTTGGCGATGGTCTGCACCGCCTTGTCCTGCCCCACGATGCGCTGGTGCAGCTCGCCCTCCATGTTCACCAGGCGGGCCGTCTCGGCCTGCTTCAGGCGCGTGACGGGGATTCCCGTCCAGCGGCTGACGATGAACGCCACGTCCTCTTCGCTGAGCGCGGGGCGGTTGGTCTTCCGCTCCTCTTCCCAGCTCTTCTCGCGGTCCTGGATGCGGCGCTGAAGGTCGCGCTCGTAGTCGCGCAGCTCGGCCGCGCGCTCGAAGTCCTGGTCGCGGATGGCGCCGTCCTTCTTCCCCGCCACCTCTTCCAGCTGCTTCTTCAGCTCCTCCACGTCGGGCGGCGGCACCTGCGTCTGCAGGCGCGCGCGGGCCCCGGCCTCGTCGATCACGTCGATGGCCTTGTCCGGCAGGAACCGGTCGGTGATGTAGCGCTCCGACAGCTTCACCGCCGCCTCGATCACGTCGTCCGGAATGCGGATGCGGTGGTGGTCCTCGTAGTGAACGCGCAGCCCGGTGACGATCTGGATGGCCTCGTCGATGGAGGGCGGCTCCACGTTCACCGTCTGGAAGCGGCGCTCCAGCGCGCCGTCCTTTTCGATGTACTTGCGGTACTCGTTCAGCGTGCTCGCGCCCACGCACTGCAGCTCGCCGCGGGCCAGCGCCGGCTTCAGCATGTTGCTGGCGTCGATGGCGCCCTCGGCCGCGCCGGCGCCCACCAGGGTGTGAAGCTCGTCGATGAACAGGATGATGTTCTTGTTCTGGCTGATCTCGTTCATCACCGCCTTGAGCCGCTCCTCGAACTGGCCGCGGTACTTGGTGCCGGCGATGACGGCCGCCATGTCGAGCGAAAGCACCCGGTAGTCGCGCAGCGAGTCGGGGCACTTGTTCTCGGCGATCAGCTGGGCCAGCCCCTCGACGATGGCCGTCTTGCCCACCCCCGGCTCGCCGATGAGCACGGGGTTGTTCTTCTTGCGGCGCGACAGGATCTCCATCACCCGCTCGATCTCTTCCGCGCGGCCGATGGTGGGGTCCAGCTCGTTCTGGCGCGCCAGCTCCGTCAGGTCGCGGCAGAAGTGGTCCAGCGCCGGCGTCTTGCTCTTCTTGTCACCCTTGGCGGGGGTCGCGCCACTGGCGGAGGCCGAGGGCCCGGAGCCGACGGAGGGCGCGGCGTTCGGCTCGCTGCCCAGCAATTTCAGCGTTTCGCGCCGGGCATCCTCCAGGCTCACGCCGAGCTGGGTCAGCACTTCGGCGGCGATGCCCTTTTCCTCGCGCAGCAGCCCCAGCAGCAGGTGCTCGGTGCCCACGTAGCTGTGGTTGAGCTCGCGGGCCTCGGCCATGGCGAACTCCAGCACCTTCTTGGCGCGCGACGTATACGGAAGCTCGCCCAGCGCGATGGTGGCCTTGCCCCGCCGCACCGACTCCTCGACCTTCTCCTGCACCTGCTCCAGGTCGACGTTCAGGTTGTTCAGCACGGCCGCGGCCACGCCCTCGCCCTCGCGGATCAGCCCCAGCAGGATGTGTTCGGTACCGACGTAGTCGTGCTGAAGCCGGATGGCCTCTTCCCTGGCCATGGCCAGGACCTTTCGCACGCGGTCGGTGAAATTGTAGTTCATTGTCGCAGGACCTCAGTTCGGGGCGAGACGGGGCGAACTCCCACGTTCCACGCGCGCATTACGCATGCGTCGCGCCAGATTCCTCCGACGCCAGGATGCCGCGGACGAACGCCGCGCGCCTCACGTCCGGATCGCCCTGGGGCAGGCTTCCATCCACCACGCGCTCGAGGTGGGCCGCCTGGGCAAAGATCATGATCCGGTTCAGCGTCTGTACACGTACGTCTCCGATTAGTTTCAGCCCCACGCCCAGCCGTACGCCGCTCAGAAGGTTCATCACCTCCTCGAACGAAGCCGACCTGGCGTGGCGCAGCAACCCGTACGCGCGCCACACCTTGTCCTCGATCACCACGGGGGCGTCGCGAAGCAGGACGGACCGGGCCTGGGCCTCGTACTGCACTACCTGGTGCACGATGCGCTGCAGGTGGTCGATCAGGTCTTCCTCCGTCTTCCCCAGCGTGGTCTGGTTGCTGATCTGGAAGAAGTTGCCGACCACGTCGCTCCCCTCGCCGTACAGGCCGCGGAAGGTGAGCCCCACCTGGCTGATCCCCTGCAGCACCTTGCCGATCTCCTGCGTCAGCACCAGCCCCGGAAGGTGCATCAGGACGGACGCGCGGAGGCCCGTTCCCACGTTGGTCGGGCAGCTGGTGAGAAAGCCGAACTCGGCGTGAAAGGCGTAGGGAAGCCGCTGGCCCAGCTCGTCGTCCAGCCGCTCCACGTCGCGCCAGGCGTCGCGCAGGCGAAAGCCGCCCACGATGTTCTGCAGGCGCAGGTGGTCTTCCTCGTTCACCATCACGCTCAGCGCCTCGCCGGGCGCCATGATCAGTGCCGTGCTCGTCGGCGCGGGGTGCCCCTCGCCGCCCACCAGCTCGCGGCTGACCAGGTGGCGCTCCAGCAGCAGCTGCCGCTCGCCCCCGCCCAGCTCCGAAACGGTGACGGTTCGCCCCCCGCGCAGCGCCGGGGCGGCGTCGGAGGCGGCCAGGGTCTGGCGCAGCACCTCGCGCCGGTCGGCCGGGTCGGCCCGCGTGCCGAAGCGGAACCCCTGGAGGTTGCGCGCCAGGCGAATGCGGGTGGAAAGCACGATGTCGGCGTTGGGGCCGTCGGCGCGCAGCCAGGCGAGGCCCGCGTCGGCGTCGCCGTCCAGGAAGTCGTTCGGCACCTAGGCCTCCTGGCCGGCTTCGAGCCGGCGGATCTGGTCGCGCAGCCCCGCCGCGCGCTCGAAGTCCTCGGACTCCACGGCGCGCGTCAGGCTGCGGCGCAGGCTGACGATGCGGGCGGTGCGGTCGCTTTCCGAGGGGTGGGGGGGCAGGTACACCTTGCCGCTGTGCTGGGTGCCGCCGTGAAGCTTGCGCAGCAGCCCGCGCAGCGACGCGTCGAACACCGACCAGCAGCGCGGGCATCCCAGCCGCCCCGTCTTCTTGAAGTCGGCCAGCGACAGGCCGCAGGCGGGGCAGGTGCCGGGCTGCGACACCGTCTCGGCCAGCATTCCCTTCCCCATCTGGGCGATGAAGTCGGCCAGCGGCGCGCTGGCGCTGCTTCCCGACGACAGGCCCATCCCCTCGGCGCACACCTCGCACAGGTGGCGGGTGGTCATCTCGTTGTTCTGGATCTGCGTGAGGTGGATGGCCGCCTCGTTCTTGCCGCAGTTTTCACACAGCATTTCGTCCCGCCTCTCTCACGCGGCCGCCCCGGGGGCACCGGGGGCGGCGTCGACCAGCTGCCCGCCCAGCAACCGCAGGACGCGGTCCGCCCGCGCGGCAAGGGCCAGGTCGTGCGTCACCAGCACCATGGCGGCGCCCTCCTCGCGGCAGACGCGGAACAGGTGCTCGTGAAGCCGGTCGCTGGTGGACGGGTCCAGGTTCCCGGAGGGCTCGTCCGCGAGCAGCACCAGCGGACGGTTGGCGAGGGCGCGTGCGACGGCGACGCGCTGCTGCTCGCCGCCGGACAGCTGCGACGGCTTGTGCTCCAGCCGCCCGGACAGACCGACGAGGTCCAGCAGCTCCCTGGCCCGCTCGCGCGCCCTGCCCTCGTCCGTGCCGGCGATCAGCTGCGGCATCATCACGTTCTCCAGCGCGCTGAACTCGCGCAGGAGGTGGTGGAACTGGAAGACGAACCCCACGCGCTTGGCCCGCAGCTCCGCCATCCCCTGCTCGTTGAGCCCGGCGACGGGCACGCCGCCCACCGACACGGTGCCCTGATCGGGCCGGTCCAGCGCGCCCAGTACGTGGAGCAGCGTCGACTTGCCGGAGCCCGACGCGCCGATTACGGACACCATCTCCCCCGGCCGCACGTCCAGGTCTACCCCGTCCAGCACGTGGATGGGCGTTCCGTCGCCCCCCACGTACGACTTGCGCACGCCCCGGGCGCTGATGGACGGCTCCACCCCGTCGAACGAGCGCCGCGGCTCCGCTTCGATCGTCGACTCGGGCAGGGCGGCGGACTCCATCGGCGCCCCGTCACCCACGAACGCCTCCACCGGGCGATCCGGCGATTCGCTACTCATGGCGGATCGCCTCCACCGGATCCAGGCGCGCGGCCTGCCAGGCGGGATACACCGTCGCCAGGAACGAGATCACCACCGTGGCGAGCAGGATGCCCACCAGGTCCACCGGGTTCACCTTCACCGGCAGGTGGCTGACGAAGTAGATCTCGCCGGGGATGCGGATCAGGCGAAAGTGGTCCGTCAACCAGGCCACCAGCACGCCGCCGATCCCGCCGATGGTGGCGCCCACCATGCCGATCACCAGCCCCTGCACCATGAACAGGCGCAGGATGCGGCGCGACGTCATTCCCATCGACTTCAGGATGCCGATCTCCCGCGTCTTGTCGGTCACCACCATCACCAGGGTGGAGACGATGTTGAAGGCGGCGACGATCACGATCAGCAGCAGGATGAGAAACAGGGCCAGCTTCTCCAGCTTGAGCGCGTTGAAGAGCGGCGCGTTCATGGTCATCCAGTTCTCGGTGCGGTACGGGAGGTCCAGCTGGCGGTCGATGGCCCGGGAGATCTCAGCGGCATCCTGTGGGTCCTTCAGCCGCACCTCCAGCCCCGACACCGCCTCGTCCAGCCCCGTAAGGTGCTGCGCGGCGGCAAGGCTGGTGTACGAGAACTTGTTGTCGTACTCCCACATCCCGGTCTTCAGGCCGCCGACGAACTCGAAGAGCTCCATCCGGGGCATGGGCCCCATGGGCGTCATCCGCACGTTGCTGAAGGAGATGACCGTCACCGTGTCGCCGGGAATCAGCCCCAGCCGGCCGGCCAGCCCCACGCCCACGGCGATCGGCGCCAGCCCGCTGCGGGTGGGCCCGAAGCTGACGCGGCTCTGGCTCATCAGCTTGGGAATGTCGGTGACCCCCGAGCCTTCACCGGCCGGGACGATCCCGCGGAGCACCGCCCCCTCCGAATATCCGCCGCGGTTGCGAAGGCCCACTTCGGTGTGGACGAACGGCCCCGCGGCCACCACGCCCTCGATCTTCCGCACGTCCTGCACGGGACCGCGCCAGCCCTGCATCTTCATCCCCTCGCCGTAGGTAAGGACGAAGACGTGCGGATTGACCCCCAGGATGCCGCGCCGCAGCTCGTTTTGCAGCCCGTTCATCACCGCGGTGACGATGATCAGCGCCATCACCCCCACGGCCACGCCGCCGATGGCGATCAGCGTGATCAGCGACAGGAACCTGGTCCCCCGCCGCGAAGAGAGGTAGCGCCTGGCGACGCGCCACTCAAGGCTCATTCGGGCCTCATGGTGGGGAACAGGATCACGTCGCGGATGGACGGCTGGCCGGAAAGGATCATGGTCAGCCGGTCTACCCCCATCCCGAACCCGCCGGTGGGGGGCATGCCGAACTCCATGGCGCGAAGGAAGTCTTCGTCGATGGGCTGCGTCTCCTCGTCACCCGCCAGCGCCAGCCGCTTCTGCGCCTCGAAGCGCTCGCGCTGGTCGATGGGGTCGTTCAATTCGCTGTAGGCGTTGCACAGCTCCTTGCCGGCGACGATCAGCTCGAACCGCTCGGTGAGCGCCTCGTCGCCGCGCTTGGGCTTGGCCAGGGGCGACATCTCGCGCGGATAGTCGGTGATGAAGGTAGGCTGGATGAGCTTCGGCTCCACCAAGGCGCCGAACAGCTCGTCGATCAGCTTGCCGCGCCCCATGGCCTTCACGTCGTCCGCCGAAAAGCCGAGCGTGCGGACGCGGTCGCGAAGCTGGTCGTCGTTGGAGCCCGGAACGTCGACGCCGCCGATCTCCTGCAGCGCCTCGTACATGGTGTAGCGCGCGAAGGGCGCCGCGAACGAGATCTCGTGCCCGCCGAAGGCCACGGGACGGTCGCCGAGCGCCTCGCGGGCCACGTGGCTCAGCAGCTCTTCGGTGAGCCGCATGACGCCCTCGTAGTCCAGGTACGCGGCGTAGAACTCCAGCATGGTGAACTCGGGGTTGTGAAAGCGGCTGAGCCCCTCGTTGCGGAAGTCCTTGCCGATCTCGTACACCCGCTCCATGCCGCCCACGATCAGCCGCTTCAGGTACAGCTCGTCGGCGATGCGCAGGTACAGCTGCATGTCGAGCGCGTTGTGGTGCGTGGTGAAGGGCCGCGCCAGCGCGCCGCCGTACAGCGGCTGCAGGACGGGCGTCTCCACCTCGATGAACCCGCGCTCGTCCAGAAAGCGCCGCAGCGCGCTGACGATCCGCGCCCGCAGGACGAAGGTGTCGCGCACGGCGGGGTTCACCGCCAGGTCGGCGTAGCGCTGGCGGTAGCGCGCCTCCACGTCGGTAAAGCCGGAGTGGACGATGCGCTCCCCCGTCTCCGCGTGCACCTCTTCCTTGCCCAGGGGGAGCGGACGGAGCGCCTTGGCCAGCAGCTGGAAGGACGAGACCTTGAGCGACACCTCGCCGGTGCGCGTGCGGAAGAGCGTGCCCTCGGCGCCCATCCAGTCGCCCAGGTCCACCAGGTCCAGCAGCTCGTACTCCGCGCCCAGGTCGTTGACGCGCAGGTAGAGCTGCACGCGGCCCGTGCGGTCCGCGACGTGGCCGAAGGTGCTCTTGCCCATCACCCGCCGAGAGACGAGACGGCCGGCCACGCGCACGCGCTCGCCCATCTCCTCGGCGCCGTGCGCCTGCTCGTGGGCGTGGAAGAGCGCCAGCGCCTCCGCGGCCCCGTGCGTGGGCTCGTACGAGTAGGCGTACGGCTCCACGCCGCGTTCGCGCAGGCGGGCCAGCTTGGCGACGCGGTCGGCGACGACGCGCTCGTCGGACAGGTGCTCCTCGCCCGGCGTCAGCTCGTCACTGGCCATCGGAGTGCACGGCCCCGAACTGCCGCAGGTAGGCGTGGATGAAGGGCTGCAGGTCGCCATCCATCACCTTCTGGACGTCCGTCAGCTTGAGCTCGGTGCGATGGTCGTTGACCATGGTGTACGGCTGAAAGACGTACGAGCGGATCTGGCTGCCGAAGGCGATGTCGGTCTTGGTGTTCTCGAGCTTGGCCTTTTCCGCCTCCTGCTCCTCGAGCGCGCGCTGGTACAGGCGCGCCTTGAGCATCTTCATGGCGGTCGCGCGGTTCTTGTGCTGCGAGCGCTCCTGCTGGCAGGCCACGACGATGCCCGACGGCAGGTGGCGCAGCCGTACCGCGGACGACGTCTTGTTGACGTGCTGCCCGCCGGCGCCGGACGCGCGATACACGTCCATCTCGATGTCTTCCTCGCGCACCTCGATCTCGATGGTGTCGTCGACCGCGGGGGAGACGAAGACGGAGACGAACGAGGTGTGGCGGCGCGCGGCCGAGTCGAACGGCGAGATGCGCACGAGCCGGTGCACGCCGCGCTCGGCCTTGAGAAAGCCGTACGCGTACTGGCCGCGGATCTCCAGCGTGGCGTCCTTGATTCCCGCCTCTTCGCCCTCCTGCAGGTCCAGCAGCTCCACCTCGAAGCCGTTGCGCTCGCCGAACCGCGTGTACATGCGCAGCAGCATCTGCGCCCAGTCCTGGCTCTCGGTGCCGCCGGCGCCCGGGTGGATGGTGATCAGGGCGTCGCGGTGGTCGTCGGGCTGCTGGAGCATGTTCTTGAGCTCCAGCGCCTCGAGCGCGGGGCCGAGCGCTTCGACCTCGCTCCGTACCTCGGCGCCCATCTCTTCGTCGGCGTCCATCTCCAGCAGGTCGAGCATTTCGCCCAGGTCGTTCACCTTGGCCGACATCTGCTCCCAGGGGCCCACCCAGCCCTTGACCTGGTTGGTGAGGGCGATCAGCTCGCGGGCCTTTTCCTGGTCGTTCCAGAACGACGGTTCGGCCATGCGGGCTTCCAGCGACTTCAGCTGCTCCTGCTTGGCAGCCAGGTCAAAGAAACCTCCCCAGCTCGTCGAGCCGGTTGCGGTACGTGTCCAGTGCGCTACGAAGGTCTTCGGTCATCGGTCGGGTTCCTGGCAACGACAAGGGCCGCCCGGAGGAGCGGCCCCACTGCTGTCTTGTAACCTGCGGGAATGTACGGGTTCCCGGGGAGGAGGGGAAGTGCGTGAGTGCGGAAGTGCGTGAGTGCGGAAGTAGCTGCCGGCGCGCCACGAGCTTCGAGCCGGCGCCCCAGCCGCCGTTCACTCCCGCACTAACGCACTAACGCACTAACGCACTAACGCACTAACGCACTAAAAGAGGTTCTGCCCCTTCGCCAGGATCTCGTTCAGCGCGTCGCGGAAGTGGGGCGTGCCGCGGGCCGTCTCGGCGCCCACCTGGCCCACGTACTCCTCCCAGCTCTTCTTGATTTCTTCCATGAACTCGCGCTTGAGCGTGCCGTCCGCCAGCGCCGTGTCGCGCCGCTCGGGATGGTACGTCACGATGTCCGACACCAGCGCCCGCGCCAAGCGCCGCGCCTTGGCCGTTGGATCGTTGGACCCGAAGCCGAATCCCCCCGACCGGGCCGGCGCGGCCGCGGCTGGAGCGGGCTGCGGAGCGGGCGTCGGAGCCGCTGGAGCCGCGGGGGGAGCCGGGGCCGGCTTGGGCGCAGGCGCGGGCGGAGCGGCGGCCGCGGGCTGCGGGGCCGGCGTCGGTGCAGACGGCGCCGCGGGCTGCGGGGCGGGCGCAGGCGCCGGGGCGGACGGAGCCGCCGACGCCGCGCCGGTGCCGGCAACCTGGAAGACGCCGCGGCAGATGGAGCAGCGGACCCGCACCCCGCCGTCGGGAACCTTCCGCGGATCTACCCGGAAGACGGTGCTGCAGTGCGTGCAGGTGACGTTCATTGCGTGTCGTTCCCGGAAGCGTTCTCGTCGGATGCGGTGGCCGCCGCCAGGGCGCTCTCGCCGCCGTGCCGCCGGTCCACCACGTAGATGGAGCCGGAGAACGTCTTGGCGTACGCCTTCATTTCGGTGGCCAGCTCGCTGATCTGCGCCGTGTGCACGAACGAGCGGTGCTCGTTGGTCACCACGCCGATGGAAAGCGTCATCAGCGGCACCTCGTACCCCTCGCCGCGCCGGTCCTTGCCGAAGAACGAGCCCCGCGCGCGGTCCTCGGGCGTGTAGTGCAGGTCGATCAGCTCGCTGAACACGCTGATCACCTCTTCGCAGCACTTCCGGAAGTCGTCCAGGGGCGCGTTGAAGATGAAGTCGTCGCCGCCGATGTGCCCCACGAACGCCGTCGGCGAGTGCGCCCTCACCACGTCGCGAAGGATGCGCGACAGGATCAGGATCACCCGGTCGCCGTTGTTGTACCCGTACCGGTCGTTGAATTCCTTGAAATGGTCCAGGTCGCAGTAGCAGACCGCGAACTTTTCGCCCGTCTCGAGCCGCCGGGCGATGTCGCGCTCGATCTGCACCGTTCCCGGCAGCAGCGTGGTGGGGTGCACGCTCACGTCGCGCTCCGCCCGCCGCAGCGCCATCCGCAGCCGCAGCGCGCACTCGCGCTCCGACAGCTTGTGGTTCAGCACCTCGTCGGCGCCCGCCTCCAGCGACAGCGCCGCGGGGTCGTCGCCCTCGCCCTGCCCCGTCGCGTAGGCGATCACGGGGACCACGGAGGTGAACGCCTCGTCCTTGAGAGCCCGGCAGACGGCAAGGGCCGCGTCCAGCGGCGGCGTCGCGTCGATCACCAGCGCGGCCGGGTACGAGCGCCCCACCCGCTCCAGCACGTCGCCGCCGTCGGTGGCATCGACGACGGGAAGGCCGCGCTCCGCCGCGAACTCGCTGACCACCCCCGGCGGGGGGCGGCCGTGCGGCGTGAAGTGCAACAGAATGCGCGGCGGCATGACGTCCGGCTACGGGTGTGCAGGGCGAAGGAGGGGGGAGATACTATCCGGCCGCGGCGGCGGCTGTCAAACGCTCCCGGCGGTGTCCAGCGGACGCGCCTCGTCGATCAGCAGGATGGGAATGCCGTCGCGCACCTCGTACCGCAGGCGGTCGGCCGCGCAGACGAGGGATTCCGGGTCCTTCTCGTAGGTCAGCTCGCCCCGGCACTTGGGGCACACCAGCAGGTCCAGCAGCCAGGGCTCGATCACGTGCGTTCTTCCTGTGTGGGAATGGAAAAGCCGAAGCGCTGCAGCTGAAGCGGGTCTCTGCGCCAGCGCGGCAGCACCTTCACCCATAGGTCCAGGTACACCGGCGCGCCGACGAACTCCTCGATCTTTTCGCGCGCCGAGCGGCCGAGCTTCTTGATGGCCGCGCCCCCCTGCCCGATCAGGATGGCCTTCTGCGTCGGGCGCTCGACGTAGATGGTGGCGCGGATGTACAGCGGCGTCGCGGTTTCGCGAAACTCGTCGACTTTCACGGCGATGCTGTACGGAACCTCTTTCTCGAACAGCTCGAACGCCGCCTCGCGCACGAACTCGGCCACGAAGAAGCGGACGGGCTGCGACGAGACGTCGTCTTCGGGGAACAGGTAGGGCGACACGGGCAGGCGCCGGGCGATCTCCTCGCGCAGGCCGCCCACCCCCTCGCCCGTCAGCGCCGACACCTCGACCGGGTCGATGCCGAACCGCTCCTGCGTCCAGTGCTTCACCTGCTCGCTCTGTCCCGGCCGGGCCAGGTCCTGCTTGTTGCTGACGCCGATCAGCCCCTTGGCCCGGGCGAGCAGCTCCAGCACGTCGGGGGAGAACTCGGGGATCCCCGCGGACGCATCCACCAGCAGCAGCACCACGTCGGAGTCGCCGATGACGTCGGTGGCGGCGTGAAGCATGGCCCGGTGAAGCAGGTACCGCGGCTCCACCAGCCCGGGGGTATCGACGAACACCATCTGCACGCCGTCGCGGGTGTCGATGCCCAGCACCTTTTCGCGCGTGGTCTGCGCCAGCGGCGTGACGATGCTGAGCTTCTGCTCCACCAGCCGGTTCATCAGCGACGACTTGCCCGCGTTGGGATAACCCACCAGGGCCACGTAGCCGGCCCGCGTCGTCACCTCGTCGCCGCTCTCATCCATGGGGCCGAATCTAGTCCGGACGAACGAGGCGGCGCAAGTAAATCGGGGCCCCACTGCATGACGACCGCTTCCGTGGAGTAGAACGCCAAACGCCCGCCCTGATCACGAGGATCAGGGCGGGCGTTCGGAATAAAAGGCCGGCGGCGCCGTACTCTCCCACCGGGTGGCCCCGGCAGTACCATCCGCGCAGCGGGTTTTCACTTCCGAGTTCGGGATGGGA
>NZ_DASWMD010000058.1:0-111626 GCF_036399935.1 Longimicrobium sp.
CTTCCGTTCGGAATTTCACGTTCTTGTCCCGTGTTTTTTACTGTGGACGCGAAGGACGTGTTGCCCTCGACTGACACCACCACGGGGCGCTCGTTACAAAAGCACTCCCAAGACCCAGGTTTTCAAAACATCGCGCGAGCCAATGGCCCGCTTCTCAATTCGCACCCGGCCAGTTTCACCCGGCCGCCGCGTTCAGTCCTTCAATCTACCACCCTCGAACCTCTCGGTCAAGGGGTAGGCGGCGATGACTTTTCGTCTTTCGTCCGCCCGGATGTTCTTGCAACGCCTTGAATCTACTCGACTTCCGGCGCTTGGTCAAGGGAGATTTTTCCGAATTCCTTCCCCTCGGCCGACCCGACGCCGTTTCCGGCGACAGCCCTACAACATATCAGCCTCTCCAACCCCCGTCAACCCCGCTCCGAAGCCTTTCCGGCCGCTCGTGCTGACAGGTGGTTCCGAAGGGGGCGCCAAGTATAAACGGCCGTTCCCATCGAGTCAACCCCCTCGTTCGGCGGCTGTGCTGGACGGCGGCGGCGGGGGCGCGTACTGTCATCCGCGTGGACGGGCGGACAGCCGGGAGCATCCAGGCAACGGGGAGAATGACGGGAGACACGTATCCGGCGGCGCGCATCGTAGCCGGCGCGGTGGAGCAGTACTTCGCCCAGTGCCGGGCAGCGATGCCGGGATTCGCGGAGATTGCGCCCGCGCCGGACCGGCAGACCATCGAGCAGATCGCCACGACCGGGTTCTGGGCCAGCCTGCGCCAGGAAGAAGGGCGCTCGCCCAAGATTTCGCTCGCGTGGGTTCCCCCGGAGCAGGCGGGGCACCCGCTGCGGTTCGCGCGGCCGTTTCCGCTGGAGCCCGGCCTGCTGTCCAGGCTGGCGCCGGCGGTGGAGCGCCCGGGCATTCACCTGGGTGTGTGGGAGCACGGCGGCGAGCTGTGCGTCTGGGGCACCACGCGGTCCATCCCCCCCGCCTGCTTCGTGCTGGAGGTGGTGCAGCCCGGGCTTCTCGTCATCAAGCGGCGCCGCGCCCGGGAAGATGGCAAGTTCGCCAACGTGGCCGTGCTGCACGGCGACCAGGTGAAGATGGTGGATGAGCGCGGGGGCGACCTGCCCGCGGGGATGCTCCACACGTCGCCGCTGCTGGCGTTCGCGTCCACGCGGTCGTGGACGGACTCGGTGAACGTGGTGGTGCAGCTGGCGCTCTCCATGCGCACGCACGGACACGGCGGGTCGCTGCTGATCGTGCCGCGAGATTCAGATGAGTGGCGCAGGTCCATCGTCCACCCGATCAACTACCCGGCCGAGCCGGCGTTCACGGGGCTGTCGTCGCTGGCGGCGATGGAGCCGGACGAGGAGGACCGCGCGGAATGGATGGACGCGGTGCGCCGGGCGGTGGACCAGGTGGCCGGGCTTACCGCGGTGGACGGCGCCACCATCGTCGACGACCGCTACGAGCTGCTGGCGTTCGGTGCCAAGATCGCGCGGTCGCGGGGGAGCGCGCCCGTGGAGCGCGTGGTGGTGATGGAGCCGGTGGTGGGCGCGCGCCCGGCCGTGGTCGAGGTGTCGGAGCTGGGGGGAACGCGCCACCTGTCCGCGGCCCAGTTCGTCCGGGACCAGCCGGATGCCCTGGCCCTCGTGGCGTCGCAGGACGGCCGCTTCACGGTGTTCTACCGGCCGCCGGGGCAGGACACCGTCCACGCGCACCGGGTGGAGACCCTGCTTCTCTGATTCCGGCAACGAAAGAGGGCCCGGGGATGATCCCTGGGCCCTCTCGAGTTCGTTCTGGGCTAGCTCTGCTTCTTTGGCAGCGGCCAGATCCGGAGCGGTTTTCCATCACCTACGATGGGCAGGTTCTGCAGCGCTTCCTCCATGCGCGACTCCTCGGCCGCCGTCGCGTCGCCCTGCTCACCCGCGGCCACGGGGACCGGCTCTGTGACAGCGGCCGGCTCGGCGGCGGGGACCGGGTCCTCGGCGGCGACGGTCGATGCCGCGGCGGCGACCGGCTGCACGACGGTGACCGGCTGCGCGCGGACGGCGGAGATCACCCGCAGCATGGCTTCGGCGGCCTGGCTCTGCTGCGCCTGGCCGACGCGGATCACCTGCTGGCTGGCGTGGATCGCCTCGACCAGCGGCGCGATCGCGGCGCGGATCACGTCAGGGAGCTCGTCCGGCAGGCGGACCGGCTCCGGCGCGGGCGGCGGTTCCGCGGCGGGCGCCGGGGCTGACGCGGCTGCACCCAGCGCTTGCAATCCGCCCGCAATGTCGGCCAGCTGGGCGACCACGCGGCCGCCCACGTCGGCGTCGTCGCTTCCCATCGCCTTGTTGCGCAGGAAGTCGCGCTTGATCTGCTCCCAGCGCGCGGCTTCGTCCGGGGTGAGCACGCCGCGCAGCTCCTTGAGCTTCAGCAGGTTCTCTTCCGCACCCGTGGTGAGCAGCTGCGCCTCGCCCTGGTAGTGGTCGGAGATCAGCTGCTGCAGCTCGGCGTCGTTCATCACCGGCGAAATCTTCTCCGCCAGCTTGTTCATGTTGCGGTAGCTGCCCTGCAGCTTGAACGCCGGCTCGGTGCGGTACCGGTCTGCCTGGGCGGCGCTGGCGATGTACTGCTGGTTGACGCGGTACACCACGTCGCGCGCCTTCATGATGCGCTTGAGCGTTTCGACAATCTCGTTGATCTCCGCCGCGCCGTAGGCATGGCTGAGCCCGTTGGTGGAAACGTCGAGCCCCTTCGCGCGGTCGGCGAACAGGTACAGGTCCGCCATCTCGCGGGTGGCGAGCGGCGCCAGCACCGGGTTGGAGGTCAGCGAGTTCTCGATGTAGCTGAGCGTGAACGCGTCTTCCATCCCCCCGAGCACGTCGCCCAGGTTGTAGATGTCGGCGCGGTTGGCGAGCATGTCGGGGATCTTGAAGACTTCGCCCGACTCGGTGTACGGGTTGCCCGCCATCACCACGCAGAACTTCTTGCCGCGCAGGTCGTACGTCTTCGTCCCCCCCCGCCACACGCCCTCGATGCGCCGCGTGCCGTCGCAGAGGGAGATGAACTTCTGCAGGAACTCGGGGTGCGTGTGCTGGATGTCGTCGACGTACAGCATCACGTTGTTCCCCATCTCCAGCGCCAGCCCCAGCTTTTCCAGCTCCTGCCGCGAGGTGGCGTCGGGCGCCTGCGCCGGGTCCAGCGAGCGCACCTCGTGGCCCAGCGCGGGGCCGTTCACCTTGACGAAGACCAGCCCCAGCCGGTGCGCCACGTACTCCATCAGCGTGGTCTTTCCGTACCCCGGGGGCGAGATCATCATCAGCAGGCCCATCAGGTCGCTGCGCTTGCCCTCACCCACCGTGCCGATCTGCTTGGCCAGGTTGTCGCCGATGATGGGCAGGTACGTGTCGTTGATGAGCTTGTTGCGCACGAACGACGTCAGCGGGCGTGCCCGCAGCTCGCCCAGGCGCAGCGCATCGCGCTCTCGCGTGGCGATCTCCTGGCGGATGGCCTGGTAGCGGCGGTAGCCCGGGAGAAAGCGGTCGCGATGGTCGCGCAGGCGGCCCAGGAACTCGTCAATCGCCAGCGTCAGCCGGCCCCCGTCGATGCGCGGATGCTCGCCCAGCAGCCCTTCGACCGTGGCCAGCGGCTGCGCGTGATTGGGCCGGCGCTGCAGCTGGTTGCGGGTAAGGATGAGCGCCGCCGCCTCCGGGACGTAGCGCGCGATCGGGGCGAGGGCGGCGTCGGTGCACAGCGCCTGCAGCCAGTGGATGACGTGCTCGTACCGAGCGGCCGGGCGGTCCTGCAGCTGCTCGAGCATCTGCCCGAAGGCCGTGCGGAGATCGGCTTCGCCCAGGCGCGACAGGAGCGCGTCCGTCAACTCGCGGGCGGGGAGCGAAAGGATCAGCCCCTCGTGCCCGCCGGCCAGCTCGTCGAACAGGTACGATGCGGAATCTGCGGCCACGGCGGCGCTGAACGGCAGGGCATTGGCCTCGGCGAAGGCGCGAAGGCGGTTCGCGATCTGGCCGCGGAGCGCGTCCGCGGCGGACCGGGTGCCGAACAGGCCCTGCATCGCCTTGGCGCTGGCGACGCCCGCCTTCCACTCCCGCGCATCCTCGTCTCCCTGCGCGGCCGCCCAGAAGAGCGCGGCGAGCGCGCGGGGCTCGGGGGCGTGCACCAGCTCGCCCGCGGCCTCCAGCTGGGCCAGGGCCGTGCGCAGGATCAGCGTGGCGTCGTGGTCGTGGATGCCGCGCTGGTAGCCGTCGCGGTAGCGTGGGGCGGCGAAATCGACCACCGTCTTGCCCAGCGCGTCGCCCTCCGCGGCGTGCTTGCGCAGCAGCTCCATCGAAAGCCCCTCCGCGCCGGCCTGGGCGGCGGCCAGCACCTCGCCGGCCAGGTACTCGCCGCGGTAGAGCGTGGGGGATTCCGACTCCAGCGACACCTGCCAGTAGTCGCGGAGCGCCGCCAGCTCTTCGCTGTGGATGGGCTCCATGAAGTCGGTGCCCGTCAGGTGCACCGCCAGCTCGTCCCCACGCGGCAGGATGGTGAGATCCAGTGGCTGCGTGCTGACGCTGAAGCGGTGGCGGCCCAGCTTGATGACGTTGCCGCCGCCCTCGAACAGGTCGGTGCGGTCGCGCAGCGCGCGAACGGCGCCGTCGCGGGCGCTCTTGACGCGCGCCTCGACGTCGTCGGCCTTCACCGGGTCCTTCAGCGCGCGTAGCCGCTCGGCCAGCTCGCGCACCTTCAGGATCAGCGGGTCGCCCGCGAAGAAGGCGTTCAGCTCGTCGGGCGTGGCGAACTTCTCGGTGCGGCGACCCAGCCCCGCGACGATGCGGTTGGCCGCCTCGAGCACCGACTGCGCCTTGCGCTGGCGATCGTCCAGCAGCGCCTGGCGGTGCGCGTCGAAGGTCTCCAGCAGCTCCTCGCGCTTGGCCAGGATGTCGCCCAGGAACTGCTCGTGCTCGCCGAACTGGCTCTCGATCTCCTCCAGCTGCACCATCAGCCGCGAGAGCTGTTCGTCCGCCTTCTCGGGGTCCGTCGCCAGCCCCAGCGCGCTGGCCACGCTCTGTCCGAAGAGGGAGAACTGCGCGCCGAACTGGGCGACGGCCTCGGCCGAGCCCAGCGTCTTGCGGCGCTGGGCGGCGCGGGCGCGGGCCTGGTTGAGCCCCGCGTAGATGGTGGAGATGGCGTCGACCACCCGCGTGCGCTGCACGGCGTCGTCCACCTTGAGCGTCGCCATCAGCTCCGACAGCATGTCGAGGTCGGCGGACATGCCTTCCAGCGCGGCCACCGCCTCGCCGATCCCCTTGGCCGTCTCGGCCTTCTGCGCATCGGCATCCAGCACCGCCAGGCGCTCGGAGAAGGGCGCCAGCGCCTTGTCGCCGGCCAGGAACTCGCCCGTGGCCGCGCCGACGCGCTCGTGCTGGGCCTGCAGCTCGGCGCCCATCGCATCGATGGCGGCCGTGTCGACGTAGCGCAGCTCGCGGATGGTGAGCAGGCGCCCGCGCTGGCGGGTGATCTCGTTCAGCGCGTCGACGAACTCCTGCACCTGCTTCCAGTCCTCCGGAACCAGCCGGGCGAGGAGGGCCGCGTGCTCGTCGCGCGCCTGCGCCATCGCCGCCTCGGACTGGCGGCGGATGCCCTCCACCTTTTCGAACTCGTCGAGCACCGACTCGCTGGTGGCGGCGATCTCGTGGAGCACGGCGCCCGCGCCCCGGCTGTCGGCGGCGTCCAGCCAGTGGTGCGCGTCGAACAGGCGGCGGGTGTTGCGGGTGAGCAGACGGTAGCGCTGCACCGACACTTCCGGGCTCTCGATCTCGCGCGCCAGCTCGAACAGGCTGGAGATGCCCCGCACCAGCTCGGCATTACCCAGGCGGCCCATGAAGGTGGCACCCGGGGGACGGGCGGCGGCGTGCTCGTCGGAGACGAAGGGCGACTGCCAGATCTGCATGGGGTGCACGCGCGTGGGCTCTTCGCCCTCGGCGTGGAACAGCACCATGCGCCCGTCGCCCAGCACGGCATGGCCGTGGCCGAACAGCGGGTTCTGCAGCTTGCGCTGGATGAGGTTGTAGACGAAGAGCGCCGACTTGCCCGCCTCGTGCTCGTAGAAGACGTACATGACGTCTTCGCCGTTGGGCGAGCGGATGGCGCGCTGGAAGCGCATGCCGTCCATCCGCGCGTCGAACGCCTTGTGCTCGCCGTTCTGAAGGTAGTAGCCGCCCGGGAAGATGATCCCGTGGTCCTCGGGCAGCTGCACGCACGCCTGCACGATGGCGTCTACCCGGTCGATGCGCCCGCTGATGGTGTTGTAGACGAAGCCGCGCCACGTGGTTTCGCGGTACGGCAGCACCTTCAGCAGCACCAGCGATCCCACGCGGGCGAAGTCGAAGGTGGCGTCGTCCAGCGACTGCGTCTTTTCATCCACCAGCTCGCTGTGGATGCCCTGACCCGACTCGGTGTTGTTCTCGACCTTGATGGTCAGGTCGCCGCCCGTGGTTTCCACGAACAGCGTGTCGAGCACGTTCAGGTGGGGAAAGCGCCCGGTGACGGTGTGCTCGCGCCCCGCGCGCGTCCACTCGAAGTCGAACGGCGGCGGGAACGTGAGGTCGCGGTCGCCGCGGGCATCCAGGTAGGTGACGTCGCCGCCGGGCGAGACGGCCCAGCGGAAGACGCGCACGTCGGTGCTGCGCTCGCCGATCTGGAACGCCGCCAGCAGCTTGCCGCCGGCCACGTCCAGCTGCAGCAGCCGCGCGTTCTTGTAGTAGGCGTACAGCTCGTCGAAGTCGCGGACGAAGGCCGGGTCGCCCAGGAAGCTGCCGGCCAGCGCCACGCCCTCCACGTCGAACCCGTCCGCGCCCTCCACCAGGCGGTAGAGGCCGAAGACGTCTTCCACGCGGGTGGTGGTCTTCAGCCCCAGGAAGACGTTGTAGCCGAACAGCAGCAGGCCGCCGACGGGAACGATGTCGCGGCCGATGCAGTTGTTTTCGGTGTGGATGCGAAGGCGTCCGATCACCTCCAGCCGGCTGTCGCCGAACTCGGCCAGCCGCTGCTCGTTGAGCGCGCCGGCGATGTCGCGCAGCCGGGTGCCCTGCTCGGTCAGCCGGCGGCGCAGCACCTCGTACGCGCCGCCCTCCGCGACCGCCTGGTCCACGGTGGTCTCGGCGGAGTCGGCGGCGGGCTCCCGCACGCCCGGGGACTGCTCGGACATCTGCGCTTACCTGGATGGCGACGTGGATACCCGGGGACCGATGCGTCCCCGGCACTTCCTGCTGAACAGCGGCCACACGGAAGCCTGGCGAGCGAGGAGGCGATTCGAGACCGGCCGTGCATGCCCCGGCTGCCCTCTCCCCCCGGCCCCCTCTCCCGCAAGCGGGAGAGGGGGAGAACTGCACCACGCTCGGTCGCGAGGCCTATCAGCCTACGGGCTCGGCCTTGGGCGCCACCACCTGGTCGAACACCTCGGGGGTGATGGGCACGCTCAGCCGCTCGCGGGGCTCGGGGCGCGACACGCCCAGGAAGCGCTCCATCAGGTCCTGCACGATGGGGCTCTTGCCCGCGAAGCCCTCGATGGACTTGCCCAGCGTCAGCGCCTTGGAGAGCGACTCGAACATGCCGCCGTCGCCGCCCACGAGGTCGATGTTGGCGTTGCGCAGCGCCGAGGCGATGACCTCCGCGTTCTCCTTGCTGACGTCCTTGCCCGCCGCGATGGCGGCCATGGCCTGGTCGAAGTGCGCTTCCAGCGTCATGCGGAACTCCTCGTGCGTGCGCGCACGGTCGCTCAGCCCGTCGATGGCCTCGAACTTCTTGGTCAGCCCCTCGGCTTCGGCGGTGAGCTTGCGGGCCGTGACCGTGGCCTCGGCCAGCCCCACCGACTCCACGGCGGACGCCCGGGCCTGCCCCAGCCGCGTCTCGCCGTCCGCCTCGGCGCCCATCCGCTCGCCCAGCACGCGCGCCTCGGCGGCGCCCTGCTTGTAGGACGCGTCGGCCTTGGCCTCCATCACCCGCGCCTCGGCGGAGCCCACCTTTTCGATCGCGGTCGCCTCGGCCTCGCGCACGGCGGCCTCGGCCAGGCCGGGGGCGGCCATCTCGACCTTGAGGGCCTCCGCCATCAGGCGCTTGGCGTCGGCGTCGCGCGACGCGGCGTCCAGCCGGGCCTGCGCCATGGTCGTCAGCTCCAGCGCGCGGTGGCGGGCGGCGGCCTCGGAGGCCTCGGCGTCCTTGACGGCGCGGACGGCGGCTTCCTGCGCGGCGGCCTCGGCGCCCAGCACGCGCGCCTGCTTGTCGCGCTCGGCCTCGGAAACCACGCGCACTTCCTTGATGCGCTCTTCCTCGACCGTCACCGTCTTGTCGATGGCGATGCGCTCGCGGGTGATGTTCGCGACGTCCTTCTTGCCCACCTCGACCACCTTGTCGCGCTCCACGCCCTGCAGCTGCACCTCGCGGTCGGTCGTCACCTCTTCCAGGGCGCGGGCCCGGGCCACGCGCTCCACCTCGATGGCGACGGCGCGCTGGCGGTTCTGCTCGGCGACTTCCACCTCGCGCTGCACGTTCTGCTCGCGGATGCGGATCTTTTCGTCGGACTCCAGCCGCGCCTGCTCGGCGATCAGGCGCTGTTCCTCGCGCACGCGGGTGGTTTCGGCGGTCTCGCGCGCCTGGATCGTCTCGATCTCGCGCTTCTGGCGCGCCTCGGCCTCGGCCTGCTGGCGCTCCAGGGCCAGGGTGGCCTCGCGGGCCTCGACGTTCTTCTTGGTGATGGCGAGCTTTTCGTTCTGCTCCAGCTCGTTGGTCACCACGTTCTGCGTGGCGGTGCGCTCGGTGATCTTCCGGATGCCTTCGGCGTCCAGGATGTTGTTGTGGTCCAGCAGGTGCTTGGGCGTCTGCTCCAGGTAGTCGATGGCTACGTCCTCGAGCACGTAGCCGTTCAGGTCGTTGCCGATGACCTTGACGATGGCGTCGCGGAACTCCTGGCGCTTCTCGAACAGCTCGGTGAACTCGAACTTCTTGCCCACCGTCTTCAGCGCCTCGCTGAACTTGGCGTTGAACAGCTCGTCCACCGCCTCGCGGTCCGACGCGCGGCTGGCGCCGATGGCCTTGGCCACGCGCAGCACGTCGGCCTGCGTTTCGTTGACGCGCAGGTAGAAGGCGACGGTGATGTCGGCCCGCATGTTGTCCTTGCAGATCAGCCCTTCCTTGCCGCGCCGGTCCACCTGCAGGGTGATCAGGCTCACCCGCATCAGCTCGGCCTTGTACAGCACGGGAATGATCAGGCTGCCGGTGAAGCGCACCTTGGGCTGCGAGCTCATGTCGTTGATGATGAGCGCCGTTCCCTGTTCCACCTTCATGTAGAAGGCCTTGAACAGGGCGAAGGTGCCCAGCAGCATCAACAGCAGGATGCCGACGCCGAGGGCGAAGGGGAGAAGGAGGGACGCGCTCATCTGCTGGACCTTTCTGAAGGGTTGGATTGCTTACCGGCCAAGGAACTGCTGCTCCGATACCACGCGATAGGCGTTCTGCGACTCGATGTACTCGATGAGCACGATGCGGTCGCCGCGCTGGAGCGGGTTGGGGCCGTCGTGGCGCACCTGCAGGATCAGCCCGGCGCCGCCGTCGTCCACCGACGCCTGCCCGTAGTCCGCGGACAGCGTGGGGGTGACGACCACCGCCGACGTCCCCACCAGCGAGCGTTCGACGGGGCGCATCTTCGCGAGCGCGCGGCGCACCGGGCGCAGCGCGAGGGAGGTCACGGCCACGGCGGGGACGAGCACGCCCACCATCGTGCCGATGCCGGCCAGCGTCCGCACGCCTTCCGGCAGGCCGCCCAGCACCAGCAAGTGAACGAAGTACGCGCCCAGCCACGCGGTGAACACCAGCGTGGTGGCCACCACCGTGAAGGGCACGCCGCCCAGCCCCAGCTTCGAGAGCATCGCCGCCGCGGCGCCCGCGTCAGTCGCGTGTCCGTCGCCCACCAGCGCGTCGACGGAATCGCCGTCGGCCAGGCCGGTGACCGCGAGCACCCAGTACAGGGTGATGACGGCCAGCAGCATGCTGTAGACGATGGTGGGAAAGCCGAGGGCGGTCTGCAGGAACTCGTTCACGGTGGTTGCGGTCCGCGTTCGTTCGGCGTTTGGCGAAGCCGCGTGGCGGCTTCCCCAAGTTCAACGGAGGAACGGGCTTCGGAGTTTCGAACGGGAGGGGCGGCCGCCCGGGAGGGCTGCAGATCGCCGCCGACGAGGCGGCGTGTCCGGCGACGGCACATCAGATGTTTGGAACCTAAACGTGCGGACCTGATTACGTCAACTCTCAGGCGGCGGGTTTCGGCGCCGGCGGCCGGGGTCGATGGCCCGAATTCCTTGCAGGAGACGGAGAGCATCGCCTACCTTCCGGCAGAAGCTCGCCCCGCCGCCGCACGCCAGCGCCCGTTCACCATCAACCGCACCGCACGCATGACTCGTTTCCGCTGGGCACTCGTCCTCGTCTTCGCCCTTGGTGCCGCGCCGCTCCACGCGCAGGATGCGGAAGAGGATGCGCCGGAACCGGCGCCACGCGGACGGACGGCGCAACTGGCCGCCCTCGGCCTTCGCTACGGGGCCCCGCTCGGCGCCTCCGCCTACACCGGTGTCATCATCGCCCCGCGCGGCCCCGACTTCATCCAGGGGCCATCGATCATCGGCGAGGTGGGGCAGGATGGCATGCGGCTGTCCGTGGGCATGTCATCCGTAAGCCTCGGGGGGTCGTATCGTGCGCAGGCGAGCCTCATCCGCACGTGGGACCCTCACGCCGACATCGAGCCGGGCCAGACGTACCTCGGGCCGGAGGTCAGCGCGGGGCTGATCCTGGGAATCACCGTGGGCCACTACTGGCGGATCAGCGACGGCGGCGGGCCGGCACGGTTCTTCGCGATCGGCTCGTTCCTCGGAGTCTGACCCGCGGCTGCGATGGGTCATCCAGAGACCGAGCGCAATCCGTCATCCAGAGGCCCGGGCGCACTGAACTGGCCCGCAGCGCATACCATGCAGGGCCGTGGGATCTTGCCGCGGGAGCGACTGTGCCCGGGCGCGGCAGCGACACGGAACCCTGGGCCTCGGTCCTGGTCCTCGCCTGGGGGTTCGGCCCAAGCCTCCCCGGGCGAATGAATTCGGAATTGTGTACTTGACGAAACCGGATATAGCCGGATCATCCGCCGCCCCGTCCACGGGGGCGGCTCCACACCCGACGAACGCACCGCGCGCCCGGCCCCGGAGCCTTTCAGGTACAGTGCGGCAAGCCGCATCCGGATACGCGGGTGCGGCATGGACCCGCGCAAGAAACTATGCAAGGTAGAGTGCTGCACCCCGGCCCGTTCAGCGACGGCGCGGATAGACTCAGCTTCGGCGCATTCCGCGAACCACTCCCGCATGTCCTCCACGCGGACGCCCTTCCACGCGTCCCGGTTTACGCTCACGGCGCCACCTCGCACCGCAGACCGGCCAACGCGGGCACCAGCACGTCCGCGAGCGCCTTCCTGACGCGCACCCGTTCCGCAAGCGGGAAGGTGTCGGCCAGCAGGTTCAAGGCTATGTCCACGGGTTCCATCTCTGGCGGCTCGCGTCCCTCCGCGTACCTGTGCCCCGCGTCCCACAGCGCCCCGCCCGGCTCCCCGCCACCCATGAACGCCGTCAAGTCGTCCACCGGCACGCCCAAGGTGCGCGCCAGCACAGGCGCGGGGACGGTCTGCAGTTCGGTGCGAAAGAGCGCACGCATCAGCGCGTACCCTATCGCATAGTCCATCGCGACAACCGCCTCTTTCGCGTTCATCATAGGCCGTGTTCCCCTTGCGGCGGGTGAGGTCTGGGCGTAGCCTGTCCAGTGTACCTCTAACCCATTCTCGCAATTCTCGCACCCGCTGGCGTGCGGGTGCGGGGCGGCGCTCGTATGACGCCGCCTGAACGCACTATGCCCGTCAACGCCATCCGCGACGCTGTGCGGCGGGCAGCGGCGGCTACGTCCGTGCGCTCAGTCGCGCGGGGCTCCGGCCTCAGTGACCAGGGGCTGAAATACTTCTTGGAAGGGGGCGAGCCGCGCGCGGGCACGCTTCGCAAGCTAACCGAGTGGTACGTGCGGGATGCGGCGAAGTTGGGCGAGTTGGACGCGGAGACGGTGCAGGCGGCGCTATCCGTGCTGCTGGCCGACATGACCGAACCCCAGCTATCCGCAACCCGGCGTGCCGTGCTGGATGCGATCCGTGAGGGCTACAAGGCCATGGGGCGGGACGTGCCCGGCTGGCTCGGTTGAAACCTACGCGCGGCACCTGCGTATGGATGCGGGACGGAGGCACTTCCGCCGCCGCCAGGTGCACCCCATCAAGGAGGTGTGTGCTTGAAGCGTTTCTCATACTGACCGCCCGGACGGTTCATGGCTTGGACTCGAACCAATGGAACGGGGCGGTGCGGCGCGTGGGCAAACGATCCATACAACTAACGGTAAGCTGAGGTTGGGGATTCCTCCCAAAAGACTCCCCGCCGTCCAGAGCCCACGCAACAGAGCGGGCCGGGTCCACTAAGACCCGGCCCGCTCTCGTTTGTGTCCCAGCAGTCTAGACGCACAAGTAAGCATCGGGAGGGGGCTACTTCCCCTTTGGGCTTCGCCGCTCGCGGATGCGGGGAGCGGGCAAGCCTTCCGGGGGCACGGGCGTAGGTACGAGCCGCCGGATCGCTTCCTCAAACGGTACGTCGATCTTCAGTACGTCCGGCGCGGCGCCTCGCGTCTTCGGGCTTGGTTCGGCTTTTTCTGCCATGATGGCACACCTTCGCGGTGGGAGTCGGGCCTAACGATGTGCACTCGTGGCGACAGAGTCAACAATTTTTGCGAAATCCCGGTCCTCATCCCAGGTGTCGAAGTGAGGAGAGTGTTCATAGCGTGTACTTTCAGCCGCGCCCAAAGTGCCATATATCACGTACTTACAACAAGTGCGCAGAGTAGCCGGAGAACACCCAAGTCAGCCACCGGAGAACCGAAGTCGGAAGTTTCATCGTCCGACCCGACAACCGGGTTGTGCGGCGGAGAGAGTGCGCTATCTTTGTAGGGTGCTGCATCCGGCTCGTGTCCGGCCGAAGACCCCCCACAAAGAGAGGACGGCCCCGCCGTGACCGACTCCGATCTGCTCCGCAGGATGGAGGACGACCTTGAACGCGCACGCGTTCGCCTGGAAGCGGCACGGCGGGCGCTTGCTGAGGCGCAGCCCCAGGTGGACGAGTTGGAGATGTTGATCCGAGGCGTGCGGCGCTACGTCACACCCGATGCGCCGCCCCCCGCACCTGCGTCGGTCGCCCAACCGGAGCCCGAGCCAGCCGCAGAGCCGCAGGTCGAAAATGGGGCAGCGCGATGGGCGAAGGATACATCGATCCGTAGCGCCGCCATCCAGATTCTCGGCCGCACCCCCGACCGCGTGGTGTCGTCGGGTGACATCGCCGCGACACTGCTGAGTGAGGGCTATCCCTACACGGGTGACACCAGCGACCTAAAGAAGCGTCTCTCCAAACTGCGGGAAACCGTTTCCGCCGTGTTGAACCAGCACATCAAGGGCGGGCACAATCCGCCGTTGGCGAAGCCCGAGCCCGCGCGGTACGCGCTGCTGCAGACGGACGTGATGGCTGAACAGGAAAATCTTTTGAACATGAACGACGAAACGGCCGAGGACCCGCGCGCCAACGCGGACTCGACCGTTTCGGAAAGCTAAAACCGGGGAAAACCAACTGGCGTCGGCCCTCCCGGTCTTGTGCCCAACACCGAAGGCGTGAGCACATAGGGACAGTAAGCACCCCTATGGTAACACCCTGAGGTTGCGGAATCAAGTTTCGGCCGTGCGCCGCAACTCGCACCCTGAGGTGTATTGTGCCCATCCCGATCAAGCGGGCCAAGCCCGCGCTGTGCCGCTCCTGCGGCCATCCCCTCACCTTCCGCCCGTGGTTCCGGGACCGGAACGGTGTCATCCACTACGCCCGCACCTACGGCAAGCGCGTGTTTGTCTGGTGCGAGGTGTGCAGCCGTGGCGGGCCGTTCGGTGGCAAGCGGTCCACCGCGCCGCGTCGGCGCCCGCCTGCGGCTGGTGCTGGTGCCGCGGTGCGTAAGCCTCGCGTGAGTGCGTCGAAGCTCCGTGCCCGCCCCAAGCCGCGCACGTAAACCGACGGACGGCTGCTGGACAAGCGGGGCGACGTGAGTCGCCCCGCTTTTTGCGGACCTATTTGCAACGTGCAAATAGGTCCGACCTGTTCGTCACTTCTAACACAACGGTTGCGGCGAAGGGCAGTCTCTGTTTAGATAATACGGGAAAGTAAAGAACGCGCGTGAGGTTGAATACAACTTGAAGTCTGGTGTATACAACTTAGGACTGCGCACCACTCTTGCGTACTCAGCGGTGGCGCGGCACATTATAGACCCCATCGGGGTAAGGTTGCGCCGACGGCGTACAATGATTGTACGCCGACGCAAGTTAGAGCCGAGAGACCGAGAGATAGAAAGATGAGCACCAAAGAGCTTGAGATGGTGCCCGTTACCTCCGAAGAGGTCTCGCCGGAGGAGTATTTGCGGATCCATGAAAAGGATCGTGGGCTGATCCAATCGGTCGGAATTCGGGGGCCGTCGCTGGGGCGTCCGGGGTTCGGTCAGATTGTCGTTGAGTACAAAACGCCGATCTACCGATACCGGCTCGGGGGCAGACTCGGGTAAGTAAACGATGGCTAGACCTAAGAACCTCCCCGCCCGCCCCAGCCCGCAGCCGAACCAAGACAACGACGCACTAACGCCGACGCAGCCGGTGCAGCTGTCGCCGGCGTTAGTGCAACAGCTGGTAGAGAACCAAGCGAAAGAACTCGCGATCCGAAGCGAGGAAATCGCACTCCGGGCTAAGGAAACCGACGCCGGACACCGCTTCGCAGAAAAGGCGTTAGACGCTCAAGTTAAGGACCGCCACGAGATCCGCGAGGAGCAGAAGCGGGGGCGTCGTGACCGGCTGTACTTCTTGGGCTTCGCTGCTGCGGTGGTGATAACGTTTCTCGTATACCTGCTGCACACGGGTAAGGACGCCTTCGCTCAAGAAGTCTTGAAGGCCCTGATCTTCCTTTTGAGTGGCGGGACGGGCGGCTATTTTGCCGGGAAGCACCAAGGCAGGAAGCAAGAGGCGGCAGGGGAGTAGGGCCTGTACAAATTTATATCGCCGGGGCCGGGCCTTTGTAGAGGCCTGACCCCGGTTGCCGTTCTCCCCACGTTCAGACCATCCGGGGCACCACAGCCGCCTTGCGGGTGAGGCGCTTCCCCTCCATCCACCGGATCAATTCCGCCGTGCGCACGCCGTCCGTCATGTGCCGCTGGTTGTGCAGCCACTCCATGTGCGTGGCGTACCTGTGCAGGTGCGGGCGCGAGAGGCGGTGCCACACGCCGAAGATGCCGCGCTCGAATCGGGCAAAGAAGCTCTCCGCACGGTTGGTGGTCACTTCCCCACGCGCGAACTCCTTGGCGCTGTGGTTGACCGTCTCGTGCCCGCCGAAGGCGCGCGCCACCGCCTTGTACGCAATGTACTCGTTGTGCAGCGTGGCGTTACGGCACACCATCTCGCGGAGCGCGTCTTTTCAGGTTGGCGGCAGTCACGTCCGCGACAACCTGAGTGCGGGCGCGGCCAGTGCTGCGCTCCACCGCGACGAGAACGGGAACGTGGTGGTTACGGCTCCGGCCGCGCCGGGCGGGGAAGATCCTCACCACGGGCGATGATCGCCTCGCGGGCCTGCTTGCCCATCTTGCGCGGCTTGCCCCCGATGAAACTTTCGTCCACCTCCACAGTGCCGGAGAGCGGCTTGCCGCTGGTGTCCACCATGCCGGATACAGTGCATCATGAAGCGGGCCGTCTTGTAGCTCACCCCCGTCTGGCGCTCAATCAGCTTCGCCGCCACACCTTTCTTGTTGCTCGCGGCCTGCCACGTCACGAACGCCCACACGCGGAGCGGAATAGGGCTATCCTCCATAAATCGTGCCGGTCCGGACCGTGAACTGCTTCTTGCAGTCCCGGCACCGCCAGCGGAAGTTCTCCTGACGCTCGCCCGATCTTACCGCGGGAGCCACTTCGCCCGTGCGCGGCAGCGACACGGAACCCTGGGCCTCGGTCCTGGTCCTCGCCTGGGGGTCCGGCCCAAGCCTCTCCGGGGAATGAATTCGCTGCAATGACCACACGATGTCCACCTTCGTGGACTCGCCTGCTGTCGTGTGGCTGCGATGATGGGGCGCACCCCGGCCTCTCGTCCCAGTCGAGTGCTGCTTTCTGGGTCGATCGCACCATGCTCAAGCCGAGTGCAAATCTGTCATCCAGAGCAACGGCCGAGGGTTGATCCGGGCCTTCGTGCGGGGGAGCAGGCCACGGGGCCTGCTCCCCGTCTTGCACGGTTCCCGGGCCGAGTTCAGCGCGATGTCCGCTCGGTTTGCAGCCGGCCCTGCAGCCGCTCGCGCCCCGCGGCCGCGTACCGCTTGCAGGCGTTCCGGTCCACCAGCGGCTGGCGTCCATCGAGACGCTCGAACAGCGCGGAGCCGCTGGGATGCGGGGTGATGAGGATGTCGCACGAAAGCGCCTCCAGCGTGCGGAAGCCGCGCTCGAAGTCGGCCACGGCGCCGGGATAGGCGGGGCTGTCCGTGAAGCGGAAGCCGTCCGCGGAGATCGGGGAATGGCTGTCGGCGTAGACCACGTCCACGCAGGCTGCGCCCTCGCACGACTTCCACGTCCACGTGGTGCCGCCCTGCGTGTGCCCTGGCGTCAGGTGCGCGGTAAGGGCGAGCGGCCCTACGCGGAGAGTTTCGCCATCCGCGAAGCGCCGTACGTTCCTCACGGGCGGAAAGTCCAGCAGCTCGCCGTGCTGGGGATCGCCCACCTCCGACGTGCCGTTTTCCAGGACGCCCGCGCTGGCGACGCTCGCCGCCACCTGCGCACCCGACGCCGCCTGCAGCGCCGCCAGCCCGCCCGCGTGGTCGTAGTGCACGTGCGAGTTCAGGATGAGCCGCACGTCGCGAACGTCGAAGCCCAGCGCACGGATGTTGTCCAGGATCAGCGGCGCGGAGTTCGGGAGCGCCCCGTCGATGAGCACGTGGCCATCGGGTGAGGTCACCAGGATGGCGGAGAGTCCGTTCGTGCCGACGTAGTAGGTGTTCCCGTGGATCTTCACCGGTGCGTGGGGCTCGTTCCACGCGGCGCAGGTGGGGCAGAGCGCCGCGGGATACGGTCGCGTGCGCGGATCACCGGCCTGCGCGCAGGCGCTGGTGCCGGAGAGCGCCAGGAGCGCCGCGCTCGCGGCGAGGGTGCGGACGGAGACGGGTCTCATGCTCGGGCCGTGACAGGAAGGTTCATCGAGTGCATCCGACCGGCCGGACGCACGTTGGATAATACTCTCGCGCGCGGCGAACGATTCGGCCAGTACGTCCGTCGCTGTAACTTTTCCCGGGCTCCCCCCGTACACCGAAACATGCTGGTGGACGGGGCGGCGCCGGGTGTTTAGTTTTGATCCCGTCCCACCTCCCCTGACCACGCCCGCTCACACCTTTCCGCAGGAGCCCCGATGCCGACCCTTACGCGTTCCTTCCGCCGCGTGTTTTCGCGCGTGCTGGCCGTCGCCGGCCTTTCGCTGGCCGCCGTGGCCGCCGACGTCTCGTCCGCCGCCGCGCAGTTCGAAAAGCTGTTCACCGAGGAAGTTTCCAACTACCGCCTGACGACGGCGGGGATGCAGAAGTTCGTCACGGCGACGCAGGCACTGCATGAGTTGGAGGATGAGGACCTCCAGATCGCCGAACGGTTCGAGAACCTGGACGAAGACGACGTGGACCTCGATCAGATCGCCGCCGCCTTCGACAGCGAGCCGCGGGTGAAGAGCGCCATCAGCGGCGCCGGATTGACCAGCCGCGAGTACGTGACGTTCATGTTCTCGATGATCCAGACGATGATCACGGCCGCGATGCTGGAGATGGGCGGCGAAAACGCGCTGGCGCAGATGGAGAACTCAGTGCTCAAG
Organism: Longimicrobium sp.; assembly: GCF_036399935.1. GTDB lineage: Bacteria > Gemmatimonadota > Gemmatimonadetes > Longimicrobiales > Longimicrobiaceae > Longimicrobium. The sequence continues at coordinate 17,994 of NZ_DASWMD010000058.1, forward strand.
CAGAACGTCCAGTTCTACCGCGAGCACCAGGAGGAGTTCGAGGCCATGGGCGAGGCACTGGAAGAGATGGGCGAGGACGAGGGCGAAGAGAACGAAGAAGAGAACGAAGAAAGCTGATCGCCTCCTCCGCGGGCAGCAAACGAGAGAGCGGCGGCGCGCCCAGGGCGTGCCGCCGCTTCTCTTCGGTGCCCGGATGCACCTGGAATCGCCGGACGACGCGCCGCGGACCCGCCGTCACCCTCCACGCGCTTCTCCCTTCCGCAGTGGCCTTCGTGCCCCCTGTGTGAGACCCCTCGTCAGCGTCGTACGATGATTGCACAACGCCTCGCTCCCGCCGCCGGAACCACGGACGGAGGCGGCCCAGGTGCGTCCTATCGTACGAGGAGGAGCGGGATGGAATCGACGGAACAGTCGGTGTCGGTGTGGGAGGTCACGCGGGCGCAGCGCACGACCGCGCCCCTGCACGGCGACGCGGAAGCGGACGTGTGCGTGATCGGCGCGGGGATCGCGGGAATGACCACGGCCTACCTGCTGGCCAAGGCGGGGCGGCGGGTGATCGTGCTGGAGAAGGATGCCGTGGGCGCGGGCGAAACGGGGCAGACCACGGCCCACCTTTCCAGCGCCATGGACGACTACTTTCACGTGCTGGAAGGCGTGCACGGCGAGCAGGGCAGCCGCATCGCCTTCCAGAGCCACCAGGCCGCCATCGAGCAGATCGGCGCCATCGTGGCCGCCGAGGGCATCGACTGCGACTACGAGCGCGTGGAAGGCTACTACTTCCTGGACCCCAGCAAGTCGGTGGACTTCTTCGAAAAGGAGCGCGACGCCGCCCGCCGCGCCGGCGCCGCGCCGGAGATCGTCGAGCGCATTCCCGGCGTGCCGTTCGACAGCGGCCCGGCGCTGAAATTCCCCAACCTGGGCCAGTTCAACGCGCTGAAGTACCTGTCTGGCCTGGCCGACGCCACGGAGCGGCTGGGCGGGCGCATCCACACCGGCACCCACGTCACCGGCGTGGAGGGCGGCGACCGCGTCACCGTGTCGGGCGCGGGGTTCAGCGTGACGGCGGGCGCGGCGGTGGTGTGCACCAACCCGCCGATCCACGACCGCTTTGCCCCGCACAGCAAGCAGGCGCCCTACCGCACCTACGTGGTGGCGGCCCGCGTGCCCGCCGGCTCCATCGCCCGCGGGCTGTACTGGGACACGCTGGAGGCCTACCACTACGTTCGCCTGGCACCGGCCGAGGGAGACCCGGCCCACGAGTGGCTGATCGTGGGCGGCGAAGACCACAAGCAGGCGCACGAGGACGACACGCACGACGAGCACTGGGGCAACCTGGAGGCGTGGACGCGCGAGCGGTTCCCCATGGCGCAGTCGTTCGAGCTGCGGTGGAGCGGAATGGTGATGGAGCCGGCGGACTACATGGGCTTCATCGGGCGAGACCCGGGCGGGCGCCAGAACGTGTACATCACCACCGGCGACTCCGGCCAGGGGATGACGCACGGCACCGTGGGCGGAATGCTGAACGCCGATCTTGTCCTGGGCCGGCCCAACGCGTGGGAAACGCTGTACGATCCCAAGCGCAAGACGATCTCGAAGGACTCCGTGATGGAGTTCGTGCACGAGAACGTGGACGTGGCGCTGCAGATGACCCGCCATGCCCCCGTCGGCGGCGACGCGAAGTCCGAGGCGGAGATCGCGCCCGGGCAGGGCGCCGTCATCCAGCGCGGGCTGCACAAGGTGGCGTGCTACCGCGATGAGCAGGGCGGTGTGCACGAGATGTCGGCCGTGTGCACGCACCTGGGCTGCATCGTCCGCTGGAACGGCGCGGAAAGCAGCTGGGACTGTCCCTGCCATGGCTCGCGCTTCGCACCGCTGGGCGAGGTGCTGACGGGACCTGCCATCGGCCCGCTGAAAAAATTGGACGGAGACAAGGAATGAAGCCTCGCGCGGCCCTGCTGGACGTGGACGGCACCCTGATCGACAGCAACGACGCACACGCGCAGGCGTGGGTGGACGTCTGCGCCGAGTTCGGCTACGAGGTGGAGTTCGGCCGCGTGCGCCGAATGATCGGCATGGGGGGCGACAAGGTGCTGCCGGAGCTCACCGGGCTTTCGGACGAGGAGGGGACGGGGGCGGAGATCAAGGAGCGGCGCGGCGAGCTCTTCCGCGAGCGCTTTCTCCCCACGCTCAAGCCGTTTCCGCAGGCCAGGGAGCTGATCCAGCGGATGCGCGACGCGGGGCTGACCATCGTCGTGGCCACCTCGGCCAGCAAGAAGGACATGGGCGGGCTGCTGAAGCAGGCGGGGATTGCGGACCTGATCGAGGAAAAGACCTCGTCCAGCGACGCGGAGCACTCTAAGCCCGATCCCGACATCATCGAGGCGGCCGTGGAAGCCGCCGGGTGCCCGCCCGGCGAAGCGGTGATGCTGGGCGACACGCCGTACGACGTGACCGCGGCCAAGCGGGCCGGCGTGCGCTGCGTGGCGCTTACCTGCGGCGGATGGAGCGCCGAAGAGCTGCACGAGGCGGTCGCCGTCTACGCCGACCCGGCCGACCTCCTGGCCCGCTTCGACGAGTCGCCGTTCGCCCGCGGCTGACGCGAACCGTCGATCGACGACGAACGGCCCCGGTGCAAGCCGGGGCCGTTCATCGTTCCCTCCCCTGACTCAGCCTCGGCTGATCGACCCGCGCAGCCACTCCTCCCAGGTCACCGTCCCCCGCTCGCCATCCACCAGCGTTCCCTTCCCCGCCCGGATGGACGCGGCCAGGGCGCCTGGGAGCGGCAGGTGAACGGTGGGCTTGCTGACCCCGCGCGCCGCCTTCCACGCTGGCGCCATCTCGCCGAACGTCTGCACGCGCGGCCCGCCGAAGTCCGGCAGCCGCCCGCGGGGCCCATCCCGCAACGCGCGCACGAGCCGGTCCGCCGTCTCGCCCGTATCCACGCTCTGCACGTGGAACGTCGTGGGCACGGGCATCACCAGCGGCACGCGCGCCATGCCGGCCAGCATGCCGTCGATCAGCGAGTGGAACTGCGTGGCGCGGAGGATGGAGTACGGCACGCCACCATCAACGACCATCCGCTCCGCCTGCAGCTTGGAGCGATAGTAGGCGAACGGCATCTGGTCGATGCCCACGATGGACACGTAGACGAAGTGGCCGGTCCCCGCCTCGCGCGCGGCCTCGACCAGCCGGCGGGTGCCCTCCACGTCCACCGCCACGTGGCGCTTGGGATCGCTCGCGGCGTGGATGACGACGTTTGCCGCGACCAGCGCCTCCCGCAGGCCTTCGCCCGACTCCATGTCCATGCGCGCCCACTCGCGCCCGGCGGGCAGGTCCGCGGGACGCGCGCCGCGGCTGCCGACGCGCACCGTGTGCCCGGCCGCCTCCGCCGCGCGCACGACCTCGCGCCCCAGCCCGCCCGTGCCGCCGGTCAGCAGGATCTTCATCCGCGGCTCCTCATCTCAGACCTCGACCGGCACGCGGTCGACGAAGCACCACGACCAGTCCTCGCCCGGCTCGGCGGAGGTGACGATGGGGTGCTGCGTTTCGTGGAAGTGCCTGGTGGCGTGGCGGTTGGGCGACGAGTCGCAGCAGCCCACGTGTCCGCAGGTGCGGCACAGGCGCAGGTGAACCCATCCCGAGCCGGACTGCAGGCACTCCTCGCAGCCGCCCGGCGTCCGCGGCTTTACGTCCTGCACGGCGTTCAGGTGCGTGCACGTATCCTCCATCAGGGTCTCCCTCGCTGAATGTCGGTTTCGTCAGACGGCCGCGCCGATGTGGGCGTGCACGAAGCTGATGGCCATGGAGCCCTCGCCCACGGCCGAGGCCACGCGCTTGACCGATCCGGCGCGGACGTCGCCCGCGGCGAACACGCCGGGCAGGCTGGTTTCCAGGAAGTACGGGGCGCGCGCGGCCTCCTTCCAAGCATCCGCGGACAGGCCGTCGCGCTTCGTCTCTTCGCCGGTGAGCACGAAGCCGTTGCGGTCCAGCTCCACGCACCCGCTCAGCCACGCCGTGCGCGGCTGCGCGCCGATGAACAGGAACAGGGCGCGGGTGGGGATCACCTTTTCCTCATCCACCCCGGCGTAGCGAAGGCGAACCTCTCGCAGCGCGCCGTCGCCGTCCACGGCGGAAACCTGGCAGGCCTGGTGGACGGTGATGTTGGGCGTGCGCTCCACCCGGTCTACCAGGTAGCGCGACATGCCCTTGCCCAGGTCGTCGCCCCGGATGACCACGTTCACCCGGGCGGCGTGCCGCGACAGGTACATGGCCGCCTGCCCCGCGGAGTTGCCGCCCCCCACGATGACCACTTCTTCGCCCCCGCACAGCCGCGCCTCCATCTCCGTGGCCGCGTAGTACACGCCCGCGCCCTCCAGCTGGCGCAGGTTGGGGATGCCCAGCGTGCGGTACTCGGCGCCGCTGGCCACCAGCACGCAGCGGGTGACCAGCCGCGAGCCGTCGTCCAGCGTCACCAGGCGCAGGCCGCCCTGCCTGCCCAGCCGCACGGCCGATTGGGGGACGGAAATGCGGGCGCCGAACTTCTGCGCCTGCAGCAGCGCATTGCGGGCCAGCTCGGGGCCGGAGATGCCCGCGGGAAAGCCCAGGTAGTTCTCGATGCGCGAACTGGTGCCGGCCTGCCCGCCCACCCCCTCGCCCTCCACCGTCAGCACGCGCAGCCCCTCGGAGGCGGCGTACACGGCGGCCGCCAGCCCGGCGGGCCCGGCGCCGACCACGAGCAGGTCGAACACCTCGCCCTCGGCCACGTGCGCCTCGAGCCCCATGTAGTGCGCCAGCTCCGGGATGCTGGGGTTGGCCAGCAGCTCGCCGCCCCGCCCCACCACGATGGGCGTCTGCTCCGGCAGCACGTGAAAGCGGCAGAGCAGCTCCTCGGCGAGCGGGTCCTGCTCCACGTCTACCCAGGTGAACGGGATGTTGTTGCGGCTGCAGAACTCGCGGATGGCGTGCGCCTGGGGGGAGAAGCGCGAGCCGATGATCTGCATCCCCCGGTAGCCGTCGCTCAGCAGCAGCTGCCGGCGCATGAGGAAGGCGCGAAGCAGCACCTCGCTGATTTCGGGGATCTCGCGGATCACCCGGCGCAGCCCGTCGGAATCGAGCTCCAGCACCTGGCCCGGCCCCAGCATCTGCGCGCGCACCAGGCTGCTGCGGCCGGAAAGCATGTCGACGTCGCCGCTGAACTCGCCGGGGCGGTGCACGGTGATGCGGCGCACCTCGTCGCCCGAGGGGTCCACGATCTCCATCTCGCCCTCGAGCACCACGAAGAACGCCATCCCGCGCGCACCCTCTTCCCACAGCGTTTCTCCGGCGCTGACGTACCGCAGCGTTCCGCGGGGCCGCAGCGCATCGATCTGCGCCGCGGTGAGCGTGGGAAAGGCGATGTCGTGATCGGTGATCATGGCGGTGCCGAACGGGATGGGACGCAAGGCTGACGCGATGAGAATACATCGTGCGGAGGGCGCTGTACAACGGGGCTGGCGCCGCGGGCACCGGGAGCGCAACCTTTCCGCCGGCGCCGGAGTCAGTGATAGGAACTCCAGGCCCACGTCCACCCGCACCCCGCTAGCCCATGCGACCGATCCGCCTGCTGCTGCCCCTGCTGCTCGTCCTCGCCGCGACGGAGGTCCGCGCGCAGGCGGCGCCGCCGAACTTTCGCGACGAGTTCCTTCGCCAGTTCAACAACTCGATGATCAAGTTCATCGAGCTGGCCGAGGCCATGCCGGAGGACCGCTACGCGTGGAGCCCGGCGGAGGGTGTGATGCCGGTGGCCCGCGTGTACGCGCACGTGGGCCACTACAACTACTACTATCCCGCGTCGTCGATGGGCGTGGCCGCGCCGCGCGGGCTGGACGCCGACAGCGTGGAGAACCGCGCGCGCAAGGCCGAGGTGCTGGACCTGCTGCGCGGCTCGCACGAACACGTGCGGCAGGTGGTGCGCGGGATCAGCGACGAGCAGCTGGCGGCGACTACAAAGCTGTACGGCCGCGACGTGCCGCAGTGGTCGGTGCTGCTGCAGCTGCTGGCGCACATGAACGAGCACCTGGGCCAGTCCATCGCCTACGCGCGGATGAACGGCGTGGTGCCGCCCTGGTCGCAGTAACGGCGTATCGAGCGGAACCGTCGATCTCGCGGGGGGCGACCGACACTCTGTCCACGTTCCATCGTCCGTCGCTACATTGGGCGGATGAAACTGAACGAGCTGAGCCTTGCCGTCGAGCCCCCCGCCCCCGTGCTCCAGCTGCGGGACGCGTGCGGCGCCGAGTGGCCGAACATCACGGCTTCACGCGAGCGCTCGGCGGCCAAGCTCAAGGCCTTGAGGGTCCACCTCACCGCGACCGTCCCCCACGATACGACGCTGGTCGTGTTCGGCTCGCTCGCGCGCAACGAGTTCACAGCGGAAAGCGACGTCGACTGGACCCTCCTGGTGGACGGCGCCGCCAATCCGGAGCACTGGGACACCACGCAGCGAATCCGGGCAAAGCTCGGTTCGCTCGGCATCAATCCTCCGACGGCCGGCGGCGCGTTCGGAAGCCTTACCTTCAGCCACGACCTGATTCACAAGATCGGGGGTGACGACGACACGAACCAGAACACCACGCAGCGCCTGCTCCTTCTGCTGGAGTCGGCGTGCATCGGGCCCGGCCGGGCGTACGAGCACGTGGTGGAGAGCATCCTCACGCGGTACATCGAAGAAGATCTGCTGAGCCCCAACGACACCCCGTTCCGCGTTCCGCGATTCCTTCTGAACGACTTCGCGCGGTACTGGTGGACCATGGCCGTGGACTTCGCCCACAAGCGCCGCGTGCGCCAGGCCGACAAGTGGGCGCTCCGCACGACGAAGCTGCGCCTGTCGCGAAAGCTGCTGTACAGCGCCGGGCTGCTGAGCTGCTATTTATGTGGTGAACACTTCCGCGGCGCTCGCCGCAGCAACCCGTATCACGACGCGCGGCAGGTGACGCAGTTTCTCGCGCACCTCGTGAGAACGACGCCGCTGGACATCGTGGCGCGCGTCGTGCTAGATTCCTTCGGGGAAAGTTCGGTTGCGGGGCGGGCCATCTTCGACACGTACGACGAGTTCCTAGGCGTGATGAACGATTCGGGAAAGCGCGAAACGCTGGAGCGGCTGCGGCCAGAGGAGGCAGCGTCCAACGCGGTGTACCAGGAGGCACGCCAGTTGGGAACCAAGTTCCACGGTGCGGTGACGCGGCTGCTCTTTCAGGAGCCGCTGCGGGAGTTCACCATCCACTACGGGGTATTCTGATGGAGTGCATCGGCTTCTCTACCGGATCCATCGCGTGGTCGGATGCCCGTGCGGCGCTTGCCCTGCTGTTTGTTCATCAGACGGACGCCATCGAGCTCTCGGCGTTGCGCATCCATGAACTCGGTCCCCTGGTCGCCGACCTCCCCACGCTGCCGCTCGGCGGATACCACTACATATCCGTTCATGCCCCCAGCGCCTTTCCGCGTGCTCAGGAACGCGTCGTCGCACGGGCGCTCCGCCCTGTCGCCGAGCGCGGCTGGCAGGTGGTGGTTCACCCCGACACGCTGCACGACGCCGGGGTGTGGGCGGAGTTCGGAAGTACGCTTTGCGTGGAGAACATGGACCGCCGGAAGCCCATCGGACGGACGGCGGCGGAGATGCGCGCCGTGTTCGACCGGCTCCCCGAGGCGTCGTTCTGCCTGGACCTGGCCCACGCGCGCCAGTGCGACCCGTCCATGGGCGAGGCCGTTCGAATGGTGCGCGAGTTCGGCGAGCGGATCACGCAGGTTCACCTGAGCGAGCTGAACGAGCATAGCCGGCACGTGCGCCTGAGCGAGGCGGCAGCCGACGACTTCGAGCGCGTTGCGCCGCTCATCCCGCCCCACGTGCCCGTCATCATCGAATCGCCCGTACAGTCGTTCGAGATCAGCGCGGAACTCGAGATTTGCCTCCGCGCGATGGGGCGCTTGCCCGCGTACGCGTAACCGCCGGCGACGGGCCGCTTCTCGCGGCGCATTCCACACGCGACACGGGCGCGGAGACCAGCCGGTCTCCGCGCCCGTTCGCAGTTCCGTACCGCCAAAAGTTTCCGCTGATGAGCAGAACGGCTCATGATCGGCCATCGCGGCGCCGCTAGCTTCCCCGCACACCGAACATCTCCGGATGCGCGCCGTGGCGGCTGCCGGAAACGCGTCCGAATTGCGGCATCATGCAGCCCCTTTCCGTGTCCCCCGTCCGCGGCGAAGCGCTTCGCCCCGCCGCGATGGTGCTGGTGGTGGACGACAACGCCGCCGACCGCGATCTGCACTGCCTGGTGCTGCGCGCGATGGGGCTGAACGCCGTCGCGGCGGGGAGCGGGTGGGAGGGGCTGGTGTGCGCGCGCACCCTGCTTCCCGCCCTGGTGCTCACCGACATTCGCATGCCGGGGCTGGACGGCTGGGGGCTGGTGGAGCGGCTGCGCGCCGACCCGCGCACGGCGGCCATCCCCGTAGTGGTGGTGACCGGCGATACGGGCGAGACGCCACGCGCGCGGCTGGCGCTGGTCGCAGCGCTGCTGCAAAAGCCGCTGGATCGGGCGAGGTTCTGCGCCGCGGTGGATGCGGCGCTGCCCCCCCTGCCCGAGGGGTGATCCTCCCGGCGGGATCGCGAAGGATGCGGACCAGATCGTCCGCCGGGCGAAGCGAGGGCGGAGGCGCGGAGATCCTTTCTCCACGCCCCCACCCTTTCTTCGTGCCGCGGTTCCACCGATCGCCTGTTCCCTATGCGTACTCTCTGTTCTCGCTGCGCCCTCTGCGTGAAATGCAGTTCTGGTTACTCGGCGGATGCGCGGGCTCTTGCTCAGTTCGCGGTCGTCGCCTGCACGGCGGGGTCGATGACCGCCTGGTTTCGCGTGTACCAGGCGACGTTCGCACGGCGGCGGTCGCCAGCGGCGTTCGATCCCGCGGCGGCATCCAACGCCGCCGGGTTCGCGGCGAACATGTCGTCCGTGGCGGCCTCCCAGATCATCGTGACCACCTGGTTCCACTCCTCCGCCGTCAGCCCCGCCTGGCGCAGCGCGGAGGGAAGGCGCTCCGTGGTGGACTGCACGGCCGCGGCGCCGGCTTGGTTCACCCGCACCCCCAGCTCGCCACCCTCGCGCTGCGCCTCCACCTGCATGATCATCACGGCGCCGTCCAGGTCCGCGCAGGGGATGTAGGCATCGTACCCGGGCCTGCGGCCCTCGCGGGCGTCCCTGCCGATCTTGACCACCGCCGCGGGCCCGAAGCCGCGCGGATCGTTCATCATGATCAGCAGGCGGCCGTCGGGCGAGCGGACCTGGTATCCCAGGTCCCACTGCCCCGTCCAGCTCCAGCCCCGGCCGACGTAGAACGCGCGCGCCTCCTCCACCGACGTGCCCGTGAACACCGCGCTCACCATCAACCCGCCCATCGCCTCGGTCAGCCCCGCGCTGCACCCGGCCTGGTAGCGGGCGGACGCGGGCACCGCCGCCTGGGCCGAGAACGCGCGCACCTCGTCCATCGCGTGCACCTGGCCGGAGCGGATGCGCGCCACCCGCGCCTCCCCCGCTTCCGGCGAGGCGACGCTCCGAATGACGTCGATCTCCGCGCCCAGTTGACTAGTGCCGCGGCGCATGTCGGCCGCCTGCGCGCTGAGCAGGGGAAGGATCCACGCGAGGTCGGCGTCCACGAACGGCGTGGTGAGCGCCGCGCGGCGAGCCGGGCGAACGGGCAGGCTATCGGCTGCCGCCGCGTGCGATGCGGATTGCGATGCGCGGGCCGGCGCCCCCGGAGCTGGCGATGGCGCAGTGGCGGGCACGGGCTGCGCGGGATCGGCGGCAGCTGGGGACGAGCCCGGCCCGCGGATGCGACTCTCCACCGCGTTCGCGGCCTGGTCGACCACGCGGTCGGCCGCGTGCTCTACCTGCTGGCGGACGCGGGCACGGACGTGGGCCAGCAGCTGGGCCCGGGCAGGGGCCGCGTCGGCCCCGAGCGCGGCGGCGGCCGCCGCACCGATGAGAATATGCCTGATGTGCATGGGAATCTCGCCTCAATGGATGGCAGTCCGCCCCGGGAGCGGGGCGGACGGCGGGGATCGGTGGAGTGGCGCGGGCGACGGTCGCGCGCGCGTGGACTCGTCTACAGCCGCACCAGCTCCACGCGGCGGTTCTGCTGGCGCCCCTCGGGGGTGGTGTTGGGCACGGCCGGCTTCGTCTCGCCCAGGCCCTGGCTTTCCAGGCGCGCCGCGTCGATGCCGAAGCGTTCCACCAGGTACTGCCGCACCGCGGCGGCGCGGCGGGTGGAAAGCGACAGGTTCGCATCGTCGGCGCCCACGTCGTCGGTGTGCCCCTCCACCTTCAGGCGCAGATCGGCGTGGCCGCGCAGCATGTCGCCGATGCGCTGCAGCACGGGTGCGCTCTCGGGGCGGATGCGGTCGCTGCCCGTGTCGAACAGGATTCCCTGCACCGCCACGCGCCCATCCGCCGACAGCGCGTCGTACAGGTCGCGCCCGCCGGCCGCCACGCGGATGCTGGCGATGTACGCGCCCTCGTTGCCCGCCACCCCGCTGCCGGGGATGTTCACCACGATCTGCCGGCCGCGTCCCACGTCGAAGTTGGGTGCGTTGGCCACGCGCGTGCCCAGCACGTACATCTTGGTGTAGCGCCCGTCGCCCATCAGCCGCACGAAGAAGGGCACGTTGGGCTGGTAGCCCTGGAACCCGCCCTGAGTGGAGCGGCTGTCCTGCGTGTTCAGCCCCGCCACCGTGCGGAAGTTGGTGCCCACGTGAAAGGTGGCGCGCGCCTTTCCGTCGCGGTCGTAGCCGTGCTCGCCTTCGGCCAGGTAGATCTCGGCCAGGCTGGCTTCGGCGGCCATGTACTCGATCTCCAGCGTGAACCGCTCGGGGAGCGCCTCGCTGAGCGGGATGGCGAACTTCAGGTCTTCGGCGGCGCGCAGGTAGCGGCGCCCGCCCACCTCGGCCACTTCGCCGTTGCCTTCCAGCAGCTCCAGCCGGCGGGGAAAGTCGCCCACGTTGTCGCGGGTGAAGTCTTCGGCGAAGAGCACCCGCTCGCCCGGCACGAAGTCGAAGTTCACGAACGCCACGGGCGCACCCTGCGCGGCCGGTGCATCCGCCTGGTCGGCGCCGGCTTCCTGGCCTTGGGCCTGCGCGGGCGCGGCCTGCCCGCCTCCGCCAACCGCCCCGCGCACCTGGTCTGCGCCCTGCCGCACGCGGTCGCGAAGGCGTCCGAGCTGCGCGTGGGCCTGGTCTACGGGGAGCACGGCCCCGAGCGCTGCGAGGGCGAAGATGGCCGCCCGAAACCGATGGTTCATGGGTTCTCCTGGATGGATGTCGTTCCGGTCCTGTGAGCTTGCGGCGCGCGGAAATCCGTCCGCGCCGGGCTGCCACAATGCTACCGGATGCCAGGCGTACCAGCGTGAGCAGTTCTGCTCATCTTCACGGCCGCGCGGAACGAGCAGCCGACCCTCGCGGCCCTCGCGCACGTGGTTTACGCCTGCGCAGGTGGACGGCGTGCCGGTGAGCGTGCGGGTGGATGTGACGAGGGCCGGGGTGCGTGGATGAGACGAGGGCGCGGAGATCAGCCGATCTCCGCGCCCTCCGTTTGATGACAGGCCCCGTCGCTGCTCCGGCACTGGATGCGCCGCGCCCAATCCTGGTGTGTACCCCCTCTCCCACGCTGGTTGTGGGAGAGGGTCGCACGCGTGTCAGCGCGGCGGGGTGAGGGCCCCACGGCAGCCCAGGCCCCGGCTACGGTGAACGCTGCCGCGCCCTGAGTTGTACGCGGCCGCGGCTAGATCCTTCGGCCCGCGCAGGGTGTGCTGCGGGCGGATGCGGTGCGCCTGGGCCTCTCAGGATGACAGGCTGGCGCTACTCGGTCGGCTCCGGCGCGCGGTCCGGGGCCTCGCCGCCCAGCGCGCGGACGATCTCGTCCAGCTCCGGGTTGCCGTCGATGACGAACACCACGCCCGGCGTGTCGATCACGTCCGGCAGCGGCGTGCCGGGCACGGGCTCGCCCTGCAGCGTCATCAGCCCGGCGTGGTCGGTGCCCAGCTCCAGCTCGTCGGCAGAGCCCAGCATTCCCTCCGAAACCTCGCCGCGCAGCTTGCCGCGCGTGATCTTGGTGCCGTTGGGCAGCCGTACGCCGCTGCGGATGACGGGGTAGTACGCGCCCGCCGCCACGTTGTCGGCGCCGGTGACGATCTGCAGCCTCTGCTCGGTACCGTCGTTCACCACGCACACCTTCAGCCGGTCGGCGCTGGAGTGCTGGGTGACGGACTCCACGTGCGCCACTACCACGGGGCGCAGCAGCTCCGCCAGCGGCACCACGCGCTGCACCTCGTAGCCGGCGCCGCGAAGCAGCGCGGCGACCTCCTCCGGGTCGGCGGGCAGGTTGGGGATGCGGGAGTTCAACAAGGTCTGGCTGACGTTCACGCGCGCGCTCCATCCATCGTTGGCGATTCGACCGGGAGCCCCAAACGTACCGCCTCGCGGGCCGTCGCGGGAGCCCACGCGGCAAGCTCCATCGGCCATCCCTGCGCCACATGCTCCCGCCGACGATCCGGCCGGGAGCAATGTAAACACAGGGTCCGTTGGGTCCTACTGTGCCTTGCGCCGGATCTCGACCAACCGGTGAACGGCGACCGGGTAGTCGATGTAGCGGTCTCCCGGCCAGTTCGGCACTACCCCGGTCGCCGCGCCACCGAGGTAGAGGCCCTGGTAATCCGTCGAAACGACGAGGGTGTCGCCGACCGCAAGGTTCAGTGACTCGATGGAGGCAGTCAAATCACCGGTTTCTCCCAGAATAATCCGGTTCACATCATGAAAGGCGCCCGCGTCCAGGTAGCGAACGCGATCCAGGTAAATCCGCCGCAGCCGTCCCGCTTCCTCGGTGCCAGCCGGGTCACGCTGAAAGGACCGGATGATCACGGCTTCACTAACGACGTTTTCTTTCGCGGGCCTCTTCCCGTCGTACTCGCCGGCCAACCGGTCGATCAACTCGCACGCGGCCAGGGCAGGGATCGCCAGGAAGAGTGCAAACATGCGTAGTCGTTTCACGATACTCTCCTACTGATCGGGTACGATGAAGATGTATTTGGCCGAGGGCACCGGATCCGCAATCGCACGTGCCTGCGTTTCGGTGAGGGTTGTCGATTGAAGTGCCGAGAGGAACGTGCCGTTCTGCGGGTCGTCTATGTAGCAGCGAACCTTATGGCCCCACACGCCCCAGCTCCAGCGATCCCACAGCCAGTGTCCCCGAAAATGCTTGTACTTGACCTCACGACCGAGATCATTGTTGTGGTAGTCCATCACCCGCGCACCCCACACCCCGTTCCCCCATTCATTGGCATTCATGATCGCCTGGGCAACGGGACCGGAGCAGTACCTCCGCAGCATCACGTTGACATACACGTGACGGAACGCGTCCCGGCGGGTATCGCCCGGGATCAGGTTCGGGTAGTAGCTTTGCGACGCGCTCTCGGCACGCAGCTTGGAGAACAGGACCCGGGGGCCCAAGAACGCCGCCACGCCCAGCGGGATCGTGATCACCGGGCCCCAGACTTGGGCGGTTACCTCGCCGGGCCGTGAACCGGCCGCGGCCATGCGAATCAGCTCGTCCCGAGAATACTTTCCGCTGGTAGCGGCGATCTGGTACCCGCTTTCACCACGTGCAAGATCCTCGTAGTAGTACAGGAGATCGTTCTCGGCAGAGGTAGCCTGGAGGCTGTCCGCCTCCTCCTGGACCGTCGGGATGTACGTCTCATCCACGACGAACTCCTGCTGGGCGGTCCAACTCTGGTCGTCGTCGTAAACCACCGGTGTGCCGCCCCCGCCAGTACCACATTCGGGATCTTCGATGACCTGATACTCTTGCCCGGAGCACGGTTCCGTGCTCATCACACCCACGCCAGACTCGATCTCGTATTCACGCCAAGCACGGCGATACTGCTCCATCTCTACCACGGCCTCGCGCATCATGCCCGCGTATCCTCGCTGGGGATACAGTTCCCGCAGGCGCTTTTCCATGTACCGCTGGTACTTGGGGTTGTCGTCGTCGAGGCGGCGGATTCCGGCGTTCTGGTTCACGTACTCACGGAAGACGATGTACACCGCGATCGCCGGGTACGTAGGCGTCTTCATCACCAGACGGGGCGTCTGGACCGCTTCGTCGCGCGCGAGCGAGACGGTGCCCCTGCCGCTTGCCGTAGGCGCATCGGAGCACGCGCCAACGGCGAGCGGAACGAGCAGAGCCGCGGTCTTGCACAGGTCAACCCAGCAAGCCTTTGAATGCATTGTTCGATCGGATAAAGGAAAAACCACGTAACGTACCGTCCCGAAAGTAGCGCTTGGTTTACTTTACGTCAATATGCATGCGGAACGATTCCCGAACGCACCCGGGTGGAAAAGGATTTCGGGGCATGGGGACCGGCGCCAAAGTTGCTCCTGCCACGGAGCTTACGCCGCAACGGGAATCCGCTCCCCCGTATCTCGTCGTACGGATGGGTGGGGCGCCGCGCGGCGGTCCTTTCGCGCGCACGAACGCCGGCCGACATGAGCACTACCGTAGTCGATATCATCCAGAACCCGGAGCGGCTTGCGCGCCTGCGGGCCACCGGGCTGCTGGACGCACCCACCGACGCGGCGTTCGACCGGCTGACGCGCCTGGCCAGCCGGCTGCTGAATGCGCCGCTGGCCACGGTGACGCTGGTGGACAGCGACCGGCAGTTCTACATGAGCTGCGCAGGCATGCCGGAACCCCTCGCCACCGAACGCGCCACGCCGCTGGAGTTCTCGTTCTGCAAGCACACCGTCGTGCTCGGAAAGCCGCTGATCGTTCCCGACACGCGAGAGCACCCCATCGTGGGCCAGAACCCCGCCATCGCGCAGTTCGGGGTCGCCGCGTACGCCGGCATCCCGCTGCTCACGGCCGACGGGCACGCCATCGGAACGCTGTGCGTGATGGACTACGTGGTGCGGCACTGGACGGAGGACGACGTGCTGAACCTTACCGACCTGGCGGCGTCGGTGAGCACGGAGATCGAGCTGCGGATGGACCTGGCCGAGCGGGCCCGGGTGGAGGTGGAGCTGCAGCACACCGTGGGGATGCGCGACGAGGTGCTGGCCATCGTGTCGCACGACCTTCGCAACCCGGTGCACACCATTCAGCTCAGCGCGCAGTTCCTGCTGGACGAGCTTCCCGCGGACGACGGCCCCGTGCCGGTGCGCCGGCAGCTGGCCATCGTGCGGCGCGCCGCCCAGCAGATGGACCGCATGATCGGCGACCTGCTGGACGCGGCGAGCATCGCGGCCGGGCACCTGTCGATGGAGCCGCGCGCCGTCCAGGCCTCCGACATCCTGCGCGGCGCCTGCGAGGTGCTGCGGCCCATCGTGGAGGAAAAGGGGATCCGCTTTGCCTTCAGCGATGCGGGCGAGGGCGCCGTGCTGCGCGCCGACCCCGACCGGGTGCTGCAGGTGCTGGGGAACCTGGCGGGCAACGCGGTGAAGTTCACCGCCGCGGACGGCTGCATCACCCTGGGGCTCCGGGTAGAGGAGGGGAGCGCGGTGTTTTCCGTCGGCGACACGGGCCAGGGCATTTCACCCGAGCAGCTTCCGCACGTGTTCGAGCAGTTCTGGCAGGCGCGCCGGGCGGGGCGCCAGGGCACCGGGCTGGGGCTGACCATCGCGCACGGCATCGTGGCCGCGCACGGCGGTGGGATCGCCGTGGAAAGCACGCCGGGCGAGGGCAGCATCTTCTGGTTCACCCTGCCGCTCGCGGCGGCGTAGTCCGGCGTGTGTCCCTGGGGGTCAGTCGATCCCGTGAATCCTGTTCGCCCACCCCGCGCGCCTCGGGAGAAGCGTGGCCCGGACACCGGCTGGCCGGCTACCTGAGGCACCTGTCCCGCCATCAATGGCCCAGGCCCGTGCGGCACCCCGTCCCTTTTGTCTGGTTACGTGCTAGCCGGGCCGACAGCGTGCGCGTATGCTGTCCGGAATGGGTGGACGACAGGGGACACGCAAGGGCCATTCATGGGCGAGCGGCACGCAATTCCGCAGCATCCCGGCTGGCGCCGCGCCGAGGCGCAGATCTTCGACGAGGTGCCCGAGGCGCTGGCGCTGGTGCTGTGGCAGGGACTTCGGCACCTGCGGGCATGGCTGCAGACGCCCGCGCCGCGTCGGGCGGATCTGTTTCACCCGTTCCCCCGGCTTGCGGCCGAATCGCGGCTGCGGGATGCGCGCGCGGCGGCGCCGGAGCTACGCGCGGCGCTCGACGGGCTGCTGGCCATCACGCGCTCGCCCCTCACGGCCGCCGAGCGCGACGTGGCGGCGGCGTGCGCTCAGATCGCGCGCTGGGCCGAGCGGAACGGGCATGCGCAGACGGCCATCCTGTTCGCCGAGGCCGCCGCGGTGCTCGACGGCTCCGACCCTGCGTTCGCCAACCACGCCGGGCGCCTGACGCGCAACGCCGGCGAGTTCGCGCGCGCCGACCTCTGGTTCCAGCGCGCCATCGGGCTGGCGCGGGGCGCGGACGCCAGCGTGGAGTACACGCGGGCGCAGTTGGGCTACGGCAGGTTGTGGCACACGCTTGGGGACGTGGAGCGTGCCCGCAAGCACTACAACCGCGGCTCGGTCGCGGCCATGCGCCAGGGCCTGGAATGGCTCGCCGCCGAGGCGCAGCACGATCTGATGGCGTTCTTGACAGAGTACGGGTTGTTCGAAGCGGCGGAGCTTCACGCGCGTCGAGCTCTGGCTTGGTATCCGAAACGGCATCACCGATTCCCGCTGTTCGTAGCGGACCTCGTGTACCTTTTCCTTCGTGAATCGCACTATGAAGCCGCCTCGCGGCTCGCCCGCGCCGCATTCCGGACGGCCCGGCACCCGGGACAGCGGCTTGTGATCGCAGCGCAATACCTACGCGCCAAAGTGGGCTCGGGTGACGCTCAGTCCCTCAACACGTCTCGCAGGCGAATCCTACGAATACTCGAGGAACATCCGGAGTACGAAATCGTCGTCCGCATCCATTTAGCCGAGGCCAATTCCCACGCCAGATTGTGGGACGCAGCGGAAGATGATGCCCGCATAGCACTGGACCGAGCCATACGCGACGATGATGACCTACCCGCTTCGCTAGCTCGCGAACTATTGCAGAGAATCGCCGGCCGCATCCCGCCACCCGGCAACCAAGCTCGAACTGACCACGCGTTCGCGATGTTCGTCGACGCAGTCAGCGAGCGCATTGGGAATTGGCGGCCCGCCCCAACAATCGAGTCGCGATCTTCCGTCCGGAGAGGCTGGGTCGCGTAGGATCAGTTCCCCGACCCGAATGTCATCCCGCCTGATGCCTCGCTGCTGGCGGTCCCAGATTCGGTGGTTGAAGTCGTGTCCTGCCCAGCGTCGCGGTTTCCCGATCCAAAGAGGAACCCGGTGTTTTCACTCGCCTGACCGGGTTCGATCCCGGCGGGTGAATCGGAGGTGCAGGCGGCCAGGGCGGCGCAGAGCAGCGCCGCCGGGATGAGCGCGCGAGTGATCTTCATGAGAACTCCGTTCGCGTGGGGACGACGCCAGGAGGGCGCGCGCGAACGATAACCGGACCATACTTGAGCCGCCAGCATCGACGGGGAACGCCGCCATCCCGCCGTCACCCCGGCGCTGATGGCGGACCGCGAGTTCTCCGTATCCGCCAGAACGCGATACACTCGTAGCCAGGTTCGACGATCCGCACGTCCCCGGCAGACGAGAGCACATGAGCGAGGGCCCCGAAGAGATCTCCGTGGATGCGCTGCGCGCCTACGTGCGCGAGCGGTCGGCCAGCACGTCCATCCGCGCGGTCGCCCAGGAGATTGGGGTAGGGCACAGCACCCTGTACAAATTCATCGGAGGAAGCACGCCGCGGGCTCGCGTGCGTGCGCGGCTGCTTGCGTGGTACGTGCGCGAGCGTCGCGGGCGGGAGCCGTCGCAGGTGGCCGCGGCCCGCGAGCTGTTGTCGGACCTTCCCCGCCTGGAGAAGACGCGGGCCGTCGCCGTGCTGGCCGACTCGCTGGAGTACATCTACGCCACCGCGCGCCAGCCCGCGCCCTGCTGGCTGGCGCTGGTGCGCAAGCACCCGTGGTGAGCCGAGCCGAGCGCGCAGCGCTGTACAAGGCTCACCAACTACCCACCCGCTCCACCCGCGTCGGCGTGAAGTCTCGGACCACGTAGCCGCGCCCTTCGGTGCCATCCCCAAAGTACCGCAGGAGTCCCGAGGTTCGCGCTCCCTCACCTTCCGATCCAGTAGCTGGCTTTCACCTGGAAGACGTTCACCGGCCGGTCGCGGAAGAGCGCGGAGCGCTCGCGGCTGAAATCGAAGTCGCCGAATGGGTCCGAGCCGGAGCGCTGCTGCGTCCACACGAAGAAGAGCGTCGAGCCCGGACGATACTCCCACCGCACCACCGCCGTTCCGCGCAACGAGCGGACGTTGAAGTTGGGGTTGGCGACCTCGAACCCCGCCGCGGGGCCGGTGCCGTCGGGGTCCACGAGGTACCGCGTGACCCGGCCCGTGGTGTCGCGGACCTCGCTCATCGTTCCCACGTCCCTCCCGTAGACCAGCGCGTCGGTGGTGCGCGGTGCCCGGTACTCGTTCAGGTCGCTGTAGCTGCCGCTCGCGAGGAGCGGCTGGGCGAACAGCTCGAGCGTCAGGTTGGGGGTGAAGGTCGCGTTGATGCGCGCGTTCATCGACAGGTTGTGCTGTTCGAGCCGCCCGAACACGCTCCGCACCCCGCCGAACTGCTTCGCCGTGGAATCCGCGATGTTGGTGACGAACGCCCGCGGGTCCACGTCCCACAGATACGACGGGCCCAGGCTGATGCGGATGTTCTCGGCCGGCTTGAGCACCAGGCTGGCGTTCCCCGTGACGAACCCGCCGTCGTCGGAGATGTTGGGGCCACCCTGCCCGCCCACCGTCCAGCTCACCCGCTTGCGGGTGTCGCCGCTCACCGTCGTCGAGAAGAGGTGGTACCCGGCGCTGCGGACGATCACCCCGCCACGGGTGCGGTACGGGTCGTACGTCGGCGGGTGGGTGATCACCAGGCCTCGTGCCTGGACGTAGTTGCGGAAGGTGATCTCCCCCGCGATCCCCCCCTGCAGGTCGGTGCGGTCGCCGTCGTAGTTGAGCTGCTGCTGCGCGGAGACGGTCAACGCCGCCCCGCGGTACCAGCGGGTGGGGTTCGTCCAGCTCCGCAGGACGCTGGCCTGCATCCACCGGAAGTCGGTGCGGGTGAGCGCGGCCAGGTCGTTCACCTCGAAGCCCGGGCTCCGCCAGTTCTGCGCGGTCTCCCACCGCCAGTTCCCGCTCTCCTTGGCGATCCGGGCGTACACCCCGTAGCCGCGCAGCGAGGTGCGGGCAGGATCGTAGCGGATGTCGAAGAGCCCGTCGCTGGTGGCCTTGCGGTCCGGGCGCTGAAAGTAGTGGGCGCTGGTGCGCTGGGTGCGCCGGAGCGCGCCGCTGTCTCCGGCCACGTTCGAGAACGCCACCTGTCCCGTGAACGAGTAGCCGCGCCCGCCCCAGTAGTGCTGGATGTCGGCGCCGGCGGCCTCGGCCCGGTGATGAAGCCGGCTGGTCAGCGCCGGGTCGCTCATGAACCGGCGGGTCATCGTGGTGATGAAGCCGATCCGCGTGTCGCCGTTCCGCAGGTCCTGCCGCACCCGGCCCACCAGGTAGTTGGTCATGGGCTCGATCTCGCGGCTGGCCGGTTCGTCCGTCGGCGTGGCCTGGGGAACGTAGCGCGCCGTGACCCCGTCCGTGAGCGCCTCGAGCACGGCGACGGAGAGCCCGCCCCTGGTGCGGCCCGTGATCTTTGCGGCCCCCAGGATGGTCGCCGCGTCCGCGAAGTCGGCGTAGTTCCCCGGCTGCACCAGACCGGCGAGCTGCGGCGCCCGTCCGATCCGGCGCGTGTAGAACAGGTTGAGGCCCGACGCGTTGCTGCAGAGGTAGCAGCTCACCCCTCCGAACGAGAATCCCCCGGCGTTGGCCACGAAGAAGGGCCGCTTCTCCTGGAAGGTCGTCTCGAAGGCCGACAGGTTCACCACGGCCGGGTCCACCTCCACCTGCCCGAAGTCGGGATTCACCGTGGCATCCAGCGTAAAGCTGGAGCTCAGGCTGTAGCTGAGGTCGCCGCCGGCGCGCGTGCCCAGCTCCCGCCGGCTGCGGAACGGATTGCCGGCGGGCGGCTCCGCAAAGGTGCCCTTCTGCACCAGGTACGGCAGCAGCTCCAGGCGCCGCGGCTGCGCCGCCAGGGCCAGGCCGGTCACCGTGCCGAAGTATCCGGGTCCCCCCGGCTCGTTCCTCCGCCAGAACGCCCACATGCTCGACTCGTTGCGCCGCGCCAGCGTCCGCCACACCTGCAATCCCCAGCTCTGCAGCGAATCGCGGGGAAAGCGGAGCTGGGAGAGGGGAATCTTGAACTCGGCGGTCCACCCCAGGGAATCGACGCGCGACGCACCCTCCCATACGGGATCGTAGGAGGCATCCGAGTTCAGCCGGTCGCCCTTTACGCCCAGCGGGTTCAGCTCGAACCAGACGCTCGTCTGGCGGTCGCGGTAGGGATCGAGCACCACCGCGATCTTGTCGGAGGCGTTGTCGTTGAGCAGCTGGTCGCGCCGCACCAGCAGCTTGCGCACCCCCGAGGGCCCCGCGGAGTCGAACATCCGGGCGCCGACGTACACCGCGCTCGCGTCGTACAGCAGGCGGATCTCCGTGCGCTCGGTGGGCGCCGCTCCTTCGTCCGGCTGCTGCTGGCGGAAGTCGCCGGCCACCTCCGCCGCCATCCACGCGGCATCGTCGAGCCGCCCGTCGATGACGATCGCGGAACTCCGGGCAACGGCGCGGACGGCGGGCCGGGGGTCGTTCTGCGACCCGGGCACCGGGGCCTGTGACACGAGCGGGGCGGAGACGAGGAGCGCGACGGCCGCGAGGGTTCCAGCATGCATGGCAGCGGGGGATTCGGGACGTCCAGGCGGGCGAAGGAAGGGCCGCGGGTTCGGCCGCGCCGGGAGTATGGGTCCGGCCCGAATCCATCGCAACCGAGCCACGGCGGCGGGGGGGTGTCGGCGGCGTGGGGGAGGCGTATTGTTAGCCATCCTTTTCCCCGCCGCCCCGAGCGCCGATGAAAACCTTCGCTCCCGTCCTCCTGCTCCTCGCCGCCTGCCAGGCTCCGGCTCCTGCTCCGGCCGCCGCCACCTCCCCCGCCGCGGCGACGGGGGTGCGCCCCGGCATCGAGACCTTCCTGGCGAACCTGCCGGCGGCGGTGCGGGGGAAGCGCGTGGGTCTCATCACCAACCACACCGGGATCGACCGGGCGCGGACGCCTGACATCGACCTGATCGCCCAGCACCCCGATCTGAACCTGGTGGCGCTCCTGGCTCCCGAGCACGGCATCCGGGGGAACGTGATGGACGGGGAGCACATCCAGGACGAGGTCGATGCGAAGACGGGGGTGCCGGTCTACTCCCTGTACCTGTCCGAGGACCGTGCCCCCACGCCGGCGATGCTCCAGGAGGTGGACGTGCTGGTGTACGACCTCCAGGAAGTCGGCGGGCGCACCTGGACGTACGTCTCCACCATGGCGCTCGCCATGCAGGCCGCCAAGGCAAAGGGGATCCCGTTCGTGGTGCTCGACCGGCCCAATCCCATCGGGGGCGAGATCGTGGAAGGCGCCCTTCTCGATCCCCGGTTCGCGTCGTTCGTGGGGATGTACCCGATCCCGGCGCGCCACGGGATGACGGTGGGCGAGCTCGCCACCCTCTTCAACCAGAAGCACGGAATCGGCGCGAACCTCATCGTGGCGCGGGTGGCGGGCTGGCGGCGCTCGCAATGGCAGGACGAGACCGGGCTCCCCTGGGTGAACCCGTCTCCCAACCTGCGCTCCCTCGCGGCGCTGACGAGCTACCCCGGAACGGTGTACTTCGAGGGCACCACCGTCGCCGAGGGCCGGGGCACGGACCGCCCGTTCGAGCAGGTGGGGGCCTCGTGGCTCGACGCCCCGAGGGTCGCGGCCATCATGAACGCCAAGCAGCTCCCGGGGATCCGCTTCGAGGCGGTCACCCTGCCGATGGAGCCCACGGCGCGGAAGTTCCCGGGCCAGGCCATCCCCGGAATCCGCTTCGTCGTCACCGACCGGCAGGCGTACCGACCCGTGCGCACGGCGCTCCTGCTCATCGACGAGATCCGCCGGCAGCACCCCGCCGACTTCGCGTGGACGCGGACCATCGACCGCCTCACCGGCTCCGACAGGGTGAGGCTCGCCATCGAAGGAGGCCGGCTCCTCCCCCTCCTGGACGAGTGGGACCGCGAGGCCGAGGAGTTCCGCGAGGCCCGCAAGCCCTACCTGCTCTACCCGTAGCCTCGCCGGGGCTCACAGCCAGTTCCTGATCGTCGGCTGGCTCACTTCGGCAGGAACTCCGACCGGTGATGCAGTGGCTCGTGGTGCATCATTGGGGTTGCCATCTCAACAACGAAGGTCTCTGTCCCCGGAAGGTGGCATCCATCAGCTCCGCGCGTGATCGTACCGCGTGCCGACCTGATCGATGCCACCGAGCGAGAAAGGGCCCAGATGACCGCCATCCTCCAGCGATTCACGCACGTCCGCCGGGACGAGGTCGGGCCGGTGCTCGCATCGGCGCTCTCCTTCTTCTTCATCCTCACCGCGCTGATGGTGCTGCGGCCCGCCCGGGAGGCGCTGGGGATGCAGCGGGGGATCGAGGCCATCCGCTGGCTCTTCGTGGGGACGGCGGTGGTCACCCTCGCGGTGAACCCGGTGTTCGGGCTACTGGTGAGCCGCACCCGCCGCCTCGTCTTCATCAGCGCCACCTACCTGTTCTTCGCCGCCAGCCTGCTGGTCTTCTACGCCCTGCTGGTGATGGCGCCGGCGGCCGTCGGCGAGACCAGCGGAATGGTCTTCTTCGTCTGGTTCAGCGTCTTCAACCTGTTCGCCACCATGGTGTTCTGGGGCCTGATGGCCGACCGCTTCTCGCTGGAGCAGGGCAAGCGGCTCTTCGGGGTGATCGCGGTGGGAGGCACGCTGGGCGCCATCGCCGGCCCCTGGCTGGCGTCGCGGCTGGCGGAGCCGCTGGGGACCGCCGGGCTCCTGCTGGTGGCGGCGGGTTCGCTGGGGCTGGCGGTGCTCTCGGTGCGGGCGGTGGCGCACCTGCAGCCGGAGCGTGCCCGCCCCGCGGCCCTGGACGACGCCGGGGCGCCCCCCGCGGTGGAGGAGCGCGCGGTGATCGGCGGGAGCGCGTGGGACGGGCTGCGGGCGGTGTTCCGCTCCCCGTACCTGCTCGGCATTGCGGCGTTCGTGCTGATCATGGCGGTGATCGCCACCTTCCTCTACTTCACCCGCCTGCAGATGGTGGCCGCGCTGGGCGAGGGCCTGGACATGCGCACCACGGTCTTCGCGCGGATGGACCTCTACGTGCAGCTCACCACCCTGGTGCTGCAGGCGCTGGTGGCGGGGAAGCTGATGAAGCATCTCGGCGTCCCGGTGACGCTGGCGCTGCTGCCGATCACCGCGGCGCTGGGCTTCCTGGGGCTGGTGCTGGTGGCCTCGCTGGCGACGCTGGTGGTCTTCCAGGCGGCGTTCAACGCGGTGGACCGCGCCCTCATGCGCCCCGCGCGCGAAACGCTCTTCACCGTGGTGAGCCGCGCCGACAAGTACAAGTCCAAGGCCTTCATCGACACCTTCGTCTACCGCGGCGGCGACGTGGTGGGCGCGCAGGTGGAGGGGGTGCTGGGGCGCCTGGGGACGGGGCTCGCGGCGCTGGTCTCGGTCTCGGTGCCGCTTGCCGTCGCCTGGGCCGCCCTCGGCATCTGGCTCGGCCGGCGGCAGGAGCGGCAGGCGGAGCACCGCCCCGCGGCGGCCCCGGTGGAGACCCCCGCGCACGCCGGGGCGGTCGCGCTCTAGCCCGTTCGATCCCCATCCCTCACTCCCTGCGCGCTCCCATTGACTCGGTCCGAAGGAGGGTCGCAGGATGTCAGCTATCCTTTTCGCCCAACGTTGGGCACGCCAGCACCACGGGACCGAATGGAGATCCGGGTTCTGATCGTCGATGACGAGGCCCTCGCACGCGAGCGAATCCGCTCGCTGCTGGATCCGGAGACGGGCTTCCGTGTCGTGGGAGAGGCGGAGAACGGCTCCGCGGCGGCGGCCGCGGTCCGGGAGCTGTCGCCCGACCTCGTCTTCCTCGACATCCAGATGCCTGGCCTGGACGGCTTCGGGGTCGTAGAGGAGGTCGGCGTGAGGAACATGCCGCTGACCGTGTTCGTGACCGCCTTCGATCAGCATGCCCTACGAGCCTTCGACGTCCACGCGCTGGACTATCTCCTGAAGCCGTTCGACCGCGAACGCTTCCTCGAAACCCTGGGCCGCGTTCGCGATCAGCTTTCCCAACGCAACCAGGCGCTGATCACCGACAGGCTCGAGCAGGTCCTGCAGACGCTGAACCGGGGTTCCTCGTTCGTGGACCAGTTCACGATCCGGACCGGAGTGCGGCACACGATCGTACACGTGGAGGACGTCAACCTCATCACGTCCGAGGGGAACTACCTGCGGCTCCACACCGCCGGGAAGTCGTACCTGCTTCGCGAGCAGATGGGCCGCATCGAGGAGCAGCTCGATCCGGGCGAGTTCGTGCGGATCCACCGCTCGACGATCGTACGCACCTCCCTGATCACCGAAGTCGAATCCGTCTTCCAGGGGGAGTACGTCGTGATCTTGCGGGACGGAACGAGGTTGGGTTCCAGCCGGGGCTGCCGGGAGAAGCTCGAGAGAGCCGTGCGCATCGTCCCCGGCCGGGACGTGCCGTCCACCCCCTCCCCGTGATGATGAAGCGGCCCGCGGACGAGCACCGCACCGTGCGATCGTCCCTGTATTGGCCCGCGGCGGCCTTTGCGGGATGGTCGCTTCTCGGGCTCATCACGAGCCTGATGACGCTGATCAGTTTCCGGATTACCGGTGAGCCCCGATCTGCCGCGGATGCCTTCGCGATGGGGATGACCGACATGTACATGTGGGGCCTGCTCGGCGCGGCGGCCCTTTTCCTGTCCCGCGGGATCAGCTTCGAGAGGTTCGGCTGGACGTCCGTGGTCCTGTTGAACCTGGCTGCCGGGATCACTCTCCTGCTGGCCCGCTATCCCGTCGAGCGCCAGATCCTGGGCTGGGCGGGGATTCGGAGCGGACCACTCGTCCAGGCCGTTACCCGTAGCTTCCCCCCCAGGCTGCTGACCTATCTGGGCCTGCTCCTGGCAAGCTACGGGTGGGTCTACATCATCAAGCACCGCGAGCGCGAGGTGCGGGAGGTCCAGCTGCGCGAGGAGCTGGTCCGGGCACAGCTCGGCAGGCTCAAGGCGCAGCTGGAGCCACACTTCCTCTTCAACGCGCTGCATTCCATATCGACGCTGCTGCACCGCGACCCCGAGGCTGCCGACCGGATGCTCAGCCGGCTCGCGGAGCACCTGCGGACATCGATACGAGGCACCGACACCCACCTCGTCGAGCTCGAGCAGGAGGTTGCGGAGCTGCAGCCCTATCTCGAAATCGAAGCGATCCGGTTCGGCCAGCGGCTGAGGCTCACGATCGAGGTCAGGTGCTCGAGCCGTCTTCTCGTTCCGCACATGACCCTGCAGCCCCTGGTGGAGAACGCGATCCGGCACGGCATCGCCCCATCCGTGCAGGGCGGGCACGTGCAGATCCGGGCGGAGCAGCTCGATGATCGCGTGGTGATCACCGTCGAGGATGATGGTGTGGGGATCGCGGCGAAGCGCGGTACCTCCGGGCACGGGGTCGGGTTGGCGAACCTGCGGGCCCGGCTCCAGCACCTCTACGGGCCGGATCAGAGTCTCGACGTGTCGCCGCGCGTCGGCGCAGGCACGGCGGTACGCGTGACGCTCCCGGCCCGGACGGCCGAGTGATCCCCGGCCCGGCTGGTGTCCCTCCCGGAGCCGCCGCACGCCGCTCGGGGTTCGATCAGCGCTGCGGCCGGAGACGGGCCAGCAGCTGCTGGAAGCCGGAGCCCATCACCTGCGTCACCCCCGCCTCATCGACCACGAACTCCGTCACCAGCGATGTGTTGCCCACGCGGAACCGGGTCTCCGAGAGGGGCGTGAGGACGGCTTCCTGCCCCATCCTCCGGATCAGTGTGTCTCCCTCGAGGCGGACCTCGACGGTGAGATCGTTTCGGCCCATCTGCCCCGGGATGAATTCGTAGGTGCCCACGTAGCGCTCGAGCACCGGCCTGGGAACACGCACCGTGGCGGCCGGCGGCGGCGGCGGCGCCGCGGGAGAGCCCTTGCGGGGGAGCCGAAACTCCATGTCCACGCCGTCGCTGACGACCTGCGTCATCCCGCCCGCCTGGTCGGCTACGAACTCCGCCGTGAACACGGCGCCGATCCTGAACAGGGTCTCGGAGATCGGCACGAAGGCAAACCACTGTCCCTGTGCCTCCCGGACGAGGGTGTCTCCCTGGAGGAGGACCTTGATGGTGTTCCCGTTCTGATCGTACTCGCCCACGTACCGCTCGAGCACCGCCCTGGGAACGCGCACGGGTGCCTGCGCCTGCATGGGCCCGGGCGCGATCGCGAGCGCGAGCACACCTGCCGCGATCGCGGCGTATCGACGGTTGATCATTTCGATCCTTCCTCTTCTCAGCGGATGCGTGATGCCTGGGCCTTCTGGCTGCCCTGCTCGTAGATGAGACCGGTGGCCCTTCCGGTGCTGTCGAGCTGGAACTCGACGAAATTGGGGCCCAGCTGGAAGCGGGTTTCCGAGCGCCCGTAGACGACGGTGTCCGGATTGGAACCCACCTTCGCCACCAGCATCGTCCCGTAGCGGCGGAAGTTCAGGATGACGCCGCCCGAGGTCCTGTACTCGCCCACGTAGCGGTCGAGGACGGCCGCCGGCAGCACGAGCGAACCCGGGGGACCGTGGCCCGCCTGCGGCGGAGCCGCGAGCGTAGCCGGCGGAAACGAGTCGATCAGCTCCGCCATGCGCCGGCGCGTCGCCTCGTCGGGCAGGCGCCCGATGCCGCCGCCGATGTTGTCGAGCATGTGCGTGGCCTTGGTCGTTCCCACACGGGCCACGGTGACGGCCGGGTGGCTGATCACGTACTTGATGAAGAACTGCGCCCAGGTCCGGGCGTCGAACTCGGCGGCCCACTCCGGAAGGGGGCGGTTGGCGACGCGCGTAAAGAGGCTGGTGCCGCTGGGGGTGCAGCTGACTCCCCCCGCGTTGCCGAAGGGGAAGAACGCCATCACGCCGATCTTCCGCTCCAGGGCGAGCGGCAGGATGGTGTCCTCGACGCGCGCGCGATTGCCCACGTCGTAGTCGACGCCGATGAAGTCGATCGGCTCGCTGCGCATGACCGACTCGAGCTGGGGATACACGGGGTCGCCGATCACCTGCACGCCGATGTACCGGACGCGCCCGGCCGCCTTCTCCGCCTTCAGGGCGGCGAGGTGCATCGGGTCGCCCTGGGGGGGCAGCATGACCAGGTCCAGCCTGGGCACCTTGAGCCGCGCCAGCAGCGTCTCGACGTGGGTCTTCACGGAGTCGGGGCCGAGCTGCGCCGGGCCGGGGGGCGTACCGCGCGTGGACCAGAAGAGCCTGTTCCGGATCCCGAGCTCGTTCGCAAACGCGGCGTGCAGCTGCTCCGCGGCCGCGTTGCCATGCTGCGCGTCGTAGACGGTGCCGCCGTTGTCGGCAAACGTCTTGAGGACCTCCTTGAGCGCGGCGGGATCCGCGCACCCCGCGTGGTTCGAGAACGAGAGTCCAACGACCGGCAGCATCTCGCCGGAGGACGGAATGGCGCGCTGGAGGAGCGTTCCGCCCGCCTGCCGGACCGCGCGGAGCAGCTCCGGCGTGAGCGACAGCGTAGCGCCGGCGCCGAGGGCGATTCCGAAAAACTCGCGACGGTTGACCATGGGGGCCTCAGGTTGGGGTTCTCGGGACTGCGCATGGGCCGCGGCGGCCGGTGAGCCTCCCCGGGTGCCGCGCATCCGTGCTTGCCTCGGGCCGACGCGCGACGCGGGAATACGCCCGGCGGCATGGAACAGGGATAGCTGCACCGGGCGTCCACGCCAACCCCGCGGGGATGGACCTCCTTGTTTTCGGGATCGATCTCCTCCATCCGCACGCTTCTTCACATCCACCGGCATCGGCCCGGCCACGATGCCCCGTCTCGCCTCGCGTGCGCGGCGCCTGCGCGCCGAGCCGGGCCGGCGCCGGATCCGGCGCATCGGCAGCCTACCCGGTCCGAAGAGCAGAGGGTCCCCGGCACGCCGGAGACCCTCCTCATCCACATCCCCCCTCGCGCCCGCCGGGCCCTGGCCGACCTCGCCAGCCCGGGCCCGCCGCTATCCCACCCTCGGGCCGCACTCGCAGTAGCCGCAGGCCTGGCACTTCTTGCAGCCTCCGGCGAACTCCAGTTGGCGGCTCCAGCCGGGGCAGGAGAGCATGAAGGGGCCGCGCAGCTTCACGGCACGCCAGCTGGCCGGAATGCCGGGAAGGTGCGGCCGATGTACGACGCCACTCCCGTCGTGCGTTCGGCCGCAGCATCCGCGCTCAGCGCAGCGGCGAGCGCGCGGCGCATCCCGGGCTCATCCCCTTCGCCTTGCGCGATGTGCGCAAGCCGCACGTACAGCCAGGGGAGCGAATCGTCGCTCCGCGTGGGACTTGCCAGCGCCTGCGCGAACTGCTGCCTCGCCGTGGCCGCGTCCTGACCGAAAAACGCGAGCGTGCCAAGCAGGTAATGCGCTCCGAAACGGGTGGCGTACAGGTCCGGCTCTGGAACGTCGTGGAGCATTCGCTCGAGTTCCGCCTTCGCGGATGCCACGTCCTGGCGGAACATCGCAAAAACGTAGGCCCGCATGCCGCCGGCATTCGCGCGTGCCTCGCCCAGCAGCGCCGGGTCCCAGCGCGGAACCAGGCTTTCGGGATCCAACTCCACGGACAGCACCGGCGCCGGCACCCTGATGCGGAAGGGCGTCGACTCTCCTCGAATGCGGATGTTTCGTGTGACCGCTCCACCCTCGAACGTCACCTGGACAGGAAGCTCCAGGTCGTACGCCGGGCCCTCCTGACGTATCGTGCCCTGCACCGACCGGCCCGCTCGCCTCCATTCCAGCGTCGGCTGCGGAAGCCCGGAGCGCTCGTACCACTGTGTCCAGAAGGTGCCCAGATCCCGTCCCGCGCCACGTTCCACCGCAGCCTTCCACTGCGGCCAGGTGACCTGCTCACCCGCGTGATCGCGGACGAACCGCTGGAGCACCGCGCGAAACCTCTCCCGCCCGACCGCGCGCGCCAGCACCTCGTGGGCGAGAAAGCCCTTTCCATCGGCTATATCGTGCGAAACGTGGGCAAGGAACCCGGTGTCCGGCAACGCGTCGAGGGGAAAGTCGAACCCGGATTGGGCCAGGTAGGCGTAGCCGCGCAGCCCATGCGTGAACGACATCCCCGGGTAGCCCAGCCTCCGGAACGACCGGGCGGCCGCGGGGCCCTCCATCACCTCCACGACGCGCAGAGCGCCGTACTGGGCCATGGCCTCGTCCAGAAGATAGCTGCCGCGCTCGCCGCGGTGCCGCACGGCAATCCCCCACCACTGGTGCCCCACTTCGTGCGCAAAGAAGCCCATGTTGAACGGCTCTTCCAGGTAGGTCTCGGTGGAGAGGATGAATCCGTCCAGGCTCGCGCCGTCGAATCCGGCGGCCCCCGCCTGTGCGGCCGGCGCCTCCGCGAGCGAAAACGCACCCCCCGGCAACGGGCCGAACTCCTCCACCAGCGCGTCGACCACCTCGCCCAGCCGCTGGGCGAGCGCGTTCACGTTGGTCCGCCGCTTCAGCGAGTATACCGTGATCGGCCGCGCACCGCCTGCGTGATCGACGTAGTACCGCGCCGCCGCGAAGGCGAACTCGGCGGGGCGGTCCACCACGAACGAAAAGACCCCTGCTCGGCCCTCGTCCGCTCCGCCGGCCCTGCGGCCAGTGGACACGACCGTGACGCCCCCGGGCACCTGGAAGCGCAGGGTGCCGGTGCCGGTTCCATCACCCCACTTCGGATACCACGTGGCGCCGGCGAACGAGCCCTCTTCACCCAGATACAGCAGGAACCCGGGCGTTTCGCCCCCCGCGTACGAAAACCGCAGCCGCACCGGCTCGTCGGGCGGAAACGGCGCCCGCGGCGCGACGATCCACGTCGGGGGCTTTCCATCGGCCACCCGGCGCGTCAGCGTGGCCGGGCCCGCGCTCCGGTCGGGGGAGAGCACCTCCACCTGCAGGCTGTCGAACTCCGCCCGCAGGCGAAGCTCGACGGTGTCGCGGGATGCCGCTGCCGCGGGGAGGCGAAGGATCCCCCGGGCCTGAAGCCGGTGCGCGGCCGGATCCAGTGCCACCTCCAATTCGTAATGGGGAGACGCCGCCGGGGCGCCGGCCGCCTCCTGCGCATGGCCGCCACCCGCAAGAACCCCGGATAGCAGCGTGGCTGCGAGGTAGGCGGCTGGTCGCGGGTCGTACATTCGTGAGCCTGGGTGCGGGAGGGTAGAGGCCGAAGGTCGCGGAATCATACGCAGCCGAACGGCCTCGTG
Organism: Longimicrobium sp.; assembly: GCF_036399935.1. Classification (GTDB taxonomy): domain Bacteria; phylum Gemmatimonadota; class Gemmatimonadetes; order Longimicrobiales; family Longimicrobiaceae; genus Longimicrobium. The sequence continues at coordinate 48,604 of NZ_DASWMD010000058.1, forward strand.
TATTGAACGGATCTGCGTTACGTTGAACGATCCGCAGGTTCTCGCTCCCTCGTAGCGTTTCTCATGAGCATCTGCCTCGAGCCCGGGCGCTTCTACGGCAGCAGCGCCGCCTCCAACAGCCCCGCGGGCCTGATCCTGACGGAGACGGCGTACGCCGGGGGGGCGGCGATTCCGCGGCATTCGCACGCGGCACCTTATCTTTGCCTGGTGGTTAGCGGGTTCTACGAGGAGAGCTGCGGAACGCGCACTGAGTCGTGCTCCCCTGGCGCGCTGATCTTCCATCCCTCGGATTCGGCACACTCCGATCGGTTCCACGGCTCGGGCGGAATCTGCTTCAACATCCAGTTCGGCCCGGACTGGACCGACCGGCTCAAAGATTCGGGGTTGCGCGCGATGTCGTGGGGACCGGTGCCCGGCGCGGCCGCCTCGCTCGCCGGGAGGGTGCGGCGCGAAGCCTGGAATTCGGATGCGCTTTCCGGGATCGCGATTGAGAGTCTGGTGCTCTCCATCCTGGTGGATGTCGGGCGGCGAAGAGAGCCCCCGCGTCCCTCCCTGCAGCCGGTGTGGATCCGGCGGGCACGGGAACGCCTCACGGACGAGTTCCGCGCCCCACCGTCGGTGTCGGCTCTCGCCGAGGAGGCGGGCGTGCATCCGGGGCACTTCACGCGTGCGTTTCGCGCCCACACGGGACTCACCCCCGGCGAGTACGCCCGCGCCATACGGGTAGACCGCGCGAAGCTGCTGCTGGCGGGCGATCAATCGCTCTGCGCGATCGCCCTGGAGCTGGGGTACGCGGACCAGGCCCACTTCACGCGTCAGTTCCGCTCCGTGGTCGGCACCCCGCCCGGCGCGTACCGCCGTTCGCTTTGACCGCGGGAGAGGCGGGTAAGCAGCGCGGTGCCGGGCTCTCATCGACCCCCGTACGCCACGCCAGCATCGATACGACGTTGAGATGCGACAACGAAAAGAGAGCCCCCGGCACGCCGGAGACCCTCCCTGTCCATCCGTCACCCCGCCCGCAGCCCGCCCGGGCTGACCTCGCCAGCCCGCACCCGGCGCAGCTCGCCCCTGAGGTGAGAGAGCAGCTGGCGCGGCAATTCGACGTCGATGCGCTGGAGGAACTCCTCGGCACCATGCCGGTGGAGGAGCGAACCCGGGTACTTGAATCGTTCGGAGTGGTTCCCGACGCCGGTCCGCACATTGAGACGAAACAGGTCTCGATCATGGTGGGGTCGTCGGACCCGGCCCGGCAGGCGCTGCTCGACCGTATTTGGGCGCCGTTCTGGGACACGCTGCCGCCCGAGTCCCTGGACAGTGCCGACCTTCCCTACCCCGGGCGAGAGCTGGCCCGGCTCTGGCGCTCGAGACAATCGCCCTGAGCCGGCCGAATGGCGGATCTTGGATGCGGCATGGGTCAACGGCTGCACTCGACGGCGTAGACGGCTTTGTAGCCCACGAAGTACACCCGCGCGCCATGTGAGAGCAGCCGCGAAACGACGAATGCATCCGGCTGAACATAGCCCCACTCGTCAAGGAACAGGGCCGCCTCCTGCTTGCCGCTCGACCGGTTGAACATGTGCAGCGAGCCCGCCGCCGCGAACATGTAGTTGCCGCACACCGCCGAAGAATTGGCGCTGGCCCGCATGTCGTGCTTCCAGTGGATTTGCCCGGTTTCGGGATCGAAGGCGTACGCGTACGTGTCGTTGGATGCCAGGTACGCAATCCCGTCCACCACCTTGAACACGTCCCACGCCCCCAGGCGGTTCGCCGGCCCGACCCGACGCCACACCTCCTTGGCGGTGAACCGGTCCAATCCAAAGAAGGCGCCCCCGTTGAGATCGTTCACCAGGAGCATGCGGCCGGCGACGGCGTGCCGGCCTGCATCGTGAGGCTCGCCGCTCCGCTCGTTCACGTAGCGCCACAGGACCGTGCCGTCATTGCGGTCCACCGCGACGATCCACCCGCGCTTCAGATGACCCGTAGGAGACGTCTCCTCCACGAGCGAGACATACAGCGAATCGCCATGAGCGACGATGCCGGTAACGACGGTGCGGTACGGCCCGCCGGGCAGCACCTCCACCGACCACCGCGGCTGCCCCGTGGCAACATCGAGGGCGTATACCCGTCGAGAATCGGTGCCGATGTAAAAAGCCCGCTCATCGACCGCGCTTACCGCCGTTGCCGAGGTGTCGGGGGTGAATGTCCACAGTTCGGCACCCGTAGCCGCGTTCAATGCGCGTGCGACGTGCGAGGATGTGAAAACCCGCCCGTCCCGGGCGACCACGTTGAACGGCGCGAGACCCAGCCCGGGCGGAGCCGCAGCTCCAGGCGTGTGCCAGATCTTCGCGCCGGTGCCAAGATGGAAGGCCGCGACTCCCTTCGATACCACGTACAAGCGCTCCCCGTCGGCGGCAATCCCGTGCAGTGCGGGGGTTCCGCCGCTCTCCGTGTCCAGCGGGGTGCGCCACGCCACGGGAATGCTGTCGCTGACAACGGGACGAGCGGGGTCGGCGACGCAGCCAGGTCCCACGAACAGAGCCGCAACCAGCAGGCTGCACGGTGCGAGTAGCTTGATGTTCATCGAGGCCTTCACGTTCATTGGCGGATCGGAACAGCGAAGAGGTCGGAAGCGCCGAGCGCAGCTTCCAATTCCCTCCAGACGAAATCGCTGCGGGTGGTGCCAACGTGGGAATCGCCATTCTGGATCAGCCGGTTGCGCATGGCGCGGGGATACACCTGCCCCGAGCCGTGGATGAACCCGTCGCTGGGGATGCGGCCCGGCGCCGTGAACGCGTGCCACGTGGCGTCGGCGCCGTTCATCGCCAGAATCGCCGCGAGGGCGGGTACCAACTGCCATGGCCGGTACCAGAACTGCGCATAATGCCGGTGGCGATCGTACGCCTCCTGGATCCGGCGCGCTACGGCCCGCTCGCCACACGACGATTCCGGTGGGCAGTCGCTTGGGGTCCAGAAGATCCGCCACGCGACCCAGCGCTTGGGCGTATGCGTCTGAATACCCACGCGCGTGAAGCTCTCGTTGAAGCCGTTCGTGCGATTGAGAAACGGGCTGTACGGCACGTCGTCCTCGTAGAACGGATGCCACAAGAGCAGGTCGGGGACCATCCCGATGTTGAAAAGGGCAACTTCCAGCACCTGGACGTTGATGGCCACGATCGCACCCTGGTTGGGGCTGTCCAGCGTCACCACGCCCCGGACACTCCCCGGCCGGTTCACCTCCGCCCACTGGGCGAGCGAGCGCAAGACCAGACCGCCGTTGCTGTGCCCGATGAGGATCGTCTGATTGCCCGTGGTGGGCAGGTAGGGCAGGACTTCCTCCCGCTGCGACGGGATCGAAGGGCGCCAATTGATGCTAGGCCGAATGTGCGCGTTCGTCTGGAACCCGCAGCGGACCCACCCATCCATTCTCAACCACGCATCGCCACTACTCCGGATTCCGTGCTGAAAGAGCACGTTCACCCCGGAAGCCGCCGGCGGGCAGGGATCCGCGGGGGGCGCTGGCGGCGGCTCCTCCTCCGGCCCGCAGGGCGAGCCGTCATCCGGGCAGATTTCGAACGACAGCGGCGTAATGGTATTGCGCGCGGGCCGCGAGCCGCGCTTCTCCCGCCGTTCACGATCCTTTTGCGGGTTCTCGTGAAAGCGCAGCATGCGAAGCCGGTTCACCTGCCGCTGCCGCACCCGGCCGGCAGGCGAGTTGTGGCTGGTGGTGACCTCTACCTGCTCGAGGACGTACCTGGGCCCACGCCGGCGAAACGTGCGCACCACTTCCCCGTGCTGCTGCACCTGCTCGGCATTTTTGGCCGGGCGGCCCAGCCCGATCTCCTCTGGAGCAAGTCCGTTGGTGATCTGGATCTCGTCGGGCCGGGGCCGCTTGATCACGGCTCGTGGGCCCGCCGCGGCGGCAAGCGGCTCCGCGGCCGGAGAGAGCGCGTCCAGCGTGTCGATGGCGGCCGCCTCCAGCACCAATCCGTCCGTGATCTGCTCGTGCGACGGGCCCGCGCCCACCGCCTGCATCGCCTGCAGTTCGTTCGACACCGGCTGGCGGTACGCGTCGTACCGCGTGAGGTAATCCCCTACGCTTCGCGTGCGTCGCGTCAGGTTCACCGGGGTGGTGAGCGGATCCTCCAGCGGATCCGTCTGGTCCAGCACCTGGATGATCCTTCCATAGGCGTCGTAGCCACCCTCGATGCGCTGCGTTTCCGGGACGTGATACGCCACGAGCTGGTTGGATACCGCACCGGTGACCGGGTCGGTGATGGGCCGCTCCGAATCGATGGTGGTGCTGCCCTCCTGGTACAGTTCGGCCAGGTAGTACGTGTCGGCCTGGTCGATGTCGGGGTCGGGCTGAATCGTCGCCGATGGACGGGTGTTCTCCGGCCCGATCAGGGCACCATCGCCGGGGCCGTCGTTGCATGCGGCGGCGAGGATGCCTGCGAGCGCGAGCAGCCGGGCTGCGCGCCTCCGATGAAGACTTCGCATTGTGGGGTGCTCCGGGCCAAAGCGAGGGAGAGATAAAAGCGGAAGGCGGGCGTATGTTTCGCGCCGGAAACAAGAGTAGCACCCTTTGCCCGGACCAACAAGAACTTCGAAGGACGCTCGGTACGGCGTTCCTCGTGGACCGTCTCAGCCCGGTATCCGTCGCACCTGTGCCTTAGCTACGTGCGCGAGCGTCGCGGGTGGGAGCCGGCGCAGGTGGCCGCGGCCCGCGCCCTGCTGTCCGACCTTCCCCGATCGAAGAAGACGCGGGCCTCGCCGTGCGGGCCGACTCGCTGGAATTTATCTACCCCACTGCGCGCCAGCCCCCGCCCGGCCGGCTGGCGCTGGTCCCCAGGCACCCGTGGCAAGCCGGCCCAGGCCTGTAGCCTCGCCCCTTTTCACGAGAAGCTTGCAACACGATGGTAGCAGCTTTATCATGCGGATGCGGCACCCACAAACCGCCGCAAAATGTACACACTTCTACTGCGAGGTGAACAATGGAGTGCCTGAACTTCCTGCAGGGGCCGCTGGCCAGCCAACACCTGGAAGGCACGCGCGGCGCCGTCGCCCACCTGGGGTTCGTGGCCCAGGCGATGGCCACGCAGTCCAAGTGCCCCAACTGCTGCGTCTCGAACTCGGGGGGATGCACCGCCCCGTGTGGCGAGTAGCAGTCCCGGCGAGCGGCCCGGCATCCGCCGGGCCGCTCGTGATCCCATGCCCCCTCGGCGCCCCCCTGCCCAACGCCGTCTCAGGACGCGAAGTCCATACGAGGTCCCGCGCATGCTGCTGTCCAGCTCGCAGGTGGTTACCTACCTCCTGGAACACCGCTTTCTTTCCCCCGCGCAGGTGGTGGAGGGCGGGGTGCTCGTGGAGGACGTCTCGCGCCGCAACCGCAACTTCCGCGTGGTACCCGCCGAAGGGACGGCCTTTCTCGTGAAGCAGGCGGCGTACGCCGAAACCGCGGGCTCGGTGGCGCGCGAGGCGCAGGTCTACCGCATGCTGGCCGGGCTTCCACGCGGCCGCACGCTGGGTCGCAGCCTTCCCCGCTGCTTCGGGTACGACGACGGCGCCGGAGTGCTGGTGCTGGAACTCCTTCCCGGAGTGCAGGACCTGCGGCAGTACCACGTGCTCCGCCGCCACTTCCCCGTACGCGTAGCGCGGGCCGTGGGAAAGGCCCTGGGAACCCTGCACCGCACCACCCGCGGGCTCGCCGGGCCGGCGGAGGACAGCCGCCCCGGCTGGGCGCTCTCGCTGCACCTTCCCGGTCCACGCTTCCTGCAGACCGCCAGCGCCGCCAACGCGCAGCTGGTGCGGATCATCCAGCAGTACGGCGAGTTCACCGCGCTCCTGGACGAGGCGCGCGCCGGGTGGCGGCCCGAGGCGCTGATCCACCACGACATCAAGTGGGACAACCTGCTGGTGCGTGCCCCGGGCGGCGGCGCGCTCAAGATGATCGACTGGGAGCTGGCCCGGTACGGAGACCCCTGCTGGGACGTGGGATCGGCGTTCAACGACTACCTGACGTTCTGGCTGCACTCGGTACCCATCACCGGCGAAATTCCGCCCGAGCGCTTTCTGGAGCTCACCTGGTGCCCGCTGGAGCGCATGCACCCCGCGTTGCGCGCCCTGTGGGATGCCTACCTGCGCGAGACCGGCGCCGACGCGGCACAGGCGGCCGAGTGGCTTCCGCGCGCGGTGCGCTACACCGGGGTGCGCCTGGTGCAGACCGCCTACGAGCAGATGCAGTCGTCGCTGGCGCTCACCGGCAACGTGGTGTGCATGCTCCAGCTGGCATGGAACCTCCTCCGCCGCCCGGCCGAGGCGGCCGGGACCCTCCTGGGGCTGGGCCTCCGCGAAAGGCTGGCCGCATGACCCCCTACCTGCACCAGGTGGACGCCGCCGTGCGGCACGGGGCGATCCTTTCGCCCACCCGCTTCGCCTGGCTCGGCCGCCCCTCCCCGCCCCTTCCGCGCGCCACGCTGCGTGCCCTGACCCCCGCCACGGCGCGTGCGTACCTTCGCCACCGCATCCAGCAGGCGTTGTACACCGGCCTCTACACCCGCGGCGATGCCATGGCGCCTCCCTCGGAGCCCGGTCAGGCCGACGTGGGCACCACCTCCTTCATCGCCGCGCTCTCGGCCGCCAACACGGGAAAGGGGGCGCTTCAGGACGGATGGGTGGTGGAGGCGGTGGATGGGAGCGCCGTGCAGGTGCGGCGGGGCGGCCTGGCGCTGCGGGTGCCGCGCCGGATGCTGCCCCGAGGCCGGACGCCCGCGCCCGGCACGACCGTGCGGATGCGGGGCGAACGGCAGCTGCTGAGCTACTCGCCAGGGTACTACGTGGCCATGGGCGACGTGGGATTGGGCGCCGCGGGCGAGCCCCTGGTGCGCGTCTACTGGCACCTGGAGCCGGCCGGTGCCGCGCCGGTGATGCATGCGCTCACGGGTGCGCTCAACCGCGCGCGGCTCCCCTTTCACTTCAAGGTCCTCAACGCGCCGGAGCGCTTCGACCGCTGCGACGCGGGGGTGCTCTACTTTCCGCAGGCGCGAGGGCGCGAGGTGCTGGCGCGGGTGGCGCGGGTCCATCCACGGGCGGCGGCGCACCTGCGGCCCCGCGTGCCGGCGTTCACGCTGGAACTTGCGCCCGGGCTGGGGCTGGCGGAGGACCCCAGGGCGGGCGAGAGCTTTGGCCTGCACCGGTGCGGGCTCCTTGCCGACGCCCTCATCGAGGCGCACGAGGCGGGAGTCCGCGGGCAGGCGGAGCGGCGCGCGCGGTGCGTAGCGCACTTTCGCGCCCACGGAGTCGATCCCGATGCGCCGTACCTGAACCCCGGGAGCAGCAACGACTATCGGTTGCCGCCGCGCGCCGCGCGCCCGGCTGGCCGTCCAGTCCGCACGCCCGCCCCGGGCGTACCCGCGGAGGCGCAGTCCGCGGCGCCGCCGCGCGAGGTTTCGCTGCGGATCGCGACGGAGCTTGGGGCACGGCTGGCCGAGGCCGCGGTGTGGCACGGCGATCGGTGCAACTGGGTGGGCATGATCCCCGACGGGAGCAGCCGGTCGTACTCGTCGCTGGAGCCGGACGTGTACGCGGGGACGGCCGGGGTGGGCCTGTTCGCGGCGGAGCTGGCGCGGGCCACCGGCGACGGCGGGCTGCACCGGCTGGCGATCGGAGCGGTGCGCCAGTCGCTGCACCGGGTGGAGACGCACTTTCCCCCCTACCCGTGGGGCCTGTACGCCGGCGTGGCGGGCATCGCCTTCGCGGCGGCGCGCGTGGGCGTCCTGCTCGGCGAGGCAGAGCTGGCGGAGCGCGCGCGGGCCCTGGTGGACCGGGCGCGGGTGGAGAGCGATCCCGGCGAATTCGACCTGATGTTCGGCCTCGCGGGCGGCGTGCTCGCGCTGCTGGCGATGGAGCAGACGCTGGGCGACCCCTCGCTGCGGCCGCAAGCGGCGCGGCTGGGCGAGGAGCTCCTGGCGCTGGGCATGCCGATGCACGGGGGAACCGCGTGGCGCTCGATGCAGGCCACGGGCGAGCGGCCGCTCACCGGGCTTTCGCACGGCGCGGCGGGCGCGGGCCTCGCCTTTCTGGAACTGTTCCGTGCCACCGGCGACGCACGCTTCCGGGACGGGGCGGAGGGCGCGTTCGCCTTCGAACGACACTGGTTCGACGCCCGGCAGGGCAACTGGGCCGACCTGCGCAAGGAGCGGGCGCGCGGCCGGGGCCCGGTGCCGGTCGATACGCAGTGGTGCCACGGCTCGGCGGGGATCGCGCTCTCGCGGCTGCGCGCCTGCGAGCTGCTGAAGGACGAGGTGTACCGCCGCGAGGCCCGGGCCGCCCTGGAAGCCACCCGCAGGGCCGCCGCCGATGAGCTGGCGGGCACCGGCAACTTCTCCTTTTGCCACGGGCTTGCGGGGGCGGCGGAAGTCATCCGCGAGGGTGTCGCCTGCTTTGGCGGGGACGTGGATCCCGAGGGAGTGGCGGCCCGCATCGCCGCGGAGGGGGCCGCCAGCCACGCCCGCGGCATCCCGTGGCGGTGCGGAGTTTCCAGCAGCGACTCGCCCTCGCTCCTGCTCGGCCTGGCGGGGATCGGGCGTTTCTACCTGCGGCTGTTCGATCCCTCGCTTCCCTCCCTCCTGCTGGTGACCCCCGGGGCGTTCGCCCCCTCGCCAGCCGCCTGAGGCACGCCTCCGGATCGGCGCGGGGGACGTGGGTCGGCTGGTGCCGCCGAAAGCCGCGGCCCCGGCGAATCCCCATCGGCAGGCACATCCGGCTGGGCCGCCGCTCCCGGATCGGGGGTGACATCGATGATCAACGTGTCGGCGCGGCCACCGAACGACGCGACGAGGGTGTGCCGCCCCGGCGATTCGAACGCAACGTGCCGCAGGGCGGACGCCGGCACGATGCGTACGTACGGACCCCCGGTGATCTCTACGCGGATCGGCGCTCCGGCGATCACACGCCCGCGTGCATCGTACGCCTGTGCGCGGAGTTCCAGCGGCTGGCCCACCTGCGCGCGGGCCGTGCGCGGCGAAAGGCGCACCCGCGCGACCGGCGCCGTCACCACGACCTGCACCTGGACCTCACGGGCAACCGGCTCCCCGCTGGGCAGGGTATCTCCCGAGCCGCTGAGCCCATGCACCCGCACCGTCGTCCGTCCGATGCGACGCGCAACGACCCAGACGGCGGGCTCCCCGCGGAGGTGGGGGCTCGGGCGCGCGAAGGGGCGCAGGCGTACGACGGAGCTGTCGCCCACCGCCCAGCCGGATGCGCTGAGCGTCGCGTACCCGCCGCTGCACACGTCGGAATGGCAGCGCTGTTCCTCGACGGAGAACGGGACGGAGTCGCCGACCGCCATCCAGACCTCGTCGCCCGTGCTCCCGGGCGCACTGACGAACCTGCTGATCGAGTTGACGGAGGCCTCGTAGCGCCGGCGCGCCGCCGCGGCTTCCAGGCGCAGGGCGGAATCGGGCTCGGGCACCTGCGGATCTACGTACTCGATCCGCACACTGTCGCGCCGGTAGACCACGGGAACCTCCGGCCGCATCTGCCAGACCGAGGCCCACGCCGGCCGCAGCCCCACCAGCCTCGCGATCGTTGCGCTGTCGCGCAGCGTCAGCACCACGGCCCCGTTCTCCACGAGAGCCCCGGCATCGGCGGGGGGGCAGCTCGCGATCATCCCGGGCAGGCAGTACCGCGCATCCGCGGCGGCAACCAGCTCGGAGAGCGTGGCGAAGCGGCGGGCGCCCTCCCCGTGTCCGCGGCTGATCGAAAGTGAAAGCGAGCGCGGGCCATCGATGCCGTCGATGCCGATGCTCCATTGGTACGCCGGCTGGTATTGCGGGTCCTGGAGTTCCGACCAGCCCCAGCCGGCCGCCGTGTCTCGCGGAAAGATCACCCGTATCTCGCGCCGGCTCGCCAGCACCCGCGTGGTCCGGGTGCCAAGCGAGTCCTGGCCAGGATCCTGGGCCGGCCGCGCGTAAGGAGGTGCGGGCAGTGCGAAACGGGGGAGCCCCGCAACGGGGATGGGGGCGGGCTGGCATGGCTCGTCCTTCCACTGGGCGCTGCGGTTCTCGCAGGGTACGACCTTCGGATTGCGGCCCAGCGCAGGGCCTGCCTTCCCCCAGCAATGAACCCTGCCGTAGTCTGCCAGCGCACAGGCGTGCTCCGTGCCGACGGCCAGCGCGTACCACCTGCGCCCGGGAGCGACCTCCACCGCGGCGGGCGAGCACCGGCCGCCGAGAAAGCAGAGGTCATCGTAGGCGGCTCCCGCGTCGGCGGCGCCTCGGTAATCCGGCGGGCCGCCGTCCGGTCCCGCGTTGGCGGTGGTGAGCGACCCCAGCTGGCCGTTCCTGTTTTCTCCCCAGCAGAAGACCCTCGCGTCCGCCGTCCGCGCGCACGCGAACTGGGAGCCCGCATGCACCTCGACCGCACGGCCCGGGAGCGGAACGTACTGCGCGCGGGGGGAGTTGGGCATGCGGCACCTCCCCAGCACGCACCGGTAGTTGTCACCCCAGCAGAACACCCGGCCGTCGGCGGCGACGGCGCAGGCCAGCACGTCGCCCGCGCCGACCTGGAGGAATTCTACACGGGAGGGATCGTCGTGGGAGCCGGGAACGCTGTCCGGCAGGATTCGCCGCGGGGTGGCGGTGCTGCACGGCCGGCTGGAGTACGGGAGCGGCTCGCTCGCGCAGCGGATCGCGGCGGAGTCGCCGGTCTGGCCACTCTGCCCGTACCCCCAGCAGTACACGCCGCGGTTGTGGGATGCCACGCCGCAGGTGAGCCGCCCCCGTGCGCTCAACTGGGAGAACCGCAGGCCGCCCGTAACGGCGCCAGGCGCCCGGCTGAACGGCCCGCCGTCGCCCACCGAGTCGGGCGCCCAGGTGCCGTTGCCGAGCTCGCCCATCTCGTTCTTGCCCCAGCAGAAGGCCGCGCCATCGTGCGCCAGCGCACATGCGTGGGACCAGCCTGCCGCCACCGCTCGCACGTACCGCGGCGGCAGCTCCCCCTCCAACGGCAGCGGAAACACGCACGCCCCGTATCCGCACTCCCCGGGGACCGCCATCCTGGTTCCCGCCGAGTCGGTCCACCCGCCCGTCGCGCGAGGATTGCACCACGCCTCCCAGGCGATCGTCACTGCGCAGACACCCGACTGCGACGGCGCGATGGATCGTACCCGCGCAGCCTGCCCATCCGCCGAGAGGACGCGGACAGGCGCCCCCTCTCGCTCGCCGATCCCACCCCAGCAGTACGCCGCCGCCGAAGTCGTCGTGATGCAGGTGACATCATCCGCGGCTGTCAGCGCGGCGAGCGTGTCGACGCCCACTGCCTGGACCCTGTCCGGCGACGGCGCGGGCCGGGGTGCGGCGCATCCGGCCAACGACACCGCGGCAAGAAGGAGTACGTTGGCGGTCCGGGGCATTGGGGGGAGCGGTCCGTGTGAAGGCGGTGGGAGTGGCGGCCGATCCATCAAGGCACCGCTACGACGCCAACGAGCCTGATCGAGTCAATCCTACCCCGGCAGCAACGTGCGCGCGATGTCACGCCGAAGCGCCACCCGCGCCTCCAGCTCGTCCGCGTGCTTCTCCGCCAAGTCCGCCACCACGGACTCGCACCCCTTCGGCGCCGAGCGCGCGTTGCGCCCGCTCATCCGCGCGCGGCGAATTGCGTGAAGCCCGTGGCGGTGAGTCATGCCCGCGCGAGGAGCTGGTCGCGCCACCTCCACTGCAGCCCCGCCAACCCGCCGACGAAAATCGCCTCGCCAACCAGGTGCCCGATGCCGAACACGGTCGCCGACGCCGCGAAGACCGCAACCAGGCACAGGCACACGACCGCCCAGGAGAGATTGGCGAATACCAGCACCTCGATCAACGGCCGCGGCCGTCTGGCCCGCACGGCGAGGCTAAAGGAGAACGATGCGTAGAGCAGGTTCACCGCGCCGTTCAGCAGCAGGAGCTCTCGGGGCAGCGCGTGAAGACCGCTGAGCCACTTGCTGAACATCAGCACCAGCACTCCCGCGAGCGCGCCGGCAACGCAGTCCACCCAGAGCAGATTCCTCATCACGTGCCTTGAGCCCACCACGGCGGTGGAAGCGAGCTCCGGGACCGCGCCACGCCTGCCGGATGTCACTGGATGTTCAGCGCGCTCATCGGCACGACGTAGAAGTCGCTCGCACGCAACGTGGGGGAGAAGATGGTGCGCGCGAAGTACAGGTGCCGCCCGTCCCGTGAGATGGTGGGGTGAAACTCGTCGTCGGCGGTGTTCACCGGCGGGCCCAGGTTGCGCGCCGGGGTCCAATCCCCGCCGCGAAGGTGGCTGATGTACAGATCACCGTACCCGTGGCCGCCGGGACGAAGGGAGGTGAAGATGAGGGTGCGCCCGTCCGCGGAGATCTCCGGGTTGAACTCCCAGTCGGCCGTAGGATTGGCGGGGTCGTACGCCGCGTCCGTGTTGATGGCGCCGCTCAGCATCTCCCGCGGGGAAAACCCCTCACCCCTGCGCTCGGCGCGAAAGATGTTCCAGTCGGCGGTGGGCGCAGGCCCGGCCGGCCCACTGGCGAAATAGAGGGTTCCGTCCGCCGCAGCCGAGGCGTAGAGCTCGTCCGCAGGCGAATTGACCTCCGCGCCCAGGTGCACCGGTTCGCTCCACCCGGTGCGCGTGCGCTCCATCATCCAGATGTCCAGGTCGGTGCGTGGTGCCCCTCTGACCGGGCGGATCGAGGCGAAGTAGAGCCGCCGTCCATCCGGGGTGATGAACGGATCGATGTCCGTGTACGTTCCCGAGAAGGGCGCCGTCTGGGGCGAGCTCCAAACGCCGCCTCGAAGGTGCGAAACCAGGATGGTGGAGCGGCGGATCCGGGGAAAGAAGCTGTCCGCGGCGGTGTAGTAGGCGGTTCTCCCGTCGGGCGTAAAGGTGATTCGATACTGCCAGCGGGCGTCGGAGATCACGCCCGGCGAAAAGATCTGCACTCGCGTTGCCGACGGCGCCGCAGCTTCGGGCGACCCGCTCCCTGCCGCCCCGCCTGGGCACGCAACGCGGGCCATCGGGAATTCGATCGCCTGTGGGTGCCCCGCATCGAAGCCTTCGACCCGCGCGACGAGCGAGTCCGATCCGGCACGCCGATACCGGATCGTCTGCGGGAAATCGTGCTCCGGGTTGGTGAATACCACTTCCGTGGCCGAGATGGCGGCACTGCTGAACGCCGCGGCGGGCTGGCCCGATGGGTGCGCCGTAAACACCAGGCGCTCGCCCCGTTCGGAAATCCGCATCAGCTCGTAACTCACCGTCGAGTCGCCACGCGTCGTTCGGCTCATGCCGAGCATGGTTCCGCCGCGGGGCTCCATCCAGTGTTCCTCGGTCCACGCTCGCTCGGACCCGCCCTCCCAACACCCCGCCAGCCAGCGGACTTCCTCGATCGGCGAAAGGTCCATGTACGCCGACGCTCCCGGCGGAACGGCGACGAGCGATGCGATCAGCAGTCGGCGAGTGAGCCGGTGAGCATTCATGCAACGGTTCTCTGTGCGGGTGGGATCGTGCTCGGAGCCATCAGATCGGACGTGCGGCTGATTCGCTCAATTCCGCAGGATGTGCACGAGCTGCTGAAGGGCCTTGTCGCGCCGCTCCAACTCGTCCGCGTGCTTCTCGGCCAGGTCCGCCACCACCGCCTCCACCCCTTCGGCGCCGAGAGAATCAGCGCTCTGCAAGCTCCCATGGAAGCGTTCGGCTTTCATCCACGGGCTTGAGGAGGCCACGGTTCCGCAGCTTCTGAGCGGCCCAGCGAATATCATACTGCCACGTATAGAAGAGATCACCACGCTGCCGAAGGTCGGCTTCGTGGTGATCCCAGATGTATTTGGCAACACCAAGCACGTTGCTCGCACCACCGCGAGCGCGAAGTGCTTCCAGGACCCAATCGACGAGAATATCGCGTGAAGCCATGATCGATCATGCCTTGTGGGAAGTGGAGCCTGAAGAGCGATCGCGCAAGGTGGAAGCAAGTCGACGAAGCTCGTCGGCATGTTCCTCGAGTCGATCGGCTTGGCGGTTAGCCAATTCGGCGATAACTCGCGGCCAATCAGGCGGCGGGGAACGCCGATTTTCAGTATCAATGCGCGCCCGTGCGATCGTGGCCAATTGGACGCCAAACCGCTCCGCTATCCTTGCCAGCGTGACGGTTGGTGAGTTGGTGAGAATGTCGGTCGCTGTCTTGAAATCCACTTGGTAGTCTGGTAGTTACCTATTGACTACTCCGCAGCCGGTAACTAGATTGTTACCAACGCAGGGCAAAAGCAAGGCTGGCCGCTCTCCCGCCAAGAAGAATCGACCAGCCTCACGAGAACGACCCGAAGGCCGCCCGCCGACAACGGTAGCCCTGCCGGGCGGCACGGGTCAAGAGGATTGGAGCCACCATGGTTGTGGAGCACACGGTCCCGCGGAGGTCCACGCTGGAGCAGCAGGCCGGCTACTCGATCCAGAAGCAGGACAAGAGCCGCTTCTGGGAGGTGCGAGATGCGGCCGGCGAACTCGTTTGCCTGACGGTGTACAGGCGCGGTGCACGGGAGGTGGTGCGGAGGTTGGTACGCAGTTGATCTTCCATCTGAACGTGAGAGTAAGAGGGCGGCCGATGCTGATTCGGCCGCCCCTCGTCGTACCAGCAGACGCGCTGAAAATTATATGGTGAGTATCCGTCCGCGCGCGTCCACATGCCCTGCCGCCGTGAGGGCGTCGTTCAGGCTATCCCGGTACACAGAGAACGGAGATGAGTTTGATCGTCGGTCCCATGTAAACCCGAACACCCACGTGACCATCGAAGCAAAGCCACTATGGCCCCCATAACGGAGATTGTACGGCGTTCTAAGACGCCAGCCTTCTGCATGCACAAGCTGAGTGATCTTCTTAGGAACAAATACCATGAGTAACTTTTGCTTCTCGTCAGCTGAAAGTCCAGATAAATCGTCCGCCCCGCACGCCAGAATAGCCGCGTATAGTGACCCACCAAGCACCTGCTGTGCTGCTAGGCCAAACCGGGGTTCACGGTTGAAGTTCTCAGCCAGAAATTCTTGCATTGGCTTCCAAACCTCCGGCGGCCAATTAAGGTCCCCATTCAATGTCAGGCAGAGGCACCAATCCAGCCGAGGTGATTCACTATGGATCTCGCAAAGCTTCCGGATCCACGTTAAAACCGGGAAGGATATCCGCCCATCTGACGAGAGGTCCGCATCAAGTGGTGTAGTCAAATCCAGGTTGATGATGGACGCGCGGAGCATTGCGCGGAGTTTTTTCTCCGGAAAGCTCATCATACCTGTACCACGGATCAGGCTATGGAATGACTCACCATACGTGCGTAAACCAGGGAATTTCCGGCGAAGAGCCAACTCAGCACCAGGACTACTCTCAACAGCAACCACGAGATGCTGGTCCTCGGTAGCGATACCACCAACTTCCGTGCGGCGTATCAACCCCGCGTCTACGAAACGCTGGATATCTCGGCCTTCAGCACCAGACAAAGTCAAATACAGCGGCACCTGCGCGCGAGCACCTCCTTGGTGGTCTGCCAAGTAATCGGTGGCCTGCGTGACCCATAGATCACGAATGGTCATCTTTTCTGGGCGATCATCGTGCATCGCGCGGTCAACAGGGCGTCCGGGAGGGCTCATCTATGTAGTAAGCGGAAGGATAACGACGTTCACGCCCCGAGCCGCGCTGTCAGGCGGCGTAGGATTTCGGTGAGTTGCTCCTCAGTGACCACGCCTTGGGCAGATTCAATAACCGCCTCGTACAGCTCCGCTACTGTAAATTTCTTGAGCAACGCTCTCCGCATCCGCGGCTGCTCAACTGCCTTTTCCCAGTTTTTCTCAAACGACTCTGCACGTGCAGCCTGCGTCACCTTTGTCCTGACCACATTTGTCACGTCTGTGATGGCCACCGATGCGCGCTGATCCCGCCGCTCCACGTTAGCCGACTGGTACAATTGGGATCGTGCTTGGCTCAGGACAGCCCGCAGGTGCTTATGGACCGCGTCTCTTAGTTCCACATACGCTGGATGCGCCTCACGAAGTGTGCGGCGGTCGATATTCATGGCTTCTTCGAGCCGATCGTCAGCCCAAATCTCTGCAGATACCCAACGTTGGATCAGAGATGATTCGCTCGGAGAGAAGCCCCAAAACGAGTCATCGAACTCCCCCACCGCAGCGTTGCGGATTCTCACGAGGAGGCCATGCAAATCTCGAGGTTGAATTGTACCATGTTGGGCGTAGAAATAGCCTTGGGCCGCGACGTGCTTACCTTTGAACTCAAACCGATTGATCAACGCACCACGCTCACCCGGCGAGAACACTACCGGTTTGCGAAGTTCCGTTCCGTCATAGTAAACCTCAAATCCGAGCGTCTCGACGGCTGATTCTATATCTCGAAGCTTCCGTTGCAGAGGATTAGGGAGCCAACTCTCGTGGTAGCGCACCGGCACGTTCAGCGCGACCTCTAGCATTGTTTCAGAATATGAATCGAAGTCTTTCCAACTTTTCAACGTGGGGTCTGCTAAGGCGTTCTGCACAGAAGCGCTACTCATACCATATAACGAACGGCTGCGGGCCGAAGCGCTTTGAGGTCGGGCACCTGCTAAGATGTTTTGAGCTTCTCCACGTACACCGGTTAAGAAAATCCGCGTATAGTGGTCCGCTTTAGTAGTTTCGAGTATTTCCCCAAAGTAATCTGCCTTCACGAAATCTCCCCCCGTCCTTCGGCGCTCCTCGGCGGGTTTTCGCATTTCTTCAAAGTTAATAGTTACATGGAGGAGTTCTGAATTCCCCTTTTTAGTCGAATACACCTCCATGACCTCACATATTTCGTTGGCCGCAATAAACCCAATACCGATTTTGCCGATCTTCGGCCGACGCCCGCTCGGCGTCAACTCTGATTTCTCTCGTTTATGCGATTCGCTGACCCGTTCGAAATGCGTAACGAACTCGTCCCGCGTCATCCCTATGCCATCGTCCTCGATGATGATCCTGTCCGCGTCAGGCTTCACATACACTGCGACAATGCTAGCATCGGCGTCATAGGAGTTATTAACAAGCTCCTTCAGGCACGCGCCGGGCGATGGATACAATCCTGAACTGAGATAGTCGATGATCCGGGATGCGACCTTGATCTCTCCCCGGAAGGTGCTTTGATCCTGGCTCATAGGGACAGATAACCCGACAGGCAGATGAGGTGAGCAGGGTCTCTACTGGGACCCGGGAGAGCGGCTCGAACTGCTGGTTTAGCGCAACGACCGAGCACTAACGGTAGCGCTAGTTCAACAATGAGACCCGAACGGGTATTAGAAGCGCGGGCGCTCAGATACAACTGAACGCCTCGCACCATCATCCTTCAGAATACTGGGTCGCGCGCTTTCGTGCCGCAAGAGCGTCCAAGCGAGCTTGGATGGTCGCGCAATGGTCGGGTTCTCGATCTCCCGCGACGTACTTCATCCGCGCCAGTCGTGCAGCAATGACCGAGGTGCCAGTCCCAGCGAAAGGATCAACGAGTAAGCCATCTCTCCTTCCGCTCATGCCCACTACTCGTCGAAGAAGAGCAAGCGGCAGTTCATTAGCCTCGCGATGCTTATACTTGCTGTGCCGGACGGGACTGAGATCATCCCATACGTCACTCAGGTTTACGCCGTTCTCTATGTGAGACTTGTATCCGCCGTAGTCGCGGATGTACTCGTCACAATGAGGGCAGGTCGCCGGTGGAATTTTCGGGCGGTTGAGAATCAAAGCATCACCCTTACTGTAATGGACAAGCGCATAATGCGCGGGATACAAGCGGCTTCCTCGGACGAAACCGTTCTTCATCGAAACCGCAATCCAATGCTGGAACTGGAAGTTCTCCTCCAATACAGCAGTGAAGCGAATCGCCCACTTTGGAATATGATACAAGAATATCGCTCCCCCAGGGCGAAGCACCCTGTGGGCCTCGCGGATCACTCTTGCGACGAAATCCTGGTAGGCAACCTCATCTAAGCGGTCCGCGCGTGGGCCTTCCACTCCATAGGTTTTTCCCAGGTTAAACGGGGGATCTAAAAAAACGATGTCTGCGACATCATCGTCAAGGGATCCGAGGCACTCAAGGGCATCCCCACAGAAGACGTCTCCTGAGCGGTGGGCGATCAACGGTCCGGCGGGCAGCTTACGCCACCATCCGGGTCCGCTTCGCTTGATCGTGGCACGCGGACTCTCTTCGACCATGAGAGGATCAGGGGACAGCGTTGCCATTTCTAAACCTACGCTGGAGGAGAGGACTCGCTTTCCTACATTACTATAACCAGTTACCGCGCTAGGATCCAGCCCTTTGAACGACCCTAATCATTTCTGCCATCGGGATACGACCAACGCTTTCCTTCCTCATCGTCTTCAGGCACCGGGAGACACGCTCTAGACTTTACATACCAAGCAGTTAGAGGGCCCCCGGCACGCCGGAGTCCCTCCTCACCACCTCACCTGCCCAGCGGCCGCCTGCACTGACCTCGCCAGCCCGGGCCCGCCGCTACCCTCGAATAACCCGCAGTCCGAGTAGCTGCAGGCGTGGCACCTCTTGCAGCCTTGCGAACTCCAGCTGGCTGCTGCAGTCGGGGCAGGTGCCCATGAAGGTCTCGGCCTCGGCCGCGTGGTTCATCAGCGACAGCTGCGGCGGCTCCAGCGCCTCGTTTGGCGCTGCCGCGCTCAGCCCGGCGGTTCGGGATCGCCCGCGAGCGCCGCCCGCATCCGGCGGAGGCGCTTGAGGCGCATCGGATTGCCGCGGGGGCCGCCGTCCTCCTCCAGCTCGAAGGCGATCTCTTTGTCGAGGAGCTTGATCGCGCGCGCTCGGTCGCGGGCGCTGACCTCGGCGGCGGGCAGGAGCGTCAGCAGCTCCGCATAGACCGCCCTCAGCTGGCCGCGCTGCGAACGCCGCACCCGCGGGCAAGCCTCTGCGAGCGCCTTCCTGGCGGCCTGGAGATGCTCGGCACGGTCCTGCCTGGTCGCGAGGACGAGGTGCGCCTCCGCCCGGCCCAACAGGTCCTTCGCCGGATAACCGAAGGGTGCGCTTTTCTTCAAGTCGACCAAGTCGATGGCCAGGGCGCTATCGAACGCATCGAACGCGTTCCGGACGGCGGGCACGTGCCGCTCGTGGAGCCGCCCGAGCGCGACGCGGGTCTGGCCCAGCGAGCGCCAGGCCGCGCCCGGGTCGTACTCCGAGAACCGCGGTCCGGCGACGATGGCGTGGTTCCAGGCCTGGGCCGCCTGCTCGAGCAGGTCCTCCCGCCCGAGCCGCTCGCCGGCATATTGCAGCCGGTAGGCGTAGGCTTGGAGGTCAGAGGGCCAACGGGACGTCGTTTCGAGCCGGTAGCGCGCGTGGATCTCACGATAGGCAGCGAAGATCTCGTCCACCTTCTTATGATCCCCGTCCTGGACCGCTGGCTCGAATGGCGGGATCAGCGCCGCCAGCGCGTCGCCGACCTCCCGCGCCCAGTTCGGCCGCGCGGCGAACGCGCGCCTGGCTCGCTCCAACACATTTTCGCCGGGCCACCACAGGCCGGTCTTGTCCCAGAGCCGAAGGAGCGCCTTCCTCACGACCTGCCGGGGCGATGGCTGCGATCGCCGCAACGCCGCGGCGCGGCGCCGCTCCAGCCGCCTGTTGCTTGCCAGGATGGCCGCCTGCCGGGCCCGGATCTGGCGCGGGGTCAGCGCAACGACGGTGGGTGCCTCCCTCAGCCAGCTCTCCGCCCGGGGGTAAAACCGCTGCGGATCCTCCGACTTGTAAAAGGCGTCGTCGAGAGCGTCGATCACACCCGGGATATCGCCGAAGCCATAGCCCTCCATGGTCTTCCGCTTCAGGGCCGGATCGGCTTCAAGAACGTTCCTGAACCGGCGGAAGATGCCGTGAAGCTCGCTCAGGCCCAGCGTTTCGAGCGCCGCCTCAACCGCGTCGAGCACCTCCGGCCTCATCCGGGTATTGCCCGCGTACTGGCCGTGCCCGCCGTTTCTGACCTCCGAGATGTAGGTACTCGTATCGAAGATCAGCCACGCATCGGGCTGAACCTCCTCCCTGATCAGCCACGCCTCGCCCATGCACCACTGGCAGAAGCCGACGACCGCGAAGAGCATGGTGTCGGGGTAGCGGGAGCGGAGCTCCGCCGGGGTGACCCAGATCTCGGGCGCGAGGAGGCCCTGGGAAGGTCCGTTTTCGCGAAAAAGCGCCACGTCAGTCCTGCCTGTAAAATCGGCCCGGGCTGGCCTTCGCCAGCCCGGGCCATCCGCTATCCCGCGATCAGCCGCACTCGCTGTAGCCGCAGGCGTGGCACTTCTTGCAGCCCTCGGCGAACTCCAGCTGGCTGCTGCAGTCGGGGCAGGTGCCCATGAAGGTCTCGGCCTCGGCCGCGTAGTTCATTAGCGACAGCTGCGGCTGCTCCAGCGTTTCGGGCAGTGTCACCACCTCCGTGGCCCCGCCCACCACCTCGGGAATCAGCTCCTGCTGGATCCCCGCCTTTTCGCGCTGGTGAAGCCCCAGCGCCTGGGCGATGGCATCGGGCACCGAGAGCACCTTGTTCTCGCCGAAGCCCACCGCGCGGTCGGAGCTGATGCCGCGGAGCTGGCTGTACACGTCGCCCACAGGGATGCCGAAGCGCAGCGCCAGCGAAATCAGCCGGCCGATGGCCTCCACGTCGGCCATGGCGACGGAGCCCGCCTTGCCCAGCGTGGCGAACACCTCGAACTCGTGCCCTTCCTTGTCCTCGTTGATGGTGACGAACACGTCGCCCAGCGGCGAGTTCATCTTGCGGGTGGTGCCCTTGAGCACGTTGGGGCGCTTGCGCTTGTGCCGGCGCGCCTGGGTGGCCACCTGCTCGGCCTGGCTCAGCTCGCCGCGCAGGCGCGCCATCTCGCGCTCCAGCTTGGCGATGCGCTCCGCCTGCTCCGCCGCCTTGGCGCCGATCTCGGCCGCCTTCGCCACCTCCTCGGCCTGCTGCGCCGGCGTCTTGGTGGCGCCCGTCGAAAGCACCTGCCCGTCGCGGGAGCCGTCGCGGTACACGGTGACGCCCTTGGTGCCCAGCGCGAACGCCAGCTCGTAGATCTTGCGGACGTCCTGGACCGTGGCCTCGTTGGGGAAGTTCGTGGTCTTGCTGATGGCGCTGTCGCAGTGCTCCTGGAAGGCCGCCTGCATGCGCACGTGCCACTCGGGGGTGATGTCGTGCGCCGTGCTGAAGGCGCGCTGCACCGACTCGGGCACCTCGGCGAAGTGGATGTGCCCCTCGCGGGCGATGCGCTCCATCAGCTCGGCGCTGTACCAGCCGCCGTCCTGGGCCGCCTTGACGAAGTCCTCGTTCACGTCGGGCATCAGCGCGCCGGCCTGGTTGCGCATGAAGGCCACGGCGAACAGCGGCTCGATGCCCGACGAGCAGCCGGCGAAGATGGAGATGGTGCCCGTGGGTGCCACCGTCGTCACGTTGCAGTTGCGCAGCTTGCGCACGGGGCGGATGCGCTCGCCGTTGGGCGCGCGCGCGGCCGACTCGTCCGGGCCCCAGATGCTCTTTTCCCACTCGGGAAAGGCGCCGCGCTTCTCCGCCAGCGTCTCAGACGCCTTCTTGCTCTCCTCGTCCAGGAACTCCATCACCCGGCGGCCCACCTCCACCCCCTCGGCGCTGTTGTAGGCGATCCCCAGGCGCACCAGCAGGTCGGCGAAGCCCATCACGCCCAGCCCGATGCGGCGGATGCGGTTGGCCAGGTCGGTGATCTCCGGCAGCGGGTACTGGTTGGCGTCGATGACGTTGTCCAGGAAGTGCGTCGCCAGGCGCGTCACCCGGCGGTACTCCTTCCAGTCGATGCGCTCGTACCAGTCGGCCGTGGCGGGCACGTCGTCGCGCACGAAGGCGCCGACGTTCACCGAGCCCAGGTTGCACACGTCGTACGGCAGCAGGGGCTGCTCGCCGCAGGGGTTGGTGGCCTCGTACGATCCCAAGTGCGGCACCGGGTTGTAGAAGTTCGCCCGGTCGATGAAGAACACCCCCGGCTCGCCGGTGCGCCACGCGTTCTGAACGATCTTGTCGAAGATCTGCCGCGCGTCCTTCTTGCCGGCGAACTCGCCCGTGCGCGGGTTCACCAGGTCGTACTCCTCGCCCTTGTCCACCGCGCGCATGAAGGCGTCGGTAATGGCGACGGAGATGTTGAAGTTGGTGATCTTGGTGATGTCCTGCTTGCAGTCGATGAACTCTTCGACGTTGGGATGGTCCACGCGCAGGATGCCCATGTTGGCGCCACGGCGCGTGCCGCCCTGCTTCACCACCTCGGTGGACGCATCGTACAGCGACATGAAGCTGATGGGCCCGCTGGCCACGCCCGTGGTGCTGCGGACGATGTCGCCGGTGGGGCGGATGCGGCTGAACGAAAAGCCGGTGCCGCCGCCGGACTGGTGCACCATGGCCATGGAGCGCAGGGTGTCGTACACGCCGCTCTGGCCGTTGCTGAGCGAATCGTCCACGGGCAGCACGAAGCAGGCGGAAAGCTGGCCCAGGGGGCGGCCGGCGTTCATGAGCGTGGGCGAGTTGGGCTCGAACAGGCGGCGCGTCATCAGCAGGTAGAACTCGCGGGCCAGCGCGTTCACCTGCTCGGTGCCGGCGCCGTAGCGCGCGTCGGCACTGGCGATGGTGTGCGCCACGCGCCAGAACATCTCCTCCGGCTCCTCGACGGGCTTGCCGTTGTCGTCCTTGCGCAGGTAGCGCTTGGCCAGGACGATGCGCGCGTTGTCGGACAGCTCGGCGCGGGGCAGGTCGATGCCCGCGGTGGTGGGGGCGGCGGAGGGAGGGGTCATTCGTGGCACTCCTGGGCTGCGTTGGCGGTGGTAAGATGGCGGAAACACGAGCTACTTCAAGGGCTTCGGACATGACTCCGGACGGGCCGTTCACCGAACCCGTGCGACACCACATCTAGCGTGTGTCAGAGGATACACCCCTACATCTTGTGGGTCAAGGGCTTTGTTTGCGCTGGCAAAGTGTATACCGCGGGCGATTGCGGCAGGTGTTTGGGGCGATGATCAAGGCGGGGTGCGGGCGTTCGCGAAGGGGCTGGACGAACAGGTTGACGATGCGGACGGGGTTCCCCCCTCCCCCGGCCCCTCCCCCGCAAACCGCGCGGGAGAGGGGAGAACTTCGAGCCGGATGAGGCTGGGTGCCTCGCATGCCTCGGGAGCCCCCTCTCCCCGGCCCTCTCCCCCGCTTCGCAGGGGAGAGGGAGAATTCGAGCGCGCTTTCGGCTGGCCTGGTGCACTCGACTCCGCGTGCAGTCCGCGAAGGCGGACTTCGGGCCGTCGTTGCCGCGACTTCAGTCGCCCCGGCAGGGCCGGGGCACCGCGTGGAAGACGCGGAAGATACCCCATTCGGAGGCCCCCGTCAGTCCCCCGCGTGAAAGAGGCCAGACCGGCGACGCCGTCCTGGCCCCCATCCAACGAGTGGCCCGGCGCCCCGGAGAGCGCCAGACCGGTTCGCGCCGCTCCCGTCAGGGCATGTCGTCGGCCGGGTGGTGGTTCTTGTCCTCGGCCGGACGCTTTTCGTACATGCTCTCGTCGTCGATGTAGTCGGCGCCGGCGGTGGGCGGAACGACGTCCTGGCCGTGCGCGTTGGCCGGCAGCGCGGGCACCGGCGTCGGCGACTGCGAGGAACCCTGCACCTGCGCCCCGAGATCGTTCTCCGTCACGTGGGGCGGGTGCACCTGCGAGTGGGCTGCGCCGCCGATCTCCTTGCGCGGGCCGGGGCCGGCCGTCCGCTCCGTGGTCATGCGCCGACTCCCTCGTCGCGCGGGTCGGTGTTGCCGCGCGCCTCGCGCTCCTTGCCCTCTTCCGCCACGTCGCTGTCCTCGCCCACGGGACGGCCGGCGCGGGCGTGCACCGAGGGCGCCGGGTGCGCGGGGTTGAACGGAATGCCGGACGAGGCGGCCTGCTGCGCCATCGCGTGCTTGTCGCCCGCGGTGGTCTCGTCCTGCGCCCCTTGGCCGTGGCCCACCTGGGGCAGGGTCTTGTAGTCGGTCGCGCCCGCTTCGCGCGGGTCGATGTTGTGCTGGTCGGGTCGCTTGCCTGCCATGGCGTCTCTCCTGGGTCGGGTTGAGCCTGCCCCGCCTTTCACGATCCATGCCGGACGGGCGCCCGCGGGACGGCCTTTCGCACCGGCGGGGACGGCGGCAGATTGGCTGGACGTTCGTTCCAGCGCCGCCCCCTTTCCGGGGCGGCCCGGCGTGCCCCGTGCCCCGACGTGCCCGATGAATCCCACTCTCCTCCGGCGGCCCATCGCGCTGGCCGCCGCCGCGGCCGCCTTCGCGGCGCCCGCGGCCGCGCAGGACGGCTACCTGACGCCGCCCGCCCCCATTCCGGCCATCATCGACGCGCAGCCCACGCCCGCGGTGCTGGTGGGGCGCGACCGGCAGACGCTGGTGCTGCTGGGCCGCGAGGGGCTGCCCAGCATCGCCACCATGGCCGAGCCGGAGCTGCGGCTGGGCGGCTTCCGCATCAGCCCGCGCACCAACGGCATCAGCGCCACCCGCGCGTCGTACAGCACCAGCATCACCTTCCAGGACCTGGCGACGGGTCGCTCGCGCGCCGTGCAGCTTCCCGCCGGCGCGCGCGTATCCTCTCCCCAGTGGTCGCCGGACGGGCGGTCACTGGCGTTCGTGAACGTGGTGGGCAACGGGCTGGAGCTGTGGGTGGCCGAGGTGGCCTCCGGCCAGGCGCGCCGGCTGATGGGCGCCGAGCTGAACGCCACCATCGGCACGCCCTTCCGCTGGCTCCCCGACAACTCGGGGCTCGTCGTGGCGCGCGTGGTGCCCACCCGCGGCGAGCCGCCGCGCGCGTCGGAGGTGCCCGGCGCGCCCATCGTGCAGGAGAACGCCGGGCGGACGGCGCCGGTGCGTACCTACCAGGACCTGCTGCAGAACCCATCGGACGAGCGGCTGTTCGAGTACTACTTCACCGCGCAGCTCAGCCGCGTTCCCGTGGCGGGGGGCACCCCGGTGGACGTGGGGCAGCCGGGGATCTTCTTCTTCTTCACCCCCTCGCCCGACGGACGATTCCTGCTGGTGCGCCGCGTGAAGCGGCCCTTCAGCTACATCGTACCCGCGTCCAACTTTCCCACGGAGACGGCGGTGTGGGACATGTCGGGGCGCCAGGTGAAGCTGGTGGCCGACATCCCCCTGACCGACGATCTGCCCTCCTCGTTCGACGCGGTGCCCGTGGGCCCGCGCGGCGTGGAGTGGCGATCCGACGCGCCCGCCACGCTGGTGTGGGCCGAGGCGCAGGACGGGGGCGATCCGCGGCGGCAGGCGGCGGTGCGCGACCGGGTGTTCGCGCTCGATGCGCCGTTCACGGCCCAGCCCACGCGCATCATGGACCTGGAGCACCGCTACAGCGGCATCTGGTGGGGGCGGCCGGACCTGGCCATCGCCACCTCGCGGTGGTGGAACACGCGGTGGGAGCGGCGCTACGCCATCAACCCCTCGGCCCCGGGCACCGCGCCGCGCCTTCTGGTGGACCGCGGCTACCAGGACCGCTACGGCGATCCCGGCTCGCCCCTGTTCACGGTGACCCCCAGCGGGCACTCGGTGATGCAGTTCACGGCCGACGGGCGCGGCATCTTCCTTACGTCGGCGGGCGCCTCGGAGCGCGGCGACTACCCGTTCCTGGACGTGATGGACGTGGGGACGGGGCAGAGCCGGCGGCTGTGGCGGGCGGCGGACCCGTACTTCGAGGCCGTCGTCGCCGTGCTGCGGCCGGACGGCAGCCAGGTGCTCACCCGGCGTGAAAGCCTGACGGAGCCGCCCAACTACTTCGTGCGCACGCTGCCCAACGGGCGGGCGCGCGCGGTGACCAACTTTCCCGATCCCGCGCCGCAGCTGGCCGGCATCCAGCGGCAGCTGATCACCTACACCCGCGCGGACGGGGTAAAGCTGAGCGGCACGCTGTACCTGCCGCCCGGCTACGACGCGCGGCGCGACGGCCGGCTTCCCCTGCTGATGTGGGCGTACCCGGCGGAGTTCCGCGACGCGGCGTCGGCGGGGCAGGTGCAGGACTCGCCCAACCGCTTCTCCCGCCCGGGGGGCATCAGCCACCTGTTCGTGCTGCTGGCGGGGTACGCGGTGCTCGACAACCCGTCCATGCCCATCGTGGGCGAGGGCCAGGCCGAGCCCAACGACACCTATCTCGAGCAGCTGGTGGCCAGCGCGCAGGCGGCGGTGGACAGGGTGGTGGAGCTGGGCGTGGCCGACCGCGACCGCATCGCCATCGGCGGGCACTCGTACGGCGCTTTCATGACGGCCAACCTGCTGGCGCACAGCGACCTGTTCCGCGCCGGCATCGCGCGGTCGGGCGCCTACAACCGCACGCTGACGCCGTTCGGATTCCAGGCCGAGCAGCGCACGTACTGGGAGGCCACCGACACGTACACGCGGATGAGCCCATTCACCTACGCCAACAAGGTGAACGAGCCCATCCTGCTGATCCACGGCGCCAACGACGACAACAGCGGCACCTTTCCCATCCAGAGCGAGCGCTTCTACGCGGCGCTCAAGGGGCATGGCGCCACGGTTCGGTACGTGGTGCTGCCGCTGGAGGCGCACGGCTACCGCGCCCGCGAAAGCACGCTGCACACCATCGCCGAGACCATCAACTGGCTGGACCGGTACGTGAAGCGCGCCGGGCCGCGGGGGGCTGCGGGGACGCCGGCGTCGCGGTGAGGGGAAGTGCGTGAGTGCGTGAGTGCGTTAGTGCGTGAGGGATGCGGAGGCGGCGGACCAATCTCGGTCCGCCGCCTTCGTGTTCCCGTGAGCAGGATTTCGTGCGCTTCGGATGGGCCGGCGCGTTCCCCGGCTGCCCTCTCCCCCGGCCCCTCTCCCGCAAGCGGGAGAGGGGAGAATTCGCGTGCGTCTCGGCTGGCCCCGAGCACTCGACTTCGCGAGCAGTCCGCGAAGGCGGACTTCGGGCCCTTGTTGCCGCGACTTCAGTCGCCCCGGCAGGGCCGAGGCCTCAGGATCCGTGTTTGCTGCCGCGCCTGGCTTGTCGAAGACGACTTTGGGCGGGGCGCTCGTGAGAACGCACCTTCAGCATTTCCCCACGCCGTAGTTGACGCCACGATGCGCCAGCATCATACATTCTCTGAACGAATCCGCTTACCCCGCCGCATCTCCTCCACACATCCATGACTGTAGAATCGGTGATCGACGACGAAGTCCTGCGACAGCGGATCCGGAAGATCATGGGCGAGCCCAAGCCGGAAACGGGGTGGGCTCGCCTGCTCAAGCATCCGCTTTTCACGTTGTTCTTCGGGTTTCTGCTGACGTGGGGCGTTGGCACCATGCTTACAGGGCAGATGGCCCGGGCGCGCGAAGCGGAGGAGCAGAGAGCGGCCCGGGCCCGCGCGAGAACGGAAGGTTCACTCAAGGCGGTTCTCGACGTTTCCCGTGCCGTGGACGATCGGTACGTCAGGGCCGAGATGCTCTTGGCCAGCCTGAGCCGCGGCGAGCCCGACAAGGCTCTCGAGGAACGACGAAAGGCATACGACGACGCGTACGTGCGTTGGCGGAGCAGCCTGCACGCAAACCTGTTCACGATTCGCGACGCGGTGGGCGAGTCGCGCTATACGGTGTTCGAACAGGCACTGAACGAGCGGCTGCCGAGGCACTACGCGGCACTCGACACGCTGATGTTCCGGGCGTACGACCGGCGGCGCACGGGTGCGGCAGCGGGGTCGCTCGCCGATGCGTGGGCCAAGCTCACGACCGTGAACGGCTGCGGGACATTCGTGGTCGACCGGATCTTCGGGGACCTGGCGGCCGTCGTGCAAGGCGACGCCGCCCCGGAGCCAGAACCCACCCCGAGCCCAGGCCCGCAACCCAAAGTCGCCGGCACACCCACGGATCCAACCGTGTCGTTCCTGGACACGGCCTGTCCTGAAATTCCATGAATCGAGGAGTCGAGTTGGCGAACCGGATTCTCCCTGGCGCGCTCGCCGCCGCGGTGCTGGCGCAATTCACCGTCGCGGCGGGCCAGGCGCATACACAGGAGCCCGTGCGGCTTTGCGTGGTGCTCGACGCCCAGTTGAGCGAAGTGCCGGCCGAGGTCGTAGGCGCCGACACGCTGGTGGGCGGACGACCATTCCGTGAGGTCTACCCTCCGCGCGCCCCCAACTACGCCGCGGAGGAACAATGGTACCGGGACGGGAGCGGCATCGAGTTCCGGGAACGCCGGTACGAACCCGCCGGCCCGCCGCTCAGGATTCCGCTCACGGAACTCACCCGGGTGGGAGAGCTGTCGGGCTTCCCGGTTTTCGAGCGCACGGATTCTCCGGCGATCATCTACATACCGGTAGGGCCCGGGTGTGAATTCCAGGGCTACCTTGCACCAGAGATGATCCCACCGTCGCCCGTGGAGGTGAATTATACGGTACGTGTATGTGCCGTCGTGGGCTCGGAGCTGCGCGTGATCGAAGCCATGTACAACCCCGCAACGGGAGACACCCTCGTCGCGAGCGCGAACGGCCTGGTGAGCTTTGCGACCGCGTACCCGACGGACCGGCGGTTTCTGATCAGCCACGCGTTCTGGAAAGAACAACGTCCGATCATCTTCCGAGACAGGCGCTACAGGCGCTATGGCCTTCCGACCGTCGTCCGCGCCGACGAGCTGGAAGCAATCGGTACGTATCGTACCATTCCAGTGTTCAGGGAACGGGGAGTGGGGCCCTCCAGCAGAGTTCTCTACCTGCCGATACGCCGGAATGGGTGCGAATTTCAGCCATACGCCAGGTAGCTCCCAAGGTTGCTCGCGCTGCTCGGGAAGCGGCAGACTGGCCGCGCCGCGTCACGATCCGGCGCGCTGAACCGTTGTTTCCGCGCCTTCCTGGCGGCGAGCTCCCCGTCCACCCTTCATCGAGAGGTGTTCCCCATGATCGAGCGCCTTTTGGTCCTGTGCCTTGGCGCCGCGGCCGTGCTGGCCCCCGCGGCGGCGGCCCAGCAGCCCTTTCCCGTGTCGGTGGATGCCAGCCTGGGCGTGCGGATGGGCAGCGGCGGCTCCTACGTGGACCGCGGCGGGGCGGCCGCGGACCTGATGGTGGGGGTGAACCTGGGCCGGTCCGGCGCGGGAACCCTCGTCGGCGCGGTGACGGCCGGGGCGCAGGCACCCATGGGCGGCGACCTGGACTGCGCGCTGAAGCCTGGCGGAGGGTGCTTCTCCCACTTCCCGGTGCTGCTCTCCGTGGGGGCGCTCGTGGGCGTGTCGCGGCCTTCGGCATGGGGATCCACCACGCGGGTGCTCGCCGGACCTGCGTACTTTCGCGGCGAGGAACGGGGCGGCGCGCTGGGGATGCAGGGGCGGCTGGACCTGTCCACGCCCCCCGTGCTGCACACGGCGCTTGTCGTTTCCCTGCGCGGCGCGCTGCTCCCCCGCTTTCAGGGCGAAACGCTGGGCACCACCTCGCTGGGGCTGGGACTGCGCATCCAGTAGCGCCGGCCGGCGCCGCGCGTTGCCCCCGGCTTTACGACATCCACAAGACGATCCACTGGAAATTCGAAGATGCTGCGCGGCAGATTCCTGACCGCGATGGGGATTGCCCTGGCGGCCACGCTGGCGGGCTGCAGCGACCCGGCGGGGAGCGACGGCCGCATCACGGGTGAATACACCCTGCGCACGGTGGGCGGCTTCGCGATTCCGGCGTCGCCGGCGCCCATGCACACCATCCACTCCGGCAGCCTGGAGTTGCGGCCCGGCGGCCGCTTTGCCTTTACGCTCGACGCGTCCGTCCCCGGCGAGGGGATCGGCCCCAGCCGCCGGGTGGCCACGGACGAGGGCACCTACACCACGAACGGGAACTCGATCTCCCTGTTCTACGAGGACGTGACTGCCAACGCGGTGCCCGTGACCGGGGTGGTGAGCGGCAGCACGCTGATGCTGGCCATGGCCTTCGGCGGGACCTGGGTGTTCGTGCGCTGATCCCGCGCACGCACTGACGCACTTCTCCGGCGTGCGGAACGGCCCGCTTCCCTGGTGGGGGAGGCGGGCCGTGGCGCGTCAGGGGTAGGGCTCGTCGCGCGGGGGCCGCAGGTTGCGCGGCGCGATCCACTGGCGAAGGCACCGGCGGCACGAGCGGCGCCGCAGCTTCACCACGCCCAGCAGCGTGTCGAAGGCGCCGGTCACTTGCGTGCGCATGGTCTCGCCGCCGCAGATGGGGCAGCTGCGGCTGGTCGCGAAGCCGCGCAGCTTGAAGAGGTTGCCGTGCATTCCACCCAAAATCGCCTGGATCAGCCGCCCTGGATGACGGCGTGCCTCAGCCGGCGCCCCGGGCGCCAGCACAGCGCGCGGACCTGCACCGGCTGCCCCACGCGGGGCGGGCCGCCGTAGATGGGCACCGTGCCCGCGTGCTCGCCTGCCTCGTCGCTCAACCGTGCTCCGGACCGGGAGATGCCCGTCACCGTGAACGTGTAGCGGTGATAGCACTTCACCTTCTGCCAGTCGCGGCTGCGGACGCCGGGCCGGTAGGGGCTGTCGGCGCGCTTGGAGACGATGCCCTCCAGCCCCGCCGCCTTCGCCGCCCGGTACAGCGCCGCCGCGCCGCCGGCGAGGTGGTCCGTGTACCGCACCTCCCGCGATTTCCGCACCAGCTGGGCCACAATGCGTTTACGGGTGAGCAGGTCTGCGCCCATCAGCGATCGCCCGCCCGCGTACAGCGCATCGAACACCATGTACACCAGCGGCAGCGCGCCGCGGCCCCCGCCGAGGGACCGCCGCAGCGCCTCGAAGTCCGGCACGCCGTCCGGGCCGATGGCCACCAGCTCGCCGTCCAGGTACGCGTCGCCCGTTCCCAGCGCCTCCACCGCCGCGGCGATGCCGCGCAGGGCCTGCGTCCAGTCGTTGCCGGGGCGGGTGAACAGGCGGGCGCGGCCGTGCTCCACCCGGCAGAGCAGGCGGTAGCCATCGTACTTCACCTCGTGGATCCAGCGGTCCCCTTCCGGGGGTTCCCTGGACGGCGTGAGCAGCTGCGGCTCGATGCGGATGGGGAGCATGGGCCGTAGTACGCCGAAAGCCCGCTCCGGTTCGGCCACGGTAGAGCGGGTTCGGTGTCACCGCATCGGAACTGGATCACCCAAGGCGAACCGCTTCCCCGCGATTAGTCGTCAGCCGCCTCCGCGGTGTGCCGACGTAGAACCCAGCGCCGGGTCCCTGGGTCCTGCCGGGCAACGCCCTCTTGCTCCAGCATCGCTAGAAGGGTGCGGGAGATGTGACCTTCGTGGCCAACGTGGCCTGAATAGATCCCGAGCGATCGACCAATCTGCGCATTGGTGAGCCCTCCCTCTTGGACACTCTGTAGTAGCTCAAAGACTGCAGCTTTGAGCTGCGCCATTCCAACTTGAGCTCTCTGATATGGCAGCATCGCCTCAGTGTGTTTGGGTGACGCGTTCGGCGTGTGGGTCTGAACGCAATAAACTATCTTAGTTCCCCGTCGCGTGTGGGGCGGGCTCGGCGGGCAGCCACTTGCGGTGCAGACCGACTCGCAGCAGCTAGGAGCCACCCGGGTTCAGCACGTCTCACACCTGCAGGCGCTCATTCATCTTCTTCTTGCAGACGCGCTCCGGAGTCTTCCGCGATTCTCAATATCTCGATTGCTTGAAGAGCCTGCTTTCGTGACGGGACGTTCAGCCACCCCCCCGCCGCGTAGCTCGCGAGCGTGGTGGCTATGCCGATCTGCCACTGTTTCATGGTGCCGGCTCGTGCACCCCAGCCACAGAGATGAATCCATTCCTCTGCTGTAACCTGCATCACCCGCGCTATGTTCTCACGATCGGCGGCACCGAGCCCCACCCCCCGGCGCCCAGCTGAGTCGCCAACAGTGGGGAGTGGTTGCTGTTGCGAGAGTTCCGCTTCGAGCGTGCCTGGAATGTCCGCTGCAAGTGTCTGCACGTTGTGCCAACACTCTTCCTTCTTGCACCACTCAGTCACGTTGCGATTTGCAGCGGACCTAACGAGCTGGTCGTGAACGGATGGCATCCACGCATAGAGCGCGTCGACCAAGCTCTGCGGTACGCTTTGATGATTCCAGGTGGTTTCCAAATCAATGCGACCGGCAGTTCGGTACGCGAGAAGCGCAATTGTATATGTCACAGCGTTGGCTCGGTACGCCGGAAAAGCATGCTCCCTCGCAATCCGTTCAGCCCGTTTGAAAAGGAGTGCTTTGGCAACCAGCTTTCGATAGAACTCGGAATCGGGTTCTATAACGGGACGCGAGCGAGCCAAGTTCTCCATGAAATACACGAAGTTCTTCTGACCACCACGGCTCACGACGTGAGGGAGTTGATCCCACGTGTTCAGATAGCGGGCGAGGTCGACTTTGTCGAAACGCTGGCTTGGCGGCGTCGCTGCATCAAAGCGCTTCAAACGCGCTGGAGAATCTCCATCTCGCGCTCTCGCCACTTGGTATTGACCACGGGCACGCTCGTAGAACCAGCGACTCTGTTCTCCCGGCGCCCATATCGTATCCGCCAGCCGCTGAATCTGGGTATGGAATGGATGATTTGCGGAGAAATCCGCTTCGTTCACCCGGTTCTGGGTATTCGCGAACCTGCTGATCAAGGGCACGAGAGTGTCGATGTGCTCTGGGCGTACGATGGTAATTTTCGCTTGGACGTATACGTCCGAGAGGTCTACTTTGTCTCTTTGCCTGGCCCGGTGAATGGACGCAACAGTCTGGCCGCCATTCACCACCTGAAGACCCACGATCTTGTGCACTGCGGGGACGCCGTTACTGCCTTCGGTGTACTGCACCGACTCTGCCGTTCCAGAGATCCCGTTGTTGTAGGCTAAAAAGCGAGCTGGCTCAACCTTCAACGTATCGCGGATTCCTCGGTTGACCTTACCCCGCGCCTGTAGAAACGAGCGAACGTTCAGCTCCAACAACCGCGCCCCGAACTCGTGATAAAGCGCGTGAAGGATTGCTCCGGGGAGGATCGCTAGGAAACTCGCATAGTCAGCACTGCTTTCGGGCATCGGGAGGCACGCAAGTGGTGCTCCGAAGCGCTCCACAAAATCGATTTCGACCGGCTCGTACGGTAACCCTGACGATGCCGCTCGGAACAGACGGCGAAGGTCCCAAATATCAACCTGGAGGTCAGGCCCCTTCCAATCAAAAACGGGCGAACTTCCGCTGCGGTCTGCAATGCCGTCAACCAGCACCACCACTCGAACTCGATCAACGGACGTCCAGATCTCATGCACCCGCTGCATCAGGTCGTACGATGCGGACGCGGGCTCCATCTCGAGGTGTATACCGTCACGAGCGGCCATGAAAACGTGCACAGCGCGTTTCACCACTTGGGCAAGTTCGGTTGTACCTACGTTGCGCGGATCTCTAAGCCCATTGAACAGGGTTGTAATTAGATCAAGTTCCCCAGATTCTTCATTATAGTACCACGCATTCAGCCGTCCGACTGAGCGCCCTAACTTCCGATCAAAGTAGCAAATTTCGTGTCCCGCCGTCTGACCCAGATCTTCCAGCGTTTCCAGCATAACCTCCGTGAAAGCCTCCTCTCGGAAGCCGGCCGGTGCCACGTCAGACAGATCCTCTCCCGGGCGGAGGCAATGATCGGCGATGCGAGCCCGAAGGGTATCTAGGTACTCGGAGAAACGTTCTTGATCGCTCACTACTGGTCTGTATCGTTAGGGGACACCAAAGAAATCACACTCGGTCCACCTACCTCGAACGGTGCGCATGCAGGAATCGCGACACCGTAGCGAATGTCCTCAACGCCAGATGGAAGATCGGCTGCGAGTAGCCGCGGGAATCCGTCACGAACTCGAAAGAATCTGCGCGACTGAATCGAGTACCTTGGTGTAGAATACAGACTTCGGTGAGCATCTGTGTAGCCCGCCTCAAGTAAGCCGTCGTCAAAGACGGCGCGGGAATGCTCGTCCAGTACGCTGCGGATATTTTCCACGGCATCCGGCAGCGTACTGGTGCCGCCCTCACCCTCTGCTACTTTCACGAGGTGCACGAACAGAGCTGGAATCCCATAGTCATCGAGCTGGGAAGCATTGCTGACGCGGAAGACGTGAGGCGTGCTCGCCGCAGATGTCTTTACCTCGACATGACCAGAGGCGAACTGAAAATCGTGACTAGCAGCATGGTACCCCGTCCATCCCGCGATAACACGCTCGGGAGAATGCCCATGGTCGAAAAGGAATTGGATGAACGACAGTTCCCCATAGAGTCCTCGCCTCACTTCGAGCGGCAATCCGTCCAGAGGGTGGCGGTGCAGGAACGCTTGCCAGCGCGCGAGTCGCGAGATGAACTCTCGCATCGCGGATTGGTCAGTCTTCGCCGCCGTTAGACTCCGAACCAGATCCTCACACAGGGTGTGGAAGATGTCGCGAAACCTTACATGGGCGAGTTCGAGGATTAAGCGGGTCCGGCCGTCGCGGCCGGCCTCTATTGGCTCGCTTGTGAGATCGAATCCCCTCGATGTCGGTAGTGTGACGCCCGCTGGGAGGGACGCAGTGGCAACCTCCACGACCAGCGCCTCTAGCCCAGTGATGTGCCTTTTTGCCGCGTAAACGGCACAGGAGGGGACGGACGGTAGGCGTAATCTCACATACGCACCATCGGAGCCGCCGTCCGGACGAAGTTCGTCCCAAGTCTTCGACAACTCCATCATTCTTGGTCCTCGTCATCGTACCCGGGCCGGCCAAACTCTTGTCGGTAGTAAACGTTGTTCACCACATAAGCGACCTTTGATGCCTTGTCCGGGTGAACGTACGGAAAGCTTGCGGCAAACCCTACGATAGGTAGATGCCCGGCATCCGGCTCTACCTTGTCCTCAAGGGTGTCGCCGGGATCAAGCAAGTACAGGATCAGTAGCCCACGGGTTGCGGGTCTAGCTCGGCGGATTTGGGGGCCACTAGGCCGCGACGGCTTCTTGCGGTCGCCTGGATCGTCGGACCAATCCGTAAGGGTAGCTTCAAAGGCCCGCTTATACTCTTCGGATGTGAGGTCGCGCGATTCGTCAGTTGGACTGACCAGACGTCGAATCCGGAAATGGTTTTGCTGCTTCAGGATCTCTTGTTCCGCCAGATCATCGCCGGTCAGGAACCAGCTGCGCGCTACGCGGGGCACGCTGATCGACGCGATAGTCTGTGCGCTGCCGCTGCCACTGGCCACGAGCAATGTCCATTCGAGCAGCCGCTCCGATTCCGCTTCTTTTCGGATATAGTCGGCCAGCAGTTTCGTCTTGACCTTCTTAGATGCTGCATGCTCCTGGTACCCGGTAAGGAAATCAATAACACCGGTATGGGGCACACCCGTGTACATCCAACCGCCGGCCGGCTGTGTGTCCGTATCATCAGTAACCCGCGCAGGCTGGATGCCGGTCTGCTCTAGCCCCGCCACGAGTTGCTGGACGGCGTTCCAGTTGCGCTCCAGCTTACCACGTGAGCGCCAGAAGTTAATCGTTTCGCTGATATCTCCCGCAAAACTCACGTTGATCGTTGTTCCATGCCGCATCTTTACCTGTGACGTCACCAGCATGGCAGGGTGGGACTTGACCCGATGCCCGAAATCGCGAGGAGTTCCACCGCTAGCCACCATGCGGTTGAAGTCCTCCCGTAATTCCTCGCTCGCGCCGGCGATGTGGGAGTACCAGTCGGTAAGGTCGGGCGTCGTGTACAGGCGGCAAAGATCCAGATATCCAGGCCGATATCCGAACCAGCGACCCATTTGCATCAGAGTGTCGTACATGCGCGAGGCACGAAGGAAGTAGCTCACCGAGAGCCCTTCCAGCGTGAGCCCGCGAGAGAGCTTGTCCCCACCGATCGCGATGACGTTCAGGCCGGTACCTTCGTGCTTGACATAATCGAGCACCTCACCCGCTTGGCCGTTGATCTCTCGCACCTTAATCGAGAGCGCTGCCTCCTTCACCCGGGGTGCGATCTGTTCCCACCCTTCGTGGGTCCAAGGACGGTCAGGGTATTGAGCCGCGACTTTCGCAGTCGTCGGTTCGAAATCGGATTCCCACAGCTCTTGGAGTTCTTCCGCCAGTTCCGGATCACTAAACTTGATCCTACGCTGGAGGTCGTGCAGTTCGCCGCGGATTTGCTCGGCTACACGGTTCTGCGCCGCAGTGAAACGGGTTACGTGGACAAGCATAGAGTTGTGGGCCGTGTCCTGCCCCCGCGCGAGGCGAGCCGCGCACACGAGAATGAATGCGCGAATCGCCTCACCAAGCGAAGGGGGGATCTCATCCAAGCCGTTGAATTGCGGGACGTGGTGACTCTTATGTACGGGAGGCATCCACCCAAGCTTCTCGCGCAAATCGAGAGACTTCGCGTGATCCTTCACGAGGCGCACGATCGGCAAGCCAGGGAGTACTGCACCTGCCTCGGTTTCAAGCCCGAAGACTTGGGCAGGTCCAACATAGTTGGACGGGGCTGGAAGTGACACGATAAAGCTGCGGGGGAAGAGATCCTCCCCAAATTCATCGGTACGGGCCTGCTCATGAATGAAGATGTTAGCGAACGGTGTGGCCGTATAGCCAACGTAGGCGCTCTGGTCAAAAAGGTGGAGAAGCTTTCGAATTCGCTGGTTCAGGATCGTAGGGTTATGCTCTGGGTCGTACTCACCGTCTTCTCGGACGGCCCCCTCCTTCGTGTCAATCGAGCCCTGATCGGCCTCGTCATCGATGACCAGCAGCGGTACGCCCTTTACGTAAGGCTGACCCTGCTCATCCTTGGCATTCGCTGCCCACCGCACCCAACCCAACAGGTTTTCCAGCACTGACGCGTTCTTCTTGATCACGAACAACAACGGATTTCCGCCCGGTGAGATCGCAAAGCTGTTCGCCACGTTCCGCTTAAAGTCACCATCATCGGCACGCGTGGTGATCGAATCCGCTTTGGGGGCTCCGTCCAGCAGGCCCACGCCAATGCGAGTGATGTTCGACAGCCCCGCCCCAAGGTTCGCGCCGTTCCGGTCATAGCCAAGGAAACCCTCTTCCAAACGGATCTGAGTCTGCGTCCGCAAGCTCTTATGGAATCCAGCAAGTACCACGATAAGCTTGTATCCGGCATCCGCAGCTTTGGAGATCAGGCCTACATAGTTCGCGGTCTTACCCGATTGCACATGGCCAACAACCATGCCGCGCCGGTCCCATGATCCGTTCCGGGTGGGGTCCGTCAGCAGCCCCAGTACCTGATCCGACACTTCGTCGAGTTTGTCGAGGCTGACCTGCGGCCAGCCCTGCTCTTGAAGCAGGTAGCTCTCATAGCGGGACCAGAAAGCCCAGTTGATCTCCGCTTTTTTCTTTGGAAGCCAAGGCTCATAGCCCTCATCACGCCCGACAAGCGCTCTAGCCGCTCCAATAGTCGTTTGGAACGACGACTCTAGATCCGCTACTAGGCTGCCCTGATCAACCTCCGTGCAGCCCATATAGATGCTGGCTCGCTGAACGACTTCCTGAATGTCCTCCGTTCGTAACCCTGCGCCCCCATTCTTGATTTTCCTGGCGAGTTGCACTTGGGCTGCAGCTCGAACGTCTTTGTAGTCCTGATTCATTTATTGTTCTTCGGTGCGAGTGAAGCGATGATTGCCCGGGTTTCCTCGCCCGCAAACTCTTCCAGTTGCAGTAGGGCGAGAACCGTATCGTGATGACTCAACTGCTGGTTGCGGCGAATCGCTCGGTATGCCACCTCGACTAGCGTGCGAACTTGGTTCGACGTGCTACCGTGAAACGGCGCACGAAGGGCGTCCGGCGATTCCGCAGAATCGAGCCAGATTTGTTCGACAGGGACCGTCTCCTCCAAAACCCGAAACACGGCTTCGATCTCGGCTCGACGTTCCGCCCCGGCCAAGACGGACCCGACCAGCGGGTGCTCCCGGTCGATTTTGTACCTGATAATTCCATTCTGGCGAACCGATTTCCACGGACGCCTGATCTCCTCAAGTTTTGTCCGCGGTCCATATTTTCCACGGTAGGCGTACACCGCTCTAGCATCGATACGAACCTTTTGGGCGAGTCCTGTGAGGCGGTCACGGATCAACGCCGGCGCTTGTGCCGTTGATTTCTTCACATCAACTTGCCAGACGTGATCCATTGTATTTGGAATCTCGAGACGGATACGCGCGAGCTTGTAGTGTTCTTCTTGAGTCCACGGGCGCGCCCCCCCTAGCCCGAGCCAGCTCCCGGCGATTATGAGCCGCTCATTGCGGTAGAGATAGAAGCCCTGCTGAGCATTCCATCCCGCCAGCCCGGAGGCAGCCTGGTGCGCCGCATCACCTAATCGATCTTTGTGGGGCAGCACGAACCCCCGCAAACGGATGGGCGCCGGGAACCCTGGTAGGACGATTTCCTCTTCGGGCGTAGGTTCCGTAGCTGGGTGGTTTTCCAGAAACGGATCCCACGGGGTAACCCAGTCGCCGTTGATTGAGATCTGGATCCGGTTGTTGTGACTACGATCGAGGTAGCGGTGAAACACCATTCCTAAGTGGGTGGCAACGTCTGCCACGGCCGCGAAAAAGTGCCTTTTCGCACGGTTGTCGTCCTTTCGAGCTGGACCGACCAGCCTGTCAAGGTGCTCCCATAACACCACCGTGCCACGCTCAAGCTCATCCGGGACGGCCGCTCGCGATTCAGAGCCGGGGTAAGCGGAGCGGAGCAGCTGCCACCCTTGAACATCGCTGCGCGCCAGATGATCCAGGTCCCATCGACGAACCACATCCTGGCCCGGCTTGGGCCTAGCGGTGACGGTCAGGCGGCGGCACTGAGATAGCGATGCGGTTTTCAGTCCGAGCCCGAACCGGCCAAGGTCCGTTGGGCTACGCGGCTGGAGAGGGCTCTTGCTCCCCAATCGCATCGCGCACACCAACTCAGCCTCTGTCATTCCGGAGCCGTCATCGGAAACACTGATCCAGGAGTCAGCGCCTGCCCACTCAAATCGTATCCAGATTGACTTGCATCCTGCCGCGATGCTGTTGTCCACAAGGTCGGCGATTGCAGTCTGGAGAGTATAGCCGTAGGCACGCATCGACTCGATCATCGACGACGCGTCCGGCGCTACATCGTCATATTGCTCGTGTTCCGCGATGCCGATTTGCGATTGTTGGGACATGGGTGGAGAGCGCCGAAAGGAGGTCAATTTGGGTAGCGCCACAGAATAGCAGATTCAGTGCGGGAAACACAAGACGCCACCGGGCGCAGAACTCATGCGTTTCCTGAGGGTACGCACGCCTGAGCCTGTGGTCCGTGCCACGACAACCGCAGAAATCTTGGTGTCTGCTCCAACCTGCCGAGTCCTGAATGATGGATCTCTCGCCTAATTTTCATTCTAGTCTCCTTGGGTGGTGGCACTCGCACCAGCGACGGTATACGTGGCGAGAGACTACAAATCCGTACCACGTGCTCGTCGCTGAAGTGCTGCTCCACAGGACGCGTGCCGATCAAGTACAACCACTATATCACGAGTTGCTCGGTACTTATCCTACGGTCCGGGATCTCGCGGCCGCCCGCGATGAGGATGTTCACAAGATTCTCGCACCAGCCGGTCTGCGATGGCGCGTTGATACCCTCCTTCGCTGCGCACGCGAGATCATGAACCGGCATGCTGGCGACGTACCGGCAGGGAAGGCAGATTTGGAGGCCCTTCCTGGAATCGGTCATTACATCGCGGCGGCGGTCCGCTGTTTTGCTTTCGGGTATCCGGACGCGGTCGTCGATACGAATACTGTCCGAATCGCATCTCGCGTATTTGGGTTCCGGGTGAATGATTCGTCTCGGCGGAATCGTGCAGTGCACCAGCACGTCAAGGGCCTCGTGAGCCCGACAACGGCCCGGGAATCAAACTTGGCCTTGCTCGACCTTGGAGCACTCGTATGTACCGCGCGAAAGCCCGCTTGCGAGTCGTGCCCGGTGAGGGCTTTCTGCATTACGGGGCGAGGCTTCGCAGTCGAGTCGACGCTCGAAGCGGAACGCTCTGATTACTGCTAGAGCAGGTTATGCTGCATGGTCGCTGCGCACCTCCCCCCTGACGACAATTCTGGATCAGACATTCGGAAGGATTCGGCGAATGCCTGCGCCAGCAACGGCGGCACGGCGTTCCCGATCAGGCGAAACGATGGACCGAGGGTCGGTGGGAACACGAACGAGTCCGGGAAGCTCTGAAGCCGTGCAGCCTCTCGCACGCTGATTGTCCTGGGCTGGGAATAATGGATGAACTTGTAGCAGTCTTTCTGGAGGTGCGCAGTCACCGTCCACGCAGCGCGGCTCGGATCGAGCCTGTGCAGTTTGTCCTGAAACTTCTCGACGGAGTACTTGAGCAGCTTGTGATCCGGGTTGATTGCCCGAATCGCCTCCTGCACGTCGTGGTCGCTGAACTTCGCCCCCGGCCGCATGCGGCCGAACAGAGCGAGATCGTCGGCGTTGTGCCGTCGGGTGATGTGGTTGTAGAGCGGCACCGGCTGTTTATCCGCACCAGGTTCGCGCATGCGCGCCTGATACTCCGTGCGCGGCGGGATTGGATGATCCAGCCGGTGTCCCTTATGTCCGCTTGGGATATCCGGCAGGTCGCTCAATGCATCTGCGACACTGACCGCCGGACGCCGCTGCGGAGGCGTCCACCCGGGAATCCCAGCATCTTCTAGGTAGCCAACCATTAGAAACCGGCGGCGGCGCTGCGGCACTCCAAAATCTGATGCCCAGTAGTTGCTGGCGCTGAGCCGATACGTCAACTTTCGGCCTGTTGGTGAATTCAGATTATTGAACCGGTCTATGATCTGGCCGAATATCGCGTGGCTCTTGATCGCTGGGACGTTCTCGAACAGGAACCATCGGGGCGCCAGATGTTCGAGGAACAGCGCATACGCTTCGAAGAGCATCGTACGCGTCGCCGTGATGTTAGCCCAAGTATTCTTGCGCTCCTCACTGGATTGCATGAGCGCGCGGACCTTTGTCCGTCCGACGAGCGAGAAGCTCTGACATGGAGGGCCGCCGGCCAGTACATCACAATCCCCCGGACGAATGCCGCGCGCTTCCAGAAGCGCAGCAACGTCGTCGTGGGTTCGCAGCTTGCTCAAATCCTGCTGGATTGCAGCCGGATGGTTGGGTTCGCCAAGATTGTCGTTGTGACAGTTGACCGCGGCTGGGTCCCAATCAATAGCGAGCAGCGGCTGGTACCCGGCCTGCCGAAATCCGAGGGATAGACCACCACAACCGGAGAACAAATCCAGATACGTTGGCTTACGTGGAGAATTCATGAAGGCACGATGGAGGGGTTTACACCTGTAAACCCTAATCTAAACATTGGCCCACGGTTCCGGCAATGTAGCTGCGGCCGATTCGCGGGCTGCCGAGGCGCGCGCTCCGCTTTGGCGGTCGCGTGCGGGCTGTGGCGATAGCAAGCAGCGGCTCCTTAGCCGCGCGTCCGTTTTACGCCTTCACAGCTGTTCATGCGCGAGTCTGGCGTGCGCGCAGACGCTGCGCGCTAGGCGCGTGTTGATCAAGTCCAGCGGACCGTTACGATTTAGACGTTTCCTTTCCAGCCTAACACAGATACTTTTAGCGATTCGCCCGGCCCGTGAAATCGGGCGTCGGGACGAAGCTATCCGGAGCTTCCGAACCTGGCCTGGACCCGCCGCATGCTCGACGAACCGCGCATGACCCTGCCGCCCGCCGCGCACCCCGACGCCCGCCTGCTGGTGGTGGACGACGAGCCTGCCAACCTGCACCTGCTCTCGCGCATCCTCACCAGCGCGGGGTACCGTTCGGTGGAAACCACGGCCGACCCGCGCACCGTGCCCGCGCGGGTGGCCGAGCGCGCGACCGACCTGCTGCTGCTGGACCTTCACATGCCGCACCTGGACGGATTCGGGGTGCTGGACCAGCTCGCCGCGCTGCCCAGCAGCCGCATGCCGCCCGTGCTGGTGCTTACCGGCGACGCCACACCCGAGGCGCGGCGTCGCGCCTTCCAGGGCGGCGCCCGCGACTTCATCACCAAGCCCTTCGAGCCAGACGAGGCGCTGCTGCGCGTGGGCAACGTGCTCGACGCGCACTTCCTGCAGCGGCGGCTGCAGGCGCAGAACCACCTGCTGGAGCAGCAGTTGCAGCACGCCGACCGCCTGGAGGTGATCGGCCGGCTGACCAGCGGCATCACCCACGACTTCAACAACCTGCTCACGGTGGCCCGCGGCAACGCCGACATGGCCCGGCAGCAGCTGTCCCGCGACACCCCCGCGCACGACGACCTGGGCCAGGCGCTGCACGCGCTCGACGCCGCCAGCGCACTGGCGCGGCGGCTGCTGGGCTTCAGCCGCATCAACGCCGTACAGCCGCAGCGGGTGGAGCTGAACGCCGCCGTCCGCGACGCGCTTCAGCTTTCCGGAAGGCTGATCGGGCAGGCGATCAAGGTAGAGGCGGAGCTGTGGCAGCGGCCGCTGCACGTGGTGGCGGACCCGCGCCAGATCGACCAGGTGGTGATGAACCTGGCCGCCAACGCGCGCGACGCCATGCCACAGGGGGGAACGCTGCGGGTGAGCACCAGCAGCCGCGAGGTGCCGCCCGGGGAGGACGGCGGGGGATTCCGGATCATGCCGGGGCGCTACGCGGTGATGACCATCGCCGACACCGGCGAAGGCATCGACCCGGCCGCCCGCGAGCGCATCTTCGACCCGTTCTTCACCACCAAGGCCGAGGGCAAGGGCACCGGCCTGGGGCTCTCCATCGTCTACGCCATCGTAAAGCAGGCGTCGGGCTACATCTGGGTGGAAAGCGAGCCCGGCCGCGGCACGGTCTTCACCCTGTACCTGCCCGCCACGGCCGACGCGGCGGGCGGCACCGCCACCGGGTAGCCCCGCCCGCGGCCGCTGCCGGATGCGCACGCCGGCGAGCAGGAAAGCTGCGCCGGCCCGCGGGGGCCCGCGCGCCGATGGACACGAGGCATCGGGAACAACGACGCTCGTGGCGGGGTGCCAAGCGAACGCGGACGGAAAGCCCGGCCGCACCCGTTCGGAGCACCGCCGCGAGCCGTCGGGCCATCCGCGCGCCAGCCGGGGCCCGAGACCCCGGCCGGCGCGCGGAAAGGGCCTATGCGGAAAGCGCCGCGGCCGACAGCAGCATTTCGCCGCTGCCGCCGCACTGCGGGCACAGCGTGCTCATGGACCCGCTCTCGGACCCGAGCACGCGACCGCCCATGCACCGCGCGGGGCAGCGCGGCCCCGCCGGGCGCGGATTGCGCAGGTGCCTGGGCGTGGGCCCGCGGCGCTTGGGAACCCGGTTCTGTCCCTGGTCTCTGTCCATGCGATCATCAAAGTGTACGTGGTGATTGATTAGTGGACAACGTAAACACCTCCGCGGCCGAAAGCCAGCCCCACGCATCGCCCGGCCCGAATCCATCCGCCTCTCGCCATCGGACCATGCACACTCTCTCTCGCCTATCCATCGCATTGATCGTGGCCGCCGCCACCGGCGCCTGCCGCCCGGCGGGCGCCCCACGCCCCGCGGACGAGCCCGCCATCGTCACCCGCGCGCAGTGGGGCGCCCGCGCGCCGGTGCTGCCCATGCAGCCGCACCAGCCCGTGCGCATCACCGTGCACCACACCGCCGGCGCGCAGGACCCGGCCCGCTCGCTCGCCGACAAGCTGCGCGCCCTGCAGCGCTTTTCGCAGGAGGAGGGCACGCTGGGCGACGGCCGCATCAAGAAGGCCTGGGCCGACATCCCCTACCACTACTACATCGCCCACGACGGCGCGGTGGGCGAAGGGCGGGAGGTGGGCTACGTGGGCGACTCCAACACCCGGTACGACCTGCGCGGGCACGTGCAGGTGGTGCTGGAGGGCAACTTCGAGAACGAGCCGGTGACGGACGCGCAGTACCGGAGCCTGCGCCGGCTGGTGGCCCACCTGGCGCGCCGCTACCGCGTGC
The DNA here is from genome assembly GCF_036399935.1 of Longimicrobium sp. Lineage (GTDB taxonomy): Bacteria > Gemmatimonadota > Gemmatimonadetes > Longimicrobiales > Longimicrobiaceae > Longimicrobium. The sequence continues at coordinate 92,526 of NZ_DASWMD010000058.1, forward strand.
CCCCGGAGCTCATCACCGGGCACAAGGACAACGCCCCCACGCTCTGCCCGGGCCAGGACCTGTACCGCCGCCTCCCCGAGCTGCGCCGCGCGGTGGCGTTGCAACCCGGCCTAGACGATGTCATCCCGATGGAGCGGCCACGCTGAACCTGCCCCCACCTCGTAGACCGCAGCGACTGAGGGATCCGCCACACACTTCGCGAAGCGCATCGAGGTTCTCCCGTCACCCTCACCGCCGTTCGCGGCTCTCGCCGCGGTGAGAAGAATGGGCACGATGGGGTCTCATGTGGTGGCGCGGGCTGTCGGCAGGTGCGGTGCGTGAGTCGGCGACTGGGTTCGGCTGAACCGGACGTTCAGGCGCGCGGGGGCAAGTGTGTGGCGGATCCCTCAGTCGCTGCCTGGCATTGCGTGGGGCTGGGCGGGGCGTGGCCGCTCCATCGGGATGACAACGCGCGCGTTCGGCAGGTGCGGTGCGCGTGCAGACGACAAGAAGGAAGGACGCCGAAGGAGCGGCCCCCTTCGCCCGGGCGGCGCCGGGAACGGAGGATGCGGGGATGGGCGGACGGGCGGGGGGAACCCACGGGGAGGGGAGAGGCGAATGTCGCTGCGCGAAATCCGTGACGAGCGGGGGATCGAGTGGCAGGTGTGGGACACCAAGCCCACGCTGCGCCTGGGCGAGGAGGCGGCGGGCGCGCACCTGCACGAAGACGCCGTCGAGGGATGGCTGACCTTTCAGAGCGCCAACGAGCGCCGGCGCTTCTACCAGGTTCCGCCGGGGTGGGAGGAGCTGTCCGACGGCGACCTGTCGCGCCTGTGCGAGCACGCCGTCCCCGTGCAGACCACCCGCCCCTAGCCGCCGCTCCCCTGCCCTGCATCCGGCTGCGCGGGGCCCGTCCAGCGCATCACCGCGGCCACCACCTCCTTGGGCTCGATGGGCTTGGTCAGGTAGGCGTCGAAGCCCGCCTCCAGCGCCCGGTTGCGGTCTTCCGTCAGGGCGTGCGCGGTGATGGCCAGCACGGGAATGCCGGCCGTGGCGGGATCGGACTTCAAAATGCGCGTCGCCGACACCCCGTCCATCCCCGGAAGACCAATGTCCATCAGGATCACCCGGGGTGCCACGCCGCTCACCATCTCCAGCCCTTCCTCGGCCGTCCACGCGTGATGGACCTCGAACCCGAAGTGCTCCAGGATGGTGCGAAAGATCTCGTGGTTGTCGGGGTTGTCCTCCACCAGGAGGATCCGGATCGGTTCAGACATCTTGTAACACCTTCGGGAAAGCACGCGTATCGCCCGCCCGATTGTGGCGCCCCGGCGCCGCCATGGCAAGGGAACGCACGGCGCGTGGCGCAAATGCCACGTTGTCGACAGATTGCGTATCCCTGCGCCGGCCGCGTCCAACCCTCATTAGAGGCTGTAGACGCACGCGACGCCACGAAGTACACTAAGCGGCGGATACTGGCGCCCGGTCTGGGGCGCTGTGGAATGTTCTCCCACCGGGTCCGATCATTCATGGCCACTCAGCGACACCAGAGCAGCGCGGAGCTGCCCCCCGCACCGCTCGACTTTGCCTTTCCCCTGGCGGTGCCCGGGGCGGAGGTGCTGGGCGCGGTGATCATGTTCGAGGCACCCACGCCCTTCTCGCTGCACCTGTTCCAGGCACTGCGCCACGTGATGGCGTGGGCCCAGTGGGCGGCGCACGACAGTGAATTGTTCGACGGCGACGGCATGCGCGCGTGGGAGGCACAGGTCCTTACCACCGAGGGGGTGGATGAGGCGCTGTGGGCGCCGGTGGGGGTGATCGCGGGCGAGATGTGCCGCCCCGACGACGTCGACGTGCCGCGGCTGGCGAAGGCGTGCCTGGCGATCACCGATTGGGCGATCGGGGATGGCGCGCACGGCACCGCCCTCGCCTTCGCCGAAGCCGCCGCCGCCGCCTGGCCCAACAACGCCCGAATGGCCTGGATGACGGGGTGCCTCTTTCGCGAGCAGGGCCGGACGCCGCAGGCGGGCCAGTGGTTTCAGCGGGCGCGCAGGGTAGCGGTGTGGACGGGCGATGCCGAAGTGCAGGCGATCGCCACCATCAGCGCCGGAAACCTGCGGGTGCTCGCGGGAGACCTGCCGGGAGGGCGCGAAATGCTGAAGTCGGCCCTGCGCGTGGCCAAGCGGCACCGGCTGGCGGAGTGGATTCCCAAGGCGCTTCACGACCTGTTCGTCGTTTCCACGTACGCCGGCCAGTTCGATGAGGCCGAGGGGTACGCGCGGCAGGCAGCCACCGCCTACGGGTCCGCGCATTCCAACCTCAAGGACCTCGCACTCGACGTTACGCACTTCTGGATTCAGCAAGGCCACTTCCCGCGGGCATTTCGCGTCCTGCGGGAGATGGAGGGCCGCTTCACGATTCCCGACCGGCAGGCCCGCGTCGCCGCGAGCACCGCGCGAGCGGCGGGAGCGATGGGCGACGTGGAGGCGTTCTTCGCGGCGTGGTCGGAAGCGTGGCGCCTGCTGGACAGCGGTGCGGTCGATCATCTGCGCGCGCCCGCGGCGCTCGAGTTGGGCCTGGGTGCGCTAAGCCTCAAGCTGTGGGAAGATGCCGAGTTCGCCCTTGGCATCGCGCGAGCCGCGGCGGAAGCAACGCGCGACGGTGAGATTCTCGCGAGGGCAGAATCCGCGCTGGATCACCTGGATCGGCGTCAGGCGGTTGATGATCAGCTGCGGATGAAGAGAAGCGGTCGTGGCGCAGGACACGATCTGGCGGCGCATCTCGCCCGATCCCTGATGGAGCAGCGCTGGGCACCCGCGACAGGGGCGGGTGCCCAGGAGTTCGAGTGAAGGCTTACGTCCCGGATCCGACCATGATCCCGCCAGGCGACTGAGTGGAAGTCGTCTCCGACGTCGAGTCGGAGGGCGGGGGCGGCGGGGGCGGGAGCGTGTCCGCGGCCGCCTCGGACGCGGATGCCCCCGATCCACGCAGAGAAGTGGACGGACCCGTGGGATCGTTCGAGCTACACGCGGCAAGAACGAGCAGCAGGGCAGCGGAAATGGTGAATCGGCGCATAGGTACCTCCGCGAGAGGAGCGTGAAGTGGATGAAGGAGCCATCTAAGATGCACGCTCACCACGTCCACTTGCAACACATCAGGTGCACGAAATGAGGGCATCCCCCCACTCGGCGGGATGCCCCCGACCTCGTACGCTCCGGACACGCCGTCCCGATGCTCGAAGACGGCGGTATTTATCCGCGCCCACACAGAGCCGCGACTACATCAACCTGCTCCGCCGATCAGGATGCCCCCGGCGCCGGGCTTCGCCTGCGTCGAGTCGGCCGGAAGCGATCCGGAGCTGGATGCCCCTCCGGCAGGCGCAGCGGCGGAGGGATGCAGGGGCTCGTCGGAGCCGCACGCGGCGAGCACCACCAGGACGGCGGCGCAGAACGTGAATCGTGGCATGAGAGACATCCGGGATGCGGTAAGTGGATAAAGTGGTCAACCCAACATGCGCGGTCCCCCACCCCACGTGCAACACATCAGACGCCTGAAATGAAGTCGCCCGTCGTTCCGCCTCCCGGCCTGGTGGACCACGCCACCCGGACGGTGCTGCTCCTGTCTGACCACTTTGACCACATATCGTCCGAAGGACGCTACAGCGTGCGCCGGTGCGCCACCTGGGCGGAGCTGGCGGAGCAGGCCCAGCAGGCGCCGCCCAGCACGGTGCTGCTGGTGCGCACCGAGCCGGGAGACGGCGCGCTGCAGGCGCTGGAGCAGCTGATGCGGGCCACGCCCTCGGTTCCGGCGGTGGTGGCGCTCTCGTTCCGCGCGGCCAGCGCCGAGCACCTGCGCGCCGCGCTGGCCACGGGCATCAGCGAGGTGGTGAACCTGGACCTGGAGCGCACCTTCGCGTCCATGCATCCCACGCTGCGCCGGGCCCACGCGCGCCCGCTGAAGCGCCGGATCGAGGCGCAGCTCCCCGTGTGGGTGAGCGAGCACGCGCGCACGCTCCTGCGCGCGGCGGCCGAAACGGTGGTGGACGGGGGAGGGCGGGAGGTGCTGGCCTCCATCTTCGCCGTTCAGGAGCGCACCGTCGCCGACTGGACGGCCGAGCTGGGGCTGCCCACGCCGCGGCGGCTGCTGGGGTGGATGCGGGTGCTGCTGGCGCTGACGCTGCTGGAAGAAGCCAACCGCACGGTGCGCAACGTGGCGGAAAGCTGCGGCTACAGCGACGACACGGCGCTCAAGCGCGCGGTCGAGAACTTCACGGGCGCGCCCTCGGCCACGCGTGCGCAAACGTTCACGACGGCGTTCGAGGTGTTCCGCGACGAGCTGTGGCACCTGCGCGAAAGCCGCCGCGAGGCACGCATCCGCGAACCCACGATCTGAACAACGGACGCGTTACGCGAGGACGTGCTGCAATCTCGGGACGGGTATCCTATGGAGAGGTGAGGACACAGGGAAGCGCCCCTGGTCAGCGGCCCAGGAGGTATGCCGTACACAAGTCCGAGAGCCACCTCTCGCCAAAATGATCGGCCAGGGGCGGGTTCGGACGGGCACCGACCGCTGCGGCCAGCTCGCCCAGGGAGCGCGTCTGGTCTCGCCACCCCAGCGCGACGGCCGCTCTTATCGAAGCTCGATCCGGAGAGCAGATGACCCAAGTCGGGTCGCCCGCGGAGGAGCGCGCGTACGCGTGGGCAAACAGGTCGCGCTCACCGCCGTCCATGTTCTGCGACCCGCCGTAGGCCAGCCCGAACACCGCACGCTCCAGGTCCGTGACGGGGTGCACCTTCGACAGGCGCGCGAGGTCTGCCTCGCTCACCGGAACGTAGCCGGGGCGGGAGCGGTCACCCCGGCCGGCCTCGTCCCGGCACTCCGCCACCGTCTCCAGCCGAAGCGCCCCTGACAGTGCGTTCCAGCACCGCACCCGGACCGCCTCGATCATCACGTTGGTGTCTACCAGCGCGACGGTGTCTCTCAACGTCCTGCCCGGAATCAGCACCTGCGGCTCAGCCCGGCAGATCGTACGAAAGCGGATGCTGGTGCGCCGCGCACACCTGCGCGAACTGCAGCACCGTCACCCCAAGCAGCGTGGCTGCGCGGCGTAGCGAGAGCCGCCCGTCGTTCACCGCGTCCGCCACCCGCTGCACGAAGGGCCTGCTGAACAGGGGCGGCGCCTGATCCACCGATACGCGGCTCGATCGCGGCACGGGCGGGAGTGCCGCGGCCGCCGCCCTGGACAGCAGCCCGAGATTCACGAGGCGCCACTGCAGGGCCTGCGTGCTGATCCGCAGCTCGGCCGCCGTGCGGGCGAGCCACACGGACACGTCCTCGTCGCCACGCGTGCTCCAGCCACGCGCCACGATCTCCGCGGGCATCAGGAGGGCGGCAGCGAAGTTCTCGGCCATCAGCTCCACGCGATTGCCCTTGGTTCGCTTCACCTCCTGCGGTTCGATCCGCTTGGGAGGCATGGCATCCCACGTCAGCAGGTGAAACAGCTCGTGGGCGAGATCGAACGACCGCCGGCCGGCCGGTTCCCGGCGGTTGACGACGATGGTGTGCTGGCCGGGCAGGTGCGACGCGGCGCCTGATATTCCCACGGGGGCGTCCACGTAGAGCACCAGCACCCCGAGTTCCCGATGCACGGCGTCTTCCAGCCGGTCCGCGGGCACGTTTCCCAGGTCCCAGCGCTCCCGCAGCAGGTCGGCACTAGCGGCCGCGTCCTCGAACGATGAACGCTCCGTCAGCTCGAGCTTGTGGCCGAGGCGGCGAGGCTCGCACCCCACCTGCATCCCCAGTTCGCGGTACGTGGCGATCCACCTCCCCGCCTGCTCCTGGAACTTCGAGAGCGTTTCCGGATCGACGTCCTTCGCGCGGAAGCTGAACGAGCCCTCGCCGACCAGGCGGTAGGGATCGAGGAACGTATCGACGTCGACGCCCAGCACGTGCGCCGCGCGAACCAGCTCATCGGGCGCGATGCGCCGTTCCCCGGCTTCGATCGCGGCGAGCGTCTGCCGGTCGTTGAACCCGAGCCGCGCGGATAGGGACTCCTGGCTCAGGTTCCGCTCTTCACGCAGCGTCCTGAGGCGGCCGCCGATTCGAGCCTGCTGTTTTTGCGTCATCATACCCGACAATATGTGCTTGCAAAATAGAAAATGCAAGACTGGCCACGTGGCGGACCGATGCCGCAGACGCAACGCAAAACGCCCCGGAACCAGGGAGGCTCCGGGGCGCTGGATCGTCTGTCCGCCGCAAATCTTCGGCTACGGCGCCGCTCGTCAGTCCTGTTGCTGTTGGCCGAGTGCTGCCTGCAGGAGGCGCTGGAGGTCGGCGCTGCGGGCGAGCAGGCTCTCGGTCAGCGGCTCGATGCGCATCATCTCGCGGCGAAGCAGCTCCTCGTACGCACGCACCTGGCGCGCGACCGAGGGCTGGCGCATGACCCCCGCCTCCACGTTCATGAAGCGCGCGCGGATCTGCGCCGCCTCGCGGTCCAGCGACCGCAGCCGGGGCGCGTCGCCGCGCCGCTGCGCCGTCTGCACCTCGGCGGGGATCTGGCGCGCGCGGCTGGCCAGCGTGCGCAGCTCCGGGTCGGCCGCGTCCATCGCCTGCTGAATGCCCTGCATCAGAGCGTCGCGCCGGCGCCGCAGCTCGGGGTTCTGCAGCGCGCGCTCGTGCACCTGCGCCAGGTGCCCGCTCAGGCGCTGGAGCTCGCCGTACCAATTGCGCGCCATGTCGGCGGCGGACGCGCCGGGCGCCCGCGCACGGGCGGGCGCCGGCACCTCGGCCGACATGGGACGCACCTGCGCGTCCAGCGGTACAACGGCGATGAAGGCGGCCGTCACGACCGCCCACGGGATGGCACCCAGCAATCCGTTCTCCCTGATCGGTTTCCAGAGCCGCGGACTCCGGCGGCGCTGGTTACAACCCCGCAACGCGGCCGGAGTTTCATCGCGCCGCCCGGGCTATGTGCGTGCGGAGCCAGGGAATAGGGGTGGAGGGCGGGCGGAGGGGCTTCGGTGGGTTCGAGGGGGGTAGGTGCATGCGGCGGGTTCCCCCTCCCCCGCAAACTGCGCGGGAGAGGGGGGAACTTCGATTGGGGTTCGACCGAGGGCGGTGCATGCCTCTGGGAGCCCCCTCCCCCCGGCCCCCGTCCCCCGCTGCGCAGGGGAGGGGGAGACCTGAACCGCGCTCCGGCTGGCCCGGCGCGCTCGGCTGCGCGTGCAGTCCGCGCAGGCGGACTTTGGGCCGTCGTTGCCGCGACTTCAGTCGCCCCAGCAGGGTTGAGGACGCACCTTACCCCCCGAAGTGTACCCCCTCTCCCACGCTGTTTGTGGGAGAGGGTGGCACGCGTGTCAGCGCGGCCGGGTGAGGGCCCCACGGCAGCCGGAGGCCTCGGCTACGGTGACCGCTGCCGCGCCCGGGCTGGTACGTGTCCGCGGCGAGATCCTTCGGCCCGCGTAGTCGGTGCTGGGGGCAGGTGGGGTGCGCCTGGGCCTCAGGATGACAGGTCCTTGTGCCACCGCGACTTGGGAAGCGCACCACACTGGCTCCCTTCCCCCGCGCAGTTTGCGGGGGAAGGGCTGGGGATGGGGGGCGCCCGGGGCGCGCACCGCACCCCCCGCACCGCACCCCCCGAACCGCACCTCGACCAACAACTCCCCCTCTCCCGCGCAGTTTGCGGGGGAGGGGGCCAGGGGGAGGGGGCCCCTCAGTGCGGCTCGGGCGCCTGCTTCTGCACGTGCTTCAGCACGGCATCCACCTTGTCCGCAAGCACCATCACCAGGTCGCCCGCATCCGCCGCGGCCAGGGCGCGGTCCACCGCCTGGAACTCGTCGCCCACCATCTCGATGGCGTCCTCGCTCATCCCGCCCTCACGAAGCCCCTCCACCACCAGCCCCGCCGCCTCGCCCGGATCGCGGCCCCGCAGGTCGGTGTCCTCCTTCACGAAGGCGTGGTCCAGGGTCGCGCACAGCCGCCCCAGCCCGCGGATGTCCTCGTCGCGGCGGTCGCCCGGCGCGCCCACCACGCCCACCCGCCGGCGCGCGGGGAGCGCCTGCACCGTCTCTACCAGCCCCTCCACCGCCGCCGGGTTGTGCGCGTAGTCCACCAGCACCCGCACCTCGCCCAGGCGCAGCAGGTTCAGCCGCCCCGGCGTCATGGACGGCGACGGGAAGAACGAAAGGAGCCCCGCCCGGATGGTGTCGTAGCGCACGCCCTGCACGTACGCCGCCAGGATGGCCGCCAGCACGTTCTGCTGCTGGAACCGCGCGGCGCCCCCCATCATCAGCGGCACCTCGCGCTGCGTGGCGATGGGAATGCGCAGCCGCCCGCGCCGGATGACGAACTCGCCGTCTTCCACCCGCGCGCCGATGCCCCCCCGCTCGATGTGGTCGTCGAACACCCGGTTCTCGCCCGGCTGCATGGTCGAGAAGAGCACGATGTCGCCCCCCGAGCGGTCGCGCATCCGGTAGACCAGCGGGTCGTCGGCGTTCAGCACCGCGTGCCCCTCGCGCTTCACCACCGCGGGGACGACGGACTTCACCTCCGCCAATTGCTCCACGGTGTTGATGCCCCGCAGCCCCAGGTGGTCGGCCGCCACGTTCAGCACCACGCCGACGTCGCACTCGTCGAACCCCAGCCCGGCCCGGATCACCCCGCCCCGCGCCGTTTCCAGCACGGCCACCTCCACCGTGGGGTTCGAGAGGATGATGTTGGCGCTGAAGGGGCCCGTCATGTCGCCCTCCATCACCAGCCGGTTCTGCAGGTACACGCCGTCCGTGGTCGTGAACCCCACCGTCTTCCCCGTCTGCCGGAACAGGTGCGCCGTCAGCCGCGTGGTCGTCGTCTTTCCGTTGGTCCCGGTGATGGCCACGACGGGAATGGTGTAGGGCGACCCCGGCGGGTACAGCATGTCGATGATGGGCGCGCCCACGTTGCGCGGCTTGCCCTCCGAGGGGTGCGAGTGCATCCGCAGCCCCGGCGCGGCGTTCACCTCGATGATCACCGCGCGGTTCTCGCGGAAGGGCACCGTGATGTCGGGCGAAAGCACGTCGATGCCCGCGATGTCGAGCCCCACGATCCCCGCCGCCATCTCGCAGGCGGTCACGTTGTCGGGGTGCACCTCGTCCGTGCGGTCGATGGAGGTGCCGCCGGTCGACAGGTTGGCGGTGGCGCGCAGGTACACCCGCTCGCCCGCGGGCGGCACGTCCTGCTGGCTGCGGCCCGACGAGGCCAGGTATGCGTCCGTCGCCGCGTCGTCGGGCAGCTGCGTCAGCGTGCGCGAGTGCCCCCGGCCCCGGCGCGGGTCCTGGTTGGCGATGACGATGAGCTCGGCGATGGTGTGCTGCCCGTCGCCCACCACGTGCGCGGGGACGCGCTCGGCCACGGCGGCCACCTTGCCGTCCACCACCAGCACCCGGTAGTCGCTGCCGGTGACGTACTGCTCGATCACCACCTTGCGCGAGAACTTCGCGGCCACCTCGAACGCGGCCCGCACCCCCTCGTCGTTGTCGATGCGCCCGGAGATGCCCCGGCCGTGGCTGGCGTCCAGCGGCTTCAGCAGCACCGGCCAGCCGATCTCGTGCGCCACCTCCACCGCCCGCTCCAGGGTGGTGGCCACGCTCCCCTCCGGCACCGGCAGGCCGATGGCGCCCAGCACCCGGCGCGTGTCGTCCTTGTCCTGGGCGATCTCCACCCCGATGGCACTGGTGTAGTCGCTCATGGCGGCCTGCACCCGACGCAGGTTCACCCCCAGCCCCAGCTGCACCAGGGAATGCGAGTTCAGCCGACGAACGGGGATTCCCCGCCGCCGCGCCTCTTCGACGATGGCGGCGGTCGACGGCCCCAGCCGCACGCTTTCCAGCAGGTCGTGAAGGTCTTCGACGGCGAACTTGATGTCGTACGGCTCGCCCTTCATGCAGGCCTTGACCAGGCGCACGGCCTGGCGCACGGCCTCGAGCCCCACGTCTTCCTCCTCGTACGCCACGATCAGCCACCAGACGCCGGGATCGCCGCTTTCCACCACCCGCCCGAACGACACGTCGGTGCCCGCCAGGGTCTGCAGCTCCAGGGCGACGTGCTCCAGCACGTGGGGCAGGTGCGTGCCCTCGCGCAGCCGCTCGATGAAGCCGCCCTCGGTGCCGCGCGAGCACGGGTGCTCGTACAGCGTGGGCATCAGCTCCAGCAGCTGCTCGTTGAAGCCGGGGATGGCGGTGGTGGGCACGTCCTCGAGCGCGCCCAGCCGCAGGTCGCACGCAATGACGGGCGCCAGCCGCCAGAAGTTGGGGCCGCGCACGGCGCGCAGGCGGCTGACCCGCAGCTCTTCCGGGTCGAACTCGCGCGGGGGCGCCGGGGCCTCCATCTGGGCCTGGGACATTGTTCCGGTGATGTTGGTCTCGGGGAACGGGGGCCGGACGGCCCCCGCCGTCAGGTGTGGCTGCGCCGCGTGTGCTCCCACGCCCCGGCCTGCAGGGGAGCGCCGCCGCGCTCCGGGGCGCCCGCCGCGGGGCGGGCGCGGCCCTCGCAGCAGTCGATGCGGCGCGTGTACGCGCGCGGCTCCGGTGAGGCGCGCTGGAGCTCGGGCGTGCGCTGGACGTCGGTGGTCATGGCCAACATGTTCCGCCTTCCATTTCCGCTTGCCAACCGCGCCTCCGTACGGCGCGTACAGGCGCAAAGAGCAGAAAGCATACCAGCCGCGGAGGCCGGCGGCGCGCCCCTCCGGCGGTGCTACACAAGGGTTTGAGGGGCGCGTGCGTGCCAAACGGAGGCGCGCCGGTTACATTGGCCTCCGTCGGCCCAACACCCGGAAACACACCTGCACGAGCCTGCTGTCGTACATGAGCGAACAGACCTCGACGTCCGCCCGCGCGGTGACGGTGGACGAGCTTTGCGAACACCTGTCGGCCCTGCGCCGCCCCGACGGCGAGCAGCTGTGCCGCTTCGCCCGCCTGTTCTTCGCCAAGGTGCCGCGCCAGCTGCTGGAAGAGCGCGGCACCGCCCAGCTGGCGGCGCTCACGCTGGGCGCGTGGGAGTTCCTGCGCGGCGCCCGCCCGGACCAGGTGAACGTGCAGGTGGTGGACCCCGAGGACGAGGGGTGGAGCGCGCCCGTCACCGTCATCCGGGCCGAGGTGGGCGACCGCCCCTTCATCGTCGACACGGTGCGCGAGTACCTGGCCGCCGAGGGGCTTCACATCCACCAGTACGTGTATCCCGTGATTCCCGTGCGCCGCGGCCCCGCGGGCGAGATCGTGGCCGTGGGCGACGAGGCGGGCGAGGGCGCGTCGCTGGAGGCGCTGACCCACTGCGAGGTGGCGCGGGTGACGGACCCCGCGCAGCGCACCGGCGTGGCCGAGGGCATCCGCCAGCGCCTGGCCGACGTGGTCGATGCCACCAGCGACTTCCCGGCGATGACGCGGGTGCTGGAGCACGAGGCCCGGGTGGTGGAGGAGTACGCGGCCCGCTTTCCGGACCGGGCCGAGGAGTTCGCCGAGGAGGCCGCGTTCCTCCGCTGGCTGGGGCTGGGCAACTTCGTGTTCCTGGGCTTCCGCGAGTACGCCATCGAGGGCGAGGGCGACGCGGCCTCCGTGGCGGTGCGCGACGGGTCGGGCTTGGGCATCCTGCGCGACCCCTCGTCGTCGTCGTACGCCGCCCCGGTGCGGGTGAGCGACATGCCCGCGGGGCTGCGCGAGCGGCTGCTGGGCGGGCCCACGCTGATGGTGGCCAAGAGCAACGCCGAGTCCACGGTGCACCGCCGCGCGCGGATGGACTACGTGGGGGTGAAGGTGCTCGACGACGCGGGGCACGTGCGGGGCGAGCGGCGCTTCCTGGGCCTGTTCACCTCGCAGGCGTACGGCAGCACCGTGGCCGAGGTGCCGCTGCTGCGCGGCAAGCTCGACCGGCTGCTGGCCGCCTCGGGCTCGCGCCCGGGCGGGCACGACTACAAGGAGATCGTTTCCATCGTCGACGCGCTCCCCAAGGACGAGCTGTTCGAGGCGACGGAAGAGGAGCTTCGCGCGCAGGTACAGGCCTCGCTGGCCGCCCTGTTCACCGAGGGCGTGCGCGTGGTGGTGCGCGCCAACCCGGTGCGCGACGAGGCGGCGGTGCTGGTGATCCTGCCCGGCGGCCGCTTCAGCGCCGAGGTGCGGCGCGCCATCGGGCAGCTGCTGGCCGACCGGCTGGGCGGGCAGGTGGTGAACCACTACCTGCGCATGGCGGCGGGCGACCAGGCCCGCATCCACTACTACCTGACCACCGCCCCCGGCGCCGCGCTCCCCGACCCGCGCGAGGTGGAGCGCGAGGTGGCCGGGCTGCTGCGGTCGTGGCAGGAGCTGCTGTCGGACGCCCTGCGGGGCGCCGGGGTGGAAGACGCCGAGGTCGAGGCGCTGGCGGCCACCTACGGGGCGGCGTTCAGCCCCGAGTACCGCGCGGCCAACATCCCGCAGACGGCGCTTCACGACGTGCTTCACCTGGAGGCGCTGCGCCGGCGCGGCGAAGCGGTGGCGCTGCAGCTTCGCCAGCCCCTGCCCGGCGAGCCGGCGCCGCAGGGCTCGTCGATCCTCAAGCTGTACCTTTCCGGCGAGCGGCTGGTGCTATCCGACTTCATGCCCATCCTGGAAGATGCGCGGCTGCGGGTGCTGGAGGTGGACACCCTCCAGGTGCGCGCGGCCGGCGCCCCGGACCGGATGATCTACTCCTTCGCCGTGCAGACGCGCGAGGGCGTGCCCATCCCCGACGACGTCACCCCCCTGCTGGCCGAGTCGCTGCTGGCCGTGCGCGCGGGCGACGCGGTGGAAGACCCCTTCAACGGGCTGGTGCTGGCGGCCGGCCTGCGCTGGCGCGAGGCCGACCTGCTGCGCGCGTACGCCGAGTACGCCTTCCAGGTGGGGGCCATCCCCTCGCGCATCGCCGTGGCGCGCGCCCTGGCGGCCCACCCCGCGGTGACGCGCGGACTGGTGCAGCTGTTCCACGCGCGCTTCGCGGGCCAGGGGGGCGACGAGGCGCCGGCGCGGGCCAGCCTGGCGGCCGAGATGGAAAAGGTGAGCTCGCTGGCCGACGACCGCGCCCTGCGCCGGCTGCTGGCGCTGATCGGCGGCACCGTGCGCACCAACTACTTCCGCGGGGGCGGCGCCGACCCCACGGCCCGCAGCGGAGGCGTGCCCTACGTCTCGTTCAAGGTGCGCTCGGCCGACGTGGACGAGCTGAAGAAGACGCGGCTGCTGTACGAGGTGTTCGTCCATTCGTCGCGCATGGAGGGCGTGCACCTGCGCGGCGCGCCCGTGGCCCGCGGCGGCATCCGCTGGAGCGACCGGCCAGACGACTTCCGCACCGAGATCCTGGGGCTGGTCACCACGCAGGTGATCAAGAACGCGGTGATCGTTCCCAGCGGCTCCAAGGGCGGCTTCATCACCCGGCGGCGCCTGGCCGACCGCGACGCCATGGGCGAAGAGGCAAAGGAGCAGTACCGCACCCTGATGCGCGGGCTGCTGGACATCACCGACAACCTGGTGGGGGGCACCGTGGTGCCGCCGCAGGGCGTGGTGCGGCACGACGGCGACGACCCGTACCTGGTCGTCGCGGCCGACAAGGGAACGGCGCACCTGTCGGACGTGGCCAACGCCGTCTCGGCCGAGTACGGCTTCTGGATGGGCGACGCCTTCGCCTCGGGCGGGAGCAACGGGTACGACCACAAGAAGGAGGGGATCACCGCGCGCGGCGGATGGGAGTGCGTCAAGCGGCACTTCCGCGAGATGGGCAAGGACATCCAGAAGGAGCCCTTCACCGTGGCGGGCGTGGGCGACATGAGCGGCGACGTGTTCGGCAACGGCATGCTGCTCTCCAGGCAGATCCGCCTGCTGGCCGCCTTCGACCACCGGCACATCTTCATCGATCCCACGCCCGACCCGGCCGTGAGCTTCGAGGAGCGGCAGCGCATCTTCGACCTGCCCCGCTCGTCGTGGGAGGACTACGACCGCGCCAAGCTTTCACCGGGCGCGCTGATCGTGCCGCGCGGCAGCAAGGAGGTGGAGCTTACGCCGGAGGCCCGCGCCGCCCTGGGCTTAAGCGACGAGGTGGCGACGCTGGACGGCGAGGCGCTGATCCGCGCGGTGCTCACGGCGCCGGTGGAGCTGCTGTGGAACGGCGGCATCGGCACCTACGTGAAGGACCGCGAGGAAACCCACGCCGAGGTGGGCGACCCCACGAACGACCCGGTGCGCGTGGACGCCGACGTGCTCCGCTGCAAGGTGATCGGCGAGGGGGGCAACCTGGGGCTCACCCAGCGGGCGCGCATCACCTTCAACCTGCGGGGCGGGCGGCTGAACACCGACGCGCTCGACAACTCGGCGGGCGTGGACATGAGCGACCACGAGGTGAACCTCAAGATCCTGCTCAACGGGCTGGTGGCGGACGGGTCGCTTTCCGAGGAGCAGCGCAACGAGACGCTGCGGGCGATGACGGACCAGGTGTCGGAGCTGGTGCTGCGCGACAACGTCAGCCAGTCGCTGGCGGTGTCGCTGGACCAGCGCCGGTCGAAGGAGGCGCTGGACGACTTCGCCGCGCTGATCGCGGCGCAGGAGCGCGAGCGGCTGCTGAACCGCGAGGCCGAGGGCATTCCCACCCCCGACGAGATCGCCGAGCGCCGGGCGGAAAAGATCGGGCTGACGCGGCCCACGCTGTCGGTGCTGCTGGCGCACGCCAAGATGGCGGCCAAGATGCAGCTGCTGGACAGCACCGTGCCCGACGACCCGGCCACGGAGTCGTACCTGGTGAACTACTTCCCCCCGCTGGCGGTGGAGACGGCGGGGCTGGACCGCCTGCGCACGCACCGGCTGCGTCGCGAGATCGTCACCACGCAGATGGTGAACGACCTGGTGGACCTGATGGGCTCGTCGTTCCTTCACCGCACCTCGCGCGACACGGGGCACTCCATTCCCGAGGTGGTGCGGGCGTGGCTGGTCGCCAGCCGCATCAGCGGCACCCCCGAGGTGCGGGCGGACCTGGCCGGCGCCGAGGGGCGCTACGACGTGGAGGTGGTGTACGGCTGGCTGCTGGGGCTGGGGCTGGTGCTGGAAACGACCACCCACTGGATCCTGGCCAACGTGGCGCCGGGCGCCGCGACCGACGCGCTGATCGAGGATGCGCGGAGCGCGTTGAGCGCGCTGCGGGGGAATTTCGCCAAGGTGGTCAGCGGCGAGGACCGGGCGCTCTTCCTCACGCAGCTGGGCGCCATGCAGGACCTGGGGGTGGAGCGCGGCCTGGCGGAGCGGCTGATCACCCTGCGCTTCCTGCCGCAGCTGCTGGAGATCGTGGAGGTGTCGCGGCGCGGGCAGACCGACGAGCTGCGGGCGGCCAAGGCCTTCTACGCGGTGTCGGAGCACTTCGCCACGGCGCGCCTGCGCCATGCGGTGCAGCAGGCGGCCGGGCGCGACCCGTGGGAGCGCCGCTTCGCCCAGGCCCTGGGCGACGACGTGCAGCGGGCGCAGCGCGCGCTCGTGACGGGCTTGCTGGCGCGCGCGGGCGAGGCGGCTCCCGCGGCGGCGCTTGGCCAGTTGGAGGCCGCGAATCCGCGGGGCGTGCGCGCCTACCGCGACCTGCTTGCCGAGCTGCGCGTGGGCAACTGCCCGCTTTCCGCGTATGCCCTGGCCGTGCACCAGCTGCGCGAAGTGGCCGGGGCCGCGGTGGCCGGCGACTAAAAGAACGTTTCACGCAGAGGCCGCAGAGGGAACGGAGAGGACGCAGAGAGCCAGCGCGGTTCTCTGCGTCCTCTCTGTCTTCTCTGCGTCCTCTGCGTGAAACTCGCGGAGTTGTAGATCGAACGGAGGCTGGGAAATGGCGATCGCGAGCATCAACCCGGCAACGGGCGAAACGCTGAAGACCTTCGACGCGCTGACGCGGGAGGAGATCGAACGGAAGCTGGCGCGCGCCGAGCAGGCCTTCCGCACGCACCGGCGCACGTCAATGAGCGAGCGCGCGGAGCGGATGGCGCGCGCGGCCGAGGTGCTGGAAGGCGAGAAGGACCGCTTTGCCCGGCTGATGACCACGGAGATGGGGAAGCCCCTCGCTGCCGCCGTCGCGGAGGTGGAGAAGTGCGCCTGGGTGTGCCGCCACTACGCGGAGCACGCCGCAGAGATGCTGGCGCGCCGCCCCGTGGACGTCGGCGAAGCGCGCGCCGAGATCCACTTCCTGCCGCTGGGCGCCGTGCTCGCGATCATGCCGTGGAACTTCCCGTTCTGGCAGGTCTTCCGCTTCGCCGCGCCGGGGCTGATGGCCGGCAACGTGGGCCTGCTGAAGCACGCCTCCAACGTGCCCCAGTGCGCGCTCGCCATCGAGGAGGTGTTCCGGCGCGCGGGCTTCGACGAGGGCGTGTTCACCACGCTCCTCGTCGGCTCCGACGCGGTCGGCGGCCTGCTGGACGATCCCCGCGTCGCCGCGGCCACGCTCACCGGCAGCACCCCGGCGGGGAGCAGCGTCGCCGAGCGCGCGGGACGCAACCTGAAGAAGACCGTGCTGGAGCTGGGCGGCAGCGACGCCTTCGTGGTCATGCCCAGCGCCGACCTCGACGCGGCGGCGAAGACGGCGGCCAAGGCGCGCTGCATCAACAACGG
Source organism: Longimicrobium sp. (assembly GCF_036399935.1). Taxonomy (GTDB): domain Bacteria; phylum Gemmatimonadota; class Gemmatimonadetes; order Longimicrobiales; family Longimicrobiaceae; genus Longimicrobium. The sequence continues at coordinate 109,109 of NZ_DASWMD010000058.1, forward strand.
CCAGTCGTGCATCGCCGCCAAGCGCTTCATCGTCCACGAGGCAGTCGCGGACGAGTTCGAGCGCCGCTTCGTCCACGCGATGGAGGCGCTGAAGGTGGGCGATCCCATGGACGCGGGCACGGACGTGGGCCCGCTCGCGACGCAATCCATCCGCGACGAGGTGGCCGGCCAGGTGCGCGCCGCCGTCGCTGCAGGTGCGCGCGTGCTCACCGGCGGGCAGCCGATGGATGGCCCCGGCTTCTTCTATCCGCCAACCATCCTGACCGACATCCCACGCGAGGCGCCGGCGTACCACGAGGAGGTGTTCGGCCCCGTGGCGCTGCTCTTCCGCGTGCCGGACGTGGACGCGGCGATCGCGATGTCCAACGACTCGCCCTTCGGCCTGGGGAGCAGCGTGTGGACGCGGGACGACGGCGAGCGCGCCCGCTTCATCGCCGAGATCGAGGCGGGGATGACGTACGTGAACGCGATGGTCGCATCCGATCCGCGGCTGCCGTTCGGCGGGGTCAAACAGTCGGGCTACGGGCGCGAGCTGGCCGAGTTCGGCATCCACGAGTTCGTGAACATCAAGTCCGTGTGGATGCAGGAAACCGCGCCCGGCGACCTCCCGGCGGCCGAGTAGCATGGAGGCCGTGATCCTGGTGGGGATCCAGGCGTCGGGGAAGTCGACGTTCTACAAGCAGCGCTTCTTCGATACGCACGTCCGCATCAGCCGCGACCTGCTGCGGACGAAGAACCGCGAATCGCTGCTGATGGACGCCTGCATCCGCGCGCAGCAGCCGTTCGTCATCGACAACACCAATCCGCTGGCCGAAGAGAGAGCGCGCTACATCCTCCCCGCCCGTGCGGCGCGCTTCCGCGTGGTCTGCTACTTCTTCCGCACCGAGACCCGAGCCGCCATCGCGCGCAACGCCAAGCGCGAGGGCAGGGCCAGGATCCCCATCCCCGGCATCCTGGGCACCTACAAGAAGCTCGAGGAGCCCCGCCCCGAAGAGGGCTTCGACGAGATCTACCTCGTCACCCTCACGCCCGAGAACGAGTTCACGGTGGAGCAGGCTTTCCCCACGTCGGCGGAAGCACCAGGCGAAGCAACGGCGTGAATCACAATCGCCGCGGCGCGCCTACTCCACCCGTACGGCGTCCTGGCCGGCAACGTCCAGTCGCGCATAGATCTCTCGCACCGGGATCTGGCACCCGACCGACTCCAGGACGAGCGTGGCACCGGGATCCGTGATCTCCGTCAGGGTCCACACGTCTCCCTGCCGCCGGTACTGCTCGATAGACACGCGGTCCTGGGCGATCAACAGGTACTCGACCAGCGTGTCGATCTTGCGGTAGTGAGAGGACTTGTCCCCGCGGTCGTAGGATTGAGTGCTGCGCGAAAGCACCTCGACCACCAGGGACGGGTTCAGGAGGATGTCGACCTCCGCGTCCTCGAAGCTCGGCTCGCCGCAGACCGCCACCAGGTCGGGGTACACGTAGCGCGTGGACGGCTTGATCTTTACCCGCATGTCGTTGGAGTACGACTCGCAGGGCCGTCCTTCGAAGCAGTTGCCAAGGAAGCGGGAAAGATTCCACACGATGATGTTATGAGGGCGCGAGCCGCCCGTCATCGCGACGATCTCGCCGTCGATGTACTCGCTTTTGAACTCGGCCAGGCGATCGATGGCCAGGTACTCCTCGGGCGTGTAGCGGTTCAGGGCTGCAGTCGACATTGGTCCTCTCCGTTCAGGTTGCTCGGAGTGTAGGGACACGGCCAGAAAACCCGCAAGCTTCTTCACGTTTTTGCGATACGAATGCGCCGCCTAAGGTTTCGGGTGTCGCGCCTGTGGCGGAAGCTGAATGGATTTGCGAACGAAAACGGAGGGCAACGAGGAAGTTCCTCGCGCCCTCCGTGCCCTCCGTTGTGAAACCTTCTTTTGCCCGTCAGACTCCGACGGCTTCGCGCTCGCCCGCCGGATAGTGCGACGTCACGTAGTCGTCCAGGATGCGCTTGAACTCGTCGGCGATGTGGTCGCCCTTGAGCGTGATGAAGTGCTCGCCGTCCACGTACACGGGCGCCTTGGGCTCTTCGAAGGTGCCGGGGAGCGAGATGCCCAGGTTGGCGTGCTTGCTCTCGCCCGGGCCGTTCACCACGCAGCCCATCACCGCCACCTTCATCTCCACCACGCCCGGGTGCGTCTCCTTCCAGACGGGCATCTGCTCGCGCAGGTACGTCTGGATGTCCTCGGCCATGTGCTGGAAGAAGGTGGACGTCGTGCGCCCGCACCCGGGGCACGCGGTCACCTGCGGCGCGAAGCTGCGCAGCCCCAGCGACTGCAGGATCTGCTGCGCGACCTGCACCTCCTCGGTGCGGTCGCCGTTGGGCTTGGGCGTGAGCGATACCCGGATCGTGTCGCCGATCCCCTCGGCCAGCAGGATCGAGAGGCCGGCCGTGCTCGCAACGATGCCCTTGGTGCCGAGCCCCGCCTCGGTGAGGCCGAGGTGGAGCGGGTAGTCGCAGCGCGCGGCGAGGCGG
>NZ_DASWMD010000059.1:0-19310 GCF_036399935.1 Longimicrobium sp.
ACGGAGGACCGTTGTCCGGACGGCTCGGTAACGCCCGTCGCCGGTCGCCACCCGCCCGTAGCTACGGAGGTGTACCGTCAACTCCTCCGGCGGGACTTTCACCCGCTAGAACGCGCCGCCTTTGCACGGCGCACCGCAGAGGAAGCACGTTCCGTTCTCTGCGTCCTCTCCGTTTCCTCTGCGGCCTCTGCGTGAAACGGTCTCTTACTGGGGAGCGTTCACGATCGCCACGGGGCAGTGCGCGTTCATCAGGATGCGCTCCACGCGGGGCCCAAGGAACAGGCGGTCGGAGCCGGGGCGCAGGTCCGTGCCCAGGACGATCAGGTCCACGCCCTCTTCCTCGGCATAGCGCAGGATCGTCTGGTCCGACTCGCGCGAGCACAGCACCTCGCCCGTGGTGCGCACCTCCTGCACCTCGCCGCGCTTCACCAGCTCGTCCACGATGGCGCGCGCCGCCGGCATCTCCACCTCCAGCATCGTTTCGCGGTTGTGTGCCCGCGAGCCCTCGGGCTCGCGCACCACGTGAAGCACCACCGCCTCGGCCGACGAATCCGACAGCGTAAAGCCCACGTCCGCGGCGTTGCGCGACGCGACGGAGCCGTTGGTGGGGATCAGCACGCGCCGGGGCGGCCAGTGGTAGTCGCTCAGCCGCCCCTTCACCACCAGGGTGGGACAGGGCGAAACGCGCATCACGTAGTCCACCAGCGGGTTGAACAGCTCGCGCGAGCTCGGGTCCACGTGCGAAGCGCCCAGCAGCAGCAGGTCGTAGTCCTTCTGCGCCTCGTCCAGGATCACGTCGCCCACCCGGCCCTCCACGATCTTGCGCGTGGTCTCGATCCCGGGAAACAGCTCCGCGATCCGGTCCAGGTACGCCGCCGCCTCGTCGCGCGTGCACCCGTCGGGAACGGTGAGCAGCGTGAGCGCCAGCGGCTCGTGCGAGTGCATCTGCGTAACGAGCTGCGCCTCCAGCGTCATGATCGACCGGCGCTCGTTCACCACGCAGCGCACGGGAAGCAGCACCCGCCGCACCGCGCCCAGCAGGCTGGTTTCCGCCGCCTCCTCGCGCTGAAGGCGCCGCATCTCGTTTTCGCCGGGGCGGATGTGCGAAAGCGTCCACCGCAGCAGCGGGGGCGCCATGACCGAGGTGGTGATGGCCATCACCACGATGATGGAAAACATCTCCTGCGAAAGGATGCCCAGGCTCAGGCCGATGCTGGCGATGATGATCTCCATGGCGCCCCGGGCGTTCAGCCCCACGCCGAAGCTGAGCGCCGTCCAGTGGTCGCAGCGGGCAAAGAAGCGGGTGGCGAAGTAGCCGCCCACCACCTTGCCGAAGCTGGCCACCAGGATCACCAGCAGCGTGATCATGATCAGCCGCGGCTCCAGCAGGCTGCGCGCGTTCACCTTCAGCCCCGCCACCGCGAAGAAGATGGGGGCGAAGATGCCGATGGCCATCTGCTCGACGTGCTCGGGGATGCGGTGCGGAAGGCGCGGCAGCTGCCCCAGCAGGATGCCCATCACGAAGGCGCCCAGCATGGCCTCGAGCCCCAGCGCCTGCGCCACCGAGCCCCACGCGAAGGTGAGCACCACCACGGCCGACAGCATGCGGAAGTGGCTTCCCATGCGGTCCTGCACCACCGCGATGGTGCGCGCCACCAGCCACCTGGCCGCGGTGAAGCTCACGACCATGAACAGCACCACCTTGCCGACCGACCAGGCCACCGCGCCCGCCTCCAGCTCGCCGCTGCGCGCCAGCCCCACCACCACGGACAGCAGCATCCACCCCACCGCGTCGTCGGCCATGCCGGCGGCGATGATGGTCTGGCCGATGTCGCGGCGCATCAGGTTCAGGTCCAGCAGCACCTTGGCGATCACGGGGATGGCCGAGATGCTCATGGCCGTGGCCAGGAAGAGCGCGAACACCAGGCGCTCGCCGTTGTTGGCCAGCAGCGCGCCGGGCAGGTACTGCCCCAGCATGAACCCGGTGGCGAACGGCACGACGATGCCCCCCGCCGACGCCGCCAGCGCCGTCCTGGAGTGGCGCCGGATCAGCCGCAGGTCCGTTTCCAGCCCGGTGAGCAGCAGCAGGAACATGGCGCCGAACAGGCTCACCACCTCCAGCAGGTGGCCGCTTTCCGGCGTCTGCGGCACGATCCAGTGCCCCACGGCGGGAAAGAAGCCGCTGAGCAGCGACGGGCCCAGGACGATGCCCGCCAGGATCTCGCCCACCACCGTAGGCTGCCCGAACCGCTGGGCCACCTCGCCCAGCAGCCGGGCACACGCCAGCAGCAGGGCGATCTGGATGAGCAGAACGAGGACGTCGTGATGCGGAGCGGCCGTAAACGCCTGCATTGGAACCGTTTGCGAGCTGAGTGGCGTGCGCCCGCGCCTCACGCGGCGAGGGGGAATCGCCGGGCCGCTGGTGCAAGGACCCGGCCCCGTGATGCGCATTCGCGTAACAGCCGTGCAAGGCAGTTGACAGGCGGGGCGGCACGTGCTACATTTGGTCCTGCGACAGAGAGGCCAGAGGACTGAGAAGACCTGGGGCGCGCTCGCTTCCCGGGTCTATTTCTTTTCCTGGAGCTCTCTGTCGTGGGTCGGCGCGGCGGCCATGACACCCGCGCGCAGCACAGGCGATCAGGTTCGGAAGTCCCGCAACCTCGAGAGTCGGTCAACAAACACGGAGTTACGGGATGCGTACGACTGGGACCGTCAAGTGGTTCAACGACAGCAAGGGCTTCGGCTTCATCACCCCCGAAGATGGCGCGAAGGATTGCTTCGTCCACCACTCGGCCATTCAGGGCCAGGGGTTCCGCACGCTCGCCGAGGGTGAGCGCGTGGAGTTCGACGTGGTGCAGGGCCAGAAGGGCCCCGCTGCCGAGAACGTCACCCGCGTGGGCTAACGCTCAGCGGTACTGACAGAAAGGGCCGCCCCGGCAACGGGGCGGCCTTTTTTTCGTCCTCCGAATCCGATCCGATGGGGTTCGGGGGGAAATGCACGAAGCCCGGAGGACTCTGGCCGAGTCGTCCGGGCTTCCGCGTGGGCCCTGAAAAGTGGAGCGGCGCTTACCGCGGCGCTACCAGCACGTTCGAGGCGGCCGCGAAGAACGGCTTGGTGGTGGGGTCGTCGAGCTGAATCTGCAGCAGGCGGCTGCCGTCGCCCGTCTTGCCCAGCAGCGCGGTGACCACGCCCTGGCCCGCCGTGCAGAATACGTGTTCGCCCACCGCGGGCGTACGGTCCGTCGCCGAAATCCAGTCCGGCCGCGCTTCATGGTTCACGAAGAGATCCTCTTCGCGAATGCGCCGAATGCTGTTGCCGATCGCCATTCCACTTCCTCCGTGTTCGTGCGATGGTGCGGGCGTGTGGCCCGCGGGCTCACTTGTGGCGGTACGTGATCCGGCCCCGGGTCAGGTCGTACGGGGACAGCGAAACCGTGACGCGGTCGCCCACCATCACGCGGATCTTGAACTTGGTCATCTTCCCCGCCCCGTAGGCCAGAACGATGTGCCCGTTCTCCAGCACGACCCGGTACTTGCGGTCCGGAAGCACTTCGGTCACCTGCCCCTCTACGACGATTCCCTCTTCCTTGGCCAAGCGCGCTCTCTTCGTACACTGATGAAACGGCAACGCCCGCGGCGGACGTCAGCGGCGCATGAACCGCGGGCGTAACCCCAGGCGGGAGCCACCCAGCTCCCGGTCAGACTCCCTTGTACCATCGGACGCACGTTCGGTTCCCACGCGCGCGAACACACCAGCACCGATCACGCCGCATCTGCGACATTCCCGGTATCCAGGGTGCACCCTCCCAGGCGCCGCGTGCCGCGGGTGGCACGCGGACGGCGCCGTCCGGGCGCCGGGAACGATCCAGCAAGGGAGAGTACGGATGAAGAAGCTGCTCATCATGGTTCCGGCGATTGCGCTGATGGCTGCCTGCGGCGGCGGCGGTGAAGAGGGTGGGGCCGGCGAGACGGGCGCCACCGACGGCGCCGCGACCACCACCACCGACATGGGCGCGGGCACCGGCACCACCACCACCGGCACCACCGATCCGGGCATGGGCACGGGCGCCACCTCCGGCACCGGCACGGCCATGCCGGGCGACACCACCGGCCTGGGCGTGGGCGCCGCGCCCGCGGGCGGCACGACCGGCACCACCGGCGGGACGACGGGCACGACGGGCGGAACCACGGGCGGCACCACCACGCCCTGATCCGGCAAGCTTGCGCATGCACGGCGGGCCGGCTGCCGGACGGGACACGCTCCCTCCGGCGGCCGGTCCGCCGCTTTTTGCGCCCGCACCCCCGCGTCCGGTTGATGCAGGGCGGCGGCCTCGACCCACGCGAAGTGAACAGAACCCGACCCTGGAGAAACAGCGATGAAGCACAGCACGATCGTGGTACCCCTGGCCGCCCTGCTGCTGGCCGCGTGCGGCGGCGGCGGCGACGAGGGCAGCAAGACCGACGTGCAGGGCAGCGCCGACACCGCGGGCGCGGTGGGCACCACCACGGGAACGTCCACGGGATTGAGCACGGGCCAGCCCGTCGATACCGCCGGCATGGGCACCAATCCGCCCCCGGCTGGCGGCCAGGGGGTGGATACGGCCCGCATGCCCGGCACCGTCGATACCGCCCAGGGCACGCCCACCGCGCCATAACCCGTTGGGAAGAAGGCGGATAGCGTGGTTTTGATCGAAACGACGCGCTCGCGGTTCGCAAGTAATTGTCGCGGAGATGCAACTTTTTCGAGGTTGGATACGTCTTATGTGGAGTGCCGGCGCGCGGGCCCCCTCCCCGCTCCGACCCCATTCACCCTTCTCTCCCGGGTAACTCCATGACTCATCTTCGCTTGCGCAGCGTGGCCCTGGCCGCCGTCCTTTCGATCAGCACCGCCGGCGCCGTTTCGGCGCAGGAGGCGGCCCCCGCCGCGGCACCTGCCCCAACCGCGTCAGCGGGCGAGGCGGCCGCGGCCGACCGTGCGCCGCGCGCGCCCCGTCGCGACCGGAACCGTGTGACGCTCGAAGAACTTTCCGCGGGCACCCCGGTGGACCTGTACACGTTCCTCCAGCGCGGGCGCGGGGCGTGGCTGCGCACGCGCGGCGCTTCGTCGTTCAGCAGGCCCGAGCTGGTGTGGGTGTATCGTGACGGGGCCAAGGTGGGCACGGTCGCTGCGCTGCGGCAGATCCAGACCAGCGAAATCCGCGAGATCCAGTACCTGGACGGGACTGCGGCTACCCAGCAGTTCGGAGTGGACCACGGCTCGGGCGCCATCATGCTGCGGTCGCGCTAAGCGACCTCAGCCCGGCAGGATCGCCCCCAGCTCCACCGAAAAGCCCCGGCGCGCATCGCGCGCCGGGGCTGAGCTTTTCCGAGGTGCGGGGTGAACCCGTGGCGTAACGAAAGTCCCGGCGCGCCGGGGCGGGTGAACCCGCCGCTGGAAAAGCGGAAAGCCCCGGCTCGGGCCGCTGTCGCGTCCCGCCCGGGGCTTCACCTGCATGCGGACCGCAGCTGCCGAAGCCACACGATGTCATCCCGATGGAGCGGCCACGCCCGGTCCGCCCGCGCACCATCGACGGCAGCGACTGAGGGATCCGCCACACACTCCGGTGGCGCTTCATCCTCACGGAAACACAGGACCTGTTGCCCCGTTCCTCGGCGTCGAACGCCGGAAAAGCTGGAACCCGTGGTGAGCAGGCGTGGAGGCGGTCGGAGTACTGTGTGGCGGATCCCTCAGTCGCTGTGGTCGGCGGTGTGGATGCAGGTTCGCCGGGGCCGCTCCATCGGGATGGCAAACCGCGGTTCTCCGGTGGGAGCGCACCTCGGCGGGGATGGGCGCCAAAAGCCCCGGCGCGCATCGCACGCCGGGGCTGAATCATCTCACCGAACCGCAGTTACTTCCGCACTCACGCACTCACGCACTCACGCACTTCCCCTCCTCACACCCACTGCTTCCTCCGGAAATATCCGAACAGCAGCGCTCCCACGGCGAACATCAGCCCCAGCGCCCAGGCGTAGCCCCAAGGCCAGTGAAGCTCCGGCATCCGCTCGAAGTTCATGCCGTAGATGCCGGCGATCCACGCCATCGCCATCAGGATGATGGACCAGGCCGCCATCACCCGCATCGTTTCGTTCAGCTGGTTGGAAGCGAGCGAAAGCTGGCCCTCCATGGCCCCCGTCAGCAGGTCGCGCAGGGTGTCGATCTCCTCGGCCACCCGGATGGCGTGGTCGTGCACGTCCTGGAAGTACGGCAGCATCTCCGGCTCCAGGAACGGGATGTCGCGCTTCAGGAGCGACCCGATCAGCTCGCGCTCCGGCCCCACCATCCGACGGAACAGCACCAGCTCGCGCCGCATGGAAAGCATCTGCTGCAGCGCCTCGTGCCTGGTCTTGCCGTCCGTTCCTTCCTCCAGCCGCCCCACCCGCTCCGAAAAGTGGTCCAGCACGGGAAAGTATCCGTCCACCACCATGTCCAGAACGGCGTGCGCCAGCGTTCCCGCGCTCCGATAGCGGGCCGGCACCGCGCGCCAGCGGGCCAGCACCTCCTTCAACTCCTCGATCTTGTGATCGTGAACCGTGATGACGTAGTTGTCGCCGATGAAGGCGTGCAGCTCATTGAGCGCCATCCGGTCGCGCTCGCGGTTGATGCGCGCCGAATACACCACCAGGAAGTAGTACCCGGGATAGCGGTCGATCTTGGGACGCTGGCGGCCGCGGACGGTGTCTTCCACGGCCAGCGGGTGAAAGCCCAGCTGGTGCCGCAGGAACTCGCCTTCCGTCCCTCCGGGGGCCGCGATGTCGATCCACAGCAGCGGCGGGTCTTCCGGCAGCTTGCCTTGGCGGCCGCGCTTGATGGCCGCCACGGCGTCGGTCAGGGCGATGGCGTGCACGCCGGTAACCGTTTCGGCGTACGCGCTGATGCGCGCCCGGGGCTCGACGGCCGAGGGGTCCTCGTACTCGGGGCCGAGGACGCTCTCGCTATCGAGCTGCGCGCCTGCGGTCATATCCGGGGACGGTGTCGGTGAGGGCGGCCGTCAGCAGCTCGAAGGCGCCGACCGCCACGTGCGGCATCCACACCCGTTCGTCGAACCCCAGCACCCAGGGCGACACCATCAGCAGAACGGCGCCCAGCGCGTCCATCCACAGGTGCGCGGGCATCGGCAGCTTGCGGACGACGCCCAGCTCGTAGTCGGTGAGCAGGCTGTACAGGACGACGCCCGCGCCCAGGGCCACGGGCGCCCAGGTTTCGGGGCCGCCGTCCGCGAAGCCCAGCAGCCAGGGCAGGCCCATCAGCAGCGCGCCGAGGGCGTAGTCGAGCATGCCGTGAACACGGGTGGGAATTCGCATGGCCTCGCCGGTGTGTGGTGCGTCGCTCCGTTGAACTGCGCGCGGGGCGTGCAAGCCGCGCGCCCTGTTCCGCGGATCAAGCTGTGTACAACCTTACGGCCAGGGCTCCAGCACGGGCTCGGCGGCCGCGGCGAGGCCCGCGTCGGGGTGCAGCCAGGCGGCCAGCGCCTCCGTGCCTTCCACCACCCGCGGACCCGAGCGGCTGAAGTACGCGCTGTGGCCGATGGCGGCCCTCCCCGCCCCGATTGCGCCCGGTGCGATGCGCGCCAGTACGTCGCGAGCGCGGTCGGCGTCGGCGCGCGAGGCCTCCAGGTTGTAGCCGCAGGGAAGCAGCAGGAGCCGATCGGGGTCCAGCCCCTCAGCCTGTTCCCACGGGATCTGCACCGAGCGCGAGCCGGCATCGCCCAGCAGGTTGTCGCCGCCGGCCAGCGTCACCATCTCCGGGATCCAGTGCCCCGGCGCGAAGGGCGGGTCCAGCCACTCAAGCGCCAGCACGCGCGGACGCGGCCGGCCGGCGACGGCTTCCTCGACGCGCCGCAGCCGTCCCCGCAGGCGCGCCACCGCCTCGCCGCCGCGTTCGGGCTGGCCCACGGCATCCGCCACCTGCTGCATAGTGTGGAAGATCCCCTCCACCGTGTGCGCATCCAGCGACACCACGCGCGGCGCGAAGGGAAGCGCGGTGACGGCGTCGTTCACCGAGCCGGTGGGGACGGCGCATACCTCGCACACGGCCTGGGTGAGGATCACGTCGGGGCGGGCGTCGCGCAGGGCGGCGACGTCGATCTCGTAGACGCTGCCGTATTCCAGCATGCAGCGGCGCACCTCGGCGTCGATCTGGCCGCTGGTGAGCCCCGCGGGATCGAAGCGCGAGCGGCTGAGCCGCGGCAGGTGCAGCGCCTGGGGCGGCCAGTCGCACTCGTGCGAGATGGCGACCAGGTGCTCCTGCAGGCCCAGGGCGTAGACGATTTCGGTGGCGCTGGAAAGCAGCGAGGCGATGCGCATGCCCGCAAACCTAAGCCGTCCCCCGCCGCTGGCAACCGCGGCGCCCGGCTGACTTGCCCGCGCGCGTGCGGAGGGCCTAGCTTACGCCGCTGACCCGTCCACCCGCCCGACCATCCTGAAGGCCCCCGATGCAGATCATCCGCGAGCCCCGCGTCACCGTCATCGCCCGGCAGGAGTTCGTGTATCCCGAGCACATCAACTGGGAAAGCGACAGCGACGTGCCGGGCGAGGTGGTGGCTGAGTTCGCCGGACGGCTCTGCTACCTGAGCTTCGGAGAAAACGCCGGCCTCGAGGGCGGGCACAAGAGCATTCCCGGGCGAACGAGCAACGAGGCGTACCTGGCCAACATCCTCCAGGTGAAGCACGGCAGCGTGCTGGAGCACGCGGTGTGGACGCTGCTGATCGAGGGCGTCAGCCGCTCGCTGACCCACGAGTTGATCCGACACAGAGCCGGATTCGGATTCAGCCAGGTCAGCCAGCGGTACGTTGACGAGTCCGACATCGCCTTCGTCCTTCCGCCAGAGATCCATGAGGGATCTCGCGGATTCGAGATCTGGTCGGCAGCTTGTGAGCAGACGCTCGAAGGCTACCGCGAACTGCTGGAAGAGCTTGCGGAGCAGGTGGGCGACTCCGGACCCGCCACCATGCGGAAGAAGCGCGCACGGCAGGCGGCGCGTTCGGTGCTCCCCAATGCTGCCGAGACGAAGATCGTGGTGACCGGCAACGCACGCGCGTGGCGGCACTTCATGGAAATGCGCGGCAGCGGCTCCGCGGACATGGAGATTCGCCGGCTTTCCGGGCACGTACTGCGGTCGATGCACCAGGAGGCCCCGCACATCTTCGGCGACATGCATCTTGTGCCGAGCGCCGATGGCGTGGACACGGTCGAGAGCCTTCACGCAAAAGTGTGACGTTCCGGCGAGCGAGAGGATGACGTCCAGACGGCTGACCTATCCGATTGATCGGGAAGGCGACGGGTTCGTCAGCCACTGCCCGGAATTGGACATCGCAAGCCAGGGTGACACGGCCGAGGAAGCTCACGGAAACAGCATCGAGGCCGTCGAGTTGTTCCTCGAGACCGCCCTCCAACGGAGATAGCCCGACGGCTTTCATCACCACGAGCACGACAGTAGGCGCCATCGGCGAGGTTCAACCGCCACGCTCTTTCCCCTCCGCGCGGTTCCGATGTAACTTGCAGCGTATTCCGGCCTTACACGCTGTATCTACAGGTTGTCGCGAAGCATGCCCATTTCCCAGCACCACGCTCGCAACGTCACCGACCGGCTCGTACGCGGGCGCCCCGTGGACGAGGTCGTCGGCCTGCTGACGGATACGTCCGAGGAAGAGCGCCCGGTTCCGCCCCGCGTGCCCGGCCTGCGCGAGTGGAGCGCCGACGCGCACGCCCGGCGCGTGGAGTTCGTGGCGGGGCTGGGCGTGGAGATCCCGCACCTGACGGGAACTGCGCCGCGCGGGGACGCGTCGGCCATGCGCGGGAGCATCGAGAACTACATCGGCATGGCGCAGGTGCCGGTGGGGCTGGTGGGGCCGCTGCGGGTGAACGGCATGCACGCGCGGGGCGACTTCTACGTGCCCCTGGCGACCTCCGAGGGCGCGCTGGTGGCCAGCCACGATCGCGGCGCGCACCTGCTGACCGCCGCGGGCGGCGCCGTGTGCCTGACCACCACCGAGCAGGTGCAGCGCGCGCCGGCCTTCGTCTTCGAGCGCATGGGCCAGGCGGCGCACTTCGCGGCGTGGGTGGTGGGCGAGTACGAGGCGCTGCAGGCGGCCGTGTCGCGCACCACCCGCCACGGACGGCTCACCGACGTGGGCACCCACATCGAGGGCAACCACGTCTACCTGGTGTTCGCTTTTCACACGGGCGACGCCGCCGGCCAGAACATGGTGACGTTCTGCACCGCCGCGCTGTGCGAGGAAATCCTGGCGCGCACGCCGGTTCAGCCGCGCTACTGGTTCCTGGAAAGCAACATGTCGGGCGACAAGAAGGCCACGGCGCTTTCCTTCATCCAGGGGCGCGGCCGCAGCGTGACGGCCGAGGCGTCCATCCCCCGCGCACTGGTGGAGGAGGTGCTGCACACCACGCCCGAGCGCATGTCCGACTACTGGCGGGTGAGCTTCGTGGCGGGGGTGCGCACGGGGTCCATCGGCGTGAACGGGCACGTGGCCAATGGAATCGCGGCGCTCTTCCTGGCGTGCGGCCAGGACGTGGCGTGCGTCAGCGAGGCCAGCGTGGGCGTCACCCGGCTGGAGGTGACGGACGAGGGCGACCTGTACGCGGCGCTGAGCCTGCCCAACCTGATCGTCGGCTCGGTGGGTGGCGGCACGCGGCTGCCCACGGCGCAGGAGTGCCTGCGCATCATGGACTGTCTGGGCGACGACCGCGCGTCGAAGCTGGCGGAGATCTGCGCGGCGCTCACGCTGGCGGGCGAGCTTTCCATCGTGGGCGCGCTCTGCTCGGGAGACTTCGCGCGGGCCCACGCCGCGCTGGGCCGCGGCTCGCCGGCCCGATGAACGGCGCGGCGGCGGCGGTGCCCGCGGGGCTCGCCGCGCGGATGTGGGCCTACCAGCGCGAACGCTTTCCCATCGCCGCCTACGTCCCGCTGATCGGCATCTCCGCAATTTCCGCCGCCGGGTACTCGCGGGCCGCGCGGGGCCGTGCGGGGCTACCCGACGCGGGCGTTCTGCTCGTGGGATGCGCCACCGCGCTCGCCTTCTTCTTCCTTCTCCGCGTCGCCGACGAGCACAAGGACGCCGAGGCCGACCGCCGGTTTCGCCCCGAGCTCCCCGTCCCGCGCGGCCTCGTTTCCCTCCTCGAGTTGCGGAAGGTCGGCGCGTCCGTCGCGCTCACCGTCCTCGCGGCCAACGCGCTGGTCGCCCCCGCCCTGCTGTGGGCGCTGGTTCCCGCCATCGCATGGGCCGCACTGATGGCCCGCGAATTCTTTGCACCCGACTGGCTGCGCGCGCGCCCGGCGGCATACCTGCTCAGCCACATGGTGGTCATGCCACTGCTGTTCGCCTACCTCACCGGGCTGGACTGGCTGGCATCGGACAGGGCGCCTCCGCGCGAGCTCCCCCTCTTCCTCGCCCTTGCGTTCGCGAACGGCATCCTGGTGGAAGTCGGCCGGAAGATCCGCGCGCCCGGCGACGAGCGCGAGGGCGTCGACACGTACACGTCCGCGTGGGGCGTGCGCGCGGCGCCGACGGTGTGGCTCGCCGCGTTGATGGCGGCTGGCGTGCTCGTCTGGTTTGCGTCGTATCCGGTGAGCACGGCGCTTCTCACGATCGTGGCGCTTTCGATCTTCCTCGTTGCCTTCGCCGCGCCTGCGCTCCGCTTCCTCCACACACCGGCCACCGCGGGAGGAAAGCAGGTGGAGGTGGCGAGTGGATTGTGGACCCTGGCCTCGTACATCCTCCTCGGCATCGTGCCGCTGCTCGTTCCGTGACGGACGCGGTCGCCCTCTCCTTCGTCCTCGTCCCCGGTGGCGAGCCGGCATCGGCTGCGCTGATCGGCGGCAAGGCTCGCAACCTGGCCCTGCTCGCGGATGCCGGGATCGGCGTTCCCCCGTGGATCGTCATCACCGCGGCCGCATTCGCCCAGTTAGTCGTTAGTTCCACCTCCACCGAGACCGATCCCGACACCGTCCGCACGCGAATCAACTCGATGGAGCTGCCCGCGGACTTCCGTGCAGAGGTGGCGGGCGCGCTGGAAGCCGCGGGGCTGGGCGGGTCGCTGGTGGCGGTGCGATCGTCCGGGGTGGACGAGGACGGGGCGGAAGCGTCGTTCGCGGGGCAGTTCGACACCGTGCTGGGCGTCCGCGCGGACGGGGACGGCGGTTCGCTGTGGGATGCGATCCGGCGCGTGTGGGCGTCGGCGTTCAGCGCGCATGCGGTGGCCTATCGAAACCGGCACGGGGGGGCGCCTCCGCGCATGGCGGTACTGATCCAGGCAATGGTGGACGCGGAAGCTTCCGGCGTGGCGTTTTCGGCGGACCCGGTGCACGGGGATCCGGGCACGGCGGTCGTCAGCGCCGTCTACGGTCTGGGCGAGGGACTGGTGAGCGGCGACCTGGATGCGGACACCTACCGCGTGCGCTTCACGGGCGACGAGCCGGGGCCGGTGCAGGCGCAGGTGGCGGACAAGGACAGCGCCGTACGCCTGGAGCCGGACGGCGGCAGCAGGATGGTGAAGGTGCCGCCGGGCCTGCGCGCGCGCCCGGCACTGACGGACGACGAGGCGCGGCGGATCGCCACGGCGGCGCGCCGGCTGGCGGACCACTTCGGCGCGCCGCAGGACGTGGAGTGGGCGCTCCCCGCGAAGGGCGACGGGGGCGAGCGGCCACTTTGCATCCTGCAGACGCGCCCCATCACCACGCTGGGCGAGCTGGCACCGGAGCCGCCGCGGACCGTTGCACCCGTGGCGGATGGCGAGGTGCGGCTGTGGGACAACAGCAACATCGTCGAGAGCTACAGTGGGGTGACCACGCCGCTGACGTTCAGCTTCGCGCGGTCCGTCTACGAGCAGGTGTACCTGCAGTTCTGCCGCCTGCTGGGCGTGAGCGAGCACCTGCTGGACGAGCACCGGCACGTGTTCGCCAACATGCTGGGGCTGATCGGCGGGCGCGTGTACTACAACCTGCTCAACTGGTACCGCGTGCTGGCGCTGCTTCCCGGGTACACCGTCAACCGCGAGTTCATGGAGCGGATGATGGGTGTGCGCGAGAAGCTTTCCGATCCTCCCGCCGTCGCAACGGTGGCGGGAAAGTGGGAAGACACGGGGCGCACCGTGAAGATGGCGTGGCGGCTGATCGCGGCCCAGCGCTCGCTGACGCGAGAGGTGCCCGCCTTTCACGCCAGGGTAGACGCGGCGCTGAAGCCGCTGGCGGGCGTGGACCTTTCCACCCGCCCGGCGGATGAGCTGGCCGCCATCTACCGCGACCTGGAAGGCAAGCTGCTGCGCCACTGGCGCGCACCGCTGGTGAACGACTTCTTCGCGATGATCTTCTTCGGCGTGCTGGTGCGGCTGGTGGAGAAGTGGCTCCCCGGCTCGCCCCCCACGCTGGCGAACGACCTGCTCGTCGGTGAAGGCGGCATCATCAGCACCGAGCCCGCCAAGCGCGTGCTGGCGATGGCGGAACGTGTGGCGGCCGATCCCGCACTCTCCGCCGTCTTCGCGTCCGAAGCGGACGACGCGCGGCTGTGGCGGCGGCTGGGGACGGAACCGGCCTTCACACCCTTCCACGGCGAGGTGCGCGCGTACCTGGACCAGTTCGGGGACCGCTGCGCCAACGAGCTGAAGCTGGAAACGCTGACGCACGGCGACGACCCGTCATTCATCGTCCGCCTGATCCGCACCTATGCCCAGGCCGGCACGCGACAGGACAGCGGTCACCACGAGGCGCAGGTGCGCGCCTCCGCCGAGGCCGCGGTCCGCCAGCGGCTGGGCGGCGTGCGCCGGCGCGTGTTCTTCGCCGTCCTAAACCAGGCGCGGACGCGCATCCGCGACCGGGAGAACCTGCGCTTCGAGCGGACGCGCGTGTTCGGCGCGGTGCGGCGCATCTTCCTGGGCATCGGAGCGCGGCTGGCGGAAACGGGGCGGCTGGATGATGCGCGCGACGTCCTCTACCTGCGCGTGGACGAGATTTTTTCGCACCTGGACGGAACGGGTGTCACGGCGGACCTGCGCTCGCTGGCCAGGCTGCGCCGCGCGGAGTTCGCCGCGTACGAGCGCGCCCCCGCCCCGCCGGACCGGTTCGAGACCCGCGGGCCGGCGGCGGACTATGTCGCTTCGCTTGTCCCCGCGGTGGCGCCTTCGGGCGAGCTGCGCGGAACCGGATGCTCGCCGGGCGTAGTGCGCGCGCCGGTGCGCATCGTCCGCGACCCGCACCACGCGGGCGAGCTGGCGGGGCACATCCTGGTCGCGGAGCGCACGGACCCGGGGTGGACGCTCATCTTTCCCGCCGTCCGAGGCGTGCTCGTGCAGCGCGGGTCGCTGCTCAGCCACTCGGCCATCGTGGCACGGGAGCTGGCGCTCCCGTGCATCGTGGGCATCCCGAGGCTGATGGACACGCTTCGCGACGGCGAGATGGTGGAGATGGACGGCACCGCGGGGACGCTGCGGCGGCTGGACGAAGCGGAGGGGTAGATGAGCGGCATCGACAGCCACGCCTCGTTCTCGTTCATCCGCTACGCCAGCGTCTGGGAAGACGCGGACGTGCTGTGCGAGGCGCTGGCGCCCGTGGCGCACGGAGGCCGGCTGCTCTCCATCGCCTCCGCCGGCGACAACGCCCTGGCGCTGCTCACGCTGGACCCGGCGGAGGTCGTCGCGGCGGACCTCAGCCCGGCGCAGCTGGCGTGCGTGGAGTTGAGGATCGCCGCCTTCCGCCGGCTGGAGCACGGGCAGCTGCTGGGGTTCCTGGGCGTGACGCCGGCGGACGAGCGGCCGCGGACGTACGGGCGCCTGCGGACGGACCTTTCCTCCTCCAGCCGCCAGTTCTGGGACGCGCAAGCGGACGCGGTGGCGGGGGGGGTAATCCACGCCGGAAAATTCGAACGCTACCTGCGGACGTTTCGCGACCGCATCCTTCCCCTCGTCCATTCCCGCCACCGCATCGACCGGCTGATGACGCCCCGCTCGCGGGTGGAGCGCGAGGAGTTCTACGACCGCGAGTGGAACACCTGGCGGTGGCGGATGATGTTCCGCCTGTTCTTCAGCCGCGCGGTGATGGGGCGAATGGGGCGCGATCCCGCGTTCTTCTCTCACGTGGAAGGCTCCGTCGGCTCGCGCATCCTGGCGCGCACCCGCCACGCGCTGACCGCGCTCCCCGTGCACACCAACCCGTACGCCGCCCGGATCATGACGGGCCACTACCCGCCCGAGGCCCTGCCCCGCTACCTGCGGCCGCAGTGGTTCGATGCCATCCGCTCGCGGCTGGACCGCGTGCGCCTGGTGCGCGGGCCCATCGAATCCGCCACGGACGGCCCTGTCGACGGCTACAACCTGTCTGACATCTTCGAGTACATGAGCCCGGCGGAGCACGAGCGGTGCTACGCCGCCCTGGTGGACCGCGCCGCGCCCGGCGCACGGCTCGTCTACTGGAACCTGCTGGCCCCGCGCGCCCGTCCCGACGCGCTCGCGGGCGAGGTGAAGCCGCTGCGCGAGATGGCGGACGCGCTGCACGCGCGCGACCTGGCCTGGTTCTACGGCGCCCTGCACGTGGACGAGGTGGCCGCGTGATGGAGGGGCTGCTTCCGGCGTTCGGCACGGTGGCGGGAGAGGTGGCCCGCGCGGCGATCGTCTCGGCCGTGCTGCTGCTGCTCTTCGCCGGGGCCGAGGCGTGGAAGCGGCTCGGGGGTCCCCCGCCGGAGTGGACGCGCAAGCTGGTGCACTTCGGCGGGGGCGTGGTGGCGGCGGGGTTTCCGTGGGTGTTCCGCTGGCACTGGACGGTGCTGGTGCTGGGCTTCGCCTTCGCGACGATCATCTTCGTCAGCCGGCGGCTGGGGATGCTGGGGAGCATCCACGGCGTGCAGCGGCGTTCGCAGGGCGGCATCTACTATCCCATCGCCATCTACCTGGTCTTTCTGCTCGCCGCGGACGAACCCGTCTTCTACCTGATCTCGCTGCTGGTGCTGATGGTGTCGGACACGCTGGCCGCGCTGTTGGGGACGGAGTACGGGCGGCAGTTCTACGCGGTGGAGACGGACCGGCGCAGCCTGGAGGGGTCGGCCGCGTTCTTTTTGACGACCTTCCTGGCCGTGCACCTGCCGCTGCTGCTGCTGACGGACATCGGCCGCGGCGCATGCGTGCTGATCGCGGCGCAGATCGCGCTCACCGTCACCATCTTCGAGGGAATCAGCGTCCAGGGCAGCGACAACCTGGTGGTGCCGCTGACGACGTACTTCCTGCTCTCGATCATGACGCCGCAGCCGGCGGGGTTCGTGGCCCGGCAGCTGGCGGCGCTGCTCGTGATCACCGTTCTCGTGGGCCTGCTGGCGTGGCGCTATCGGTTCGTTGCCATGAGCAGCGCCATGGGGCTGGCGCTGGGGGTGTACGGTGCCTACGCCATGGGCGGCAGCGAGTGGACCATCGCGCCGGGGCTGGCGGTGCTCTGGTTCGCCGGCTTCTTCGCCGCATCCCGCCGCGTGGCGCCGGACGCGCCGCAGACGTACCACATCCGTGGCCTGTTCTACGTGGCGCTGGTGCCCGTCAGCCTCTTCTTTCTGAACAGCGGGCTGGAGAAGCTGGCGCCGGACCGGCTCCGTCCCGCGTCGCCGGACCCGCTGTACGTGCCCTTCGTGGGCGTTGTGGCGGCGCAGCTGATGATCGTGATTCTGGCCCACGTGATCGACGTGGGAATGCGGCGGCGACGCGCGGCCGTCAGCCTGGCCACCAGCGGCGCGATCCTGGGATTCGTCGCCGTCGTTCCCGCCGGACTGGCGGTCGGCGCGACGGGGGTGACGGTGGAGGGGCTGCTCGCCGCTGGCGTGATCTGCACGGTCAGCCAGGCGCTGTACCTGTCCGTGCGCCGCCTGCCCGCGTGGCCCAAGGTGCAGCCGTGGGACGCACGCCTGCAGACGCTGAGCGCCGCGGTGGCCATGGCGCTGGTGCTGCCCCTGCATCTGTGGCACATCCGCGCGTTCGGATGAGGGCGTCTCGCGCGTGCCTCTGCCTCGCGCTGCTCGCCGCCGCGCTGTGCGTCCCCGCGCCCGGATGGACGCAGTCGGCCGACTCGTCCCACGTGGTCGCGACGGATTCCGCCACCGCCGACACGCCGTCGTCCCGCTGCATGGAAATCCATCTCCGCGAGGCGGCGCACCTGAACCGCGAACGGATGGCGCGATACTCCACGCTCACCGGCGGGCGGTCGCGGGGCATCTCGCGGCGGCTGATCTGGACGGAGCGCCTGGCCATCCCTGTCGCCTGGTACGTGGACTGGCGCGCGAGGCGGTTCCTGCGGGCGGGCATCCGCGTGACCTGCGACGACTTCGTGCCGATGGCGCACACGCCGGCCTTCCGCGAGCGCAACGCCGATCCGCCGCCATTTTCGTCCTTCAGGCCCAGCGACCCGCGGCGCATCCGGCGGACGATCGACGGGGCGTACCGCTCCGGCGGCTTCCCCGCGGCGAGCACCGCCATCGAACGCGAAATCGAGCATCTGCAAGGCACGCCCGCGTTCCATTGCATGATGCGCCACCTGCTGGAATCGGCGCTGCGCATCAGCAACCAGGCATCGGTCTACGAGGCGCAGGCCCGGGAGCGCGGCCTCCGTTCGCCCGCTGGCGTGTCGCGGCTGATGCTGAACCTGCACCTGTCCACGCTCGGGGAAGCCGCGAAGCTGGACCGCCGCGCCGCGCCCCTGCAGGCGGAGGGGATTCCGATCATCTGCCAGGACGTTCCACCCATCCCGCCCAGGGCCGATTCGTCCCACTCGCATCCCTGACCCGCCGCCCGTTGCTGGTCCGCCGCTTGCCTCCCCGCCGCCGCATGACGAGCAAGAGCACGGTGGGACGGTGGATGGGCGCGGCGGTGGCCGCGGGTGCGGCGGTGGGGGCGTACGCCGTAGCGGTGGAGCCGCTGTGGCTGCAGGTGACGCGGCCCCGGATTCACGTGCGCGGGCTGCACCCGGACCTGGAGGGGTTTCGCATCGCCCTGCTGACGGACATGCACGCTGGCGGCGGAACGCCCCTGTGGCTGATCCGCCGCGCATGCCGGCTGGCGATGGCCGAGCGCCCGCACCTGGTGGCGCTCACGGGCGACTTCGCGCACGACGAGGCGAAGAGCTTTCGGCCGGTGCTGGACGCGCTGTCCGGGCTTTCGGCCCCGCACGGGGTGTGGGCGGTGCCCGGCAACCACGACCACACGGTGGGTATCGAGCGCTGGCACGCGGAGTTGGAGGGGCACCCGGTGATCCGAAACCTGACCAACGCCTCGGCGCTGCGGCGGGTGGGCTCGGCCACGCTGTGCGTCGCCGGGGTGGACGACTATCGCGAGGGACAGCCCTCGCTGCGGGCGCTGCCCCCACCGGAGGACCGCGACTTCACCCTGCTGCTGGCGCACAACCCCGACCAGGCGGAGCACGCGCGCCGCGCGTACGACGCGGTGGACCTGATCGTGAGCGGGCACACGCACGGTGGACAGGTGAGGCTTCCGTTCGTGGGCGCGGTGAGGAACCCGGCGGAATTCGACGAATTGTACGAAGAGGGCCTGCGGCGCCGCCCGTGGACGCAGGTGTACACGTCGCGCGGGGTGGGCACGGTGGGCCTTACATTGCGCTTTCTCTGCCGCCCCGAGGTGGCCGTGCTGGAGCTCACGGCAGCTCCGCGTCCAGCCCGCGATTCGGCAAACGTTTGATTCAGGGAACGGCCCGCCTCTTGCACGAGAGGTGGCGAAATCAGTCCGGGGGCGGCGCGCGACGGAAGGCGGCGTGCCCGGCGTGGGACCGGATTCCGTCGTAGCGGAGAGGGGACTGATGTCGCGACAGACTGGGGTGGTCGAGTTCTTCAAGGACGACAAGGGGTTCGGCTTCATTCGTCCAGACGATGGCGGAAAGGACGTGTTCGTCCACCACTCGTCGATCCAGATGGAGGGGTTCAAATCCCTGAAGCGGGGCGACCGGGTGGAGTACGACATCCAGGAGGATCCCAAGGGTCCGCGCGCCAACAACGTGACGCGCGTGGCCGAAGGCTGAGCCTCCATCGTCCGTGTACCGAAGAGCGGCGCCGTCCACCCGGCGGGCGCCGCTCTTCGTTGGGCCCTCCCCGGCCGCGCTGACAAGCGTGCGCGTCTAAGCCGATGGCGCACCACAGCCTGTCATCCTGAGAGGGTGTTGAGATAACCGAACAAAGTACGAACATGCACAAGTAGACGGTGTATGCGGCTGGCATGACGAGCCGTAGATATCCGACAGACTTGACCGATTCGCAGTGGGAGCTGCTGCGCCCGCTCATCGAGA
>NZ_DASWMD010000060.1:0-103433 GCF_036399935.1 Longimicrobium sp.
GTGAGTGCGCCCAGGTTGATGAGATCGTTGATCCGGATTCCTTCTCCGAGGCGTACCGTTCCGGTTCGTGCCATGCGGCCTCCCACTAAGGGTTACAGCCGCAATCTAATGCCAGAGTAAACAAAGTGAACGGCATTCCGCCTTCGTGGACTGGCTTGCCCGCGTGCGCTGTTTGGGTGTCGGGCGCGGCCATGCTCGAGAGCTGATCGGGTGCCATCTCCCGCGTGCAGGTGAAGCCCCGAGCGGGACGCGACAGCGGCCCGAGTCGGGGCTTTCCGCTTTCCGAGCGGCGGGTTCACCCGCTCTTGGGGCCCTTGGTCTGCGTTATTGCTGCCCTCGCGCCCCCGAGGCCCCGAGTATGTGACCGCTGCCGCGCCCTGCCTGGGAGGCGGCCGCGGTTAGATCCTTCGCCCCGCGACGATCCGTTCGCGGGCCGGTTCGGTGCGCCTGGGGCTCAGGATGACAGGCTGTTGCGCATCAAGGACTTGGGTGCGCACCCCGGCCTGAAGTGTACCCCCTCGCCCACGCTGTTTGTGGGAGAGGGTGGACGAGCCTAAGCGAGGACGGGTGAGGGCCCCACGGCAGCCGAGGCCTCGGACCTTGCGCGACCGAGCCCCGCATGGGAACCGAAAACCCAAATCGTTGTACCGGATGATGTTGCGCCGCGGCCCGCACGTACGGCCGCGGCTTCTGTTTGGGGAGGCGATGATGACGACGACCAACAACGACTACCTGGTGCGCGCCACCGCGCTGAACGAGCGCGTGCGCGCCTTTGCGCTGAACGCCACCGGCGTGGTGAACGAGCTCCAGCGCCGCCACGACACCTATCCGGCCGTCACCGCCGCCCTCGGCCGCACGGCCATGGGCGCGCTGCTGCTTTCAGCATCGGCGCTCAAGGAAGAGGAGCACGCCCTGACCGTGGACGTGCGCGGCAACGGGCCGGTGCGCCGCATTTTGGTGACGGCCAACGGCCGTGGCGAGGTGCGCGGGTTCGTCGGCAACCCGCACGCGCACGCCGACCACCACGCCAGCGGCAAGCTGAACGTGGCGGGCGTGGTGGGTACCGACGGCTACGTGTCGGTAACGCGCGACCTGGGAATGCGCGAAACCTACCAGGGGATGGTGGAGCTGCTTTCCGGCGAGATCGGCGAAGACCTGGCGTACTACATGTACAAGAGCGAGCAGACGCCGTCGGCTGTGGGCATCGGGGTGTTCGTGAACCCCGACCTGACGGTGGACGCGGCGGGCGGATACATGGTGCAGCTGCTTCCCGGCCTTTCGGACGAGGAGATCGTGGAGATCGAGCAGCGCGCGGCGGCGCTTCCCCATCCCACCACCATGATCCGCGAGGGCACCACCCCCGAGCAGATCCTGGAGATGCTGTTTCCCGAGGGCTACACCTTCGGCGACCGCTATCCCATCTCGTTCAACTGCCCCTGCTCGCGGCAGCGGTTCGAGGGCGCCATCGTCAGCCTGGGCAGCGACGAGATCCAGCGCATCATCGACGAAGAAGACCAGCCCTACACCGAGGTGGTCTGCCACTTCTGCAACGAGGCGTACCACTTTTCGCCGCACGAGATGCAGGGGATCCTCGACCGATCCCGCGACTGATTCGCCGGCTCCGTCAAACGGCGGTTTCACGCAGAGGACGCAGAGAAAAGGGAGAGGACGCAGAGAACTGAACGTTGTTCTCTGCGTCCTCTCTTTTCATCTCTGCGCCCTCTGCGTGAAGCTCTTGTCGGAATTCTCCCCACACGATGGTCGGGGCCGCCATACTTCTGCCGATTGGAGAATCCGCAAAAGTATGGCCGGCGTTCGTCCGTGCGCTGACGGTCTGGGGATGGCTGCACTCGTAGCTTTCTCGGCGTTCACCCGCGGTGTGCGGGTCGCAAACCCGATCGAGAAAGCAAGCAGCCATGAGCGCCCAGAACATCACCGACAAGCCCGCCACCCCTTCGCGGCGCGATTTCCTGCGCGTGGCCTCGCTCGGCATCGCGGTGCCGGTGGCCACGGCGGCGCTGGCCGCGTGCAAGACCGAGGAGGCGCCCAAGGCCGCGGCCGCCGCCGCTCCCGCCGCGGGACCGCACGCCGACAGCAACCACAGCGGCGGCACCACCGCGGCCCATCCGCGCACCCCGGCCCAGATCCGCGCCGCCGCCGACGAGATGGACAAGCACCACGAGGCCGGCATCAAGTCGTTCCCGGCCAAGACCGAGGGCAAGGGCAACCAGGTCCTGCAGCCCCGCGTGGAGAACGGGGTGAAGGTGTTCGAGATCACCGCGAGCAAGCTGCAATGGGAGATCGAGCCCGGAAAGCGCGTGGAGGCCTTCGCCTACAACGGCCAGGTGCCCGGCCCGCAGATCCGCGTCACCGAAGGCGACAGGGTGCGCGTGGTGGTGAAGAACCAGCTGGAGCAGTCCACCGCCGTGCACTTCCACGGGGTGATTACGCCCAACGACCAGGACGGCGTGCCCTTCATCACGCAGCCGCCCATCAAGCCCGGCGACACGTACACGTACGAGTTCACCGCGAAGAACGCCGGCTCGCACATGTACCACTCGCACCACAACGCCGCCGAGCAGGTGGGCAAGGGGCTGCTGGGCGCCTTCCTCATCCTCCCCCGCCGGCCCCGCGCCATCGAGCGCGCCGACGTGGACTACGTGATGGTGATCAACGACGGCAGCCACGGCTACACGCTCAACGGCAAGAGCTTTCCCGCCACGGAGCCCATCGTCTGCAAGCTGGGCCAGCGGGTGCGCGTGCGCTTCATGAACGAGGGGATGATGATTCACCCCATGCACCTGCACGGCATGCACATGACGGTGATCGACAAGGACGGCTACCCGCAGCCGATGCCGTGGAAGTGCGACACGCTGAACGTGGCGCCCGGCGAGCGCTGGGACGTGATGATCGAGGCCGACAACCCCGGCGTGTGGGCATTCCACTGCCACATCCTCCCGCACGCCGAAACGCCCAACGGCATGTTCGGCATGGTGACGGCGCTGATCGTGGAAAAGTAGGAAACGAACCACCGTTTCACGCGGAGGACGCAGAGATGACAGAGAGGACGCAGAGGGCTCGGCCAGCCTCTGCGTCCTCTCCCTTTTCTCTGCGTCCTCTGCGTGATGCTCTTCCGCCAAGCTTCAGCCGCGAGGACGGATGCGCACGGTGACGTCGGCGCTGCGGATGATGGTTTCGCCGGTGCGCGGGTCGGTGCTCACGTTCACCGGCGCGCCGCGCACCTCCACCTGCGCGTCGCCCACGCTGCCCGAGTAGCGCAGGCGCCCGGCCTCGGACCCGCCGGCGCGGGGAGCGCGCCCCGCGTCGGGGCGCCGCAGGGCCGACATGGTGGCCTGGTGCGACTGGCCGCCGCGGGTGTACGTCCACCGTACCTGCTGGCCCGGCTGGATGGCCCCGAACCGCCGCCATCCCGCCTCGCTGGTCAGCGGCACGCCATCCACGTGCGTCAGCCGGTCGCCCCGGCGCATCCCGGCGCGCGCGGCCGGGGTGCCGGGCTCCACGCTCACCACGCTGGGCGTTTCGCGGAAGCGAAAGCTGCGCACGCCGTTGTTCTCGCTGGTCCCGCAGTTGTTGCACCGCATCCCGAACCCGAACCACCCGTCGGGCATGATCTCCGGCGGCGGCGGCGGCGCGGGAGGGGCGGGCGGAGCCGGCGGCGCGGGTGCGTGCGGAGCGTCGGGGGCACGCGGGGCGGCCGGCGCGTGCGGCGGCGGGCCCTCCCCCCGCACGGAGCCGGGACGCGGGGGCGCGGGAGGCCGGGGCGGCGCCCCGGGTGCACGAGGCGCGGGCGGAGCGTGGGCCGCGGGGGGCCGCGGCGGGGCAGGAGGACGGGGAGGCGTCGGCAGCCGCACGCACCGCTGGCCGGCGGTGATCGTCACGTCCTGCACCCGGCCGTCACGGCGAACCGAGAGCCTCACCCGCTCGCCGGGGTCGACCTCGGAAAAGCGTCGGCCGCCCTCGCTCGTCGTGATCAGGTGCCCATCCACGGCGACGAGCACGTCCCCCTCCCGCAGCCGTCCGCCGCCGGGCCCGTCCGCACTCACCCCGCTGATGCGCGGCTCCGAGCCGAAGTCCCAGGCGTCCCTGCCGTTCCGGTGCTCCTGGTTCATGGTGCCGGTGGTGATGCTGAGGTTGTCGAACCCCAGGTGCGTCCTGACGATCCCGCGCCCGTTGTCGCAGCGGCGCTCCTGTCCCTGTCCCGGTGCCGCGCTCAGCACCGCAGCCATCGCGGCCGCGGCCCATCCATATCTCATGCTCATGGGATCATCCCCGTGTGTCGTCGTTTGTCAGAACCAGACCACGCGCTGCTTGTCGCCCGCGGCGGCCTTCGTGGTGTCGGCCTTCTGGAACCCCGCCAGGACGGCGCTGGCCACCGGGTCGTCCGGGGCGATCCGCACCAGCTCGTCCGCCGCCGCGCGAAGCATCCGCACGGCCACCTCGCGCCCCTGTGCCGCGTGCGCGCCGCTGTCCCGGGTCGTCGCCAGCTTCGACAGCGCCTGCACGTACGCCGTCCCCGTCTGCTGCACCAGCATGGCCGTGTTGCGTGAATTCTCCGCCTGGACGGCGCTCACCACCTCGGCCGTGGCGCGCGTGCCCATCCACTGCCCCACGGCGATGCCGCTGGCGAACAGCGCCAGGCTGGCCGCTACCGCCCCGCCCAGCCAAGAGGCGGGAAGGCGGCGGATTCCCCGGCGCGGCGCCGCGGCCTCGATCACCCCGTGCTCGCGCAGGGCGCGCACGGTGCGCTCTTCCAGCAGCCGCCCCGGCTGGCGTTCGCGGGGCAGGTCCTGCAGCGCGCTCCGCAGCTCGGGCGGCAGTTCGTCGTCGTCGTGAAGGTCAGGCGTGCTCATGTCGTTCCTCGTGTACGGGCTCCAGCATGCGCCGGAGCGCCCTGCGTGCATGGGAGAGCTGGCTCTTGGAGGTGCCGGGCGCGATGCCCAGCCGCTCCGCGATCTCGTCGTGCGTAAAGCCCTCGACGTCGTGCAGCACCAGCACGGCCCGCTGTCCCGCGGGGAGCAGGGCAATCGCCCGCTCCAGGTCGATGCGGTCGCCGTCGCTGGCCGGCGGGCGGAAGGGCTCGGGCGTCCCCGGCTCCATCGGCAGCTCCCACCGCCCCTGCTTTCGCAACAGCCCGCGCGCCACGTTCAGCCCGATTCCCGTCAGCCAGGTGCCGAACGCCGCCTCCCAGCGGAAGGTGGGCAGCGCCTCGGTGGCGCGGATCCACGTTTCCTGCACCACGTCCTCGGCATCGTGCTCCGCGCCGCCCACGATGCGCAGCACGAACTGGAACAGCCGCGGCGTGTGGCGGCTGTACAGCTCGCGAAAGGCACGTTCGTCCCCCCGGAGGAGAAGCGCCTGTGCGAGCGCATGGTCGGGTACCGCGGGCGTTTCGGCTCTCATGCGATACTGAGTGGCGCGGCGGGCGGGATTGGTTGCATGAGGGGAAGTGCGGGAGTGCGGGAGTGCGGGAGTGCGGGAGTGCGTGAGTGCGTGAGTGCGTGAGTGGGCGGATGGCGATCAGGCGATGGAACCAGGTCTCCCCCTCCCCTGCGTAGCGGGGGAGGGGGGCCGGGGGGAGGAGGCTCCCGCGGCATGCACCGGCACCCTGTCGAACCCCGGCTGAAGTTCCCCCCTCTCCCGCGCCGTTTGCGTGGGAGGGGCCGGGGGAGGGGGAACCCCGGACGCGTCTCGGGCCTGGGTGCTCGCTACCGCGCCCGGGCTGAAAAGTGGCGCGGGCTATAGATCCTTCGGCGCGCAAAGAATGAGGTACGGGCCGGTCCAGTGCGCCTGCGCCTCAGGATGACACCGCGTTCCCGCCGTCACACTCCCCGCCCCATGCTCGTTCTCTGGCCGGCAAGGAAATCGAACGAACCACCCGCGCCCGAGGAGAGACCTCATGAATGTGCTTCGTCGTACCGCTGCCGCCCTTGCGTCAGTCGTGGCGCTTTCCGCGTGCTCCGGCAACCCCACGCTCGCGGACGAGGAGGCGCGGATGGAAAGGAGCCGGCAGGTGTGGAACGCGCAGGGCCTCGACGACTACCGGATGACCGTCAGGATCACTGGCGGGCTGCTCGGCGGCTCGGCTATCATCGAGGTTCGGGACGGCGTTCCCGTTTCCGTGCAGCCGGCGGAGGGCGGGCCGCAGCACCTTCCCATGTCCGCCTTCGCGCGCTACGACACGGTCGAGGAGCTGTTTGCCGTCCTGGAGCAGGCGTTCGACACCGGCGCCGACGACGTGGACGCGACCTACGACGCCACACTGGGCCTGCCGCTGACCGTCGCCATCGATCCCATGGAGAACGCCATCGACGAAGAGCACGGGTTTCTGGTCGAGGGCTTCACGAAGCTGTAGCAGGCCCAGCCTGGCGCGGCGGGCCAGCGTGTAGGCGACGTCGGTCTCGGCGGATTCCATGCACGCCACGATAGCGCGCCTCGGCTGACCGGGCCAGGGAATTCGTCGGCCTGCGCGCTCGCCGTGGCCCCTCCCCCGGCTGATGGGAAGGGTGCGCTTAGCTGTTCCCGGCCCATGCCCCTTGCGGCCCTCTCTCCCCGGCCCTCTCCCCCGCAAGCGGAGGAAAGGGAGAATTCGATCGCGCTCCGGCAGGTCCGGCGTGCGTGCAGGTGAAGCCCCGAGCGGGACGCGACCAGCGGCCCGAATCGGGGCTTTCCGCTGTTCCAGACGCGGGTTCACCCGCCCCTGGCACCTGGACTCGCAACTCGTTACCCGCCAACGCACAAACCGCGATCCGCCATCCGACAAAAGGCTTGTGCGGTGAACGGAGTGAACACTATCGTGCGTCCACTCCGTTCCGATCCACCGGGCGGCTCACCCTCAACCGGCTACGACGATGTCGACCGCGACTACCCTCATCGACGGCAACGCGCACCAGGGACAGCACTTTGAGGCCGTCGCGTACACGGCTGTCGGCTTCGGTGTGTCTCCCCGGGAGGGCACGACCGCGATCGAGCCCCCATCCGCGCGAGGGGAGGTGCCGGCACTTCGCGACTCGCTGTTCCTGGCGCTGGCGGAAAGCGACTCGATCGGCGTGGCCGTGTGCGACCGCGACTTCCGGTACCTGGTGTGGAACCGGTTCATGGAAGCGACGACGGGCCTCTCCGCCGCACAGGTGCTCGGCCGCAACGCGCTGGACGTGTATCCGGGGCTGCGCGAGGAGGGACTGGAGCGCGTCCTCCGCCGCGTGCTGGCGGGCGAGATGGTGTCGCTGCCGGATAGACGCTACACGGTGCCGGGGGTGCGGTCGGGGTGGATGTGGGCGCAGTACTGGCCGCACCGCGCGGCAGACGGCTCCGTCGTGGGCGTCATCGGCATCGTGCATCCCGTCTACGACCGCGCCATGCACGCCCGCGCACTCTCGCGGCTGCGGCTGGAAAGCGACCTCCGCCGGGCGCTGGACCGCGGCGGGCTGACCGTGCACTACCAGCCCATCGTATCGCTGAAGACGGGGCGGATCTGCGGGATGGAGGCGCTCGCGCGGTGGTGGCATGCCCAGCGGGGATGGGTGGCGCCGCACGAGTTCGTCGCCTCGGCCGAGGAAACGGGGATGATCGTGAGGCTGGGCGGACGCGTGCTGTCGGAGGCCTGCCGCCAGCTCCGCGCGTGGACGGACGCCCTGCCCGCCGCGGCGGAGCTGAGCATGAGCGTCAACCTCTCGGTCCGCCAGTTCGCCCAGCCGGACCTGGCGGAGCAGGTGAGGCGGGCGCTGGAGGAGAGCGGGATCCATCCCTCGCGCCTGCGGCTGGAGGTGACGGAGAGCGTGCTGATCGACAACGCCGAAGCCGCGGCGGCCACGCTGGCCGGCCTGCGGGCGCTGGGGGTGCGCGTGTGGATGGACGACTTCGGCACCGGGTACTCGTCGCTTTCCACCCTCCACCGCCTCCCCATCGACGGGGTGAAGGTGGACCGCTCCTTCGTGGCGGCGGTGGACGGGCGGGCCGCACGCGTGCTGGCGGCGGTGGTGGCCCTGGCGCAGGGGCTGGGCCTGGAGGTGGTGGCCGAGGGCGTGGAGCACGCCGGACAGCTGGGCGAAGTGCGCACCCTGGGCTGCGACGCCGCCCAGGGCTTCCTGTTTTCCCGCCCGCAGGACGCGGACGCCACACTCGCCCTCCTCGCGGCGGACCCGGCGTGGTGAGCCGGCCCCGGAAGGAGACCCTTTACAAAACCCAACGATAGGATTATCGTATGCCAGTGGTACTGCGCATGGACGGTTTCGTGTTCCGGGTGAACACCCACGACCATCCGCCGCCGCACGTTCACGTACGGGTCGCGGGTACGTGGGCGCGCATCGCGGTCGGCCCGCTGAGGGCCGAGCCGTACGTGATGCCCGGATGCACCATGCGCGACAAGGACGTGGCGGGCGCGCTCGAAATCGCGCGTACCTGCCAGGCTCACCTGCTTTCCGAGTGGAGGAACTACCATGGCGGCGATCACTGACCTGAACAGAAACGCGGTGTCCGGCGGGGCCGCGGGGGAAGGCGAGCCCCGCGCCGCGACCGCGTGGTACGACGAACCGGCGCGAGTGGTGATGGTGGAGATGAAGAACGGGTGCCGGTTCGGCTTTCCGCCGGCCCTGGTGCCCGGGCTCCAGGAAGGCACCCCCGCGCAATTGGCGGCGGTGGAGGTGTGGGAAGACGGCGAGGTGCTGCACTGGGAAGCGCTCGACGCCGACGCCGACCTGAACGGGCTGATGCTGCACGCCTTCAACGTCAAGGCGTGGGCGGCGCGGTACCTGGGCTCCGCCACGTCCGAGGCCAAGGCCCGGGCCGCGCGTGAAAACGGAAAAAAGGGCGGACGCCCGCGCGGGAAGGCCGCTCCGGGCTGAGGCGCCCGGGAGCGCGCACGCGGCGCGCAAGATGCAGGCGGGCACGGGCAAGCTGAACAGTCTTGGCCGGGACGCGGGGCCCCGGTATACTGGTTGTCGCCCCCCCGTTCATTTCCGCCGTGGCGCCCTCTCCCGGCGCGCACTCCGGGCCTGCTCTCGGACCCCGCGATGAACACCGCCCTGCCTCCGGGCCTTCACCTGCACGACGGGCTGCGCCGGCTTGCCGAGCTGCACCTGGGCTCGCTCGACGGCCTGGAGCCCGGCTGGCTGCGCTTTCTGGAAGCGGTGGACGCCGAGTTCCGCCGCGCCGAAGAGGCGCGCGGGCTGCTGGCGGGCAGCCCCGCCACCGAAGCGGGCGACCTGCTGGACCGCTACTACCGCCTGCAAAGCGACGTGGCCGCGCTGGACCGCGCCGCCGAGGCGCTGCGCGAAAGCGACCGCCAGTTCCGCGAGCTGGCCGAAACGGTCGCCGCCGCCACCTTCGTCTACCAGGGCACGCGCTTCCGCTACGTGAACGCCGCCGCCGAGGAGCTTACCGGCTACAGCCGGGCCGAGCTGCTGGCGATGACGTTCTGGGACATGGTGCACCCCGACTTCCGCGAGCTGGTGCGCGAGCGCGGGCTGGCACGCCAGCGCGGCGAGGCCGTTCCTCCGCGCTACGAGTTCAAGATCCTTCGCAAGGACGGCGGCGAGCGCTGGCTGGACTTTACGGCCGGCGTGGTGGAGTACGGCGGCGAGGCGGCGGCGCTGGGCACGGCGTTCGACATCACCGCGTACCGGGAGGCCGAGGCCGAGCTCCAGCGGCAGGCCCTGGTGTTCGACAGCCTGTACGACGCGGTGATGTTCACGGACATGAACGGCCGCCTCGCGGGATGGAACCGCGCGTCGGAGCGGGTCTACGGCTGGACGCGCGAGGAGGCGCTGGGGCGCGGGCCCGAGCTGTGGCTGGGCCCCGAGCGGGCCCAGGAGGTGGCCCAGGAGGTGTTCGACGCGCTGGACAGATTGGGACGCTGGCAGGGGCGCATCCCCTTCGTCCGCAAGGACGGCAGCGAGGGCGTATCGGAAACGCTGGTGATGCCGCTGCTGGACGCCACGGGGCGGCGGGTGGGGGCGGTGGGGGTGAACCGCGACGTCACCGACCGCGAACGCGCGCAGGAGGAGCTGCGGCGCAGCGAAGAGCGCTACCGGCTGATGGTGGCCGGGAGCGAGCAGGTGTTCTTCTATTCGCACGACCGCGCCGGCCGCTTCGAATACGTGTCGCCCTCCGTCGCCAGCGTGCTGGGCTACGCGCCCGAGGAGCTGGTGGGGCGCAGCTACCACGAGCTTCACCCCTCGCCCGAGTCCGACGCCCTGGTCGACGAGCAGACGGCGCAGACCGTGGCGTCGGGGGGCACGCCCAACACCTATCCCACTACGGCGAAGCACCGCGACGGGCACATGGTGGCGCTGGAGCTGGTGGAAACGGCCGTCACCCGCGGCAACCGGGTGGTGGGGGTGCACGGGTTCGCGCGCGACGTCACCCCCCGGCGCGCGGCCGAGCGCGCGCTGCGCGAGAGCGAGGGCCGCTACCGCTCGCTCTTCGAGCAGTCGCGCGACGCCATCTACATGACCACGGTGGACGGCAACTTCGTGGACATGAACCCGGCGTGCCTGGAGCTGTTCGCCTACACGCGCGAGCAGATGCTGCGCATGCGCGTGGGCGACCTGTACGCCAACCCGGCCGACCGCCAGCGCTTTCGCGACGAGATCACCCGCGCGGGGTACGTGCGCGACCACGAGGTGCGCCTGCGGCGCGCCGACGGCGAGGCCATCGACGCCCTCCTTTCCGCCTCGCTGCGCACCGCCCCCGACGGCACGGTGCTGGGCTACCAGGGCATCATCCACGACATCACCGAGCGCAAGCGGGCCGAGGAGCAGCTTTCCTACGGCGCCCTGCACGACGCGCTGACGGGCCTTCCCAACCGCCTGCTGTTCGTGGACCGCCTGGAGCACGCCGCCGAGCGGGTGCGCCGGGGCGACCACCTGTCGCTGGCCGTGCTGTTCCTGGACGTCGACCGCTTCAAGGTGGTCAACGACTCGCTGGGCCACGGCGTGGGCGACCAGCTGCTGCGCGAGGCGGCGGAGCGGCTGGAGCAGGCGCTGCGCCCGGGCGACACGCTGGCCCGCTTCGGCGGCGACGAGTTCACCGTGCTGCTGGAGGGCATCCAGGGCCCGCTCGAGGCCACGCACGTGGCCGAGAAGCTGCTTCACGCCGTCGCCGAGCCGTTCACGCTGGAGCGGCACGAGGTGTTCGCCACCGCCAGTGTGGGCATCTCGCTCTCCGCCACGGGGAACGAAAAGCCCGACGAGCTGCTGCGCGACGCAGACGCCGCGCTCAGCCGCGCCAAGATCCTGGGAAAGAACCGCTACGAGGTGTTCGACCGCGCCATGCACGCGCAGGCGCTGTCACGGCTGCGGCTGGAGTCGGACCTGCGCCGCGCGCTGGAGCGGGGGGAGCTTCGCCTGGCCTACCAGCCCATCGTGTCGCTGGCCAGCGGCGGGGTGGAGGGCTTCGAGGCGCTGCTGCGCTGGCGGCACGCCGAGCGGGGCGACATCACCCCCGCCGAGTTCATCCCCCTGGCGGAAGAGACGGGGCTGATCCTGCCCATCGGCCGCTGGGTGATCGAGGAGACCTGCGCCCAGATGAAGCGCTGGCGCGAGCAGCTGGGGCACGGGCGGGTGTCGATGTCGGTGAACCTGTCGCCCCTGCAGTTCGCCCAGCCCGACCTGGCCGACCACCTCGCCGCTACCCTGGCCGGCTGCGGCGTGGAGCCCGCCCGCTTCCGTCTGGAGATCACCGAGACGGTGCTGCTGGACCACGAGGCCAACGCCGTGCTCATGCTGGAGCGGCTGCGCGAGATGGGCGTGGTGCTGTGCATGGACGACTTCGGCACCGGATACTCGTCGCTGGGCTACCTTCACCGCTTTCCGCTGGACGTGGTGAAGATCGACCGCTCCTTCGTCCGGCGGATGGACCGCGACGGCCGCAGCGCGCAGCTGGTGCACGCCATCGTGAACCTGGCGCGCAACCTTCGCGTGGGGGTGGTGGCCGAGGGGGTGGAAACGCGCGAGCAGCTCGCGGCGCTGCGGGGGATGGCCTGCGACGAGGCGCAGGGGTTCCTGTTCGCCGAGCCCATGCCGGCGGAGAAGGCGGCGCTGATGATCTCCGCGAACCCGCACTGGTGAGCGGCTTGCGCCCCCGCGGCGGCGGGCCGAGCACCTGGAACATCTGTGTAAGTCGATGCACCGGGCGCGTTTAGAATTGTAACGATTTGGCACGGGCCATGCATTGCGCCCCCGCTGGCACAAACATGGGGGTGACATGGCACTGCGCAGCTTCACGGATTCCACCGGGCACGAGTGGCGCGTGTGGAACATCGTCCCGCAGTACGGGACGGGGTCGGACGACGATACGTTGACGCCAGGGCTGGAAGGCGGCTGGCTGTGTTTTGAGAACGACGGCGACAAGCGGCGGCTCTGCCCCATTCCCGACGACTGGGAGACGGCGGACCCCGGCCAGCTGGAGCGCTACTGTGGGCAGGCCAAGGCGGTGCAGCGGCGGAGCCTGGTCTGAGGGGAAAGTACCAAGTACCAAGTGCGAAGTACCAAGAACAACGAGGGCGACGGATCATGGTCCGTCGCCCTCGCCTGTCGTATGCCCTGCTACCTGGCACTCGGTACCTGGGTACTTGGTACTTCAGTAGTACGGGTTCGCGCCCGCGTCGTGGTCCGTGAGGTCCACGATGTCGCGCACCTCGGGGATCTCCTCCCGCACCATGCGCTCGATGCCCTGCCGCAGCGTCATGGCCGAGGCGGCGCAGCCCTGGCAGCCGCCCATCATGCGGACGTAGATCACGTCGTCGGCCACGTCCACCAGCTCCACTGAGCCCCCGTGCGAGGCGATGCGCGGGTTCACCTCGTCGTCGAACAGCCGCTGCACCTTTTCCGCGAGCGGGCCCGAGACGCCGGCGGACCCCGTGGCGCTGACCGGGGGGGCGGCGGGGCGCGAGGGACGGGGCGTCTCCACCCGGAACCCGCCCTGCTCGTCGGACCAGTCGATCGTGGCGCCGCTGAGCAGGTTGCTGGTGTCGAGGTTCAGAAAGACGCGGATGCCTTCGAGGTTGATGGCGATCTCCGTCTTCTGCTTGTCCTCCCGCTCCACCAGCGAAATGTCGTACTCGCGGTCTACCAGGCTGGCGCCTTCGCGCAGCGCGATGCGCAGCGCGGGGTCGCGCACCACCTCGGCCTGCACCAGGCCGTTGATCTTGTCGCGCGAGGTATCGGTCAGCTGAATCATCGTCGGGGCTCTGTCGTAACGTATCGTTCCTGATGCGGATACACTCACCCCGCCGCGCGGTTCGCACAAGCCCCAAAACGCAGAAGCGCCGCCCATTGGACGGCGCTCCATCGCACTCCCTCATCTCGTGCCCGGTCAGGGCTTTCCCCCGTTGCCCCGGCCGTTGCCGCGGCCCGGACGCTCGGTGGGGCCGGGAACGGAAGCGGGCGGGCCGCCGCTGCCGCGTCCCCGCCCGTTCGCGCCGTTGCCGCGGGACGGGTTCTGGCCGGGGGGCGCACTGCTGCGGGAGCGCTCGGCGGCAGCCTCGCCAGGGAGCCGGCGCAGCGCCTCGGGGCCGCGCTGCAGGGCGGTCTGCACCCGGGCCAGGGCGCGCTCGGAGCTTTCGCCCTGGCTGACGAGCTGCGTCAGCGCGGCGATGGCCATGGCGCGGCGGTCGGCGGGGGCAGCCGAGGCAAGCTGGCCTAGAACGCCGGGCTGCACCCCCGCCTCCAGCGCGTCTGCGCCCACCGACAGGTCGGCGGCGGTGATCGGTGACGTGCGGGGCGCGCCGGCCATGGCGTCGCGGGCGTTCGAGAGCGACGCCAGCCGGCGCTCCACCACGGCCGCGATGCGGTCCAGGGGCACGCCCTTGGCGCGGCCCTCGGCCACCTTGCTTTCCAGCAGCGACACGGGAATGCCCGCCGTCTGCGCCTGGCGCCGGGCGGCCTCGATCCGCTGCTCCGGGGGCTGCGCCTGCGCCGCGGCGGGAACGCCCGCCAGGGCCAGGAGCAGCACCACGATCCATCGTTGGTTCTTCATGTTTGCAGCCGATGTACCCTCATCCCGCCATTTCGAACCTGTAGACGACGCCACCCGGCCGCGCGTCACGGAACCACCACCACGGCCGAGCGTCCGCCGAATCCATCCTCCACCGATGGTACGCCGGGCGGCAGCATCATCTGCCCGTCCGCAAGACGGTAGGCGAAGTGGTGGGCGCCGGGCGCGGTCCGTACCCGCGCCACCCACCAGTCGCCCTCCGCCGCCATCGGCACCGGCTGCCAGCCGCTGAAGTCGCCGACGACGGATGGCGGCTCGGCGTGGTCCTTCCGCGGCAGCCGGAACACGGCTTCACCGGGAACGACGTCGGGGAGCAGCGGGGGCGGGCGCTGGCGCTGCCGGCCGAGGGCGCGCGAGACCTGCAGGTTCCAGGTGCGGCGCGGGGTGCTCCAGTAGAGCGGATCGAACGGCTCCTGGCGCACGGAGGCCTGCACGCTGGCGCCGGCCATCACCCGCACGCGCACCCCGGCCCCGTACGACGCGGCGGGGCGGGGATGGTCGCCCCCGAGCCATCCGCCGGCGTGGGCCCATGCACCGCCCCAGGCCCGCCGCAGCTCCGCGGTTCCGCCCGCGTACGGCCAGTCGCCGCCGTCGCCGCGAAGCAGCCGCGCGTCTCCGCCCAGCTCGATGCCTTCGGCCAGGGCGAACGCGAGCCGCGCGGCGGAGTCGTGGAAGCCCCGTGTGGTGCTGGAATCGCCCGTCACGTCCGTCGCGGCGGAAACCCCGGAGCTGAGCGAGGCGGACAGCGCGCCGCGCCGCCAGCCGAGCGTCGGCAGCAGCTCCGCCGTGCCCCCGGTTCCACCGGCGTTGGGGCCCGATGCACCGTACGCGTAGCCGTTCACGGAGGCGTTCAGGCCCAGGTCCACCCCCTGGACGGTGGAGAACGGGAGCCATCCGCCCAGTCCCCCGGCGCTCCACCTGGGTCCACTGCCCTGCACCGGCACGCCGGCCGACAGGTACAGCCACCGGCCGGTGCCCTGGTATCCCAGCCCCAGCGAGGCGGAGGTGGTGGCGACACGCGCGGCGACGGGATCGTGAAGGGCACGGCCCGCGGCGGCCTCGGCGCTCCAGCCCTGGGCCGCGGCGGGCGAGGCCAGGAGGAGCGCGGCGGAGCCCAGCGTCAGCCGCACGATCATGCCGAGCCCAGCGGAGGAAGCGAGATGCGGCTGTTGGTGCCGCCGAAGTCGTCGTCCACCTGCTGCGGGGCGTGGGGGTCCGGCACCCACTCGGTGCCGTCGACCACGAAGACGTAGTCGTGCACGCCGGGCTTCAGCGGCACCAGCGCGGTCCACACGCCGGCTTCGGATTCCTGCAGCGGAACGGTGGGCTGCCAGCCGGTGAAGGTGCCGGCGATGGCTACCTGGCGCGCCCGCGTCTCCAGCCGGAACTGCACGTACACCACGGGCTGCGCGGCCGTGGCGGTGACGGGCGCGATGGCCACGCGCGCCGGGGTCCGGTCGCCGTCCAGCGTGGGGATGGCGACGGCGGCGGCGAGCGCGCACAGGCCGCCGGCCAGCGCGTACGCGGGGCGGAAGGTCAGGCGCAGCGGGCGCGGGTTCCACAGCCAGTCGGTGACGGCGCGCCAGCCGCGGCTGGGCACGCGATCCGGGAGTGCGTCCATGACGCGCGCGGCCAGGTCGGGCGCGGGCGTGGAACGCACGTGCGCGGCGGCGCGGTCGAGCAGCGCGCGCAGCTCGTCGGCACGCGCGCGGTCGCCGGGCGCCAGATCGGCGCCGGAGCGGCTGCCGTCGAGGTAGTCGTGTATGTCTTTCATGATGTTCACCATCCAATGCTGCTCCGCCGGTGCGGTGCAGTACGCAGACGATCCGGCACCCCCCACGTCACAAATCGCGCCGGTGTCGAGCCGGTGTGGCGCGTCCCCTCAACCTTGGCGCGCCACACCCTTGTCATCCTGAGGCCAAGCCACACCGCACTCGCCCGCACGCCGTACTCCGCGGGCCGAAGGATCTGGCCTGGGGAACGTAACAGCCCGGGCGCGGCAGCGGTCACGGAGGCGTGGGGCTCGGCCTCGCTCGGGTGCGTGGCGTTTCCATTGGTCCGGCGCAGTCCCCCGGCTGCCCTCACCCCCGGCCCCTCTCCCGCAAGCGGGAGAGGGGAGAATTCGAACGCGCTTCGGCTGGCTATCCGCAGTCGAATTCTCCCTCTCCCCTGCGACGCGGGGGAGAGGGCCGGGGAGACGGGGCTGCCGCGGCATGCACCGGCAGCCAGTCCAACCCGATCGAAGTTCCCCCCTCTCCGCACGTAGTTTGTGCGGGGAGGGGCCGGGGGAGGGGCCTCCTCATCCACTGTACCGCTCCGCGCGCCGGATGTTCATCCGCACCGGGCGCGCTGCTTGCAAACGCCGGCGCACACGAGTGCCTTTTCCCGAATCAGTAGACCATGCCCGCGACGAAAACGTTGGACCTGCCCGTGGAGGAGCTTGCGGCCCGGCTGGGGGCGGACCGCCTGGAGCGCGACGTGCCGCTGGCGCCGCACACCACGTTCAAGATCGGCGGCCCGGCGGACCTGATGTTCCGCGCCCTGACCCCCGACGAGCTGGCGCAGGCGGTGCTGGCCGCGCGGGAGCTGGAGATCCCCTTCTTCCTGCTGGGGCTGGGCGCCAACATCCTGGTGGGCGACGGCGGGTTTCGCGGGCTGGTGATCAAGAACGACGTGCAGACCATCGACTGGCTCGACGACACGCGCGTCAAGGCGGGGTCGGGCGTCAAGATCTACCACGACCTGATCCAGATGACGGTGGCGCGCGGGCTGGGGGGGCTGCAGCACTACGTGGGCATTCCCAGCACGGTGGGCGGGGCGGTGTGGCAGAACCTGCACTTCCTGTCGCCGCCGCCGGAGCGCGAGCGCACCATGTTCATCGAGGAGGTGGTGGAGGGCGCCACCATCCTGTCGGAAGAGGGCGAGGTGCGCGAGGTGGGCCTGGACTACTTCCAGTTCGGGTACGACTACAGCATCCTGCACGACCGCAAGGACGTGGTGCTCGACGTCACTTTTCGCCTGGAAGCCACGGACCGCCAGGTGATGCGCGACACCATCCGCGAAAACCTGATGTGGCGCGACGACCGCCACCCCGACCTGTGGCTGTATCCCAGCGCGGGGAGCATCTTCCAGAAGCTGGAGGGGCTGGGCGCCGGGCGGCTGATCGACCAGTGCGGCCTGAAGGGGCACGTGCTGGGGAACGCGCAGATCTTTCCCAAGCACGCCAACATCATCGTGAACCTGGGCGGCGCCACGAGCGCCGACGTGCGCGCGCTCATCGATCTCGCGCAGAATACCGTGAAGCGTGAGCTCGGGTACGAGCTGAAAACCGAGATCGGGATGGTGGGCGAGTTCTGATCCCGATCGATGCCCCGGCTCGGATAACAGCAATCACGCAGAGGGCGCAGAGGGGAACGGAGAGGACGCAGAGGGCAGCCACGGCCCCTCTGCGTCCTCTCTGTTTTCTCTGCGTCCTCTGCGCGATGCTGCTGTCCGATACTTACCCGATCGCGGCGACGTTCGCGGCCGCGGGGCCCTTTTCACTGGTGACGAGGTCGAACTCGACCTCATCGCCCTCCACGAGCGTGCGGAAGCCCGAGCCCGCGATGGCGGAGTAGTGGACGAAGCAGTCCTTCGCCCCGTCCTTCGGCGTGATGAACCCGAAGCCCTTGGCGTCGTTGAACCACTTCACGGTACCGGTCTGGCGCATTGCAGTACTCCCAATGAGATGTGTCGCGTGGGCTCGATTGCCCCCCACGCCAGGCATACGCCGCCTGTCCACCGATGGACGGCAGGCTTACGGGGCCACGAATTGGCCCCACGATTCATTCGGGGTTGAGCTTCGGTACGTCGCGGAAGGACCAACGGGCTGTCCTGCGGATGGAGCGGGTGCGTGCTACGACCTTTTGTGTCGTGTTGAGGAATGTTCCGGCACAACCTAATCGTCCAGGTGCAAGGCGTCAAGAATACCGGAAGACGACGAAGTCGGCGGACACACTGCGCTTATCGGGCTGTAGTGGACGAAGTGTCCACCGCCGAAGCGTTCATCGATACCGGTCGGCGAGGCGGGCCGGGTCGGCACCCAGCGCGTACGCCAGCCGCAGGCGCCACATCAGCAGGATGGTCCGCGCGATTCCCCGCTCCTCCCACCGCCGGCTGGACGTGGTGACTCGCTCGCGGAGGCACAGCGGCGGACCGAGGCGTTTCAGCGCCGTGGACAGCGCAACATCCTCCATCAGCGGGATCGCCGGGAAGCCGCCCGCGCGCCGGAACCAGTCCGCGCGGACGAAGATCGCCTGGTCGCCCGTGGCGATGCCGGTCACGCGCGAACGCAGGCCGATCATCCGCTCGACGACGCGCAGCCCAGGCGCAGCGCCGCTCAGCCGCACGTCGAAGCGGCCCCAGCCCCGCCCTGTCGTCCTCAGTCCACCCAGCACCAGGTGGTCCGCGTCCGGCGGAAGCAGCGTGTCCGCGTGAAGGAAGAGCAGCACGTCGCCCGTCGCCACGGCGGCGCCCGCGTTCTGCTGCGCCGCCCGCCCGCGTGGGGACGCGATCACCTGGTCCGCCATCGGCCGAGCCACCTCCGGCGTGCCGTCCACGCTTCCGCCATCCACCACCACCACCTCGTGCCCGCGAGCCCGCAACTGCTGCAGCGGGGCGAGCGTGGCCGGGAAAGCGGCGGCCTCGTTCAACGCGGGGATGATGATGGAGATGCGCGGCATGGATGGATGGGCGGGGAACGGACGAGGGCTCCCTTCTGGCGAAAGGAGCCCTTTGCGGCCGGCTGCAACGCCGAGCTTACTGGCGGGTGCCGGCCCGCCCCTGCGACAGCACGCGGCTGCCGACCAGGCGCCCCGCGGCGTCGAGCGTGAACTCGATGACCGCGCCGGTCTGATCGCGCACCTGCCGCACCACCTGGCCTCCCTGGCCGGCGGTCTGGCGCAGCACGGGCAGCGTAAGCAGGCTGCCGACCACGCGCGAGCCCGCCACGCCGCCCGCCGTATCCAGCGTCTGCTCGACGATGTTCCCCGAGGCGTCGAGCGTGCGCGTCACCGTCTGGCCCAGCGTGTTCACCGTCTGCGACAGCAGACCGCCCGGCTGCGTGACGTTGTTCAGCGTCTGCCCCACCGTACCCGCCACGCCGCTGACGGGCCCGCCCGGCTGCAGCGCGGTGTTGGCCACGCCGCCCACCGTGTTGACCGTGTTGTTGACGGTGCCGGTGAGCTGGGTGATGATCTGCGGGTTGGCGTCGATGAAGGCCAGCGCGCGCTCCACCACCTGCACCACGTTGTCCAGGTCCACCAGCAGCAGGGCCTGCGCGCGGATGCCGTCGATCCCCAGGTTCACCTCGGCGATCTGCACGTCGGCGCCGGCGTTCACGCGCACCAGGTTGGCGACGCGGGCATCCAGCGCCACGCGGGCCTGCAGGTTGTTCACGTTCAGCCGCACCCGGTCTACGCACAGGTTGGGGATGTCGAGCACCACGTCGTACTCCGCGGCCCGCCCCGTGGGCCCGGGGGCCTGGCGCGCCGCCGCGGCCCCGGTCGCCTGGCGCCCGGCCGCCGGCCCCGCCTGGCAGCGCACGACGCTGCGGTTGCCCTGCGCGGCCACCTCGGCCACGGACAGCGTCGCGGCGAGCACAGCCGCCCAACCCATCACCTTGCGCATCGCGCCCTCTCCCCCGGGATCGTCCAGTTTACGGCGTCGGATTCCCTCGCGGCTCCAGCAAAATCGGAGCCGTTCCTTCCATCCACCACCGGCACGGAACTTGACTTCCGCCGCCCCGGCGCTGCACGCACCCTGGCCCGGCATTCCGAATGATCTGGACGATCGCCCGCACGCTGGCAGTCACGCTGGTCCTGGCCGCGTTCTCCGCTCCGGCGGGTGCGCAGACCGATGCGTGCGCGGCGGTGGGCGACAGCGCGGCGGCCCAGCCGGCCCGCGCGCCGGACGTGGCGATCTCGGCGTCCGTCACCGCGCGCGAGCTGACCTTCCAGTCGCGCCCGCAGGCGA
The DNA here is from genome assembly GCF_036399935.1 of Longimicrobium sp. GTDB lineage: Bacteria > Gemmatimonadota > Gemmatimonadetes > Longimicrobiales > Longimicrobiaceae > Longimicrobium. Next base: position 20,026 of record NZ_DASWMD010000060.1, read on the forward strand.
GCGTCCGGCTGGCCGGGTGCGCCCTGCCGGACACCGTTCGCGTCACCGAGCGCAGGAACCTGCCCGCTCCGGTGCAGCCGGGGGTCGTGTACCGCGACGTGCACGTGGCGGTAGAGGTGCACGCGTGGGTGGATGCCGAGTGCCTGCTTGCGGGGCTGGACGTGCTGAAGCAGCCGTCCTCCGCCGCGGCGCCGGCCGGGGCTCCCGTGCGGGATCCCGCGACGTGCCTGCGGGTGGACGCGGCACCGCGGCCCTCCGCCCCGCCCCGATGAAGATCGTCACGCCGCCCGGACCGTCCGGGCGCGATGGACACGACAGGAGAATGAGCCGATGATGCGCCAGTGGACCACGGTTGCCTCGCTCGCCGCGCTGATGCTTGCGGCGCCCGCCGCCGCGCAGGTGACCACGGACACGGTGCGCGCGCCGCGCACGGTGGGCTCGACGCAGATCCAGGGCACCGCGACGCGCACCGGCCGCACTCCGGCCGCCACCGCGCGAACGGGGCAGTTGGGCACGCCGCACTACGACGTGGTGCTGGAGGTGCCCGAGCTGTCGGTAGACTCCCTGGGCCTGACCGTCGCCGGACTGCAGGCCCACCTGTCGCTGAACGCCAACGCCGCCAGCCTGGTGTCGCTCACCGCCGGGGCGGACGTTTCCATCGACCGGGTGGAGCTGCAGATCATGGGCGTGCTGGCCCAGGTGTACCTGTACATCGACCTCGACAACGTTACGCGCATCGTGGACCGCGTGCTCGCCACGCTGGAGCGCAACCCGCAGCTCTTCACGCAGCTCCTTTCGACGGTCGACAACACGGTGAACACCGTCGGCGGGGTGGCGAACACGGCCCTGCAGCCCGGCGGCGTGGTCGGCCAGATCGGCGGCCAGGCGCAGCCCGCACAGCCGGCGCGTCCGCGTCCCTGATCGACGGGATCGACCGGGGCCGCGGACTCTCCGCGGCCCTGGAAATCCTTCGGTCCCCCGCCAGTCCGATTCGTTCGTCCCATTCTCCACTTCCAATTCCGTAATCCCGCCCCGCATCCCGGCACGCCACTTGCTTTGCATCACAAAGCACTTGACAGACGGCCCGCGCACCCGCATCATCAACACCATGGCGAAGATCCAGCCCATCCGGCCCCTGCCTGAGGCAGACGACCCGTCCCTCGACCTGCGCGAGCGGGCGATGGACAACCTGCGCTTCATCCGCGAGACGATGGAGCGGGCGGGCAGCTTTACGGCCGTCTCCGGCTGGGGGCTGGCGGTCATCGGCGTGGCGGCGGTGCTGGCGGCCTGGCTGGCCTCGCGGCAGCAGTCGCCCGAGCTCTGGCTGGCCACGTGGATGGCGGCGGCGCTGGTGTGCCTGCTGATCGGCCTGCTGACCTCGGCCACCAAGGCCCGGCACGCCAAGGTGAGCCTGCTTACCGGCCCCGGGCGCAAGTTCATCCTCAGCCTGGCGCCTCCCATGGGCGCGGGTGCCGTGCTGACTGCCGTGCTCTTTCGCGCCGGGCTGGTGGGCGTGCTTCCCGGGATGTGGCTGCTGCTGTTCGGCGTGGGCATCATCGCCGCCGGTTCGTTCTCGGTGAGAGCGGTGCCCGTGATGGGCATGTGCTTCATGGCCGTGGGCGTGGCGGCGCTGGCTTCGCCCGGGGCATGGGGCGACGTGTACATGGCCGCGGGGTTCGGCGGGCTTCACATGGTGTTCGGCACCCTGATCGCGCGGAGGCACGGTGGCTGACCCGAAGCCTTCGGAGCCGCTGGCCAGCTCGGTCCTGCGCAGCGTCGCCGGCTCGGCCGACGAGGGATCGGCAGAGCTGGACCGGCTGATCCACGAGCGCGTGCGGCTGGGCATCGTCAGCGCGCTGGCGGTGAACACGTCCATGGCGTTCAACGAGCTCAAGACCATGCTGGCGCTGACGGACGGCAACCTGAGCGTGCACGCCCGCAAGCTCGAGGAGGCCGGCTACGTGGTGTGCACCAAGAGCTTCGAGGGGCGCACCCCCCGCACCGAGTACGCCCTGACCGACGCGGGGCGCACGGCACTGGAGGCGTACCTGAACCACATGGAAGCGCTGATCCACGCCGTTCGCGACCGCTGAACCGTCCCTTTTTTTGTCTGGATACTTTACGATGCAAAGAACTTTCACACTCAACCGGAGCCCGGGGATGCACGTGGCCCTCATCATGGACGGCAACGGGCGATGGGCCGCCGCGCGCGGCTGGCCCCGGCTGGCGGGGCACCGCGAGGGGGCCAAGGCGGTGCGCCGCATCGTGGAGGCGGCGCCGGGGCTGGGCATCGCCACGATGACGCTCTACGCCTTTTCGTCGGACAACTGGGGCCGCCCCCCACGCGAGGTCGCCGGCCTGATGCGCCTGTTCCGCGCCTACCTGGCGGGCGAGGCGCAGCGCTGCGTGGAGAACGGGGTGCGCCTTCGCGTCATCGGGCGGCGCGACCGGCTGCCGGAGGTGCTCCTGCGCCAGATGCGCGCGGCCGAGGAGGCCACGGCGGGCGGCACCCGGCTGACGCTGAGGATCGCGCTGGACTACTCCGCCCGCGACGCGCTGATGCGGGCGGCGGCGCTGGCCGAGGGCGATTCGCGCGAAGACTTCGCCCTGGCGCTGGGGCGCGCCATGGGCGAGGACGAGCCGGCGCCGGACGTGGACCTGCTGGTCCGCACCGGGGGCGAGCAGCGGCTGAGCGACTTCCTGCTCTGGGAGTGCGCCTACGCCGAGCTGTACTTCACCCCCCTCGCCTGGCCGGAGTTCGATCCAACCGCGCTCGGCCGGGCGGTGGAGTGGTTCCAGGGGCGGGAGCGGCGGTTTGGACGGCTGATGAGTGCGTGAGGGGGGGAAGTGCGTGAGTGGGGGAAGTGCGTTAGTGCGTTAGTGCGTGAGTGCGGAAGTGCGGGATCGGAAAGGCGTGGTTGGGAGCTTCGGATACATCTCTTGTGGAGGCGACGATGGATATGGCGATGAACGACCGGTGCGACGCGATGGTGCAGGTGGAAACTGCGGAAAGGATGGGACAGTGATGAACGGAGCAGATGCGGCCCTCGCCTCGCGCGAGGCAGGGGGCATGGCGATCGGCCGGGAGACGCGCACGGGGCTGGGCGTGCTCGGCGCGGCGGTCGCGGTGGGTATCGCGGGCGACCTGCTGCTGCGCAGCGCGCCCTGGGGCATCAACATCACCCTCTTCACCCTGGTGCTCGTGGCCGCCATCGTGGGGCTGCAGCGCTGGGCGGAGACGGACGACGCGGCGGTGGGATGGATTCCGCTGGCCCTGGGTGCCGCGGCGCTGATGGCCTGGCGCGACTCGCCCACGCTCAAGGCGCTCACCCTGTCGGCGCTCGCCCTGGTGGTGGCGCTGGCGATGCTGCGGGCACGCGGCGGCCACGTGCGGCTGGCGGGGCTCGCCAACCTGGCGCTCGGCGCCCTGGCGTCGGTGGCGGACGCGGCGGTGGGCACGGTGTCGCTGCTGACCCGCGACGTGCGCTGGAAGGAGCTGGGTGGCAGCGGGTGGCCGGTCGCCATCGCCGTGCTGCGCGGCACCGCCATCGGCCTGCCCCTGCTGCTGGTGTTCGGCCTGCTTCTTTCGGCGGCGGACGCAGCCTTCGAGCGGCTGCTGGGCAGCGTCTTCGGCTTCGACCTGGCGTCGGGGATGGGGCACGTGCTGATCGCCGCGTTCATCGCCTGGCTGGCGGGCGGCGTGCTGAGGACGATGGTGGTCGGAAGCGACGAGCCTGGCCCGGAGGTCGTGCGTCCCGCCGGGCTCTCGCTGGGGATGGTGGAGGTGGGCACCGCGCTGGGGATGCTGAACGCGCTGTTCCTGGCCTTCGTCCTCGTTCAGCTGCCGTACTTCTTCGGCGGGGCCGCGCGCGTGCAGGCGGCGGGATCGGCCACCTTCTCGGAGTACGCGCGGCGCGGGTTCTTCGAGCTGGTGACGGTCGCCGGCCTGGTGCTGCCCCTGCTGCTGCTGGCCGACTGGATCGTCCGGCGCGAAAAGCCCGGGCACGAGCGCGCGTTCCGGCTGCTCGTCGGCATGCAGGTGGCGCTGCTGTTCGTGATCATGGCCAGCGGCCTTCACCGCATGCGGCTGTACTGGGGCGCCTACGGGCTCACGGAGCTGCGCCTGTACACCACGGCCTTCATGCTGTGGCTGGGCGTGGTCTTCGTGTGGTTCGCCTGGACGGTGCTGCGCGGCCACCGGCAGAAGTTCGCCTGGGGGGCGCTGATGGCGGCCGTGGAGATGATGGTGCTGCTTCACGTCGCCAATCCCGACGCCATGATCGTCCGCGTGAACGCCTCGCGCGCCGACGCGGCCACCCGCTTCGACGCCATCTACGCCGCCCGGCTGAGCGCGGACGCGGTTCCGCCGCTGCTCGCTACGCTCCGCGCCGTGGACGACGGCCCCACCCGCTGCCACGCCGCCGAGCGCCTGCTCGCGCGCTGGGAAGGCGAGGGCGACTGGCGCAGCTGGAGCCTGTCGCGCGGCCGCGCCTCCGCGGCCGTGGCCCGCCATCGCAGCGAACTCCAGTCGATGGCGTGTCCCGCGGCGCCGGCCGCGGCTCGTCCGGTGGTCGTCCGATGAGCACGGCGGATCTGGGCGCCCGGGTGGAGATGCCGGCGCGGGCCACCGCGTCCATGGCCCTGGTTCCGCTCGCGGGCGCACGGCAGCTGGTCCCCGGCGCGACGCGCGCCCCCACGAACGCCATGCTGTGGGTCTTCGTAGTGGGATACGGTGGGTTGGCCACCATCTGCGCCGCGGACCTGCTGGCCCCGTGGATGGGATGGGCCGTCGCCCTGCTGTACGCTCCCGGCGTGCTGTGCACGATGGTGACGGGGGCCATCCTGGGGCTGTACACGGTGTGGAAGCCCACGGAGCGCAAGTTTCGCCAGGCGATGGTGCCGGCCGTGGTATTTGTGGCCACCGTCGCCACCTCTGACCTGCGGACGGAGTTCGGAACCGAGGCATTCGCATCGTCGCGCGTGACGCTGCTTGCGCCGGTGGCTGACGCGGTGCTGCGGAGCGGGCGGATCGAGGTGCTCGGCGTCGGAGGCTCGTGGGCGGAGATCAACGAGTACTGGGGCGACCCACAAACCGAGGTCTACTCGCTGCAGCCGTCCCGCAGCGCACGGATGGAGCCTTCGTCCGGGCGATCGGCGAGCAGTTTCCTGGATGACGTGCTGCGTACCGAAGGGGTCAGCCGCGCGGAGTACGACCGTATCACCGCCGTCATGACGCGCGCCGGAGTCGACAGAGTGCTGGCCAGGCCCGGCCACGTCTCGTTCCGGTTCGGCCAGAACGGCTCCACGTACCTGGTCTACGCGCGCCCCGGCCAGCCGCTGGCCTCCACCACCAGCTACCTGGAACGCACGACGATGCGCCGCACGCCGCTGGGCGATGGCTGGTACCTGTTGCGCAGGTAGCGGCACGCGGCCAGACGGCGAAGGGGGGAGAGCACGACGACCGTGCCCTCCCCCCTTTTCCGTGCAGGCCCCCGCTACGCCCGCGGCAGCACCGGGGCGCGTTCGCCGCGCAGAATCTCCTCGAGCTCGCCCACCATCGTGCCGTCGCCGGGCTCGCTGGTGTCGAACAGGCCATCCTGGCCGCGCGTGGCGTTGCGGGCCGGCGCGTGCAGGTTCAGCCACCGGTCGAACGCCTCGCAGGCGCCCAGCAGCGCGTAGAACGTCCTGCCCCGGCGCGACGGGCTGCCCATCAGGTCGGCGATCAGCGCAATGAAGGAGATGGGGATGACGATGGCGTCCTTCATCCCGTCCAGCACCGTCTTGAACTGGAAGATGAGGAAGTCGCGGATCAGCACGCCCGACGGCGTGCCCTCGTATTCGTTCATGCCAGCCTCCGGAACGGAATCGATGTTCATGGTGGGTGATACGGCGGCGGAGGGGCGGGGGTTTCAGCCGGGGCCGAGTGCGCCGAAGCGGATTGCGGCTCGGGCGCCTACAGCCGCGCCTCGGGAGGGAGCTCGATGGCCACGCCATCCGCCACCCGCCGCATCACGGGAAGGACGGCGGGCACCGGGGCATCCGCCAGCGCGGCGAAGATTTCCCCGACGGTTCCGTAGCCGGCCAGGCGCCGCAGCGTGTGCACGGTGGGCGGCAGCATCTTCAGCGAGCCCAGCTCGAAGTAGTGCACCGCACCGCGGGCGGTCAGCCAGACGCTTTCCGTCAGCTCCTCCTCGTGCGGCGTGCACACGGCCTCGGCGTCCACGCGGGCCAGGAAGAAGCGCGTGTCGTAGCGCCGCGGCTCCGGCTCGGGGGTAATCCAGTGCGCCAGGTACAGCAGCTCGTCGCCCGCCATCCGCAGGTTGCGGGTGATGAAGATCTGCCGCAGGTCTACCACGCTGCTGAGCAGCGCGCGCCTCGCCACGTCGATGTTCGAGAGCGCCCCGCCCGGGTTGGTGGCGTCGTCCGAGACGCGGGCCAGCAGGATCCCCGTTTCCTCGAACGCCTCGCGCACGGCGGCCACCACGTAGGCCAGCGCCTCGGCCGGGTCCGTAAGGCCCAGCCGCTCGGCCCACTGCATGGGCGTGGGCCCGTCCAGGCGCTCCATGACGGCCGGGTCGCGGTCTTCCTCGTCCACCACGCCACCGGGAAACACCCACGCGTCGGCCGCGAAGCCGCTGCGCTTGCTGCGGCGCATCAGCAGCACCTCGGGCCCGTCGTCCGAGTCGCGCGCCAGCAGCACGGTAGCGGCCGGCCGCGTGGGCGCCGGAACCAACCCGCCCGCCTCCACCTTGGCCGCGAAACCCGCCGGAAGATGCTCTTCCGGGATCAGGAACACGTTCGGGTCGCCAGTGGCGCGGCGGGTCGCCGAGGCGGCGGACAGGTGGGAAGACGGCTCGGTCACGGGTGGGGACGCTGGAGTTTCGAATGGCTGAACGGCAACGTACGGCGCAGGATGCGCGCCGCGAAAGAGCCTTGCCCGCGGGTGGACGCGCGGGAGGTCATCCCGCGTCGGCGGTGGCGTCGGCCTGGGCCCCGAATCCGCCACCGCCCGGGGTCTCCAGCACCAGCCGGTCGCCCGCTTCCACCTCCATCCCGTCGACGGACTTCAGCTCCGTTTCCCCGCCCGCGGCGCGCACGACATGCTGGCGCCCGGGCGCGCCGCCCAGGCCGCCCGCCATGCCGTACGGCCCCTCCGCGCGGTGCTGGGTGAGCACGGAGAGCGACATCGGCTGCAGGAAGGTGAGCTCGCGCACGGCCCCGTCTCCGCCGCGCCAGCGCCCGGCGCCGCCGGAGCCCACGCGCACGGCGAAGCGGTCCACGCGCACGGGATAGCGGTGCTCCACCACCTCGGGATCGGTGATGCGCGTGTTGGTCATGTGCGTGTGCACCGCGCTGGCCCCCTGCCATCCCGGCCCCGCGCCCGATCCGCCACAGACCGTCTCGTAGTAGCCGAAGCGGTCGGACCCCCACAGCACGTTGTTCATGGTCCCCTGGCTGCACGCGGCCAGGCCCAGCGCCTTGAGCAGCGTGTCGGTGAGCCGCTGGCTGACCTCGGTGTTGCCGCCCACCACGGCGGGGTCGCTCGCGGCGTCGCCGAAGGGCGGGTTCAGCAGGCCGGGGGGGATGTCGAGCTCCACTGCCCGCATCAGCCCCTCGTTGAGCGGAAGCGGCTCGCGCACGAGCAGCCGCAGCACGTACAGGACGACGCTGCGGACGATGGCGGGAGTTGCGTTCAGGTTGCCGGGATGCACGTCCGCCGAGCCCGCGAAGCTGATCGAGGCGCGGTCGCCCTCGACGACGATGCGGACGCGGAGCGGCGAGCCGTCATCCAGCCGCTCCTCCGCTTCGTAGACGCCGTCCGGAATTCCGCGGAGGGCGGCGCGGATTCCGTCTTCCGCCCGGCGCTTCAGCGCGCCCATGTAGCCGGCCACGGCGCCGCGCCCGTGCTCGCGGGCCAGCGCGCGCAGCATTTCGGCACCGCGGTGGTTGGCGGCAACCGCGGCGGCCAGGTCGGCCAGGTTGTCGTCCACGGCGCGCGAGGGGTGCGGGCCGCCCTCCAGCACCGCGCGGATCTCGGCCCACCGCGCCCGGCCCTCGCTCACCAGGTGCATCGGCGCGATCACCACGCCCTCTTCCGCCAGCGTGCGTGCGGACGGCGGCATGGACCCCGGCCGTGTGCCGCCGATCTCGGCGTGGTGCGCGCGGCTGGCCACGTATCCGATCGCTGTGCCGTCGGTGTCGTGAACGGGCGTGATGACGGTGACGTCCGGCAGGTGCGATCCCCCGAACCCGGGGTGGTTGGTCACCACGACGTCGCCCGGCCGCATGGAAACGGCGTCGCGGACGGCGCGCACGCACAGTCCCATGGCGCCCAGGTGCACGGGAATGTGCGGCGCGTTCACCACCAGCTCGCCGTCGACGTCCAGCAGCGCGCAGGAAAAGTCCAGCCGTTCCTTGACGTTGGTGGAAAGCGCCGTCCGGCGGAGCATTTCGCCCATTTCTCCCACCAGCGCGCGGAACCGGGAGATGAAGAGTTCGGTGCGTACCGCGTCGGGAGGGGTGGGAGTGCGTGAGTGCGTGAGTGCGTTGGTGCGGGAGTGAACGGCACCTGGATCGGGCGCCGTCGCGGCGGCGTGATCGACACGCACTTCCGCACTCACGCACCCCGCACTCACGCACTGCAGTACCAGGTTTTCCGCCGAATCCAGCCGCGCCGTCCACCCCGGGGCGACGAACGTGGCGCTGTGGCGCTCGGCGATGAGCGCGGGGCCGGCCAGGCGCGCGCCGGGGCCCAGCCGCTCGCGTTCGTAGACGGGGACGTCCGCCCACGCGCCGCCCAGCCACGTTTGACGGGTGGCGGCTGGTGTCGCCTCGTGCGGCTGGGGATCGGGAGAGGGCGGCGGATCGGCGACGAGGGTGGATGCGATGGCGCGCAGGCTCTCCACCTCGATCGGGCGCGCGGCGGGTCGGTGGCCGTAGATGGCGGAGTGGCGATCCTCGAACGCCGTGCGGAGGTCGATCGCCGGCTCCCAGTCCACCATCAGCGTGGAGTCCTGGCCCACGTAGCGCAGGCTGGCGATCCGCCGCCGGACGACCATGGACGACGCGCCGACGCCCTCGCGCGCGACGGCATCCGCCGCCTCCCCGGCCAGCGAATCGAAGGTGGATGCGATCTCGCCGCCGATCTCGTCCAGCCGCCGCAGCACCTGCCGCTCCGCGAAGCGCTCCAGCGGCGCGTGGCCGATGCCCAGCGCGCTCAGCAGCCCCGCGTCCGCCGGAACCACCACCGTGCCGATCCCCAGACGCGAGGCGACACCGCATGCGTGCTGCGCGCCCGCCCCGCCGAACGCCACCAGCGCGTACTCGCCGGGATCGTATCCGCGCCGCAGCGAAATGCCGCGGATGGCGTCGGCCATGCGCTCGTCCGCAATGTCGATCAACCCGGAAAGCAGCGCCTCCCCGACGACGTCTTCCCCCGTCTGCGCGCGGACGCGCGCCGCCAAGTCCTCCGCCGCGGCGCGGGCGGGCTCCGCGTGCACGGGAATGGCGAAGCGGGCGGCGTCCAGCCGGCCCAGCAGCAGGTTGCAGTCGGTGACGGTCAGCGGCCCGCCCGCGCCGTAGCACGCCGGCCCGGGCGACGCGCCCGCGCTTTCCGGCCCCACGCGCAGCCCCTGCGCGTCGATGGTGCAGATCGATCCGCCACCCGCGGCCACGCTTTCGATGGCCAGCGCGGGGGCGACGATCCGGGCGCCGCCCACCTCGTGCTCCCACACGTACTCGAAGTCGCCGTCCACCCGCGCCACGTCGGTGCTGGTGCCGCCCATGTCGAAGGCGATCACCCGCGCGAACCCCGATCGCCGCCCGGCCAGCGCGGCACCCACCACGCCACCGGCGGGACCGCTCAGCAGCGAATCCTTGGCGCGGAAGTCCGCCGGCTGCACCAGCCCACCCGCGCTGGTCATCACGTGAAGCCGCCCGCCGCCCAGCGCGGCGCGCACGCCCTCCAGGTAGCGCCCGATCACCGGCCCCAGGTACGCATCCACCGTCGCCGTCTGCGCGCGCGCCAGCAGCCCGATGAACGGCGCCAGGTCGCTGGAAAGCGCCACGTGCTCGAACCCCGCCTCGCGCAGCACGCCCGCCAGCGCCCGCTCGTGCGCCGGGTCGCGGAACGCGTGCATCAGCGCGACGGCCGCGGAGCGGACACCACCCGCCACGGCCCGCTCGGCCGCGGAGCGCGCCGCCTCCAGGTCCAGCGGCACCAGCACCGACCCGTCCGCCGCCAGCCGCTCCACGACCTCGGCGGCGGTGGCGTACAGCGGCTCGGGCGTGCGCACGTCGAGCGCGAACAGGTCGGGCCGCTGCTGCGTGCCGATCCGCAGCAGGTCGCCGAAGCCGCGGGTGATGAACAGCGCCGTGGGCGCGCCCCGCCGCTCCAGCAGCGCGTTGGTGCCGCGCGTGGTCGCCAGCCGCATCGCCAGCGGCGGGAGCGGGGCGTCCGCGGGCGTGCCCGTCACCAGCCGGGCGGTCAGGATCGGCGCCTCCTCGGCGGAGCGAACCTCCACCGCGGCACCCGGCGCCGCGCCGGCCAGCGGCCCGTCCAGCCGCACCGTCCCTGTCGCCGGGTCGTACGAGCGGATGCGGGCCGCCGATCCATCCATCCCCAGCAGCCGCAGCTCCAGCCCGTCCACCACGCCCGGCGCCGCGCCCCACTCCTCGCCGATCGTCAGCACGTCCGGGGCATCCACGGAACGGATCACGCCACGGAGCGCACTGCTGCTGAGCACCTTGGCGCGGCGAAGCGTCCCCGCCGGGTCCAGCGCCAGGCAGTCGGTAAAGGTGCCGCCGGTATCGATCCAGATCTGCCAGGTCATCGAGCGATCAGAAGAAGCGGCGCGCGACGGCCAGCAGCAGGCTGAGCACCACGGAAACCACGATCATCGTGACGATGGGAAAGTAGACGCGCGTGCTGCCGCTCTCGATGCGGATGTCGCCCGGCAGGCGCCCCACCCAGCCGAGCGCGCCCGTCATCACCAGCAGCCCCACGATGACGATCGCGGCGCCGAGCCCCACGATCAGCAGGCCCACGGATCGGTCGTGCATGCAGTTGCGGAGGAAAATGGGCGGACGCGGTTCGGAGAAGCGATGATAAGCGCGCCGGGCAGTGGGGAAAAGACGAGGCCCCGGCAGACTCTCGCCCGCCGGGGCCTCGGTGCGGCGAAACCTGCCCCGTGCTACTTGTCCTTGTCGTTGCCCTCGGTGGGCGTGACGCTGATGTCGGGAGTCACCACGGTCTGGGTGTCGCTCCCCACGTTCACGTTGGCCGGATCGACGTCCACCGACGGCGCCTCGCCGCCCGACACGTCCACGTCCGGCAGCGAGCCCTTGTCTTCGACTTCGGCGGTGCACGCGCCCAGCGCCAGCCCAAAGGTGGCGATGGCCAGCAGTCGCTTGATTTGCATACGAGTTATCTCCCCTGAGACGGATACGGAAAACCTGCCGCTTCGCCAGGGTGCAACGCGCGTGCCCAACCTGCGTTGATCCTGCTGCCGGCGTGCCACTCCGGTCGCACCGGAGAGCGCCGGACCAGTTGTGCAACGCGCAGGCAGGAGCGATCTTGGCGCCCCGAGTAGGGCCTATTGAACCCGGCACCGTCGAATGGACATCGTATGAACAACCGGCACATCCGCCCGGTAGAGATCTATCTGAACACGCCCCCGCCCGATCCCAGCGTGCCCCGGCCGGTGCGCGGGTCGCAGGTGACCTTCGCCGACCTGGCCGAGCCGCAGAGCCAGAACGTGGCGGGAACCCTCTTCGGCGGCGTGCTGCTGGGGTTCATCGACCGCGCGGCGGCGTTCTGCGCCATGAAGCACGCGGGCCGGCCCGTGGTCACCAAGAGCTTCGACGAGGTAGAGTTCAACGAGCCCATCTACATCGGCGAGCTGGTGATTGCGCACGCGTCGGTGAACTTCACGGGCAACACCAGCATGGAGATCGGGGTGAAGGTGATGGCGCAGAACCCCATCACTGGCACGGAGCGGCACACCAACACCTGCTACGCCACCTTCGTTGCGCTGGACGAGAGCGGCCGGCCGGTGCGCGTTCCCCCCGTGCTGCCCGAGACGGACGAGGAAAAGCGCCGCTTCGAAGGCGGCCGGCAGCGCCGCGAAGAGCGCCTGGCCCGCCGCCGCCCGCGCAAACAGGGATAGCGGCGGCGCGCAGTGTGCGGCCGGTGGCGGGAGATGTCCAGACTTGCCGGTTTCGCGTCCGCTTTGTAAGTTTAGGAAGCGCGTTGGATCACCAGACCGATTCCCTCACGCACCCACGGAGGCAAGGATGAAGATCGCACCTTTGGGACGTGAGGCCACGATCGATGACCTCTACAAGGTCGAGGGCAAGGCGGAGCTCGTGGACGGGAGGATCGTCCTCATGAGCCCGACGGGAGGCGCGCACGGCAAGGCGGCCAAGAACATTCTCTTCAGCTTGACGGCGTACGAGCGGAGCGTCGGAGGCGGGATGGCGTTCGGCGACGCTGTGGGTTTCATCTACTCTCCACGGCGGTCGTTTTCCCCGGACGCCGCCTGGTACGTGGGCCCCGAGCCGACCGAGAAGATGCTCGATGGCGCGCCGCTCCTGGCTGTGGAGGTGCGCAGCCCGGAGGACTACGGCCCCGCGGCGGAGCGGCGCATGGCGGCGAAGCGCGCGGCCTACTTCGACTGCGGTACCCAGGTCGTGTGGGACGTCGACGGATTGCGCGCGGAGGTGATCCGCGTCTACCGCGCCACGGACCCGGAAAGCGCCGACGTCTACAAGCGCGGCGAGGTGGCCGACGCCGAGCCGGCGGTGCCCGGATGGCGGTTTCCCGTGGACGAGCTGTTTCTGTAGGACCGCGGGACCCCCGGAGCGAAAAACAGAAAGGCCGAAGCGGCGGGGAGCCGCTCCGGCCTTTCTTCATGCACCAGGACCGCCCGGGGGGACGGCCCTGCACCCGCAGCAAATCAGGCGACGCGCGAAACGTTCTCGGCCGCCGGGCCCTTGGGACCGTCCACGATGTCGAACTCCACCGTCTCGCCTTCGGTCAGCGTCTTGAAGCCTTCCTGCTTGATGGCGGAGAAGTGAACGAACAGGTCCCTGCCGCCCTCGCGCTCGATGAAGCCAAAGCCCTTGGCATCATTGAACCACTTTACCTTCCCGGTCGAACGTTCCATCTCCTACTCCTGCTGCTGCGGTGAGAGCATGTACATGGCGCATGGTGCGCCAGGGTGTCCGCCGCCGGACCGTCCGGCGTGCGGCGATCGCTCCTGGGGGGGAGCGCATTCGGGTGCGGCATGAGCGCCGGCGCGGGCGCGCCGGGGCCTAACTCCGTTTTGTGGGCGTGGGTATTCCTGCGAACCAGGGGCGCGGGAAGAAACCGGGAGTGTACAGCGCTCGCCAGCGGGGCCACGTGCGGAGGATGTGCCGTCGATGAACGCCTAAATAAGCGCGGCCCGTACGTTTGTCAAGAAAAACTTTCTCCGGCGGACGCCAGCGGCCGTTAGGGGACAATGGCCGGAAGGCGGACGTCGAGCCCCGAGCCGCCGGGCGCGCGGGCCGGCCGGCAGCGCACCTCGCCCCCCAGCTGCGCCACCAGCCACGCCACGATCCCCGGCCGCCAGCCGTCCTCGGCCGAGGGGCGCGGGTGCGGCGCGGGCGCCCCCTCGCGCGGCGCTTCGCCGTCGTCGGCCACGGACAGCACGATGCCGGGGCCGTGCGCGTCCAGCCGCAGCTCCACCAGCACCTGCCCCTGCGACCGGCGCGCGGCACCCGCCAGCAGGTGAGCCGCGAGCCGCGCCATGAAGCTTTCGCGGCCGGGAACCATCGTGCCGGTGGGGAGGCCGGACGTCATCCGCACCTCCACGGCGCGGGCGGTGGACAGGAACCGGCGCACGGCGCGCTCCGCGGCGGCGGCGGGGTCGAACACCACCTCGGGCGAGAGCGCCGCGCCCCGCGCCACCTCCACCACGTCGCGCACCATCAGCCGCATGTCGGCGCAGTCCTCGACGGCGCGGTCCAGCTCCCCCGCCGGCGCGCGCCCCGTCCGCGCCTCGCCCGCGGCCAGCCGCGTGCGCTGCTCCAGGGCGAACAGCGCGTCCTGCAGGTCGTGAAGCAGCTCGGCCGACACCTGGCCCATGGCTTCCATGCGGTCGCGCACCGCCACCACGGGGCGGGCGCCTTCGCCCTCCGGACGGGGCGCGCCGGGGCTCACGCGGGCCTCGGTTCGACAACCAGACGCGGCGGAACGCGCAACGCGGCGCCGTCCGCCACGGGCTCGTGCGCCGGCTCCTGGGCCGACGCGGCCTCCCCCGCGCGAAAGCGGCCGGCCAGGCCGCTGAGCGTTCCCGCCGTCTGGGCCGTGCGGGCGCTGGTGGCGGCAAGCTGCTCCATGGCGCCGTGCTGGTGCCCCGCGGCGGCCGCGGCCAGCCTGGCCCGGTCCTGCGCCGCGCCGGCGATCACGCGGATGCGCGACACGTCGCCCCGCAGCGCCTCCATGGCCCCGGCCTGCCGGTCGACGTCGGCGGTGATGCGGTCGATGAACTCCACCGTGCGCTCCAGCCCCTGGATGATGGACCCCAGCGCTTCCGAACCCGCCCCCGCCACCGCGCCCACGCCACCGATGCGCGCGCTCCCCGCGTGAAGCCTGCCGCGCACCTCGGCCAGCGCGGCCGACGTTTCTCCCACCACCCCCGCCACCTCGGCGGCGGAGGCCGCGGACTGGGCCGCCAATTGCCGCACCTCGCCCGCCACGACGGCGAAGCCGCGCCCCTGCTCGCCCGCGCGCGCCGCCTCGATGGCCGCGTTCAGCGCCAGCAGGTTGGTCTGCTCGGCGATTTCCTGGATGGCCTCGACGAAGCCGCTGACCCGCGCCCCCGCCGCCTCCAGCGCGTCCACCGCGCCTTCCAGCCGGCGGTAGTCGTCGCTCAGCTCCACCAGCAGCCCGCCCGCCCGGTCCACCCGCCGCGCGTGCTCCTGGGCCTCGCCGCTCAGCCCGTGCGCGGTGTCGGCGGAGCGCGCCGCCTCGGCCCGCAGCTGGGCGCTGGCGCTGGCGATGGCCGATACCGACTCTTCGCCGCGCGCCACGAGGGCCAGCTGCTGGTCGGCCTCTTCCGCCGCGGCCGACGTCGCCTCGCCGATCACCCGGGCGGCGTCCTGCACCCCGGCGGCGGTGGAGGCCAGCGTGTCGGAAAGGGAGGCGAGCGTGGCGGCGTGCTCCTGGATCTGCCGCACCATGTCGCCCACGGTCTGCGACATGGCGTTGACGGAAACGGAGAGGAAGCCGATGTCGTCCAGGTAGCGGTCGGGAAGGCGGCCGGTGAAGTCGCCCTCCTGCGCGCGCGCCAGCGCCTTGCGCACGCGCTGCAGCCGGCGCGTGTAGGCCAGCGGGCCCTGCATGGCCAGCCAGCTGATGCAGACCAGGAAGAAGGCCTCCACGGCGATCACCGCCCGGGCGGCGGCGGGCTGGTCCGCCATCCCCACCCACCGCGCGACGGGGTAGGCCACCAGCGACTGCAGCAGCAGCACGCGCGCGGCGCCCGGCATTCCCAGCGCGTAGGCGCCGGTGGCGAACACCAGGAAGGGGAGCACCAGGTAGCCGTGGGGACCCAGGAACGCCGCCAGCAGGGCGATCATGAGCGTGTCCGACGCCTGCATCACCCAGAACTGCCAGGGAGCGAACCGGTTGCGCCACGCGGCGAGCACCGCGGCGCCGTTCAGGAGGGCCGAGGCGCCCGCCAGGATGGCGGCTTCCGTAAGGGTGATCTCCAGCGCGCCGGTGAAGTGCCCGACGGCGGCCAGGCCGAACGAGAGGCCCACCATGATCCAGCGTGTGCCGATGGCCTGGCGGTGGCGCTCGCGCAGCACCGTCCAGCGCTCGCGCGCAAAAAGCTCGTCGAAGTTCACGGAGGTCGTGCGCACGGGTACCACGGGGCGGGGTCACTGCGGGGGTGCGCGCCCCCACCGTGGAGGGCGCCGCCGCCCGTCATTGTGCGTGCGGAGCCCTGCCCTGTCAAGAACTTGCCGCTTCAGGGGATGCGGCGTCACGCAGCAGCTTCCACGCATCCCGCACGTGCTCCTCCGTGGTCCCCAGGTTGCCGATGGCGAACCGCAGCACCAGCCGGCCATTCACCCGCGTGTGGCTGAGGTAGGCCCGGCCCGTGGCGTTCACCGCGGCCATGATGCGCTCGTTCAGGGCATCCACCTGCGCGTCATCCATCCCGTGCGGCCGGTGGCGGAACACGACCAGGCTCAGGGGCACGGGGGCCATCACCTCCCACCCCGGCTCCGCGCCGATCCACCCGGCCAGCTCCCGCGCCAGGCGGCAGTGCTCGCGGATGCGCTCCGCCATCCCCTCGGCGCCGAAGTAGCGCAGCACCATCCACAGCTTCAGCGCACGGAACCGCTTGCCCAGCGCGGGCCCGTAGTCCATCAGGTTGGTGACGGTTTCGCCCTCGGGGGTCAGCAGGTACTCGGGGACCACGGAAAAGGCGCGGCGGACGACGTCGGGGCGGCGCGTGTACAGCACGGAGCAGTCTACCGGAACGAACATCCACTTGTGCGGATTCACCACCAGCGAGTCGGCCAGCTCGGCGCCGTCCAGCACGTGCCGCATCTCGGGGACCAGCGCGGCCGATCCGCCGTACGCGGCGTCCACGTGAAGCCACACGTCCAGCCGCCGGCACACCTCGGCGATGCGGCGGACGGGGTCGATGCTGCTGGTGGAGGTGGTTCCCGTGGTGGCGACCACGGCCAGGGGGCGGATTCCGGCCGCGCGGTCCTGCTCGATGGCGGCTTCCAGCGCGGCGGGATCCATCCGGAACTCCCCGTCGGTGTCGATCTTCCGCGTTCCCTGCATCCCGATTCCCAGCGTGACCCCCGCCTTGTCGATGGACGAGTGCACCTCGCGCGAGGCGTACACGCGCAGCCGGGGAAGGTCTCGCCCGCTCAGCCCCTCTTCGCGCACGCCCAGCCCGGCGGCCTCGCGCGCGGCGGCCAGGGCGATGAGGGTGCTGATGGAGGCCGTGTCGTGAATGGTGCCGTGCAGCCCCTCCGGCAACCCCATCATCTGCCGCAGCCAGTCGAGCGTCCTTTCCTCCAGCTCCGTCTGCGCGGGGCCGGTGCGCCAGAGCATGGCGTTGGTGTTCAGCGCCGCCGTCAGCATCTCTCCCAAAATGCCGGGGCCGGAGCCGGTGATGGCGAAGTAGGCGAAGAAGGACGGGTGGTTCCAGTGGGTGACGCCGGGAACGATCACGTCGCGGAAGTCACGCAGGATGTCCTCTACCGCCTCGCCGTGCTGGGGCGCGGAGGGCGGCAGCTTGGCGGCGGTTTCGCCCGGGCGCACCGGCGACAGCACGGGAAGCTCGCCGACGTTGGCCAGGTAGTCGGCCATCCAGTCCACGGCGGCGTGGGCGTGCCTGCGAAACTCCTCGGGCGGCATGTCGGCGCCGCGCGGGCGGGAGTGGCCGGTCATCGGGTGTCTGCGTGGATCGGGAGAGCGCGGGCCGGGGCCCGGGGTTCCACGCACAATCTCGGCTGGGGGGCGCGCCCGCAAGGCGCACGGCCGAAAGGAGGAGACGAAAAAAGCTCTCCCCCTCACTCCGCGGTGGGCGCGGGGCGAGGGGGAGAGACGGGCGCGGGCGTCACGCGGCCTTCGCGAGCGGCCGGACGGGAGCGGCATCTTCCACGCGGCGCGGACCGCGGGGGTTGATGATGTCATCGATGCTGAACGACGTGGCGGCACCGGTGGGCGGCGTGGTGGTCGGCGCGCCGGAGCGGTTGATGATCTGCCAGAGCAGGTGCGAAGCGATCGGGTTCATATCGTTCATCTCCGTTGGAGTCGGGATTCCAGGTGAGGCCGCCGGGAAGTCCACCGGTCCGGCTCACGGAGATGAAGGTAAACGGGCGCACCGGGGTGTGCGTGGGTCAATTCACCTATCGTCCAGCCGCGCCGCGGGAGCATGTCATCCCGACGGAGCGGCCACGCAGAACCTGCCCGTATGCCGTTGATGGCAGCGACCGAGGGATCCGCCACAGACTGATCGAATGGCCTCTAGAGCCGCGGCGTGCCCCCTCCACGGGCAGGTGAGCCTCGACAGCCGCGGCGTGCCTCCACCACGGGCGGGTGAACCCGCGGCTGGAACAGCGGCAAGCCCCGACACAGGGCCGCTGGCGCGTCCCGTTCGGGGCTTCAAAATCACGCGTCCAAACCTGCCGAAGCGCGTTCGAATTCTCCCCTCTCCCGCTTGCGGGAGAGGGGCCGGGGGTGAGGGCAGCCGGGGACTGCGCCGGCCTCTCCAAACCGCACCACACCTCGCCAGGGATCCCGCGGGAACGCCACGCCACGGGGACGGGCCGAGGGCTCGGCTTCGGTGACCGCTGCCGGGGAGAGGGTGGCACGCGTGTCAGCGCGGCCGGGTGAGGGCCTCAGCGGCGGCGGTCCAGGCGGTTGCGGATGCGCGACACCAGCTCGGGCCCCACGATGGGCTTGCTGAGGTAGTCGTCGGCCCCGCCGCAAAGACGCGGTAGATGGTTTCGCGGTCCGCGCGCGCCGTGAGAAAGAGGATGGGCACGTGCCGCCACGCCGGGTCGCTGCGCACCACGCGGCACAGCTCGATGCCGTTCAGGTGCGGCATGTCCACGTCCAGCACCAGCAGGTCGGGCCTGATCCCGCGCAGCTCCGTCCAGAACCGGAGCGGGTCGTTCAGGGTGCAGACGCGAAAGCCCTGCGGCTCCAGCAGCGCGCGCAGCCCTTCGGTGATCGTGGAATCGTCGTCCACCGTGAGGATGGTGTGCGCCTCGGCGCCGGGGGCGGGGAGCACCTGGGCGAACGCGTCGGCGATGGCGCCGCGGGCCAGCGGCGGCTGCAGGATGAACCGCGCGCCCATCTTCAGCGCCCGCACCCGGTCCAGCAGCGTGTCCCGATCGGTATACGCCACCACTGGCACGCCGGGCGCCCGGCGCGTCACGCTGGAGAACGTGTCCCACTCCGCGTCCAGGCTCTCGGCGCGCAGGTCCAGGAACACCGCGTCGGGGCGCACGGCCGGGTCCATGTCACCCTCCGCCAGGGCCACCCCCAGCCCGGCCAGCTCCGCGCGCGCCGTTTCGGCCAGCCCCCAGTCGCGGGCCATCACCCACACCAGCGGCGGATCGTTGCGCACCGGCGGAGCCGCGGCGGGGGCGGCCGGCGCGGAGGTGGGGCGCCGGTCCACCTCGCTCCTCAGCTCCGCGGCGATGCGGGCGAGCCGCGCCCCGTCCGCCGGCGCCGGCGAGGGATTGCCGAGCGCGTCCTCGGCCTCGCGGGCGCGCACGGAGCCCTGGTCCAGGCCAAAGGTGCCCAGCGCGCCCGCCAGCCGGTGCGCCTCGCGCAGCGCCTCTTCGCGCAGCGGCTCGGAAAGCCGTCCCGCCCCCAGCGCCGCCGCGGCGCGCTCGAGCACGGCGATGCGCTCCAGGACGGGGGCACGGGCACGGCGCCACACCTGCGCGAGCGCGTCGCCCAGCCGCTCCGGGGCGCTTTCCGCCGGTCGCGGTGTGGCGACGGCTTCGCCCTCCGTCAGCGGCATGCCCAGCAGGGTGGCGACCGCGCGCAGCAGCTCGGAGCGGTCCACGGGGTGAAACAGGAGCTGGTCCACGTGAAGGTCGCGCACCAGGTGCCGCAGCTGCTCCTCCTTCACCGTCGACGCGTCCAGCTCCATCGTGTAGACCAGGGGCACCGAAGCGGTCTTCGGATCGGCCCGCAGCCGGCGCACCACCGCGTCCGCGGAAGGGTCCTCGAGCGACGCATCCAGCACCACCAGCCGGGCCTCGTCGGCACGCACCGCATCCAGCGCTTCCTGTCCGGAAAACGCCGCCTGCACGACCACGTTGTCCAGGCGCTGGGCCAGCCAGGTGCCCAACTGGCCGGGGAGCCCGGCGATGAGGATTCCAGCCATCTACACTGAGCGCGGGGATGAGAAGCAATACGATACGCGACACTTCTTGTATAACGATTCCGCTCGCTTGGCGAAAGGCAACTGCAATTTCACGCAGAGGACGCAGAGAAAAGGGAGAGGACGCAGAGGCGCTTGCATGCCCTCTGCGTCCTCTCTGTCCTTCTCTGCGTCCTCTGCGTGAGATTGCTTCATGGAGATCAGGACGTGCGCCCGCTGGATTCGGCCGCGCGGCGGATGGCACGCAGGGCTTCCATGCGAATCAGCCCGCTGAACGGCTTGACGATGCGCCAGTAGAACGAGAACGAGCGGCGCGCGTGTTCATCGGTGCAGCGGACGCGCGTTTCCGTCGTCACCCGGCACCCGCCCGCCGTGGGCTGGACGGTGAAGTTCCACGCCGCCATCGCCATCCCGGGCCGGCCGAACGCGCGGAACTCGCCGGGGGTCACGCGGACGATGCCTCCCGCCGGCGTCCAGAAGCGCCCGACGAGGCCCAGGACGATCTCCCGGGGCGCATCCTCCTGCAGCAGCACGAACCCCGAATCCAGCAGCCTGTCCATCGTCGTCCCCAGCGCCCGCTCTCCCCGCTCCGGCCGGCGCGTGAGGAGCGCGGGGAGGGAGCGCAGGGCGAAGAGGCTCCGTACCAGCCACGAACGGCCCAGGTCCAGCTCGCGAACCGCGGCCCAGGCGCGCTCCGCGGGCGCGGCGACGTCCACGGCGTGGAACTCTGAGAACTGCGCCTCCGGCATCCAGGCGTCGATCAGGCTCATTCCGCCGCTCCCGCCCGGCCCGGCTGGTACGCCGCGCCGCCGTCCTTCCACGCCCACCAGCGCAGCAGCTCGGGATCGTGCCGCTCGTTCGAGGCGAAGTATACGGCGCAGCGAAAGGTGTAGAGCACGCACGGGTCCTGGCTCGACTCCGTCAATCGGCAGAGCCGGTCGAACAGATCCACGGGGTCCGCCCCGCGCAGGTCGGCGATGCGCCGCACGCCCAGGCTGCGCAGGTCGCCAGCGATGGAGGGGCCTACGCCGGGAATGCGCTGCAACTCGTCCTTGTGCCTGCTCTTCATGGGCGTTGCAACCTTTCGGGGGGCTGGTGCGTCTTATCCATCGTACGCGGGCGGTTGAAACCTGGCCGCCGACGGCTGCGTACGAAGGACCGTGCGGAACGGATTTCATGTTCTCCTAATCCACACCGCGCAACTTCCGGGGCAGTCGACCGGTACTTACACGCAGGACCGGGCTGGATGGCTTCGAGAATGCCGACGTGACCCCCACCTTCGCCCAGGCGTCCTCCGGGTGGGCACGGCTGAGAACCTGAAGGAACGGAACCCGAGTTCTGGCAGAGCACGAGGGTGTGCGAATTCAACGGAGCCCGCCGGCAGCATCGGCGGGCTCCGTCGCGTTCGCCGGTCAGCCCTCGACGACGGCGCCGGGCCCGTGCTTCAGGTTGCGAAGCGCCAGCCATCCCAGCAGCCCCGCCACCACCGACGCGGCGAAGATGCCGATCTTGGCCTGCTCGTCCAGCTCGGGGTGCGCGGGGAAGGCCAGCGCCGAGATGAACAGCGACATCGTAAAGCCGATGCCGCCCAGCATGGCGACGCCCCCGATCGCCCGCCAGCCGATGCCGTCCGGCAGCACCGCCATCCGCGTCCTTACCGCCAGCCAGGCGAAGAGCGTGATGCCGATGGGCTTGCCGATGACCAGCCCCAGGGTGACGCCCAGCGTCACGGGATGCGTGAACGCCGAGGCCAGGTTGCCGCCCAGGTGCACGCCCGCGTTCGACAGGGCGAACAAGGGGATGATGCCGAACGCCACCCAGTAGTGAAGCTCGTGCTCGATGCGCTGCAGCGGCGCCTGGGCACCCTCGCACAGGTTCTCCATCTCCTGGATGGCCGCCTGCTGCCCCTTGTTGGTGAGCACGCTGGGGCCTTCTTCGCCCGCCACGTCGAAGTGGTCCAGCAGCCGGCGCCCGCCGTCCAGGAACTCGGTCGTGTCGATGCGGGTGCGCGCGGGAATGGTCATCGCCAGCAGCACGCCGGCCACGGTGGCATGCACGCCGCTGAGCAGGAAGGCCACCCACAGCGCCAGGCCCAGCCCCACGTACATCAGCGGGCTGCGCACCCCCAGCCGGTTGGCCAGCACCAGGGCGCCCAGGATCAGCGCGCCCACGCCCAGCGCCGACCAGGCGATGTCGGCGGTGTAGAACAGGGCGATCACCAGCACGGCGCCAAGGTCGTCGACGATGGCCAGCGCGGCCAGGAACACCTTCAGCGCCAGCGGCGTGCGCGGCCCCAGGAGCGCCAGCACGCCCAGCGCGAAGGCGATGTCGGTGGCCATGGGGATGCCCCATCCCCGCTGCCCCTCGCCGCCGACGTTGACGGCGGTGTAGATGAGCGCGGGCACCACCATGCCGCCCAGCGCCGCCGCGATGGGAAGCGCCGCCCGCCGCGCCGACGCCAGCTCGCCCACCAGGAACTCGCGCTTGATCTCCAGCCCCACCAGGAAGAAGAACACGGCCATCAGGCCGTCGTTGATCCAGTGGTGAAGCGAGTAGGTCAGCGCCTGGTTTCCCCAGCGCACCGACAGCTCCGTCTCCCAGAGCTGATGGTAGCTTTCGGCCCACGGCGAGTTGGCCCATACGATGGCGATCACCGCGCAGGCGATCAGCACGATGCCGCCCGCCGATTCCGTCGCCGCGAACCGCGAGAAGGGCGACAGGATCCGCTGGAAGGGGGAGGGCGGCGGGGGTGGAAGAACCTGGTAGTGCGCCATGCTTCGTCTCTGCTGGTCAGCCCCTCGAACGACGGGGGACGCAACCTAACCCTGGCCCGCGTACAATCCAACACTGCTGCTGGATTTGGGCGGGGCTAAAGGATTTCTCGCGATCGGAGAACCCCGTCGGGAGCGGGTGAACCCGCCGCTCGGAAAGCGGAAAGCCCCGACTCGGGCCGCTGTCGCCTCCCGCTCGGGGCTTCACCTGCACGCACGCCGCACCTGCCGTAGAGCGCTCGATGTCATCCTGAAGAAGCGGCCACGGGAAACCTGCCGCCACACCGAAGCGGGCAGCGACTGAGGGATCCGCCACACAATCCGGGTCGCGCCACAACGTCCTCCCCACACGAGAACAGGCCAGCCCCGCGCAGGCGGACTTCGTGTGGTCGTTGCAGCGAATTCATTCGCCCGGGCCCACACCTTGGCCGAGGACGAGTGACGTGCATGCCTTGGCGTGGATCCCTCGATCGCGGCGGTGCGTGATCCCCAACGACGAAGAGCCGCGGCGGGGCCGCGGCTCTCTACGATCAACGAGGCTGGTTCGAGCGAATCAGCGGTCTTCGCGCGACGCCCTGGATCCGCGGGCGGCGCTGCCGGCCAGCAGCGGATACGGATTCACGTTCTCGCTTTCCCACCAGCGTTCCATGCTGGTCAGCCGCCCCACGGAAAAGTGCAGGTGGTAGTTCCCGGGTCCCGCGTTGCCCGTGTCGCCCACGTAGGCGATCACCTCGCCCCGCCGTACGCGCTGGCCCTCGCGGATGCCGGCCGCGTACCGCGCCAGGTGGGCGTAGTAGAAGAGCGTCCGTCCGTCTTCGCCCAGCTGGTAGATGGTGATGCCCCCCAGCCCGCCGGTGCGCAGCCGGTGGATGACCCCGTCGGTCGCGGCCACCACGGGGCTCCCCTGCGGCGCCATGATGTCGATGGCGTTGTGGGTGCGGCCCCCGGAGCGCGCGTCGTTGTACGAGTCGCGGAGCTGCTCCGGGCCGATGCCGCGCACCGGGATGGCCAGCGAGGCGCCCACCGCCGGGGCGCCCTCGTGGGCGCGCCCGCCCTCGTGCGCGCCGAAATGCAGGGTGTCGCGCAGGGCGCGCGAGGGCGTACGTGCCTGGCGTTCCGGCGCGGCGCCGATGGCGATGGTGCAGGCGGACAGCGAAAGCGCGGCGGCCAGTGCCAGCGTGCCCCGGAGGGCGTAGTGCATGCGGCGAGTGGTCATGTCGCGAGGAGGCCTGGGGAAACGGTCGGCGGCCGTTTCTCACGGAAACGGCGGCTGCGCGGGCTGGGTTCTGGGAAAGTACCGCGGACGGATTGCGGTTATATTGCGCCATGCCGCCATGACGCGCAAGACTTTCGTTCCCATGGCGGCGCAACGAAGCGGGCGCGCACCGCCGAAAGGCGTGCGCGCCCGGGCAGAACGGGGTCGCTAGAAGTAGATCTGCAGGGAAAGCCGCGAGGTAAAGGTGGCAACATCCAGCGTCCGCTGATTGCCCCCGCGCGGGCCGGTGTCGGTCTGGACCTCGTCGTCCGACTTGAAGACCCGCACCTGCGCCCCCGTGTGCCCCGCCAGGCTGATCCGGCGCACCGGAAACCACTCCACGCCCACGCCGCCCTGGGCGCTCGCGCCGTACACTTGCGACTCGACGGAAGTAGAGCCCTGCCGGTTCGAGCTGCGCCCGGCGTAGGTGTCGATCCCCGCCGCCAGGAACGGCGTCACGTCGCGGATCGTTCCCACATAGCGCCTCGTGTGCAGGCCCACGCTCAGCGACGACGATTCCTGGTCGTAATCCAAAGCGCTCGTCGAATCGTCGCGGTCGTAGACGTGAATGCCCACGACCAAGCCGAGGTTGGTGCGCTCGCCCACCATCTTCCAGCCCCCGAACGAACCGCTTCCGGCGTTGGCGCCGTACGCCGGAACGTCGAACGACAGCGACCATGCGCCTTTCTGCAGAGAGGTGCGGGGCGTGGTGTCGGCCGCGGCCTCCTGCGCGCGAACGGGTGCGGCGGCGAGCAGTGCGCAGACGGCGGCTGCGGTGACGTAGTGCATCGGTGGGGTCCGTTTCGGGAGAGGAGCAAGATGCCCGGTCGCGGGATCAGAACGAATAGTACACCGTCAGGCCCGTGGTGTAGGTGCTGGCCTGCCACATGTCGACTTCGTCGATCCCCTCGCCCTCCATCCTGCGCTCCGAAGAGGCGAACGACCCCTGCACTCCCGCGTGGCCGCCCACGCGCACGCGTGCCACGGGCGACCACTCCAGCCCTATCCCCGCCGTAGCGCCGAACCCGCCCGACGCGAACTCTCCGAATTCCCCCACGTCCCTCTGGTGTGAATTGAAGAATGCGCCGGCGAAGCCATAGGGCCGCAGATCGCCGCCGCCCGCGCCGTACAGCTTTACCCCGGGCGCCAGGGTGAGCGACACCTGGTTCTGCTCGTTCTCCTGCTCATCCTCTTCCGACCCGATGGTGCCGCCGGCCTCGATCCCGATCTCGAGGCGCGGCGAAACCATGTGCCACAGGCCGATGGTAGGCTGCCCGAAGGGGCGCAGGGAGAGCGAGGTGGACCTTTCCGGCGCGTCCTGGCCGGCTGCGGCGCGGGGCGCGAGGAGCACGGCGGAAAGCACCGCGATACATGCCATTCGATTCATGGGAGATTCCGTTTGGGGATCGGGGATTTCGGACCGCGCCCGCCCGCGCCGGGTTCCGTGCCTTTGCGGGGCTCTGGACGGCGGGGCGCACGCCGGTGTATGCTGCCGCGCAAAGGAAAGTTCCCGCGGCCCGGAGGCGGCCGCGTTTTCCCACACCGGCGAACATCATGGCGAACGTGGCGGGCGGTGCCGAGGCGGCGATCCGGGCCAACTGGGAGCGGTTGAGCGGCAAGCCGGGCGGCAAGGCGCTCTTCAGCATGCTTCTGGGGCGCATGGTGCCGTACTCGGGTTCCATCGGCGCGCGGGTGCAGGAGCTTCGGCCGGGGTTCGCGCGGGTGACGCTGGCGGACCGCCGCAAGGTTCGCAATCACCTGCGGTCCGTCCACGCGGTGGCGCTGATGAACCTGGCCGAGCTTTCCACCGGGCTGGCGCTGAACGTGGGGATGCGGCCGGACGCGCGCTCCATCCTGAAGGGGCTTTCCATCGAGTACCACAAGAAGGCCCGCGGCACCCTGACCGCCGAGGCCAGCGCACCACTGCTGGACAGCAACGAAGAGCGGGACATCGAGGTGACGACGGACGTCCGCGACGAGGCCGGCGACGTGGTCGCCTCGGCGATCGCACGGTGGCGGGTGGGGCCGAGGAAGTGAGAGTGCGTTAGTGCGTTAGTGCGTTAGTGCGTTAGTGCGGGAGTGCGGGAGTGCGGGAGTGCGGGAGTCGGGGACGGCCCCCGGGGTAGAGGCGGGCGGGACCAAGGGCCGCCGAGTCAGGGGCGGGCGGGATTGGGTGTGCCTCGAAATGGAGGCGCGGCCAGGGACCAGCGGCGGGTGAACCCGCGGCTGGAAGAGCGGTAACCGCACACGCGCCGCACCTGCCGGAGCGCGATCGAATTCTCCCCTCTCCCGCTTGCGGGAGAGGGGCCGGGGGTGAGGGCAGCCGGGGACTGCGCCGGCCTCTCCGAACCGCACCACACCTCGCCAGGGATCTCCCGCCCGACCGCCGAGCCGCACCAAAGCACTACCGCACTAACGCACTCCCGCACTAACGCACTAACGCACTAACGCACTTCCCCTCTCAGTACCGCGTCTCGATCCCGTGCACCACGCGGTACGTGTCGCGGGCGATCAGCAGCTCCTCGTCCGTGGGGATCACCCACACCTCCGTGCGCGCGCCCTCGGGGCTGATGCGCCCTTCGCGGCCCACGTGCGCGGCATTGGCCGACGCGTCCACCTGGATGCCGGCGAACTCCAGCCCCTCGCAGATCATCGCGCGCACGGCTGGCGCGTTCTCGCCGATGCCCCCCGCGAAGCAGAGGGCGTCCGCGCCGCCCATCGCCGCCAGGTACGAGCCGATGTACTTGCGCGCCCGGTAGCAGAAGATCTCGATCGCCAGCCGCGCCCGGCGGTCGTCGTGCTCGCGCGCCTCGGCCAGCAGCTCGCGCATGTCGTTGGTCAGGCCCGAGATGCCCAGCAGCCCAGACTGCTTGTTCAGCAGCATCTCCACCTCCGCCAGCGACAATCCCTCCTTTTGGGCGATGTAGTCCAGCACCGCGGGGTCCACGTCGCCGGAGCGCGTTCCCATCACCAGCCCCTCCAGCGGGGTGAACCCCATCGACGTGTCCAGCGACTCGCCGCCCGCGATGGCGCACGCCGAGCAGCCGTTGCCCAGGTGAAGGGTGATGATGCGCTGCGCCTCGCGCGTGGTGCCCGTCAGCTGCCGCCACCGGTAGCTCACGTAGCGGTGCGACGTGCCGTGAAAGCCGTAGCGGCGGACGCGGTGCCGGCGGTACAGCGAGTACGGGATGGCGTACAGGAAGGCGCGCTCGGGAAGCGTGTGGTGGAACGCGGTGTCGAACACGGCCACCTGCGGCACCGCCGCGCCCAGCACCGCGCGCACGGCGTGGATGCCCTTGAGGTTCGCGGGATTGTGCAGCGGCGCCAGCTCGATGGTCTCCTCAATGCCGCGCAGCACCTGCTCGTCGATGCCGACCGACCGTACGAAGCGCTCGCCGCCGTGCACCACGCGGTGCCCCACCGCGCCGATCTCCGCCAGGCTCCCCAGCGCGCCGCCCTCGGGCCCCACAAGCCACTGCAGCAGGAACTCCACCGCCGCGCGATGGTCCCGCAGCGGCGCGGTGCCCTTCACAGACTCCCCGTCGCCCGCGCGAAAGCTCCAGACCGCCTCCCCGCCGATGCGCTCCACCTGCCCGCGCGCCACCCGCCGGTCGGTGTTGTCTGCAAAACACTGCTCGTCGGTATCGATCACCTGCCACTTGAGCGACGACGACCCGACGTTGAGGACCAGGATGTTCACGGGAGGCGGGGCGAGGATTCGTGCATCTAACGGGGTACTGCCACAATAATGAAGCCGCCGCACGTAGACCAGCGTGCGGCGGCGTCACCGACATCCCGGCCTTGCTCGGGTCAATTCACCGCGATGGTGCCTCGTACCTGTCCTCGGTTACGTGGAACTTAACCCCGAGTTGCGCAAGGAGGCTTCCGCTGTCGCGAGATTGGTAGTCCCGGCCGAACGTCGCCGTCAGCCATAGATCCTCACGTACCTGGTACTCGAGAACACCGGCAACTCGGTAGAGATTTTTCCCCGCCTCATCTTCCATGGGCAACCGGAACACCGTTTCGAGGGAGGCCGAGTAGGTAGGTGACGAGAGCACAAACCGTCCGCCCGCGTCCACGACGCTCGAAGCAGAGTCGCCCCGCTCGGCGAGCAAGCGGATGACGGCCATCGGTGTAAAGGTTGTTTGGCCGCTGATCGGAGTTCCTTCGTAGCTGAGGGTTGTCCAGAGCCCTACTCGCCGGAGTTCCCCCGTAGCCCAAGCTGCGTTAGCGTACCCCCAAGACGCCCCCCCAGCAACGCCCCAAAACAGGCCCTCCCGGCGCGGAGTGGCTTCCTGCATCTCTTCGACTACGTTCTCGCGCACGAATCGCCGGTACGCCGAATCTTGCTGGGCAGTCAGACGGAGAGCATCCACGCGAGAGGTGAGCTCTGCGGACAGGAGGCGTACCGTCTGAGTATCACCACGGGTTGCGGCATCCGCGATCCTCGTTCCGTACTCTGCCTGCAGGGTGACGGTCTGGGCCGCTCCCAGTGCGCTTTCCAGGCTATCACGCCGGGCTAAATACACCTCGATCTGTCGGAAACGTTGCTGAGCTGCAGTGGACATTCGGCCCGACAGCAAGTAGGCGGACCCGCCGATCGCGAGGCCTGTAACCGGAGCTGATTCTGTTCCGATGTCCGCCGTGGCGAGCGAAACCGTTGCCGTGCGCGCGAACGACTCGCCAGGTGTACGAGTGGTGTCGCTCCGCCAGCCGACGAGCGGGCGGGGGAACAGCCAGTAGGGCGCGAACTCAGCGGCGTAGTTCTGGGGCAGTGCCGAAAAGGACTGCGATTGATTCACGAACGAGAACGCGATGTCAGATGGCGTCTGGGGGCGCTCGATCGCACTCGGCGCAACGCCCAGCAAGATGAACGCAGGGGCGGACGCCGGCTTCAGCGAGTTCAACTCGGGCAACCCCGTGGCGTCCTGAGCTGACGCCGGAAAACTCCGCAACATGCACATTAGAAGAACCAGCAAACATCTTGTGCCGGCCGGTGCACAACAGCGGTGAATGATTCGTACCATGTTTCGTACCGGGGTCCAAGGTTAGTGTGTGACGCGCGGAGTGCATCAGACGAACACGAAGTTGATCGAGTAGTCCGCGATCGCTCCATCGGCTGGGACGGTCAGTTCGTAGTAGTACTCACGCGTCTCGGGACCGCCGCTCAGCTTGTACGTGACGCACGTGTGGTTCGTCGTCGGATTTTCATCCTTCACACTGGACCGGCAGAAGAGGATGGCACCCCGGAGCGGCGTGCGCGAGTACGACTTCGACGACCCGGGGACAACCTTTTCTACGACACCCTGCCATGTCGTAACCGTCGACCCAGGGTCGGCATCTCCGTAGGTTACCTCGAGGGTGACGGACGTGGCCTGACCAACCGGGTACGTCTTCGTATCGCTGACCATGGATCTCCTCGCACGTTTGCAGGTGAATTCGACCCGACCGCCCACTAACGGCGTGTTCGATCGTTCGAGTGACGCCACGGCCGTTATGGATGGACGCGGGAGCGGCTTTTCTCCCCTTCTCCTCGCCGGGCCTGTCTGGCCGAGCCAGAGCGCCCGTTACGCGCACGCTTTCTGCTTTGCGTTTCCAAACTACCTGCGACACACGCAAACCCGACCCGCGGACGACCACGATGGGCATTTCGCTGCGCCCCGAGCACCTGAAGCGGTACCGCGACATGGCGCGCCTGGCCATGAAGTACGGGCGCAGCGACCTGGTGCGGCAGGCCGGGCTGGAAGACGCGCTCGAGGGCACCGACCAGGTGCTGCAGAGCACCGACGCTCCCGGCCTGGCCGACGAGCTGGCCGACGACCTGGAGCGGATGGGGCCCACGTACGTAAAGCTCGGCCAGCTCCTTTCCACCCGCCCGGACCTCGTTCCGCCCGCCTACATCGACGCGCTCACCCGCCTGCAGGACCGGCTGGAGCCGTTCCCCGCCGAGGACGCGGAGCGCATCGTGGCCGAGGAGCTGGGCGTGCGCGTGTCCAAGGCGTTCCTGGAGTTCGAGAGCGAACCGCTGGCCGCCGCCTCGCTAGGGCAGGTGCACCGCGCCAGGCTTCGCGACGGGCGCACGGTGGCGGTGAAGGTGCAGCGCCCCGGCGTGCGCGAGCAGCTGGTGCGCGACATGGACGCCATCGAGGACGTGGTGGAATTCATGGACCGGCACACCAAGGCGGGGCGCCAGTACGAGTTCGGCCGCACCTTCGAGGAGCTGCGCAAGAGCCTGATGGCCGAGCTGGACTACCGCCGCGAGGCCCGCAACGCATCCACGCTCGACGAGAACCTGGCGGAGTTCCAGCGCATCATCGTTCCGCGCCCGGTGGAAGACTACACCACCTCGCGCGTGCTGACCATGGAATTCATCCGCGGGCGCAAGATCACCTCGATCAGCCCGCTGGCCCGGTTGGAGCTGGACGGCGACGTGCTGGCCGAGGAGCTGTTCCGCGCCTACCTCAAGCAGATCCTGGTCGACGGCTTCTTCCACGCCGATCCGCACCCCGGCAACGTCTTCCTGACCGACGACCGGCGGGTCGCGCTCCTGGACGTGGGGATGGTGGGGCGCATCGGCCCGGACCTGCAGCAGCACCTGCTGCGGATGCTGCTGGCCATCGCCGACGGGCAGGGGGCCGAGGCCGCGCGCGCCACCATCCAGGCCGGCGACGTTCGCTCCGGCTACCGGGAGGACATCTTCACGGCCGACGTAAAGACGCTGGTGGCCGACTTCGCCACGGCGCGCAACGCCGAGAACATCCAGGTGGGGCGGGTGATGCTGGAGGTGACGCGCAGCGCGGCCGAGAACGGCATCCGCCTGCCGGTGGAGCTGACGATGCTGGGACGCGCGCTGCTGGCGCTGGACCAGGTGGGCCGCACGCTCGACCCGCAGTTCGATCCCAACGCCGCCATCCAGCGCAACGCGTCGGACCTGATGCGGCGGCGGATGATGAAGAACGTTTCGCCCAGCCGCATGTTCAGCAACATGCTGGAGATGAACGAGCTGGTGCAGAAGCTGCCCGGCCGCGTGAACCGCGCGCTGGAGGCCATCACCGAGGACGGGATCGAGGTGCGCGTCCGCGTTCCCGAGGAGAAGTGGCTGCTGCAGGGGATGCAGAAGATCTCCAACCGCATCGCCGTGAGCCTGGTGGCGTCGGCGCTGATCGTGTCGGCGGCCATGATGATGCGGGTGGAGACGCGCTACCAGATCCTGGGGTATCCCGGCGTGGCGATGATCCTGTTCATGGGTGCCGCGGCGCTGGGGCTGCTGCTGGTGTTCGACATCCTGGTCAGCGATGTGCGCCAGCGCCGCCGCGGCGACGAAAAGTAGCGCCACTGCCGGCTGCCCACTTCCCTTCCAAGAGAGAAAGGACCGAAATGCCGAACCGAGTCGTTCCTCGCGCTGTCCTGGCCGCCTGCCTTGCGCTGCCCGTGGCCCTGGCCGGGTGCATGGGCGCGGGAATGCAGGACCCGGGCGCGGCCGCGAGCGCCATGGGGATGGGCAACGAGCACGTCTTCGAGACGGTGATGGCTGCCAACCGCAGCGAAATCGCCCTGAGCCAGCAGGCGGAGCAGCGCGCGGCCGGCGCAGAGGTGCGCGCGTTCGCCGCACGGATGGTCGCCGAGCACACGCGCGCCGGGGCGGACATGGCGGCCTTCGGGCAGCGGCTGGGGCTGTCGCCGCGTGAAAGCGAGACCAGCCGCAACCTCGACGAATTTACGCGCCAGACGACGGTGTCGATGGAATCGCGCAGCGGGGCGGTGTTCGACCGCGAGTACATGCGCCTGCAGGTGCAGCAGCACGGGTGGCTGGTGGAGGCGCTGGACAAGAACCTGATCCCCGCCGCGCAGGACGAGCGGCTGCGCGCGGAGCTCCAGCGCATGCGCCCCATGGTCGCGGCCCACCTGCGCGACGCCCAGCGCATCCACCGCACCCTCGGCGGGTCGTAGCGAGCCCTCACCCCGAGGCGGGGGTGGGCAGGTCCGGTGCTCGGGCCGGCGCCCCCCATCCCCAACCCTTCCCCCGCAAACAGCCGCGGGGAAGGGAGCCAGTCGAGTGCGCACGGCCAGCCGGAACGCGATCGAATTCTCCTCTCCCCCATGGGGTTTATGGGGGAGAGGCCGGGAGAGGGGGGCGGCCGCGGGATGCGCCAACATCAGCCCGATCCAAGCAGTTCTCCGCGAGCGTCGACCCCCTAGCCCTCCACGCGGTCACCCGCGACCTCCACCTCCAGGCCGAAGGTGTCGGTGAACAGGCCAGCCTTGCGGCGCAGGGCCCAGCGCTCCAGCAGCAGGTCCCCCTCTCCTTCCAGTTCCAGCGTCAGCTTGCTCTTTCCCGCCGTGGCCGTCACCCCCGTGACGGCCTGCACGTGCTCGCGGTCCAGCGCGTCGGCAATGCGCAGCAGCGACGCCAGCTTCACCACCCGCTCGCGGTCGTCGGAGGGCAGCCGGTTGAAATCCTCGTGGTGCGCCGCCGGCGTGCCCTTGCGGTGGTAGCGCGCCACGTTGGCCACGATGTCCATCTCGCGCGCCGTGAGCTCCGGCACCTCGGACTGGCCGATGATGTACAGCGAATGCTTGTGGTGCTTCTTGTGGCCGATGAAGATGCCGATGTCGTGAAGGATGGCGGCCGCGCGCAGCAGCCGCCGCTCGGCCGCGTCCATCCGGTGCACCTTGTCCAGCTGGTCGAAGAGCGAGCCCGCCAGCCATGCCACGTGCCGGGCGTGCTTCTCGTCGAACAGGTAGCGCAGGCCCAGCGCCACCGCGCCCTCCACCGCCGCCCGCTCCTTGCGGTCTTCGTGCGCCTGGTGGGTGGTCAGGTCGTCCACCAGGTCCACCAGCACGCCGTCCTTCAGCCCCACCGCCGGAACGATGATCTCCGCCGCCCCCGCCAGCGACGCGACGCGCTCGTACACCATGGCCGCCGGGACGATGACGTCCGCCCGGTCCTCGCGCATCCCCAGCTGGTCCACGCGCTGCCGGTACGAGAGGCGCGACAGCATGGCCACGGCGCCACGCAGGTCGTTCATCTGGATGGCCGCCATGCGCCCACGCCCCGGCTCGGCGCCCAGCAGCTTGGCGAGCGCCTCGATGTTGCCGCCGGTGGCGATCAGCCCGGCCGGCTTCCACTGCTTGGCGATCAGGGGAATGCGCAGCGACGCCATGTACTCTTCCAGCAGCCGCTGGAACCGGCCCGGGTCTTCGCTGGAACCAGACAATTCCTCCAGCAGCCGCACCGACCCCAGCGTGTGCGACTCGCTCCACAGGATACCCGTGGCGTCCACCAGCGACACCTCCACGCTGCCGCCGCCCAGGTCCACCAGCATCCACTTCTTCTTTCCGAACGGCACCTGGGCGCGGATGGCCTCGTAGACCAGGCGCGCCTCCTCCGTGCCGGTGATCACCTCCAGGTCGATCCCCGCCTCGCGCCGCACGCGGGCCACGAACTCGTCGCCGTTGCGGCTTTCGCGCGTGGCGCTGGTGGCCACGGCGCGGTAGTGGACGATTCCCA
Source organism: Longimicrobium sp. (assembly GCF_036399935.1). GTDB lineage: Bacteria > Gemmatimonadota > Gemmatimonadetes > Longimicrobiales > Longimicrobiaceae > Longimicrobium. The sequence continues at coordinate 53,479 of NZ_DASWMD010000060.1, forward strand.
GGTCTTCCATCCGCTTGCGGAAGCCGGTGATGGCCTCTACACCGGCCTGCATGGCCGCGCGGTCCAGCCGGCCCGACAGGAACACCTCGTGACCCAGCCGCACCGGCGCGCGCGTCTCGGCCAGCACGCGGTACGCGGTGGGCGAGGTGAACTCGGCCGCCAGAAAGCGGATGGCGTTGGAGCCCACGTCCACGGCGGCCACCCGCAGCGGAAACTGCGGCGGCGCGTCGGGAGCGGCGTCCAGGGGGCGGTTGAGCAGCGGCGTCATTCTGCGTATCCGGAGTAGGAGACGCCGCAGGGCGGGGCAAAGGCCGGACCGTGAGGGCAAGGGAAGTGCGTGAGTGCGTTGGTGCGTGAGTGCGGGAGTGGAACCGGCGATCGTGCGCCGTCCATCACCCGCGCCGTCCCGAGCTACCCCGGCCCAGCCATGCGAGCACCAGACCAGACCATCCACATCGGCCTGAACGCGCCGCCAGACGGCAGCGTCGAGGCCGAGGCCATCCGCGAGAGCCTTTCATCCGCCGTCCGCGTGGGCCGGCACCTGTTCCTGGGCTGCGACGAAACCGCCACCCTGGAGCGCGTCACCGACCTGGGCGGCGGCCGCTTCGGCGAGCACCGCACCTACAAGCTGGCCGAGCTGCTGGACCTGCCCGGCAAGGACGACGACGAGGTGGACGTCGAGGGGCTGGCGTGGGAGCCGCCGTACCTGTGGCTGGTGGGCTCGCACAGCCGCAAGCAGGGCAAGGCCAAGCGGGGGATGGACTTCAAGGAAGCCGCCAAGGCCCTCGCGGACGTGGACGTCGACGACAACCGCTACCTGATCGCCCGCATTCCGCTGGAAGACGACGCGGAAGCCGGCGGCTTGGTCCCGTGCAAGTCGTGCCCGGATCCGCGCGACCCGGAGCGCACGCTCACCGCGGCGCGGCTGCGTGGCCGCGGCCGCAACAGCGAGCTGATCCGCGAGTTGAGCGCCGACCCGCACCTGCGCCGGTTCATCAAGATCCCCGGCAAGGACAACGGGCTGGACGTGGAGGGGGTGCAGGTGGACGACGGGCGCGTGTTCCTGGGGCTGCGCGGCCCCGTGCTGCGCGGCTGGGCGGTGATCGTGCAGGTGGAGCCGGTGGATGCCAAGGGCGGCGGGCGGATGAAGCTGCGGGAGATCGAAGCCGGCGGGCGCCGCTACCGCAAGCACTTCCTGGACCTGGACGGGCTGGGGATCCGCGACCTGGCCCGCGACGGCGACGACCTGCTGATCCTGGCCGGCCCCACGATGGACGTGAGCGCGCCGGCGGGCGTGTTCCGCTGGCGCGGCGGAATGCGCGTGCAGGAAGAGTCGCTGGTGCCGGCGGACGCGCTGGAGCGGGTAACCATGCTGCCGCACGACGTGGAGGGCGGGTCCGACCATCCCGAGGGAATGTGCCGCTTCGACGAGGGCGACGGGCCGCGCACCCTGCTGGTGGTGTACGACGCCGCCAGCGCCAGCCGCCGCGACGCGCACGGCGTCACCGCCGACGTGTTCGCGCTTCCGTCCCCCGGGGTGCTGGGCACCGTCGTGGAAACGGTGACCTCGTTTGTCGCTCGCGACGGCGAGGGCTGACGATGGCCGACATCTACCACGTGATGATCAAGGCCGGTGACGCGATGGCGGAGGTGGACCGCGCGCTCGAGGCGCTGAAGGGGCGCGGGGTGTCGCGTGTGGAAGCCGGGTTCCACAAGTACATGTTCGTCACCCAGGCCAGGCAGACCGTGCTGATGCTCACCTCGCGCGAGTCGCCCCTGGCCGCCGACCTCCGCGGCCGCGGCTGGATGGAGCCTGGCGACAAGCCGCTCGGGACGTGAGAGTGCGTGAGTGCGTGAGTGCGTGAGTGCGTGAGTGCGTGAGTGCGTGAGTGCGTGAGTGCGTGAGTGCGTGAGTGCGTCAGAGGTTCATCCCCCGCGTCCCGCGCAAGTTCCCGGTTCCTTGGTTGCGCGCGGGGGGCGGACTAATTATCTTAGTACTATGCTAATCGATCGCGTCTCGCACACGGCCCGTTGTTGTCGCATGTGCTCCCACCGGGAGTGCAGGCGGCCCGCACGCGTGTGAAGACCTCGACGGCATAAGCGCTGGACGGTCTTCTCCGGAAGACCCTCCGGACAGGCACAGTGACAAGGACGCCGCGACTCCCCACCAGGAGGCGCGGTTTTGCTTTCTATCCACCGGAAGAACCCGGAGACAGGCACCATGCCCATCCGTTCCCAGCGGCCGATCGCCATCTTCTACGAGCACCCGGACTGGTTCCGGCCGCTGTTCGCGGAGCTGGACCGCCGCGGCACGCCGTACCTGAAGCTGCACGCCGACGAGCACGTGTTCGATCCCGCCGAGGATCCGCCGTACTCGCTGGTCTTCAACCGCATGAGCCCTTCGGCGTACCTGCGCGGCCGCGGCGACGCCATCTTCTACACCCTGTCGTGGCTGTCGGCCCTGGAGCGCCGTGGCGTGCGCGTGGTCAACGGCTACCAGGCCTTCGAAAACGAGATCAGCAAGGCCGGGCAGCTGGCCCTGCTCGACGTGCTGGGCCTCCCCTACCCTAAGGCGCGCGTCATCCACCGCGCCGGGCAGGCGCCCGCCGCCGCCGAGGGGCTGCGCTGGCCCATCGCCGTAAAGCCCAACATCGGCGGCAGCGGCGCGGGCGTGCGCCGCTTCGACTCGCCCGAGGAGCTGCGCGCCGCCGTCGGCACGCTGGACCTGGGGATCGACGGCACCGCGCTGGTGCAGGAGTTCATCCCGCAGGAGGAAAGCCGCATCACCCGCGTGGAGGTGCTGGGCGGCAAGTACCTGTACGGCATCCGCATCTACACCCCGGGCAACTCGTTCGACCTGTGCCCCGCCGACGTCTGCCAGCGGGTGGACGGCGCCGCGCTCGACGCGCAGGTGTGCGCCGTGGACGCGCCCAGCCGCGGGCTGCGCGTGGAGGGCTACGAGCCGCCGCGTCCGGTGATCGAGGCGGTGGAGCGCATCATGGCCGAGGCGCGCATCGAGGTGGGGGGCATCGAGTACATGGTCGATGCGCGCGACGGGCAGCTGTACTACTACGACATCAACGCGCTCTCGAACTTCGTGGCCGACGCGCCCAACGTCATCGGCTTCGACCCGTTCGCGCGCCTGGCCGACTGGCTGGAGCGCGAAGCCGAGGCGGCCGAGGCGGCCCGTGCGCGGAAGGAGGCGGCTTGATGCGATTCGGATACTGGCTTCCCGTCTTCGGCGGCTGGCTGCGCAACGTCGACGACGAGCGGATGGAGGCAAGCTGGAGCTACGCCAGGCGGCTGGCGCAGCGCAGCGAGCAGATCGGCTTCGACCTGACGCTGGTCGCCGAGCTGAACCTGAACGACATCAAGGGGATGGACGCGCCGTCGCTGGACGCGTGGAGCACGGCGGCGGCGCTGGCGGCGGTGACGGAGCGGCTGGAGATCATGGTGGCGGTCCGCCCCACCTTTCACCTGCCCAGCCTCCTCGCCAAGCAGGCGGCCAACATCGACCGTATCAGCGGCGGGCGCCTGTCGCTGAACGTGGTGAGCTCGTGGTGGGCCACGGAGGCCAGGAAATACGGCGTGCAGTTCGACGAGCACGACGACCGCTACGCCCGCACCAGCGAGTGGCTGGACGTGGTGGATGGGATGTGGAAGCAGCCGCGCTTCAGCTATCAGGGCAAGTACTACTCGGTGGACGACGCCATCCTGGAGCCCAAGCCGGTGCAGCGCCCCCGGCCCACCCTTTACGCCGGCGGCGAGAGCCCCGCGGCCAAGGCGCTGATCTCGGCCAAGTGCGACGCGTGGCTCACCCACGGCGACGAGCCGGCGACCATCGCCCGGAAGGTGGCCGACCTGCGCTCGCGCCGCGAGGCGCTGGGGCTGCCGCCCATGTCGTTCGGGGCGGCGGGGTACGTGGTGGTCCGGTCGACGGAAGAAGAGGCCAGGCGGGAGGTGCGGCGCATCACCGACGTGCAGCAGAGCGCCCGCGGCTACGCCAACTACCAGGACTGGATCGGCAACACGCAGCTGGAGCAGCGCGTGAGCCTGGAAGACTACTCGGTGTCCAACCGCGGCCTGAAGTCGGGGCTGGTGGGCACGCCCGAGCAGGTGGCCGAGCGCGTGCTGGAGTTCGAGCGCGCGGGACTGGACCTGCTGCTGCTGCAGTTCTCGCCGCAGCACGAGGAGATGGAGCGCTTCGCCGAAGAGGTGATTCCCCTGGTGCGCGGTGCCGGCGGCGGGCAGAGCCTGCAGGCCGTCGCCTGAACGGAGCGCCGGCCCATCGCACACCTTGCAGCGGCACGGGACCCGACGGGTTCCGTGCCGTTCCGCTTCTGCCTGCCTACCAGGCCCCGTCGCCGTAGCCGCCGCCCGCGCCCCGGTTGCCCCAGCGGTCGTCACGCCCGGCAGAGTGCCCGCCGCGCGGGGGATCGCCGTAGCCGCCCACGCGCGGGCGGTTGTCGATGCGATTGCCGATGTTGTCGTCGTCCTCCGCACCCGCGCCCAGGCCGTCGCCCTCCGGCGCGTTCAGGCGCACCAGGTTCTGCGCCTTGAGGCCCTTGGGCTCTTCCAGGATGTCGAACTCCACGGGCTCGCCCTGCTCCAGCGTCTTGAAGCCACGCCCGGTGATGCCGCTGTGATGGACGAACACGTCGGTTCCGTCGTCGCGGGTCACGAAGCCGAAACCCTTTTCCTGGGAGAACCACTTCACTGTGCCTGATGCGTGTTCCATGGGACCGGTGGCTGGGGTGGGAACTGCCGCGAGCGGGGCCGGTCCGTTCGCATGGATCGTTCCCCCCGCAATCCAACCGGGCACCCCGTTGGCGACACGGTTGCGCAGGCACTCACCCGTGGGGCATTTACAGGTTTGTAACAGGTTGGGGATCGCTCCTGACGCGCCACAGCCGTGCTGTCGCGTTCGGTCCATGGCGCGAGCCGAAGAGGCGCGCGTGCCCCGAAGTGTGGATGGCACGCCCCGCTGGCCGGGGCGGCGTGCACGCGGTACACTGCCCCGCCCACGCCGGTGGAGCGTGGCTCGGCCTTCTTCCGGAACGAACGACTGCGGATGGATTTTCCGATCCTCTTCTGGCTGGCGGCCGCCACGGTCGCCCTGTACGTGGGCATCTTCTTCGAGCTGGCGTGGAACGGGCGCAAGCTCACCCAGCTCCACCTGGTCGAACCGCTTCCGGCGGACGCCATGCCGCCGGTATCCATCGTCATCGCCGCGCGCAACGAGGAGCGTGCCATCGAGCATGCCCTGCGCTCGGTGCTGGCGCTGGAGGGTGAGCGGGTGGAGGTGATCGTCATCGACGACCGCTCGAACGATTCCACCGGCGCCATCCTGGACCGCATGGCCGCCGCGGCGCCGCGGCTGCGCGTGGTGCACGTCACCGAGCTGCCGCCGGGATGGCTGGGAAAGAACCACGCGCTCTGGATGGGCGCGGCGGCGGCCACGGGCGAGCTCCTGCTGTTCACCGACGCCGACGTGGTGATGGCGCCCGACACCCTGCGGCGCGCCACGGCGTACGTGGTGCGCGAAAAGCTCGACCACCTGACCGTGGCCCCCCACGTGGACATGCCCGGAGCCCTGCTGCGTGCCTTCGGCGTGGTGTTCACCCTTTTCTTTACCCTCTTCACGCGGCCGTGGAAGGCGCGCGATCCGCGCTCCAGCCATCACATCGGCATCGGCGCGTTCAACATGGTGCGGGCAGACGCGTACCGGCGGATGGGGACGCACCGGGCCATCGCCATGCGCCCGGACGACGACATCAAGCTGGGAAAGCTGGTGAAGAAGAACGGGCTGGTGCAGGACTTCGCCATCGGGGCGGAGCTGATTTCGGTGGAGTGGTACAGCAGCGTGCGCGAGGCGGTGTACGGGCTGCGGAAGAACGGCTTCGCCGGGGTGGATTACCGGCTGTGGATGGTGGTGGGTGCATCCCTGGTGCAGCTGGTGTTCTTCATCTGGCCGTTCGTGGCGGTGCTGGTGACGGGCGGATGGACGCAGGGGCTGTACGCGATCGGAGTCGCCATCCTGCTGATGATCTACGCGGGGTCGGCGGTGGCACAGAAGGCGTCGCCCTGGTACGGCATCCTGTTTCCGCTGGCGTCGGTGATGTTCGTGGTGGTGCTGTGGAATGCCACGCTGTACGCGCTGTGGAACGATGGAATTGAGTGGCGTGGCACGCACTACCCGCTGGATGAGCTGCGGGCGAACAAGGTGTAACGGGGGGAAGTCGAGCGCATGAGGCAGGCCCGGTGCTCGGGCCGGCGCCCCCCATCCCCAACCCTTCCCCCGCAAGCCGCGCGGGGGAAGGGAGCCAGTGTGGCACATCACACATAACTCCTTGCGGCCCCACAGCTTGTCATCCTGAGGCCCAGGCGCACCGCATTCGCCCGCAGCACACCCCACGCGGGCCGAAGGATCTAGCCCCGGCAACGTACAACTCAGGGCGCGGCAGCGGTCACTGAGGCCGAGGCCTCGGCTGCCGTGGGGCCCTCACCCGGCCGCGCTGACACGCGTGCCACCCTCTCCCACAAACAGCGTGGGAGAGGGGGTACACTTCAGGCTTTGGTGCGACGAGGCAGGCCCGGTGCTCGGGCCGGCGCCCCCCATCCCCAACCCTTCCCCCGCAAACCGCGCGGGGGAAGGGGGCCAGTGTGGCACATCACACATAACTCCTTGCGGCCTCACAGCCTGTCATCCTGAGGCCCGGGCGCACCGCATTCGCCCGCAGTACATCCCTCGCGGGCCGAAGGATCTAGCCGCGGAAACGTACAACTCAGGGCGCGGCAGCGGGTACTGAAGCCGAGGCCGCGGCTGCCGTGGACACTCTCCGGCCGCGCTGACACGCGCCCCATTCCCTATTCCGCATTCCCTCCGCACATTCCCCGCATGACCCGCGGACGCTTTGCCCCCAGCCCCACCGGCGCGCTGCACGTCGGCAATGCGCGTACGGCGCTGATCGCGTGGCTTCACGCACGCGCCACCGCCGGCGCCTTCGTCATGCGCGTGGAAGACCTGGATTTCGGGCGGGTGCGGCCGGGGTTCATGGAGCGGCAGCTGGACGAGCTGCGCTGGCTGGGGCTGGACTGGGACGAAGGTCCCGACGTCGGCGGGCCTCACGCGCCGTACATCCAGTCGCAGCGGCAGGAGCGCTACGAGGGCGCGCTCCGCCGCTTGGCCGAGTTGGGGCTGCTGTTCGAGTGCTCCTGCTCGCGGCGCGACATTGCGGCGGCGGCCAGCGCGCCGCACGTGGGCGAAGAGGGCCCGCGCTACTCCGGGGCCTGCCGGCCTCGCCTCGTGGATCCCACCGTCCCGTCGCTGACCACGCACGGCCGCTCGCTGTTCGCCCTGCGGATGCGCGCCGACCCCGGAGTGGTGGAGTTCCACGACCTGCTGATGGGGCGCTGCGCCTTCGATCCCGCCGCGGAGGGCGATTTCGTGGTGCGGCGAAAGGATGGCGTGGCGGGCTACCAGGTGGCCGTCGTGGTGGACGATGGGGCGATGGGCATCACCCACGTCGTGCGCGGAGCGGACCTGCTGTCGTCCACGGCACGGCAGATCCTGCTGTACGGAGCGCTCGATCTCCCGGTACCGGACTTCCTGCACGTTCCGCTGGTGCTGGGGGAAGACGGCGAGCGCCTGGCCAAGCGGCACGGCGCCGTGTCGCTGGGCGAGCTGCGCGATGCGGGGGTGCCTCCCGACGCGGTCATCGGCTGGCTCGCTTCCACCTGCGCCCTCGCGGCCCCGGGCGAGCACATCTCCGCCCGCGAACTGGTTCCGCGCTTCGAGCTCGCCCGGCTCCCACGCGAGCCGACGATCGTGACCGCGGCGGATCTGGAGCGGCTGCGACCGGGGTGAGCAGCTGACCGTCGGCAGGAAATTCGATCAGGGGGAGAATTCGTGCGCTTTGGCGGGCTCGGCGCACTCGACGGGAAGCGCGGGCGAGGAACGGTGCGCTTCGGGGAATCCCGCGCATGCCCCTGGCCGCCCTCTCTCCCCGGCCCTTTCCCCCGCAAGCGGGGGAGAGGGAGAATTCGATCGCGCTCCGGCCGGCCTCGCGCACACCACTGCGGATGCAGTCCGCGAAGGCGGACTTTGGGCCTTTGTTGCCGCGACTTCAGTCGCCCCAGCACGGCTGAGGCCCCGTGTCGGTCCTCGCTGTCGCACCTCATCCCGAAGTGTACCCCCTCTCCCACGCCGTTTGTGGGAGAGGGTGGCACGCGTGTCAGCGCGGCCGGGTGAGGGCCCCCGCGGAGCCGAGGTCCACGCTTTCGTGACCGCTGCCGCGCCCCGGCTGGTACGTGTCCCCGTCTAGATCCTTCGGCCCGCGTAGGGTGTGCTGCGGGTGAGTGCGGCGCGCCTGGGCCTCAGGATGACAAGCTGTGGGGCCGCAAGGAGTTATGTGTGATGCGCCAGACTGGCCCCTTCCCCCGCGCAATTCGCGGGGAACGGCTCGGGATGGGGGGCGCCCGCCGCCGCACCCGAGTCTGCACGACGCACCCGATCGTGACGTTTCTCCCTTCTCCCCGCGCACGTGGCCGGGTGAGGGGGCCCCAGGAAAAGGCGCGTCCGCGTCCCAATCGGCGCGCTACTATTCCGCAACACGTGGGCTCGCACTATTTTGGGCGTAATCACCCGAAACTTCCCCCTCCGAAGAAGCCTTCCATCCCATTCTTCGGGACCCTCCAGGAGGAAAACCGATGAGATTCGGTGTGCTCGCCCTCGCCGGCCTGCTCGCGCTCCCCGCGGCAGCCGGCGCCCAGACCGGCGGCTTCGAAGCCCAGCCGCCCACCAACCTGGTGCCCGTCACCAGGTTCGCCGTTACCCCGTGGGTCGGCTTCCGCATTCCGTACGGCACGGGCGGCGGCCACGTCTTCGCCGCCACGGCCGAAGAGCAGTTCCAGGTCGCCGAGGCGCGCGGCGGCGGTTGGGCGCTCGGCATTACCGGCGAGGCCCAGGTCCAGGGCCCGTTGAGCGTCGTGGCCTCGTTGGGCTACAGCGCCGCGAGCGAGGACGAAGTTCGCTTCACCGGCCGGGACAGCTCCACCTTCGGCTACCAGATCGACGGGCCGGAGATCACGTTTCTCAAGGCCGGAGTGCAGTACCGCCTTCCCGACCCCGTGCCCGACGAGCGCCGCTTTCACCCCGCGGCGTTCGTTACCGTGGCGCCCGCCCTGGTGTGGATGAACTACCCGGACTTCACGGGCGATTTCGACAACGACGTATCCGGGACCAGCAGGCAGTTCGCGCTGAACCTGGGGCTAGACGCCGTTACGATGCTCAACTCGCGGGGCCTGGCGCTGTCCTTCGGGGTGGAGGACTATCTCACGTTCTTCGACGCCGACCACGCGCGCCGCCGGGACCAGCTGTTCATTGGTACGTACCTCGAGGACGACGTCGAGGTCGACTACGACTACACGTACGGCAACGTGCTGCTGTTCCGCGCCGGCGTCTCCTGGCGCTTCTGATCGCTGCGGGTCCACTCGCATCGGGCGACTGGAAGCATGAAGCCCCGACTCGCGTCCCGAGTCGGGGCTTATTTCACTCTTCCCTAGTCCCTGTCCGGCGAGGCCACCGCGCCGGCCAGGATTCCCCCGTCCAGGTGCAGCTCCGAGCCGGTCATGTACCCGGAGTCGTCGGACGCCAGGTACACCACCGCCGCGGCCACCTCCTCCACCGTGCCGAAGCGCCTCAAGGGCGTGTCGCGCACCAGGGCGGCCATGCGGGCCTCGCGGTCGGGGCCGTCGCCCAGCATGGGCTCCCACATGGGTGTCAGGATGGCGGCCGGGTGAATGGAGTTGCAGCGGATCGCCAGCCCCTGCTGCGCGCAGTAGAGCGCCACGGTCTTGGTGTGGTTTCGCACCGCCGCCTTGCTGGCCGCGTACGCCCCCGCCGCCGGGATCCCCACGATTCCCGACCGGGACGACACGTTGATGATGGAACCGCGCGCGGCCGGCCGCATGGCCTGGATGCCGTGCTTGCAGCCCAGGAACACGCCATCGGTGTTGGTGCGGTGCACCGCCCGCCAATCCTCGAGCGATGCGTGCTCGGGATCGTGAGGGGCCGGGCCATTCTCGAATCCCGTCACGCCCGCGTTGTTCACCAGCACGTCCAGCCGCCCCCACCTGGCCAGCACGTCCTCCATCGCCGCGGCCCAATCCGCCTCCACGCGCACGTCCAGCCGGCGGTACACCGCGCCCTCGATCGCGTCCGCCACGGCCGCACCCTCCGCGTCGCGAAGGTCCGTCACCAGCACGCGCGCACCCTCAGCCGCCAGCGCCCGCGCCGCCCCCGCGCCGATCCCCCGCGCCGCGCCCGTCACCAGCGCCACCCGTCCATCCAGTTTCATGTAGCCTCCGTTCTGAGTTTCGCCTGCAAGCATACACGGTGACGGCGCACATTCGCATTGGTCATCTGCCCTATTCCCCGCGGCGGCTCGGTGGGATGACGAGGGCCGGCATCCGTGTGGGTGCCGGCCCTCGTTGCGATCGCGACGCCTCCGCCTAGCTCCTGGCGCGGACGGGGAACGCGCGGGCGTGCCAAGCCGTCTGCATCTCCGTTTCCCATCGCCCGCTGCGAACGTCGCCGACGGTGAGGACGGTGTTGTCGAACACGAGCGTCTCCGGACCGACGCCTCCGGACAGCGCGCGCTGGCGGAACACGGGGCGCGGCTCGGAAGCCACCGCGCCGTCCTGATCGCGAAAGAACACGAGCGACGCATCGCGCAGATCCACCCCAAGCTCGCGCTCCAGATCGCCGAGCGTGCGGAACAGGGTGTCGGTGGAGCATCCGGAGACGCCGGTCGCGCGCTCGTCGGCGCCCACCAGCAGAAAGCGTCCGTGCCGCACATCGCGCCCCCCGACCACGGGCGACCCGTGCGCGGCCCACTGGCGCAGGAAGCCATCCGTATGCGCGAGCAGCCGCTGCTGTTCGTCATCGGTCAGCGGGCGTGCGGCGGCGAACACCCACAGGCGCGCGTCGTCGGGAAGCTGGTCGAAGGGTACCGCGGGCATCGTTCTCCTGCCGTCAGAGGTTGGCGCTGAATCTACCACGCCGCGTATCCCGTTCTCAACCGTGGGACGAAGGCAGACGGTGTGGGAGGGGGGGCACACTTCGGGCTGGGATGCGAGAAAGGTAGAGAGTGAGCAGTCCCGGCCCTGCCTGGGGCGACTGAAGTCGCGGCAACGACGGCCCAAAGTCCGCCTTCGCGGACTGCACGCGCAGCCAAGCGCACCAGGACAGCCGAAGGGCGGTTCAGGTCTCCCCCTCCCCTGCGAAGCGGGGGAAGGGGGCCGGGGGGAGGGGGCTCTCGCGGCATGCGAGGCAGCCAGTCGTCCCCGCGTGAAGTTCTCCCTCTCTCCCGCGCAGTTTGCGGGGGAGGGGGCCAGGGGGAGGGGGAACCAGCTATCGCGAGCGCGGGAAACGAGTTAGGATACGGGATGCACAACATTCACGGAAAACGCCCCGCGCGGGCGACCACGCTCTCCGTGCGCATCGGCGCCGGGCTGGCCGCCGCCGGATGGGGGCTGCTGATCTGGATGTTCTGGCAGACGCTGCTGGTGGGCTTCACCTTTCAGATCGACCCGCGCCTGGCGATGGCGTGGACGGCCCTGGTGACGCTGATCTTCCTGCGCGTCTACGCCTGGGGCCCGCGCGCGCGAAGGATGCGGGCCCGGCTGCGTGTGCGCGGTCCCGGCCGCACGTGGAAGTGGCTGCTGGCGACGGTGCCCGCCATGATGGTGCTACCGCACGCGCTGTGGGTGGCGCTGCTCTCGTTCGGGCTGGCGCGCGAGGCGCCCCTCCCGGACATGATCACCAAGTTCGCGGAACGGCCGTACGGCGAGCTGGCCTTCTGGATCCTGGCGCTCGCTGCCCTTCCGCTGGTGGAGGAGTTCGCGTTCCGCGGATGGATCCAGCGGCCGCTGGAACGCGTGATGGGGAGCGACGCCGCCATCGCCGCGTCGGCCCTGCTGTTTTCGCTGATGCACATGCAGGCCGACGCGTTCCCCGTGCGGCTGGCGGGCGGCCTGGTGCTGGGGTACGCCGTGTTCGCCAGCCGGTCGCTCTGGGCCGGGCTGGTGCTTCACGCGGCGTGGAACGCGGGCGTGCTCGCCATCACCCTGCTGGAGTGGCCGCCCGACCCCACCGGCAAGGGATGGGCGTGGGGCGGCCCGGCGGCGGCCATCACCCTGGTGGCGATGGTGTGGTGCGCCTGGGGCGTCAAGAAGATGCAGGACGACGCGGGGCGGCCGCCTCAGGATCGGCGGGCCGCGAGCGGCAGCCCCGTCGCGTCGTCGTGAGCGTCAGGCCAGGTGCTCGGGCCCGTACTCCTGCCGCAGCTCGTTGACCCACCCCGGTTGCGACAGCCCGCGGTCGACGAAGCCCCGGCCCACGCAGTCCAGCACGCACGCGGCGGTCTGCCCGCGCGACGCCTGCGGCAGGTCGTGAACGAGCACCGAGAGCGCCGCCGAGGCCACGTGCCGCTCTACCACGTGGTCCAGCTTGGCCGCGTACTGCACGTACCAGTTGCGCAGCCGCCGCACCGTGGGCGAGTACGGGGCGGTGCCCTGCAGGAACTTCTTGAGCCCGGTGGGGCTCATCCCGATCTCCCTCGCCACGCTGCGCAGCGAGGTGTTCTCCACGCGCCCCGCGGCCGTCTCCCGCAGGTGCTTGATCGTGGCGCTTCGGGGATCACTGTTCGTCTGGTCCTTCATGTTCGACATTCCCTATCCTGGGTGGAACCACGAGTGCTGTCGGCGCCGTTCCTACCACCTATTCTAATACCGAACATTTCCCGAAGCAAGGGCCAGCAGGTGCCGTAAAGGTGCACACGGTGCACACTTAGAGCACATTCACAGATCCGGGCCCCACCCCCGCCACACCCTAAATACCCCCCGTACAATTGGTTCGGGCGATGGCGGGTGCAGTGTGGACGGGCGTGAACTCCGATTTGTGGTCAGCTGTCTACTTTTGACCACGCGTGGCCGTTTATGTGCGTCGTTGCGGGCGCGAAAATCCGGATTCCCGTGTTCGGCATCCGCCGGCGGGACCGCGTGGACCGGGGATTCTACGCTGGAAACGTTCGTGCCGCATCCCTTTTCGTCGCGCCGCGCCGGATGCGTCCATTTGTAACGATCCTTAGCGACGGGGCGCGAAGCCGCACTCCCCGGCACGGAACCGGCGCCCATCGCCGGGGAGATGAACCCAAGTAGCCGGCCGCGGCCTCCGCGGCCCTCGTGACACCGACCGAACCCATGCGCGCCGAAGAAACGCCCGCGGCCCCGGCCGCCACCTCAGACCCGACCCCTCCCGGCTGGCGGCCCGCCCTGCGCGCCGTCGGCCCGGGCGAGCACGACGCCGCCGCGCCCGGGGCACCCCCCCGCGCCGTGAAGCCGCAGCCGGTTCCCCCGGGTGCGGAGCTGGAGCACCCCTCGCTCTACTTCAACCGCGAGCTGGGGCTGCTGGACTTCAACTGGCGCGTACTGCACCAGGCGCGCGACGAGCGCACGCCCCTGCTGGAGCGCGTGAGGTTACTGGCCATCACCAGCGGCAACATCGACGAGTTCTTCCAGAAGCGGGTGGGCGGGCTCAAGCGGCAGCTGATCGCCGGCGTGCAGACGCTGTCGCTGGACGGCCGCACCCCCGGCGAGCAGCTGGCCCTGGTGGCCGAGGCGGCCGCCGAGATGTACGCGGCGCTCGCCACCGCGTGGGACCACGAGCTGCGCCCGCGGCTGCGCGCCGAGGCCGACGTGGCCGTCTCCGACTGGGCCGAGCTGACCGAGGAGCAGCGCGCCGGGCTCACGCGGTACTTCCGCGACAACATCTACCCCGTGCTCACGCCGCTGGCGGTGGACCCCGGCCACCCCTTTCCCTTCATCTCCAACCTCAGCCTTTCGCTGGCGGTGCTGATGCGCCACGCGGCGCGCAACACCATGCACTTCGCGCGCATCAAGGTGCCCACCACCCAGGGGCGCTGGGTGCCCGTGCCCAACTCGGAGTACAAGCACCACTTCGTCCCTGTCGAGCAGGTGGTGCAGGCCAACGTGGGCGCGCTCTTTCCGGGGATGGAGGTCGTCGCGGCCAGCGCGTTTCGCGTCACGCGCAACGCCGACGTCGACCGCGACGACGACGAGGCCGAAGACCTGCTGGCGCTGATCTCCGAGGAGCTGCGCGAGCGGCGGTTCGCGCCCGTGGTGCGGCTGGAGGTGGAGCGGGGGATGCCCGACGAGGTGCGCGAGCTGCTGATCCGCGAGCTGGAGCTGGAACCGTCGGACGTGTACGAGGCCGCCGACATGCTGGACCACGCCGAGTGCATGCCGCTGGCCGACCTGGACCTGCCGCAGTTCCGCTACGAGCCGTGGGAGCCCGTGGTGCCGGAGCCGCTGCAGCACGAGGGCGAGACGGAAGACGAGGCCAACGTCTTCTCGATCCTGCGACGCGGCGACGTGCTGGTGCACCACCCGTACGAGTCGTTCAACGCCAGCGTGCAGCGGCTGGTGGAAGAGGCGGCCGACGACCCGCACGTGCTGGCCATCAAGATGACGCTGTACCGCACCGGCGTGAAGTCGCCCGTGGTGCAGGCGCTGCTGCGCGCGGCCGAGCGCGGGAAGCAGGTGGCGGTGCTGGTGGAGGTGACGGCGCGCTTCGACGAGGCCAACAACATCGTGGGCGCGCAGATGATGGAAGACGTGGGCGTGCACGTCACCTACGGGCTGGTCGGGCTGAAGACGCACTCCAAGGTGACGCTGGTGGTGCGGCTGGAAGAGGGGCGGCCGCGCACGTACTGCCACGTGGGAACGGGCAACTACCACGCGAAGACCACCCGCGCCTACACCGATTTCGGGCTGCTGACGGCGAACCCGGAAATCGGCCGCGACCTGGTGAACTTCTTCCACTTTCTCACCGGCTACGCCCCCGACCAGCAGTACGACCGCCTGGTGGTGGCCCCGCGCGACATGCGGCGGGTGTTCGAGGAGCGCATCGACCGCGAGATCCGGGTGCAGGAGTCGGGGGGCACCGGGCGCATCATCGCCAAGCTCAACGCCCTGGACGACTTCGGGATGATCCGGGCGCTGTACCGCGCCTCGCAGGCGGGGGTGAGCATCGACCTGATCGTCCGCGGCCATTCGCGGCTGCGCCCCGGGCTGCCGGGCTACAGCGACAACATCCGGGTGGTGAGCATCCTGGGACGTTTCCTGGAGCACGACCGCATCTACTACTTCGAGAACGGCGGCGACCCCGAGCTGTTCCTGGGCAGCGCCGACTGGCGGGGGCGCAACCTGAACGAGCGGGTGGAGACGATGGTGCCCGTGCTGGATCCGGCGCTGCGCGAGCGGATGGTGGAGGTGCTGCAGCTGGCGCTGCGCGACAACCGCCTGGCGTGGGACCTGGATTCCGAAGGCCAGTACGTGCAGCGCCGCCCCGCCCCGGGTGCGGATGAGGTCAACTACCAGGAGCTGCTGATGCGCGACGCCGAAGCCCGCAGCCGCGCCGCGGGTGGGCGGCCGTGGGAGCTTTCGGTCTGAGGGAGTGGCGTGAGTGCGTTAGTGCGTTAGTGCGTTAGTGCGTGAGTGCGTGAGTGAGGGCGTACGAAGCACGCGGAGGCCCCGCGATGTCATCCCGATGGAGGGGCCAAGGGGCACCTGCCCATGCGCCGAACGTCGCGGCGACTGAGGGATCCGCCACACACGTCGCGTGATGCGCCGTCGCAGCCGCTGGGCCGGGCCCGGAAGAGCAGATGAATTTGCCGCAACAGCCGCGGAAAGCCTCTCAAACGGCCGGGAGGCTTCACCTGCACGCGCCCTTCATCTGCCGACGCGCGATCGAATTCTCCCTCTCCCCTGCGAAGCGGGGGAGAGGGCCGGGGGAGAGGGGGCTGCCGAGGCGTGCACCGGCAGCCGCTCGAAGGGCGCCCAACCCACGCTGGCCAAGGTGTTTCCGCGAGGACGACGCGTCATTCGGACTGTGTGGCGGATCCCTCAGTCGCTGCGATCCGTGGTGTACGGGCAGGTATTCCGGGGCCGCTCCATCGGGATGACATCGGGTGGCTTCTGCGGGTACGATGAGCGTGCAGGTGAAGCCCCGGGCGGGACGCGACAGCGGCCCGAGCCGGGGCTTTCCGCTGTTCCAGACGCGGGTTCACCCGCCCCTGGACGGGCGGAGCCTGATCCGGTGGTTCGCAGGCTCTGAGCGGCGTCCACGCTGTGTGGCGGATCCCTCAGTCGCTGCGATCCCTGGTGTACGGGCAGGTTTTCCGGGGCCGCTCCATCGGGATGACATCGGGTGGCTTCGGCAGGTGCGATGCGCGCACCGCCGGACGGACTTGCGCCGCGGGCGCGTGGGCCTGAGCTTGCTCGCGGCTTGATCCTCGCTGTTTGCCGGCGAGCCTGAACGCGGGTGCAACCGAACGCACTCACGCACTGACGCACTCACGCACTTCGTTCCGATGGCAGAAGATACATTCGACCTCATCGTCCTCGGCGGCGGGCCCGGCGGGTACGTGGCCGCCATCCGCGCCGCGCAGCTCGGGCTGAAGACCGCCTGCGTCGAAAAGGAAGACGCACTCGGCGGCACCTGCGTGCGCGTGGGGTGCATTCCCAGCAAGGCGCTGCTCGACAGCACCGAGCTGTTCGACCAGATCCGCCACAAGTCGGAGCTCCACGGCATCACCGTCGGCGAGCCGGCGATGGACGTCGGCAGGATGCTGGCGCGCAAGGACGCCGTGGTGAAGAGCAACACCGACGGCGTGGCCTTTCTCTTCAAGAAGAACAAGATCGAACGGGTGCGCGGCTTCGGCCGGCTCACCTCGCCCGAGACGATCGAGGTGGAGGCGGAGGGTGGCGCCCGCACGCTGCGCGCGAAGACCATCATCCTGGCCTCCGGCTCGGTGCCCATCGAGCTTCCGTTCCTGAAGTTCGACCACGAGCGCATCATCGACAGCACCGGCGCGCTGGCCTTGCCGGAGATCCCCGGGCACCTCGTGGTCGTGGGCGGTGGCGTGATCGGGCTGGAGCTGGGGAGCGTGTGGCGGCGCCTGGGTGCCAAGGTCACGGTGCTGGAGATGGCGCCCACCATCTTTCCGGGGATGGATGCCGAGATCGTGCGCCAGTCCGACCGCATCTTCCGCAAGCAGGGCTTCGACATCCGCACCGGCACGCGCGTCACCGGGGCCGAGCGGAAGGGCGACAAGGTTTCCGTCACCATCGACGGGCAGGAGCCCATCGAGGCGGATTACGTGCTGGTGGCGGTGGGGCGGCGGGCGTACACCGAGGGGATGGGCTTCGAGGAGGCCGGCGTGCGGCTGAACCGCGGCGTCATCCAGGTGGACGAGCGGTTCCACACCGGCGTGGGCAACGTGTACGCGATCGGGGATGCCATCGGCGGGCGGATGCTGGCGCACAAGGCCGAGGAAGAGGGCGTGGCCGCGGTGGAGTTCTCCGTCGGCAAGCACGGCCACGTGAACTACGACGCCGTGGCGAACGTCGTCTACACCTGGCCCGAGATCGCCTCGGTGGGGATGACGGAGGAAGAAGCGAAGGCCGCCGGGCGCGAATACCGCGTGGGCAAGTTCCCCTTCCAGGCGAACGGCCGCGCGCGGGCGATGGCGGAAACGGACGGCCTGGTGAAGGTGATCGCGGATGCGAAGACCGACCGGCTGGTCGGCCTGCACATCCTGGGGCCGCGTGCCTCGGACATGATCGCCGAGGCGGCGCTGGCGATGGAGTTCCAGTCCAGCGCCGAGGACATCGCGATGACGGTGCACGCGCACCCCACGCTCCCCGAGGCCGTCAAGGAAGCCGCCCTCGCCGTGCTGGGCCGGGCCATCCACATCTGACGGCCGGCGAGCCGGAACCGCGAGCGCCGCATCCTCACGGGTGCGGCGCTCTGTTTTCGCGCGGACCGGCCGGAAGGGGTCAGCCGTCCGAAACCCGGTGGACCGGCGTGGCCCGCTCGCACAGGCGGGCGAGGTCGTCGCTGGAGAGGGTTTCCCAGCCGGCGGGGATGGGGGCGAGGCGGCGGCGCTCGTGCGGGGCCTGGAACACCAGCCATCCCGCCGCGAACGCCGCCGAAACGGTTCCGGCGGCCCCGCGGCGGTCCGCGGCCTTGCGGCGATCCGCACCCCGGAACAGGAACACCGGGTCGGGGCTGCGGCGGTCCCGTCCCCGGCGGCGTTCGCCGTCCTTGCGCGTTCCCGGGATCACGCTCCACACCTGCCAGAGCACGCCTGCCTGCTGGAACCCACGAAGCGCCATCGCGGATCAGTGCTGGACGGGCGCGGGACTGGCCCGGGAGCACAGGTCCGCCAGTTCATCTTCCGTCACCGCGTCCCAGTTGGGCGGCGGCGGAATCAGGCGGCGCTTTTCTTCGGCGCACTCGAAGCACACCCAGCCGCGCTCCAGCCCGGGTGCGGCGGTTCGTCGGCGCCGCTCACGATTCTGTCGGCGCTCCGGTGTGTAGCCTGCCGTCTGGCGTACCCGGCGCTCACCTTTGGAGCGCAACTCCGTGAAGACGCGCCAGGGCGGAACGTCCCACGCCTTCCAGGCCACCCCCCTCGCATCGACGAATTCGCGCAGCGCCATAAGCTGACTCCGTAGCAGGTTACCCAAGGGCGCGGCAACCCGGGCAAATCCCGTACCTGCATCGACTTAGAACGCGCTGCCACGTCTGGCGGTTTCAGCCGGACGCCCACGATCCGGACAGCTCCACCTCGCACAGTTGGGACGGGAGGCGCGGATCGTCACGGTCGATGACGACCAGCACCGTGCCCGGCCGCGAACCCGGCGCGATGCCCTCGACCTTGCCGTCGAAGCGCCCGCCGCTCGCATCATCGATCACAGCCCAGCGTGCGCCCGTCCCGTCGATGACGCCCAGCGCCGAGCCCGCCACCGGGCCATCGTCGTAGGCGTTGGGCGACGCTTCCGCCGCGGCGGCAAAGAGCAGCGCGTCGCCAATCACCGAAGCGTCGGTGAACGTGAGCCGCCAGCCGTCGATCCCTCCCAATTCATAGCGGGTGATGCGCTCCGGCGCGGGCGGCGGCGCGTCCGCGTCCAGCAGGTGCGCACGCAGCCGGGTCCAGTCGACCTCACAGGTCGCATCCACCGGATCGCGTCCCTCCATCGCCGTGCCGTTGCCGCGGTTGAACAGCAGCAGGCGGCCGTGGCGCCAGGCCGCGCCCTCTACGTTCATCTCGCTCCCCGAGAACTCGTGCGCGCCACGCAGCAGCGCGTAGAACGCGGACGCATCGCGCACCTCTACCGAGGGCGCCTGGGGGATGCCGCGAACCAGCACGATCCGCTCGCGCATCGGCGTGCTGCCGGACCCGAACGCGACCAGCATCTCGCCGCCGGGACCGGGAAGCGTGACGCATGCCTCCAGGTCCAGCTTGAACTGCTTGTTTCCGCGATCCGTCCCGAACAGGCGCACACCGCCTTCCCCCGGCGGCAGGGTGAGCGAGCGGGCGGCGTAGCACTCGGGATCGACGAGGGCGATGAAGTTGGAATCGTCCTGCACGACGGCGAGCATGCCGCCGATCCGCGCGACGCCGGAACCCGCGCGTACGTGTGCGGGCCGGTCGAGCGCGGGATCGGCCCCGTTGGTGTAGAGCAGGGGGATGGAACGCACCACGCGGGCGCGGAGTGCGGGATCCTGGTAGCCGCGGACGATCGTCATGCCCTCCGCCATCACGCAACTCCAAAACCAAACAGCATCACGCAGAGGACGCAGAGAAAACGGAGAGGACGCAGAGGGGCCGTGGCTGCCCTCTGCGTCCTCTCTTTTCCCTCTGCGACCTCGGCGTGAAACTGCAGTTCAAATCTGCCCGAGCAGCCCAAGCGGACGGGTCGGGAAGAAAGATTCGGGTGACCTTTTCGGTCTCTTCATCACCAACGATGTGCTCTTGATCAAAACACTCCTTTATTCACTTTCCGGCGGATCGCGCAGGCTCTCCCAACCGCTCTCCTTCGGCCAGCCACGATAGACATTTCAAGATCGTTCCTACGTGTTTGCGGACGTGTGGATGCGTTACGAGCGTGTGCTCACGGCGCAACAGGTGAACAAGGGAACGCGCTTACCGATGCGTCATCTCCGAAACCATTTCTACACGACCCTTGACATCTGATGCGTCGTTCTGCATCAGTACACCTCCAGCTGGCGTGCCCACCCGGCGGCGCGCAGTCGTCTGGATCGGACATTCTTTGCTTCAGTTCCCTCGATGATGGATCCGGTTTCCGCACCGGTTGGGCGCCCCTCTCCCTCGCCCTGATCATCCTGTGTCGCCGTGGACGTGACCGTGCTCAATGCGACATTTGAAAACGTAGTTGCGCTCGTGGTGAATGGCCGCGACGTAACGGGTGGGAACGGCCTCGCCGCGATGTCTTCCGCCACGGACGCGATGCGGACGGGCATGTCCGGAGTGACGGTGCAGGGGTTCACCTTCGGCACCGAGATCGAAATCCGCTTCGCGGACGGCTCTGGCTGGAACCAGTACATCAACGACTACGGGGGGAGCGCCGCTCCTCCATTGCTGAACCTCTTCTGCTTCGCCAACGGGTACGTCCTTTCACTGCCGGACGGCACCATCCAGTCGATCTTCTACCAGCGTTCGTAGTACCCGCCGGCGACGATCCCGCCGCAGGCGAATTTTCCCGCCCACACCGAAGGAGCGACACGATGGCGACGACCACGAACGTCTACCTGTTCAACGGGGCAGAGTCGGGTGCGTACCAGCTGATGATCAACGGCGGCAACAAGGTGACGGTGCCCGCCACCGCCGGGGATTCCGTGAACTGGGTGCCGGGCACTTCCACGAGCCCGGCCACGCTGCTCACCGACGGGACCACCGCCGAAGGCCAGTTCAACTTCAACGCGAATCAGGTGCAGGTTCAGCATCCGAATTCCACCACCATCTCCTCCATCTCGATCAACATCCCCGATACGCCGGGGGTCAACATCGACGCCTGCCAGCTGTACGTGTTCTTCACCAACTACGTGAATCCGCCCACCTGGCTGTTTCTCGTGAACGGATTCGTCGTTGCCGGGACCGCATCGGCCTGAGCGGGCCTGATCGGGAACCTCGTGGGCGCGGCGGCCGGTGAACGGCACCGGCACCGCCCACGAGGCGTGTTCACCAGGGGAGGAGGCACCGTGCAACCCGCAACCGGCGAGATCATGGCGACCGACGACGCCATCACGGCCCCGGTGTACCTGTTCAACTGCGCCAACGGGGTGCCCTATACGGTCACCATCAACGGCGGCCCGGCGGTGGTGGTGCCCGCCACGTCGGCGTCGAACTACTGGTACCCGGGAACCCCGGAGAATCCCGCCTACCTCCTGCTGGCCGGAACCACGTCGGCCGGCTGCTTCAACTTCGGCGACAACCAGCTCGTGATTCAGACCGCCACCGTTCCCGACATGCTGTCGGTGACGGTGAACGTGCCCGACCTGCCGATGGTGCAGATCGATGCCGGGCAGCTGTACCTGGTCTTCCAGAGCTACACCCTCCCCCCACGTTGGGCATTCCTGGTGAACGGCACCCTGGTGGCCGGCAACGCGCACGTGGTGCCGCCGGTGCGGAAGGGGTCCGCGTGAGCAGCCCCGGCCCCGCCTTCACCTCCGTCGCGACCGGGCTGTTCCGGGTGGGCGACCCGTCGGCCATCCAGCCCGCGTACCTGTATTTTCTGCAGGCCGCCGCGGGCCCCGGGCCCGTTTCGTTCGAAGACTCGTGGAGCGGGAACTTTCCCGGGTGGTACATCTTCCTCCCCGAGGTCCTTTCCACGGCGGATGCCGCGGGATTCGCGGGGCAGGCGCTCCACACCCTTCCCGCGCCGGGCCAGCCGCGGCAGGAGGGCGGCGGCACCACCCCCGCCGCCCCCGCGACCGCCGGGCCCACCCCCCGCTCGCTGGTGTGGCTGCGCAGCCACAAGGCCTCCCCGTGGGATTATGCGCTGCTGGCGCTGGGCCGGAACCCGCCCATGCACAGCACGCGGCCGGTTTCGGGGCAGACCGTCTTCGACTTCCCGCCGCTGCAGCTGCTCGTGGGCCAGCCGAACCAGCTGACCCTGGCGGTGGACGTGGACCTTGCCGGCGAGGCGTTCACCCTGACCTCGGCGGCGGGAAGCGACCTGACGTTCGTGCAGCTGGTGTGGATGCAGTCGTCGCTCCCCACCTACGGGTACTACGCCGACCACTGGAGCCTGGCGGTTCCGTTCACGGGCGGCTTCGCGGGGAGCATCCCGTTCGACCTGGGGCTGAACCCCGGCTCGCTGGCCGAGCACCTGGTGGGCGGCTTCTGCTACGCCTACCCCGCGGGCCAGGAGACCGGGGTGCTCCGCTACCCCCTGTTCGCGCCGCCCTGGGCCGCCTCGCCGCCGCCGGAAGGAACCACCCAGTACCTGGGGTTCCACGTGCGCCTGCACCCGCTGCATCCCACCGACCCGGCGGTTTCGCGGCTGACCTTCGACCAGACGAGCCAGAAGGTGGGGCCGGCCGGGTGGTGGAACCTGGGCACCGACCTGCAGTCGAGCTTCTTCTTCCTGACCACCGGCGAGCCGACCGCCGTACGGCCCTCCCTGCCCGAGGCCAGCCCTCCCGACGCCGACGCGCCCGGCTTCGTCCTCGCCGTGAACGGGGCCGACGCCCTGGGCTCGCCCCTTCACTACCTGGCGCCCGCGGGGCCGTTCGAGTTCGTGGGCGCGTCGCCCGAGGCGCCGCTTCCGGTGATGCCCGCCTTTTCGGCGCAGGAGTACTTGCTGGTGCACCCCGGCGACCGCTTCGAGCTGGTGCCGGGGCAGCCCGCCTATGCGCCCGGCTTTTCGCCCGGCGGCACCGGGCAGGCCGCGGCCGGCGCGGCGCTGACGGACACATGCACCACTTCGTGGATGAGCTATGGCGCCCCCCTGGCGCAGGCGGGGCGCGCCTTCTTCGGCCAGCCCGCGAAGTCGACCTACTTCGCGCCCGCCGCGGCCACGCGGTTCCCGGTGGCGGTGGAGTCGTTCCTTTCCGGGCTCGAGACCCCGGCGGTCTTCCCGCTGGTTCCCTACGGCGGCGTGTTCGGGACGTCGCAGGGGCAGGGCGGCAGCGCCGGCTTCACCGCGTTCGAGCTGGCCGTACTGACCCCCTCGCGCCACGCTGCGCTCACTGCGGGCGGGGCGGGGCCGTCGTTCCGCGTTCCCGGCTACGCGGCCGCGCCACGCGCGCCCGGGCCGGGTGCCATGCCCGCCGGGACGGCTCCGGCGGACGCCGCGGCCCCGGCCACGGCCACCACGCCCCAGGGGCTGCTGGTGGAGCTGAACCCCGACGGAAGCTGGCACCGCCTGCTGCTGGCGCGGGGGCCGGTGGACCCCTCGCAGCTGCTGGCGTTCGGCCCCGCGGCCGGAAGCCCGGAAGGGGTGCTGGACGACCGCCTGACGAACGCCCTGTCGCAGAACGGGCTGTTCCTGGTGATCTCCTCCCCCGCGCACGTGGGCGACTTCGGCGTGGCCGACCAGGTCGACATCGGCGGGTTCAACCTGCTCCTGGACCTGGACGAGGGCGCGATCCTGGTCTTCAAGTTCAACCCCTGCAGCTCGCTGGCCGACCTGGTGGCCAACGCCAGCCTGTGGACGGCCACCGACGACTTCGTGGGCACCCCGGCCGCGGTGGCCGCGGTGCAGGCGCAGCTGCAGGAAAGCCTGCGCGTCGCCGGGGTGGGCGGCGGGGCACCCGCCTCGCCCGACACGGGCGACACGGGCGGGCCGTTCGCGTACTTCCGGCAGATCGCCGTTGACCCGGCCTGGACGGGCGTCCTCTGCTTCGACGGCGTGGTGGACGGGCACGGGATGCCCCCCGACTTCCAGATGCTGCTGGGCGGGGTGCAGGGACCGCTGCGGGCGCACCACCTGGGGATCGAGGTGAACCACGTGGGCGGGGGCTCGCCGGGCGCGGGCGAGCTGACCAACAGCTCGCTCTTCGGGGTGATCCACTACCAGGCGCCCCCGCCGGGCGGCTCGCCGGCCGCCGCGTCGCCCGCCGGCGACGGAGACTTCGCCTACGCGGTCGAGTACCTGACGGTGGTGTTCGGCAACTCGGTGATCACGCAGTTCAACGCCGAGGTGGGGCTTACGGTGCGCCGCCTGTTCGGCCGCGAGGTGGCGCTGCAGGGCGTGCCGCCCAGCTCGCCCCCGGTGCCCGCGAACACGCTCACCATCAAGGGACAGTACCAGAAGGCGGGCGCAAGCAGCGGGTCGGCGGGCGTGGGCACGGTGAGCTTCGTGGCCGACCAGCCGTTCGTGTACGCCGCCGTCACGCCGCCGGGCGGGAGCCGGGTGATCGAGAAGGTGGTCTTTACCGGGGCCACGCTGGCCCCGGTCAGCGGCGGCGGCGGCAGCCCCGACGCGCCCGTGCGGGCGGCGTTCACGCTGAGCGGGGAGATCTGGTTCGCCGCCGCGCCCTTTCCCGGCGCCCCGGAGCTGGACCTGTTCTCGTACGGAAACCCCGCGGCCGCGGGGCGCGGCCCCGGCTCGCCGGGGGGGGCCGGGCTGGCGTTCTCGGGGCTCACCGTCCTGATCTCGTTCCTGATGGACGCCGAGGGGAGCATGCTGCCGGGCTCCGAGACGGTCGCGGGCGACCTTTCCGGGCTGGTGATCGCGCCCACCGCCCAGGCGATCCGCGACGAGAGCCTGCTGGGCAGCCTGCCGCTGAAGCCCAACGCGCTGCGATACGCGCCCGCGGGGCTCACGGCCGCGGCGCTCAACGCGGCGCCGGTGCACGTGGCGCAGCTGGAAGGATCGGGGACGCAGCCGGCCGGTTCGCCCGCGGGCACCGGCAATCCGGCGCCGTCGCCCTACACCACCAGCAGCCCGCAGTACGCGCTGGTGTACGACTTTCCCCTGGGCACCCTGGGGGCGATGGCGGGGCCGCACGCGGGGCTCAACGCCTCGCTGTACCTGGCGTGGGGTCCGTCGAGCGTGGTGCGCGACAACGACGCCGCGGCCATCCTGGTACAGCTCCCGTCGCTCTCGGCCGGCTACAGCGGGTTCAACCTGCAGGGGATGATCAAGACCGTGTTCGGCGACGCCAACCTGTTCCGGGTGGATACCCACGCGGGCGCGGTCTACGGCATCCTCTTCAACAACGTGGCGCTCAGCCTGCTGGGCTACGACTTCCCCCCCGGCGTGGTGGTGGATTTCGTGGTGTTCGCCGGCACCCCCGAAGAGGGGGCCCCGCGCAACGCCAGCAACCTGGCCTGGTACCTGGCGGCCACCGCCCCCGCCTCGTCGTCGCCCTGACCCCCGGACCGCAATGGCATCTCCCGTCACCGTCGCCGACCTGGTGAGCTGGCTCGGAACCCGGCTCCAGACCTGGGTGCCGTCGCTGTCCGACCTGCGGCCATGGCCCTTCCTGGTGCGGCTCTGGGAGTTCGTGGTCCCCGGCGGCTACCCCCTGGGCGACCCGCCGTGGGAAATCGAAGTCGACGGCGAGGTGGAGGTGCTCGGGGGCTTCGAGCTGCAGAACATCAAGGTCGTCGTGCAGTCGCGAACCCCGCCCGGGGTCGTGCGGTAGTCCCACTCCAGCTAAAAAAGGAACCGCCCATGTCCAGCCCTCCCGCCACCGGCACCGACATCGCCCTCAGCGGAACGTTCACCCTGAACGGCGTGCAGGTGCCCGTCAGCAGCGGCAGCCTGACGGACCTGAAGAAGGGGATCATCGACTTCACGCTCGCCCAGCCCGTGGTGCTGGGCACGCTCGACGAGCTGATCACCTGGTTCAACGGCCCCCCGCTGAGCCTGAGCATCCCCAGCACCACCGACATCGGCAGCGACCTGCCGACGACGCCGATCGACCTCCGGTCGCGCTTCGAGGAGGCCACCGGCGGCGTGCTTTCGATCACGGTGCTGTCGATCCACCGTCCCGCCACGGGGCCGGCGTCGTACCAGCTGGCCATCAACTACTCCCTGGACGCGAACCCGCTGGAGATCATCCCGGGCTTCGTGGAGCTCGACAGCATCGGGCTCAGCATCTCCAGCGGACCCGTCACCACCACCTCGCCCTGACGCCCTGAAGCCCTCGCCACCCGCCGCCGCATCATGCCCCGGATCGAGCTCAGCCTGGATGGAAAGGTCGCCGACGTCGGCGCCCGCCTGGTCATGCGCCTGGCGGGCGGCCCGTTCTCGCTGCAGCTCGCGATGGACGAGCCGGTGTCGCTGGAGACGATCTACGACCGGATGCGCGACGGGCTGGAGTCGTGGATCGGGGTGGAGCTGCCGTCGCTGGACAGCGGCTGGATGAAGCTGATCAGCATCAAGGGGAAGGGCGCGCTCCCGTCGCTGTGGATCGCGCCCGGCTCCGGCACCGAGGCGTTCTACGCGGAGGTCGCCTTCGTCTCCGAGACGCCGCCCTACGCCGCGGACCCCATTCAGATCGGCGGCGGGGTGGCGAACCAGTACATCTCGGTGACCATCGAGCCCGACATCAAGCTGTACGCGCTCTACCTGGTGTACGACAAGGCGGCCGGCGGGCTCGACCTGCGGGCGCGCATCGAGATGCCCACCACCACGCAGAGCGGCGCGGGCACGCCCAGCACCCAGATCGTCACCTACCCCTTTCCGGTTCCGCCGCAGGGGTCGCTCACGGCCTTCCAGCTCCACTACATCGGGCTGGGGCAGCGGGTGGGCCCCGACCCGGTGGGGCCCAACGTCGACGACCCCCTCGAAACGATCTTCGGGCAGCTGGAGCGGGAGCTGAGCGCCAACGACCCGCAGACGGTGGTCACCGAGCTGGCGCAGACCTTCTACCATCCCGACCGCGACTGGTTCTTCGGGCTGCACGTGAGCATGCGCGGGTGGGACCTGAAGGCCCTCTTCAACGACCCCGACATGTACGGGCTGCGGGTGGCGGCCAACCAGCCCGGCACCCCGTGGTACGGCTTCCTCTTCGAGATCTTCTACCAGAAGGTGGGCCCGGGGCTGGGCGTGTACTACGGGGCGCTCACCCTGCCGATGTTCCTGCGCCGCATCGAGATCGACGGCGTGATCCTGGTGCTTCCCGGGTTCGCGGTGTGGATCTACACCAACGGCGACTTCCGCGTGAACGTGGGGTGGCCGCTGGGGCCCAGCTCCATCGGGATCATCGTGGGGCCGCTCACCGGGCAGGCGGGCTTCTACTTCGCCAGGCTGCGCAGCGCCGACAACCCCGGCTACCAGCCCGGCCAGGTGGACTACAACCCCATCCTGGAGTTCGGGATCGCGCTTTCCATCTCGGCCGGCGTCTCGTACAACGCGTCGATCTTCTCCGCCTCGCTCAGCGCATCGGTCACGGCCACGCTGCAGGGGCTGCTGGCGTGGAACGCTCCCGCGGAGGGCGACTCCAGCCCGCTCGCCCGCCAGCCGGACCTGTACTGGTTCGCGGGCACGGCCCAGCTGGTGGTGGTGATCCAGGGAACGGTGGACTTCGCCATCCTCAAGGCCTCGGTGTCCATCTACCTGGAAGCCGGCGTGGGGTTCGCCTTCCAGACCGGGTACCAGACGCAGCTGGCCGTGTCGGCCGAGGTGCGCGTGGAGGTGAGCGTGAAGATCCTCTTCGTCACCATCCACCTGCACTTCGGCGCGCAGGTAAGCCACACCTTCTACATCGGCGCGGCCGGCAAGGGGGTGGCCAGCATCGACGGGCCGCAGGGGGTGTGGGGCGCCGCGCTCCCGCAGGCCCTGGTGGCCAGCGTGCGTACGGCGGCGGCGCAGGTGCTCGGCAGCCAGGCACGGTCCCTCGCCTCGCTTCGCCCGGCGGTGCCGGCCGCCTTCGCTCCGGGGGGCGCGGGCGGGGTGGTGCCCGCCTCGGCGGGGGCCGCGCACGCGTTCGCCTCCGCGGGGGCCTTCGCCGCCGCGCCCCGCGCGGCCTTCTTCGCGGCGGGCTCGCCGCCCGGGCCGGCCCCCATCGAGCTCTGCTTCGCGCTGCACCCCACCGCCGTGTACACCGGCTCGCCGGGCCCCCGCATCGCGCTGGTGGCCACCCTGCTCATCGAGGCGCCGGCGCCGGGCGCGGCCGGCCCCGGAGCGGGCGCGCCGCAGACCGCGTTCGAGCAGCTGGTGCGGGCGATGGTGGAATGGCTGGTGTCGTTCACCTCGGCGGGGGATTCGTGGAGCAACCGCTTCGCCGAGCTGGTGGAGTGGCTGGGCCAGGGATCGGCGGCGCCCGACGGGCCGCATTTCGGCGGATACGCCGGCTTCGCCACCCTGCTGGGCACCTGGCTGGGCTCGCTCACCTTCCGGGTGACGGCCCTCAGCAACGCGTCGCCGGCCACGATGGAGACCGCCGCGGTCCTCCCCATGCTTCCGCAGCTGGAGCTGGACTACGGCGCGGGCGAGGTGGTGGACTTCGCCGACTTCACGGTGTACGGCACCCCCCTGCCCAATTATCCCGACGCCATCAACGCCTTCTTCGGCGAGCTGAGCCTGGGCGGCGCCGCGAGCGCCACGGGCACGACGGGGACGGCGGCGGCGGGTTCGCCCGTCAGCGGGGGCGTGGCCGAGAGCGTGTTCGTGGACTACGTGCTGATGCTGGCGCGCAAGGCCTGCGGCGACCTGCAGGCCGCGGCGGCGGCCGCGGAAGGCGAGCACGAGGCAGGGCTCGACACGCAGGTGCAGGCCCTGGAGCCCGCGGACGGGGGCGGCGCCCTGGACGGGATGCTGCACCGCGCGCTGTCGCACGTGCTGGCGCACGTGCAGGCGGTGAGCGGCCCCGACACCCTGGACTCCCTGCTGGACGGGCTGGACTACGCCGGGCTGGCCGGGCTGGGGTCGCGCTTCCTGATGCACGGCCTGCAGCTGCCGATTCCGCTGCACACGCCGGTGGATCCCACGCCGCAGAACATGCGCGACGTTCCCGCGGCGGCCGCCTTTCTCCTCACCGGCCAGCAGTTCGACGCGGCTCCGGCCGCCGGGCAGACCGCCGCCACCCTGCGCCTGGACCCGGCCGCCGGGATGCCCGCGGGGTGGATGGCGTTCGACGGCGGCGACGGCAGCACCTGCACGGTGGAGCTGCCGGCGGCCCCGCCGCCGGCGCCCAGCCCCGCGTGGTCGGGCCCGGGCTCGCCGGGGCCCGCCGGCGGCGACGCCGGCGCCGTGGCGGTGCTGGCGCTGCCGCCCCTTTCCCCGTCGTCGCTCACCGTGTCGCTCAAGGCGCGGATGGCATGGGACGCGCCCGACGGCAGCCACGCGATCCTTCCCCTTCCCCTTCCCGTGCTGCAGCAGGCGTGGGAGGGGCAGGGAATCCAGCTCGCGCTCTCGTACCTTTCCGGCGGCGGCTCACCCCCGCCCGCGCCGGCGGCGCATGCCGCCCTGGTGATTCCCGTCACCCTCAGCCGGGTGGCGGCGCAGAGCAGCGTCGACCTCGTCCCGGGGCCGGGCTCGCCCGGCTCGTCCGCGGGCGGCATGGACGCGGCGTACGTGCCCTCGCTCTACACGCTGGGCCCCACCGACGAGCAGACGCGCGACCTGATCGGCGCCGCGCTCGGCATGGACCTTTCCGGGGCCACGCTTTCACTGCTCCACACCTCGGCCGGCTCGCCCGGCGGCGGCGCGCTGGTGTCGGAGCCCATGGGCGACGACACCCTGCTGGTGAAGGCCAGCTTCTCCACCACCAGCCGGGCGGGGCAGACCAGCCCCCACTTCGCCGCGATGCTGCCGGCCGCCCCCTCGCAGGGGCCGCTGAGCGCGCGGCTGGCGGACGTGAAGGACTTCCTGACGCTGGTGTGGGAGTGCAGCGTGGTGAACGGCGACGGGTACTACCTGTACTACCGCACCGCCGACGGCCACGGGCTTCCCGACGGCCTCTTCGCCGCCGCGGGGACCATCCAGTTCGACATCGTGGTGGAGCTGGGCGGAAGCGCCGTCGCCGGCAACCCGGTGGCGGTTCCTCCCATCGCCACGGCCATCGTGGTTCCCGGCGACGGCCCCGCCTCGCCGGTGCAGGCGCAGGTGCTGGACCGCGACAGCGGAGTGCCGGTGCCGGTGTACAGGCCCAGCTATCCGCCCGGAACGGTGGGGTACGGGATCACCTGGCAGCGCCCCGCGCCGGCCAGCCCGGAAGATCCGCTCCCGGTGGACGACCTGTACCAGCTCTTCCAGCTGCGCATCGAGGGGAACGGCGACTTCAGCGAGTCGGTGTGGGGGCTGCCGGTGGGGCCCACCGACCAGGGCGCCGCCCAGCAGCTGTTCGCCGTGGCCGAGGCCGTGCACGGGGTGGTGGCGAACGATTCCACTCCCTGGCGCTACACCGGCGTGGTACCCGTCTCGCGCTTCCTGGCCGCCGGGTCGCCCGTGAGCGACAACCCGTACCTGAGCGTGGGGCGTACGGCGGAGCTGTCCTTCCGGATGGCCGACCTGTTCGGCAACGCGCTCCCCGACGTGCACGCCTTCTCCTTCCCGCTGCGGTACAACGATCCCATCGTGGCCCTGGGCGAGTGGCCGGGGCTGCACGTGGCGTACGACTTCCAGAAGGGCGGCGGGTCCGCGGCGGCCACGCTGCGCATCCTCCTGCACTTCGATCCCGGGAGCGTGGCGCCCCCCGACGGGTCGCCCTCGCCCTCCGGGAGCGGGGTGGACCCGGCGGTGGCGTGGACGAGCGCGCTTGGGCGCTACACCACCGTGGCCCAGCAGCTGGGCGACCCCAACCTGGCGGTGGCGGTGCGCACCTCGCTGGTGGCCGCCGGCGGCGGCGCCGTGGACGCGGGCGGCGTGCTGGAGCAGCTCCAGGCGTTCGTGGCCGCGGTGGGCGCCGAGATCGCCGCCTCGCTGGCGGGGGGGAACGGACCCTCGGTGTACCCGCAGAGCCAGACGCTTGCGCTGGTGCTGGCGGTTCCGTTCGCCGAGGTGTCGGCCCTGCCCGCCGACGTGCTGCCGCTGACGGTGCAGGTGGAGCTTTCGCGCGGGGGCGCCAGCCCCGACGACGACGCGGAGCTGCTTCCCTCGGTGCGCCGGGTGTGCACGGTGGTGGCCGCGAACTACCAGCACGACACGAACGGGTCCGGCGGATCGCCGGCGGAGGCGCTGGTGTCGCTGCGCGCATTCGCCGCCAGCTTCGAAGAGGCCTTCCGGGGCTTCGACGGGGGCACGGGAATCCTCAAGCTGGCGCAGCGCACCGGCGCGCAGGACCAGGCCGGCGTGGTGGCGGGCACGCCCTTCTGGGTGGTGCGGATGAGCCCCGTGGCGGGGATCGAGGTATCGTTCCCCCCCGGCAGCCCCGCGGCCGAGCCGGTCTACCTCGCCCTGCGCCCGCTCGCGGTGCAGCCGGTCACCCGCGTGGTGGGCGGGGTGGCGTACCACGGCGTGGACCTCGACGCCTGGGCGGCCGGCTTCCTGGCCGACGTCGAAGCGCTGCTTTCGCCGGTGGGCGCCGCCGCCCTCTCCATCCTGGACGACCGGCAGGGCACCGGGCTGTACCTGGAGCTGGTGCTGATCAAGGAATCGCTCGCCGCCCGGATCCCGCGCGCGCTGGCGCACGTCTTCACCGAGCAGGCGCTGGCCGGGGCGGGCGACCTGCAGGGGGGCGCCAGCCAGCTGGAGCAGCAGCTTCTCGACCATCTCTCGGCCGCGCCGGCCCTGTCGGTGCTGGTGCAGGCGCGCGCCCAGGTGTCGGCCGTGGGCCAGGTGGAGGCGGGCTCGCCCGGCGTGGCCCCGCGGCTGTCGGGAAGCGCGAGCGCCTTCCGCACGTCGTCCCCCCCGCTGCCCACGGGGTCTCCCGGGGGGCCGCGCCAGTACGCCTTCTCCAATCCCACGCTCCCGCTGTCGCCCGGGGAGCAGTGGCTGAACGTGTTCGTGAACGTGGCGCACCCGGCCGAGCAGGCCGAGCTGGTGGTGCCGCTGTACTACCACGTCACCCAGCTGCAGCACCACTTCGAGACCGGCGAAGAGCACTTCGGCTACGTCCCTTCGTCGTGGCTCAGCTTCGTCATTTCCGACAGCGACGAGCTGAACCTGGCGGTCACCGGGGGCGATGCGGTGCAGGTGCCGATCCCGCTGGAGGCCGAGCCCACCGTGCCGGTGCTGGTGAGCCAGGTGGCGATGGACGCCCCGTTCCCCGCCACCAGCCCCGCGCCCACCGCCGCGCAGGAGATCGAGGAAGCACTGGAGTGGAGCTACCAGGTTCGCGTGCAGCACGAGTGGGCCGCGCAGGACCAGATGCGCTTCACGGTCACCTACAACCCCCCCCCCGCCGCCCAGGGCAGCCCGGAAGAGCCCGGGCCGGCGTCGGCCGAAAGCCTGTTCGACGCGCTGGCCGCCTACCGGGCCGCCGTCCCCGACGTGGCCCCGCTGGCGCGGCGCATCGCCGCCGAGCTTTCCGCCGCCGCGCCGGGGGCCGAATCCCCCGCGGCGCTCGCCGCCGAGGTCCAGGCGTTCCTGGACGTGGCCCAGCCCGTGGCCGACGCCTGGCCGTCGTACGACGACGGCGAGAGCGCGGCGCTGGTGGACGACACGCCGCCGGAACTTTCCGTCCACGCGTTCGTGCTGGGCGAGGTGGCCGGGTCGGGGCTGAAGGAGGTGGCGGTGTGGGGCTGCGTTTCGGCGGGCACCCCCCTGGTGTGGCCGGCCATCGCGGATCGCGGCGGGCACGAGGCCACGCCCGGGCCGGTGGGAAGCCCGTCGGAGTCGCCGCCGCCCGGGGTTGCGGCCGGCGGCGAGTGGGAGCAGCGGATCTACACCTTCGGCCAGCCGGCCGACCTGGGAGAGATCACCTTCACCTGGACGCCGCTCCCCGTGTTCACGTACCAGACGGGGTACTTCAGCGCGGGGATCGTGCGCAACGCCGAGCTGGTGCCCGGCCGCACCACCTCGGAGCTGTTCATCTACCAGACCCAGACGGTGGGCTTTCACAACCCGGTGATCCCGCTGATCGACCGCCCGCTGCTCACGCCGCTGGCGCCCGGCGCCAGCCTGGCCGGACAGCTGGCACAGATCCTGGAGCCCCTGGCCGGGGTGGGCGCGGGGCTCGAAACCCAGCTGCGCATCGGCGCCTGGTATTCGCACCTGCTGGTGGCCGACACCGCCTCGCCGGGCGGGGGGCTGACCGCCACTACCCAGATCCTCCTGGCCACCGTTCCCACCCCGGCCAGCGCCAGCCCGGCGGCGGACGAGCTGGCCACGCAGCTGGCCGAAGAGATCGCCCTGTGGCGCGCGGCGGCGAACCCCGTGCCGGGCGGACAGGTGCACCTGTCGCTGACCCTGTTCGGCACCGTGAACGGAACCCAGCTCCCGCTGGTGCGGCTTCACGACATTCCCATCGAGACCGCCGACGGCGACGGGTGGTGGAACGGGCCGGCGGCGTTCGCGGTCGCCGTCTGACCGGTGTGGAAATGACCGATCCCACGCCCCCCGTGGCGGAGGTGGCGCCGCCCGCCACCTTCGAGGAGTACCGCGGCCGCCATCGCGGGCAGGCCGTGCTGGTCTGCGGCTGCGGCAGCTCGCTGAACCGCCTGCCCTCGCCCGACGGCCTGGTGACGATCGGCGTGAACGACGTGGGCCGGAAGTTCGATCCCACGTACCTGGTGGTGCTGAACCCGCTGGGGAGCTTTCCCCGCGAGCGGCGCGCCGCCGTGGAGCAGAGCCGCGCGCGGGCGGTGTTCTCGCACCTGGCCCTCGCCCTTCCGCACGCCCCCACCGTGCGCTTCCGGCTGGGCCGCAAGGGAAGCACGGAGCTCGCCGCCTCGTCGCCCACCCTGCCCTTCAGCAACAACTCGCCGTACGTGGCGGTTTGCCTGGCCCGCTTCATGGGCGCCGCGCGCATCGGGCTGCTGGGCGTGGACTTCACCGACCACCACTTCTTCGGCGCCACCGGGCGCCACAACCTGGCGGGAACCCTTCCGCTGATCGAGCGCGACTACCGCGCCCTGGCCGCGGCGTGCGAGGCCGAGGGGGTGGAGCTGTTCAACCTGAGCGAAGAAAGCCGGCTCACCGCGCTCCCCCGGATGCCGCTGGAGCGGTTCATGGAGTTGGCGCGGGAGGGCGGGGGGGCGGTGCCCGCCCCCGGGCCCCGCCCGCTGCGCGTGGTCTCGTACGCCACCACCCCCGTGGCCGGCGTGCCGGCGATCCTGGCGCGCTGCATCGCCGCGCGCACGCCGCACGCCGCACGCTGCGTGTGGGCCGACCGCTCCTACGGCAACGGGGTGGAGTTCCAGGGAGACCTGGAGTGGAAGCGCGCGCCCCGCGAAGCCGAGGAGGTGCTGCGCGAGGCCGACGTGGTGGTGGTGCACAACGGCAGGGTAGACCCGCGCCACCAGCGGGTGCTGGACGGCCGGCCGGTGGTGGTGATGGCCCACAACTACATGTGGAACGTGGGCACCCGCCTGGTGGACCGCGGCTTTCCGGGGGTCGTGGTGGGGCAGTACCAGGCGGCGCTCCCCGAGTTCGCCGGGTGGGGGGTGGTACCCAACCCGCTCCCCGCCTGGGAAGCCGGCTTCCAGCCCGGCCCCAAGCCGGCGGTTCCCACCCTCTGCTACACCCCGTCGGGGCGGCATGAGCGGTACCCGGCCGGGCACCGGCTGTACTGGCACGCCAAGGGCTACCACACCACGGTGCGCGTGCTCGACCGGCTGGCCGCGCGCCTGGGCGTGCGCCTGGAGGTGGTGCGCGGCGGGCAGGTGGACCACGCCCGGGCCATGCGGATGAAGCGCGAGGCGCACGTGGTGATCGACGAGTGCGTAACGGGGAGCTACCACCGCAACAGCCTGGAAGGGCTCGCGGCCGGGTGCGTGGTGGTGAACGGCCTGGGGCTGGTGGAGGGGATCGCCGGCGCCTTCCGGCAGTGCGCCCCCGGTGCGCGCAACCCGTTCGTGTGCAGCGGCCTGGACGGGCTGGAGGAAACCCTCGTGCGGCTGGTGGAGCGCGGCGCCGGCGCACTGGCCGACGAGGGCCGGGCGAACCGCGTCTGGGTGGACGAGCACTGGGACTTCGGCCGGCAGTGGGAGCGCTTCTGGCAGCCGGCGGTCGACGCCGCCCTGGAGCGCGCCGCGCGGATCTCGCGGCCGCCGGCGGCGCAGCCCCCGGCCGCAGCGCAGCCGGTGCACGCCGGGCCGCCCGTCCCCGCGCCGGTGCCGGTGGCAGCCGCGCCGCCGCCGCCGCCGCTGGTGAGCGTGGTGGTGCCGCACATGGGCAGCGACCGCCTGCCGCACCTGCGCGCCACGCTGGCCGCGCTGCGGGGCTGCCGGGGGGTCGGCGAGGTGGTGGTGTGCGAGCTGGGCGCCGCGCCGGTGGCCGGCGAGGCCGCCGCGCACGGGGCCGGCCGCCACGTGTTCGTGCGGCACCACGGCCCGTTCGAGCGCGCCCGGGCGCTCAACGTGGGAATCGGGGTGACCGGGTGCGAGCTGGTGCTGTGGATGGACAACGACGTGCTGCTCCCGGCGGACTTCGTCGCGCGGGCCGTGCGGGAGCTGGAGGACCGCCGGCTCGACTACCTCGTTCCCTTCAGCTGCATCCGCTACCTCTCGCAGGACGACACCCCCACGGTGATGGAGGGGGCGCGCGCCGCGGCGGAATGCACGCCCGTGCGGCTGCTCCACACGGGGGGCCGCGGAAAGCACCCCGCCGGCGGCACCATCGGGCTGGCGCGGCGCGCCTTTCTGCAGCAGCACGGCGGCTTCATCGAGGGCTTCCGCGGCTGGGGGGGAGAAGACAACGCGTGGAACTGGAAGGCCCGGCTGCTGGGGCGGACGGGGGTCACGGCGCACGCCGACCAGCACGTCCATCACCTGTACCACCCCGGCTCGGGCGGCTACACCGACGGCCGGCCGGCGGAGCAGAACCCGGACTACGCCCAGAACGTGGCGCTGATGCGGCGGGTGTTCGCCGTTCGCGACGCGCGCCGGTTCCGCGCCCAGTTCCCGCCGCCGGCACACTGGCCGTGCCCCTGGCCGCCGGAGCGGCGCATCGTGTTCGCGCACGACGGGTCCGGCGCGTGGCCGGCGTTCGCGGGGGCGCTGGCCGGGGCGATGCGGGCCTCGCATGGGATCGTGGTGGAGCAGGCGGCGGTGCCCCCGGAGAACGGCGCCCGCGAACGCTGCGCTGCGGCGGATGCGTTGGTCGCCCTCGGGCCCGGGGCGGCCCGTTCGCTGCTGGACGGCGGCCTGCCCGACGCCGCCCATGCCGCGCGCAGGGTGGTGGTGGTGGTGGGCGAGGCCGACGAGCCCGACTCGCTCCCCGAGCCGCTTCGCGGCGCCCCGCGGCTCAGCCTTCCCCTGGCCGGGGGCGACGCCGGGCGCGTGGCCGCGCGCCTGATCGGGCCGCTGTCGCTGGTCCTCGCCGGGCCCGGAGGCGACCCCGAGCCCCACCCGCGGCCGGCGGCCGAGGACGAGCCGGCCGAAGCGCCGCTCCCGGCGTGGCTGTACTGGGAGGGCGATTGTCCGGAGTGGATCCGGGCCTGCCACGAAACCATCGCGGCGCACGTGCCCGGCGTGCGGCTGCTGACGCCGGCGGCGTTCGATGCGCTTCGCGACCGCGACCGCGACATCGACCTGCGGCGGCTGGGTGTGCCCCACCGCGCGGACTTCGTGCGCGCCTTCCTGCTGGCGCGCTACGGGGGGCTGTGGATCGACTCCGACTGCCTCGTGATGCGGCCGCTGGGCCCCGTGCTGGAGCTGGCGCGCGAGCACGGCTTCGTGGGCCACCGCGAGCGCTCGGGGCTGGTGTCGAACGGCTTCATGGCGGCGCGGCCGGGCAGCCGCATCGCCCAGGCGCTGTACCATCGCGTCTGCGGCGTCCTTCGCGCGCGCCGTCCGCTCGGGTGGACCTCGCTGGGAAGCGAACCGCTCACCGCCATCGCCGATTCGGGCGCGGAGCCCTGGCACGAGCTCCCCTGTCAGGCGGTGCAGCCGGTGTGCTGGAGCAACCCCGGGGCTTTCTTCGCCCTGGACAGCGCGGCGGGGCACGCGCCGTCGGTGGACCCCGGCGCGTTCTGCTACATGCTGTCGAACACCGAGGTCAGCCGGTTCGCGCGGACGGCGCCGCACCCTCTGCAGCACCCGGACTCCTTCTTCAGCTACCTGCTGGGCCGCTCCCTCGCCGCGGCGCCGGCACGCGCGGCGGAAGCGGGCGAGGCCGCCCCCGCGGCGCCGCCCGTCCCGCAGCCGGCGCCGGTGGCGTACGAGCCCCTCTTCCGCGCGATGGGCGACGTGTACCGCCGCTACCGCGACGAGTCGGTTTCCGGCCCCGGCTCGTCGCTCGACAGCACGCGCGAGATCAGGGCGCGCCTCCCCGCGCTTCTCGGCGAACTGGGCGTGAGTTCGCTGCTCGATGCGGGGTGCGGCGACTTCAACTGGATGAAGGAGGTGGCGCTCGGCGGCGTGGAGTACACCGGCGTGGACGTGCAGAGCGACCTGGTCGACGACGTCCGGCGGCGCCACGGCGGCCCGGGCCGCGCTTTCCAGCGGCTCGACATGCTGGCTGGCGACCTTCCCCGTGCCGACCTCATCCTCTGCCGGGACTGCCTGGTGTTCCTTTCCTTTCACGAGGTCTTCCGGGCGCTCCACGCCTTCAGGCAAAGCGGCGCCCGCTACCTGCTGACGACCACGTTCACCCGGCGGGCGGCCAACCACGACACCGGGCTCGCCCGGTGGCGCACCCTGGACTTCGGGAAGGCCCCGTTCCGCTTTCCCGCGCCGCTGCGGCTCATCGACGAGAAGTGCTCCGAAAACCGCGGCGCCTACGCCGACAAGAGCCTCGGCCTCTGGCGCCTGGAAGACCTGCCGCTCTGAACAGCCAAACGGCATCACGCAGAGGGCGCAGAGAAGACGGAGAGGACGCAGAGGGGCCGTGGCTGCCCTCTGCGTCCTCTCTTTTCCCTCTGCGACCTCTGCGTGAAACCGCGGTTCAAATCTGCCCGAGCAGCGCCGCGATCTGGGTACGGACGGAGGCGGGTGACGTGCCCCCCTCGCTGGCGCGCGCCTCGATGGACGCCCTGGCGCTGAACAGCGAATCCAGGTCTGCGCCAGCGAACTCGCGGCTCACCTCCACGAACACCTCGCGGGGAAGCGCGCTCAACGGGCATCCCAGCGCCTCGGCCGCGCGCACCAGCCGGCCGACCGCGCCATGGGCCTCGCGAAAGGGCACGCCCTCGCGCACCAGGAAGTCGGCCAGGTCCGTCGCCAGCATGGCCGAGTCGACGGCGCCCGCGCACCGCGCCGCGTCGATCGTCATCGACCGGATGGTTCCCGCCACGGCCGGCAGCACGTCCGTCAGTGCGTCGAAGGCGGAAAAGAGCGCCGGCTTGTCTTCCTGCAGGTCCTTGTTGTAGCCCGACGGCAGCCCCTTCAGCAGCGCGAGCATGCCGGTGAGGTCGCCGATCAGCCGCCCCGCCTTGCCGCGCGCCAGCTCCAGCGCGTCGGGATTGCGCTTCTGCGGCATCAGCGACGAACCCGTGCTGAACCGGTCGCTCAGCCGCACGAAGCCGAACTCCGACGACGCGAACAGAACCAGGTCTTCGGCCAGGCGCGACAGGTGCACGCCGGCCATCGCCGCGACGAACAGCAGCTCCGCCACCCAGTCGCGGTCCGCCACCGCATCCACCGAATTGGGCGACACGGCCCGGAAGCCCAGCGACTCCTTCAGCAGCACGCGATCCACCGGAAACGGGCACCCCGCGATGGCGCCCGAACCCAGCGGCAGCACGGAAACC
This sequence comes from Longimicrobium sp., assembly GCF_036399935.1. Taxonomy (GTDB): domain Bacteria; phylum Gemmatimonadota; class Gemmatimonadetes; order Longimicrobiales; family Longimicrobiaceae; genus Longimicrobium. The sequence goes on from NZ_DASWMD010000060.1 coordinate 92,120, forward strand.
CGATCCCCCGCGTCCGCCAGCCGCTCGCGGTCGCGCGCCAGCGGCCACGCGTGCGACAGCAGCCAGTGCGCGGCCGACACCGGCTGCGCGCGCTGCATGTGCGTGTACGAGGGCATCACCGTCGCCACGTGCTGCTGAGCCTGCTCGACCAGCGCCAACTGCACGTCGCGCAGGGCCGCGTCCAGCGTCTTGACCGCCTCCAGCGCCCAGAGGCGGAAGTCGGTGGCCACCTGGTCGTTGCGCGAGCGCCCCGTGTGCAGCTTGCCGGCGGTGGGCCCGATCTCGTCCCCCAGCAGCCGCTCGACCAGGGTGTGCACGTCCTCGTCCTCGGCCGCCGCCCAGTCGGCCTCGGACCACGACTCCAGGCGCGCCGCCACCGCGTCGAGCCCCGCGCGCAGGTCGGCGGCCTCGGCGGGGTCGATCACCCCCGCGGCGCCCAGCGCGGCGGCCCACGCGCGGCTGCCGGCCACGTCGTGGCGCCACAGGCGGCGGTCCACCGGCAGCGAGCGGTTCAGCCGGTCCATCTCGGGCGCGGGCCCGGCCGAAAAGCGTCCGCCCCACATGCGGGCGCCGGGTACGGCCGGGGCGTTCTGCGCCGGCGCGGTGGGAGTGCAGGCCATGTTCAGTCCGCGGCGGCAAGGGTGGGCGCCAGCGTGGCCTCCTGCTCCTTGAGCGCGGCCACGCGGCTGGAAAGGCCGAACAGGCGGATGAACCCCGCCGCGTCGGACTGCTCGTACACGTCGTCCTCGCCGAACGTCACGAAGCGCTCGTCGTACAGCGAGTTGGCGGACCAGCGGCCGGCGATGGCCACGCTGCCGCGGTACAGCTTCAGCCGCACCGAACCCGTCACGCGACGCTGCGTGGTGTTCACCAGCGCGTCCATCGCCTCGCGCTCCGTGGTCCACCAGCGGCCCTCGTACACCAGGTCGGCGTAGCGCGGGGCAACCATGTCCTTGAGGCTCAGCGTGCGCCGGTCCAGCGTCAGCTGCTCCAGCTCGGAGTGCGCGGCGTACAGCAGGGTGCCGCCGGGCGTCTCGTAGATGCCGCGCGACTTCATCCCCACCAGCCGGTCTTCCACCAGGTCGATGCGCCCGATGCCGTGCGCCCCGCCGATGGCGTTGAGCGCGGCGATCAGCTCCACGGGGCCCAGCTCCTGCCCGTTGACGGACACGGGGTATCCCTCGTGGAAGCCGATGGTGACGTATTCCGGGCGCGCCGACGCCTCCTCGGGCGACTTCGTCAGCAGGAACAGGTCGCTCCCGGGCTCGTGCGCGGGGTCTTCCAGCGGGCCGCCCTCGTGGCTGACGTGCCACAGGTTGGCGTCGCGCGAGTAGATCTTCTCCCGCGTCGCGACGACGGGCACCTGGTGCTGCGCCGCGTAGGCCAGGGCGTCTTCGCGCGAGCGGATGTTCCACTCCCGCCACGGCGCGATCACCGGCAGGTCCGGCGCGAGCGCGGCGTAGGTGAGCTCGAAGCGAACCTGGTCGTTGCCCTTGCCCGTGCAGCCGTGGGCCAGGTGCGTGGCGCCCACCTGCCGGGCGATCTCCACCTGCGCCTTCGCGATGATGGGCCGCGCCATCGACGTCCCCAGCAGGTACTTGCGGCCGTACACGGCACCGGCGCGCAGCGTGGGCCACACGTACTCGGTGACGAAGGCTTCGCGCAGGTCCTGCACGTAGCAGGCGGCGGCGCCGGAGGCGAGGGCCTTGGCCTCGAGGCCACTGAGCTCTTCGCCCTGGCCCACGTCGGCGGCCACGCAGATCACTTCGGCGCCGTAGTTTTCACGAAGCCAGGGCACGATGATGGAGGTATCCAGTCCGCCCGAGTAGGCGAGGACGACGCGGGGGGTCGGCATATGTGTGCTCCCTTGCGGTGGTAGTTCGTTTGGTTTACCGCGTTCCCGCGGTGTGGAGCAAAGTGCGTGAGTGCGTTAGTTCGTGAGTGCGTCAGTGTGCATTCCGCCGCGCGAAAGCTTCAGACGGGCTGCAGTTGCTCCCGCACTAACGCACTCACGCACTAACGCACTTCCTTGTAGACCGCGATCTCGTCGCAGGCGTGCAGCTTGGAGCAGTTCCGGCAGTCGGCCCACACCTTGGCCGGGAACATCTCCTTGTTCACGGTGCGAAAGCCCAGGCGGTGGAAGAAGCCGTCGCGCAGCGTCAGCGCGAAGACGGTGGTGATGCCCAGCGTCTCGGCGTCTTCCACCAGCCGCTCCACGATGCGCCCGCCCAGCCCCAGCCCCTGCGCCGCCGGGCTCACGGCCAGGGAGATGATTTCCGCCAGCTCGGGCGAAAAGATGCGCAGGCCGCCGCACCCTAGCAGGCGCCCGTTCTCGTCCGTCGCCACCACGAACTCGCGGAACAGGCGGACCAGCTGCTCCGGCGTCTTGGGCAGCATCAGGTTCTGCGCGGCGAAGTGGTTGATCAGCGGCTCCACCGCCAGCATGTCGGCGATGCGCGCGGGGCGCACCGTCACCGGCGCCCCGGCGCCTACCGGGGTGACGTCGATGCCGCCCGCCGAGGCGGGGGGCGCAATCTGGATCAGCATTCCATCGCTCCTTCCAGGATCGCGATGCCCTGGCGCAGTTCGTCGTCCCCGATCACAAGCGGCGGAAGCAGCCGCACCACGTCCGGGCCGGCGGTGCACAGCAGCAGCCCGGCCTCCAGCGCGCGGCCCACGATCCCGGCCGCGTCGTCCATCTCGATCCCCCACATCAGCCCCGCGCCGCGCACCTGGCGGATGCCGGGGCGGCGGAGCGCCAGCGCGCCCAGCAGGTCGGCCAGCAGCTCGCTCTTGCGGCGGACCTCGGCCATGAACGGCTCCGCGCCGATCTTGCGGCACGTCGCCAGCGCGGCCGACGCCACGAGCGTCCCCCCGCCGAAGGTGCTGCCGTGGTCGCCCGGCTTCAGCGCCGCCGCCACGGCTTCCGTCACCAGCACGGCACCCATCGGCAGGCCGCCGGCGAGCGGCTTGGCCAGCGTCATCACGTCCGGCGTGATCCCCGCCGCCTCGTGCGCCCACAGCGTTCCCGTGCGGCCCAGCCCCGTCTGCACCTCGTCCAGCATCAGCAGCGCGCCGTGCTCGGTGCACAGGGCGCGGAGTGCCTGCAGGAACCCGGGCGCCACCAAGCGCACGCCGCCCTCGGCCTGGATGGGCTCGATGATGACGGCCGCCACGCGCCCGGTCTGCAGCAGGGCCTTCACCCCGTCCACGTCGCCCACCTCGGCGAAGTGCACGCCCGGCATCAGCGGGCGGAACGGCTCCTGGTAGGCGGGGCGGTCGGTCAGGGCCAGCGCGCCCATCGTCCGGCCGTGGAAGCCGCCACGGAACGCGATGATCTCGTCCCGGTCGCCCGCCCAGCGCCGCGCGAACTTGATGGCGCCCTCGTTGGCCTCCGCGCCGCTGTTGCAGAAGAACACGCGGTCGGCGAAGGAATGCGCGGCCAGCCACGCCGCCAGCTCGCCCGCGGGCGCGGTGCGGAACAGGTTCGACGTGTGGAGGATGCCGGCGTCCAGCGCGCCGCGGATGGCGGCCGCCACGTTGGGGTCGCCGTAGCCCAGGGCGTTCACCGCGATGCCGCTGGTCAAGTCCAGGTAGCGGCGCCCGTCGTCGCCCGTCAGCCAGCATCCCTCACCCGCCACGAAGGACGGGCCGGCCGGCTTGTAGACGCCCAGCAGGGCGGATTGCGTGTCAGCAGCCAGCATCGGCCATCTCCCGTACAGGTTCGATCCGCGTTCCCGCGGCCAGGTCCGTCAGCATCCCCACGTCCCCGATCCTCACCCCCGCCACCCCGGCCGCCGCCGCGGTGAACGCCGCGCGCAGCTTGGGGAGCATTCCCCCCGACGCCTCGCCCGAGGCGGCCAGCGCCTCGGCTTCGGCCCCGCCCAGCGCCGCCAGCCACTCGCCCGCGCGGCGCACGCCGGGCACGTCGGAAACGAAGAGCAGCTCCGCCGCACCCAAAGTGGCGGCAATGGCGGCGGCGGCATCGTCGGCGTTCACGTTCAACCCGCCACCGTCCGTGCAGCGCGACACGGGGGAGATCACCAGCGTCAGCCGCTGCTCCATCCACGCGTGCAGCAGCTCCGTCCGCACCGACACCAGCTCCCCCGCCCGCCCCAGCGCGCCGCCGCGGATCGTCCGGCCGACCAGCAGCCCGCCGTCCTCACCCGACACCCCCACCGCGTCGACCCCGGCATCCAGCAGCGCGGCCACCCAGCGCTTGTTGACGACGCCGCTCAGCACCATCCGCACGGCGTCGAGCGCGATGGGCGTGGTCACCCGCAGTCCGTCCACCCACGCCGGCTCCTCGCCCAGCGCGCGCTGCAGCTGGCTGACTTCCTTGCCGCCCCCGTGAACGAGGAGGGTGGGGACGGAGGACGCGGCGACGGCATCCGCCACGGAGCACATCCACCCGGCGTCCTCGGCCAGGTTGCCGCCCACCTTGACGACCCTCACGCCAGCGCCTCCGTCTCGGGCCATCCGAACATCAGGTTGAGGTTCTGCACGGCCTGCCCGGCCGCGCCCTTCACCAGGTTGTCGATGGCCGCCACCACGATCAGCATCGGCGCCGCCACATCGCGGACGGCGGTGACGCCGATGGCCACGCGGTTGGACCCCACCGCATCCGCCAGCGACGGCATGCGTCCGCTCGTCACCCGTACGAAGGGTTCCGATGCATAATCATCCATCCACATTCCGATCGGCTCTCCGAGCAGCGGCTCGTTCAGCGGCACGTAGATCGTCTCCAGGATGCCGCGCCGCACCGGCAGCAGGTGCGGGGTGAACACCAGCTCCGGGGCCCGCCCCCCCACCAGCCCGGCGGCCTGCGACCGCATCTCCGCCAGGTGCCGGTGCACGTTGCCGACGGCGTAGGCGCTGAACCCCTCGGCCACCTCGGCGAACAGCAGCTCGCGCCTGGGCGAGCGCCCCGCGCCCGTGACCCCCGACGCCGCGTTGACGATCACCGGGCCGGCCGCCAGGCCGCGCCGCAGCAGGGGTGCCAGGGCCAGGATGGCGGCGGTGGGATAGCATCCCGGGTTGGCGACCAGCTGCGCACCGGCGATCCGCTCGCGGTGCAGCTCGGGAAGCCCGTACACCGCCTCGCGCGCCCACTCCGGCGTGCCGGCCCCCGGCACGCGCAGGTCCGCCGACAGGTCGATGGCCCTCACCCCCGCCGCGCGCGCCCGTTCCATCCAGCGCGCGCTCTCGCCGTGCGGCAGGCACGACACCACGCAGTCGCACTCGTCCAGCGCCGCGTCTTCCGCCTTCACCAGCGCCGGTCCGCGCGCGCCGGGAACGAGATCGTCCAGCGCCGTTCCCGCCTCGGACTCCGACGTCGCCCACGCGATCCGCGCCCGCGGGTGGCGAGCGAGAAGCCTTACCAGCTCCCGCCCCGCGTATCCGCCAGCCCCCAGGATTCCGATTCGTGCGCTAGTATAATTATTCATGGGCTCGCAAACCTATACCGAAATCCCCATAGCGTCAATGGTTTCGATGCGGGGGCGGGTATCTCAACAGCTTTCACGCAGAGGACGCAGAGAAGAACGAGAGGACGCAGAGGGGCCGTGGCTGCCCTCTGCGTCCTCTCTTTTCCCTCTGCGACCTCTGCGTGAAACGTTTTTTTTTCAGTGCTGGACGTCGATCACGAGCCGGCTTGGGTTCGCCAGCTCGAGCACCCGGTAGCGGTTGGGCGATGCCACGCCGAGGACGATCTGCACCTCGGCCTCGAAGTCGCACGTGAACTCGTATTCGCGCAGCACGGGAAGCGACAGCGCCCGCTCACGCTGCTGGATGGTGGCGCGGCCCTGGTCGTCGTGGGCGCGCGCGGCGGAAAGGGTGATGGAGAGCCACCCGTCGCCCGCGATCTTCGTGGCCTCGCCCGAACCGCACTGGCGCACCGGCCGGTCGACGTACTCGATGCGGTACCCCGGGATGGCATCGGCCCCCAGTGCCACGACGAACCGGTCGAACCCCGCGTTCGGCGCGGTGCGCACCTGGCGCAGCGTCGCCACCCCGCCCGGCCGCCGGCGGACCTGCGTGCGCCCCGACGTCCAGTCCGCCTGCGGCGCAGGGGACGGCGCCGCGGCGGAGTCGGCGCCGGGCGCTGGAGTCGCGGCGGCACTGTCGGCTGAGCGGCCGGCGGGAGTGGAGTCCGCCAGCACGAAAGCCGGCAGGCGCGCGGGTACGCGGGGCACGGAATCCGCCACCGCCGAGTCGTCCCGCGCCTCGGTCGCGCGCCGCCGCTCCGTCGCCTCGCGCAGCTCGTTGCCCTGCTCGCCGCATCCCGCCAGTGCGGCGGCGATCATCATCGTTCCGAGTGCCCGTCCCGTCATCCGCCCACCTTTTCGCGAACACGGGAAGCGATGCGCTCGCCTCCCGTGTAGATGTTGAATCCCGGCTCGCGGACGAACCCCGCGAGCGTCATCCCCGCCTGCTCCGCCAGCTCCACCGCCAGGCTGCTGGGCGCCGAAACGCCCGCCAGCACCGCGGCGCCCGCCCGGGCGGCCTTCTGCACCAGCTCGAAGCTCAACCGCCCGCTCACCAGCACCACGTGATCCGCCAGCGGCAGCTCGCCCGCGAGCAGCGCGGAGCCGACCAGCTTGTCCATCGCGTTGTGGCGGCCCACGTCTTCCCTCACCCGCACCAGCTCGCCGTCAGCCGTGAACTGCGCCGCGGCGTGAAGCCCGCCGGTGCGCTCGAAGACGGCCTGCGCCTGCCGCAGCCGCGCGGGAAGCCCGACGAGCGTATCCGCATCCACCGTGACACCACCCGCCACCCGCGCGCACGCCGGGCCCATCACCGCTTCGATGGACGCCTTGCCGCACACGCCGCAGCTGGACGTCGTGTAGAAGTTGCGCGCCAGGTTCGCCGCGTCGAACGGCACGCCCGGCGCCAGCACCACGTTCACCACGTTGTACAGCTGCTCGGCCTCGGTGCAGTAGCGGATGGCGCGCACCGCCTCCGGCCCGCCGATCAGCCCTTCGCCGTACAGGAAGCCCGCCGCCAGCTCGAAGTCCGCCCCGGGCGTCCGCATGGTCACCGCCACGCGGTGCGACACGCCGTCGCCCACGACGACGCGGATCTCCAGCGGCTCCTCCGTCGCCAGCACGTCCTCGCGCACGCGGCGCAGCGCACCCTCCGGCGCGAGGGCGACGCGCTCGATGCGGCGGCGGACGGTGCTGCCCCGGCGCGTGGCCCTCGGCGGCGTGGAATCGTTCTGCATCAGGGCCGGACCGCTGGAGAGTGGCGCAAACGCTTGCCCTGAAAGGTGCTTGGGGTGTGTGGCCGCCGCAAGGGCGATCCGGCGGAGCGCCCGGGCCGGGGTTGCGGCGGGCGCCGTCGCGGGTGAGCTTTTGCGCGCCGCGACACACGTCGGACGAGCGCCATCCCACACCCGTCAGCATCCGCATGCCGCCAGCCCAGCCCGAGAAGCTTCCCTGGGGCGCACCGCCGCTTCCCACGGAGATCCACCCCGACACCCCGTGGACGTGGCCCAACCTGATCACGGCCGTGCGGCTGGTGGCGGGGATGGTGCTGTTCACCTTGGCGGCGCTGCACGGCGACGAGCGGCTGAACCTGTGGGGGCTGGGCGTCTACTGGTCGCTCGACATCCTGGACGGCGCCGTCGCCCGCTGGCTGAACCAGGAAACCCTGTTCGGAGGCCAGTTCGACATCCTGGCCGACCGCCTGCTCGTGGCCTTCTTCTACCTCAACGAGCTGTACCTGTACCCGGCGCTGGCGGTTCCCGTGGTGCTGTTCCTCATCCAGTTCATGGGCGTGGACCACTACCTGAGCAACCAGTACCTGCGCTACCCGCGCATGATCTCGCCCAACTACTACTACCTCGTCAACAAGCGGGTGTGGGAGCTCAACTGGTCTCCGCTGGGCAAGGTGTTCAACACGGGGCTGGTGACGGCGCTGCTGGTGCTCACCCGCTCGCCCGTGCTGGTGACCGCCGTGGTCGTCGGCATCCTCGTGGTCAAGTTCTACTCGGTGGCGCTGGTGTTCCGCACCCCCGCCCCGGCCGCGTGACGCGGCGTCATCCCGCGCCGAAGAAGAGCGACACCGTGTAGATCAGCAGCCCCACCAGGCCGCCCACCAGCGTGCCGTTGATGCGGATGTACTGCAGGTCGCGGCCGATCTGCAGCTCGATCTTGCGGGTGGTGTCTTCCGGGTCCCACGCCTGCACGGTGGTTTCGATCAGGTCGGCCACCTCGTGCCGGTACTGCTCGATCACGTACAGCACCGCCTGCTCCACCCAGCCGTTGGCCTTGGCCAGCAGCTCCTCGTCTTCCAGCAGCGATCCGCCGAACCGGGTGACGGCGCTCCCCACGCGGCGGCGGAACTCGCTTTCCGGGTCCGCGCTGTGGAGCAGGACCGACGCCTTGATGTCGGCCCACAGCCCCGCCGAGTAGGCCCGCACGGCGGGGTGGCCCAGCACCTCTTCCTTGAGCGCCTCGCCCCGCGCGATCATCTCGGGCGAGCTCTTCAAGCGCTCCACGAACTCGGCGACGGCCTCGTTGAACCGCCCCCGCAGCGGGTGGGCGGGGTCGTGCGCCACCTCCACCAGCGTCTTTTCGATCCCCCGCGCGATCCGCTTGTAGATCTCTTCGTTCACCGCCGTGGGCATCCACCAAGGCGTTTCCTGGGTGATCTTGGCGCGCAGGACCTCGCGGTTTTCCTCGAACAGCCGGTCGAACAGGCGGATGGCGGAATCCAGCAGCTCCTGGTGGCGGTTTTCGGCCGTGACCAGCGTCAGCACGCTTCCCATCAGCGGCGCCACCTGCGTGGTGCGCACGCGCCCCATCACGCTTTGCTCGATGATCTCCTGCACCTCTTCGTCGCGCAGCACCTGGACGAGGCCCGTGACGGCGGCGGCGGCGTGCTTGCCCACCGTGTCGCCGTGGTCCGGGTTGGCCAGCCACTGCGCCAGCCTGAGCGCCACGTTGGCCTCGCGCAGCTTGGCGGAGATCACGGGCGGCGACAGGAAGTTGTTCTGGACGAAGTTGCCCAGGCTCTTGCCGATGCGGTCCTTGCGGTTGGGGATGATGGCCGTGTGCGGGATCTTCACGCCCATGGGATAGCGGAACAGCGCCGTCACCGCGAACCAGTCGGCGACGGCGCCCACCATGGCGGCCTCGGCGGTGGCGCGGATGAAGCCGAGCCACGGGTAGCGTGCCTCGAAGATGCGCGCGACGACGAAGATGAGGGTCGCCACGCCCAGCAGGCCGGTGGCGACGCGCTTCATCTTTTCCAGCCGCACGCGCTTTTCTTCCTCGTCCCGCAGCGGGGGCAGGGTCAGCCGGCCGATTTCCATCCCGATCCGATTGGTTCTCGTTCGTGGGTCATGCTGCATCCGATCCGCGTACGTGGAGGATGCGTGCCAGCACTACGCGCGGGGGATGCGGCGGGATTCGGAGGGGCCCTCACCCGGACGCGCGGAACCCGGAAGGGCGGACACGCAGCCATCGACACGCCAGCCGCGGATTGCAACCTAGCTTGTCATCCTGAGGCGCAGGCGCACTGAACCTGCCCACGCCAGATACGCCGCGCGCCGAAGGATCTAGCCTGAACCAGCACGATGACTGGGCGCGACAGCGGCGCCAATTGCCGGCCCGCCTGCCCTTTCGTTAGCTTACAAGCGTGATTCCCTGAGCCGTCATAACCGCAGTGTTCGCCTCTGGGCCAGCGGAAGTAATGCCAGGGTTGGAAAGGTCACCCGCTCGATGTGGGTGGCCTTTCTTGTTTGAAGCGATGGACTCTATCCGTGCTCGATCCTCCCGGCTGCCTCGTCCCAGCGCCATGGTACATCACGGCCCTGCAGGTGCACGCCGCCCAGCCAGCGGTCGATCCCGATCGCCGCGACGCGGTCCGCACGGCCGGCCAGGACGTCGCGGCCCAGGTCCGTCAGGGCGACCGGGCGGCGGTGGACATCGTCTGCCTCGCCGATGGTGACCAGCGGGCCCAGGTCTTCGAGGTAGGAAAAGAAGGTGGAGTCGCCCAGCCAGATGGGATCTTCGCGATCGTGGTGTGACGCCCGGTACAGCTTGCCCGCCGTGCGCGGACCATCCGCGAGCACCTCCAGCGCCTGGCGCTCGCTGCGCGACAGGCCGTCTCGCGTCGACGGAAACTGCTGAAGGTGGCGGCGCAGGGCGGACGACAGGTGCGGGAGTGCCGCCAGCTCCGCTCCCGGGATCGTCTCCATCCCCCGGGGGTCGGGCGCGCGGAACGCCTCCCACGCGGCGCGGGCGGCGGAGAGGTGCGCATGGGTGACGGGCATGCGCAGCGCGAACAGCGCGCGAAGCTGGTCGGGCGTGGAGGGACCCAGGTACTGCGCGGGGTTGATCAGCGTCAGCCCCGGGCGCGGGTGCTCGGCGAACCAGTCCAGCACCTGGATCAGCTGGAGCTGGTCGTACAGGTCGTGCTCGAACCAGAGCACCACCTCGTCCTCGTCCGCCGACGCGGCCAGCGCGGCGTCCCGCTCCTCGAACCCGCGGCGCACCTCGTCCACCGCGCCCCAGCCGCGGGACGCGATGAACCCGGCGCGGACGAGGCTCAGCTCGCGGAGCGGGAGGCCGGCGGGCACCGGCCCGTCGTGCAGCACGTCGCGCCAGGGAAGGATCTCCCCCGGAATGCCAGCTGCGCGGATGGCGTCCGCCGCGGCGTCGCCGTTGGTGAGGTGCAGCATCCGCGCGCCGGTGCTACGAAGTAGCCAAAGTGGTCAACGGCGTCGCCCGTACCCGCCCCGGCGCCTGTGCAGGGCGTGCAGCAGAAAGAGCAGCACCACCGCGCCCACGAACGCGGTGAAGATGGTTCCCGCCAGGCCGCTGAACGGCGTGGTCACGCCGAGCTGGCGGAAGAGCCATCCGCCGACGAACGCGCCCACGATCCCCACGATGATGTCGCCCACCAGCCCCACGCCGCCCACGACCAGCCCAGCGAGCACGCCGGCGACCAGTCCCACGATAATCCACGTCAGCAGATCCATCGTTCATCTCCCGTTGTTGTGTGTCCGTACCATCAGGGCAAGCGACGTACCCAGGCTGCTCTTGGCGACGGGCTCACCCGCTCAGGACGAGCCTCCAGCGATCGTGAGCGCTGCCTCGCCCCGGCTGAGTAGTGGCCGCGACAAGATCCTTCGGCCCGCGAAGTCTGGAGTACGGGCCGGTTTCGCGCGCCTGGGCCTCAGAGGGTGTTGAGAAACGTCAACTTGGCCGAAGCCGACGGAGCATGAGACCCGACATCGCAAGATGGATCCATGCTTCGCTACTCTCCGGCAGGCCCTCGTAGTCCTTGCTCAAACGGCGGCAGCGCC
>NZ_DASWMD010000061.1:0-66657 GCF_036399935.1 Longimicrobium sp.
GGCTGCCCTCTCCCCCCGGCCCCCTCTCCCGCAAGCGGGCGAGGGGGAGAATTCGATCGCGGTCCCACTGCGGCCGTGTGCATCCCTGGGATCACTTCCGGCGCGGGCGTTGCGGGAAGGTTTCAGCTACAATCCCATTGCGCGCCGCGCAGCAGAATCCACCACTCCGGAGCCCCGCATCATGCGGTTCAGACTCGCCCTGCTGGCCGTTGCACCCCTGGCGCTGGCGGCCTGCCCGCCCGCCCCGCCCGCGCGGGAGACCGCGTCCGTGCCCCCGCCGCGCGCCAACCCGGCCGACGCGCGTCCGCTAGACACCACGCCGTGGCAGAGCGCGGGTCCCAGCCCGGCGATGTGCGCCAGGGTGGACGTGGGCCTTACGCTCCCTGACGGATTCTGCGCCGTGGTGGTGGCCGACAGCCTGGGACCGGTGCGGCACCTGGACGTGTCGGCCAGCGGCGACGTGTACGCCTCACTCTCCGGGCGGCGCGACGGGCCCGCGGGCGTGATCGCCTTGCGCGACGCGGATGGGGACGGGCGCGCGGAGGTGCGGCAGAAGTTCGAGAACCGCGGGGGAAGCGGCCTGCAGATTCACGACGGCTGGCTGTACTTCGCCATGAACGACGGCGTCGTCCGGTGGCGGCTTACGCCCGGGCAGCTGGTGCCGCAGGGCCAGCCGGAGCTGCTGGTCAGCGGCCTGCCGGTGGGCGGGCACGCCTCCAAGGCGCTGGCGTTCGATGGGCGCGGCGGGATGTTCGTCAGCATCGGGTCCGTGTCCAACGCCTGCCAGGAGCAGGATCGCCAGAGCCGCTCCACCGGCCGCGACCCCTGCCCGGAGCTGGCCACGCGCGCGGGCATCTGGCGCTTCGACGCCAATCGCGCGAACCAGGCGCCGGCGGCCGGCGAGCGCTGGGCCACCGGCATCCGCAACGGTTACGCGCTGGACTTCCACCCCGCGGCGGGCGTGCCGTTCACCGTCTCGCACGGGCGCGACAACCTGAGCTCCAACTGGGGATTCACCGAACAGCAGAATGCCGACGTTCCCGCCGAAGAGATGTTCCGCCTGGACCGCGGCACCGACGGCGGTTGGCCGTACTGCTACTTCGACCCCGCCGCGCGGCGGAAGGTGCTGGCGCCCGAGTATGGGGGCAACGGCACGCAGGTGGGCCGCTGCACCGGCAAGGCCGCCCCGGCGTACGCGTTCCCCGCGCACTGGGCTCCCAACGACCTGCTGTTCTACACGGGCACGCAGTTCCCCACGCAGTACTGGGGCGGCGCGTTCGTGGCCTTCCACGGCTCGTGGAACCGCGCGCCGCTTCCGCAGCAGGGCTTCAACGTCACCTTCCTGCCGATGACCGCCGCCGGGGCGCCGAGCGGGCCGCACTTCGTATTCGCGCAGGCGCCCGTGCCCGCGCCGGGGCAGCAGGGTGGCGCGCGGCACCGGCCCACCGGGCTGGCGCAGGGGCCGGACGGCTCACTGTACGTGTCGGACGACGCGGGTGGCCGCATCTGGCGGATCATGTACGTGGGCGACCGCTAATCCCGATGGAGGAGATCCGCATCCGGACGCACCGGCGCGGCGAGATGCAGGACATCACCGGCCGCGTGCGCGAGATCGTCTCACGGTCGGGGATGGACGAGGGCGTGGTGGTGCTGCAGAGCCTTCACACCACGGCCGCGCTCACCATCAACGAGAACGCCGATCCCGACGTGGTGCACGACCTCTTGGGCAAGCTCGAGCGGCTGGTGCCCAAGGACGAAGCGTTCTATCGACACGACGAGGGGAACAGCGACAGCCACCTGAAGACCAGCTTCTTCGGCCCATCGCTCACGGTCATCGTCAGCGGTGGGCAGCCGGTGCTGGGAACGTGGCAGGGGATCTGGTTCTGCGAGTTCGACGGGCCGCGCGAGCGCCGCGTGGCCGTGCAGCTGCTGCGGGCATGAGCGGGGTGGCCGCGCCCTCTCACCTGCGGTCGATGGTTCACCTGGTGGCGCGCGGCATCCAGGCGCGCCGGTCGGGCGCGCCGCTGGACCTGGCCGCCATCCCGCGCCGGAAGGTGTCCGCGGAGCGCGCGGGCATCGGGATCGATCCGGGTCACGTGCAGGCGTACGCCGCCGCGACGAACGGGGAGCGTATCGCGGGGTTCGCAGAGGGAGCCGGCGCGGTTCCGCCGTTCTACTGCGCCACCTGGGAAACGGCGCTGGCACTGCAGATGTTCGCGGGGATGGAGCAGCCGCTGCCGCTGGGCGCCATCGTCCACGTGTCGACGGACCTGGTGTGGGCGCGCCCCCTGCGCCCGGGTGACGCGGTGCGCTGCCGCGTGGAGCTGGACCGGGTGGAGCCCGCGCGCCGCGGCTTTCGGATGACGGTGCTCGCCCGCAACTGGCTGGGTGCAGGCCAGCTCTGCTGCCAGTCTACGAGCGTGTTCCAGGTAAGGACGGGTGGCACGGACGATCCGGATCGTGCCCCGGGCCGCCCGGCGGATCGCGCGGGTCCCGTAGCGCCCGAGGGCGGATGGACCGAACTGGTGCGATGGGATTTGTCAGGGAGCGCGGGCCGGCGCTACGCCCGCGTGTCCGGCGACTACAACCCGATTCACCTGTGGGGGCTGACGGCGCGCCCGTTCGGCTTTCGCGCGCCCATCCTGCACGGCTACTGCATCGCCGCCCGTGCCGCGCATTCGCTGATCGAGCACTGCCTGGGCGGCGACCCGGGCGCCCTGCGGCGGATGCGCATCGCCTTCCGCGCGCCCCTGCCCCTCCCCGCCACGGCCCGCTTGCTCGTCAGCGACGACGGCCCCGAGCGCTGGTTCCGCGTCGCCGCGCCCGTCGAGGGTCTCATCTACGCCGAAGGCACGTACGGGGGAGGTCACGAGGCAGCGTAGTTCGGTGACTCGGGCCTCCGTCACCGCGGCGATGCAGCGAGTGACGCGACCGCGGCCGTGTTCGGCCCGACGCTCACCGTCCGCAATGGTACCCGCGCTCCCCGGCCCGTGCGGACGCCCAGCACCTCGCCCCCGCTCTCCACCAGGGCTTTGACCATGGGTGGCGCGCGCGGGTTTTCCCTCTCCAGGATCGGCATCCGGATGCGCCACCGGCTTACGATCCATCCGCCCTCGGGCAGCTGCACGAAGTCCACCCGCCCGCCCAGCCGGGCGTCGGAGCTGGCGAAGGGCAACCGGGTGTAGGTGTACTCCAGGTAGCGCAGGTGCCCCGTCTGCCCGTCGAGCCACAGCGTTCCCTGCACGTCGGGAAGCCGTCTGCCGCGCAGGGGAGCGAACGCCAGCCCCACCATCCCCGCCTCGGTGCCGCGGCCCCGGACCAGGCTGAAGCAGTGGTGGTCCAGAAAGGCGTCGGACAGCAGCGTAGGCGCGTCCGGGGCACGAAACACGATGGAATCGCGCTCGACTTCCATGTAGCCGTGCGTCACCAGCCGCTCGACGGGCGTCGCGAACGGCTGGCGGCTGAACCCCGACTGGATGGATGAGCTGGAATCGACGATCGTAAGCCTGGGCAAGGCCAGCGTGCGCCGAAACAGCCGCACCCGGAACTCGTAGGCGCCTGCCCGGCCACCGAGGTGGGTGGCGTCGAGCGCTTTCCGTGCTTCGTCCCACACGCGCGCCGCCTGCTCACCGTTCTCGGGGCGGATGGTGCACGCCCGCGGCACGCCCCGCGCGACTACGGCGTCCAGCGTCACGTGGACGGGAGACATGGACAGCGGCTGCGCGACCTGCTCCCCAGCGTCCAGTGCCAGTGAGGGCGACGAGGCGGCCGCGTACCCCACCCGCTCGGCGCGAACGCGGTAGGTTCCCGGCGCGGGAGCCTGCAGGCTGTACTGCCCCTGCGCATCGCTGAGCACGGCGTCCCGGCGCCTTCCGAGCGAATCGACCAGCGCCACAACCGCACCCTGAATCGGCTCGCCGGTCGCCCTCTCCACGACGGTGCCACCGACGGTTTGCGCCGAGAGCCCGGGGGCGGCAATGAGGGCGAGAGCAATTGTGAAGAGCAGCACGCGCGAACCGCTTCGTTGCATGGCTCCGCTCCGGGAAGATGTCGACAGCCCACCGTGATGCGATGTAACGGATGGACGCCACGGATTTTGACACGCCGGGCAGTTGGACGCGGATGCACAGAGATCGGGAACGAATGTGGGTGGATCACCATCGGCGATCCACCCCGTTTCGTCTTACCCTTTGTGCGAAGCGGATCCGCCGATTCTCACTCGGCGAGCCGGCGGAACGTGTCTGCATACTGCGCGCGAGCCCGATCCAACGCCCGCATCGCGGAGTCGAAGTTGGGATCCGACGTAAGCAGGATTCCGCCCGGGCGATCGATCATGTAGACCGACTCACCAGGTTCAATCCCAAGCCGCTCCAGCACCTCGCCCGGGAGTACGCCGGACTCACCGTCCTGGGCCTTGTGCAACGTGATCTTGCTCATCGTGCCTCCCATCCGTCCGACCAGCCGATGTCAACCAGCCGGCCAATCACTCGCCGTAGGGCACCCACACGTTTTTGACGTGGGTGGCCTGGCGCAGGAACTCGCGGCCTTCGCCCTGCTCGGCGTTGAACCAGTCGCGCTCGCGGCCGTAGCTCACCCAGGTGCGCTTCATGTTGCCGGCCGACAGGCGCTCCACCATGGCGCTCCCCTCGGCCCCGCCGAAGTACCACATGGCCTCGACGTCGTCGTGCGCCGCCAGCGTCTCGGCCAACTCGTCTCGCTTCCCGGTGACGATGTTGACGACGCCACCGGGAACATCGGAGGTGTCCAGCACCTGGTAGAAGTCCGTCGCGGCGAGCGGCCAGCGCTCCGACGGGATCACCACCACGGCGTTGCCCGTAGCCACCGCCGGCATGACGGCGGAGATGAAGCCCAGCAGCGGCGCCGTGTCGGGGCACGCCACGCCGACGACGCCGATGGGCTCGTTCATCGCCAGCGTCACGTTGCGCATGGGCGTGGCGTGCACCAGGCCGTCGTACTTGTCGGCCCAGGCGGCGTAGGTGTACAGGCGGCGGATGGACGCCTCGACCTCGCGGTCCGCCCCCGCCTCGTCGCCCGTCATGGCGGCGATGCGGCGGCTGAACTCGTCGAAGCGCGCCGCCAGGTTCTCGGCCAGGTAGAACAGCACCTGGGCGCGGTTGTGCGCCGTGCCCTTGCTCCACCCCTTGGCCTTGTGCGCCGCCTCCACGGCGTTCCGCACGTCCTTGCGGTTGCCCAGCCCCACGTCGCCGATCAGCCGGTCGCCCGGGCCATAGATGGAAAGCGCGTAGCCGCTGTCCGGCCGCGCCTGCTTGCCGCCGATGTACAGCTTGGCGGTGCGGTCGATGGGCGGCAGCACCGGGCCGGCGCCGTTGCCGCGCTGCTTTTCGGCGCGCGCGGGCCTGGCCTTGCGGTCGTCGCGGCGGGCGGGGGCGCCGCCGTTCTTGCTGGCGACCTCCCAGCGCGGCTTCACGTATTCGTACAGCCCCTCCTTGCCGCCCTCGCGCCCGAAGCCGCTCTCGCGGTATCCCCCGAAGCCCGACGCGGCGTCGAACAGGTTGGTGCTGTTGATCCACACCGTGCCGGCCTTGATCTTGGGCGCGACGTCCAGGGCCAGGTTGATGTTCTCGGTCCACACGCTCGACGCCAGGCCGTACACCGTGTTGTTGGCCAGCTCCACGGCTTCGGCGGGCGTGCGGAAGGTCATCAGCACCACGACGGGGCCGAAGATCTCCACCTGCGCCACGCTGGACGAGGGCGAAACGTTGGTGAACAGCGTCGGCGGATAGAAGCATCCCTCGGTGGGGCAGCTCCACGACGGCTGCCACATCTGCGCGCCCTCGTCGGCGCCGGCCTGCACCAAGCGGCGGATCTGCTCCAGTTGCACGGGGGCCACGATGGCGCCGATGTCCACCGCCTTGTCGAGCGGATTTCCCACGCGCAGCGTTTCCATCCGCTCGCGCAGCCGCTGCGTCAGCTTTTCGGCGATGCCCTCCTGCGCCAGGATGCGCGAGCCGGCGCAGCACACCTGCCCCTGGTTGAACCAGATGGCGTCGACCACGCCCTCGACCACGCTTTCCAGGTCGGCGTCGTCGAACACGATGAACGGCGACTTGCCGCCCAGCTCCAGCGACAGCTTCTTCCCCGTTCCCGCCGTGGCCACGCGGATGATGCGGCCGACTTCGGTCGATCCCGTGAAGGCGATCTTGTCCACGTCCGGATGGCCGACGATGGCGGCGCCCGTGCGCCCGTCGCCGGTGACCACGTTCACGACGCCCGGAGGCAGCCCCGCGTCGCGGCACACCTCGGCGAAGAGAAGCGCCGTGAGCGAGGTGAACTCGGCCGGCTTCAGGACCACCGTGTTCCCCATCGCCAGCGCCGGGGCGATCTTCCACGCCATCATCAGGAGCGGAAAGTTCCACGGGATGATCTGGCCCACGACGCCTACGGGCACCTGGTCCGCCAGCTCCGTATCCATCAGCTGCGCCCACCCGGCGTGGTGGTAGAAGTGCCGGGCCACCAGCGGGATGTCGATGTCGCGCGACTCGCGGATGGGCTTGCCGTTGTCCATCGTCTCCAGCACGGAGAAGAGCCGGCTGTGGCGCTGGATGTGGCGGGCGATGGCGTACAGGAAGCGGGCGCGCGCGTGGCCGTCCAGCGCCTGCCAGGCGGGAAGCGCCTCGCGGGCCGCGCGCACCGCCGCGTCCACGTCGGCCTCGCTTCCCTGGGCGATGCGCGCCAGGGGCTGGTTGGTGGCGGGATTGGTGGTATCGAAGAACTCGCCGCCCTCCGGCTCGCGCCACTCGCCGCCGACGAAGTGCCGGAAGGTGCGGCCCCGTTCCTCCAGCCACTCCACCGCGGGCGAGGCGCTCTCGGGGGCGGGGCCGTATTCCATGGTCTCGAAGATTTCGGCGATGCTCATCGGTTGCTGCGGGACTCGGGGTGACCGCGGGCCGCGTCCCGGACGCGCGGCAATGGCATGCAATCTAGCGCGCCCGCATCGATTGCGCATGTTGCGCGCGCCCCGCTACTCGTCGGGAATGTCGAACAGGCCCAGCTCGCCCGGCGCGACCTTGCGCGGCTTGCGCTTGCGGGGCGGCGCGGGGGCCGCGGGCTCCAGGAGGAAGTCGATCTCCGCGTCGGCCGCGTCCAGAGAGCGGTAGGCCGCCCGCCCCTCGCGCTTCAGGATCGACAGCGCCTCGCGCACCTGCTCCGGCGTGAGCCCCGAATCGGCCAGGGTCGCGAGCATGTCGCGATAGACGACGAGCGCGCCGCGATGGCGGGCGTGAAGGTCGTCCCCGACGGCGCGAAGGTCCGCGCCACGCGGCTTCGGCTCTACCGGCGGCGGCGAGACAGGAAACAGATCCAGCGCGATGGGCGCCTCGACCACCTCCGGCTCCAGCTCCGGCTCCGGCTCTGCGGCAATGACAGCGGGAGGGAGCGGGTCCACGCCGCCGTCCGCGATGGCGCCGTTCAATTCCAGCACGTGCGCCGGATTGAAGGTGGCGAGCAGGAGATGGACACCGCCCAGCCGCTGCGTGCGGACGATCCGTCCCTCCCCTGCGCCGACGATCAGTTCGCGGTAGCGGTCCACGACCTCGTCCAGCGCCGCGTCCGCGCCGTCCCGCCGCACCGCGTCCCGCCAGGCGGAGAGCCAGCTGTGCCGCCCGTCCCCCAGCAGCGCCGAACACCCTTCCACGAGGCGGCGGATGTTGGGTGGAAAGTCGGCGATGGGGCCGGTGACGCGGGCCTGCTTGTGGAAGTCCTCCGCGGGAAAGCGCAGCAGCAGCTCGGTCTCCTCCCGCGAGGCCATCGTCTGAAGCGCCGTCGATGGCAGGGCCCGCGCGCTCAGCGGCGCGAGGCGCACCAGCGCGGCGGAGTCGCTTATCGCGTCCACCAGCCCCGCCGAGAGCGCCGGGAACGACGACTCGACGAGGCCGATCTCCCCGGGTTGGATCGAAGCGACGTCGCGCGTCCGCCGCACCCGGCCGCCCATGCCCAGCCTCTCCAGCTCGTCCTCAAGCCGAACCAGCAGCCCCGGGTCTTCGTCCGCGAGCACGATGCGGAGGCGATCCACGGAATCCGTCATCGCGCGGACGGACGCGAGGCCCCCCGCCTCCACCGCCACCCCCCGAATCGCCGCCCGCTGCAGGTCCGCGCCCGCGAACGCATCCACGAACCACGCGGATGACGGCTCAACTGCCTCACCCTCGGGCTCCGTTGACCGCACCTGCGCACGCGCCCACCGGCCGGCATAGCCGCCCGCGATGGCGCACGAGAGCAGTTCGGGATCGGGAGACGCGGAAGCGGTCACGGCGCGCGGTTCAGGTCGGGGAGAAACGCGCACGTAGGTTACGCCCGCACAAAAGCCGAAGCAAGTGGAAGCCGAGGACACCGCCCGGGGTGCGGCACCTCGCATGCCACCCGGCAACGCCACGCTTGCGCTGATATCATCTGGCCCTAGCTTCTGTGCCGCCCGCTCGAAAGTTCCGTCCGCTCCGGGAAGCTCGTGGACTCCCCTCCGCCTGCCCGTCCAGTGACCAACCTCACCCCCGCCGCCACCTCCACCGAACGTGCGCGCCGCCCCGGCGCCGGAATGCGAGCGCTCGCCGCGATCGGTGCGGGCGTCCTCGCGGTGGCGCTGACCATCGCGCTCGCCGAGTTCCTCCCCCGCTCGATGTTCCTCTTCTCGTACGTCGCGGTGATCGTTTCCGCGTGGTACGGCGGCTCGTGGCCGGGGCTGGTCACGGGCGTCATCTGCGTGATGGGATTGAACTACTACCTCATCCCGCCTCTCGGAGGCTTCGTACCAGAAGATCCCAGGGACCTCGTGCCGCTGGTGGCGTTCATCGGCGTGTCGTGGCTGGTGGGCACCACTACCGAGTCGCTGCAGCGCGCCCGTGACGCCGCGCGGGAGGCCGCCGCCGAGCTGGAGCTGGCCAACCAGCAGCTGCAGGAGCAGGCCCTCGAGGTGGAGCTCGCGAACGCGCAGCTGCAGGAGCAGGCGACGGAGATGGAGATGGCGCACGAGGAACTGCAGGCGACCGCGGAGGAGCTGGAGGAGCGCACCCATGCCGCGGAGCTCGCCGGGCGCGAGGCGCAGGAGGCGCGGGCGCGCGCCGAGGAAGCCAACCACGCCAAGAGCATGTTCCTGGCGACCATGAGCCACGAGCTGCGCACGCCGCTGAACGCCATCGGCGGATACGTGCAGCTGATGGAGATGGAGATCCGCGGGCCCATCACACCGGAGCAGCGCGAAGACCTGGGGCGCATCGATCGCAGCCAGCGCCACCTGCTCGGGCTGATCAACGACGTGCTGGACTTTGCGACGAACGAGGCGGGGACCGCCAGCTATGCGCGGGAGCCGGTGATGCTGGACGCGGTGATGGACGAGGTGGAGGGGCTGGTGCTGCCGCAGATCGCGGAGAAGCAGCTGGCGTACGACGACAGCCGCGCACGTTGCGGCGCGGTGCTGCTGGCGGACCAATCACGGGTGGAGCAGGTGCTGCTGAACCTGCTTTCCAACGCCATCAAGTTCACCCCCGCCGGCGGGCGGATCGAGGTGTCGTGCCAGCCGGCGGCCGACACCGTGGCCATCCGCGTGCGCGACACGGGCATCGGCATTCCGGCCGACAAGCTGGAGTTCATCTTCCACCCGTTCGCGCAGGTGTCGGCGGGGTTCACCCGTACGGCAGGCGGAACCGGACTGGGGCTGGCGATCAGCCGCGACCTGGCCCGCGGCATGGGCGGAGACCTGGTCGCCGAGAGCACGCTGGGCGAGGGATCCACGTTTACCCTCACGCTCCCAGCCGCACCCGCCGAGTAACTACCGGGGCGCCCCCGTCGTCAACGGCCCCAGCTCCGCCTCTACGTTCCCCATCGCGCTGAAGTAGAAGCGCTTCCCCGTCCCTCCCCAGAGTACGCCGGCCAGGGTCGCCTCCCCGCCGCGCCAGGCGAAGACGGGAGCGCCGCTGTCGCCTCCCTCCGCCGCGGCGTCGACCACGTCCTGGCACAGGAGCGTGACGTCGGTGCCATCTACGTTCACGTGCACGCAGGTGGCGGCGACCGCGCCGAACGTCCACCCGGTTTCCGCGCCCACCTTGTCCAGCACCTCGCCCGCTACTGGATAGGGACTCTCGCCCCCAACCCGCAGCGTCCCGGCGACCTCCCGCGAACCCGGCTCCGCCGCCCGGGCGATGGCGGGATCGGCCACGTGGCCGGGGGCGAAGCGGAACCGTGCCGCGTCACTGTACCGGCAGCGGCGGCCGGATGGGCAGGCGCCGCCCCGGAACAGCGGGGGATCGGCGGTCTCCATCCCCAGCAGCTGCGTCTCGTCAGGATGCTGGTGCACGGTGCCGTCCGCACGGCCCTGCACCCGCGAGCAATGCGCGGCCGTCACGTACCCGGCATTGTCGAGTGCGAGCACGTTGAACCCGACGCTGCACTGCACGGAGACGGAGGGACCGGAAGCGAAGCTCAGCCGCTGACCGCCCGAAACCAGGGGACCGGCGGCATCCGCCAGGCGGACGAGCGGGCGCAGCGAACGCTCGTCGGAAAGCACCAAGGCTACCAACGGAACGCCCAGCCGAACCGCCGCCGCGGGCACCGCCAGCCGCGCCTCGTTCGTCCACACGCCGATCCGCACGCGGTTGAACGCCTCGTCGGCGTCCACGTAGACCACGCCGGGGATGGGCAGCAGCGCCACCAGCCGGTCGCGCCACGCGGCGAGCTGCGAGAACGAGTACCGGCCCTCGAGCACGCGCATCTCGCCCGTGCGCCGGTCGCGCGCGGAGGGGATGCGTTCCGCGAGCACCCGCGCCAGCACGACGCGGGCGGCGGGCGCGCTCCCGGGCTCCGCGACGTACGCAGCCACGGCGCCGTCCGCGGCGAAGAAGTAGCCGCCGAAGCCCGGCACCTCGCGCTCGATCTCCACGAAGCGCGCCTCGAGGCCACGAACGTCTCCCGCTTCCGCCAACTCAGGCGCTTCAACAGGGGTGACCGTCGGCACGCGTTCGCAGGCGGCCAGCGTGGCGGCAGTGAGGATGCCGAGAAGAGAGGAGCGGAGAAGACGCATCCGGAGAGCCTGTCACCGTGCGGAACGAAGACCGGGAGCCTACCCGCAGGTACGACTCCCGGTCCACGATAGTTCCCTCCGTCCCGACACCGCGCGTTATCGCGTCGACATCGCGCCCGCCAGGACGATGGCGCCGGTGGGCTGCGGCTGGCCGCCGGCCGGCTCTTCGGTAACCGCCACGGCCTGCAGCGACCCCGGCGGCAGCTCGTACTCCGCCTGCACGACGGCGCTGCCGCGCGGCCCGGGGCGGAAGGTGCCCGCGCTGATCTTCCGATCCGCCGTCACCAGCCACAGCTGGTACTCGCGGCCCGGCCGGGTGGCGGGAAGGTTGTGGGCGAAGAAGGTCCAGCGTGCCGTCCGGGTGTCCCAGAACATGCGGCCCGTGGGGTCCGCCGGCCGCGCCGCCGCCATCTCGATCACCTTCACAGCCGGCCCGGAAAGCGACGCGACGGTCGCCTCGCCCTGCTGTACGCGATCCGCCAGCCTCGTGCGCTCCGCCTCCAGCTGCGTCGCCCGCGCCTGGAGCGCATCCACCTGCCGCCGCAGCCCGGACGCGTACACCCCGGCGGCGATCAGCAGCAGCAGCGAAGCAGCGGCGGCCAGCCACCCCGCCATCGCCCCGCGGCCCCGGCGCGCGGAGGTGATGGGAGTCACGTCAGGGCGGGACGGAGCGGCCCGCGCCGGCTCGGCGTCGGCGCGCGGGGGCGGGAACGCGGCAGGGATCGGAGCCGGGGCTGCCTCGATGGTCACGTCGTCCTGTGAGGCCCGCGAGACACCATCCGCCGCCGCCCGGGCCAGCAGGCGCGAGCGGACATCCGCCGTGCGGGCCGGGGCCAGGGGGCGATGGGGAGCCACGTGCGCCACCAGCGCCGCCGCTTCGCGCAGCGCGTCCAGCTCCGCGCGGCAGGCGTCGCATCCCGCCACGTGCGCCAGCACCCGCTCGCGCTCGCCGCCGTCGAGCGCGCCGAGCGCTTCCGCGCCCAGCGCCTCGCGAACTTCGTCGTGCGTCATCTCGATGGTCATGGCGCCTCCTCCCGAAGGCTCGACAGCGCCGTTCTCAGCTTCTGGAGCGCCAGCCGGGCCCGCGTCTTCACGGTACCCAGCGGCTGGCCCGTGGCCTCCGCGATCTCCGTCTGGCTCAGCCCGCGGAAGTAGGCCAACTCCACCGTCTCGCGCTGGTCCGGCGGCAGTCCAGCCAGCGCCTGCTCCACCCGCGCCCGCAGGTCCGCCGCTTCGGCCGCCTCGGCCGGGCCGCCGCCCGCCAGCACGAACTCCGCGGATGCCGGGGCATCCTCCAGCGAAACGTCCTGCCGCGCGGCCCGGCGCACACGCACCCGGTCCAGCGCCCGGCTGCGGGCGATGGTCGTCAGCCAGGTGCGCACGCTGCCGCGCGACTCGTCGTACGTGCCCGCCTGCCGCCACGCCTGCCAGAGCGCGTCTTCCAGCACCTCTTCGGCGTCGCCCGCATCGCCGACGACGTGAAAGACCAGGGAGTGCAGCAGCGGCTGCCAGCGATCGTACAGCAGCCCCAGGGCGCGCTCGTCCCCCGCGGCCATGGCGCGCACCAGGGCCAGGTCCGGGTCGTCGGCCGATGCGGAGCCGGGCCGCGGACGCCCGGAAGCGGGATCGCTCACGGAAGGGTACGGGAGAAGTTGTCGTTCCGGATGCATGGAAGCTGGATGGAGGCAGAAGCGCGCGCAAGCGTCCGCGCCCCCAATGCGAGAACAAGGCCGGAGGGGGAAAACGACGGAGCCGCGGGAAAGGATGTCCCGCGGCTCCGCGTGGCGCCGTCCCTTCAGTCGAGGCAGGTGCTCAGGGGAAGCGCTCCTGCAGCTCCCGCAGCACGCGCTCCGCATCCGCACGGGGGAGCCCGGCGCCGGCGAACTCCTCGACGCTGGCGTGGCGGGCGCTGTACAGCGTGTGGAACCGGTTCACCAGCGCATCCACCCGCTTGGGCCCGATTCCCTGGATTCCGCTCAGCACCACCCCCAGCCGCTCGCGCTCCAGCCGCGACCCGATCTCCTCGGGGGCCGAAAGGTCGTGCCCCTTCTGGCGGAGCGAATCCAGAAAGCCCAGCCAGTCCTCGTGGTTCCACCCGCCCGGCCGGGCGATCGCAAAGGCGCGGAGGTCGGCCTGCAGCTGGTCGATCTCCTTCTGCTGCTTCCGGCGCGCCACCGTCTCGTCGAACGTTTCGCGCTTCTTGCCGGACTTCGAGGCGGGCTTGCTGGCCGGCTTCGCGGCGGTCTTCGCGGCCGGCTTCGTCGCGGACTTGGCGACAGCCGCGTCTGCCTTGGGCGCGCGGGTGCGGGTCACCGACGCCGGCTGGTCGCCGACGGCCACGCCGGTGCCGGGCGCCTTGCCGCCGCGCGCCGGCTTGGCGCCGCCGGGGGCCATCGCCTCGGCGGCTGCATCGGCGGCCCGGCTGCGGCCGCGCGTGGTGCCCGGCCCGTCGCCGACGTCGTCCTGGGGAATGGAGCTGGTCCCGCTCTTCTTGGCCATGATCGTCCGAATGGGTTCAGGCGGGCGGAAAGGAATCCGCCCGCATCAGTCTTCGCGTTGCAAAATGAGAATGCCCAGAGGCGGCAGCGTCAATGGCAGCGACTGCTCGCGGCCGTGCACGGCGAGCGGAACCGTCTCTACCCAGCCGCTGTTCCCCACGTTGCCGCCGCCGTACGCAGCGGCGTCGCTGTTCAGCACCTCGCGGTAGCGGCCGGCGCGCGGCACGCCCACGTGGTACTGCTGGCGGATCACCGGGGTGAAGTTGCAGACGAACACCAGCTCCTGCCCCGACGTGGCCGCGCGGCGGATGAACGACAGGACGGTCTGCTCCACGTCGCGGAAGTCGATCCACTCGAATCCCTCGTGGCTGAAGTCCGTTTCCCAGAACGCGGGCTCGCGCTGGTAGGCGGCGTTCAGGTCGGCCATCCACCGCTGGATGCCCGCGTGGAGAGGATCACCCAGCAGGTGCCAGTCCAGCGAGCGGTTCTCGTTCCACTCGCCCACCTGGCCGATCTCGCCGCCCATGAACAGCAGCTTCTTGCCGGGATGCCCCCACATCATCCCCAGCATCAGCCGCAGGTTGGCCGCCTTCTGCCACCCGTCGCCCGGCATCTTGCCGAGCAGCGAGCCCTTCAGGTGCACCACCTCGTCGTGGCTCAGCGGCAGCACGTACTTTTCGCTGAACGCGTACATCAGCGAAAAGGTCAGCAGGTTGAAGTGGTACTTCCGGTGGATGGACTGCTCGCTCATGAAGCGCAGGTTGTCGTGCATCCACCCCATGTTCCACTTCAGGTGAAAGCCCAGCCCGCCCAGGTGCGCCGGCTGCGTGACGCCGGGCCAGGCCGTGCTTTCCTCGGCGATCATCAGGGTGCCGGGGTAGCGGTCGCGCACCGTGGTGTTCAGCTGCTGAAGGAACTCCACCGCCTCGATGTTCTCGCGCCCGCCGTACTTGTTGGGCACCCACTGCCCCGCGCCGCGCGAGTAGTCCAGGTACAGCATCGACGCCACCGCATCCACCCGCAGGCCGTCGGCATGGTACTCGTCCAGCCAGAAGAGCGCGTTGCTCACCAGGAAGGTGCGCACCTCGTTGCGGCCGAAGTTGAACACCTGCGTGCCCCACTCCGGGTGCTCGCCCTGGCGCGGGTCTGCATGCTCGTACAGCGCCGTGCCGTCGAAGCGGCGCAGCGCGTGGGCGTCCTTGGGAAAGTGCGCGGGCACCCAGTCCAGGATCACCCCGATGCCGCGCTGGTGGAGCGTGTCGACCAGGAAGCGGAAGTCGTCGGGCCCGCCGAAGCGGCTGGTAGGGGCGAAGTAGCCCGTCACCTGGTATCCCCACGACGGATCGTAGGGATGCTCCATCACCGGGAGGAACTCCACGTGGGTGAAGCCCATCTCGCAGAGGTAGTCCGGCAGCTCGGCGGCCATCTCGCGCCACGTCAGCGGCCGGTCGCCTTCTTCCGGCCTGCGCCGCCACGAGCCGGGGTGCAGCTCGTACACGGACATGGGCGCCGCGCACCAGTCCCACTCGCGGCGCTTCTTCATCCACTCGGCGTCGCCCCACTCGTACTTGGAAAGGTCCGCGACGACGGACGAAGTTTCCGGGCGCAGCTCGGCGCTGAACGCCAGCGGGTCGGCCTTCAGGAACGCGGGGCCCTGGTGCGGAAGGATCTCGTACTTGTAGGCCGTTCCCTCGGGAAGGCCGGGGATGAAGATCTCCCACACGCCCTGCGCGGGATGCCGGCGCATGGGGTGGCGGCGCCCGTCCCACAGGTTGAACTCGCCCACCACGCTGACGCGCTTGGCGGCCGGCGCCCACACGCTGAAGCGCACGCCGGGCACCCCGTCCACCTCCATGGTGCGCGCGCCCAGCACCTCCCACAGGCGCAGGTGGGTGCCTTCGCTGATCAGGTACAGGTCGAAGTCACTGACCAGCGGCGGATACGAGAAGGGGTCGGCCAGCAGCACGGGCTCGTCCATCCCCGGCCAGACGACCCGCAGGCGGTAGCGGAAGCTGGACGTCCCGCGTGGCAGCAGGGCCTCATAGAAGCCATCGGGGTGCCCGCACTCCATCGGCGCCACGTCCTTGCCGTCTTCGTCGGCCAGGAAGGCGGAGGTGGCGCCGGGGAGGAAGGCGCGCACCACCAGGCGAAGCTCGCCGCCGATGGAGACGGTGTGCATGCCCAGCACGCGGAACGGGTCCGGGTGCTGGGCCGTCAGGATCAGGTTTACGTCGTGTAGCAGGGTCGCAGAAGCCATCGCCGTCCTGTGATTCGTTCGCGGAGAGTTCGGGCGCGCCCGCAGGAAGTATCGTGCCGGCACGTACTCACGGGCGGGCGGTGGATTGGTTCAAACTCTGGACGAATCGGGGCCCCACCCCCGCCCCTCCCCGCACGGTACTGCGGTGCGGAGAGGGGAGAACTTCGGTCGGGGCTCGATGGGCTGCTGCGCATGCCGCGGCGCCCCCCATCCCCAGCCCTTCCCCCGCAAACCCCGCGGGGGAAGGGAGCCAGTGTGGTACGCTTCGGATGGCCAGGTGCGTGAGCTGAACATGTGACCGGGCCGGGAGCGTTTCGAGGACGGCCGTGCATGCCTCGGCCGCCCTCTCCCCCCGGCCCCCTCTCCCGCGAGCGGGCGAGGGGGAGACCTGAAATGCGCTTCGGCTGGCCCCGCGCACTCGACTGCGCATGCACTCCGCGAAGGCGGACTTCGGGCCTTCGTTGCCGCGACTTGAGTCGCCCCAGCAGGGCCGAGGCCTCGGCCTCCCCTCTCCGCGCATAGTTTGCGGGGGGAGGGGCCCCCGTCCCACTACCCGGATCCGCGCCGCGCGTCTACCTTTCAGGCTTCACGTCCCGAGCAGGAGCGCCTGGATGCACGAAAGCTTCGAGCAGTTGCGGCAGCGCGAGTTCAGCCGTCTGGACCGGCTGGGCCACGTGTACCTGGACTACACCGGCGCCGGGCTGTACGCCGAGTCGCAGGTGCACGCCAACGCCGACCTGCTGTGCAACAGCGTCTTCGGCAACCCGCACTCGCGCAATCCCACCTCGCTCGCCGCCACGCAGCTGTGCGAAGACGCGCGGAGCCGCGTCCTGACGTACTTCAACGCCGATCCCGAGCTGTACGAGGTGGTGTTCACCCTGAACGCCAGCGGCGCGCTGAAGCTGGTGGGCGAGGCGTACCCCTGGGAGCCGGGCGGCCGCTTCCTGCTGACCGCCGACAACCACAACTCCGTCAACGGCCTGCGCGAGTTCGCCACGGCCCACGGTGCCGACGTCGGCTACGTGCCGCTGGGGCCGGACCTTCGCCTTCACGACGTGGAGGCGCACCTGGCCGGCGCGGAGCGCGGCAAGCACAACCTGTTCGCGTTTCCCGCGCAGTCCAACTTCTCGGGCGTAAAGCATCCGCTGGAGCTGGTGCGCGTGGCGCACGACCAGGGCTACCACGTGGTGCTCGACGCGGCGGCGTTCGTGCCCACCAACCCGCTGGACCTGTCGCGTGTGGCGCCCGACTTCGTCTGCGTGTCGTTCTACAAGATGTTCGGCTTCCCCACGGGGGTGGGCGTGCTGCTGGCGCGCCGCAACGCGCTGGGCGAGCTGCACCGGCCCTGGTTCGCCGGCGGCACCGTGCGTTTCGTGTCCGCGCAGAATCGCGTGCACCTGCAGCACGTCACGGGGCGGGCGTTCGAGGACGGCACCCTCAACTACCTGGGCATCGCCGCGGTGTCGACCGGGCTGGAGTTCCTGGAGCGGATCGGCATCGGGCGCATCAGCGCGCACGTGATGGAGCTTACGCGCGACCTGCTGGACCGGCTGGCGGGCCTCGCCCACGGGAACGGCGCGCCCATGGTGCGCTTCTACGGCCCGTCCGACATGACGAACCGCGGGGGCACCATCGCCTTCAACCTGCTGGACCCCGCGGGCGAGCCGATCGACTTCCGCGCCGTGGAGCAGCGGGCCAACGAGGCGACCCTCTCGCTGCGCACCGGCTTCTTCTGCAATCCCGGCGCGGCGGAGTGCGCCTTCGAATATCCCGACGAAGACGCCTTCCGCTGCATCAAGACGCTCACCCCCGAAACGTTCAACATCCAGGTGTTCTCCGACTGCATGAGCGACCACCCGGTGGGCGCCGTGCGGGTGTCGGTGGGCATTGCCTCCAACATCGCCGACCTGGACCGGCTGATGGAGGTGCTGGGCAGCTTCCGCGACCAGGGCGCGGAACCCGGGTTCGGCGCGGCCCTTCCCGCGCTCGCCACGGTGGACTGACGCGGATCGTGCGAACGCGGCGCGTCCAGGATCCGGGCGCGTCCTGGTCCCGACACCAAAACGCAGGGGAGCAGCGAGATCGATCGCTGCTCCCCTGCTGTTTTCTGCCGCGATTCTCTCCCCCTCTCCAGCGTGTCCCCACGCGTGGACAGCGAACAGGAAAGGTCCACTCAGCACCGCAATCGAAAGCAATTCCCGCGGCTGTCAGGAAACTCATGTCTCGCGCGTTGTACGGTCAGATGGCGAGCAGGAACGCAGGATTCTCGTCGCGAGTGCAACCGTTTACGCGTCTTGTGCGTAACGAACGCTCGTTCGGCATGGAAACTGCCAGTCCGCATGCAGGACGCACCGGACGGCGCGCCACGAACCCCCCGCTTGGGAGGCGCTTATTCGCACCTTGGGAGTCGGATTGATTGCCATCGCGGCTATCGTGGCAAGCCTTACGGTCGTCAAGCAGCGCCAGGAAGAGGCGCGCGAGGCCGAAGGAGAGAAGCGGCCGCAGCTTACCCCGGCCCAGCCTCGCCTGGACCTGGACCAGCTTCGCGCGGCGGGAATGTAAATTTCCGCCCAGGGCGAGAACCCATCAGAACGAGGCGCGGATGTCCCTTTCGGGGCGTCCGCGCCTCTGCGTTCGGGTTCGATACCGAGCCGTGGCGCGGCGCATGCACAGAGGCTCTCCCCCGCACCGAACGCCGCCCGTCGGGAAGCACGCTTCGATCGGGGGCGACAGGCGAGCAGCCGTGCGGACGGTGTGCCCGCAAACGCTGGGGAATGGCCTAACTTCGATTCACGCAACAGGTTGCGTCCGGTGGATCGAAGCGTTGAATGAATGCAGCGTGGACCGACGCGGGGCAGATTTCCCGGCCCGCGATTTCACGTGACAGACAGGAGACACCGCTTGAGCCAGTACGAGAGCCGCCCTGTGCCCCGGGTGAAGGAGCGCGACCCCCGGTGCAACGACTTTCGGTCGCTGATCCGCTCACGCGCCGTTCAGGCGATGCTGCTGGCCACCGCCGCCGTGCAGGTGGGCGTGGTGGCTACGGGCGGCCTCGATACGAAGGATGGCAGGGAACGCCGCAGCCTGGTTCGCACCGCCATCAAGGAGGGCGTGGCGCTCAAGCTGCCCGCCGTAGTGGTCAAGAGCCCGACCCCGGCCCTGCTCGCCGAGAACGACGGGCCCGTTACCGCCCAGTCGCTGGCCGCGGTGTACCGCCGCAAGGGCTTCACCATCTCCGACAAGCTGGCCCAGGAGATCTACGCGGCCGCGGTAAAGAACGAGATCGACCCGCGCATTGCCTTCGGGCTGGTGAGGACGGAGAGCGAGTTCAAGGACTACGCGACCAGCCACGTGGGCGCCATCGGCCTTACGCAGCTGATGATCCCCACAGCGCGCTGGTTCAAGAAGGGCGTCACCGAAGACCAGCTGCGCGACTCGGCCACCAACCTGGAGATCGGCTTCCGCTACCTGAAGGAGCTGATCGACCGCTACCACGGCGACGTGGAGCTGGCGCTGACGGCCTACAACCGCGGCACGGGCACGGTGGACCGGGTGCTCAAGCGCGGCGGCGACCCCGACAACGGCTACGCCGGCAAGGTGCTGAACCGCTGATTCGCTCGGTGGATGCAGATGAGGAGAGGGGCCCCGTCCGGTGTGGACGCGGCCCCTCTTTCGTTCGTTCCGCGGAAGACCCGCCGGCGGTCAGCCCTCGGAAAGCACCCGGTTCCGTTCGATGTAGTCCGACCACTCGGGCGGCACGTCCGTGTCGGGAAAGATGGCCTGCACGGGGCATTCGGGCTCGCAGGCGCCGCAGTCGATGCACTCGTCGGGATTGATGTAGTACTGGTCGTTCGCCTCGTAGATGCAATCCACCGGGCAGACCTCGACGCAACTGGCGTCCTTGGTGCCGATGCAGGGTTCCGCGATCACGTAGGGCATATCGTTCTCCAGCGAGGGGTCAGGGATTTTCGTCTGGCCGGCGGCCCGCCCAAGGGCCGGAAGGCGGTATCATAACCAGCGCCCGCCCGGTTGTCCACGGGTGTCGAGCGAACGTTCGAACGACCCACTATGCGAGGTGTGTGCCGAACCACTCCAGCGTGGCGTCGGCGGCGGTTCGCAGCTCGGGGGTGGCGCCCGGGTACGGGTGGCGGCTGCCGAAGGTGTGGTCGCCGCCCTCGATCACCAGCAGCTCGGAGCTTTCGCCCACCGCGTCGAAGAGGGCCCGTCCCTCGTCCACCGGCACCGTGGCGTCGGCGTCTCCGTGCACGATCAGCCAGGGCGCGGACACGCGGGCCGCCGCGGCCCCGATGTCCAGCCGCTCACGATTCGCCTCGTAGTCGCGCCAGTAGTCCGGGCCCACGGGCATCATCTGCCTGGTGCGCGTATTCTCGACGTGCACGGTGCCTCCGGCGCGCCACGTGGCGACGTGCTCGCCGCTCCAGCGCGAGGCCACGTCGGCGATGGCGGCCCAGGTGACCAGGGCGTCCACGCGAGAGTCTTCCGCGGTGGCCAGGATGGCCTCGCCCCCGCCGCGCGAGTGGCCGAACAGGCCGATCCTCCGCGGCTTGCGCGGAACCAGGACGCCGCTGCACACGGCGTCCATCACCTGGCGGATTTCGTCGACGTTGCGCGAGTGCGTCTGCTCGGCGAACAGGTGCAGCGCGGAGAAGTCGGCGCCGTCGGGGCCCACGCCGTTCCGCGTAAAGTCGAAGCTGACGGCGGCGAAGCCGTGGGCCGCCACGGCGCGGGCCAGGCTGGGAAAGAAGTTGGCCGCGCGGAAGCCCTTGAAGCCATGGCAGATGACGACCGCCGCTGTGGGCCGGTGCCCCGCCCGCACGCGCACGTCGCCGCGGATGGGCGGCCCGCCATCGGACGAGCGGATTTCGAACTTGGTGAGCGTCAGTGCGTCGGGCATGGATGGGTGCGAAGAATTGAAGTTGTTGCGGTGCGGCAGGGGGTGGCGCATGCCGCGGGCGCCCCCCATCCCCAGCCCTTCCCCCGCAAACTGCGCGGGGGAAGGGAGCCAGCCCGGTGCGCTTCGGTCGGGGCGGCGCCACCACGGCCTGTCATCCTGAGGCCCAGGCACACCGCAGTTGCCCGCATATTACTCGTCGCGGGCCGAAGGATCTTGCCTGCGCCACTTCTCAGCCTGGGCGCGGCAGCGGCACGGATGCGTGGGCCTCGGCCCTTCCGCGGCTGGCGAAGCGGAGGGCGTTTCGATGGGCCGCGGCGCATCCCTCGGCTGGCCCCTCCCCCGTCCCCTCCCCGCATGCTGCGCATGCGGAGAGGGGAGAATGCGTTTGCGCTTCGGCTGGCCTCGTGCACTCGACTGCGCATGCAGTCCGCGAAGGCGGACTTCGGGCCGTCGTTGCCGCGACTTCAGTCGCCCCAGCAGGGCCGAGGCCTCGGCTGTGGTGCCCGCTGCCGCGCCCAAGGTTGTTTCGTATCCGCGGCTAGATCCTTCGGCGCGCGTAGTCCGCCGAACGGGCAGGCACCGTGCGCCTGCGCCTCAGGATGACAGCTCGCGCTTCGTCCGGCCTCATGCGCTCCACTGCGCATGCAGTCCGCGAAGGCGGACTTCGGGCCGTCGTTGCCGCGACTTCAGTCGCCCCGGCGGGGCCGAGGCCGCGCCACGTGGTTGGCCATCGAGCGCCCCTCACACCATCGGGCAGCCCTTGCACGGCACCGCCTTCGGGCACCCCTCGCACGGCAGCTCGGCGGCGGGCAGGTCGCCGACTCTCTCCTTTTCCTCCGCCAGCCGCAGCGCCAGGTACCTCATCCGCCGCACGTTCGTGGGGTCGCCGAACTCCCCCTCTCGCGCCAGGTGGCTCTGCCCCGTCGCCGCGGCGGCCACCACCGACCTCACCTGCTCGATCTCTTCCGCCGCCAGGCGCCCCAGCCCCGGCAGCTCCAGCCGCGGCGCGCGCTCCTGCACCAGCACCTGCCGCGCAAAGGAGATGAACATCGAGCACGCCTCGGGGCACGGCACCCGCTCTCCCTCCGCCTCCCCCTCCGTCGGAAGCGCGAGCGGCGTCTCCGCGTCCACGTTCCAGGCAACTCGCCGCAGGCACACCTCGTCGCCGCAGCAGGCACGTACCGTGTTCCGCACCACCGCGGCGGGAAGCAGCTTCACCGCGCCGTACATGCCGGTCTGCCGCGCTGCCACCTCGTTCCAGTGCGTCACCCGCAGCGTGGACTGACGCCCCGCGTGCCAGTGGAGCGCGCAGGCCGGGTACAGGTAGTCCAGCGCCGTCCACAGCGCCCGCGCGTCCAGGTTCACCAGCGCCCAGCCCTGCCGCAGGTTGGGCGACGTCTTCAGCGGGCGGTGGTCGCCCGAGTTGGTCGTCTGGCCGATCTCGATGGCGGCGTACGGATCGGACGTCACCGTTTCCAGCGACTCCAGCGAGCGCCGCACGTCGCGGACGTGGCGGATCTCGTATCGCCCCTCGCCCATGTGAAGGAGGCGCACCTGCAGGAACACGCGCCCCGCCGGCTCCTCGTTCACCCACGCGACCAGCGCCTCGCGCGCGGCGGCCATCCCGCCCGGCGCGTGCGATCCGCGCACCTCGCGCGCGTCAGACACCCGCGGCCTCGCTCACGCGAACGCCCTCCGGCACCTTCGCCCCCGCCTCGCGCGCGCGCTGCAGCACGATCTCCGCGATCTCGGGAAAGGTGCCCACGGGCGCGGCGTAGAAGATTACCTTGCCGTCCTTTTCCGTCACCGTGGTCACCGCAGGCCGGTTGATCCCCAGGTCGTCTGGAATGGTCTCCTGCGTATGCCAGCCCTCGGCGACGAAGAAGGGTACGAGCACCACCGTGTCTTCCTCCATGCCGTCCAGCACGTCGCCGACTTCCGGCTCTTGGTCCAGAAAGCCCGTCTTCACGTGGCCGAACACCCCCGCCTCGCCCGCCTGGCGGCTGACGCGGTAGATGACCTCCGACGAGTTGCTGTTCCGCTCCGTGCCGTGGCCGATGATGATGAGCCCCGCCCGGCGCGCCCGCTCCGCGTCGAGCCCCGCGGTTTCCTCGGCGCGGCGAAGGATCATTTCCGCCATGGACGCGTGGGTTCCCACCGGGCCGGTGTAGTGGATGGTCTTCCCCAGCTTGCGGGTGGCGGACGGCGCCGGGCCGGAAAGCCCCAGCTCGCGGGGAATCACCTCTTCGGTGAAGTAGCCCTCGGAGATGAAGAGGGGGACCACGTACACCTCGTCGGCCTCGACCAGGTCGAACACCTCGCGCATGGAGGGCTCTTCCTTCCAGAAGCACTCGCGCACCTCGTCGAACACGCCCGTGCGCCGGATGGCCGCGGCGTGGGCGTAGACGGGCGCGCTGCTCTCGGCGTTCAGGTGCGAGCCGTGGCCGATGATGATCAAAGCCTGCAACGTGTTGCTCCTTCGACAGTCGTTGTGCAACGGGCGAAGATGCAGGGGCGGCGGGGCGCGGGCAAGGGACGCGCGTCAGGAGTCGGCGGGCCGAGCCCGCGCGTCTTCCTCGTCGCGGACGTCCGGGGGCAGGCTGAAGACGGGAAGGCGAAGGCCGCGGTGGATGGCGAGGAAGCGCAGCAGGGCGATGGCCGCCATCCCCGTGATCGCCGCGGGCGCGCGCGGTGCACCGATGGCCTCCAGCGCCAGGTACAGCCCGATGCCGGCCATGGCGGCGGTGGCGTACAGGTCCATCGCGGGGCGCAGAATCAGCGGGATCTCGTTCGTCAGGACGTCGCGAACCATGCCGCCCGCCGTTCCCGTGATGGCGCCCATCGCAACGACGAGGGGCGCGGAAAGCCCCCCATCCTGCGCCACCTGCGCGCCCGCGATGGCAAACAGCGCCAGCCCCAGCGCGTCGGCGATCAGCAGCGTGTTGTGCGGCGGGCGAAAGCGCCGCGTCCACGCCACGGTGGCGAGCGCGGCCACGGTGATGACGACGATGTAGGCCGGATCGGAGATCCAGAAGATGGGGTGCCGGTCCAGCAGCAGGTCGCGAACGGTGCCGCCGCCCACGGCGGTGACCACCGCGATCACCACCACGCCCAGCAGGTCCAGGCTCTTGCGCCCCGCCGCCAGCGCGCCGCTGATGGCGAACACGAACACGCCGAGCAGGTCCAGGGAATACGGGATCACGGTTCCGCCGGTCGATAGAGGTGATGACGGGTGAGCCGCGCTACCCCGCCGAGCCGGGGTCGGTGCGGACGATCATCACCCCGCCCAGCGTGAGCGCGGCGCCCGCCAGCGCCAGGGCCGAGGGGCGCTCGTTCAGCAGCACCGTCCCGGCCAGCAGCGCCACCACGGGGGTGAGGTTGCTGTAGATGGCCGTGCGCGTGTTCCCGATCCGCTCCACCCCGCGATACCAGATCAGGTACGCCAGGCCGATGGCGAACGTGGCCGAAAAGAGCATTCCGCCCCACGCCCGGCCGTCGACCGCGCCCCAGTCCTGGCGTGACAGGGCGGGGATTCCCGCCACCACCAGCCCCACGGCTCCCACCCACAGCGTCCACGCCGTAGTGCGGATGCTGCCGTACTTTCGCACGATGGGGCGCGCGCCCACGGTGTAGAACGCCCAGGCCGCCGACGCGGTCACCAGGATGGCGTCGCCGACCAGCGCCTCGCGCCCCTCGACGCGCAGGCTTGCCCCGCTGACCAGCGCCACGCCCAGGATGGAGAGCGACGCGCCGCCCCAGGTACGCGGCCCCGGCTTTTCGTGCCCGGTGAGCATGGAGAGGAACGCCGTCATGATGGGCGTCAGCGCCAGCATCAGGCTGGCGTGCCCGGCCCGGGTGCGGTCCAGCCCCAGGATGAAGCACATCTGGTACATCACGTTGCCCAGCAGCCCCAGCGCGATCACCCGCGGCAGGTCTTCGCGGCCGGGGATGGAGAACTGGCCGCGAAGGTAGAGCACCGCGAACACCAGCACCGAGGCGACCACGAAGCGCAGGGCGTTGAACGCCAGTGGCTCGAACACGCCCAGTGCGTGCTTCACCACGGCGAAGTTCACGCCCCACACGATCACCATCATCGCCAGCGCGGCTTCCGTCCATCCCCACCCCGGCACCGGCGCCGTCGCCTCCGCGCCGATCCCCGGCTCGATCTGCGTGCCCTCGCCCAGCCCGTCTCTTCCCTGCATCGGTGGCTCCGCTCAGAATCCGGGAAAGAGCGTGCGCGCCCTCCCACCGGGAACAACATCTACCGATCCCCCACGCAAACCGGAGTGCGAGATCCATCCGCCCGGCTCGCCGCGAGTCGATTTGCATCTGTTGATGCGGCGCCGTTTCTGGATCGTAGACGGAAGATCGGCAGGGGGGGCATGCAGTGCAACCTGGCCGGGCTCCAAAACCGGGAATTCCACCTGCGCAACGCACGCCAGACCACCATGACGAGCCGCCGGGGCGTTTGCTCCGGCGGCTTCTTCGTGCATGCGCCGGGAGCGGCGGGCACCCAAGCGGCACCACGTATTTTCGGCTACTTTCCTAACGAGCCCCCCCCGCGCGCATTCAGCGCAAACGTTTGCAAGATGCACGTTTAGGAGCATTGCCCCGCCCACTCCGCACTTCTTGTTTCGCGAGTCTTCTCTTTTTCTTCGGGTCGTGTTAATCATCCATCGGGTCTCGCGCGCGGCAGCGTCCCGCAGCCGCGAATCGCCGGCCCCTCCACTCACATCATCTCGCCCGTTCAACGCCCGAGGACTCCATGCCACTCCCCCGCTTTCCCACTGATGCGCGCATTTCCGCGCGGGGCACGGCGCCGTTTCTGCGCCGATGCCTTCTGCTTGCGATCGCCCTCGCGGCGACTCTCCTGGATGCCAATCCGCTGCGGGCGCAGGCGTGCGCCCTCACCCGCGAAGACGCCGTAAAGGCGATCTACGTGCAGGTCCTGGAGCGCGAGGGCGACCCGGGGGGCCTGGACCACCACGCAGCGCGGCTGCACGCGGGCACCAGCGTCCGCGACATCGTATGGGACATGGCCCAGTCGCCCGAGTACCGCGGCCGCTTCATCACCGGGCAGCAGGACACCGTGATCATCCGGCACCTCTACCGAACCCTGCTGGCCCGCAGCCCCGACCCCGGCGCGTGGGTACACGTGGGTTCCGCGGCGTCCAACGGGTGGAACTACGTCATCAGCCAGCTGGTGAACAGCCCGGAGTACACCGACCGCTTCGGCGACCGGGCGGTCCCGGGTGAGCCGATCGTGGCCTGGGACTGCACGCGCGCGGGGCTGGCGCTGGAGCCGGCCAGCGCCGCCCCGGTGCTGGAGCGCGACCTGTGCCTGACCATCGCCGCGGGAAGCGGCGCGTACGAGTGCGGCGACCTGCGCCTGGCGCACGCGCTACCGACCATCCGCACGCTGAACAAGGCCCGCACCCCGGTGCTGATCTACAACCAGGCGCACGTGGACCCTCACCCCATCGTGGCCGCGTACGTGTCGCTGCCGGCCGGCGTGGCCGCGGATTCGGTCAGCGCCACTCTCCTGGGGAGCAACGGCGGTACGCTCGCCACCGGCAAGTGGCCGGCGTGGACTCCGGGCCAGGAGCGGCGGATCGCGCTGCTCTTCCGTGCTCGCGACGCGAACTGGCAGACCGGCGCGCACGGCTACACCCTCCAGGTGCGCGTCACCTCAGGCGCGAGCACCGTCGCCACGTATTCGGCGCGGGGCGAGATCGGCGTCGTCGACCGCCAGGCCAGCGCCTTTGGCGCCGGGTGGTGGCTGGCGGGGCTGGAGAAGCTGCACTTCCTCCCCGACGGGCGGATCTTCTGGGTTGGGGGCGATGGCAGCTATCGGACGTATCGCCCCTTGGGCACGACGCCGGCAAAGTGGGCGGCCACCCACGTGGTGGACCGGCCCGACACGCTGTACACCACCACGCACCCCTACTCAGCGTACGAGCGGCGGCTGCCCGGCGGCACCCGGGTGATCTACAACGGCTCGGGCCACCACGTCACGACCATCAACCTGCTGAACCACCAGACAAACTTCGGCTACAGCAACGAGGGGCGTCTGGGGTTCGTCTCCGTGCCGTTGGCGCCCGGGTACGGCCTTACCCACGTCAGGTACAACTTCGTGTATGGCGGCGCCGGCGGACGCTTTTCCGGGGTGACGTCGACGGACCTGCACGGCAACCCGGCGCGCGCCACGGGCGTGTCCCTGGACGCGGCCACCGGCCGGGTGCTCTCCATCACCGATCCCGGGTTGCCTGCCGTACAGTTTGAGTATCACGGCGGCTGGCCCTGGTGGATGAGCGCCCGCGTAGACCGGCGGGGCACGCGCACGCGCTACGGCTTCAACGGCGGCAAGCTGGTATCGTCGACGGTGGAGATGGACAATGAGATCCGGCTGTCGTTCACCTCGCACGAAACGCGGGGGCTGGCGGCCCCGGAACCCACCCGCCAGGTCTACACCCGCCTGGATGGCCCTCGCGTGGATGTGCCCGACACGACTGCCTTCCATATCGACCGCTGGGGCGCGCCACGGCGCATCGTCAACGCGCTGGGGCATGAAACAGTGGTGACGCGCGGTGACTCGCGGCTACCGGCCCTGGTGACCCGGGTGCGTGCGGCGAACGGGCTGGAGACGAGCGCCGAGTACAACGCGCGCGGCAACGTCGTAACCAGCACCGTTCACAACCCGCTGGGTGATGGACAGAACGCGATCACCTCCTACCTGTACGACCCGACGTGGCCGGACTTCGTAAGCCAGATCACCACGCCGGAGAAGGAGGTCGTGCGTTTCGGGTATCACACGAACGGGCTGCGGGCCTGGGAGCACCCCGGCACGGACATGTCACGACGGGTGTACTATGGGTACAACGCCCTGCAACTGGTTGACTCCATCGATTACCCCGTGGTGAACGGCCAGAACGCCGCCGAGGTTTTCCGGTACGATCAATGGGGGAACCTGCAGGCCACCATCTCGCCCAGCCGGGTGCGGACCGATCTGCTGAACGACGAACTGGGCCGGGTGATCCGTACACGCACCCCCATCCAAGGATCGCTGGCGCAGGTGGACACGGTGGTGTACGACGTGATGGACCGCGTGCGGCACGCCGAGAGCTTCGGCCCGGCCATGAACGGCGTTCAGGCGCAGACGCTGATCGTGGAAAACGAGTACGATGAGGAGGGGCGCCTGACGGCCGTGTCGCGGAGCTCCGCGGGTAACGAGGCCCAGATTGGAACGGTGACCACGCGGTTCTACTATGACAGAGCTGGACGCACGATCGCCGAGGTCGCGCCGGATGGAATGGTGGACAGCACGTTCTACGACCCGTCCGGCAACGCGGTCAGAACGCGGACGCGGCGGCACAACGCGGAGGTCCACGATTACATCAGGATGGAGTACGACGAGCTGAACCGGCTCACCAGGCGGATTCTGCCGGAAGTGCGCATCGCGGGGCGTGCCGAGGGCATCTCGCGGCCTCTGTCCGGTTTCAGCAGATACCACGCCTATCCGCGGTATCCCACGAGCGGTGAGAAGTGCCTGGGAAGCAGTACCACAGGATCGGATGCAAGATGTGAATTGCGCATTCCCGCTGACGTGGTGGAGTTCAGGTACGATGATGCCGGAAACCTGATCCGCGCCGACAACCGCGATGCGCAGGTCCGGAGAGGGTACTACCCAAACGGTCTGCTCAAGACGGATACCTTGCGCGTCCGGACCGCGGCGGAGTTGTCTGCGGGGGGGGATTTCGCCCAGCACGACTACACGCTCGGGTACAGGTACGACCTGAACGGCAGGCGCACGGCGCTGGCACACCCCGGCCAGCTTGCGCCTGCGGGCGGTGGCGACACCCAGTATCGATATCACCCCGAAACGGGTGCCCTCGAGACAGTCATCGATCCGCTGGGCAACGCCTTTACGTTCGCCTACAACACCCGGGGCGAAACGGAGTCGCTCCTGCGGCCCGGCGGCATCACCGAGCGGTACCGCTACAGGCAGGACGGCCGGCTGGACCAGAACTCGATGGACCAGAACGGGGCGTGGCTGCGGGCCGAGAGCATGGGCTACGACCTGCGCGGAAAGTTGCTGTCGAGCGTCGATCTGTACGGCTCGCAGGGTTCGGCCACGTTCACGTACTCGGGGCTGGGCCATGTCCTGAGCTCCGATCGCGTGACACGCGCAACCGACCTTGCCACCGGCAGGACCGCGCGGCACCGTGACTACAGCGAGTCACGGACGGACGCACTGGCCAACCTCACCTCCGTGTACAACAACTCCGTCACCGAATACAGCGACGCAACGGGGTCTTCGACCTCGTTTGGCGGGGGCGCGATGACCTACCAGCAGGGGACGGGGCGGCTCCTGGTGCG
Source organism: Longimicrobium sp. (assembly GCF_036399935.1). GTDB lineage: Bacteria > Gemmatimonadota > Gemmatimonadetes > Longimicrobiales > Longimicrobiaceae > Longimicrobium. The sequence continues at coordinate 29,097 of NZ_DASWMD010000061.1, forward strand.
CAAGCAGGGGGTACAGGAGGAGAACACGGGGTACGACCGGGCGGGGAACATCGTATTCGCCACCGACCGCAACATTCACCCCGAGTGGGTCGGCAAGCGGCAGGACCGCGCCTCATTCTTCGACGCGGAGGGACGGCTCCGGGCAACCGACCTGCGCAGGCAGACCGCGGTGGTTTCGTACGAAACGCCGGGAAACCATGCGTCGCCCTACTACATCCACTACGAGGAGTACCGGTACGATGCCTTGGGGCGTCGTATCTGGGTCCGCGTACGGCGGGAGTGCACCAATGATCCGTACACCGCCGTCTGCTCGCGCAACGACGTACGCCGGGTGGTGTGGGACGGCGACGCCGAGTTGTACGAGATCCAGATGCCCGGCACGTCCGAGAACGACACCAACCCCGTGGCTGACCAAGGAGTGGTGAGCGGACACGATCTCAACCTCCACTACGGGCGCGTTCTCTACACGTACGGGCAGGAGCTGGACAAGCCGGTGAGCGTCATCCGGATGCTCTACGCCGACAAGCAGGGCGGGGTTCACTCCGCCTGGCCGGTGCCATTCACCCTGGTGCCCCACTGGAACGTACGCGGACAGGCGGAGCGGGGAACCTTCGCGAACGGTGCGCCCCAACTCTGCCGGGGCTTTGGGACCGGTCAGCGGTGCGTGGTGCTGGATTGGCCGCAGGGGTGGTTTCCGTACAGTCCGGCGGGGCGCCTGATCCCGGAGAACTGGCACGGCACGCTGATCACCGAGAAGCAGGACGCATCCGGCCTCCTGTACCGCCGCAACCGCTACTACGATCCAGCCACAGGCCGCTTCACGCAGGAGGACCCGATCGGCCTTGCTGGGGGGCTCAACGTGTACGGCTTCGCCAACGGGGACCCGGTCACATATAGCGATCCGTACGGACTCTGTCCTAAAACGCTCAGGCTTGCTCCTGCGGCAGCTGCTGATGGGCCGGTACCCGCCGTAGACGCGGTGCTGGCGACAGCGTGCGTTGTTGAACTCGGTATTATCGGCTTCCGGTGGTATCGCACCGCGCGTGCGGCAGAAGTATTGCTGTCAACTTCTAACGACGATGGTCAGGCCGCGGACGAGGCCTCAGCGGGTAACAGTCCCGAGAACGCGCCGGGCCAGACAGCCGGCGGCCGCGCGACTGACGAGCATGGCAACGTGCTGGGACCGAGCGGACGCCCCGCAGTGCATCAGCGCAATCATCCAACCCGCAAGCGTGCGCAGGACGCCGCACGGAATGAAGGCCAGGGTCCTCCCGTCCATCACCCGAACCCAACCCGGGGAGATCCGCACTTCCACCCGGCTGACCGGAATGGCAACAAGCTTCCGACCAGCACCCATCACAACTATCCCCGACCGTAGCCTGCGGTGTTTGCTACCCACTTCCTGTGGAGGTGGGTGGCAGCCGTCGCGTGCGGAGTCCGACGTCAAATGAACAACGATCTTTCGCGGTACGAGCGAGTGTGGATCGGTCTCGCGGAGGTGATACAGCGCCCCCGCGCTGGCGTGCTGCTGGATCGCAACCTGGCGTACGTCAACGTCCTTGCGTTTGCGCATGGAGCGGATGTATACAGGCGCGAGGCGACCAGGGCGTTGAACACCCTCGGCTTCGACTTGCTTTCGATTGTCGACGCCGAGTCGCTGACCAGTCGCATGGAGCGCAGCGGGTTGTCTGCCCCCGTCCTGGCACTGGCGGAGCAGGTCCTGCTCACCGGCTCTCCGCAGTTCGGCACCTTTCACACGTGGACGAGCGAGGAGTGACAATGGACAGGCGTGAGTCAGCGCGATCCCTCCCGCCGCTCCAGAATGTACCGTTCACCGCTCTCTTCAGCCTCGTAGTAGGCCAGCCGTCCCGGCACGCAGGAGATGAGGGTTCCCTGCCCGTATCCCACCACCGCCCGGAGCGCTTCGCCAAGCGGGAGTTCGCGGCCATCGAGTGCCGCGTTCTCCGACACTACGAAGCATCTCTCCGGCGCGTCCCGTGACACCAGCATGCGCTCTATACGCTCCGGTGTCTGGTCCGCGTCCGGCACGCGGTGAATGAACCGCGTGTCCAGGTCACCACCGTGAGCCAATCGGCGCAGGATCGTGCCGCGTTTTCGGGGATTGGCCAGCAGCGACAGGTACCGGTCCCGATGGGCCCGGTCGACGAACGCCAGGATCAGTTCAGGTTCGTGGCTGGTGCTCATCTGCATTACTCTCGGCATAAGGTCTTTGGCCCCGCCCACAGCCTCCGGGAAGGCTCTTCGCATTTAGCCCAATCTACCGATCCGCTGACGGCCGCAGGGATTTTTGTCGCCAATGCTGACCACTATGACGTTTCTCGTGCGGCGCGATGAACCCCGCGTGGGCGCCGTGGGTTCGCACCCGCAGACGCGGTAATCCCCAATCTCGTTCACACGCTGGCAGTCACGATGGACCAACGACTGGCGCGGCCGGGCAGACGCACCAAACCGTCGATCACTGATTCAGCACGAACGCGGCCGAACAGGGTGGAGGAGTTCCGGCATTACCGCCAGTGCATTGGGATTGTCCGGGTAATGGGCGGCGACAGTGTACGTGAACGCTTTTCACCGCGACCATGTCGAAGCAACGAACCGATTGCGGCGCCAGCCGCGTCGAACAGAATCCACAGCGACGGACATGCTGAAATGGCGGACGGCCCCGGTCTCCGTGTGCGACGCAGGAGCCATGTTCTGGGGAGTTGAGTTCGACCCAAAGCAAAATGGCTTTGGTTCCTTGAGATTCAACGATTCTGCCCACGGACGGGTACGGTATATCTGCCCGTGATTCCATATTGCGGTGCCCGCGGGGACCGGTGCATGCGCGCGCATTCTCGAGCCAAGCGGGATGCACGTGCGGGAGTGGGCTAAGTGTGGCTGAGATGGTTGAGCCATTAACAGATCCTCGAGGCTCGTGCTCCCGTCCGGTCGGCCGAAGCGGATCAGGTGTGTACGTCGAGCCTCAGCGGCTTCCCGGGTCCCTGGACCTCGCCCCGACCGCACGGAGCGCTTACGCGTGAACTTGCGCAACCTTCCGCCCGTGGGGAGCACGTTTCCCCACGGGCACCTTAAACCCAGTTTTCAAACACACGAGCCGCTCCAGCAGCGTACGTCCGGGACCCCCGCGCTTCGGTCACAGGTCATGGGTGCTCACGCGTAACAAGCCGTGGCCGCTGCACATCTTCATGGGCGCTATCGGGTCCGGAAGGAATCCGGGGGGAAGATAGCGTCGTCCCGTGTCTTCGTGTGCGACGCTCGGCATTGATGACGCGATTCAGACCGGCTGGGCCATGGGGCGGGCAACCTTGTTATGCGCACGGACGTCGGAATACATGCGCGCGGCGCCCTCCGGCTGCACCTTCCTTCATGCCGGCGTTGCGATCCACCTCACCCGCTCCTGACATCCCATGCGCAAGCTCGTTCTTCTCGCCGGAATGGTTCTTCTCGCCGCTCGCCCGGCGCACGGCCAGACCGCGGCGGACTCGGCCGCCATCCGCCAGACGGCGCTGGACTACATCGAGGGATGGTACGCCGGCGATCACGTCCGCATGGCACGCTCGCTACACCCCGAGCTGGCCAAGCGCCTGGTGCGGACCGACCCCCAGAGCGGCGCCAGTGACATCCGCGACATGGGCGCTTCAGAGCTGGTGATGCAGACGCGGCGGGGCGGCGGGAGCGACACCCCAGCCGCGCGCCAGCGGAAGGACGTCACCATCCTCGACATTTTCGAGGGCACGGCGAGCGTACGAGTGGACGCCGCCACGTGGATCGACTACATGCACATCGCCCGGGCGAACGGCCGTTGGCAGATCGTCAACGTCCTCTGGGCGCTGCGGCCGGAGCCGCGGACGCCGTAGGCCGGATCTCCGCACGTTCCCTCGGCACCGCCGTTCCACTGCCGGGCGCGCCTCACCTGTCGAGGCGCACCCGGCTATCCGCATGAAGTCCGCGAAGGCGGACTTCGGGCCGTCGTTGCCGCGACTTCAGTCGCCCCCGCAGAGCCGAGGCCCACGGACCGGTGACCGCTTCCGCGCCCGAACGTAGAGGTGTCCTCGGCAAGATCCTTCGGCCCGCGTAGGCTGTGCTACGGGCAGGTGAGGTGCGCCTGGGCCTCAGGATGACAGGCTGTGGCGTGATGTCGGATCAAAGAAGAATCCCCAGGCCGCGGCGCGGCCTGGGGATTCTCTTGCTTGGTGCCGTTGCCGCGTCAGCGGTTGGTGGGCTCCAGGATCTCGTCGATGCGGGCCACCACGTCGGCCCAGTGGGCGCGCTGGATTCCGCTGCCGCCCGAGACGTTGGCCTGGGCCGCCGCGCGGATGGAGCGCAGCTCCCCGCGGGCCAGCGCCGGCAGGTCGCTGCGCGCCACGTTCAGCGGCGCCAGCAGCGGCGACGGCGGCTCACTGGGCCCCTCGCCGCCCGGGGGTGCGGCCTGCGCCGCGGGCGGGTTCACCAGCGCGGCCAGGCGGTCCAGGTACACCCGGTGCACCGCGCGCAGGTTGGCGTCGGGCGTGCGCCCCGCCCACACCACGCGGCGCAGGTCGGCCAGGTAGTCGTCCACCGGGTACGCCGAGGCGCTCATCTCCTGGCTCATCGCCAGGCGGTCCAGCCGGCGCGGGTCCAGCAGCGCCTGTACGATGGCGGCCTGGGCCTGCGGCAGCGGCGACGGCCCCGTGCGCGAGGTGATGGCGGCAGGGGCCATCCACTCCGGCGTGTCGATGGCGTGCTCGGCCAGAAACGCCAGCGCGCGCTGCTGCCGGGCGCGGGGCACCGGCGCGTACACGGCGCCGGGCTGCACGGCCGTGCGCGGATCCACGAACACGCCGCCGATGACGTTCGCCACGTGGCCCATGTACGTGCGCCACATGCCGACGGTCTCGCGGTACAGCTCCGTCAGGTCTTCGTCGGTCTCGCCGGCGCGGGCCGTCCACGCGGGCAGGTTGGGAACCACGCGGCGCAGGTTGGCGAGGGCGTAGGTGGTCGCGGCCACCGGGTCGTTGCCCAGGTCCTCCGTCTGCGAGCGCGGGTCGATGCCCGACAGGTACTGCGGCAGGTAGCGGTACGGCATGGGGCCGGAGGCGTTGGAAAGCATCCGGTCCAGCCGCGGGCGTTCCGACTCGGGCGTGGGCGCGTCGGGGAACACGCGGTAGCCCCACTCGATGATGAACTCGTCCCACGGACCCAGGCGCCGGATGAAGTCCTTGGCGGCCAGCCCGTCGCCCGGCTGCGCGATGTAGTTCTGGCGCGCGTAGTCCATGATGGTGGCCGACACGCCGTACCGCCGCGTGAAGCTCACGCTGCGCAGCGAATCCACCGGGAACGACGACGAGGCGATCATGTTGTGGGGAAGCCCCAGCGCGTGGCCCACCTCGTGGGTGATCACCTGGCGCATGGTCTCGCCCATCAGCTCCTCGGGAATGTCGAGGCTGCGGGCCGCGGGGTTGGCGGCGCCCGTCTCGATCATCAGCCGGTTGCGGTAGCTGCGCATGTGGTTGTGGTACCACACGATGTCGCTCTCGATGATCTCTCCCGAGCGCGGGTCGACCGTGCTGGGGCCCTGCGCGTTGCGCGTGGTGCTGGCCGACCAGCGGACGACGGAGTAGCGGATGTCTTCCGGGTCCCACTCCGGGTCGTCCGTGGGCGGGTCCATCGCGCGGACGGCGTTGCGGAAGCCGGCCTTCTCGAACACGCGGTTCCAGTCTTCCACGCCCATGCGCACGTACGGCCGCCAGCGCGCCGGGGTGGCCGGGTCGATGTAGTAGACGATGGGCTTCACCGGCTCCACCAGCTCGCCGCGCGCGTACGCCGCGGGATCGCCGGGCTCCAGCCGCCACCGCGCGATGAAGCTTTCCGTGGCCGCCTTCTGCTCGTCGAGCCCGTAGTTGATGCGCTCCACCCCGAAGAAGCCGGCCCGCGGGTCCGCGAAGCGCGGGCGCATGGGCTCGCGCGGAAGCAGCACCAGCGACTGCCGCATCTCCAGCGTCAGCGCGCCGCCGCTACGGTCCGAGGGAGGGGCCGTGGCCTCGAAAGTTTGCGTGTGGCGCACCTCCACGTTCAGCGGGTAGCTGCGCACGGCGTTGACGAAGCTGCGCGCCGGGTCCAGCCGGCGCACCTTGTACTGCTCGCGCTGCGCCGTGGTGAGACCGCTGAGCGCCGGCGTGTCGCCGCCGAAGAACTCGGTGACGTCCACCACCGCCGCGCTGTCGCGCCCGTACGCCGCCACGGGAAAGGCGGCCAGGATGGCGCCCAGGTAGTTGCTGGCCACCGCCTGGGCGATGGGAAGCGAGTCGGCCGCCACGGCCTCGGCGCCCACCGAGCGAAGGATCACCCGGTCGCCCTGCCGCTCCCAGCGGACCAGGCGCTCCTGCACGCTGACGCCCGCCGGAAGGAAGGCGCCGAAGTTGGCCGGCACCGCGGCGATGCGGCCCACCAGCAGGAAGTCGCGCCGGAAGAGCGAGTCCGGCACCTCCAGCAGCCACCGCTCGTCCACCTTGTGCACGGTGATGGCGCCGGTGTCGGTCACCGCCCGCGGGGGCACCACCTGCGCGTACGGACGCGGCCCCCGGGCCGCGGAGCCGCCCCCGGCCGATGCGCCGCCCGTGGAGCCGCCGGGCGGCGCGGCCGCGGGGGCCTCGCCGTCGGCACGCGGCGTGGGCCGCGTGGCGGGGGTGGCGGCCTTGGGCGCGCACGACGCGGAGAGCACCGCCGCCGCGGCCAGGAAACCCAACCAGAGTCTGCTTCGCACGATCACTCGCCTCGCTAAATGGATGTTTGCCCTGATTGTACAGCAGTGAGCGCCGTTCACGCCAGCGGCCCGCGGTTGATGGGCCCTTTGCCTACCGCGTTTTGCCCAGCAGCGTGCCGCGGCACCCGGGCGCGCCGCAGACGCAGGGAAAGTGCTTCTTCATGGCGGCGGTGTGCCGCGCGTCGAGGATGATGTTGTAGTCGTACGACAGCTCCTCGCCCGCGGCGATGCCGCGGATGCTTTCCACCCAGATCCGCCCGTCCTCGATCACCGTTTCGCAGTTGGGGCTGCAGGAGTGGTTGATCCACCGCGCCCGGTTGCCCCGGTGCGCGGCGTCGATGATGGTTCCGTCCTCCAGCGCGAAGAGAAAGGTGTGGTGCGGGCCCGAAAAGTCGTCCGGGTACCGCGCCTCGGCCTCGTCCACCGAAATGCGCTCGCCGCGGTATTCGATGATGCGCGTGCCCGCGGGAATCGACCGGCGCGCGTACACCCCGCGGCCGTGGATGGCGGACGACCGCACCGCCAGGTACTGCTCTGCGTTCAGGGGACCGTTCGGCATCCCCGGATTGTATCTCGCGACGGCCCCCGCGCCAAGCGGCCCGCAGGTTGCCATCGTCGCGGCGTCCTTCTTTCCGCGACGAGGAGCACCGAAGATGGCTGACGATGCGGCGGCGCCCGCCGAACGCTACAACCCCAGGCGGACCTTCATCCGCCACACGGCGGGCGTTCCGCTGGAGGTGACCTGCGTGCCAGGGAGCCCCGCGTCCACGCGGAAGAGCGTGAACGTCAGCACGGGCGGGCTCTCGTTCGTTTCCGACGAGCACCACGCGCTCGGCGCCATCATCCAGGTTCGCATCCCCACGGTGGATCCCCCGTTCGAGGCGCGCGCCCGGGTGGTGTGGATCAAGCCCGAGGGTGACGGATACTGCGTGGGGGTGGAGTTCCTGGACGCGAACGACGCGTTCCGTTCGCGGATGGTGGAGCAGGTGTGCGCCATCGAGCAGTACCGGGGCGAGGTACTGGAGAACGAGGGGCGGGACCTCACGCAGCAGGAAGCCGCCGCGGAGTGGATCGGGCGGTTTGCCGGCCGCTTTCCCGACGCGTAGCCCCGTGTCCGCCGCGGATTTCTACGACGCGCTGGCGCCGGCGTACCACCTGAACTACGCCGACTGGGAGGCCAGCATCGCCCGGCAGGCGGCGGCGCTCCACGCCGTGCTCGGCGCCCGCGGCGTGGCCCCGGGAAGCACGGTGCTGGACGCCGCCTGCGGGGTGGGAACCCAGAGCCTGGGGCTGGCGGCGCTGGGATACCGCGTCACGGGTTCCGACCTTTCGGCGGGCGCGGTGGCGCGGGCGCGTACGGAGGCGGAGGCGCGCGGCCTGGGCATTCCCTTCGCCGTGGCGGACCTGCGCGCCCTGGCCGACGTGCACGCCCGCGAGTTCGACGTGGTGATCGCCTGCGACAACGCCATCCCCCACCTGCTTTCCGACGCCGAGATCGAGGCCGCCTTCGGGCAGATGTGGCGCTGCACCGCGCCCGGCGGAACCTGCCTGGTTTCCGTCCGCGACTACGACGCCATCGACCGCGCCGGCGTGCAGTCGCGGCCACCGGTGGTGCACGCCGGCGGGGAAGGCCTCCGCATCCTCTTCCAGGTCTGGGAATTCCACGGCCAGCACTACGACCTGGCCATGTACGTCGTCCACGACACGCGCGAGCAGCCGCCGTCGGTGCAGGTGATGAGGACGCGCTACTACGCCGTCGGCATCCCCACGCTGATGGAGTTGATGCGACGGGCCGGGTTCGAAGACGTCCAGCGGCTGGACGAGCCCTTCTACCAGCCGATCGTCATCGGCCGCCACCCGGGCTGACGCACGCCCCCTACGTCGCCAGCGGCAGCTCGCGCAGGCCGCGCAAAAAGGCGTGCTTGCGCCAGCGGAGAGACGCGGCGGGGACGGCCAGGCGCAGGTCGGGCGCGCGCTCCAGCAGCACGGAGATCGCGACCTGCGTTTCCAGCCGGGCCAGCGGTGCGCCCAGGCAGTAGTGCGCCCCCATGCCGAACGCCAGGTGGCGGTTGGGGTCGCGCGCCAGGTCCAGCGTGTCGGGGTCGGCGAAGTGCGCGGGGTCGCGGTTGGCGGAGCCGATCACCCCCAGCACCATCTCGCCCCGGCGGATGGGCACGCCGCACAGCGACAGGTCTTCGCGGGCGTACCGCTCCGTGGCCAGCTCCACCGGGCTGGCATAGCGCGCCAGCTCCTCCACCGCCGACTTCATCCGCGACGGGTCCGCCCGCAGCTCCGCCGCCTGCCCCGGGTTCTGCGCCAGCACCAGCGCCGCCGTGCCGATCAGGTTCACGGTGGTCTCGTGGCCGGCCGCCAGCAGCAGGAACACCATCCCCAGCAGCTCGTCCTCGCTCAACCGGTCGCCCGCCTCCTCGGCCTGCACCAGCGCGGTGATCAGGTCGTCGCGCGGCTCGGCTCGCCGTTCGTCGAACAGCGTCCGCAGATAGCGGAACAGCGAGCGGACGGCCGGCAGCACGCCCACGATGTCCACCGGCGACGAAACCGACACGATGCGCGTGGTCCAGCGGTGGAATCGCTGCTGGTCCCCCGCCGGCACCCCCAGTAGCTCGGCGATGATGGTCAGCGGGATGGGCAGCGCGAAGCCGCCGACCAGTTCCATCCGCCCTCCCCCCGCGCGGTCCATCAGCTCGTGGGCCAGCGCGTGGATGCGGGGGCGCAGCCCCTCCACCAGCCGGGGCGTAAACGCCTTTTGGACCAGCGCGCGCAGCCGCGTGTGGTCGGGGGCGTCCAGGTCCAGCATGTTGCGAGTGAGCGGGCGCAGAAAGCCCGGCATCCACGGCGCGTCGCTACCCCCGCCCTCCTTGCGCGCGTTCTGCGGGTTCTTGGCGAAGCGCGGGTCTTTCAGCAGCGCCTCGACATCGTCGTAGCGCGACACCAGCCACGCCCCGCGCCGGAATCCCAGCCGCGCCCGGTGCACGGGCTCGCTTTCCCGAAGGCGCGCGTACACGGGATACGGGTTCGCCTTGAACGCGGGGCTGGCCAGGTCGAACGGAGGAATCGGCATCGCCGGCGGCGGTGAGGGGTGGTAGAGAAGCGGAGCCGCGGGGGGATCGATCCCGCCGCGGCTCCTTCGTTCGTCCCGGCTTGCGGATCAGGCCGCGCCCGCGCCGTCCTCGTACAGCGTCACCGCGCTGGCCTTTACCAGCAGGTACAGCCCTGTGCCGGGGGCTACGTGCAGGTCCGCGAGGGCGTCCGCGGTGACCTCGGCCACCAGGGGCGGCGCGCCCGCGGCCACGCGCACGGTCACCAGGCGCGACGCGCCCACCTGCTGCACCCGCTCCACCCGCGCGGGAACGGCGTTGCGGGCGGAGAGGCCGGGGGGCGGCTGCAGCGCCAGGGTGATCTCGTCCGCGGGAATGCCCACCAGGAGCGCGCTCCCCGGGGCCAGCCCGGAGCGGTGCACCGTGAGCAGCGGGCCCTCGGCCGCGCCGCCCAGGCGCACCACGCTCACCCCGTCGCGCGTCTCCACCACCTGTGCGGGGATCACGTTCTGGAAGCCCTCGACCTCCCCCTCGCCCAGCGTAAACACCTCCGGCCGGGTCAGCACGGCCCGCGGCTCGCCGCGTGCGACGATGCGGCCCTCGTTCAGCACGACGAGGTCGTCGCAGAGCGCCTGCACCTCCACCGGGTCGTGCGACACCAGCAGCATGGGCAAGGCGAACTCGTCGCGCACGCGGCGCAGGAAGGGGAGCACCTTGCGGCGCAGGGCCGCGTCCAGCGATGCCAGCGGCTCGTCCAGCAGCAGCAGCCTGGGGCCGGAGCAGAGCGCGCGCCCCAGCGCCACCCGCTGCCGCTCGCCGCCGGAGAGCGTCGACGGTGCGCGGGAGAGAAGCGGCTGCAGCCCCAGCACCGTCACCACGCCGTCCAGCGTGGCGTCCACGTCCCCAGCCCCCCGCCGCGCGCGGCCGTGCCCCGCCCGCAGGTTGCCCAGCACGTCCAGGTGGGGAAAGAGCAGGCTGTCCTGCGGCACGTACCCGATCCCCCGCCCCTCCGGCGGCACCCGCACGCGCTTTTCCGTATCCAGCCACACGTCGCCGTTCAGCGCGATGCGTCCGCGCGCGCCGCGGCGCAGGCCGGCCACCGTCTCCAGCAGCGTCGTCTTTCCCGATCCCGACACGCCGAAGATGCCGGTGACCCGGTGCGTCGTCTCGAACGCCACGTCCAGCCCAAAGCGGTCCAGCGGCAGGGTCACGTGCACGCAAAGCACGGGATGGGTCATCGCCGGACCGCCGCCGCGTGGGTGCGCGACAGGTGCTCCGCCGCGTACACCGCCACGAATCCCGCCACGAGCGCGATGATCAGCAGCACGTTCGCCTCGCCCTCGCGTCCGGCCTGCTGGGCGCTGAAGATGGCCGTCGCCAGCGTCTGTGTGCGGCCCGGGATGTTGCCGGCCAGGATGATCGTCGCGCCGAACTCGCCCACCGCGCGGGTGAAGCCCAGGATGAGCGCGGCGATCAGCCCGCGGCGGGCGAGGGGGAGGGTGAAGCGGAAGAAGGTGGCGGCGCGCCCGTGGCCCAGGGTGCGCGCCATCTCTTCGTACCGGGGATCCACGCCCTCGAAGCTCACGCGCGCCGTTCTCACCACCAGCGGCGTGGCCATCACCGCGCAGGCGATCACCACCGCCCGGGGCGAAAGGATCACGTCCAGGTCCAGCCCCAGCGTTCCCTCCCCCAGCGGCCCGTCATAGGCGAACAGCCGCAGCAGCAGGTATCCCACCGCGGTGGGGGGCAGCACCAGCGGCAGGCTGAACAGGGTGGAGACGGCGGTCTTGCCGCGGAATTCCTTGCGGGCCAGCAGGTACGCCACGAGCGTTCCCGGCACCATCACCAGCAGGGTGGCGATGGCGGCCCACGCGAAGGTGGCGCGCAGCACCTCCAGCATGGCCTGGCTCACGGCTTCGCGGCGAGGGGGATGAAGCCGTGGCGAGCGAAGACGCGGGCGGCCTCGGGCCTCGCGATGAAGTCGGCGAATCGGCGGCCCGCCTCGGGGCTGCCGCCGTCCGCCACGAGCGCCATCGCGTAGCGGATGGGCGGCCCGCCGCTCACCTCGAACAGGACGCGCGTGCGCCCGGCGAACACCATCTGGTCGGTGCGATAGACGGCGCCCACCACGCCGGGGTCCGCCAGCACCAGCCCCAGCGCCGCGCGCACGTCGGGCGCGGGCGCCACGCGATCCTTCACGCCATCCCACAGCGTCTTGCCGCCGCAGTCCACCGACTGCATCCACTTGCGCGCGTAGGTGCCGGCGGGGACGGCATCGGGATCGCCCATCGCGATGTGCTCGAAGCCGACTGTGGCGAGCGCGCAGGGCTGGTCCACCGTCCACGTGGCGCGCGAGTGTCCCACGATCACCAGCGAGTTGGCCAGCAGGTCGCGCCGGGTGCCGGCTTCGATCCGCCCCGCGGACTGCACCGTGTCCATCCACGCCTCGCTGGCGCTGACGAACAGGTCCATCCCGCGCGCCGCGTTGATCTGGTGCGCCAGGTCGTTCGATCCGGCGAAGTTGAACGACACCGGCGTCCCGGTCGATTTCGTGAAGCTCGCCGCCAGCTCCTGCATGGCCTCGCGCAGGCTGGCGGCGGCGAACACCACCACCTCGCGGTCGCCCTTCGCTGGCGCGTCGGCCTTCCCTCCGCAGGCGGCGAGCAGGAGGGCGGCCAGGATGGGCGTGATGGATGTGCGCAGGTTCATCGGCTGGATGGGAGGGTCAATCTTCGGCCGCGCGGGCCATGGCGTGGCGCGCGGCGGCGAAGCACAGGGCGGCAAGGACGATCAGCGGCAGCAGCAGCGCGGCGTCGGGCACGCGCCCGAAGAGCAGCGCTTCGCGAAGCGCGTCGGCCACGCGGGTCAGCGGGTTCCAGCGCGCCACGCCCGCGAGCCAGTCCGGCATCTGGCGGGTGGGGACCAGTGCGGTGCTGGTGAACAGCAGCGGCATGTTCACCACGTGAACGAACACCGCCATGCTCTCCTGCGCCCGCGTCCGCAGCGCGATCCAGCACGAAAGGCATCCATACGCCACGCCGAACGCCGCCAGGGCAAGGATGGCGACGACCAGCCCCGGCGCGCTGGGCCGCAGCCGCGCGCCGAGCAGCATCCCCAGCAGTGCGACCGCCAGGGCTTGCAGCAGAAGGCGGCTCACGTCCGCCGCCATCTTGCCGCCCAGCATCCACCCGGGATGGGAGGTAGCGCCCGCCATCCGCTGCGCGAACCCGGTCTGGAGGTCGCGCACCAATTCGATGCCGGCCTGCGACGCGCCGAACAGCACCGTCATCGCGGCGACGCCGGGGAGCAGAAAGTCCAGGTACGAGAGCCCCGCGTACGCCGGGCCCAGGGTGAAGCGGTGGAAGAGGAAGCCGAAGATCAGCATCCAGAACAGCGGCTGCACGAGCGAAAACGTCAGCGGCACCGGCCGACGCAGCGTCTTGCTCCACGTCCGCCGCGCCGTCTCCCGCAGCACGTACACGCCGCTCATCCGCGCCTCCCGCCGCCCCGTCCACCGCCGCCTTCTCCACGACCTCCGCCACGTCCCGGGCGAAGCGGAGAGCCCGGCGCGCTCCCCGTCAGCCGAAAGTAGGCGGCGGCCAGGTCCGGCTCGTCGCGCACCAGCCCGCGGAACGCGATCCCCCGTGCCTCCAGCAGGTGAAGCAACGGCTCGATCGGGGGATGGGTGGCGCGCCAGAATGTAACGCCCGACGCGTTCACCGAGGCGTCCGCGACCTCGGGGAGGGCGTCGATGGATTCCCGCAGACCGGCGACATCCGCCTCGCTGGCCGGCCGCTGGAAGGTGACCGCGACGCGCGCCCGGGCGTGCGTCGCGACCAACTCCCGCGGAGACGCGTCCGCCAGCAGGCGACCCGAATGCAGCAGGAGCACGCGGTCGCAGTGGGCGCCCGCATCCGCCAGGTCGTGCGTGGCGGTGATGACGGTGTTGCCCTCGTCGCAGAACGCGGCGAGGCGGCGCCACAGCTCGGCGCGGCCGCGTGGATCCAGGCTGGTGGTGGGCTCGTCCAGCAGCAGCAGCCGCGGGCCGTGCATCATTTCCAGCCCCAGGTGAAGCCGCTGCCGCTCCCCGCCGGACCAGGTGCCGACGCGGCGCTGGACGAACGGCTCCAGCCCCGCATCGTCCACCACGCGCCCCAGGCAGCCGTCCCGCTCGCGCCGCGGCAGGCCGCGCAGGGCGTGGAACAGGCGCAGCGTTTCCCAGCCCGTCATCTCGGGGTCCAGCGCCACGTCCTGCCCCGCGTACCCGGTGATCGGCCGGAGCGCGCCTCGGTCGCGGCGTGGATCGAGGCCCATCACCCGCAACTCGCCCGAATCCGCTACGAGTGCGCCGTGGATGAGCTTCAGCAGCGTAGATTTTCCGGACCCGTTGCCGCCGATGAGCGCCGTCAGCGTTCCCGCCGGCAGGGCGAAGCTCACTCCGGCCAGCGCCTCGATCCCGCCCGCGAATGAGCGGGAGACGCCGTCGGCGCGGACGGCGTCAGTCGGCGTAGACGATGGTGCCGGCATGCTCGCCCCGCACGGCCGCCGCGATGCGGTCGGGATCGCGCCCGTTCACCACCTGGAACTGCTTCACCAGGCGGCAGTTGAGCAGCAGGTCCGGCAGCACCTCGTCGAACGGAAGCGTCCGCAGGGTCCGCTTCTTCAGCTCGCGCGCGCCGATGCTGTCGATGAACGAGGCACCCGGGTTCTCCTTGGGATCGTCATCGTACAGGCCGTCCACGTCCTTGACCAGCGTCACCGTCTTGCACCCGAAGCACTCGGCCAGGAGGAAGCAGCCGGCGTCCGTACGGTGCGGGGGAATGCGGCCGATGTGCGGCGGGTGCTCCCAGATGGAGTAGGGCGGCACGCCGTTGAAGATCACCCCCGGCGCCGAGTGGATGAACAGCGGCAGCAGGTGGCCGAAAATCTCCGGCGGGATGGCGACCACGCCGTAGGGCGCCAGCAGCGTGCCCAGGATGTGCGCGTTCCCCAGCGCGTCGGCCACGGACACCTGGGCCAGCACGCCGGTGGGCAGCCCCAGGTCCAGGCCGATGGAAAAGACGTGACGGCTCCGGACTCCGCCGCCCACGCCCAGGATCAGCCGCTCCGTCTTCAGCAGCTCGGCAAGCACCTCCACCACGGGATAGGTGACGGCGCGCCCGGCATCCAGCACGGAGCGGCCACCCACCTTCACCACGTGCACGTTGGGAAGCATGCGCACCACGGGCGCCTCGGTGCCGGCCATCACGCCCCGGTCCACCAGGCTTTCCCTCATCAGGCTGGACGTCACGTGGTGACGCCGGTCGGTCGTCGTATCGGACATGGAGATGGATTCAGTGGAGGGCGAATGAGGGGTCAATCGGCGGTGATCAGCGTGCCCACGTCTTCGCCCTCGAGCGCGCGGGTGAGGTTGCCGGGAACGAGCCCGTTGATGATGCGAATCGATCGGCGGTTCTCGGCGTGCTCCATCAGTTCAAGGACGGCGCGCTCCACCACCACGTCGTCCAGGTCCATCTCCTTCAGCTCGCCCAGGGTGATGCGGGGGATGAACTTGGCACCCTTGTCCTTCTTGGGGTCGGCCGTGTACAGCCCGTCCTCGTCCTTGACGAAGATCATGGACCTGGTGCCGAACACCTCGCTCACCAGGTAGCAGCCGGTGTCGGTTCGATGCGGGGGGATGCGCCCGACGGCGGGGTTCTGCTGCCAGAAGGTGTAGGGCGGCATGCCGAAGAAGATGCAGGCGCCGCGCTCTTCCAGGTACAGCGGAAGCTGGGGAAACTGCACGGGCTCGATGAAGGGAATGCCGTGCTTGGCCAGCAGGTAGTGCAGCATGCGCGCGTTCTGCATGCTCACGAAGGTGCCCAGCACGCTCAGCACGCCGGTGGGCATCCCCAGGTCGATGCCCACGCTGTAGGCATGCCGCGCGCGGGTGCCCGCCCCCGTGCCGATGATCATCTTGTGGCGGCCCAGGTTGGCCACGATCTCATCGATCAGGGGAAAGACGGCGGCGCGCCCGCGGTCGATGAAGCTCTGCCCGCCCACCTTCACCACGTTGGCATCGGGAAGGATCTGCACCAGGGGATGGGGGGCGGTGCGCGCCAGCAGCTCGGCGTCCGTAAGGTTGCCGGTCACCAGCGACTGGCCCAGCGCGGTCAGCAGTTCGGCTTGCATGGATGGAGGAGCGGGGGATTGGATTCCGGCGCCGGCGGAGGGTCCGCGGCGGGCGGGGGATTTCAGATACGGATGGCTTGGATCTCGAACGATTCGTCCTGCGGCAGCGGCCGATGCAGGTCGCCGAACTCGGCAAGCGCCCAGTCGCGGAGCGCGGCGAGGACGCGCTCCTTGATGGCGGCAGGCAGTTCCAGCCCGGCGAGCCCCGCCTTCTCCCGCCACGAGGCGAGCGAATCCGCGGGGCTGTGCATGGTGGTCCACCGCGCCGCCTCCCGGGGCGGATGCCGCGCGGCCCCGATGGCTTCCAGCGCGTCGAACACGGCCTCGGCGTGGCGCTCGCCGCTGCGGCCGGCGTATCCCTCGTCCCGCAGCAGCTGGCGCATCCTGCGGCGCAGCACGGAGCGCGGCGAGTCCGGCGGCCGGCGCACGCGGCCCACGGCCAGCCATCCGCCGGGCGCGAGCACCCGCCGCGTCTCGGCCACCGCGTGCGCCGTATCCACGTGATGCAGCGCCCGCGCGGCGAAGACCACCTCCACCGCGCCGTCACCCGCGGGCCAGGGCCCGTTCCCGTCCGCCACGTGAAGCTCCGGGTGCAGCCCGGCCTCCGCCGCGTGCTGGCGGAAAACGCCGAGCATGGCGGGGGAGCGGTCGAATCCCACGTAGCGGATGGGGCGGCGCAGCAGCGGCAGGCTCAGGCTCCCCGTTCCCGCGCCCACTTCCAGCCATCGCTGACCTGCGGCGATTCCGACGATTTCGGCCAGGGACGCGGCGATGGATTCGGCGGCGTGCGCGGGAAGCCCGGCGCGCTCGTCGAAGCGGGCCGCCTGGTCATCGTACAGGACCTGCGGGGCCTGGGGCGGTTCCACGAAATCCGGGACGGGGACGGGGCGGGGCTGCGCTCGGCGCGCATCACTGTACGCCAAGACGACGGTTTTCGCAAATCCCTCCCCGGCAGGCAGCATTTTGCAGTCGGGCGCTTCGGCGCGTATGCTGTTCGCGGATCCGCTACCCGACCCTCCCCTCCACATCCCGCCAGACGAAGCAATGACGCACGAAGCCGACGTGATCATCGTGGGGGCCGGGCTGGCCGGGCTCGTCGCCGCCGCCGAGCTGGCGGAGGCGGGGCGCAGCGTGATCGTCGTGGAGCAGGAGCCCGAGGCATCGCTGGGCGGTCAGGCGTTCTGGTCGTTCGGCGGGCTGTTCCTGGTCGACAGCCCCGAGCAGCGGCGGATGAAGATCAGGGACTCGCGCGAGCTGGCGCTGAGGGACTGGATGGGCACCGCGGGCTTCGACCGGGAGGAAGACCACTGGCCCCGGAAGTGGGCCGAGGCGTACGTGGACTTTGCCGCGGGGGAGAAGCGGGCGTGGCTGTGGGAGCGCGGGCTGCGGTTCTTTCCCGTGGTGGGGTGGGCGGAGCGTGGCGGCTATGGCGCCATCGGCCACGGCAACTCGGTGCCGCGCTTCCACGTGACCTGGGGCACGGGCCCGGCCGTGGTGGAGCCCTTCATCCAGCGGGTGCGCAACGCGGAGACGCGGGGACTGGTCACCTTCGCCTTCCGCCATCAGGTGGACGGGCTGACGCTGACGAACGGCGTGGTGGATGGCGTGCACGGCACGGTGCTGGAGCCCAGCGCGGTGGAGCGGGGACGGCCCAGCTCGCGGACGGCGGTGGGCCAGTTCGCCTTTCGCGCGCAGGCGGTGATCGTCACCTCCGGCGGCATCGGCGGCAACCACGAGATGGTGCGCAGGAACTGGCCGCCGCGGCTGGGCCCCGCGCCGGCGCGGATGATCTCGGGGGTGCCCGCGCACGTGGACGGGCGCATGCTGGGCATCGCGCAGGAGGCGGGCGGCGCCATCATCAACCCCGACCGCATGTGGCACTACACGGAGGGGCTGCACAACTGGGCACCCATCTGGCCGATGCACGGCATCCGCATCCTTCCCGGCCCGTCGTCGCTGTGGGTAGACGCGCGCGGCCGGCGCCTGCCTCCGCCCCTCTTTCCCGGGTTCGACACGCTGGGCACGCTGGAGCACATCGCGAAGACGGGATACGACCACACCTGGTTCGTGCTCACGCAGCGCATCATCGAAAAGGAGTTCGCGCTATCCGGCTCGGAGCAGAACCCCGACCTCACGGGAAAGAGCGTGCGACAGGTGCTGGGCCGCGTGCTTCCGGGCGCGCCGGGGCCGGTGGAGGCGTTCAAGAAGAACGGAGTGGATTTCGTGGTGCAGCGCACGCTCCCCGAGCTGGTGCGCGGGATGAACGCCCTTACCGGCGAGCCGCTGATCGACCTGACGGCGCTGGAGGCGGAGATCGTGGCGCGCGACGGGCAGCTGGAGAATCCGTTCGGAAAGGACGCGCAGATCACGGCCATCCGCGGCGCGCGCAACTATCTGGGCGACAAGCTGATCCGCGTGGCGAAGCCGCACCGGCTGCTGGACCCCGCGGCGGGCCCGCTGATCGCGGTGCGCCTGAGCATTCTCACCCGCAAGACGCTGGGCGGGCTGCACACCGACCTGTCCGCACGCGTGCTGCGGCCCGACGGCCAGGTGCTTCCCGGTTTGTATGCGGCGGGCGAGGCGGCGGGCTTCGGCGGCGGCGGAATGCACGGGTACCGCGCGCTGGAAGGCACCTTCCTGCGCGGCTGCATCTTCTCGGGCCGCACCGCGGGGCGGGCTATCGCGGCGAGCCTCTGACAAAAAACCATCACGCAGAGGGCGCAGAGAGAACAGAGAGGACGCAGAGGGATCGCGGCGTCTCCGCCCCCTCTGCGTCCTCTCCCTTTTCTCTGCGTCCTCTGCGTGAAACCCGTTCTTTTCAGCCGGGGCGGCGCGTGGTGATGAGGATCACCCCGTTCATCCCGCGGACGCCGTACGAGGCGGCGGAGGCCGCATCGCGCAGCACGTCGATGCGAACCACGTCCCGCGGCATGATGCCTTCCAGCGCGCTCCCGGGACGCAGGGCATGCACGGGCGTGCCGTCGACCACGAACAGCGGCTCCCCGCCCGCCCCGAAGTTGCCGGCACCGCGGATGCGCACCAGGTAGCCGCCGTCTCCCGTCCGCGTGACCTGCACCCCGGGCACGCGCCCCCGCAGCATCTCTTCCACGCGCGACACCGGCTGGTTGCGCAGGTCGCGCCCGTGCACCGAGCTCACCGCCCCCGTCACCCGGCTGGCGGGAACCGTCCCGTAGCCGATGTCTACCTCGTCCTCCGGCTCCGGCTCGGTGGAAGGCGCCGCCGAACGCGCCCCGCACCCGCCCAGCAGCACCGCCGCGCACAGGGGCATGCTCCAGCGGACGATCAGGCGAGTGGCCATCGGTGCCTCCTCATGGTTGCGTTCGTCCGCCGGGGCCAGCTTTTACTCCATCAAGGCTTGCTGCATACCGGGGGCCACGGACACGTCTACTGGAGCGGCGGCGGAGGGGGCGAGCGGCAGGGTGAGGATGAAGGTGGAGCCCCGGCCTTCCACGCTCTCCACCGCCAGCTCGCCGCCCATGCCACGCGCCAGGTCGCGGCTGATCGCCAGCCCCAGCCCAACCCCCTCCTGCGGCCGGTGGAGCGCGCGTCCCGCCTGCACGAACGGGTCGAAGATGAACGGCAGCTTCTCGGCCGCGATGCCGCAGCCCGTGTCGCGCACCCGGATGGCGGCGCTCCCCTCGCTGGCGGCGCAGCGCACCTCGATCTCGCCGTCCGCGGGGGTGAACTTCAGGGCGTTGGTCAGCAGGTTCAGCAGCACCTGCTTCAGTTTTTCGGCATCCGCGCGCACGGCCAGCCCGGGGCGGCCGCCGTCGCGCGAGTAGCGCACGCCGCGGGCGCGCACCTGCGGGGCCACGTAGTCGTCCACCTCGGCCAAGGCCCGCGTCACGGGAACGTCCTCCAGCTGGAACCGCACCGCCCCCGCCTCCAGCCGCGCGAAGTTCAGCACGTCGTTCACCAGCGAAAGCAGGTGCCGCTGGCTGCGCTGGATGCGCTCCAGGTCGTGCTGCTGCGTGTCGGTGACGGGTCCGCGCAGCCCCAGCTGGATCAGCTCCACGTACCCGCCGATGGCGTTCAGCGGCGTGCGCAGCTCGTGGCTCATGCTGGCCAGGAAGTCGCTCTTGGCGCGGTTGGCGTCCTCGGCCGCCTGCCGGGCACGCACCAGCGCCGTTACGTCCACCGCCACCGCGCACAGCCCCTCCACCTGCCCCGCCGCGTCCACCAGCGGCTGGTAGACGAAGTTGTAGAACACCTCGTCCAGGGTGCCCCCGCCCCGGTCCACGCGCGCCGCCACCTCCGTGCCGATGAACGGCTGCGCTGTGCGGTACACCTCGTCCAGGAGCTCGAAGAAGCCCTGTCCCTCGAACTCGGGAAGGGCCTCGCGAACCGGGCGCCCCAGCAGCTCCTCGGCCCGGTGCCCGGCGCCCAGCAGCGGCAGGTACGCGGGGTTCACCGTCTCGACCACGTGGTCCGCCCCACGCGTCGTGGCGATGGCCACCGGCGCCTGCTGAAAGATGCGCCGCAGCCGGTCGCGCGCCGTCTCCGCCAGGGCCAGCGCCTGGTCGCGCTCGGCCTCGGCGCGGATGCGCCCGGTGACGTCCAGCGCCGTCACCACGCCGCCCACCAGCTCGCCGCCCCCGTCGCGGATGGGGGCCGCGGAGTTCAGGATGAAGCCGCGCGACCCGTCCGCCCGCTCGATCTCCAGCAGCTCGCCTACGGTCACCTCGCCCTGGGTGATGGCACGCGCCAGCGCCCACTCCCGCGGCTGAACGGGGAGCCCCGTCTCCGGCCACCAGCCGCGGTAGTCGCCGTACGCGTCGATGCCGGGGCTCAGCGGCGCCTCGCCGAAGATGCCGCCCGCCGCCTCGTTGACGTGCGTGACCGCCCCCGCGGCGTCGGCGATCCACACGCCGATGGGAATGGCATCGAGCACGGCGGCCAGGCGGCGCCGCTCCATTTCGGCGGCCTCGTGCGCCTGCACCCGCGCCAGCGCCTGGGAGCACTGCTGCGCCAGCGTGCCGATGAACGCCCGCTCGTCATCGCCCAGCGCGGCGCCGTCGGGAAAGTTCAGTCCCAGCACGCCCACCGTGCGCCCGTCGTGAAGCAGGGGCACGGCCGCCATGGGCCCCTGCCCGTTCGTCTGCCGCAGCTCCGCCAGGTGAGGGTAGCGGGCGGCCCGCTCCTCGGCGCCGGCCAGGAAGATGGGCTCTCCGTCGCGCACGGCATCGGAGAGCGGGAAGGGCGTGTCGAGCGGGATCCTGCGGTACCGTTCCAGCGCCTCCCGCGGATAGCCGATCCCCTTCACCAGGTGCAGATCGCCGTCCGCGCCCAGCATGGCCAGGGCGCCGGAGCGCGCGCCCAAGGCGTCTACTCCGCGCCCGACCACCGCCTCGGCCACCTGCTCCGTGGTCCACGCCTGCGAGAGGGCGGCGGTGACGGACTGCAGCCGCTCCAAGCGGTGGGCGGCCTGCTTCCGGGCGGTGACGTCCACCGCCACGATCAGCCGCGACGGCCGCCCATCGAACACCAGGTCCTCGGTGCTCACCTCCACGTCCAGCACGCTGCCGTCGCGCCGCGTGTGGCGAAACGCGCCCCGCGCCATCACGCCGCCGCCCGAGCGCGCGAACGCCTGAGCCAGCAGCGGAACGTCTTCGGCGGGGCGGATCTGGGCCAGGTTCATCCCCAGGAACTCGTCGCGCGAGTACCCGTACTGGCGGAGCGCCGCCTGGTTGGCCTCGACGATGTCCAGCGTTTCGATGTCCGCGACCAGCATGGGCACGGGATTCCGTTCGAACAGGATCCCGAGCTCGCGGGGTGGGGCGTCCTTCTGCATCGCTTGTGGCAACTCCATGAAGTGTGTCTCTGCTGCTGGAGTGGCCATGCAAGCAGCGCGCGCGGACCGTCCGCCCTGTCCGCCTTGGAGCGGCGCCGACCGCCGAATCGCCGGGCCCCTCCGCTTTTCCGTCCCCGCGTGAAGGGAAATCCCCCGCGTCCACGTGGGCGGCGTGGGGCGGCTCCGCGCGTGCGGTCGCGGAGTTCTCCGCATCGCCGCGGCCCTGTGTGGGGACCATCTTGTCAGCAGGTTGACGGACACCTTCGACCTTGGACGGGAGATTCACCATGAGCACGCACGCGCTCCGGCGCTTTCGCCTTTTGACGTGGCCGTTCCGCAGCCGGTTCTCGTCGCCCCTGTGGCTGGCGCTGCGGATGTACCTGGGGCTGGTGTGGATGACCTTCGGGCTGGGAAAGATCCGGGCGGGATGGCTGACGAGCAATCCGCTGCGCCCCCTGCTGACGGCCGTCGCCGAGGGGCAGACGCAGACGCCGCTGGACTTCTACACGCACGTCGCCCGGCTGATGGTGGACACGGGTGCCGACGGCCTGCTCTCGGTCCTGATTCCCCTGGCCGAGGTGGCGGTGGCGGTCTCGTTCTTTTCGGGCGTGCTCCTGGTGCCGGCCGCCATCATCGCGATCGGCATCAACGTGAACCTGATCCTGGCCGGCATCGCGTCGGTGCACTTCGACGGCAGGATCATCCTGATGCAGGTGCTGCTGCTCGCGGCGTGGCGTGTGGCGGGGCTGCTGGGGCTGGGGACGCTGGTGCGGCGGATGTGGCCCCGGCTCCATGTCGTGCGGAAGGTGACGGCCTGAGGGGGCCCCTCCCCCGGCCCCTCCCCCGGCCCCTCCCCGCACGGTACTGCTGTGCGGAGAGGGGAGAAATTCGGGTGAGGGGGGCGGGTTGTGGAGAATGCCGCGGACGCCCCCCTCTCCCGGCCTCTCCCCCATAAACCCCATGGGGGAGAGGAGAATTCGATTGCGCTTCGGCTGGCGTCGTGCACTCGGCGGGAACGCGGGCGAGGGCGGTGCGTTTCGACGGTACTCGGCGCATGCCCTGGCGGCCCTCTCTCCCCGGCCCTCTCCCCCGCAAGCGGGGGAAAGGGAGAATTCGATCGCGCTCCGGCTGGCCTCACGCACTCGACTGCGCGTGCAGTCCGCGAAGGCGGACTTTGGGCCGTTGTTGCCGCGACTTCAGTCGCCCCAGCAGGGCCGGGGCCCCACGCCAATCTCACCCGCCCGCCAGCTCCTTGCCCGCGCCGCGATCCACCATCCACACCATCTCCCCCGACGGGCGGACCAGCTGCGCGGGGATGCGGTACGGATCGATCGGCCCTTCCAGGGCCGACCGGACGATGGACGCCTTGCCCGCCCCAAGTGCGAGCATCTCCACGCGCCGGGCCGCGTTCAGCACGGGGACGGTGAACGTGAGCCGCCACTCCCCGAGCGGCCGGTGCAGCGCCCAGCCGACGGTGCGCTCGCCATCGCGCAGCAGGTCGTCGAAGGGAAAGAGCGAGGCCGTGTGCCCGTCCGGGCCGATCCCCAGGTGAACGAGGTCGAACCGCGGCACTCCCGGCCCAAAGAACGCCTCCAACTCCGCCGCATACCTCGCGGCACCCTCGCGGGGCGGAAGCTCTCCCGGCATGCGGTGCACGTTCCGTGGTGGGATGGGCACGCGGGTGATGAAGGCCGCGTTGGCCATCCGGAAGTTGCTGCGTGGATGGCCCGGAGTAACGCAGCGGTCGTCGCCCCAGAACAGGTGCACGCCCTCCCACGGGATCATCGACCGGAACGGCTCGTCGCCCAGCATGCGGTACGACTGCTCCGGCGCGCTCCCGCCCGAAAGGGCCACGCTGAACCGGCCGCGCGCCTGCACGGCCTCCACGGCGTGGCGCGCGAAACTCTCCGCGGATGCGCGGGAAGCGGTCTGCGCGTCGGCGTAGACTTCGATGCGGGAGGTGCCGGGGTGAACGACCTCGGCGGATGGCGGCTGCGTGGACACGATGGATTCCGTTGCTTACGTTCCGGCCTGGCCCGGGAGCATCTCCGGGCGCTGATGCACGATCCTGAATCGGAGGTTGCGCGTGCTCTTTCGCCGCGGTCCCAAGGTTCCCCCGCCCCGCCCGCCCGACCTGCCGTTCGACGAGGCGGCGCGCGACGCGCTCGGCAACGCGACGGCCGAGGCGCAGAAGGCCAACGTGGGCGCCGTCCACGCCGAGCACCTGCTCTACGCGCTGATGGCCGATCCGTCGGGCCTGGCGGCGCGCGCATTCGAGCGCCTGGGGCACGAACCCGCGATGGTGCGCCGACGGATGGAGCACGCTTCGCCGCCGCGCGCCTGGGGCCTGCGCGCGCCCGTGCTCCCCTACGCGGACGACGTGAAGGGCGCGATCGAGTTCGCCATGCGCGAAGCCCGCGCCGCCGGCCTTCACCAGGTGGGCGCGGGCGAGCTGCTGCTGGGGGTGCTGCAATCGCCCATGGGCGTCCCGGCGCGCATCTTCGGCCAGATGGAGATCACCGCCACGGCCCTCCGCGCAGCCCTCAAGGCCGGCAACCACCCGGTCGAGCCTTCGTAGAGCGCCCGACAACCGACGCGCACCACACCTATCAAACGCGTGTGGTTGAAGCCCCGAACCGGACGCGCAAGCGGCCGGTGTCGGGGCTTACCGCTTTCCGAGCGGCGGGTTCACCCGCTCATCGGGCCTGGGCCGCGCCGATACTCCGCGCGCTTCGGAACGTGTGTGGCGGATCCCTCAGTCGCTGCCTGGAACGGCGTTTGGGCCAGGCTCCCCGTGGCCGCTCCATCGGGATGACAAGGTGCGCTTCGTAACGTTCGTCTGCTCCCCAGGTACCACGTTCCCTACTCCCTACCCCGTCGGCTGGTGCCAGCTGCGCCCCTCCTGCGCCAGCAGCTCGTCGGCACAGCGCGGGCCCCACGACTCCGCCGGATACTCCTCAGGCTCGCCCCCGCGCTCCCATGCTTCCAGGATGGGCGTCACCAGGGTCCACGCCGCCTCCACCTCGTCGCGCCTGGCGAACAGCGTGGCGTCGCCCAGCATGGCATCCAGCAGCAGCCGCTGGTACGCCTCGGGAGATTCCACGCCGAACGCGCGGTTGTAGTCGAAGTCCATCGACACCGCCCGCAGCGGCCCTCGGATGCCCGGCTCCTTCGCCTCGAAGAAGAGCGACATCCCCTCGTCGGGCTGAATGTGCAGCACCAGTGCGTTGGGCGCGGGCGAATCGCAGTGCACCAGGTCGCGGATGGGGTGCGGCGCCGGCCGAAAGCGGATCACCACCTCGCTCTGCTTCCCCGCCAGCTTCTTGCCCGTCCGCAGGTAGAAAGGCACGCCCTCCCACCGCCAGTTGTCCACCGTCAGCCGCACCGCCGCGTACGTTTCGGTCCGCGATCCCTCGGGCACGTTCGCCTCGTCCCGATAGCCGCGATCGTCCTCGCCGCCCTTCCCCGACGCGCCGTATCGGCCACGCACCGCCCAGCGCCCGATGTCGTCGCCCTGCAGCAGGGGAATGGACTGCAGCACCTTCACCTTTTCGTTGCGGATGGAATCGGCGTCGTACGAGGCCGGCGGCTCCATCGCCACGAGCGTGAGGATCTGCAGCAGGTGGCTCTGGATCATGTCGCGCAGCGCGCCGCTGCGATCGTAGTAGCCGGCGCGGCCCTCCACGCCCACGCTCTCGGCCACGGTGATCTGCACGTGGTCCACGTAGTTGCGGCTCCACAGCGGCTCCCAGATGGTGTTCGCGAACCGGAACACCAGCAGGTTCTGCAGCGTTTCCTTTCCCAGGTAGTGGTCGATGCGGAAGATCTGCCGCTCGCGGAACACCTCCAGCAGGCTCGCGTTCAGCCCCCGCGCGCTTTCCAGGTCGCGCCCGAACGGCTTCTCGACGATGATCCGCGTCCACGCCGGGTCCTTCGCGCCGGTCACCAGCCCGGCCCGCCCCAGCCCCTGCGCCGTCTGGGCGATGACGGACGGCGGGAGCGCCAGGTAGAACATGCGGTTCCCCTGCGTGCCGCAGTCGCGCTCCACCTCGTCCAGCACCTGCTTCAGCCGGTTGAACGTCCCGGGGTCGTCCGTCGATCCGTGCACGTAGCGGATGCGGCGCGAGAACCCGGCCCAGTCGTCGGCGCCGGGCTCCTCGTCGAACTCCGCCAGCGCGCCCCGCATCCGCTCGCGGAAGTCGCCCTCGCCGATCTCCTCGCGCGAGTTGCCGACGATGGCGAAGCCCTCGGGCAGCAGCCCGTCGGCGCGCAGGGCCCAGAGCGCGGGCATCAGCTTGCGGCGCGTCAGGTCGCCCGTGGCGCCGAAGATCACCAGCGCCAGCGGGTCGGGCGTGCGCACCCGGGCGCCCGCCTCGGTCATGGGCGTGCGCAGCGGCGTTTCGCCCGCGGGCGGCGCGGCGGGAACGTCGCCCAGGTCCGGCCGGCCGTCGTCCGTGGCCGCGTCGCTCACGCGCCCCCCGCCCCGTCCGTCGTCTTGATGGAATGGCCGCCGAACTGGTTGCGCAGCGCCGCGACCACCTGCGCCGAGTACGACTGCTCCTGGCGCGAGCGGAAGCGCGCCAGCAGCGACAGGGTGATGACGGGCGCGGGCACGTCCAGCGCCATCGCGGTTTCCACGGTCCACCGCCCCTCGCCCGAATCCGCCACCCAGTCCTTGATGCGCTCCAGCGCCGGGCCCTCTTCGGCGTACGCCCGCTCCAGCAGCTCCAGCAGCCACGAGCGGACGACGCTGCCGTGGTTCCACAGCGAGGCGACCCCCTCCAGGTCGTACTCGAAGCCGGACTTGTGGAGGATCTCGAAGCCCTCGGCGTACGCCTGCAGCAGGCCGTACTCGATGCCGTTGTGCACCATCTTGGCGAAGTGGCCAGACCCGCTGGGGCCCACGTGCGCGTAGCCGCCCTCCGGGGCGAGGGTGCGGAACACGGGCTCGCACACCGCCGCGGCCTCGGGCGCGCCGCCCACCATTAGGCAGTAGCCGTTCTCCAGCCCCCAGATGCCGCCGCTGGTGCCGGCGTCCATCAGCCGCAGCCCGCGCGTTTCCAGCTCGGCCGCGCGGCGCTTGCTGTCGTTGTAGTTGCTGTTGCCGCCGTCGATCAGCACGTCGCCGGGGCCGCAGATGTCCGCCAGGTCGCTCAGCACCTGCTCCGTCGGCGGGCCGGCGGGCACCATCACCCACACGGCCCGCGGCGGCTCCAGCGCGGCCACCAGCTCCTGCAGCGACGCCGCGGACTTTGCGCCCGAAGCCTCGGCCACGGCGCGGGTGACCGCGGGGTCGCGGTCGAACACCACCAGCTCGTGCCCGCCGCGCGTCAGCCGCTGCGCCATGTTGCCGCCCATCTTTCCGAGCCCCACCATCCCCAGCCGCATCCGCCCTCCCGCTGTCCCGTTGTCGTGGATCGATCTTCGTCGCGCCCCCCGCTGCAAGTCCCGGCCCGGCAGACCGCGTGCGACGTTGCCGGCCGGCATCCGCGCGATGTACGTTCCGATGGAACCGCCGTGCCGACAGGGGCATGCGCCCGGGCCGAAAGGCGATCGCGATCCGGCGCCTGAACGGGAGCGTTTCGTTGAATTCCGAGTTGAAGTGTCCGCGCTGCGGCACCGAGAACGTGCGCGACCTGGACCTGGTGCGCGCGGAGGGCAGCTCTCACATCCACATCGAGAGCGAGAGCACACCCACGGGGCTCGCCATCTTCAGCGGCGCCCCGCTCTGGGCCCAGGACCGGCGGATCTCCTCGCACGGGACCATCCAGTCGGAGCTCGCCCGGTCGCTCGGGCCTCCGGCCCCGCCCCGGTGGGGGATGATCGCGTTCGCCGTCTTTCTGCTGTACATGCTGAGCATCTTCCTGAACCACGTCGCTCCACACCTGGCAAGCGCGCGGATGCTGGCCGTGGCGCGGCCGCTGACCGGGCTGCTGGTGCTGGTCGCGGCGTGGCTGCTGGCCCGCCGGTACCGCGACCGGCGGGAACAGTGGGAGGACGCCGTCCGCAGGTGGGACCGCTCATTCCTGTGCAATCGCTGCGGGATGGTGTTCGAGTTCGAGTTCCCCGGCCCCGCCGGAGACGAGCCGCGTTAACGAAAGAGGCGCCCCCCGCTGGAGGGGCGCCTCTTTCTTATCGCCCGCGCGGCGGGTCAGCCTTCCTGGATGTTGATCGGGCCGTTGGTGGTGACGGCGCGGATGGTGGGGCCGCCGCCGTTGATGTCGGTGTTGATGTTGGCGCCGGGACGCCAGCCGCGCTCGCCCGGGCGGCGCTGCTCCGCGCGGATGGCACGCGGAACGTTCACCGGGCCGTGCACGGTGCGAGCCTCCAGGTGCGCCGCGTAGCCTTCCGGCATGCGGACGCTCACGGGGCCGTTCACCGTCTCGGCATCCAGCCGCTCGCCCGTCCAGCGGCGGCCGCTCAGCCGCACGTTCACCGGCCCGTTCTGCGTGCGCGCGGTGACGTTTCCGGACAGCTCCGTCAGGTTCAGCGGGCCGTTGTGGGCGCGCAGGTTCATCGTCCCGGACACGCGCTCCACGCTGATCGGCCCGTTGTGCGTGCGCACGTCCAGGTTGGTCCGCGCCGGAACGAGGATTTCGTAGTTCACGGCCCAGCCGCTGTTGTTCCCCATCTCCGGGCCGCTGGCGCTGATGGTGGCGCCCGTGTTCACGCGGATCTGCTGCGCGGTCGACCGCGCCCGCTCCTCGCTGCCGGCCCAGGTCTGCACGCGCGCCTGCACCACGACGTCGCGCCCCTCGTGCGTGCGAACCGACACGCCGCCGTTCTGCCCGGCGTCGATCGTCAGCGAGCCACGCGCCGGGATGCGGGTTTCACGCACCTCGCAATGCGCCACGCGATTGTTGTTCTGGCGGTAGTTGCGGCGGCACTGCTCCACCCACTCATCCGCGGAGCGCTGGGCGAGCGCCGGCGTGGCGAGGAGGACGGAAGCGATCGGGAGAAGAAGGACGGATGTGCGCATCGGTACGCTCCGGGCCAGTCGGGGACTCAACAGGCAGCATCGTGCAGCCTGGACCACCCTATGATGCGCGGCGGGTGCGGATGGTTTGGATAGACCGTGCGGCGCAGGAAGACGCGAACGGACCGCACCCGAATCCGGGACGGTCCGTTCGCTGAGCCGGTGCGGCGTTCCGGCCGCAGGCGAGGCGCGAAGGCTGGGAGTATTGAACGGGCTACATCGAAAGAACGTCGCACATGGGAGGGTACTGCATTCTGGTTCAGCCTCCATCACCCGCCACCGGCCAAGCATTAAGGGGTGCATCTGTGACGCATCCACGTAGCAACCGCTGGACCACGGTAAAAAACGATCGGCCCGAAACGAGCCGTTCCATCTAAATCATTCTCAAAGGATAGGTTACATTACCCCTTGACGGCTCGTCAGGCTACCGCTGGTGGGTCATCCTTGGTACAAATTGCGGCACGCGAGCCACAGTTTTACCGGTCGTGCCAGGTGACACGAGCCGTCACCTTTCGGAATGGCCGCAGGTGCCCCTCACATGAAGTAGAAGCCGCACGCGAAAAAGCTCCCCGGCCGCGAACGGCCGGGGAGCTCCAACATCCGGGCTGGCGGAATCAGGCGCCCTGGGCCACGCGCGCCAGCTTGCTTTCCACCGAGCCGATCAGCTCGCGGAACGACTTGATGAACTTGTCGACGCCCTCGCGCTGCAGCTGGTCGGTCACGGCGTCCATGTCGATGCCCAGGTCCGCTAGCGTGCGCAGGTCCTGGTGGGACGCCTCCACGTCCTGGTCCACCGTGCGGCGCGCCACCCCGTGGTCCGCGAAGGCCTCCACCGTGTTCAGCGGCATGGTGTTCACCGTGTGCGGCCCGATCAGCTCCTCCACGTAGATCACGTCGCGGTACGCCGGGCTCTTGGTGGAGGTGCTGGCCCACAGCGGCCGCTGCACCCGGGCACCGGCGGAGGCCAGCCGCTCCCACCGCTCGCCAGAAAACACCTGGGCGAAGCGCTCGTACGCCAGCTTGGCGTTCGCCACGGCCGCCTTTCCCGACATCGCCCGGGCGAGCGCCGCCTGCCCGTCGTCCGCGGCCGAGCACGCAAGCTTCTCCAGCTGCGCGTCCACCGCCGAGTCCACGCGCGAAACGAAGAACGATGCGACCGACGCCACGCGATCCAGCGGCTCCCCGGCCTGCAGCCGGCGCTCCAGCCCGCGCAGGTACGCCTCCATCACCTGCTCGTAGTTCTTCACCGAGAACAGCAGGGTGATGTTCACGTTGAAGCCGTCGGCCAGCAGTTGCTCGATGGCGGGGATGCCCGCCTCGGTGCCCGGCACCTTGATCATCAGGTTGGGCCGGTCCACCGCTTCGCGCAGGCGCCGCGCCTCGTCCAGCGTGCCCCGCGTGTCGTGCGCCAGCTCGGGCGACACCTCCAGCGAAACGAAGCCGTCGTGGCCCTCGGCGCGGTCGTACACGCCGCGGAACAGGTCGCAGGCGCGGCGGATGTCCTCCACCGCCAGCGACTCGTACGCGGCCGACGCACCCGCCTGCGACGCCGCCAGCTCGCCCACGGCGTCGTCGTAGTCGGTGCTGTCGCCGATGGCCTGCTCGAAGATGGAGGGATTGGAGGTCACGCCGCGCAGGTCGTAGCGGCGGATCATCTCCTCCAGCTCGCCGTTGTCCAGGATGCCGCGGCGGATGTAGTCCAGCCACACGCTCTGCCCCAGCGCGTGAAGCTCGTGCAGCGGATTCCCCTCGTTGCGCACCGCGTCGGTCGGATGCTTGGTCTCGGCCATGGTATGGTCTCGCTCTCTTGAAAGTGCGTCAGTGCGTTAGTGCGTTAGTGCGGGAGTGAACGGCACCGCCCTGGATGCCACCGTCGGCTGCCGTGCATGGAAGCGACTTCCGCACTCACGCACTTCCGCACTCACGCACTCTTCTCATCGGTTCCGTGCGCCGTCGGCCCGGCGTCGCCGGCGCCCTGCGCGTGGCCGCTGCCGATCCCCAGCAGCCCCTTGGCCTTGGCCGCGACGTTCTCGGCGCTGAAGCCCAGTTCCTGGAACACGCGAGTCGCCGGGGCCGAGGCGCCGAAGTGGCTGATGC
Source organism: Longimicrobium sp. (assembly GCF_036399935.1). Lineage (GTDB taxonomy): Bacteria > Gemmatimonadota > Gemmatimonadetes > Longimicrobiales > Longimicrobiaceae > Longimicrobium. The sequence goes on from NZ_DASWMD010000061.1 coordinate 59,972, forward strand.
CGATCACCTCGCCCTCGCCCACCCAGCGGTGCCAGCCCATGGGGTGCGCGGCCTCGATGGCCACGCGCGCCTTTACGGCGGGCGGAATCACCTCGTCGCGATACTCCTTCGGCTGCTGGGCGAACAGCGCCCAGCTGGGCATGCTCACCACCCGCGCGCGGATCCCGTCGGCCACCAGCGCTTCCCGCGCCTCTAGGGCGACCGCGACTTCCGAGCCGCTGGCGATCAGGATGGCCTGCGGGTCTCCGCCCTCGGCGTCCGCCAGCACGTACGCCCCGCGGCGCAGCCCGGCCGCGGGGGCCATCGTTTCGCGGTCGATGTGCGGCAGCGCCTGCCGGGTGAGGGCGAAAAAGACGGGCCCCTCGTTGTGCTCCATCGCGAACCGCCACGCCTCCACCGTCTCGTTGGCGTCCGCCGGACGCAGGTCGATCAGCCCGGGGATGGTGCGCAGCGACGGAAGCTGCTCGATGGGCTGGTGCGTGGGCCCGTCCTCGCCCAGGCCCACCGAGTCGTGCGTGTAGATGTAGATCGCGGGCTGCTCCATCAGCGCGGCCAGGCGCACCGGGGGACGCATGTACTCGCTGAAGATCAGGAAGGTGCCGCCGTACACGCGCACCCCGCCGTGCAGCGTCATCCCGTTCATCAGCGAGCCCATGGCGTGCTCGCGAACGCCGAAGTGCAGGTTGCGGCCGGTGTAGTCCGGCGGCAGAAAGCTGCCGGCGCCCTCGATCATCGTGAGGTTGGAGCCGGCGAGGTCCGCCGACCCGCCGATCAGCCAGTTCACCTTTTTGGCGATGGCGTTCAGCGCCTTACCCGACGCCGCGCGCGTGGCGATGGGCTTGTCGTCCTTGGTCCACGTCGGCAGGTCCGCGTCCCAGCCCTCGGGCAGCGTCCGCGAAAGGGCCTGCTCCAGCGCCGCGGCCGCGTCGGGGTGCGCCGCGCGGTAGGCGTCGAAGCGCGACTGCCACTCGCGCTGCCGCTCCACGCCGCGCGCACCGACTTCGCGCATGTGGTCCAGCGCCTCCTGCGGCACGTGGAACGCCTCGGTGGAGGGCCAGCCCAGGTTCTGCTTGGTCTTGACGATCTCCTCGGCGCCCAGCGGCTCGCCGTGCGCCTTTTCGCTGCCGGCCTTGTTGGGCGACCCGAAGCCGATGATGGTGCGCACGGAGATCATTGACGGGCGGGGATCGGCCTGGGCGGCGCGGATGGCGGCGTCGATGGCCTCCAGGTCGTTGCCGTCCTCCACCCGCTGCGTGTGCCAGCCGTACGCCTCGAAGCGCTGCTCCACGTTCTCGGTGAACGCCAGCTCCGTGTCGCCTTCGATTGTGATGCGGTTGTCGTCCCAGAAGTAGATGAGCTTGCCCAGCTTCAGGTGGCCGGCGACGGACGCCGCCTCGGCCGCCACGCCCTCCATCAGGTCGCCGTCGCTGCAGATGGCGTAGACGTAGTGGTCGATGATGGGGTGGTCCGGGCGGTTGTGCACCGCGGCCACGTGCGCCTCGGCCATGGCCATCCCCACGCCGTTGGCGAAGCCCTGCCCCAGCGGGCCGGTGGTGGTCTCCACGCCGTCGGTCATCCCGTACTCGGGGTGGCCGGGCGTCTTGCTTTCCCACTGGCGGAAGTTCTTCAGGTCGTCCAGCGTCAGGCCGTAGCCGCTCAGGTACAGCAGCGAGTACAGCAGCATGGACGCGTGCCCGGCGGAAAGGATGAACCGGTCGCGGTCCACCCACTTCGGGTCGGCGGGGTTGTGCTTCAGGTGGCGCGTCCAGATGACGTACGCCAGCGGCGCCAGCGCCATGGGGGTGCCGGGGTGGCCGGAGTTGGCCGCCTGCACCGCGTCCATCGACAGCGTGCGGATGGTGTTGATGCAGAGCTGGTCCAGCTCGCGCGAGTCAGCGCCCGGATTGGCCATCGATGTGTCGTCCCGTCTGGGTGGATCGTACCATGATTGGGAGAGTGCCCTCCCCAAGCCCCTCCCTCGCATCAAAGCCGCGAGAGGAGCGAGAACCTGTCATCCTGAGGCGCAGGCGCACCGCACCCGCCCACGGTGCATCCTCCGCGCGCCGAAGGATCTTGCCTGGGGCGCCACTGAGCCCGGGCGCGGCAGCGTCTACGAAATCCCGAGACGCGGTCCTACTTCGCGGGGAGGGCAAGCCAGCTCCGGCGCATGCCGCGGTTCCCCCTCTCCCGGCCTCTCCCCCGCAAACTGCGCGGGAGAGAGGAGAACTTCGATCGGGGTTCGACCGGGTGCCTCGCATGCCTCGAGAGCCCCCTCCCCCCGTCCCCCGCTTCGCAGGGGAGGGAGAGACCTGAACTGCGCTTCGGCTGGCTCTCGGCGCCGAACCGTCCGGTGCAGTCCGCGCAGGCGGACTTCGTGACGTTCCAGCCGCGGTTTCAACCGCCCGGACGGGGCGTGGGGCCACGCGCCGCAACGGACCACGCACCCAACCCCGAAGTGTACCCCCTCTCCCACGCTGTTTGTGGGAGAGGGTGGACGAGCCTAGGCGAGGACGGGAGAGGGCCCCACGGCAGCCGAGGCCTCGGCTTCCGTGACCGCTGCCGCGCCCGACCTCGTACGTGCCCCAGGCTAGATCCTTCGGCCCGCGACGGCTGTGCTACGGGCCGGTACGGTGCGCCTGGGCCTCAGGATGACAGTCTCTGAGCACTCGGCTGCGGCCCCTCGTCGAGCCCGGTGCGGCGTCGGGCGGCGCGATACACCTCGTGCGCCTCCGCGTCCGGCTGCAGCACCACGCCCGCGCGGTCCGCCGCCGCGAACTCCATCGCGTCCCCGATCACCCCCAGCCGCTCAAGCGCTACCAGCGCCGCGCCGCGGAGCGTGGTCTCAGGATCGGGTGCCAGGCGCACCGGTCGGCCGAGCGCATCCGCCACCATGCGGGCCCACGCGGGCGACGCATGCAGCGCGCCGCCGCCGGCCACCACCTCCGCGGCCGGGTCGCCGTCCGCCTCCACCGCATCCAGGGCGTCCGCCATCGTGAACGAGGCCGCTTCCAGCCACGCCCGCGCGATCTCCACCGGCCCCGTCGCGGGCGTCATCCCGGCCATCACCGCCCAATCCGGTCCCTCGGGCCGGGGCGGACGCTCCGGGACCAGGCGCGGAACCACCGTCATCCCGTGCGCCGCCGGCCGCATCGCCGAGAGCTGCGCCTCCAACTCGTCCGCGGGCGGGAGGGCGAGTACGTGGCGCAGCCAGGCGAAGATGTTCCCCGCGTTCGACGTCGCACGTCCCGTGACGGTGCGCCGCGCATCCAGCCGATAACACCAGAGCCCCGGCGGAACTACTGGCGCGGGATCGTCGCGCAGCACGCGCACCGCCGCCGTCGTGCCGACCGTCAGCCCCACCGTGCGGCCGACCGCGCCCATCCCCAGGCTGGCGCACGCGCCGTCGCCCAACGCGGGGAACCAGGGGATCGCGGCCAGCTCCGGCCAGCGGCTGGCGAACTCCCCTCGAAGCCCCTGCAGCGGCACGTCACTGATGACAGGCAGGCGCTCGGGCGAGAGACCGACCGCGTCGACGACGGCATCGTCCCACCGCATCCGGCGCAGGTCCATCAGCCCCGTACCCGACGCCATCGACACCGACGTGCGCGCCTCGCCGAACAGCCGCAGCGCCAGCACCTCGCCGATGGAGCCCCAGGTGGCGGCGCGCGGGAAGGTATCGCCCGCCGCGTCCTCGAGCCAGACCAGCCGCGCCGCCGGGTACGCCTCGTGGACGAAGCACCCGGTCCGCCGGTGCACCGCACTCTCGTCCAGCCGCGCACGCAACGCATCCGCCGCGGCGCGGGCGCGGCCGTCGCCCCAGCCGGTGAGCGGGGTGACGGGGCATCCATCGGCGTCCATCCCCACCAGGCCGTGCCAGAAGGTTGCGAGCGCCACGGCGGCGGGCTCGATCCCGGCCTCCCGGCCGACCGCCACCGCCCGGTCGATGGCGCGGAGGCAGCGGGCCAGCAGCGACTCCGCATCCAGCTGCATCCCGCCGTCCGGCGTGGAGTCCCACGCGTACAGCTCGCGCGCGGCCTCCGCGAGCGGCGCGCAAGACGCGTCCAGCCACTGCGCCCGCACGGACGACGAGCCCACGTCGACCGCGAGGATCCATGGCCCGCGCCGGGCGGGCGGAACGGCGGTGCTCATGAGGAGCGCAATCTACCGTCGCAGGCGCGCCGGGGCCACGAACGGACGAGGCGCCCCCGCCAGCCGGCGAAGGCGCCCCGTCTCCCGGACCGTGATCAGAAGTTCCCGGTCCCGCTGACCCCACGGTTGTCGAAGTCTTCGCGCAGCCGCTCGGTCGCTTCCCGGGCCAGCCGGTGCGTTTCCTCCACGTCCGCCCCGGCACCGGTGCCGGGCCCCGAGCCGCTGGAGCCGCCGGGCGAGCTGCTCATCCCGCCGTGCCGCGACGGCCGGTCGCTTTCGTCGGACCCATGCAGGTAGTCGGAGCCCGCCTGCCCTTCGCTCCTGCTCCAGTCCCGGCCGCCCGCATCGGGGCCGCTCATCCCGCTCACGTCCCCGCCCGCGGCAGACATCGACTGCGCGGCGCCCAGTCCCGAGCCGGTGCCCGGCGTGTTGTCGAGCCCCGCGGTATCCAGCTCCTGGTCCGTCGGATTCCGATCGTCGTTCGCCATTGGGAACTCCCCCGTGTTCTCGTGAGCAGGCCGATGTCCCGGTGCCGCAACCACATCGGCGCGCTCCTCGTGACGAATCGCGCGTCACCGGGGGGCGACGGCATGTGCAACTGGCGTTCCATCCAAGGCACTGTCGCAGCTTCGACAGCATTTGACAAACCTTATACAACAAGGTACGTTTCTGGCGGAAGCCGACGGGCGGCAGCGTAGCCGGGTGGCGCGCAGGCCCCGTCAATCACAGGAGCAGATTCCGATGCAGACAACCGCGACCCAAGGCACCAACGACGTCCTGACGCGCGCCGACGTGCTTACCGAGGACGAGCTCGACACCCTGCCCATGGGCATGATCCAGCTGGACCGCAACGGCACGGTGCTCAAGTTCAACCAGGCGGAAAGCAGCCTGGCGCACGTGGACAAGAAGGACGCGATCGGAAAGAGCTTCTTCGACGAGGTGGCGCCGTGCACCAAGGTGCAGCAGTTCCATGGCGCCTTCCTCCAGGGCCTGGAGCAGCGCAACCTGCACACCGTCTTCCCGTACCAGTTCCGCTTTCGCGACGGGCGGCAGAAGAACGTGGTGATCTCCATGTTCTACAGCGCCAGCACCGACACTGTGTGGGTGCTGGTGCAGCGGCCGCAGGCCTGAGTTTTCGCCGCGGCGGAACGCAGTCTGAAGGAGCGGGGGCGGGGCGCACCACCAGCGCCGCGCCCCCTTTGTTGTGCCCATGGACGACGAGCGGAGGGTGGATGGCAAAACGAGAGTGGCCCCGCAGGCTGGGATTCGCGGTGAAGGTGGTGGGCCGCGAGGGGATGAAGAGCAACGATTCGCGGCGCTGGCAGAGCGATCCGCACGTGCGCACCTCCATCCAGTACCTGCGCGACATCCTGGACTACCTCGACAAGGCCGACATCCGGATGTACCGCATCTCGTCGGACTTCGTGCCCTACTGCACGCATCCCGACCTGCCCCGGTTCCACGGCCAGATCCCGGAATGCCGCGACGAGCTCGCCGAGCTGGGCCGCACGGCCCGCGAGCGCGGCATCCGCCTGTCGCTGCACCCCTCGCAGTACGTGCTGCTGTCGGCGCTCGACCCGGCCATCAGCGACAAGGGGATCTGGGACGTCGACAGCCAGGCCGAGCTGCTGGACGCGATGGAGCAGGGGCCCGAGGCCGTGGTGGTGCTCCACCTGGGCGGCGCCTACGGAGACAAGAATGCGGCGATCGGGCGGTTCATCGAGAACTATCCGCGCCTCTCCGAGGCCGGCCGGCGGCGGCTGGTGATCGAGAACGACGAAACGCTGTACACCGTGCAGGACTGCCTGCGCGTGCACGAGGCGACGGGGGTGCGGCTGATCTTCGACCACCAGCACCACCTGCTGAACCCGGGCACCCTGCCGATGGGTGAAGCCTGCCGCGCCGCCCTGCGCACCTGGCCCGCCGGCGTGCAGCCGAAGGTGCACTTCTCGTCGCCGAAGCTGGATTCGCGCACGGTCACCCGCGGCAAGAAGGAAGTGCTCGCGCCCCCGCTGCTGTCGCAGCACGCCGACTACGTGCACCCGTGGGAGTTCGCGGGCTTTCTGCGCGAGGTAGGCCCGGAGCCGTTCGACGTGATGCTCGAGGCCAAGATGAAGGACGTGGCGCTTCTCAAGCTGCGCGCCGACCTCGACAAGCTGGGGCTGTGGCCATAGAACGCCAAACGCCCGCTCCGAGCGAGATGCTCGAAGCGGGCGTTCGTGAATTAAGGCCGGCGGCGCCGTACTCTCCCACCGGGTGGCCCCGGCAGTACCATCCGCGCAGCGGGTTTTCACTTCCGAGTTCGGGATGGGATCGGGTGGATCCCCCGCGCCATAGCCACCGGCCATAAAAGTAGACCAGGGTGTTGGGTAGGCAGCGAAGCCTTGCTTCTCTTGGACGATCGAGCTCTCTGCGGCTACGAGAGCGCATGTGTGTGGCTCATGTGGACCGGCCAATAGGACCGGTCAAGCCTCACGGGCCCTTAGTACGGCTCGGCTGTAGCGCTCACGCGCCCTGCACCTGCCGCCTATCGACGT
>NZ_DASWMD010000062.1:0-50629 GCF_036399935.1 Longimicrobium sp.
CGGAACGAGCGCAGCCCATGGCTGGCGTTCAGGGGAATGGCGCAGGCGGTGAACGAGGCAGCGCCGCCGTTGACGCCAAAGCTGTAGTACTTGCCGTCGGCGATGTTGGCGCCGCCGCCCTCCACCTCGTCGATGGTGGCCGCGTACTGCCCGTTGGCCTGGAAGTGCCGCAGCTGAAGCGTGTACACCTGCCTCAGGATTGGCGTGGCCTCCGCTTCCTTGCTGCGCTGGGACACCGCGGTGAACTTGGGAATGGCGATGGCGGCCAGGATCCCGATGATGACCACGACGATCATCAGTTCGATCAGGGTGAAACCGCGTCTGGAGTTCATGGCCAAGGCTTTCGCGGGATTGGATCAGCACCGCGGGGTGCGGACAGGGATGAAAAACGAACCAGGGGCCGGGCCTTCACCCGACCCCCGGTTCATGTGCCGTGAGGCAGCGATTACGGCGTGACGGCGCCGGTGACGCAGTCGCGGGTCGCGGTGACGAGGCCGCTCGACGTGCCGAGCGCGTTCGGGGCCGCGGTGGCCACCGAAGCGGCGGCGGTTCCGGTCACCGTGAAGTCGAAGTACCTGGCGTTCGGGCTGTCGAAGCCGGTCAGGGCGCCGATGTTCGCGGCGTACGAGCCGTTCTCCTGGAAGAACGTGCCCTGCAGGGTGCAGATCTGCTTGAGCACCGGGCCGGCCTCGGCCTGCTTGGCGTTCTTCGACACGCTGTTGAACTTCGGGATGGCGATGGCGGCCAGGATGCCGATGATGACCACGACGATCATCAGTTCGATCAGGGTGAAGCCCTTGTTGCTGCGAAGGTTCTTCATGGTGTGTTGCTCCGGTGTGTTTGGCTCGAGAGCCGGGGAAGATCAGCACGCCCTCGTGCTGGCTGCGACAAGGTAAGGCAACGCGCGGGCCATCTGCGCGATTCTACGCAAACCGTTGCGGGCGCTGGGTTTGCGTTGGATGTACACGGTACGGGGGGCGCGTCTGGCGCGGCAGAGTGCAGGCGTTCGTGCAGAATGCTGCACGCGGGAACGGCCTCGACGCGGCGGCTCCGGCACCGACTCCGAGGGCCTCTTCCGATTTTGGCCCGAAAAACGCGTCGCACTTGTGGCGGGTGGCGGCTTGGAGATTGGCGGTCTCCCATCCTATACATTCTGGACGGCGCCGGACGGGGCGCCCCGGAATGCGAGGGAGGGGCCCATGGGGGAGAAGATTGAAGGGTACACGCTGGCCGAAGTGCTGGCGGTGCTGTGCATCGTGGGACTGGTGTGCGCGCTGGGCGCTCCCCGGCTCGATGGGCAGCTGGCCCGCATGCGGGTGCGGGCCGGGTCGAGCCTGGTGGCCGCGGACCTGGCCTTCGTGAAGATGCTCGCCATGCGCGGCGGGCGCACCGCCGTGCTGGTCATCGAGCCCTCGGCCGAGTGTTCCGCGCGGTTCGGGGGCAGGGCGGCGGGCTTCCGCTACCGCATCCAGGCGCGGGTGCAGCCCGGGGCGCCGCCGCGGGTGGTGAACCTGCGCCACGTGGCCGGGCGCGTGTGCATGGAGATGAACGGCTCCGACACGCTCTCCATGAACTCCCGCGGCCTGCCGCACGGCTTCACCAACCGCACCATCTGGATCCACGACCGGCGGTTCGCCGACACGCTCTACCTGTCCGTGGCGGGGCGCGTGCGCCGCGGGCGCCCCGGCGGGTAGCGGAAAACTTTTCCGGCGGCGCACCATTTTGCGGTTTCCTTGGCCGGCTGAAGCGGCGCAACTCCGCGTGAACACAGGGGTTTGGGGCGGGCACGGAAGTTACGATGCCAGCCGGTATGACTTGCGCCCCCCCCATTCGCCGAACCGGCCGGTCAGGGTTCTCCCTGATAGAGCTGCTGATCGTCCTGGTCATCGCGACGCTCATCATGCTGCTGGCCGTCCCCAGGATGGCCTCGTTCACCCGCTACCTGACCTCGCGGAGCGCGGCGTCGCAGGTGGTGGCCGACCTGGCGCTCGCACGCACGACCGCCGTCCGCGAAGGGCGGAGCGCCTCGCTCCGCATCCTGACGGCGGCGCAGTACCAGGTCACCATCGACGCCGACAACGCCGGGACGGTGGCGAGCGTGGTGAAAACGGTCGCCATCGACGGATCGCAGCGAGGGGTGGCGCTCGCGACGGTGGGCACCCGCGTCACGTTCGATTCGCGGGGAATGCGCAGGAACAACGTCCAGACCATCGTCGTCGGCCGCACGGACGGCGGGGTCGACAGCATCAACGTCACCGGGGTAGGAAGAGTGTATCGTGGCAACTGACACGGGTGCGGCCGCCCGGCGCGCGGACGCCGGCTTCACGCTGATCGAGGTGCTGATCGCCATGGTCATCCTGGCGGTGGGGCTTCTGGGCATCGAGGCCATGGCCATCGGCGCCGCCCGGCAGATCGCGAGCGCCAACTCGACCACCGAGTACACGCTGCTGGCGACGGAACGGCTGGAAACCGAGCTCCAGCGGCTGCGCACCACCACCCAAAGCCCGCAGGCCAGCGACACCCGGGTAAACGGCGCGCGCGTGCAGGTGGTGCCGGCGTCGGCGGCGGTGGCGGGGTACGACCCGGGGACGCGGTGGACCATCACCGTCACGGTGACGCCGCCGTCCACCGTCACCAACGTTCAACCCGTAACGGTAATCGGCCGTGCATTCGAATAAGCGGCTGCACTCGCGCGCCGGCTTCACCCTGGTGGAGCTGATGGTGGGGCTGGTGCTCGGCATCGTGCTGGTGAGCATCGTGCTGCAGTTCGTCACGGGCCAAACCAGGATCGCGTCGGCGCAGACGGCCCGCGAAGAGGTGCAGCAGAACGCGCGCGGCGCGGTGGAGGTGGTGGCCAGCGACCTCCGCGGAACGCTGTCGCGCGGCCTGGTGCTGGGCGGCGAGCGCGAAATCCAGTTCATCCTGCCCCGGCGCTGGGGGGTGGTCTGCGCCCGCGCCGGCGACACCAACACCACCGTGGTCTTTCCCGTGCTCCCGGGCGACGCGGTCACCGCGCTGGCCGGCCAGGTGACGGGACTGGCGAGCGTGGACGCGAACGGCGTGATCGCCCCCGCGCTTCCCGCCCGGGCCACCGTCACCGGCGTGGCGGCCGCGAACCTGGCCGCCTGCGTCGGCGTCGCGCCCGTTGGCACCATCGAGGCGTTCACCTTCACGGGAGCCGGCCACACGCCGCTGAACCCGGGGGCCGTCGTGGCCGTGTACCAGGACGTCCGCTACGACCTGGGCCAGTCCAGCGGACGCTGGTGGGTGCGGCGCAGCAGCGGGGCGGGAACGGCCGAGGCGAACATGCAGCCCCTGGCCGGGCCGGTGGACCCCGAGCGGGTGAGCTTCGAGTATCTGCGGGGCACCCCGCCCCTCGCCATCGGCGTGCCGGGGGCCAACGCCTCCACGGCCGGCGTCACCATGATCCGCTTCAACGTGCGCACGCTCAGCCGGCAGCAGGTGGGCACCACCTCGCTCAGCGAGACCGGCTCCGTCACCGTCCAGATCCGAAACTGAGGATGGCTTCCATGACTTCACGGCTCGTTCCCGGGCGCGCGCGCGACCGCCGGGGCGCCGCCCTGCCGGTGGCGCTGATGGGGCTGGTGGCCATCACCCTCCTCGTGACGGCGGCGCTGTTCACCTCGTCGACCGAGTACGCGATCAGCCGGGCCCACCGGTTCGCGGCGTCGTCGCTCTTCAATGCCGACGGCGCTCTGGAGCAGTACGTGGCCCAGCGGGTGGCCACCAACGAGAAGGGGTGGCTGATCCAAGCCGACGCCGACGCGGTGGCGGGCCCCGACGGCCAGAACTACACGGTGCAGGTCGACAAGCTGTCGGATACGCGCGACACGCTCAGCGTTCCCATGAGGCGGGACGAGGTCTTTTCGCTGCTGGTGCAGCCCGCGAACGGCCGCGGGCGGGGGGTGGGCGCCTTCATCCGCACCCTCCGCACGGCCAACCGCCTCAACACCAACATCAACGCGGGCGCCACCTCGGGCGGCGACCTGAGGGTGTCGGGCAACGCCACCATCAGCGACGGGCGGAGCGGCACCAACTACTGCGGCGCGGCCAACAACCGGAGCGACTACGCGGTGCAGGTGACGGCCGGCGCCGAGATCACGCTGGGCAACAACGCCACCCGCAACCTCGAGGGCGCGGCCGACACGGCCAGCTTCACCAAGGCCTTTCTCGAGCACAACGTGCTGGGCACGGGGATGACGGTTCGCCAGCTGGCCGAGGCCGCCGAGATCCAGTTCGGCCGGACGTACGGCGAGGACGAATTCTCGACCCAGCCCATCAACGCCGACACCGATACCGATTCCCGGTACAACTGGGGGTGCCCGGCTTCGCTGGGGGTCACGTGCCCCAGCCCGGCGTCGGCCGAGCGGCACGTGGTGGTGGCCATCGACGCCAACGGCGGCACCGTCCGCCTCAACGGGCGCTACGGCCAGGGGATGCTGATCGTCATCAACGGCAGCCTGGAGATCCAGGGCAACTTCACCTACAAGGGAATCATCCTGGTGGAACGCGACCTGTCCATCCGCGGCGGCACCCCGGGCAACGAGTCAAAGATCGAGGGCGGTGTGATCTCGTTCGGCGCGTCGAGCACGGTCGAAGACAACATCAGCGGCACGGCGACCATCAAGTACAACATCTGCGCGATCAACGACGCCGAATCGGCCCTGAACCGGTCGGCGCTCGACAACGCGGCGCAGAAGCGTAACGGGAGTAACTCCTGGTACGAACTGATACGGTAAACGCCGCAGCGGCACGGGGTAGCGCGGGCATGTGTCGTCTGTCTTGACGGCGGCGCATGCCCGCACTAACGTATGCACGGCCTTCCTTGACCACATTCCCGCAACCGCACTGAAGCCGCGCCTCGCGGCGCCGGTGTTCCCGCACGAAAGACACGGGTACATGGTTTCGTTCCTGCGCCGCAACAAGAGCACGGTCGGGCTCGACATCGGCAGCGGCTTCATCAAGGTGGCGGTGGTCGACCATTCCGGCGCCGAGCCCGAGCTCACCCACGTGTCGCACACCCCCCTGATCGCCGACGCGATCGTGGAGGGCGAGGTCATGGACCCGCAGATCGTGGTGGAAACGGTCCGGTCGCTCATGGAGTCGGCGGCGGTGAAGCCCCGGCGCCTGGTGTCGTCGGTGGGCGGGCGCGACGTGATGGTCAAGAAGATCCAGATGGACCGGATGAAGGAAACCGACGCGCGCGAGGTGATCCGCTGGGAGGCCGAGCAGTACGTGCCCTTCGACATGGCAAACGTGCAGCTGGACTTCCAGATCCTGGACCCGCTCGACGACGGGCTGCAGATGAGCGTGCTGCTCGTGGCCGCCAAGCGCGAGGTGGTGGACCAGCGGGTGGGGCTGCTTCGCGACGCGGGGCTGCTCCCCCAGGTGGTGGACGTGGACTCGTTCGCCCTTCACAACGCCTTCGAGTACAACTACCCCGAGGCCATGGAGGGGGTGGCGGCGCTGGTGAACGTGGGGCACGAGATCGCCACGGTGAACGTGCTGCAGGAAGGCGCCCTGGTGCTCACCCGCGACGTTCCCTTCGGCTCGCGGCGGCTGCGCGAGGACATGCGCCGCATGCACGGGCTGACGGTGGACGAGGCCGACGCGGTGCTGCAGGGCCGCTCGCCCCGCGCCGGCGAGTTCCAGGAGCTGCTGAAGCAGGGCGCCGAAGACCTGGCCGTGGGGGTGGAGCGCGCCCTGGCCTTTTTGGGGGGCGAGGCGGCGGGCCCCGGGCGCGTGTACGTGTGCGGCGGCGGCGCCCGCATCCCCGGGCTGGTCGACGTGCTGGCGTCGCGGCTGCGCGCGCGCACCGAGGTGGCCACGCCGCTGCAGCGCCTGAAGGTGCGCCCGGGGGTCACCTCGTTCTTTCCGGTCGACGAGCTTGCGCCCATGCTGATGCTGTCCGTGGGGCTCGCCCTGCGCGCCGCCGCCTGAGGCCCGCGCCATGACGGCCCTTTTGCCCGAGACGCGCACGTGATCGAGATCAACCTTCTCCCCGGCGGCGCGCAGAAGCGCCCGGCGGCGGCCCGCCGCCCGGGTGCCGGCGTGGCGCTGCCCCGGCTGGGGGGCGACCCGCGGATCGCGGGGCTGGGCGGCGCGGCCGTCCTGCTGCTGGCCCTTTCCACCTTCTGGTTCTGGACCTCGGGGCAGAAGATCGCCTCGCTCGAGGCCCAGGTGAACCGCGAGGTGCAGGACTCGGTGCGGCTGGAGCGCTCGATCGCCCTGATGAAGACGCTCGACACCCGCAAGGACACCATCGACCAGAAGATCGAGGTGATCCGCGAGGTCGACGTGCGCCGCTACGTGTGGCCGCACCTGATGGACGAGGTGAGCCGCGCCACGCCGCCCTTCATGTGGCTGACCAAGATGGCCGTGCTGGAGGACGAGGGCGCCGACGCCGCGCCCGCGCCGGCGCCGGCAGCCGGGGCGGCCGCGGCCCCGGCCGACACCGCCAAGGCGCGCGCGGACTCGCTGGCCAGGGAGGCGGCGCAGGCGGCGGTGGCCGCGGGGCCCTCGTTCAACGTCGAGGGGAACGCCGGCTCCACCCAGGCGCTCACGCGGTTCATGCGCAACCTCGAGGCGTCGCCCATGATCCGCGACGTGGCGCTGATCACCAGCGAGCAGATCGACTTCCAGGGGCGCAGCGTGCTCAAGTTTTCGCTCGAGGCCCGCTGGGAGCAGCCCGACCCGTCGCTGATCGAGACGGTACCCCTTCTCAACGCCCGGTGACGCGCATGGCGCTTCCCCCGCTGGACCCCCAGCAGAAGAAGAACCTGATCTATGGCGGGGTGTTGCTGGCCCTGGTCGCCTTCGGGTTCTACGACCGGCTGTACACGCCGCGCAGCGCCCGCATCGGCCAGATGGAGGCCCGGCTCGAGGCGCTGGAAACGGTCAACTCGCGCAGCCGCGCCCTCACGCGCGGCGCCGAGGGGCAGATCGACCAGCAGCTCGTGCTGTACCGGCAGCAGCTGGAGCTGGCCGAGGGGCTGATCCCCTCCGCCGAAGAGGTGCCCAACCTGCTCGACGCCATCTCGGCCGAGGCGCAGCGGGCGGGGGTGCGCATTCACCTGATCCAGCCGGTGAGCGCCACCGAGGAAAATTTCTTCACCCGCCGGGTGTACGACATGGCGGTGACCGGCGGCTACCACCAGATCGGCGAGTTCCTGACGCGGGTGGCCTCGCTTCCGCGCATCGTGACGCCCACCAACCTGACGGTGGCCCCGGTGGCCGAGGCCGGCGACGCGGCCGGCGCGGTGCCGGCGGGACGCGCGGCGCAGCTGGAAGCCCGTTTTTCCATCGAGACCTACGTGATCCCCACTGCCGCGGCCGACGATGACGCGAGCGCCTGAACGAGCCTTCCGCGCGGCGCTGGCCGCCCTGGTGCTCGCCGCCGCGGGCGTCGCCGCCCAGCAGGCGGCGGTGGCGCCCGGCGACAGCACGGCCATGGTGTCGCTTCCCGAGGCCGAGGTGTACCGCCGCGAGGTGTTCCGCTACGCGGGGGCGGGACGCCCCGACCCGTTCCTGCCGCTGCTGAGCGGCGACGAGATGGGCGTCCGCGCCCAGGACCTGCGCCTGCTGGGAATCCTGTACAGCTCCAACGCGGGGCAGTCGGTGGCGACCTTCGCCCTTCCCGACACCACGCAGCGGGTGCGCCTGCGCGTGGGGCAGCGGCTGGGCGCGGTGACCGTGGTGGCGATCCATCCGCGCCGGGTGGATCTGCGTGAGGACGAAATGGGCGTGAGCCGCGTCTTCTCGCTGCAGGTACCGCGCGCCGGCCGGCCGGCGCCGCCGCCCGCGGTTCAGCAGGCGCCGGCGGCCCAGCCGGCTCCCCCGCAGCAGGCGGCACCCGCGCCCCCGGCGCCCGCCCCGGCCGCACGCCGGCCGAGGTAAAAGGAGAATCCGACCATGAGGCGACCAATGATCGTGCGCAAAGCGTGGATGGCGCTGCTGCTGGTGCCGGCGCTGCTGGCCCTTGCCCCCCTTCCCGCGCCCCCGGCCGCGGACGGCAGCGTGGCGGCCCTGCGCCTGGAAGGGCGCGAGGGGCGCACCGAGCTGACCGTGGACATCGCGGGCGGCACGGTCACGTGGACCGACTTCGCCCTCTCGGGGCCCCCCCGGGTGGTGGTCGACATCCAGAACGCGCGGCTGGGGCTTCCCTCCAACCGCTACGAGGGGCTGGACCGGGGCGGCGTGCGGGGTGTGCGCACCAGCCAGCACGCGGAAGACGTGGTGCGGCTGGTGCTGGACCTGGACCGCGAAACCCGGTACACGGTAGAGCAGGTGGCCGGCGGGCTGCGCGTGTCGCTGCAGTCCGGCGCCGCGGCCTTCCAGCCGTGGAGCAGCGGCGCGCCCGCGGCCTCGCGCCCGGCGGCACCGCGCACGGCGACGGCGACGGCGCCGCGCCCCGCCCCGCAGCAGCCCGTGCAGGCACGCCGGATCACGGTGAGCTTCCAGAACGCCGAGATGCGCGACGTGCTGGCCTACTTCGCCGAGTTCTCGGGGCGCTCCATCATCGCGGGCACCGACGTGTCGGGAATCGTGGTAGACGGCGTGTCGTTCAACAGCCAGCCGTGGGACGTCGCGCTTCGCACGCTGCTGCAGGCCTACGGGCTGGCGGCCGAGGACCTGTCGGGCGGCATCATCCGCGTGGACCAGGTGGCGAACCTGGCGGCGCGCGCGGGGCAGGAGCCCCTGGTCACCCGCCCCTTCCGCGTGAACTACGTGAACGCGGGCGACCTGGCGGGAACGTTCGAGAACCTGCAGACGGACCGCGGCAGCCTTTCGGCCGACACGGCCACCAACACGCTGATCGTCACGGACGTCGCGCGGGTGGTGGCCGACATCGAGGCGCTGCTCGCCACGCTCGACGTGCCGGTGGCCCAGGTGGCCATCGAGGCCAAGATCATCTTCGTCGACCGCACGCAGCTGGAGGCGCTGGGAATCCGCTACGACCTCAAGGACTTCCAGGGCAACAGCTTCGGCGGCATCATCGAGAGCCCGCTGTACGACCCCGTGACCGGCCAGCCGACGGGTGAAAGCACCCCCAACGACCGCTTCGTCCTGGGGGGGCCGTCCATCGGCGCCGTGGGCAACGCGGCCTCGGAGGTGGAGGACGCCACCCTGGACGTGGCGATCTCGCTGCTGCTGGCCAACCGCTTCTCGCTGGTGGCGCTGGTGAGCGCGCTGCAGGAAACGCGCATCGCCGACGTCGAGGCCATGCCGCAGATCACCACGCTGAACAACCGCACCGCCCGCATCTTCGTGGGCGAGGAGATCACCTTCCTCACCGCGTCGGCGGGGGCGGGCGCCGGGGGCGGGGGCATCACCCTGCAGCCGGTGCAGGTAGAGGCGGGGATCGAGCTCGAGGTGACGCCGCACATCACGGCCGACGGCCGGGTGCGGATGTCGCTGCGGGCCGAGAACTCCAACCCGACCGAGACCTCCAACAACCTGCTGAACGTGTCGCGGCAGCAGGCCGAGAACGAGGTGCTGGTGGGCGACGGCGAAACCGTCGTCATCGGCGGGCTGACGGTGACGCGCGTCACCGACACCCGCCGCGGCATTCCGTTCCTGATGGACCTCCCCGTGGTGGGCGGGCTGTTCCGCGTCACCAACCGGTCCGAGCGCAAGCAGGACCTGCTGATCCTCGTCACCCCGCACATCGTTCGCCAGGATCGCTGACGGACGGGTTTTTCGTTTCCAACAACGCAGTACCTACCATGAAATTCCTCCGCAGCAGGGCCGCCGTCGCGGCGGCCCTGGCCCTGGCCGCGCTGCTTTCGGCGTGCACGGGCGACAACCCCTGGAACGGCGGCACCGGCCCCGGCCCCGGACAGACGACCCAGGACAAGGCCGCGCCCACCGTGGACGTGCTCCTGCCCGACGCGCAGACGCCGGCGGTGAACGCGGGCGACTCGCTGTTCGTGCGGGCGCGCGTGCGCGACGACCGGTCCGTGGTGAAGGTGACCTTCGAAGCGTACGCCGTGCGGGGGCGCCCCGAGCTGGGCACCGACACCGCCGTGGCGCGGTTCGTCAGCAAGGACGTGGACTTTGGCAAGACGGCCGGGGCGGTGACCGACACCACCATCGACCGCTTCCTCCTGGCCACCTCCGACACCGCCCGGGAGAACGGGGTCTTCGTGGTGGTGACCGCCACGGACTCGGCGGGCAACAAGTCGGCCGACACCACGCGGATCAACATCACCCGTCAGGTGGTGGCGCCCACGGTGGACATCCTGTCGCCGACGGCTGCCTCGGCCACCGTGAACCTGGGCGACTCGCTCCTGGTCACGGCCCGGGTGGGTGACGACCGGCGGCTGGCGCGGGTGACCTTCTCCGCCTTCTCGGTGCGGGGCGACCCGGCGCTGGGCACGGCGGTGGTGGTGCCCCGGTACCTGGCGACGGAGGTGAGCATGCCGGGCACCGGCCCGGCCGTTCGCGACACCACCCTGAGCCGCTACCTGCGCGCCACTCCCGACACCGCGCGTGAAACGGGCGTGTACGTGGTGGTGACCGCCGCCGACTCGTCGGGCTACACCACCGCCGATACGGTTCGCATTTCCATCGGCGGGCAGGGGGCGGCACCCCTGGTCACCGTGCTGGCCCCGGCGGAGAACGGAACGGTGAACCTGGGCGAGCCGCTGCTGGTGCGCGCCCGCGTGCGCGACGAACGGCGCCTGGCGCGGGTGAGCTTCCAGGCGTTCTCGCTGCGCGGCAACGCGGCCCAGGGCACGGCCACGGTCGTTCCCCGGTACGAGTCGCGCGAGGCCGACCTGCTCGAGGGCGGCCGCGTGGTGACCGACACCACCGTCGAGCGGCTGCTGCCCGCCACCCCCGACACCGCCCGCGAATCGGGGGTGCTGGTGGTGGTTACGGCGGTGGACACCTCCGGCTACGCGAGTACCGACACGGTGAGGTTCACCATCGCCGGCAACGGGGCCGCGCCTCTGGTCGACGTGCTTTCGCCGGCCCCGGGGGCAACGGTTCTCCTTCACGACTCGCTCGTGGTGCGCGCCCGCGTGCGCGACGACCGGCGGCTGGCACGGGTGACCTTCTCGGCCTTCTCCATCCGGGGGAACGCGGCGCAGGGCACGGCGACGGTGGTGCCGCGCTACGTTTCGCGCGAGGCGGACCTTTCGGCCACGGGGCGGGCGGTGACCGACACCACCGTCGAGCGGGTGCTGGTGGCCACCTCCGACACGGCGCGCGAGTCCGGCGTGTACGTGGTGGTGACCGCCGTGGACAGCACGGGCTACTCCCGTTCCGACACGGTGCGGATCAACATCGCCGGCCCGTCCGCGGCGCCGTCGGTAGAGATCGTTCTCCCGGACTCGCGCACCGGCACCATCGCCGTGGGCGACTCGGTGTTCGTACGGGCGCGCGTCCGTGACGACCGCCGCCTGGCGCGGGTGGTGTTCGAGGGCTTTTCCGTACGGGGCAGCGTGGCGCTGGGCACCGACACCACGGTGGAGCGGTACGCCAGCAAGACGGTGGAGCTGGCCGGGGGGTCGCGGGTGGTCACCGACACCGTGCTCGACCGCTTCCTGGTGGCCACGGCCGACACGGCGCGGGAAAGCGGCGTGTTCATCGTGGTCACGGCGGTGGACTCGATGGGGCTTTCCACCTCCGACACCACGCTCGTTTCCATCGGCGGGCCGCGGGTGCAGGTGTCCATCCCCGCCGGGCAGGACCCGCGCGGCGGGGCCGAGCTGCGCATCCGGGTGCTGGCCGAGGATTCCCGCGACCTGATCACCTCGGTGCGGGTGCGCGGGTCCGGCGCCTTCGCCTTCGACACCACGTTCTCGCTCCCCACGCCCCGGCCCACCGTCGACACCCTCCTGGTGATCGACATCCCGCTGCTGGCCGCGGACGGCACGCTGCAGATCGACGCCAGCACCGTTTCGGGGGCGCTGCAGCCGGGGACCGCCGTTCCCGTGCAGGTGCAGGTGCGCGCGGCCGAGGTAGACCGCATCCGTCCGCGGACCAGCTTTCAGACCAACGTCCGCCCCACCGTCGAGCAGCGCGACTCGTTCGAGGTGACGGTGACGGGTGTGGACGAAACGCGGATCGATTCGGTGGGCGTCACCGTGCTGGCCATCCGGCGCAGCGGGGGGAGTCCCGACACGCTGCGGGTGTACCGCGGCGCCGGACCGGTTTCCACGGGCACCTTCCGCTTCCAGATCTCCGACCTGGGGCTGAGCCCGCTCGACACGGCCAGCGTGGACCTGGAGGTGACCGCCTGGTCCAAGGACTCCAGCGGCAACTGCGGCGCGGCGGTCACGCCCAACACGCCGCAGCAGCTGGACTGCGTGCCGGGGCCGGGTGGGGTGGTGCTCACCACGATCAGCGGGCGGCTGGTGCCGGTCTTCATCGCCCGCGGCGCCACCATCCGCCGGCCCAACGGAACGGACGTCGTTCCCGACCTGGTGGCCGACGCCAACTTCGTGTACCTGGCCAACTACACGCGCAACCGCGTGGACCTGCTGCCCCTGGGAGGCACGGCGTACACCTCGTCGGTGAACGTCGGCTCGCAGCCGTGGGGCGTGGCCCTGGGGCGCACCGGCGACTCGCTCTTCGTGGCGAACAGCGGTGGCACCAACATCTCGGTGGTGGGGCTGGACGGGTCGCCGTTCGAGGACCGGCGCATCCTCACCCGCAACGAGCGCCTGTTCGGAGTGGACTTCTCGGTGCAGACCGGGGACGTGACCCAGGTCGCCATCCACGACTACAGCGACCGGCCGCAGTTCCTGGCCCAGGCGTCCAACGGGCTGCTGGTGTACAGCACCAAGCCCACCGCGGCCGCGCGGGACGGCACGGTCCGCATCTATCAGCCGCGTACCGGCAGGTCCGACGTGTTCACCGGGTACGTAGACCGGCACACGAGCGGCAAGGCCCTGGTGGTGAACGCCGACTCGGCGTTCTACTCGCCGCCCGACGAGATCATCGTCTGCCCGCGGCGCCGCGTGGGCGACACCACGGACCCGCCGTGCATCGGCGGGCGGCTCAGCGCCGTGTCGGCCGCGTTGACGGCCCAGCGTTCGGAGCCCCCGAACGCATCCGGGGACCGGTACGACACGCGGCTGGACATCGGCGCGAACGTGGCCGACGTGGGCTTCGCCGACACCACCTTCGTGGCGGCCAGCACCGACCGCCGCTACGTGGCGGTGGGCGAGGGCGCGCGCGAGAACGCGCGGATCCCCATGTTCGAGGCCTCGGGCGACTCGCTGCTGCTGCGGGGTGACGTCCGCGACCTGATCGCCAACTCGGCCGAGCGGGTGATCGGGCTGGGGCTGAACCGTGACGGTTCGCTGGGCGTGGCGCGTGGCGACGAGGCGTACTACTTCACCCCCGACCTGCGCAGGCAGGGCGCGGTGGCCAGCGGATCTCCGACCGGCGGCGTAGCCATGCACCCGCAAAGTGCCGACTACGTGAACGCCAGGAGTGCCCTGAGCTTCGTCTCTGGCCTGGACGGGGCGGGCCGGCCCTACGTGGACGTGATCGACGCGTACCACTTCCGCCTGGTCAAGCGGGTATACACGCGCGACCCGGTGGTGGGTGCCCTGGTGGTGGCGCCCCGGGCGGCCGGCGACCCGGCCGAGGTCAGCCTGCGCCTGTACGCCCTTACCTCGGGCGGCGTGCTGGGGCTGACGCTCACCTACGCCGACCTGGGACAGCCCCAGCCCTGACGGGCGGCGGGGCGGGATGAATGGAGGGCCCGGCCACGTGCCGGGCCCTTCGTCGTTCCGGCACTCACGCGCTCGTGCACCGTCGTTCCCACTGGCGCCCGCCCGGCCCCGGCGCTTTATTTAGCGCATGCCGACCTTTCGCTTCGTTACGGCCGGCGAGTCGCACGGCCCCTCGCTCACGGCGGTGGTCGAGGGCGCGCCCGCCGGCCTCGCCCTTTCCGCCGACGACCTCGACCGCGAGCTTCGCCGCCGCCAGGGCGGGTACGGCCGCGGCGGGCGCATGCGCATCGAGTCCGACCGCGCCGAGATCCTCTCCGGGGTGCGCCACGGGCAGACGCTGGGCTCTCCCATCACGCTGCTGGTGAGGAACCGCGACTGGGCCAACTGGACGGACGCCATGTCGCCGGCCCCTTCCGATGCCGAGGGAGACGACGAGGCCATGCGGCGCGTCTTCTTTCCGCGCCCCGGCCACGCGGACCTGGTGGGCGCGCTGAAGTACGACCGCACCGACGCCCGCGACATCCTGGAGCGGGCCAGCGCCCGCGAGACGGCGGCGCGCGTGGCCGCGGGAACCGTCGCCCGGCGGATGCTGGCCGAGCTGGGCATCGCCGTCGGCAGCCACGTGGCCTCGCTGGGCGGCATCGTCGCCGCGGTGCCGCTGGAGCTGCCGGACGACCTGAACGCCGCGTCCGATCCCTCCCCCGTCCGCTGCCTGGACCCGGAGGCGGAAGGCGCCATGATCGACGCCATCGACGCCGCCAAGCGCGCGGGCGACACGCTGGGCGGGGTCGTCGAGGTGGTCGCGCGGGGGGTGCCGGCGGGGCTGGGATCGCACGTGTCGTGGGACCGCAAGCTCGACGGGCGGCTGGCGCACGCGCTGATGTCCATCCAGGCCATCAAGGGCGTGGAGATCGGCCTGGGATTCGAGGGGTCGATGCGGCCGGGGTCGCGCGTGCACGACGCCATCGTGGCCGATCCCGGCAACCCGCGGGGCGGGGGATTCGGACGCGCGAGCAACAACGCGGGGGGGTTGGAGGGCGGCATCACCACGGGCCAGCCCCTCGTCGTCCGTGCGGCGATGAAGCCCATCTCCACGCTCATGCAGCCGCTGGCCACGGTGAACCTGCGCACCGGCGAGATCGCCGAGGCGGTGCGCGAGCGCTCGGACGTCGTCGCCGTCCCCGCCGCGGGCGTGGTGGCCGAGGCGATGGTCTGCATCGTCCTGGCGGGCGCCGTGCTGGAGCAGTTCGGGGGCGACACCATGGCCGACCTGCGGCGAAATTTCGACGGGTACGTGCAGCGCATCGCCGCGCGGGGCGCGTTTGGCTGACGGTCCCGTCCGGCGCGTCGTCCTGGTGGGGATGATGGCGTCGGGCAAGTCGGCGGTGGGGGCGGAGCTGGCGCGGCGGCTGGGCTGGGCGCACGTGGACCTGGACCGCGAGATCGAGGCGTTTGCCGGCAGGCGCATCCCCGGCATCTTCGCGTCCGAAGGCGAGGCGGCGTTCCGGGCGATGGAGGCCCAGGCGACGGGGCGGGTCGCCGGGCGCGACTCCATCGTCCTCTCCCCCGGCGGCGGGTGGGTCACCCAGCCCGCGCTGCTGGACGCGCTGGGCCCCGGGACGCTTTGCGTCTGGCTTCGCGTCTCGCCCGAAGAGGCGGTGCGGCGCGCGGCCGGGGCGCCGGGGGAACGCCCCTTGCTCGCCGGGATGGACCCGCTGGGGGCCGTACGGCGGCTCCTGGCCGCGCGGGAAGCGCTCTACGCCCGGGCAGACCTGCATCTCGACACCGACGCGCGCGGCGTCGGCTCCATCGTGGACGACATCGAACGGCACATCCGCTCCCTCCAGGCGAGCGGACCTCCTTCTCGTTAGATCATGGCGGTCAAGAAAGACAAACGGCTGGTGGTGGTCGAGTCGCCCACCAAGGCGAAGACGATCCGCAACTTCCTCCCCTCGGGGTACGTGGTGGCGGCGTCGATGGGCCACGTCCGCGACCTTCCCGAGTCGGCCGCGGAGATCCCCGCCAGGTTCAAGGGCCAGGAGTGGGCGCGCCTGGGGGTGAACGTCGACGACGGCTTCGAGCCGCTGTACGTGGTCCCCGCCGGGAAGCGGAAGATCGTCGCGGAGCTCAAGGCGCTGCTGAAGGACGCGGGCGAGCTGATCGTCGCGACCGACGAAGACCGCGAGGGCGAGAGCATCGGCTGGCACCTGGTGCAGGTGCTGGACCCCAAGGTGCCCGTCTCGCGGATCGTCTTCCACGAGATCACCCCCGAGGCCATCCGCGAAGCCATCCGCAAGCCCCGGCAGATCGACGAGCACCTGGTGCGCGCGCAGGAAACGCGGCGCATCCTGGACCGTCTGGTGGGCTACACCGTCAGCCCGCTGCTGTGGAAGAAGATCTCCAGCGGGCTCAGCGCCGGGCGCGTGCAGTCCGTGGCCGTGCGTCTTCTCGTGCAGCGCGAGCGCGAGCGGCGCGCCTTCCGGTCGGCGACGTACTGGGACCTGAAGGCCACGCTGCTGCGCGGCATCACCCCGTTCACCGCCGTCCTGGCGGCGGTGGGCGGCAAGCGGGTGGCGTCGGGGCGCGACTTCGACGAGAACACCGGCCGGCTGAAGACCGCCGACGTCGTGCTGCTGGGCGGGGACGAGGCGCGCGCGCTGCAGGAGCGGCTGCGGACGTCGGACTGGCGGGTGGCGGAAACGGACGAGAAGCCGTCCATCCGCCGGCCCTATCCGCCGTTCACCACCTCGACGCTGCAGCAGGAGGCCAACCGCAAGCTGCGCCTTTCCGCGCGCGACACCATGCGGATCGCGCAGCGGCTGTACGAGGAAGGCTACATCACGTACATGCGGACGGACTCGGTGCACCTGTCCGACCAGGCGATGAAGGCCTCGCGCAGCCGCATCGCCCAATTGTACGGCGACAACTACCTGAGCCCGCAGCCGCGCCAGTTCACGACCAAGAGCAAGGGCGCGCAGGAGGCCCACGAGGCCATTCGCCCGGCCGGCACGGAGATGAAGACGGTCGAGGAGCTGCGGCTGAGCGGGGTGGAGGGCGCGCTGTACGAGCTGATCTGGAAGCGCACCGTCGCCAGCCAGATGGCCGACGCGCGGCTGACCTACCTGACGGCGCAGATCGAGGCCGACGGCGCCACCTTCCGCGCATCGGGGAAGCGCATCGACTTTCCCGGCTTCTTCCGCGCCTACGTGGAGGGGTCCGACGATCCCGACGCGGCGCTGGAAGACCGCGACGAGCCCCTGCCGCCGCTGGCGCGCGGCGACGCGCTGGGGCTGCGCACCCTGGAGTCGCTGAGCCACGCGACGCAGCCGCCGGCGCGCTACACGGAGGCGTCGCTGGTGAAGCAGCTGGAGGCCGAGGGCATCGGCCGGCCCAGCACCTACGCCAGCATCATCGGCACCATCATCGACCGGGGCTACGTGGACCGGGTGACCAACCAGCTGGTGCCCACCTTCACGGCGTTCGCGGTGACGGGGCTGCTGGAGCGGAATTTCCCCTCGCTGGTCGACACGCGCTTCACCGCGCGGATGGAAGAGGAGCTCGACGAGATCGCCGAGGGCTCGGCCGAGTGGCTTCCCTATCTTCAGCACTTCTTTTTGGGCGAAGAGGGGCTGAACGAGACGGTGAAGCGGGGCCAGGAGGCGATCGACCCGCGCGAGGCCTCGACGGTGATCCTGGAGGGCGCGCCGGGGCGCGTGCGCATCGGCCGCTTCGGCCCGTTCGTGGAGATGGGCGCGGAGGGCGACACGATGACGGCGTCGCTCCCGGACGGCATCGCCCCGGCGGACCTGACCGACGAGCAGATGGAGCAGCTGGTTCGCGCCAAGGCCGAGGGGCCCGACGTGCTGGGCGTGGACCCGGCCAGCGGCAAGCCGGTGATGATGCTGCAGGGGCGCTTTGGCCCGTACGTGCAGCTGGGCGAGGCGGCGGAGGGGAGCAAGGACAAGCCCAAGCGCGCGTCTCTGCCCAAGGGATTGAATCCCGCGGACCTGTCGCTGGACTTCGCGCTGAAGCTCCTGTCCCTGCCGCGGACCTTGGGGCTGCACCCGGAGACGGGCAAGGAGATCCAGGCCAGCGTGGGCCGCTTCGGGCCGTTCGTGGTGCACGAGGGCGACTTTCGCTCGCTGGCAAAACAGGACGACGTCTACACGGTCGATCTGCATCGCGCGGTGGAGCTGCTGAGCCAGCCCAAGGGCGGGCGCG
This sequence comes from Longimicrobium sp., assembly GCF_036399935.1. GTDB lineage: Bacteria > Gemmatimonadota > Gemmatimonadetes > Longimicrobiales > Longimicrobiaceae > Longimicrobium. The sequence goes on from NZ_DASWMD010000062.1 coordinate 17,934, forward strand.
GGCAGCGAGCGGCGGTGGAGCCGCTCAAGACCGTGGGTGCGCACCCCAAGGACGGCGAGCCGATCCTGCTCTTCGAGGGGCGCTACGGCCCGTACGTGAAGCACGGCGGCGTGAACGCGTCGCTGCCCAAGGGGGTAGGACCGGATGAGCTGACGGTGGAGCAGGCCGTCACCCTGCTGGCGGAGCGCGCCGCGGCCGGTCCGCCGGCCAAGAAGGGCGCGCGCCGCGGGGCCCCGGCGCGGAAGACGGCCGGGAAGACCGCGACCAAGACGGCCGCGAAGTCGGCATCCAGGCCGGCGGCGAAGTCGGCCAAGGCGGCGGAGACGGGGCGGAAGACGGCGGCGTCCAAGACCGCCAAGTCGGCGCGCAGTGCGGCGGCCAAGAGCACCGCGCGTACGGCGGCCAAGTCGGCCGGGCGCACGGGGGCGAAGAAGCCCGGGACCGGGAAGTAGAGGCGGTCGCGCCGGATTTCGGCGCCGCGCGGTCCGCCCTCCCCCGCGTCCGCGCGCGGGGGAGGGCGGATGCGTTTTGCGAGAGCCACGCAGCCCTGTCATCCTGAGGCCCAGGGGCGCCGGACTGGCCCGTACGCCGAACTTCGCGGGCCGAACGATCTCGCCGAGGACGCGAACGAGCTTGGGCCCGGCAGCGGTCATCTAAGCCGAGGCCTCGGCTGCCGTGGGGCCCTCACCCGGCCGCGCTGACACGCGTGCCACCCTCTCCCACAAACAGCGTGGGAGAGGGGGTACACTTCGGGGTTGAGTGTGGGCAGGCAGGCCCGGTGCTCGGGCGGGCGCCCCCCATCCCCAACCCTTCCCCCGCAAACTGCGCGGGGGAAGGGAGCCAGATGGGTGCGCGAGGCCAGCCGCCGTGCGGTTCAGGTCTCCCCCTGCGCTGCGCAGCAGGGGGACGGGGCTCGGGGGAAGGGGGCTCCCGGGCATGCACCGGCAGCCATTCGAACCCCGATCGACGTTCTCCTCTCTCCCGCGCAGTTTGCGGGGGAGAGGCCGGGAGAGGGGGCAGCCGCGGCATGAGCGCGAGCCAGCCTGGGCGGCACAAAGTTCCCCCCTCTCCCGGCGCAGTTTGCCGGGGGAGGGGCCGGGGGAGGGGCCCGCCCGAGGAATGCGCCGGGCCCCAAGGTCCCCCGGGGAAGCCGAGGTCCATGGCTCCGTGCCGCTGTCGCGCCCAGACTGAGAAGTGGCGCCAGGCTAGATCCTTCGGCCCGCGTGGAATGGTGTGCGGGCGAGTGCGGTGCGCCTGGGCCTCAGGATGACAGCCCCGTGGCGCGGTGTGTGGGCGGAGGTATGCGCGAGTCCTTGGAGAAGCGCGCCGGACTGGCTCCCTTCCCCCACGCAGTTTGTGGGGGAACGGTTGGGGATGGGGGGCGCCGCGGCATGCGCCACAGCCTGGCTCGTCAGGTTCTGCAGTTCTTTCAACGTTGAGGGGATATACGATGGCGGAGGTAACGGTAGTCGGCGGAGGGCTTTCGGGGTCGGAGGCGGCGTACCAACTGGCCGAGCGCGGGCACGACGTCACCCTGTACGAGATGCGCCCGGTGCGCGGCACTCCCGCGCACAACACCGAGCTGCTGGGCGAAATCGTCTGCTCCAACACCTTCAAGTCCGAAGACCCGCAGAACGCGCACGGGCTGCTGAAGCTGGAGATGGACGCGCTGGGCATCGGCGGCTCGCTGCTGCTGGCCTGCGCCCGCGAATCGCGCATCCCCGGCGGCACCGCGCTCACCGTGGACCGCACGGAGTTCGCCGGGCGGATGACGGCCGCCATCGACGCGCATCCCCGCATCCGCGTGGTGCGCGAAGAGATGCAGGCGCTTCCCGACGGTCCCGCCATCGTCGCCACGGGCCCGCTGACCTCCGACGCGCTGTCGCAGTCCATCCGCGGCTCGCTGGGCGACCAGGGGCTCGCCTTCTTCGACGCCATCGCCCCGGTGGTCAGCGCCGAGTCGCTGGACATGAACAAGCTCTTCTACGCCTCGCGCTGGGGGAAGGGCGGCGACGAGGACTACCTGAACGCCCCGATGGACCGCGAGCAGTACGAGGCGTTCATCCAGGCGCTGAACACCGGCGAGCCGTACGCCGGGCACGACTGGGAGAACGTGCCCTACTTCGAGGGCTGCCTGCCCATCGAGGTGATGGCCGGCCGCGGGGTCGACACGCTGCGGTTCGGGCCCATGAAGCCCGTGGGTCTGCCGGTGCCCTGGAACGATGGCAAGTGGGCGCACGCCGTCATCCAGCTGCGGCGCGAGGACCGGGCGGGGAACATGTGGAACCTGGTGGGCTTCCAGACCCGGCTGAAGATCCCGGAGCAGAAGCGCATCTTCCACACGATCCCGGGGCTGGAGAACGCCGAATTCCTGCGCTGGGGCTCCATCCACCGCAACACGTACCTGAACTCGCCCGCGTGCCTGTCGCCGCACGGCTCGCTGCGCGACCGGCCGGAGCTGATCTTCGCGGGGCAGATCACCGGGGTGGAGGGCTACACCGAGTCCACCGCGGTCGGCATCCTGGCGGCGGCCAACCTGGACCGCGTGGTGCGCGGGCTGGAGCCGGCGGTGCCGCCCCCGACGACGATGATGGGCGGGCTGATGCGCTACCTGCGCGAGAGCGATCCCAAGCACTTCGCGCCGATGAACAGCAACTTCGGCCTGCTGGATCCGCTGGACGTGGTGGTGAAGAAGAAAGAGCTGAAGCGCGAAAAGCTGGTGGAGCGCGCCCGCGCCGACTTCGCCGCGTGGATGGAGACGAACGGCATCACGGGCGGGGTAGAGGCAGCGGCGGCGCGATGACGAACGGCGCGGATGCCGAGGCCCGCCGCGGGGGCGAGCTCGACGAGTTCCTTCGCTACGTGGCGCACGAGCGCGGCCTGTCGCCGCAGACGGTGCGGGCGTACGCGGACGACCTGCGCGAGTTCGGCGAGTTCCTGGACCGCTACTACGGCGCCCCCGAGTGGTCGTGGGGCGGGGTGGACCGCCTGGCGATCCGCTCGTGGATGGGCGACTGCGCCACCCGCCGGGGCCTGTCGCGCACCAGCATCGCGCGAAAGGTTTCGTCGGTCCGCTCGCTGTACCGCTTTCTTCACGTGGAGGGGCGGGTGGACGCCAACCCCGCCCGCGCGGTCCGCACCCCCAAGCGCGAGCGGCACCTTCCGGGGTTCCTGACGCGCGAGCAGATGGACGGGCTCTTCGAGACCGCGCAGATGCGCGCCGAGGCGGGCGGGTTCCACGGGCTGCGCAACCTGGCGATCGTGGAACTGTTCTACTCGGCGGGGCTGCGCCTGTCGGAGCTGCAGGGGCTGAACATGCTAGACCTGGAGTTGATGACGGACCGTGTGACCGTGATGGGCAAGGGCCGTAAGCAGCGCATGGTTCCCGTAGGACGCGTGGCGCTGCGTGCGATTCGCGGGTACTTCGACGCGCGCGAGGTGGTGATCGCCGGGGCGACGCGGCCGGACGTACGCGCGGTGTTCGTGGGGCAGACGGGCAAGCGCCTGTCGGTGCGGCAGATCCAGAACATCGTGGGCGAGTTTCTGCGCGGCGTCGCGGGCGAGACGGGCCTTTCCACGCACTCGCTGCGGCACAGCTTCGCCACGCACCTGCTGGACGCGGGGGCGGACCTGATGGCGGTGAAGGAGCTGCTGGGGCACGCCAGCCTGAGCACCACGCAGATCTACACGCACACGTCCAAGGAGCGGCTGAAGGCGGTGTACCGGAAGGCGCACCCGCGAGCGTGACGGAGGCCCGGCCCTGCGTGAGACTCCATGTTCGGAGGAGCGCTCCGGAGCCTGTCATCCTGAGCCCCAAGCGCGCCGGGCCAGCCCGCAGACCAGACCTCGCGGGGCGAAGGATCTAGCCGCGGACACGTACAAGCCGGGGCGCGGCAGCGGTCACCGTAGCCGAGTCCCCAGCTGCCGTGGTGCCCTCACCCGGCCGCGCTGACACGCGTGCCACCCTCTCCCACAAACAGCGTGGGAGAGGGGGTACACTTCGGGCCTGGGTGCATTGGGGACAGTCCGGTGCTCGGGGGGGCGCCCCCCATCCCCACCCCTTCCCCCGCAAACTGCGCGGGGGAAGGGAGCCAGTGTCGTGCACGAGGCCGGCGGAAGCGCAGTTCAGGTCTCCCCCTCCCCTGCGCAGCGGGGGACGGGGGCCGGGGGGAGGGGGCTCCCAAGGCATGCACCGGCGGCCGGTCGAACCCCGCCCGAAGTGCTCCTCTCTCCCGCGCAGTTCGCGGGGGAGAGGCCGGGAGAGGGGGCTGCTGTGGCATGAGCGACAGCCATTCGAACCCCGACCGACGTTCTCCCCTCTCCCGGCGCAGTTTGCCGGGGGAGGGGCCCCAACGGTTGCGTAACCCCTGAAACCGCGCGACCTTGTGCGGGCGGACGCAGCCGGTCCGCCCCGAAACGACGTTCACGGCACGTACTCCGTACTTTCGTACCGGTTTTTGGAGATATGGCAATCCCCACGTTCCACGCCACCACCATCCTGGCCGTCCGCCGCGACGGCAAGATCGCGCTGGGCGGCGACGGCCAGGTGACCATGGGCGACGTCATCGCCAAGTCGTCGGCCACCAAGGTGCGCAAGCTCAAGGACGGCAAGGTGCTGGCGGGCTTCGCCGGCTCCGTCGCCGACGCGTTCACGCTCTTCGAGAAGTTCGAGGAAAAGCTGGAGCGCTACCCCGGCAACCTGTCGCGCGCCGCGGTGGAGCTGGCCAAGGACTGGCGCAGCGACCGCTACCTGCGCCGGCTCGAGGCGCTGCTCGCCGTGGCCGACCGCGAGAACCTGTACATGCTCAGCGGCACCGGCGACGTCATCGCCCCCGACGACGACATCGTGGCCATCGGCTCGGGCGGGAGCTACGCCCTGGCCGCGGCGCGCGCGCTCAAGGAGCACTCGTCGCTCCCCGCACCGGAGATCGTGCGCCGGGCGCTGGAGATCGCGGGCGAAATCTGCATCTATACCAACACCAACATCACCGTGCTGGAGCTGGACTGACGGCGCGCTCACGCACGAAGTGGGAATTGAAGCGAATGTCGACGAACGAAACCGAGGTGAAGCCCGCGGAGGGCGAGGCCCAGGAGCCTCTCTGGCTGGACGAAATGACGCCCCGCCAGATCGTCGCCGAGCTCGACAAGTACATCGTGGGGCAGAACGCGGCCAAGAAGTCGGTGGCCATCGCGCTGCGCAACCGCTGGCGCCGCCAGCGCGTGGCCGAGGACCTGCGCGAGGAGATCGCCCCCAACAACATCATCATGATCGGCCCCACGGGCGTGGGAAAGACCGAGATCGCCCGCCGGCTGGCCCGGCTGGCCGGCGCGCCCTTCGTGAAGGTCGAGGCATCGAAGTTCACCGAGGTGGGCTACGTGGGCCGCGACGTGGAGTCGATGGTGCGCGACCTGGTGGACGTGGCCGTGAACATGGTCCGGACGGAGCGAGAGGACGAGGTGCAGGACGAGGCCGAGAAGCGGGTGGAGGACCGCCTTCTGGACCTGCTGATTCCCCCCGCCGAGTCGCAGCCCACCCCCGCCGCCGGCGCGCCCGCCGCTGACGGCGACAAGAAGGAGCGCGTGTGGTTCGCCTCGCCCACCGGGCAGGCCGAGCCGGTGGAGGACGTGGCCGGGCGTGAGCGGCGCGAGCGCACCCGCGAGAAGTTCCGCCAGCTGCTGCGCGACGGCAAGCTGGAGGAGCGTGAGGTGGAGGTGGAGGTCAGCCAGAGCATGCCCGTGGAGAACATGATGATTCCCATGGGCGGCGGCATGGACGGCGGCGGCATGGACGGCAACCTGATGGACATGCTGCAGGACTGGCTTCCCAAGAAGACCAAGCGCCGCCGGGTGAGCGTGGCCGAGGCGCGCCGCATTCTGCTGCAGGACGAGCTCGACAAGCTCGTGAACATGGACGAGGTGGTGAACGAGTCGCTCGACCGCGTGGAAGACATGGGGATCATCTTCCTGGACGAGATCGACAAGATCGCCGGCGAGCGCGGCGCGGCGGGCGGGCCGGACGTGTCGCGCGAAGGGGTGCAGCGCGACCTGCTCCCCATCGTCGAGGGCTCCACGGTGCAGACCAAGTACGGGATGGTGCGCACCGACCACGTGCTGTTCATCGCCGCGGGCGCCTTTCACGTCAGCAAGCCGTCGGACCTGATCCCCGAGCTGCAGGGCCGCTTTCCCATCCGCGTGGAGCTGAGCAGCCTCACGCAGGACGATTTCGTCCGCATCCTGCAGGAGCCCAAGAACGCGCTGGTGTCGCAGTACCGCGCGCTGGCCGCGGCCGACGGGGCGGAGCTGGTGTTCACCGACGACGGCGTGCGCGAGGTGGCGCGCACCGCGGCGCAGCTGAACGAGCGGATGGAGAACATCGGTGCGCGGCGGCTGCACACCGTGCTCACCACGCTGCTGGAAGACGTGATGTTCGACCTTCCCGACATGGCCGAAAAGCACATCGTGGTGGATGCCGATCGCGTTCGCAATCGCCTGAAGGACATCGTCGAGGACGAGGACCTGCGCAAGTACATCCTCTAGGACGCCCCGCCGCCCCGGCCCGGCGCCGGGGCGGCGGCTTTCATCGCGCATCCATCAATATGAAGTTCCGCCGCCTGCTCCTGACGGCCCTGCTGCCGCTGGCCGCGTGCGCCCCCGGCGCGCGCGCCGGCGTCCTGGGCGTGTACGACCCGGACTCGTTCGTTGAAGGCGACGCCGAGCGGTTCGCGGGCTGCCACGACGGGCGCGGCTTCGTCGCCGGCGACTGCGCGCGCCTTGCCGACACGCTCGCGGCGGGCGAGGAGCTGCCGGGCGTGGATTCGGCCGGCCGCCCGGCGCGGGTGCGCCTGTCGCGGGTGCGCGCCGCGGGCCAGTACGAGGCGGCGTACGTCGCCGAACTGGTGCCGTCCGGCGCCGCGGCCGCCGGTCCCGTGCTCTTCTGGCGCCCCGGCCCGCCGCTGCACGCCCTGGCGTCCGCGCCCGTCTCGCTGGACTCGGCCGCGACGGCCCTGCTGCGCGCCGAGGCGTTGCGGCTGTACGCGACCGCGGAGCAGCAGCGTGCCCCCGGCGACCGTGCCGAGGCGATGGAGTTGGGCACGCCGCTGGTGCTGGGCGTCGAGGGCGAGTCGAGCCTGGTGGTGCAGTGGCCGGCGCAGCTGGCGTACGGCACCGGGCGAGACCGGCGGGCGTCGCTCTTCTTCGTCTACGATCCGGTGCAGCGGCAGGTGGTGCGCGGCCTTTTCGGACATCCCGAGTGGGGGCCCGTGGATCCCTCGCTGGTGCGGGCGGTGCAGCCGGTGACCTTCTTTCGCCTGGGCGCGGACCCCGCCGTGTACTTCCTGGCCCGCGAGGCGGGGCCGTGGGAGCACATCGGCTTCGGGATCTACGAGATGAGCAGCGGACGGGCGGTGCTGGGCGTGCCCTGACAGGCTCCAGTGCCGTGCACCGCCGATCCGCTCCCGCACCGCCGTGGACAAGCGAAAGCCCCGCGCCTCATCTCTCGAGGCGCGGGGCTTTTCGTGCGAGGGCAGCCGTCAGTCGGGGAAGGTGATGCTTCCGCCCAGCTCCGGGTGCCCGCCGGTGATCAGGTCGACGATGCCCGTCATTTCGGCGCCGATCACGTCTACGCGGTGGAGCACGGAGCGGCTGTGGGCGTAGTCGAAGTACAGGGCCACGGCTTCCTCGTGCGCCGGGTTGAACTCGATGACCTTCTGGTCCATGCGCGTGCGCAGGTCGTCGCAGATCAGGCCCACCGCGCTGCGCACCCGGCGCTGCTCGTCGAGCGTGTCGATGCTGAAGTCGCCCGTCAGCCGGGGGAGCAGCAGCTCCACGTGGGCGACGCCTTCGGCCGGCGCGGAGACCGGGCTCGTGGAGGAGGCCTCGGCCGCCGTGACGATGGCCTCGCCTCCCGAGGACAGCGCACGCAGCTCTTCGAAGTTGCAGTGAAGGATCATGGGCTCCTCCCCAGGTCGTTTCCCACCTCGAAACAGGGCAAGCGGCGGGCCAGATGGGCCTCGCGTCAGCAAGCCGTTCCGATGTATGTCTTTACGCCGCTGCGGCGTATTTGTTTCAGGGTGCCGGGCGCGGCAAACCGTGCCGTTCCGGCGACAGCTTCGGCAACCGTGTCCCCGGGTGGGAACACCCTGCCGGCGGTGGAGGGTGGGTTACGCGTAACCAGATGACGGAGCCGTTCCCTACAATTGCGACCTTTGAGGCCGGGGCGCAAGGGCCGCATGTTCAGCCGTGGCGGGTGGCGGCTTCCCACGCCCGCAGCACCCGCCCGGCCGCCTCGTCCACGTCGCCGGCCAGGGACGTCAGGTGTCCCATCTTGCGGCCCGTGCGCGCCGCACCCTTGCCGTACAGGTGAAGCGACGTTTCGGGGATCCGCAGCGCGTCGGCGACGCCCGCGCGGCCCAGCCCGGTGCCGGCGTCCTCGCCCATCAGGTTCACCATGGCCGCGGGGCGCAGCAGGGCGGGGGACCCCAGCGGCAGCCCGCAGACGGCGCGCAGCTGCTGCTCGAACTGCGACACCCCGCACGCCTCGATCGTGTGGTGGCCGGAGTTGTGGGGGCGCGGAGCGATCTCGTTCACCAGGATCCGCCCGTCCGCATCCACGAACATCTCCACCGCCAGCAGGCCCACGACGCCCAGCCCCTCGGCCAGGGCCGTGGCGACGCGCATGGCCTCCGATGCCATCTCGTCAGACACGCGGGCGGGGCAGCGGGTGAGGTGAAGGATGCCGCCGCGGTGCTCGTTCTCGGCCACGGGAAAGCACGCCGTTTCACCCGTGGCGGAGCGGGCGCAGATGACGGACACCTCCATCCGGAAGTTCACCATAGCTTCCAGGATGAACTCGCTCCCCATCGCCGACACGGCGGTCCACGCATTGTCCACGTCGCCGGCGCCACGGATCACCGCCTGGCCCTTGCCGTCGTATCCCATCCGCGCCGTCTTCAGGATGGCCGGCGCGCCGATCTCACGCAGCGCCTCGTCCAGCTCCTCCCTCGTACCGACGGCGCGGTAGTCCGCGGTCAGCACGCCCAGCCGGCGCGCGGCGTCCTTTTCCCGGACGCGGTGCTGCGCCACCTCGAGCACGCCCGGCCCGGGGCGCACGGGGACGATGCGCTCCATCTCGCGCAGCGTGGCCACGTCGGCGTTCTCCCACTCCAGCGTCACCACGTCGGAGAGGCGGGCCAGCTCCAGGCAGGCGTCCAGGTCCTCGAAGGGCGCGCGGACGTGCCGGTCGCAGAACTGGGCCGCGGGCGTATCCTCGCCGGGGTCCAGAACCACGACGCGATACCCCATCCGCCGCGCCTCGAGCGCGAACATCCGGCCGAGCTGGCCCCCGCCCACCATCCCCAGCGTGGCGCCGGGGAGGAATGGGGCCGCGGCGTCGGCCGTCACTGCGCCGCCTCCGGATCGCGCAACGCGTCTTCTGCCATCCGCTCCGCGTACGCCCTGAGCCGGTCGCGGATCTTCGGGTCGTGGCTGCCCAGGATGCGCGCCGCCAGCAGCCCCGCGTTCGCCGCGCCCGCCTTGCCGATGGCGGTCGTGGCAACGGGCACCCCCTTGGGCATCTGGACGATGGAAAGCAGCGAGTCCAGCCCGTTGAGGGTGGACGAGAGCACGGGGACGCCGATGACGGGGAGCACGGTCTTGGCGGCCGTCATCCCGGGGAGGTGCGCGGCGCCGCCGGCCCCGGCGATGATCACCTGGATGCCGCGGCCCTCGGCCTGATCGGCGTAGCGGAACATCAGGTCGGGGGTGCGGTGCGCGGAAACGACCTGCATCTCGTACGCGATCCCCAGCTCGTCCAGGACGCGCGCGGCCTCCTGCATGGTCTCGCGGTCCGAGCGGCTTCCCATGATGATCCCAACGATTGGCTGCATGCCCGTCGCGCCCTTGTCCAGAACTGTTCTATGCGGCTCGTTTGGCCCATATGAACAGGAATGTACGGCTTGTCCCGATCGGATACAACGCGCCGCTGGGCCCCTCCCCCGGCAAACGACGCCGCGAGAGGGGAGAGCTTGGATCGCCGTTTCGACTCCGTGCCGGAGCCGGTGGGCTTGTTTCCATTTGGGAACACGCCTAGGTTGGGTGCATCTCCCGACACCGGATGGCGAAAGCGCATGGATCTCCGCGAAATCCAGCAGCAGGTAGACGCGTACATCTCGCAGTTCAAGGAGGGGTACTTTCCGCCACTGGTGAACCTGGCGCGTCTGACGGAAGAGGTGGGCGAGCTGGCGCGGGAGATCAACCACCAGTTCGGCCCCAAGACCAAGAAGCACGACGAGCCAGAGGGCGACATCGCGCTGGAGCTGGGCGACATCCTGTTCGTGGTCGTGGTCCTGGCCAACCAGCTGGACATCGACCTGAGCGAAGCCGCCCGCCGCACCCTGTCGAAGTACCAGGTGCGCGACGCCGACCGCTGGGAGCGGAAGGACGCGGAGTAGCATGCCGCGATCAGCGCACTTCCGCACTCACGCACTAACGCACTAACGCACTAACGCACTCCCCCATGAATCCCACCGTCTTCATCATCGACGACGACCCCGACCAGGTGGCGCTGGTCACGGCGCAGATCGAGCGCGGGCGCCGCTTCGTCACCAAGGGCTTCACGCGGGCGGAGAGCGCGCTGGAGGAAATCCGCTCCGATCCCCCCGACGCGGTGGTGTGCGACCTGGTGATGCCCGGGATGGACGGCATCACCTTCGTCCGCCGTGTGCGCGAGCTGAACCGCGGGCTGCCCGTGATCATCGCCACCGCGCGGGGCACGGAAGGCGACGCCGAGCGCGCGCTGCAGGCGGGAGCCTCGGACTTCACCACCAAGCCCATCGACCCGCGCTCGCTGGAAACGCGCATCGCCCGGGCGATGGAGCAGGCGCCCAAGGAGCAGCTGCTCCAAAGCTTCACGCAGGCCAAGTTCGACCCGCACGCCATCATCGGCCGGCACCCGCTGATGCAGCAGGTGCGCGAGTTCATCGCCAGCGTGGGGGGTGTGCCGCAGGTGTCGGCGCTGCTGTTGGGCGAGTCCGGCACGGGCAAGAACCTGGTGGCCCGCGGCATCCACGCGGCCAGCAAGGCGGCCGGCTACCGCTTCGTGGAGGTGAACTGCGCGGCGCTGCCGGCCGGGCTGCTGGAGGCGGAGCTGTTCGGCTACGAGAAGGGCGCGTTCACCGACGCCAAGCAGGCTAAGAAGGGGCTGGTGGAGGTGGCGGACGGGGGGACGCTGTTCCTGGACGAAATCGGCACCATGGCGCCCGAGCTGCAGACCAAGCTGCTCTCGTTCCTGGAAAGCCGCTCGTTCCGCCGCATCGGCAGCACCCGCGAGCAGACGGTGACCCTTCGCGTGGTCGCCGCCACTAACGCCGACCTGAGCGCCGAGGTGGGGCGGGGGACCTTTCGCGAAGACCTGTACTACCGGCTGAACGTGGCGTCGCAGATGCTGCCCCCGCTGCGCGCCATCCGCTCCGACATCCCCGAGATCGCCAACCACTTCGTCAAGCGCGCGGCCGAGTACTTCGCCAAGCCGGTTCCCGAGATCGACGCCGACGGGGTAGACCGGCTTACGCGCTACGACTGGCCGGGGAACGCGCGCGAGCTCCGCAACATCATCGAGCGCTCGATGATCTTTTCGTCGGGCCCCGCGCTGCGCATCGTGGAGCTGGCCAACACGCCGGTGGCCGTGGCCGCGCCGGTGGAGGGCGTGGTGATGCCCCGCGGGCTGACGCTGGACGAGGTGGAGGCGCGGTACATCGAGGAGACGCTGCGGGAGGTGGGCGGCAACGTGCAGGAGGCCGCCGACCGGCTGGGCGTGTCGCGCAAGGTGCTGTGGCAGCGCCGCAAGCAGCACGGCCTGCTGGCCGGGAGGGAGTAGTGGCGCCACCGCGGAAGCCGCCGGCCGAGAGCGCCGCGCGCCTTCGCCAGGAGCTGGCCGCCAGCCAGGCGGAGGCCGCCGCCCTGCGCGCCCGGCTGGACGAGGCGGAGCGCTCCAGCGTGCACAAGAGCCGCTTCATCCGCCACGTCAGCCACGAGTTCCGCACCCCCCTCAGCTCCATCATCGGCTTCGCGTCGCTGCTGGAAAGCGAGGGCGAGGAGATGGACCCCGCCGTGCGCGCCGAATACCTGGCGGTGGTCCTTCGCAACGCGCGCCACCTGCTGCACGTGGTCGACGACCTGCTGAACATCAGCAAGGTCGAGGCGGGGGCGCTGGAGGTTACGCTGGCCCCCGTGCGCGCCGCCGAGGTGGCCGAGGCGGTGATCACCGCGCTGGAGCCGCAGGCCTTCGCGCGCGGCATCGTCTTTCGCATGGACGATCGCGCCGGGCGCGCGGCCCTGGCCGACGTGGGGCGGCTGCGGCAGGTGCTCTTCAACCTGCTGGAGAACGCCGTGAAGTACTCGCCCGAGGGGGGCGAGGTGGCGGTCCGGGTGACGGACGGCGCCGGCGAGGTGCGGGTGGAGGTGAGCGACCGCGGCCCGGGAATCTCCAGGACCAACCAGCTGCGGCTGTTCAAGGAGTTTTCGCGCGTGAACCCGCCGGGGCTGCGGGTGCGCGGCGCCGGGCTGGGGCTGGCGCTTTCGCGCATGCTCACCGAGGCCATGGGGGGCAGCGTGGGGGTGAGCTCCATCCCCGGCCACGGAAGCACCTTCTGGATCTCGCTCCCCGCCGCCGCCGCGGGTGAAGCGGCCGCGGAGGCGGGCGTGCCCGCGCCCGCCGTCGCGCGCACCCGCGGCGAGATGGTGGCCGTGGTGGACGACGACGCCGACATCCGCGCGTACGCCACCATCGTCCTGCGCCGCGCCGGCTACCGCGCCGTGGCGGATGACGGCTCCCCCGGCGTGGGCGCCCGCCTGGCGCAGGCGCATCCACGCCTGGTGCTGCTGGACCTTCACCTGGTGGGCCGCGGCGGTGCCGAGGCCCTGGCGGAGATGCGGGGGTTCACCGCGCTCGAATCGATTCCCGTCCTGGCGTTCACCGCGGGCGCCCTGGCCGACCCCAACCCCGCGGGGTTCGACGGCAAGGTGGTGAAGCCGGTGGAAGCCGACGTGCTGGTGGCCTACGTGGACGAGGCGCTGTCGCGCGCCCCCGCCCCGGCCGAGGCCCCGGCGGACGAGGACGATTTCCTGGCTCCCCTGCGCGCCCGGTTCCGTACGGGGCTGCACGACCGCCTGGCGGCCATCGAGCGCCACGCCGCGGCGGGGGACCAGGAGGCCCTGCGCCGCGAGCTCCACAAGCTGCGCGGGGCCGCGGCGGGGTACGGGTTCGCCGAATTGTCGCGGCTGGGCGACGCGGCCGAAGAGGCGGTGCGCACCCGCGGGGGCGGTCCCGAGGTGGACGCGCTGCTGGCCCGGCTGCGCGAAGAAGTGTCCGCGCGGTGACGGATGAGGTTTCCGTTCCGGAGCGGGCGTTCCCATTCGGGCGCGCATGTTCCCCACCGGGAACGCCCGAACGGAGCGGACACAGACGTTTGGTTGGCCTAAGTGGTTGACGGAGGTGCGTTTGCCCAGATGTGACGCGTCTGGGACGATCCTTGCTCTCCATGCGGCCCATGAACTCGCCGTATCCTGCTATGATGCAAGACCAACCGACCCTCGCGCTCGCCGACGACGACGAGCTCCACGCGGAGCTGATGTCCGCCTGGCTGGAGCACCAGGGCTTCCGCGTGCTGCGCTTTGCCTCCGGTGACGAGCTGGTGTCCTGGGCCGCCGGGGGCGGCAGCGGCGTCCAGGGGCTGCTGCTGGACGTCGACATGCCCGGCCGCGACGGCTTTCAGAGCTGCCGGGAGGTGCGCGCGATCCCCAGCTTCGCCGAGGTGCCCACGGTGTTCGTGAGCGCGGCGACGCCCAACAACGTTCCCGACGAGGTGGTGAGCGGGGCGTGCCACTTCATCCGCAAGGACGAGCGGATGTTCGTGAAGCTGGCCGACTGGCTGTCGCGGCACATCTACTCCGACGCGTCGCACAGCGCCATCGAGTATCGCTGAACCCGGCACGTCCTCTCGGGACGGCGAAGCGGGCGGGACCTTTCGGGGTTCCGCCCGCTTTCGTTCATCCTCGCAGGACCCATCGTTCTTCGCGGCCACCCCTTGCATGCCGCGAACGATTGCACTACGATACTGAACCATGTGGTTCACCGTATGACGACCCGACTCGACACTTCGTTCGCCGCGCTCTCGGACGCCACGCGGCGCGGCATCCTGGAGCAGCTCGGACGAGCCGACGCTTCGATCACGGAGCTCGCCGAGAAGTTCCACATGACGCTCACGGGGATGAAGAAGCACGTCGGCGTTCTGGAGCAGGCGGGGCTCGTCACCACGAAGAAGATCGGGCGCGTGCGGACGTGCCAGCTGGGCCCGCGCCGATTGGAGGAAGAGACGGCGTGGCTCGAGAGCTACCGCCAGCGCTGGGACGAACGCTTCGACGAGCTGGACAGGGTTGTCGAGGAACTCACACGAAAGGAGAAGAGCGATGAACGCAGGAATCGAGAGTAGCCCCGGCCCCGTGAAGAATCGCACCACGGTGGAACGGAAGTCGGACCGCGAGGTGGTCGTCACGCGCACCATCGACGGCCCGGCGCCCATCGTGTTCGAGGCATTTACAAAGGCCGAGCTGCTCAGGCGCTGGTGGGTGCCCAGGTCGATGGGAATGACCCTGCTGTCCTGCGAGGTGGATGCTCGTGTCGGAGGCAAGTACCGATTGGAATTCGACGTCGGTGGCGCGGAGCCCGCCGCGTTCTTCGGCACCTATGTCGAAGTGGAGCCGTATTCGCGCCTCGCGTGGACCAATGAAGAAGGCGGCGAGGGTGGGTCTGTCACCACGGTGACCTTCGAGGAAACGGGCGGCAAGACGCTGGTGGTCCTGCACGAGAGCTATCCTACGAAGGAAGCGCTCGACGCTGCCGGCACCGGAGCAGCCGACGCAATGGTCGAGACGTTCGACCAGCTGGACGAGCTTCTCGTGGCCCTGGGTGAGAGCTCGGGACAGTAACAGGCGGTCAGTCGTCCGAGAGTCCCGGCACGCTCCGTGTGGGACTCTCTTTTCTCAGATCATGGGGGAGATGACGTACGTGATGCGCCCCGACGCTTCCGCCGCTGGGCGGCGGAAGCGGAACTCGCGGTTTTCGCCGCCGCGGACGACCACGCTGGCGTCCGGCGCGGCGGAATCGTCCTCCCTCGCCACCTGCACGACGTAGCTGCTCGCTCCCTTGTTCGCGATGCCCACGGAGACGCCGAGCGCGCCGTTCCGAACCTCCGTCGCGACACCCGCGCCCATCTCCACGCCCTGCCGCGGCAGGATGGTCGCGCTCGCGTGGATCGTGCCCTGCGCCAGGGCGGGCGCGGCGCTCAGGGCCATCGAGATCAGGGCGGCGACGAGTGCGGTCTTCACGGCTGGCATCCACGGAGAAAGAAGCGCTTTGCTCCTTCCCTCCAATGCGAGCCGCGAGCCGAGGTGGCACCTGCCCTAAGCTGTTGTCCCTGATATATTTAGCGGATGTTTGTGCGGCCTGCGGGGTGTGCGGTTTGAGGACGATTGTAACCTAAGTGGCCTCCGTGCAACCACTTGGCTGTGAGCGTCCGATTCTCGTACAGCCAGTGCTGCACGGCGTCGAGGGCGACGAGGTCGAGTTCGTCCTCCGCGACGGTCCTCGCCGCGGCGAACGTCGGGGCGATCCGCTAAAGGCAGAAACAAAAAAGCATCACGCAGAGGACGCAGAGGAAACCGAGGGGACGCAGAGGGAAGCTACGGCCCCTCTGCGTCCTCTCTGTTCCCCTCCGCGTCCTCTGCGTGATTGTTGTTATCAGGGCCGGGGCACCGGATGCGGACGTCCTTAGCGGATCTTGCGCAGCGTGATGGGCGGCGCCTGCACCAGCACGTCGCCGGAGGCGGGAACCACGAGCACCAGCGGATTCGGATCGGCGATCGCGTTCAGGGCCCGCAGCGACGATTCGGCGACGCGGATTTCGTACGTGCCCGGCCGCACGCGGCTCACGTAGAACTCGCCGTCGCTGAACGTGGCCACGCGCTGCACGTCCCCCGTTTCGCGGCTGACGATTTCCAGCGTCACCCCCGCGACGGTGGGCACCTCGCGGCCGGGAATCAGTTGGCCCGCCACCTCACGCGTCTGCACCAGGGGAATGTCCACCGCCGCGAAGACGTGGGGCGCCGGCCGAAGCTCCACACTGCGGGCGACCGGCACCCACCCGGCCTCGTCCAGCGAAAGGGTGTCGAGCGCCACCTGGGCCGCCTCGAAGGGCAGCACCGACCAGGTGCGGTACGCGCCGTCCACTCCCGACTTCACGCTGACGGACCCGATCCGCACCGTGGCGCCGGGGAGCGGCCGGTCGCCGGCGCTGAACACGCCGTCGCCGTCCAGGTCGTAGAACACCCGCCCGCCCACCCCCGCCATCCCGGTTCCGCGGTAGGGGAGGGCGAGCACGCCGCCGCGCCCGCCGTACGCCACGCTCCCCTCGGCGGACCACGAGCCCTGCACCTGGCTGCGCAGCGAGGCGGCCTGCGTCTGCACGTTGGCGAACCCCAGCCGTCGGGCGAAGGTCAGGTACACCGCCATCCCGCTGGGATCGGGAAGCCACTGCACGGCCAGCGTGGCGAACGAGGTGGGCCCGGTCTGAAGCGAGGTGTTGAACCCCGCCTGCCGCAGCTCGCCCCCGGTGAAAGCCAGGCTGCCGCTGAGCCCCGACCCGCGCAGCCAGGGCGGGACGAAGCGCGGGAGGGAAACGCTGGGCGCCAGGAAGATGACGCCTGGCGAGCCCGGGAGCCCGGACTCGTAGCCCGCCTCCAGCCGCGCGGACCGCAGCGCGGCCAGGGCCGACACGCGCACCCGGTCCAGCCCCGCCTCCTGCGTTCCCTCCGCGCGGCCGTTCAGCGCAAAGGCGCGCACCGGGCCGGCACGCACGTTCGAGCGGCTGAACCCGCCGCCGGCCTGCCAGCGCGGGCTGGCCAGCGGCGCGAAGGAGAACTGCCCCGAGCCCGGGTAGACGATGCCGGCCGTCGCGTGCGCCACGCCGCCCGCCGCCACGTGCTGAAGCGAGCCGCGCACGAACGAGCCGAGCAGCGCCTGCACCTCGGCGCTGGTGCCCGGCCGCAGCAGCGCGCTCACCGCGCCGAACGGGCTCAGGGCGGGCCCGGCGGAGTCCGCGGGCTGCTCGAACTCGAAGCCGCCGGCCACGGTAAGGGTGCGCGTCAGCCCGCGGCGCAGGTCCAGGTATCCCGCCAGCGTGCACTCGCCGCGCGGACAGGCGCCCACCCCCGCGGCGTACTCGTTGACGCCGCGCGGCAGCTGCGTCACGGGAACGGAGTAGATCACGCTCGACTCGCGGATCTCGCCCGCCGGGCCGTACATCTTCACCTGCACGGGGGTGCTGCCGTACTCCAGCGGCACGCTCACCGGCCGCTCGGCCGTGGCGTCGGAGAACCCCACCAGGCGGCCGCCCTGGTACACCTCGTACTGCCACCCGGGCGGAAGCTCGGGCGAAAGCAGCACCTGGTCGAAGCGGGTGCGCCGCAGGAACGGCGCGTTGCCGATGGTGATCCCCCGCAGCGACCGCGCGCGCAGCCCCCCGCTCAGGTGGTCGCCTAGGTGAAGCTGGCGGACGAAGCGGCCCCGGGGAAACACGCGGTGATAGGCCACCGCCGGGTCCACCAGCCCCGCCGCGCCCGAGTCCGCCGCCAGGGTGCCGCGCAGGGTGAGCATGCCGCCCACCAGGCTGAACCCCGAGCCCAGCCGCAGCGAAGGCGGAGACGGCTCGCTCCCCACCCGGCCGGAAACGGCCCAGTCCACCACCCCCGCTCCGCTCACGGCCCGGTACGACACGGTGTCGCCCGACAGCCCCACCTCGCCCCCCTGGTGGCGCAGCTCGACGGCGCGGCGGCTTTCCACCTCGCGACGGGTCTCGGCGGCGAAGGGAACGCCCCGGGTGATGGAAACCGCCAGCGCCTCCCAGTCCACCTGCGCCTCCGCCCCCAGCAGCAGCGCCAGCGCGGGGACGGCCAGGTACACCTCGCCCCCGGCCTGCACCAGGTCGCCCGGCGCCAGCGCCAGCGTGTCGGCGGCCAGCACGCGGGCGCCGGCCACGTCCAGCACGGCGGGCGGCCCGTCGGCCAGCGCGCTCACGCGGATGGTGTTGCCGGAGGCGTCACGGTCCATGGGCGTGCCCCCCAGCTCCAGCACGGGGCGCAGGGGCAGCAGCAGGCGGCCCTGGTCGTTGACCACCACCGTCAGGGTGGCGGCCGGCAGGCTGCCCAGGCGCACCTCGAAAAGCCCCTGCTCGTAGCCGGAGGGGAGTTCCTGGGCCGCTGCACGCGCGGAAAGAAGAAGGGAGAACGCGAGGACGAGCGAAAGCACCGGGCCCCGGCATCCGCCCCGGAACCGCAGGGGGAGCATGGAGCCTTCAGTTCTTGGAGGGGACGGCGTAGACGGTGACCGTGGCGCTGTACACGCCTGGGCGCTGGGTGGCGGCAGGCGTCACCCGCCCGCCGATGTAGATGGAAACCTGGTCGGTGTTGTAGCGCACCCGGCCGGGCCGGAAGCGCTCGGCCAGCAGCCGGTACGCGGTGGGAAAGACGGTGGTCGTGGGGTTCCACGTTTCGTACGTGGTGGGGTCGCACGCCCCGTTGTAGATCTCGCACGCCCCGGCGTACACGCCGTTGAAGCTGATGGGCAGCGTGGCGCCGTCGGTGCTCACCAGCGCCGTGGGAAGCGCGAAGCTGATGTCCAGGAAGCGCTTGCCCTGCACGCCCGCCAGCCGCCACTCGCCCGACTGCGCCGTGCGCGGCTGCACCGCCGCCGCCACCCCGGGAACCACGGCGCCGAACTGAAGCGCCCGCGTGCCCGTGGCGGAAAGGGGCTTTTCCAGCAGGTACATGGTGGCCTGCAGCTGCCCCGTCGACTGCGCGCATAGCCGCCCCGTCAAGGCCAGGGCGGCTGCACACAGCAGCAGGAGGGCGGCACGCAGTCGCATTCGTTCGGTCAGCTCACGGGGATGGTTGCGGACACGTTCGGCGCCTTCAGCACGCCGCCAGGCGGCAGGTCCGGCCGCTCCGTTTCTACCGTGTAGCGCACCCGGTATCCGGCGCCCAGCGTCCCGGTGAAGGGAATGACCAGGCGGCGGCGCATCTGGTGATAGATGGCGATCTCGTCGCTCGCCTCGGCGACGACGTCGCCGCCGGGGCCCAGCAGCTCGGCGCGAATGCGTCCCAGGTACGCCGCGCTCCCCTGGCGGGCAAGGTCCAGCTGCAGCCGCACGCCCTCGGGGGTGCGCACGGCCACGGGGGCCTGCACGCCGACGGCGGTGGTGACGGGTCCGTTGCGGTACACCGCGGCCGCGACGACGACGGTTTCCACGTTCAATTGAAGCGTAACCGCCCCCTGCGTCTGCTCGATGGGCGGCTGCCCTCCGCGCGAGCGCACCAGCACCCGCGCCCAGTACTCGCCGTTGGCGAGCCCGGCGGGGGGCTGCGCCATCACGCGCACCACCTGCCGCTGCCCCGCCTCCAGGCGCAGGCGCCGGGGAAAGGCGCGCATCCACTCCACGGCCGAGGGCTCGCCGGCCGCGGCGGTGTCGAACAGGGGCACGCTCACGTTGCCCGCCGAGTCCGAGACGGGGTAGCCGAAGGCGAAGCCGATCTCCACCTCTTCCGGCAGCGTCCCCGAGTTGTACAGGGTCAGCGTGCCGGTGCGGGTGGTCTGGTCCAGGTACAGCGCGATGGGGCTCACCGACACCGCCGCGGCCGGGGTGGCCCAGCACGCCGCCAGCAGAAGCACCAGCGCCGTCACCCATCCCTCGATCCGTCCGCTCCGCATCGCCTGTCCGTTCGTCATGGGTACCACCTTGCCGGGATCCCGCTCAACTGACCGTCTGCACGATGGCCACCGAAATGGTGGCCGAGTAGCTGCCGCCCAGGTGCCCGTCTCCCGCGACAGCCGTGCCGCCGAGAAGGATGCGCGTGGGCCCGCGCTCGGGGTGCAGGGTGATGGTGACGGCGCGGTGGGGATCGAAGGGCGAGGCCTCGACCGAGCCGGGGCCCAGCACCGCGGCGTCGCCCAGCGCGAACCGCAGGGGAATGCGGCCGCCGTCGGGCGACTGCAGCTCGGGGGGAAGCAGCAGCATCAGCTCCACCGTCCCCGAGCCCTCGATCACCAGCTCCGCCCGCCGGCCGGCGTCCGTCACCGAAACGCGCTCGGGGACGCCGGGAATCAGGGATCCGAAAACGAGCTGGCGTCCCCGCAGGAGAACGACCTCCGGGGACGCCGCAGCCTGCGCCGCACCAGTGCCCGGCAGCCCCGCGGCAAGCGCGAGCGCAAGGAGGGCGATGCCCCCCCGCGCACGCATGCTCAGCCCGGGGCGCCGCGCCATCTGCTTCAGATGCTCGACTTGGCGGCGCGCACCTCGACCGTGGCCGAGTACAGGCCGGGCGCCGCGTTGTTGATCACCGACTGGCCCAGCGTGGCGCGCACGTGGACGTAGTTGGTGGCCACGCCGCCGGGGGTGGTCTGGTAGAACTGCGACGAGATCGCCGAGACGTCGGCCTGCGCCGTGGGGCAGGTGCCGAAGGTGCCGGCGGTGGTCGTAGCCGAAACCGAGCACGCGTACGTGGTGGTGAGCGTGGCGGTGCCGTCGCTCAGGCTGGGCAGGGCGTTGAACCAGATCTGCACGGCCACGTTGTGCTTCAGCGGAATGTATCCCGCGGCCGACACGGCGGCGGTCTGGTCGGGCGACAGGTTGCCGAAGGAGATGGCCTTGGCGGTCGTGTTGTCGAAGGCGAGCACCTGGCCGATGGTGGCGCTGGCGTTGATCTGGCCTTCGGCCTGGGCATGGGCCATGGAGGGAGCGGCGGCGATAAGGAGAGCGGCCGCGGCCAGGCTGAGCTTCTTCATTTGTGGCTCCTGAGAGGTTTGAAAGTGCGTCCCGCGACGTTCTGGTCGTCCGATGAGTCACGGCCGGTCGATTCGTGACTGGCTGGCCCGTGTAAGGGCAACGCCCGTGCCGAGGGTCGCATGTTGTGCAGGTGCTTGATAATACAAGACTTAACGCGTTTTTTCAAGCCCCGGGAGAGGGGTTTTGTTACCATTCGGGAACGTAACGCGTTCCCAAATGGGAATTTCGCCGCACCCACGTTCTCGCCGCCGCCGCGACGCCGAATCAGAAGCCCCTTGCGACGTGCACGAAACCATGCGGAACGCGGTGCAGCGGGCGTCGCTCCTCCCCGGCGGGGTGCACCGGGTTCTCTTTCGGGAACGGCGAGCCCTGCATCTCAGGTCACTCCCGCACTCCCGCACTCCCGCACTTACGCACTCACGCACTCACGCACTACCTCCGCCCGGGCACACCCGCCCGCCTGCGGCGTACCAACCCGCGAGCGCGCCGCAAGCCGGGCGCGCACCGGAAAATGCGCCCGAGATCCACCGAATGCGAAGCGACCTGCTGGACCAGGACGAGTTTCCCAGCCACTACGAAGACCGCGCCGACGACATCTCGTGGGCCAAGGGCACCCTTCCCGTTTCGGGCGTGTTCCTCCTGCACGGCAGCTACGTCGTCGCCCCCTATCACGGCCCGGCCGAGCGCCGGTTGCGCGCCGCGGGGGCGCTCTGCGTGGCGATGGTCACCTTCGACGGCATGGCCGTGGCGGCGCTCACGGGCGGCTCCACCGGCCGCGGCGAAGTAGACGTGGTGCGTGCCCGCGAAGTGGCGCGCCACGCCGACCCGCCGCCCGGCCGGAACTGACGGATTCGAAGCACGAAGCTTGCGCGCGCGGCTCACGCCACCTTTCCGAATGCGGCCGGTCTCCGCGCCGCCTCCTCCCGACACCCCTGGTCCATCCGTGGCCAACGCCCCTGCATCCCCGCTGAAAGCACCGCCCGCGTCCACACGGGACGCGGCGTGGCTGGCGCGCGTGCTCGCGCAGGCGCCCGCGGCGGTGGCGGTGGTGCTGGGCGACGACCTGGTCTTTGCCGCGGCGAGCGAGCGGTACCTGCAGATCGCCGGACGGCGCGACATCGTCGGCCGCTCCCTTCCCGAGCTCTTTCCGCAGATGGACGCCCAGGGCTTCTGCACGCTGATGCGGCGGGTGCTGCAGACGGGGGAGCCCTTTTCCGGCGCCGGCCTGGTGGCGGCGTGGGACGAGGACGGCGACGGCCGGGCCGAGCCCCACTACCTGGACCTGTCGCTCGCCCCCCTGCGGACGGAATCCGGCGAGGTGGAGGGGGTGATCATCACCATGGAGGTGGTGGACGGGCGCGAGCAGCTGGAAGCCGAACGACGGCGGCTGCTGGGCGAGGCGGAGGCGAGCGAGCGGCGGATGCGCCGGCTGCAGGAATTGACGGCCGCGCTGGCCGGCGCCGCCACTCCGCGGGAGGTGGGCGAGCGCGTGCTGCGGCTGGGCGTTTCCGCGCTGGGCGCAGACGCCGGCGTGCTGGCCCTGCGGGTCCCCGGCGAGGACGAACTGGAGATCCTGGCCTCCGTCGGCTATCCGCCGGAGGCCTGCATGGGGCCGGGGCGCCGCTGGCCCGCGTCGATGAACATTCCCATCGCCGAGGCCAGCCGCACGGGCGAAGCCGTCTACCTGGGCTCGCCGCAGGCGTGGGCAGACCGCTACACGGGGGGATACCGGCCGCCCGCCTCCGCCAGCCGCAGCCAGGCCTGGGCCGCCCTGCCGATGGAGGCCGGCGGCGAGCCGTTCGGCTCCCTCCTGTGGACGTACTACCAGCCGCACGCCTTTCCCGCCGACGACCGCACGCTCCTGACCTCGATCGCGCAGCTCGCGGGGCAGGCGCTGGAGCGCGCCCGCCTGTACGAGGCCGAGCACCGTGCCCGCGAAGCGGCAGAGGCGGCCAACCGCGCCAAGAGCGAGTTCCTGGCGGCCATGAGCCACGAGCTGCGCACCCCGCTGAACGCCATCGCGGGGTACGTCGACCTGCTGGATCTGGGCATCCGCGGCGAGGTGAACGACGCGCAGCGGGTGGACCTGGGGCGCATCAAGCGCGCGCAGCAGGTGCTGCTGGGCCTGATCAACGACGTGCTGAACTTCGCGCGCATCGAGGCGGGGCGCATCGAGTACCGCGACGAGCCCGTCCCCGTCGGCCCCATGCTGCAGGGGCTGGAGGCGCTGGTGGGGCCGCAGGTGCAGGCGCGGTCGCTGGACTACGCGTGCGAGGCGTGTCCGCCGGGGCTGGTGGCGCGCGGCGATCCCGAACGGGTGCAGCAGGTGCTGGTGAACCTGCTGACGAACGCGGTGAAGTTCACCCCGCGGGGCGGGCAGGTGAGGGTGGGCGCGGCGGCGGACGGGCGGCGCGTACGCATCTTCGTGCGTGACACGGGGCGGGGGATTCCCGCGGAGCGGCTGGCCTCCATCTTCGACCCGTTCGTGCAGGTGGAGCGCGAGCGGACGGAAACCAGCCAGCAGGGGGTGGGGCTGGGGCTGGCCATCAGCCGCGACCTGGCGCGCGGAATGGGAGGCGAGCTTTCGGCGGAGAGCGTGGTGGGGCGGGGAAGCACCTTCACGCTCACCCTGCCCCTGGCCGACGTGGACTGACGCGGCCCCACCCCCGGCCCCTCCCCGCACAAACTACGTGCGGAGAGGGGAGCACTTCGGTCCGGATGGGCGGGAGCTGGCGCACCCGACCGGCGCCCCCATCCCCAGCCCTTCCCCCGCAAACCGCGCGGGGGAAGGGAGCCAGTGTGGCGCGTCACCTCGATGGTGGCGCGCCACATCTGTCGTCGGCAAACCTGAAGTGCGCTTCGGCTCCCCCCGCGCGCGACGCTGGTGTGTACACCCTCTCCCGCTTGCGGGAGAGGGTGGCACGCGTGTCAGCGCGGCCGGGTGAGGGCCCCAGCGGAGCCGAGGTGCACGCATCCCATTTGAGTCGTCCTCCCAGAAGCGAACAGGGCCGGAGCTTCCACAACTCCGCCGGTTGACGGCACGGGGCGAAGGCGGCATGTTTGGCGCCTTCGTGCCCGGCCAGAGTTCCTGAATCCGTCCGCGGCGCCCCCGCGAAGCCAACCCCTGCCGTACCCCCGATGGCGAAACTGAAGCGTCCGTCCCTCACCCAGATGATCCTGCTGTCGATGGTCATCGGCACGCTGGTCGGGTGGGCCTTCCCCGAAGCCTCGCAGCAGCTGAAGCCGCTGTCGAACATCTTCTTGCGCATGATCAAGTCGATCATCGCGCCCATCATCTTCGCCACGCTGGTCATCGGCATCGCCGGGCACGGCGACGACATGAAGCGCGTGGGCCGCCTGGCGCTCAAGTCGCTCATCTACTTCGAGATCGTCACCACCCTGGCGCTGTTCATCGGCCTAGCCGCGGTGAACCTCACCAAGCCGGGCGTGGGCGTGGTGCTGGCCGGCGCCGACGCCAGCAAGGCCCAGGAGATGGGGCAGACGGCGCAGGGGCTCACGGTGGGCGGGTTCCTGGAGCACGTGGTCCCCACGTCCATCGTGGACGCGATGACCAAGAACGAGGTGCTGCAGATCGTGTTCTGGTCCATCCTCTTCGCGGTGGCGCTCTCGCAGGTGCGCGGGCGGCCCAAGGAGATGATGCTGTGGACGCTGGAGGGGCTGTCGGAGGTGATGTTCAAGTTCACCGGCATCGTCATGAAGTACGCGCCCATCGGCATCGGCGCGGCCATCGCGGTGACGGTGGGGCACAGCGGCCTGGGCATTTTGTGGAACCTGGGCAAGCTGATCCTTACGCTGTACGGCGCCCTGGTCGTATTCGGCCTAGTGGTGCTGCTCCCCGTGGCGCTGATCGCCAAGGTGCCCCTCAAGCGCTTCCTGCGGGCGGTGAAGGACCCGGCGCTGATCGCCTTCAGCACCACGTCGTCGGAGGCCGCGCTCCCCCGCGCCATGCAGGCCATGGAAGCCATCGGGGTGCCGCGGCGCATCGTGGCCTTCGTGATGCCCACGGGCTACTCGTTCAACCTGGACGGCACCACGCTGTACCTGGCGATGGCCTCGGTGTTCGCCGCGCAGGCCGCCGGCATCGACATGACGTTCGGCGAGCAGATGGTGATGATGCTCACCCTGATGCTCACCAGCAAAGGCGTGGCGGCCGTTCCCCGCGCCTCGCTGGTGATCCTGTCGGGAACGCTGGCCAGCTTCGGGCTGCCGCTGGAGGCGGTGGCGCTGATCCTGGGGGTCGACGAGCTGATGGACATGGCCCGCACCACGGTGAACCTGGTGGGCAACTGCCTGGCGACGGTGGTGATGGCGCGCTGGGAGAACGACTTTCACCCCGAGGCGCCGCCGCCCGACCTGAGCGCCGACGAGGTGATCACCATCGCCGGGCCCCCGGAGCCAGCCCCGGCCTGAGCCGGAGGGCCGCTCCGGTGAACGGATGGCGGGTGGCACGGAAGGAACTCGCGGTCCGTGCCGCTTGCGTTTCGGGGCGCTTTGCGCGATCCTATCGCGCGCGACGGCGCCCGTAGGTCCCGTGCTCGCGTCGGCGCCCTCGTGGCGGGACGGCGCGGGCGCGTCCTTTTGTCATTGCTTTCAACACCTTTCGCATGCAACCGATCGCTTACGCCATCCCCGCCTTCGGGCTGCTGGCCCTGCTGTACACCTTCTGGCGCTCCGCCTGGGTGACGCGGCAGGATGCGGGCAACGAGCGCATGAGCACCATCGCCGGCCACATCGCCGACGGTGCGCGCGCATTCCTGTTCGCGGAGTACCGCGTGCTGGTGATCTTCGCGGTGCTCGCGTCGCTGTTCCTGGGCTACCTGGGCCTGACCGACGAGCGGTCGCACCCGCTGATCATCGGCGCCTTCCTGGTGGGCGCCCTGTTCTCGGCGCTGGCCGGCTGGATCGGCATGACCATCGCCACCAAGGCCAACGTGCGGACGGCCCAGGCCGCGCGCACCAGCCTCTCCAAGGCCCTCGACGTGTCGTTCGCCGGCGGG
The DNA here is from genome assembly GCF_036399935.1 of Longimicrobium sp. Classification (GTDB taxonomy): domain Bacteria; phylum Gemmatimonadota; class Gemmatimonadetes; order Longimicrobiales; family Longimicrobiaceae; genus Longimicrobium. Next base: position 43,843 of record NZ_DASWMD010000062.1, read on the forward strand.
TCGGTGATGGGCATGGGCGTGGCCGGCCTGGCGGTGCTGGGACTGGGCGGCCTGTTCATCCTGTTCTACAAGCTGTTCGTGGACGGCGCTTCGGCCAACGGGCCCGAGATGGAGCGCGCCCTGGAGGTGCTCACCGGCTTCTCGCTGGGCGCCGAGAGCATCGCGCTCTTCGCCCGGGTGGGCGGCGGCATCTACACCAAGGCGGCCGACGTGGGCGCCGACCTGGTGGGCAAGGTCGAGGCGGGCATTCCCGAGGACGACCCGCGCAACCCGGCCACCATCGCCGACAACGTGGGCGACAACGTGGGCGACGTGGCGGGGATGGGCGCCGACCTGTTCGGCAGCTACGTGGCCACCATCCTGGCCACCATGGTGCTGGGCCGCGAGGTGATCGCCACGGGCGACGAGTTCGGCGGCATGAGCCCCATCCTGCTGCCGATGGTCATCGCCGGGCTGGGCATCCTGTTCTCGCTGGCGGGCATCCTGCTGGTGCGGGTGAAGGAGAACGGCAGCGTGCAGGGCGCGCTGAACCTGGGCAACTGGGCGTCCATCGCGCTCACCGGCGTGGGCTCGTTCTTCGTGATCCGGTGGATGCTTCCCGCGAGCATGCAGATGGAGCGCGCCAACTCCGAGGCGTTTACCCCCATGGGCGTGTTCGGCGCGGTGGCGGTGGGGCTGCTGGTGGGAGCGCTGATGAGCGTGATCACCGAGTACTACACGGCCATGGGCCGCCGCCCGGTGCAGTCCATCGTCAACCAGTCGTCCACGGGCCACGCGACCAACGTGATCGGCGGGCTGGCGGTGGGGATGGAGTCGACGACCCTGCCCATCCTGGTGCTGGCGGGCGGCATCATCGCCAGCTACGAGTTCGCGGGGCTGTACGGCGTGGCCATCGCGGCCGCGGGGATGATGGCGACGACGGCCATGCAGCTGGCCATCGACGCCTTCGGCCCCATCGCCGACAACGCGGGCGGCATCGCCGAGATGAGCGAGCTTCCCAAGGAGGTGCGCGAGCGCACCGACATCCTGGACGCGGTGGGCAACACCACGGCGGCCACGGGCAAGGGCTTCGCCATCGCCTCGGCCGCGCTGACGTCGCTGGCGCTGTTCGCCGCCTTCATGGGCATCTCGGGGATCGACGTCATCGACATCTCCAACGCCCGGGTGCTGGCCGGCCTGTTCGTGGGCGCCATGATCCCGTTCATCTTCTCGTCGCTGGCCATCGCCGCGGTGGGCCGCGCGGCCATGGCGATGGTGCAGGAGGTCCGCCGCCAGTTCCGCGAGATCCCGGGCATCATGGAAGGCACCGGCCAGCCGGAGTACGGCCGCTGCGTGGCCATCAGCACCCAGGCGGCCATCCGCGAGATGATCGTGCCGGGCGCCATCGCGCTCATCGTGCCGGTGATCGTGGGCTTCACCATGGGGCCCGAGGTGCTGGGCGGCCTGCTGGCGGGCGTCACCGTCTCGGGCGTGCTGATGGCGATGTTCCAGTCCAACGCCGGCGGCGCCTGGGACAACGCCAAGAAGTCGTTCGAAAAGGGCGCCACCATCGACGGCAAGGTGTACTACAAGGGGAGCAACGAGCACAAGGCCGCCGTCACCGGCGACACCGTGGGCGACCCCTTCAAGGACACCTCCGGCCCGTCGATGAACATCCTGATCAAGCTGATGTCCATCGTCTCGCTGGTCATCGCGCCGCACATAGCCGTGGGCGCGCCGGCCGGCCTGGAGGGCGAGGCCGAGGTGCGCGTCCCGGTGGAGGCGCCGGCCGTGGCGGCCGTCGGCGAGACGCCGGTCACGCTGGCCCGATAACGGTCGGGCGTCGGCGAAAAAGGCCCGGCCGGGGAGCGATCCCCGGCCGGGCCTTTGTCCTGGGCCCTCTCGGCGCGTATAATCCAGAGTTGCTGCTGCTCGCCTTTCCCCCCTCTCCACCCGACACACGATGCCGATGACGGAATCCACCGCGCCCCCGGCCAGGGGCGCGCCCGAAGACGCGGGGCTGCGCCAGGGGCTTTCGCTGCTGGACGCGGTGATGCTGGTGGCGGGCTCCATGATCGGCTCGGGCATCTTCATCGTCTCGGCCGACATCGCCCGCAACATGGGCTCGGCCGGCGGGCTGATCGCGGTGTGGGTGGCGTCGGGGCTGATGACGCTGGCCGCGGCGCTGAGCTACGGCGAACTCGCCGCGGCCATGCCCCACGCGGGGGGGCAGTACGTGTTCCTGCGCGAGGGGCTGGGGCGCATGCCCGGCTTCCTGTACGGGTGGACGCTGTTCATGGTCATCCAGACGGGGACCATCGCCGCCGTGGCGGTGGCCTTCAGCAAGTTCCTGGGCGTCTTCTTCCCCGCGGTGTCTCCCGACGTGTTCGCGGGGATCCGGGGAATCCAGATGCCGGGCGGCGCCATCGACCTGGGGCTCAGCAACCAGCGGCTGGTGGGCATCGTGATCATCGCGCTGCTCACCTGGGTGAACCTGCGGGGGCTGCGCGAGGCCAAGTGGATCCAGACCTCGTTCACCATCGCCAAGACCGGCGCCCTGGCCGCGCTGATCCTGCTGGGCATCACCCTGGGCCGCAACGCCGACGCCATCGCCGCCAACTTCGGCAACTTCTGGCAGGGGTCGCCGGGGGGCACGCCGGTGTCGGTGATGGGCATCGCCATCCCCCTGATCGTGACGGCGTTCGGCAGCGCCATGGTGGGGTCGCTCTTCTCGTCGGACGCGTGGAACAACGTGACCTTCGCGGCGGCCGAGGTGCGGCAGCCGGAGCGCAACCTTCCCCTGGCGCTGGCGCTGGGCACGGGGCTGGTGACGGTGCTGTACGTGCTGGCCAACCTGGCGTACCTGTCGGTGCTGTCGCTGAACGAGATCAAGACGGCGCCGCAGGAGCGGGTGGGCACCCTGGCGCTGGAGCACATGTTCGGCCCCGTGGGGCAGTACCTGATGGCGGGCGCCATCCTGGTCAGCACCTTCGGCTGCATCAACGGGCTGATCCTGGCCGGGGCGCGCGTGTACTTCGCCATGGCGCGCGACGGGCTGTTCTTTGCCCGCGCGGGCGACCTGAACCGCAACGGCGTCCCCGCGTGGGCGCTGGTGGCGCAGGGCGTGTGGACGGCGCTGCTGACGCTGACCGGCACCTACGGGCAGCTGCTGGACTACGTGATCTTCGCGGCGCTGCTCTTTTACGTGCTGACGATGTTCGCCCTGTTCTCGCTGCGGCGGAAGCAGCCCGACATGCCGCGGCCCTACAAGGCGTTCGGGTACCCGGTGGTGCCCGCGCTGTACGCGTTCTCGGCGTTCGCCGTGGCGGCCATCCTGCTGGTGGCCAAGCCCGTGTACTCGTTCTCGGGGCTGATCCTGGTGCTGCTGGGCATTCCCGTCTACTACATCTGGGAGCGCCGCACGCGATCGGCGTGATCCCCCGACGCACGGTTTCCCCGCGGCGGGCGCGGGGAGCCGGGCGGCTTCATCAAAGCCTAATGCTCCGGAATCCCGCGATTCCGGAGCTTTGTGCTTGTGTGGCAACGGGTTGCGTGCATTGGACAAAGGATGGATGCGGATCGTGCGGAGCCAACGATCTGGGCGGCTTGGGGGTCTATTCACCTGTAGGACGCACGCACGACCGGAAAACTTCGCCATCGGACGACGGACATATGAACGCGCTTGGTAGATCCCTTCTGGCCCTGACCCTGGCGGCCGCGGTGCCCGCGGCCGCGCAGACCCGGCCCGCCGGCCCGCCCCCCGCCGGCGGCGCTCCCGGAGGCATGCGGCCGGGAGGCGCCCCCGGCCAGCAGCAGGGGGGCGTGCTCCTGGGCACCGTCACCGACCCCGCCGGCAAGCCCCTGGGCTCGGCGCAGGTGGCCGTGTGGAGCGCGGCGGACAGCACGCTGGTGACCGGCGCGGTCACCCGCGGCAACGGCGCCTTTCGCGTCGACGGGCTGCGGCCGGGATCGTACTTCGTGAAGGTGAGCTCGCTGGGCTTCGCCACCGCGACCAGCGCCGTCGTGGCCGTGACGCCGCAGGCCCGCGAGGCGAACCTGGGCACCATCCGCATGAACGAGGGCGCGCTGCTGCTGGAAGGCGTCACCGTGTCGGCCGAGCGGCAGACCACGGGGATGGCCGCCGACCGCAATACCTACCGCGCGGCGGACCTGCCCACGGCGGGCGGCAGCGCGGTGGACGTGCTCCGCAACATACCCGCGGTCGAGGTGGACCAGGACGGCCGCGTGAGCCTGCGCGGCAACCAGAACGTGGCCGTGCAGGTGAACGGCCGCCCGACGCCCATGCGCGGCGACCAGCTCGCGGCCTTCCTCCAGCAGCTTCCCGCGAACGTGGTGGAGAACGTGGAGGTGATCCCCAACCCCTCGGCCAAGTACGAGCCCGAGGGGATGGCGGGGATCGTGAACATCGTGCTCAAGCAGAACGCCGACCTGGGGCTCAGCTACGGCCTGCAGGCGGGGGTGGGCACCGGCGGCCGGTTCAACGGCTCGGGGAACGTGGGATACCAGGCCGGCGCGCTGACGCTGTTCGGCAACTACGGCCTGCGCCGCGACGAGCGCCAGAACCGCGGCTTCAACACCATTTCGGCGTACTCCGACTCCATCAGCCGCCAGCTGGACTACGTCACCGACCAGCGGAACGGCGGCGAGTTCAACATGCAGTCGCACCTGTTCAACGGCAGCGCCGACCTGCGCCTGGGCGCCCGCGACGTGCTGTCGACGAGCGTGCTCCTGAGCCGCGGCGCCTTCGACGCCGAGGCCGACAACCGCTACGTCCGCCGCGACGCCGCGGGCGGGCTCGTCCAGGAAACGCGCGGGCTGACGGACAACGAGAACAGCGACTTCACGGCGGACGGCTCGCTCTCGTTCAAGCACACGGTGCAGCCGCAGCAGAACGAGCTCAGCGCCGAGCTGCGCTTCAACCGCTCGCGGAACGAGCTGTCGAGCAGGACGGCCGAAGGGCTGCTGGGTGGCTCGGCCGGGACGGTCGGCGACGTCTTCACGGGGCAGGAAAACGAGGCGGTCACCCGTAACCTGACGCTGCAGGCCGACTACACGCGGCCGCTGGCGGGCTTCAAGCTGGAAACGGGGTACAAGGGCACCCTGCGCATGCTCGACAACGAGCAGGCGATCCTCGGCATCGGCCCCGCCGACGGGGAGGTGGTGGTTGGGCGCAGCGCGTTCGACTACGACGAGAACGTGAACGCGGGCTACGCCGTGCTCAGCCGCGGCTTCGGCGGCCTGCAGACGCAGGCGGGGCTGCGCGGCGAGTACACCAGCCGCGACTTCAGCCTGGGCACGGGCGAAAGCTATCCCAGGGACTACTGGAGCTGGTTCCCGAGCGGCCTGGTGGCGCTGAACCTGGACGACCAGCGGCAGGTGCGGCTCAGCTACTCGCGGCGCATCCAGCGCCCCGACACGCGCATGCTGAACCCGTTCTCGTTCAGCGAAGACCCGCGCAACCGCTCCACCGGCAACCCCGACCTGGAGCCGGAGTACACGCACGCGCTGGAGATGGGCTACCAGCACTCGTTCGGCACCGGCTCGGTGCAGGTGACGCCGTTCTTCCGCCGTACGGAGAACGTCATCCGCCGCATCCGCGAGGTGCGCGGCGACACGCTGCTGGTGAGCTTCCGCAACCTGGACACCAACGACTCGTACGGGCTGGACCTGAACACCTCGGTGCGCCGCGGCAAGGTGAACGGCTTCGCCAGCTTCAGCGCCTTCCGCACGGTGACGGACGCGGGCAGCGTGGGCGAGGAGCTTTCGAGCGACGCCATCGGCTGGTCGGCCCGCATGAGCGGCACCTACCAGGTCACGCCGCGGCTGGACGTGCAGGGGATGCTCTTCTACCGCGCCCCCATGGACGTGGAGCAGGGGCGGATGGGGAGCATGGTGATGTCGAGCTTCTCGGTGCGCCAGAAGCTGATGGGCGAGCGGGCCAGCCTGTCGCTTCGCGTGCAGGACCCGTTGAACCGCATGGGCTTCTCGATGAGCACCCACGCGCCGCTGTACGACCAGTTCAGCGAGCGCCGCTTCGGCGGGCGCGCCGCGTACCTGACGTTCAGCTACAACTACGGGCAGACGCCGCGCCTTCGCCAGCGCCCGCAGCAGCAGGACCAGGAGATGCAGCCCCCCACCGTGGTCGGGCCCTGATCGTTTCGGGGATGGATGCGAGAGCCGGCCGCCGGGGATGCCCCCGGCGGCCGGTTTTTTAGTGCGTGAGTGCGTGAGTGCGTGAGTGCGTGAGTGCGGAAGTGCGGAAGTGCGGAAGTGCGGAAGTGCGGAAGTGCGGATGCGATTGATCGAGAGCCACGGAGCCCTGTCATCCTGAGGCCCAGGCGCGCCGAACCTGCCCGTGGCACAACCGACGCGGGCCGAAGGATCTAACCGCGGATGCCTTTCAGTCGGGGCGCGGCAGCGGGCACGACGGCCGAGGCCTCGGCTGCCGTGGGGCCCTCACCCGTCCGCGCTGACACGCGTCCACCCTCTCCCACAAACAGCGTGGGAGAGGGGGAACACACCAGGCCAGGTGCGCCCTTAAGTCATTGGTGCGCAAAAGCATGTCATCCTGAGAGGGTGTTGAGATAACCGAACAAAGTACGAACATGCACAAGTAGACGGTGTATGCGGCTGGCATGACGAGCCGCAGATATCCGACAGACTTGACCGATTCGCAGTGGGAGCTGCTGCGCCCGCTCATCGAGAAGCCGAAATCACGAGGCGGGCGGCCGCGCACCCATCCGCTCCGGGAGATCGTCAACGGGCTCTTCTACGTGCTCCGGGGAGG
>NZ_DASWMD010000063.1:0-54778 GCF_036399935.1 Longimicrobium sp.
GGCGCTGCCGCCGTTTGAGCAAGGACTACGAGGGCCTGCCGGAGAGTAGCGAAGCATGGATCCATCTTGCGATGTCGGGTCTCATGCTCCGTCGGCTTCGGCCAAGTTGACGTTTCTCAACACCCTCTGAGGCCCAGGCGCACCGCACTCGCCCGCAGAGCATCCCTCGCGGGCCGAAGGATCTTGCATGGGGCACGTACCAGCCCGGGGCGCGGCAGCGGGCACCGGGCCCGTGACCTCGGCGCGGCCCTGAGGTATGGTGTGCACGTCGGGATCGCCGGCGAGCTTTGGTGCGGTACAGCAGAGGCCGGCGCAGTCCCCGGCTGCCCTCTCCCCCGGCCCCTCTCGCAAGCGGGAGAGGGGAGAATTCGATCGCGCTTCGGCAGGTGCGGCGCGCGTGGTGTTGAAGCCCCGAACGGACGCGCCAGCGGCCGTGTCGGGGCTTACCGCTTTTCCAGCCGCGGGTTCACCCGCCCATGGCGGGGGTGCGCACCGGGCATTCGGGTGCCTGCATGCCACCGAAGCCACCCGGCCCTTTGGGAGCCTTTCCGCGTTCGTTGCGGCGGATTCATCCGCTCCCACGGCTGCGGCGACCGACTCCGCCTATCCTGAAACCCGCGCACTGCTAAACCCGTAGCACCCCCAAGTAAACCACCTGGCCACTTGCTGCATCCAATATCCGTTCTGCAGGACCATGCAGCACCCAGACTCGGGGCAGCGCCCATGAACAGAATCCAAACCACCATCGCCGCCCTGCTCGCAGCAGGCGTGCTCGCATCACCCGTCGCCGCGCAGGACACACACCCGGCGGGCACGCCCAGCGTGTCGGCCCACCGCGCCGCGGGCATCGTGCTGGACGGGCGGCTCGAGGAAGACGTGTGGAAGACGCCCGCACCGGCCAGCGACTTCCGCCAGGTGGAGCCCAACGAGGGGCAGCCCGCCACGCAGCGCACCGAGGTGCGGTTCGCCTACGACGAGACCGCCCTGTACGTGGGCGCGCGGATGTACGACTCGCTGGGCGCCGCCGGCGTGCGCAAGCAGCTCACGCGTCGCGACCAGAACGTGGAAAGCGACTACATCCAGCTGACGTTCGACACCTTTCACGACCACGCCGGCCGCACCGTGCTGCAGGTGAACCCGTCGGGCGTCAAGTACGACGCCGGGCAGGCCTCGGCCAACGCCGACCCGTCGTGGGACCCCGTCTGGGTGGCCCAGACGCACGTCGATTCGCTGGGGTGGACGGCCGAGATGCGCATCCCCTGGAGCCAGCTGCGCTTTTCCAGCGCCGTCGAGCAGACGTGGGGCATGCAGATCATGCGGCAGGCCCAGCGGCTGAACGAAACGTCGATGTGGTCGTTCTGGGGGAGCAAGGAAACGGGCGGGCCGCCGCGCTTCGGGCACCTGGCCGGCATTCGCGTCGAGAGCCGTCCGCGCGGGCTGGAGATCATGCCGTACGCGGTCAGCCGTGCATCGTACGTTACGCCCACGCAGCCGGGGAGCCCCTTCCAGCACGAGCGCGAGTACGACACCCGCGTGGGCGCCGACGTGCGGGCGCTGCTGGGCTCCAACCTCACGCTGTCGGCCACCATCAACCCCGACTTCGGCCAGGTGGAGCAGGACCCTGCGGTGGTGAACCTGAGCGCGTTCGAAAGCTACTTCGAAGAAAAGCGCCCCTTCTTCGTGGAGGGAAGCGGCCTGCTCAGCTTCGGCGGGCTCAACTGCTTCACCTGCAGCAACGTCAGCGGGATGTCGCTGTTCTACTCGCGGCGCATCGGCCGGTCGCCGCAGGGCGGGCTGCCGGAGCAGTACGAGTACGAGGATCGCCCCGCCAACGCGCGGCTGATCGGCGCCGCCAAGCTCACGGGGCGCACGGCGGGCGGATGGCAGATCGGCGCGCTGGAGGCGGTGACGGCGCGCGAAGTGTCGCGCGTGCGCAACGCCACCGGCCCCGTGGCGGAGCACACGGTGGAGCCGCTGACCAACTACTTCATGGGCCGCGTGCGCCGCACCACCGCGGGCGGCGCACGCACCTGGGGGCTGATGGCCACCTCCGTGGTCCGCCGCTTCGGCGACGGCGACGGCCTGCTGCGCGACCAGCTTCCCGCGCACGCCGAGGCCCTCGGCGCCGACTGGAACCTGTACTGGAAGAACCAGACGTACCGGCTGATGGGGAACGTGGCCCTGAGCAACGTCATCGGCGACTCGCTGGCCATCGGGCGCCTGCAGCGCTCGTCGGCGCGCTACTTCAACCGTCCCGACCGCGAGCAGGGCGCCAACGGGGTGTTCAGCGACCGGTACGAAACCGGCGCCACCGCGCTGCGCGGCTTCGGCGGCTACGCGCGGCTGAGCAAGGAGAGCGGCGACTGGCTGTGGGAGTCCTCCGTCAACTACCGCAGCCCGGGCTTCGAGGTGAACGACATGGCGTTCCTCACCCAGGCCGACTACGTGTGGATGCACGGCAACGTGCTGCGGCAGTGGACCCAGCCGGGGAGCTGGTACCGGAACTTCGTGGTGGGCGCGGGCGGGCAGAACCAGGTGAACTTCGACGGCGACCGCACCGACGGCCAGGTGCAGGCGTTCGCCAGCGGGACCTTCCACAACTACTGGGATGCGGGCATCTACGGCCACTATCGGCCCGAGGTGTACTCCGACCGCGCTACCCGCGGGGGCGCCGCCGTTCGCCGCGCCGCCAGCTGGTACGTGGGTCCGCGGATGAGCACCGATTCGCGCAAGCCGGTGGTGCTGTCGATGAACCCCGGCTTCGGCGGGGCGGCGGACGGGGGAAGCTTCGTGGAGGCGAACGCCAGCGTGCGCTTCAAGCCCACCACCAACGTGCAGCTCACCCTGTCGCCGGCCTACAACTACAGCGACAGCCGGGCGTCGTACGTCCGCCAGTTCACGGACCCCACGGCCACGGCCATGTTCGGCCGGCGCGCCGTGTTCGCCGACCTGGAGCAGCACACCGTGTCCATGAGCACGCGCCTCAACTGGACGTTCTCGCCCACGATGTCGCTGGAGCTGTACGCGCAGCCGTTCGTGGCGGCGGGGGACTACCGCAACTTCAAGGAGTTCGAGCGGCCGCGCAGCCTGGACCTGCGCACCTTCACCGACGCGGAGCTGTCCGTAGCCGCCACGCGCGCCGACGGCACCCCGGCAACGTATCGCCTGGATACGGATGGCGACCCCGCGGCGGACCAGGGCTTCCGCTTCGGCAACCCGGACTTCAACGTGCGCTCGCTGCGCGGGAACGCCGTGCTGCGGTGGGAGTACCGGCCCGGAAGCACGCTCTTCCTGGTGTGGCAGCAGCAGCGTTCGGATGGGCAGACGTACGGCGACTTCGAGTTCGGCCGCGACGCGAACGGGATCTTCGATTCCAAGCCCGACAACGTGCTGGTGATCAAGGCCACGTACTGGATCGGCCGCTGATCACTGCATTTCACGCAGAGGTCGCAGAGAACTGAAGGAGGACGCAGAGAAAAGAAGGTGTTTTTCTCTGCGTCCTCTCTTTTGTCCCTGCGTCCTCTGCGTGAAACCAGGATGGTCAGTCGTGTTCCACGTGAAACGCGCGTGCGTCCTGCCATCCCGGAGGCAGGTCCTGCACCTCGTCCACGTCCGTCAGGGGCTCCAGCAGGGCGGGGGTGATGCCCGCCGCCTCCAGGCGCTCCAGCGTGGCCTGGAGCACGCCTGGGGTGCTCCAGGCGATCCCCTCGAAGAGCCCCTCGACCAGCCCCATGAGCCCCAGCAGGTAGTATCCCCCGTCCCGAGCGGGCCCGATCACCGCCTGGTGATCGTCCAGCAGTGAAATCGCGCGGCGCAGCAGCTCGGCCCGCATCTCCGGCAGGTCCGATCCAATGATCACCACGCGCCGATGTCCATCCGAGAACGCCTGGGCAAAGGCATCGCGCATCCGTTCCCCCAGGTCGCCGTCAGCCTGCGGCAGCAGCGCCGGCCCATCGCCAAGCCATGCGCGTACGGGCGCCTCCGCGTCGGCCGGGGTGAAGTGCACCCGCACCTCCGCGCCGGCGACGTCCAGCGCCTCGCGAACCGCGTGCTCGGCCAGGCGGCGGTACACGCGCAGCGCGGCCTCCGCGCCGATGGAGGCGGCCAGCCGCGTCTTCACCCGGCCCGCTTCGGGGGCGCGGACGAACACCAGGATGGCCATCGGCGCGTGTGGAATGTCCTGTGCAGACACGCCGGGCCTTGCGGCGTGGCGGGAACCTCGATCACTCACGTGGAATGCCGAATTCAGAAGCGGGGCAGGGCACGCGCACGGCGGCGGTCGCCATGGTCAGCGCGGGCCTGGTGGGCCTCGCATGGATGGTCGAGGCCTCTGCCCGGCAGAACCGCACGCGCATGATGCACCGGCGGATGGTGGAACTAGCGCTGAACGCACTCAGCGCGGGCGACCCCGTCACCGCGCGCCACAGCCGCCGCGTCGCCGACCTCTGCTATGCGCTGGGCCAGGCCTGCCGGATGCCGCGCCGCGAGCTGCCAACGCTCCGCGTCGCCGCGCTGCTTCACGACATGGGCAAGATCGACGACCGCTTCTTCCACATCGTGCACTCGCGCAAGCGGCTGAGCAAAAAGGAACGCTCCGAGATCAAGTCGCATCCGCACGAGAGCGCCCATATTCTGGCGCCGCTGGAGCCCGAGCATCCTGGGATCCGCGCCATCGTTTCGTCGCACCACGAGTGCTGGAACGGCAGCGGCTATCCGTGCGGCCTCAAAGGCGACGACATTCCGCTCGGCGCGCGCATCATCGCCTTGGCCGATGCCTTCGACGCCATGACCCAGCCCCGGAAGTACCGCGACGCCATGCCGCTGGAAGACGCGCTCGAGGAGCTGAGGAAGGGAGCTGGCTCGCAGTTCGACCCGGCCCTGGTGGAGCTCGCCCACACTCCCGCCGTGCGGGAGCGGTGGAACGACGTAGCCGAGCGTGATCTGTTCGCCGAGCGCAACGCGGCGTCTGGGGTGACGGAATAGGATGGTAAAGTCGGGGTTAGGCTGCGATCGGCGCGGCCGGCGCAGTTCCCGGCAGTCCTCATCACCCCGGCCCCTCTCCCGCGGCGGGAGGTCGAATTCGTGTGCGTTTCGGCTGCATTCGGTGCGGCCCACGGCGCCCCCCATCCCCAACCCCTCCCCCGCAAACTGCGCGGGGGAAGGGAGCCAGCCCGGTGCGCTTCAGCGGGCCTGGCGCGCTCGGCTACGCGTGCAGTCCGCGAAGGCGGACTTCGTGACGTTCCAGCCGCGGTTTCAACCGCCGGGGCGGGGGCCGCGGGCGCGCACTCGACGGGGGACGACGCACCCAGTTGGGGAGCTACAGCCCGGTAGGATGGTGAATGAACGACCATTCAATCGCGAACTCCGCCTCCAGATGCCGCGCCAGCGCCTTCACCCCCCCCGTTTCCGTCGCGTAGTGGCCACCCAGCAGCAGGTTCACACCGCCCTCCTCCGCGTCGAAGAAGTTGTGGTGAGCCCCCTCGCCGGTCACGAACGCATCCAGCCCCAGCGCCGCCGCGTCCCCCACGCTCCCTCCCGCGCCGCCGGTAATCACCCCCACTCGCCGGACGAGCTCCGGTCCGCCGGGCGCCATCGTGACCGGACCCTCCAGCAGCTCGCTCAGACGTGCGGAGAGTGCGTCGCGGTGGATTGCGTCCATGGTTCCCCAGACACCCACCTGGAGGCCCTTGTAGTCGCCCATGCCGCCCTGGATGTCGATGCCCAGCTCACGGGCCAGCACGGCGTTGTTCCCGACGTCCGGATGTACGTCCAGCGGCAGGTGCGCCGAGTAGAGCGGCAGGTCGGCGTCGAAGAGCGCCTTCAGCCGGGCGTAGCGCCTTCCGGTGACGGCTCGATTGCCGTCCCAGAACAGGCCGTGGTGCACGATCAGCAGGTCGGCCCCGCCGGCGATCGCCCGGTCGATCGTCACCTGCGCGGCGTCGACGGCGACGGCGATGTGCCGCACGTCGGTGCGGCCCGAATCTACCTGGAGCCCGTTCAGTGCGTTAGGATAATCGAGTACGTCCGTGGCCCGAAGGTACCGGTCCAGGTAGGTGACGAGGGCGCGAAGCTCCACGTTGGGAACGGGTTGTGGGCCTTCCCACAAGAATGTGGAAAACCCCGGTGGATAACGGGGCACCCTGCCTGTGGAAAACAGGCAAGCCGTTGCAGTGCAACGGCTTGAACCTGTTCGGCACGGATGTGGATAAACCTTACGCGTCTGTGGAGTTCTCTGCGCCGGAGCCCGGCGGAAGCGCCGCCATCTGGCCCTGGTCCAGCATCTGGATCTGGCCGTTGAAGCGCGCTCCCTCTTCCAGCTGCAGGTGCTGCGCGGGGGCGCGGATCTGCCCCTCGATGTCGCTGGTGGCCTGCAGCTCCAGCCGGCTCTCGGCCACCAGGGTGCCGCGCAGCCGCCCGCCGATCACCGCGTCCTGGGTGATGACGTCGCCCACCACCTCGCCACTCTTGCCGATGATCACCGCCTTGCCGGCGCGCACGGTGCCCTCGATGCGGCCCTCCACGCGCACGGTGCCTTCGGTCACCAGGTCGCCCGTGATGTTCATGCCGGGGCCGATGATGGACATCGATCCTTCTCCCGCCGCCGCACGCGCCGCCACCGCGCGATCGTCCGCGCCCTTCCGTCCCAGCATTCGGCTACTGTGTGTTCGGGTTGTGGATCATCGTAACCGGGTCTACCGGCTGCCCGTTCCTGCGAATTTCGAAATGGAGGTGCGGCCCGCTGGAAACGCCCGTGCTGCCGCTGAGCGCAATCACCTCGCCGGCCGGCACCCTCTGCCGCGCCCTCACCAGCAGCTCCGAGGCGTGCGCGTACAGCGACTCGTACCCGCCGGGATGCGCGATGCGCACGTAGCGGCCGTACACGCTGTCTTCGCCCACCTCCGACACCACGCCGGACCCGGATGCCAGGATGCGCGACCCCGAGGCCACCGCGATGTCCATGCCGGGGTGCAGCCCGCCGCGCGTGCGCCGCTGTCCGCGCGTCACGTAGCCCCGCGCCGCCAGCGGCCAGCGGCGGGGCAGCCCAGCGCGTGAGGACGCGGTGGCCGTGGCCCCTGCGTCGCCCTCCGCCGAGTCGCCCGAGGCGGTGTCGGCCGCGGGCGTCGCGGAGCCGGCCTCCTCCACCCGGGGCAATGCCGCGGAGTCGGCACCCAGCATCCCCCTTACCTTGGCGTACTCGGTGCTGATCTCCTGCAGCTGCCGCGAAAGCTGCTGCATCTGCACGCGGTCGCGCCTGAGCTCGCGCACCTCCGTGCGCAGGCCGGGCACCCGCGCCGCCTGCCCCGCCAGCCAGATCCACGACCCCGCCATCATCAGCAGCACGAACGCGGTGATGCCCCCGCCAACCGCCAGCCGCCTCAGCCGACGGTAGGTCAGCTCGAAGGTGCGGGTGTTGTCGCGGTCGTTGGGAACCACGATGACCGTCATCCGGCGTTCGTCCGGCATCTTGAACTGCAGTGCGTGAGTGCGAGGTGCGTTAGTGCGTAAGTAACCCGGTGCGTGGGCGAAGTGCGGAGCTCCAGGCGTGGTGCCGTTCACTTCCGCACTACTTCGTTCTGTCGTGCCCGAGCAGCTTCTCCATGAGTCCATCGAAATCGTCCGCGTTCAGGAACGGGATCTCGATGCGGCCCGCGGTGCCGCTGTGGTGAATGCGGACGCGCGTGCCGAACTCCCGTTGCAGCTCCGCTTCCAGCCGGCGGACCTCGGCGTCGCTGCCAGTGGCGGGCGGCTCCGGCGACTTGCCTTTGCCGACGGGGCGGCGCGTGCGGACGCGGTCTTCCACGGCGCGCACCGTCATCCCGGTGTCGGCGGCCTGGCGCGCGAGGTCCGCCATCTCGCGCTCATCCTCCAGGCCCAAGAGCGCCCGGGCGTGGCCCATGGAAAGCGCGCCCTCGTTCACCAGCCGCTGCACCGACGCAGGTAGCGCCAGCAGGCGCAGCAGGTTGGCTACGGTAGACCGCTCGCGCCCCACGCTCTCGGCCACCTCGGCCTGCGTAAAGCTGAACTCGTCCATCAGCCGCCGATAGGCCGCGGCCTCTTCCAGCGGCGACAGGTCGGCGCGCTGCACGTTCTCGACGATGGCGACCACCAGCATGGCCCGGTCGTCCAGCTCGCGGACCACCACCGGCACCTCGGTCCACCCCAGCCTGCGGACGGCCCGCCAGCGGCGCTCGCCCGCCACCAGCTCCCACTCCGCCCCGTCCGGCGCATCCGCGCTCGCCCGCCGCACCACCAGCGGCTGCAGCAGGCCGTTCTGCCGGATGGACTCTTCCAGCTCCGACAGCTGCTCGGGGGTGAACTCCCGGCGCGGCTGGAACGGGTTGGGCGTAATGTGCGAGGTGGGAACCGAGCTGGGCTGCTCGGTAGCCTCGGCCGGCGGCTCATCCGTGTACTCGCCCATCAGGGCGCTCAGGCCGCGGCCCAGCCGGGCCTTCTTTGCCATCGCCATGGCCTACTCCCCCGCCGCCAGCGCGGGCGCCTCGGCCGCCGCGCCCTTGCGACCCTTGCGGGCGATGACCTCCTTGGCCAGGGCCAGGTAGCTCTTGGCGCCCACGGAGATCACGTCGTAGAGGACGATCGGTTTCCCGAAGCTGGGCGCCTCGGCGATGCGCACGTTCCGCGGGATGGTGGTGCGGTACACCTTGGGCCCGAAGTACTCCTTGGCCTCGTCGGCCACCTGGCGCGACAGGTTCAGACGGCTGTCGAACATGGTCAGCAGCACGCCCTCGATCTGAAGCCCCGGATTCAGGCTCTTCTGAACGATGGTCACCGTGTTCAGTAGCTGCGACAGCCCTTCGAGCGCGTAGAACTCGCACTGGATGGGGATGAGCACCGAGTCCGACGCGGCCAGGATGTTCAGCGTCAGCAGGCCCAGCGACGGCGGGCAGTCGATCAGGACGTAATCGTACCGGTCGCGCAGCGTGGCGATGGCGTTGCGCAGGATGTTCTCGCGGCCGGTGCGATTGACCAGCTCCACCTCGGCGCCCACCAGGTCGCGGGTGGCGGGCAGCACGTCCAGGTAGGGAAAGTGGACGTTGCCGATGATGGCCTCGTCGGCCTTCATCCCCTCGATGAGCACGTCGTAGATGGACCGCTGCACCTCTTCCTTGTCGATGCCCAGGCCGCTGGTGGCGTTGCCCTGCGGGTCCATGTCGATGACGAGCGTCTTTTTCTCGGCCACGGCCAGGCAGGCGCCCAGGTTGATGGCCGTAGTGGTCTTGCCGACGCCGCCCTTCTGATTCGCGATGGCGATGATGCGCGACACGCTCGTCCTCACGATGAGGTGGGGTTGGATGCTGCCCGGGCAATATACGCGCGCGCGCGCGTGGAAAGAAGTGGAAGAACGGGCGAGAGCACGATCGTCACGCTGCCGCCGAAAGGAGCCGCTTCAGAGATGTTTCACGTGGAACACAGGCGAGTATTTCGCACGAGAATCGCTTTTGTCGCGTTTCAGCCTCGCGGGCGGCGCACCACCCTCGTAAGTGCACGATCGTGAGCTATAAACGATTCTGAGAAGCCGCTTTTGTTCGGCAGGCTTTCGGAAATCGTCTCAGTTGGGTAGAAAATGGCCGTGTCTGCGACGCGGGCCACCCCCATGAACGGGCGCCAGCGTCAGCCCCGCTTGCGAACCTCCATCACCAGGTTCTGCAGATCGCTCGGGCTGACACCGGGGATCCGCCCGGCCTGCGCGAGCGTCGCCGGCCGGATCCTGTCCAGCTTCTGCCGCGCCTCGAACGAGAGCGAGTGCAGCTCCGGGTAGACCAGCGCGACGGGCAGGGCAAAGTCGGCCTGACGGCGCAGGGCCTCGGCACGGTTGCGCTCCTTTTCCAGGTACCCCTCGTAGCGAAGCTCCATCTCGGCCGTGGTCAGCGCGTCCGCAAACTCGTGGGCCTCTGCCTCCGGGGCGCCGCCGACCGCATCCACCAGGGCCGCCGCCGGAACGTTCGGCCGCTTGATCAGCAGCGACAGGCGCGTGGGTTCGCGGAGCAGGGAAGACCCTGCGGCTTCCAGCAGCGGGTTCACCTGCGCGGGCGAAGCGTTGGTCACCTTCAGCCAGCCATCCATCTGCTCGGACAGCCGCAGCCGTCGGTCCAGTGATGCCTTCTGCGCATCCGTCAACAGGCCGCGCTCGGCGGCCATGGGTGCGAGGCGCTGGAGTGCGTTGTCCTGCCGCAGCGTCAGGCGGAACTCGGCGCGCGAGGTGAACAGGCGGTAGGGCTCGTCCGTGCCCTTGGTCACCAGGTCGTCCACGAGTACGCCGACGAACGCCTGGTCGCGCTCCAGGATCAGCGGATCGCGGTCCAGCGCCGCGAAGGCCGCATTGGCACCCGCGAGCAGCCCCTGGCCGGCCGCCTCTTCGTACCCCGTGGTCCCGTTCACCTGGCCCGCCAGGAACAGCCCGTCCAGCGCCTTGCACTCCAAGGTCGATCGCAGCTGGTGGGGAGGATAGTAGTCGTACTCGATGGCGTACCCCACCTTGGTCATCCGCACGTTCTCCATCCCCGGAATGCTGCGCAGCATCCGCAGCTGCACGTCGCCGGGAAGGGAAGTGGAGAGGCCGTTGACGTACAGCTCGTGGGTATCCAGCCCCTCCGGTTCCAGGAAAACCTGGTGACGCGCGGCGTCGGGGAACTTGACGATCTTGTCCTCGATGGACGGGCAGTAGCGCGGTCCGCGCCCCGCGATCTCGCCCCCGTACAGTGCCGACTCGTGAAGGCTGCCGCGGATGATCTCCTGCAGCGGCTCTCCCGTCCAGGTGATCCAGCAGGGGAGCTGCGGCAGCAGGGGCGCGCGCTCCCAGACGGAAAGGCGGTACTCGGGGGTTTCGCCCGGCTGCAGCTCCAGTGCATCCAAGTTCACCGAGCGCCCGTCCACGCGGGGCGGCGTGCCCGTCTTGAAGCGCGCCACCTCCATCCCCAGCGCCTCCATCTGCTCGGCCAGGGAGATGGACGGCGGATCTCCCGCACGCCCGGCAGGCACCGAAGGCGATTTGCCGACGTGGATGCGGCCGCGAAGAAAGGTGCCCGCGGTCAGGACGACGGAGGGAGCGCGGAACTCGTATCCCGCCTCCGTGCGCACCCCGGCGACACGCTGCCCATCCATCAACAGCGACCCGACCATGCCCTGGAAAAAGTGGAGGCCGGGGTTCCGCTCCAGCAGCGAGCGGGCCGCGCGGGGGTACAAACCGCGATCGCACTGCGCACGGGGCGCCCACACGGCGGGGCCCTTGGAGCGGTTGAGCATGCGGAACTGGATGCGCGAGCGGTCGGTCGCCATCCCCATGATGCCCCCCAGCGCATCTACCTCGCGCACGACGGTGCCCTTGGCCACACCCCCGATGGCGGGGTTGCAGCTCATCTGCCCGATTCCTTCCAGGTTGGGCGTCACGAGCAGCGTGCGCGCGCCGACGCGGGCGGCCGCACCCGCGGCCTCCACTCCGGCATGCCCCCCGCCGATCACGATCACGTCGTACCGCGTTTCCATCATTGCCTGTGCGTGTGATGATGCGACGCTGTCCTGTACATCGTGAGCAGGGGTGTGTTCCACGTGGAACAATGAAGTGCGTGAGTGCGTGAGTGCGTGAGTGCGTGAGTGCGTGAGTGCGTGAGTGCGTGAGTGCGTGAGTGCGTGAGTGCGTGAGTGCGTGAGTGCGTGAGTGCGTGAGTGCGTGAGTAACGGTAGGCGATTGAGGCGCACACACTAACGCACTAACGCACTTCCGCACTCACGCACCCCCTAACCCTTGGCATACGTGTTGCACCCCCAGGCGACCCCAAGCACGGGAACCAGCAACGGGGAGGATGAGGATGCAAGACGAACGGAATACCGGGACGGGGGGCAGTGGCTCCAGCCTCGGTTCGACGGGCGGAAGCACGGGTGGGCTGGGCGCGACGGGCAGCACCTCCGGAGGCGGCTCGACGAGCGGTGGATCGTCCACCGGCGGCGGCGCGAGCAGCAGCGGTGGGAGCACCGGCGGTTCGGGGCTGGGCGGCGGCGCCGCGACCCTGAGCGGATCGACCGGCACCACGGGATCGGGTGAGACGACGGGCGGCACCAACCGCGTGAGCGGCGTGGAGCAGCTGCAGGAGCGTGCCGACCAGATGCTGGAGCAGGCGGCCGAGCAGCTGGAGAACGTGGCCGAGAAGCTCGACAGCGTCGCCGGCCTGATCCCCAAGAAGGGCGTGGGCGAGCGCGCCAACCAGTACGGCCACACCGCGGCTGACACGCTGGAAAGCATCGCGCGCTACCTGCGGGACAACGACACCACCTCGCTGCAACGCGAGCTGGGCGGCATCGTCGCCACCCGCCCCCTGAGCACGCTGCTGCTGGCGGTTGGCGCCGGCTTCGTGGCTGGCAAGGTCCTGCGCTAACCGGAGGAAACCATGGCGGACCTTCACACCACACCCGGCCGGTCCGACGGCATGGGCACGGGATCGGGAGATGCCCCGCTCGGCGACCTGATCCGGCAGCTGGCGCAGGACAGCGCCACGCTGGTCCGCCAGGAAGTGGCGCTGGCCAAGGCCGAGCTGCAGGCCAACGTCAAGAGCGTGGCTCGCGACCTTACCATGGTGGCGATCGGCGGCGTGATCGCCCTGATCGGCGCCATGGTGCTGATCCTGTTCCTGGTGCTGGCGGTGGGCGATGCGCTCAACGAGTACTGGCTCGGCGCGCTGATCGTCGGACTGCTGTTCGTGATCGTCGGCGGGCTGCTCGCCAAGAGCAACCTGAACAAGCTCAAGCACGAGAGCGTGGCGCCGACCCGCACCCTCGAGACTCTCAAGGAGGACAAGCAATGGCTTCAGAGCGAGATCAAGCAGGCCAAGCGGGATCTGGCATGAGCGGCACCGGACGCAACGCCGGCGGCTCGGCCGCAATGGGCGACAAGGGCGGATCCGGCGAAGTGCATAGCGGCCTGCACAGCGCCGGCGGCGGCGACCAGTACGAGGGTCTGCAGTTCGCGGGGAGCGAAGAGGGCGGCAGCCGCAGCCGGCTGGGCGGCGCGGCCGAGGCCATTCGCGACCGCGTGGGCGAGGGTGCCCGCAACCTGGCGGGCGAAGTGGGGCCGCGGGTGGCACGCGCGGCCAGCACCACCCGCGAGCGGGCGAACCGCGCGATGGAGCAGCGCGGCCTGGTAGACCGCCTTCGCGACAACCCGCTGCCCATCCTGGGCGTGGCGTTCGCGATCGGCTTCGTGATGGCGGCCCGTGACGACGACGGGGACGATGACTACGGCACGTCGAAGGCGTCGCGCGCGCGGCGGGAGCTTCGCAGCGCCCTGATGGGCGGCATCAGCGCCGGCATCGCACAGGGCGCGCGCGGGTTCCTCAGCCAGACCAACAGCCAGGGCAGCGGCTTCCTGGCCGAGCTGATCGACGGCTTCATGGGCGGCCAGCAGGGCGGGGGCAGCCAGGGCGGGTCGGCCGGCGGCTCCACCAGCCGCGCCTCGGGCAGCGGCAGCTCGGGTGGACGCACCGGCGGCTCGACGGGCGGGGCCAGCGGTGGCGGGTCGGCGGGTGGTTACGGCGGCGGCGGCGGCGGCGGCTCGACCGCAGGCGCCAGCCGGGCCGGCACGTCGGGATCGGGGGCGGGGAGCACGGGCGGATCGCGTCCTCCCAGCCACCAGGAAGACCTCTGACGGGATGGCCGAGGCTGGCTATCGCGTGACCGGCCGGGTACAGGGAGTGGGGTTCCGCTGGTGGACCCGCTCCCTCGCTAACCGGCTGGGTGTTTCCGGCACCGTCCGCAACCTGCCGGACGGTGCCGTCGTCGTACACGCCCGTGGGTCCGAGGCGCGCCTGGCGGAGCTGCGCGCACAACTGGCGAAGGGCCCGCCCGGGGCGCTGGTGGACGCCGTCGAACTCCTCTCCTTCTCCTCGGACGGCTTCCGCAACGGGGAGTTCGCCATCGTCCGCTGAATCCGAAGCTATCCCGAAGAAACACGGCCTACGAGATTCGCGATAGACGAGCGATCCCGAATTCGGGAATACTCTGCCTCGTCTGGGCCATTCGCGCGCGATGAAAGCGAATTTCGAGCGAAATGTCGCCCGGCAGCGTCTCGCGAGGGCTACTTGCCCACGCAGAAGCTGCCGAAGACGCGATCGAGCACGTCATCCACCGATACCGCCCCCACCAGGTCCTCCAGTGCCCCCGCGCCCCCGCGAAGGTGCGTGGCCGCGAACTCCATCGGCACGTCGTCGTCCAGTGCGGCCAGAAAGTCGTTGACCTCGTCGCGCGCGGTCCGCAGCGCACGCGCGTGCCGCTCGCGGGTGACAAGGGGCACCTCTCCCGGTTCGCCGAGGATGCCACCGAACGCCCTCGCGAGCAGCGCCTGCCGAAGCGCCGGCAGACCATCCCCCGTCACGGTGGAGACGGCCACGCCCGGAACCGCGCCCGACGCGTCCGCCGCCGCCCCGCTGTATCGGTCGCGCTTGGTCCGCACGAGCACCAGGCGGACGGGGTCGACGCTGGCGACGAACGCCGCCTCGTCCTCCTCCATCTCCCGTCCGGCCTCTACACAGAACAGCACCAAGTCCGCGGCCGCAAGGTACCGGCGCGCCACCTCGATCCCCATCCCCTCCACCGTGTCCACCGTCTCCCGCAGCCCGGCCGTGTCCACCAGGCGGAACGGATAGCCGTCGATCGAGACGGACGATTCCAGCGCGTCGCGGGTCGTCCCCGGAATGTCGGTGACGATGGCGCGCTCGGTTCCGAGCAGCGCATTGAACAGCGACGACTTCCCGGAGTTGGGGCGGCCGGCGAGCACCGTCAGCGCGCCCTCGCGCAGCAGCTCGCCTTCCGGCGCCGTAGCCAGCAACGCATCGATCCGCCCGATGACGTCCCCGGCCGAGGCGCGAATGCGAGCCGGGGGAACGGGCGGCTCGTCCTCCTCGGGAAAGTCGATGGAGTAGGCGATCAGCGCCTCGGTGCCGATGATGGCGTCGCGCAGCTCGCCGATGCGTCGCGACAGGCCGCGCTCCAGCTGGTGCACGGCCGCGCGGTGAAGGGCGCGTGACCGGCCGTCGATCAGGTCGGCGACGGCCTCGGCCTGCAGCAGGTCGAGCTTGCCATTGAGGTACGCGCGGCGGGTGAACTCGCCCGGCTCGGCCGCACGCGCGCCGGCCGCCAGCAGGGCATCGAGCACCAGCTGGGGCGTCAGCACGCCGCCATGCGTGGCGATCTCCACGGTGTCCTCGCCGGTGTAGCTGGCCGGCGCGGCGAAGTACGTCACCAGCCCCCGGTCCAGGAGCTCGCCCGTCTCCAGATGGCGAAGCGCCACCAGGCGCTGCACCCGCGGTGCGATCTCGCCCAAGGTGGGTGCGATGGCGCGGAGAATGTCGATTGCACGAGGGCCGGACAGGCGCAGCACCGCCACGGCGCCCCGCCCCTGCGGCGTGGCGATGGCGGTGATGGTGTCGGCGGGGAAGGGAAGCGAGAGCATGGCGGGATGATGGGGCGGGGCGGAGGCGCGCGAAAGGGAGGACCCTCTCCCCGGCCGCCCCGGGCGACTGAAGTCGCTGCAACGACCCCACGAAGGCCGCCTTCGCGGACTGGCCTGTTCTCGTGCGAGGAGGACCGTGAAGCTCGCCCGGGGCTGTGTGGCGGATCCCTCAGTCGCTGCGGTCCGGGATGCACGGGCAGGGCTGATCGTGGCCGCTCCGTCGGGATGACAAGCGCCCTTCGTCCATGCAAAAGCGCCCGCCCTCCACCAGGAGAGCGGGCGCTCTGACGACCACCAACGCTGGCGCTACTTGCGCTTCCGATTCGCCGGAATGCGCTTCAACGCATCGTGCTTGACGGCCACCTTCTGCTCGGCCTTCTGCTTTTCCGTCGCGCGGCGGCGCTCGTTGGCGATCAGGATCTGCTGCGGGAACGAGGCGACGTTCGTGGAAGCATAGTACAGGTTCAGCCCCGACGGCATGGCGAAGAAGAACATGCCCATCATCACCGGCATCATGTACATCATCATCCGCGTCTGCTCGTTCTGCTCCATCCCGCTGAGCTTGGTGCTCACCCACTGCAGCCCGAACATCGACACCACCAGGAACACCGGCAGCAGGTACAGCGGATCGCGCAGCGACAGGTCGGGGAACCAGGCGAAGCTGGTGCCGCGGAACTCGATGGCGCTCTGGAACACGAAGAACAGCGTGATCATCACCGGCATGGGGATCAGCAGCGGAAGACACCCCGACATCATCGACAGCGGGTTGACCCCCAGCTCCTGGTACAGCGCCATCATCTCGGCGTTCATCTTCGCCGGGTCGCCGCGGTGCTTCTCCTGAATCTCCTTCATGCGCGACTGCAGCACCGGCTGCACCGCCATGTTCTTCATCTGCGCGCGCATGGCCCGCGCGTTCAGCGGCCAGGTGACGCCGCGCACCAGGAAGCCGAACAGGATGAGCACCCACCCGTAGTGAAGGCCCAGGGTGTTGTGAAGGCCGTTCAGGGTCCACAGCACGGCGGCGGCGATGGGCCGCACCACCGGCCGCAGCCAGCGGTAGCCGTACGGGTTCACCTCTTCCAGCTCATGGCCCACGGCGGCCAGGCGCGCGTGCTCCTGCGGGCCCAGGTACGCCTGCTGCCGGAACGTGCCGCCGGCGCCCAGCGGCTGCACGGCGCGGGCGCGGGCACGGGGCGACTGCAGGGTGTCGCCGTTGAGCGTGTACTTGATGTCGCGCGCCGGCTCCATCTCTACCCGGCTGAACTGCTCGCGCCCGGCGTTGATGAGGGCGATCAGGAAGTAGCGGTCCTTGATGCCCGTCCACACCAGCGGCCCGGCGAGGGTGTCGGGCGCCTGGATTCCGCGGATGGCCTCGCGCTCCACCCGCTCGCGGTTCCATCCCACCACCGCCAGCTCGTTGGCCGAGCCGTGCTCGGGCGAGTCGTGCGGGGCCAGCCCGGTGCCCAGCTCCGTCACCATCTGCGGCTGCACACCGGCGGGCAGGCCAGTGAAGCGCCCCTGCACGTCGACCGCGTAGTCGTTGGGCCGGAAGGTGTAGGTGAGCTCGGCGCGCACGGAACCCACCGGGTCCGACACGAAGCGCAGCTGCCGCGGTCCGTCGCTTTCACGCAGGACCAGCGACGCGGCATCGGGGGTGAAGTGCACGCCGCGGAAGTCAAGCGTGTCGCGGCCCACGACCAGGCGGCGCGCCAGCACGTCGCGCGCGCTGCGCGGCACCAGCTGCACGCTGCCGCCGTCCTGAACGTAGCTGGAAAAGCGCGGGAGCGTGGCCGCGTTCAGCGCCGCGCCGCGCGTGGAGAAGCGGTAGTCGTACAGCGGCGAGCGCACGTGCACGAACCGCTCGGGCTGGCCGGGTTGTGACGGCCCCGTAAAAGGCAGCGAGGCGGGCAGCCCCGGCGCCGGCGTCCGGGCCGGGCTGCTGGCTGCCGCGGAATCCGCCGGGGGGCGCACGGGTGCCGGGGGGGTGCGCGGAAAGAGCGCCTCCCACGCGAAGATGAACGCCGTCGAGAGGACGATGAAGAGAATGAGCCGCTTGGTCTGATCCATCTTGTGGTGGTTCCACCGGGTACGGGTCGGCCCGCTCAGGGAACGGGGTCGAAGCCACCCTTGCACAGGGGGTTGCAGCGCAGCAGCCGCTTCAGCAGCAGCCACGAGCCGCGCGCCGCGCCGTACCGCTGCAGCGCCTCCAGCCCGTAGTGCGAGCACGTGGGATGAAAGCGGCAGACGGGAGGCTTCAGCGGCGAGATCCCCTTCTGGTAAAAGCGGATGGCTGACATCATCGCGCGCGCGAGCACAGCTCCTCCGTGAGCGCGGCCACCTCGTCGCGAAGGTCCGCGAACGAGGCCGTGTAGGCTTCGGGGCGGGCACGGAACAGTACGTCCAATGCGAGCCCGCGGTTTCGGAGTGCCGGCAGCACCACGGTGCGCCCCAGGTCGCGAAGCCGGCGCTTGACCAGGTTTCGCTTCACGATGGTGCGCTTGTGCTTGGGAACCACGACGCCCAGGCGCGCAAACGGAGCGGGGGAAGGGGAGACGAACGCGTCCAGGTGGCGCGTCTTGCTCCTCTTCCCCCGTCTGAACAATGCGCGGATCTCATCCGAAGAGGTGATCCGCGCCCGCCTGGGCAGGCCGAAGCCCTGCCGTTCGCCCGCGCCGTCCGGGTCCATGGACCGGGGTGCGCTGCGCGCGGCGTTCGGGACGCCGCTCAGTACTTGCTCGGAACTTCGACCACCAGCTTGTGGCGCCCCTTGCGGCGGCGGGCGTTCAGGACGGCGCGGCCGCCCTTGGTGGCCATCCGGGCCCGGAACCCATGCTTGTTGATCCGCTTGCGGTTGCGCGGACGATAACTCGGCTTCATCGGTCAACCCCTTCGGGTGCTGCGTCGTAACGAGAATGGAGGGCCGGGAAGGCCTTTGTGGCAAAGACAGTGAATGTAGCGGAGGTGGCCGGTTCCGTCAACCTGCGACCCCGTCCACGACGGGAGATCCGAATCGTCAGCCTGGCGGGTCGCGCGGGGGAAGGTTGGACAACGAGACCCGGTCATACCCCCGGGACTTCCGGTCCTCGGGATGTGGCTCCAGGCCGACCACCGTGATGTGGCCGTCCTCGGGCCCGTACAGATACGACTGAAAGACCTTGCGTCCGTACCGGCGCGACAACGGTTCGATCTCGTGTGTCCGCAAGCCAGGGTGCCGGGGGTCGTCACGGAGAAGCGCAATCGCCTTCGCCCAGCGTTTGAAGAGCTCGCGATCCGCTGGAGAGAGGGAGTTCTGCCGGTGGCCCTTCAGGAGGCGCTTCCAGAGCTCCAGCATTTCGGGTACGCCCTTCCGAACCACATACGGCATCCGCCCAGCTTGGTTCAGGGTTCGTCGATCAGGTCCCGCACCTCGTCGAGATCGAATTCGTCGCCAACGACGCCGGTGGCAAGGTTGGTCACCGCCTCGTCCACATGAGCAAGCGTGCGCCGGGAGATCGCATCGGGGACACGCAGCACCCGGGGCTCCAGCAGAATGCGCCCGTCATCATACCGGCTCATCCGGTAGTGCTCGTACTCCGCACCGGTCAGCGTCACTCGCTTCTTGCTGTCCACCCGGACGTCCCGCTCCGCGACTACTTTCATCCAAGCCTCCTCCATCAATGGTGGGAATTCCCACTGTGGGCTTCCAAGGCTATACAGGCGCCCCACGTGGGTCAAGTGCGCTGGCTACCTGTTCGGGGGAGCTTCGGAAGCCTGCCGAATCCGCAGGCGGCCCGGATGCGACACCGCTCGTACTGGATCACAAACGCAGGTAACTCCAGGCACTTAGCGGGCTTTCTTGACTTATCCACAAGGCAGTTCTACGTTGCCCGGGTGTCGTCTGCGGTCGCCGTCCTGCTGCTGGATGTGATGGAGCTCACTGCCGGGGAAATCTGGTCGCGCATTCTGGAGAGCGCCAAGACCGCGCTGCCGGACCAGGCTTTCCGCACGTGGCTGGCGCCCACGCAGGCGATCGCCGTCTCCAACGATCTTCTCGTCGTCGCCACTCCCAATCCGTTCGCCGTGGAATGGGTAGAGGAAAAGTACGCCGACCTGCTCACGCGCATCGGTGAGCACCTGTTCGGGCGCCGCTTCACCCTCTCCGTCCAGTACCAGGGCAACGGCAAGGCCCCATCCGTGCCTGCCGCCATCGAGTTCGCAGAGCCCGCTCCGCCCCCGGCGCCCGCGCCCCGCGTGGACACCGCGCCCGCACCGTCCGCCGCGAACGCACCGGCGGGGCACGCCGCACCGCTGAACCCGCGCTACGTCTTCACGCGGTTCGTGGTGGGCAACAACAACCAGCTGGCGGCCGCCGCGGCGCACGCGGTGGCCGAGGCGCCGGCGCGGGCGTACAACCCGCTGTTCATCTACGGCGGCGTGGGGCTGGGCAAGACGCACCTGATGCACGCCATTGGTCACGCCATGCTGGAGCGCGAGCCCCACAAGCGCGTGCTGTACATCTCTTCCGAGCGCTTCACCAACGAGCTGGTGAGCGCCATCCAGGAAGGGACGATGGCCGAGTTCCGACGGCTGTACCGGCAGATCGACCTGCTGCTGGTGGACGACATCCAGTTCCTGGAGGGCAAGGAGCGCACGCAGGAGGAGTTCTTCCACACCTTCAACGCGCTCCACGACGCCCAGCGCCAGATCGTGCTGACGTCGGACCGGCCGCCCAACGCCACGGGCCTGGAGGACCGCCTAGTCAGCCGCTTCGAGTGGGGGCTGGTGGCCGACATCAAGCCGCCCGACTTCGAAACGCGCATCGCCATCCTTCGCCGCAAGGTGGAGGAGGACCGGCTCGAGATCCACGACGCCGATGACGTGCTCTCGTTCATCGCCCGCAACCGCACCTCGTCGGTGCGCGAGATCGAGGGCGCGGTCATCAAGCTGCTGGCGTACTCGTCGCTCACGCGGCGCCCCATCGACCTGGCCCTGGCCCGCGAGGCCCTGGGCAACCCGCTGGGCACCGACGCGTCGGGCGCGCCGGGCGGCGTGTCGCCCGAGCGGGTGCGCGACAAGGTGGCGCAGGCGTGGAACACCACCAGCGAAGCGCTGCAGTCCAAGAAACGCACCAAGGACCTGACCATCCCGCGACAGGTGGCGATGTACCTGATCAAGGAGATGTTCGACCTGGCCCTGGTGGAGATCGGAAGGCTGTTCGGCGGGCGCGACCACAGCACGGTGATCCACTCCGTCTCCAAGGTGGAGGAGGACCTGGTGGCCGACCCCGAGTTGCGCCGCAAGGTAGACGAGCTGCGCGCGTCGCTCCGGTAGCGCAAACCGTCCCACCCGACCGTCCGGAAGAAGGATGGATCCGGACGGAGGGACGCCGGAAAACACCGTGGACAACCGGTGTGGGAAGTTCGTGGAGAAGTTGTGGAGTACCGGGCGCGGCTGTGGGAATGGGGACGGCGTGGGGAATCGGGCAGTTCTCCACAACCTCAATCCACAGGGTCCGAACCGGTTCAGGTGGTTGCGGGAGCACAGGTTGGTAGGGCGCGAGGGACGGTATCCACAGATCCACACCCTCTACTACCAATACTAGATTGGATATCTATATGGTGGTAAGAACCCTTCCCCGTGGAGAACGGGTCACCCTCGAGCGTTGGCGACCGACGTATGCGATTCACGATCACGCGTGAAAACCTGCAGCAGGGGCTGGGCGCGGTGGCGGGCAGCATTCCCACCCGCACCACGCTTCCCGTGCTGTCGAACATCCTGATCGAGGCCGAGGACGGCGCCGTCAGGATGAGCGGTACCGACCTGGACACCGCGGTGTCGGTGCGGGTGGCCGCCGACGTCGCCGAGGCGGGCGCCATCACCGCGCCGGCCAAGAAGCTCCAGGAGATTGCCCGCGAGCTTCCCGGAACGGTGGAGTTCGGCACGCAGGGCGACGCCATCCAGATCACCAGCGGGCGCACCAAGTACCGGCTGAACGGGCTGCCCCGCGACGAGTTCCCGGCCTTTCCCAAGGTGGACTTCGCCGAGAGCTGGCGCGTCACCGGGCAGGAGCTGCAGCGGCTGATCACCCACGTGTCGTTCGCCGCGTCGACCGAGGAGACGCGGCCCATCCTGAACGGGGTGCTCTGGCAGCTGGGCGAGGGAGAGATGCGGATGGTGGCCACCAACGGACACCGCCTGGCCAAGATGACGCTCTCCGTGGAGAACGGCGCCGCCGCGGTGCCGCCGGGCGACTTCATCGTGCACCCCAAGGCCCTGGGGCAGGTGCAGCGCCTGTTCAGGCCGGACGAAACGGTGGAGGTGGGGCGCAGCGAGAACCACATCGGGTTCCGCGGCACCGACGTGCAGATCTTCACGCGGCTGATCGAGGGGCCGTACCCCAACTACGAGCAGGTCATCCCCAAGGACAACGACAAGTCGATGGTGGCCGACAAGGGCGCGCTGCAGGCGGCCGTGCGGCGCATGGCCATCGTGGCGAGCGACCAGACGCACCGCATCCGCCTGTCGCTGGGCGGTCCCATGCTGCGTTTCGCCGTCGAGACGCCCGACGTGGGCACGGCCACCGAGGAGCTGCCGGTGGAGTACGATGGAGACCCGCTGGAGATCGGCTTCAACGCGCAGTACCTGCTGGAGCTGCTGCGCTACATGCCGACCGACGAGGTGAAGATGAGCTTCAAGGCACCGGAGCGCGCCGCCACCATGCAGCCCATCGGCAACGAGGACACGCCCGACTACCTGTGCCTGGTGATGCCCCTGCGGCTGCTGAGCTGAGGGATGGTGCCGCCGGCGACCCCCTCGCCGGCGGCACCATCCTGGTTCGTCCTCCCTCTTCCGTGTGACCCAGCC
Source organism: Longimicrobium sp. (assembly GCF_036399935.1). Taxonomy (GTDB): domain Bacteria; phylum Gemmatimonadota; class Gemmatimonadetes; order Longimicrobiales; family Longimicrobiaceae; genus Longimicrobium. The sequence continues at coordinate 22,301 of NZ_DASWMD010000063.1, forward strand.
ACCCGAACATGCCCCTGCTGACCTACGGCCGGTTCCTGGCAGCCGGCGTCCTTCTCTGTTGCACCACCGTCGAACTCCGCGCCCAGGACAGTACCCGGCCTGAGGCGATCCTGACCCGCGACGAGCTGGTCGCCACGGGCCGGCCCACCGTGGAGGCCGCCGTGCGCCGGCTGCGGCCCCAGTGGCTGCGGTTCCGCAGGTCGGCCGACCGGTTCGTGCAGGTGTACGTGGATTCGGTGCTTGCCCGCGATTCGGCGGTGCTGCGAACGCTGCAGCCGCACGAGGTGCGGTGGGTTCAGTACTCGACGCCCGCTGAGGCCCGTGTACGCTTCGACTCGCTGAACCGGTCCGGCGTTCTGCACGTTTCCACCCGCCTGCCGCTGTCCGCTGCGCACCCGCCACTCCCCGCGAACCCGGGGTTCGATCCCGGCGCCGGGCTCTCGCTGGCGGCGCTGCACCTGCAGCCCGTGTGGGGCCACAACTACTTCGAGTTCATGGAAGGACCCGGGGCGGCGGTCACCGGCTCGCTTCCCATCGGTGCCGGAACCATGCTGATGGGCACGGTTCGATACGCGAACCTGGACGAGACCTGTTCGTGCCGGAATTTCGAGGGTGCGCCGAAAGAGGCCGCCACCATGCTCGGTGGAGAGGTGGGCGTCAAGCTGTACGGAGGCGGATCCCGCGCGTACGCGCCGTTCCTTACGGCCCTCCTGGGGGTTCACCAGGTGAGCTGGAAAGCGGCGGGTACCCTGCACCCGGCCGTCTCCCAGTCCGGCACGGGGGCTTCCGCGGGCGCGGGCGTCGACGTACGCGTGGGTGCGCGAATGCTCCTGAATGCCGAAGCCCGCGTGTCGTTCGTCGGTTTCCAGAACGGCCTCGCGGGTCGGCTGGGCTCGCTGGGCCTGGGTACCACCGTCCTGCTGGGCCGCTGACCCCCCGAAGGCAGCCGCCCCATGCGCCGCAAACCGCTGATCTCCCTGTTCCTTCCGGCGCTCGCCGCGTGCACGGAAGGCCCTACGCAGCAGCCGCCCGCCGAGGTTCCCGCCATCGTGTTCTGCCGCGGTGGAATCGTGACCTGCTGGCTGACGGCCGTGAACCCCGACGGCACGGGGGCACGGCGGCTGTCGCCGGATCCCGCCACGGAGCCCGCCTGGTCGCCGGACGGCAAGCGCGTGGCGTTCATCAACTGGAAGGACCAGAACGCCGAGCTCTATGTCTGGAGCGTGGACGGATCCACGCGCCGGCTGACGCATACCGAGGCGCGGCGTGAGATCTCCCCCGCCTGGTCGCCGGATGGGACCCGGATCGTGTTCGCGGGATGGGGGCCGGGGGTGGAGCAGCACCTTTTCGTGATCGATGCCGATGGGACCGGCGAGCGCCAGCTGACCAGCGACGTGCGCCAGGGCTGGAGGCCCGACTGGTCACCGGACGGGCGGACGATCGCGTTCCAGGTTCATCGCCAGATCATGCTCATAGACGCCGACGGCTTCAACACGCGGTCGCTGATTTCCGGCGAGGCGCCGGCGTGGTCGCCGGACGGGACTCGCATCGCCTTCGCGCGCGATGGGTCGTATTGGCCGGAGGGCGGGCTGTTCACCATGGCGTCCGGCGGCGTTGACGTGCGACGGGTCACGACGGGTTTGGACGACAGCGAGCCGGACTGGTCTCCGGACGGCAGCCGGATGGTCTTCGCGCGGAACAGCGGCGGACGGCGGGCGCTGCACGTGGTGAACGACGACGGCAGCGCCATCCGCGCCATCGCCAGCGACTCCCTGCGCAACCTCCGCCCCTCGTGGCGCCCCTGATGGGACGCGGGCGATGAGAGGATCGAGGACATCTTCCAACCCACCCGGGCTGGCGTGCGGAAGATGAGAGGGCGCCGCATGCCGCGCCGGCGAACACTTCTCCTCGCGGGACTCTGCATGGCGCTCCTGGGCGGCATCCTCTGGTGGCGTAGCACGCGGCCCTCGCACGAGCGGGTGTGGCGTCCGGAGCAGGCCGTACTTCCCCAGGTGACGTTCGACGGCAGCCGCGTGCACGTGACGAACGTGCGCGACTTCACCTTTCGCTCCGCCACCGACTTCACCCCCGGGTACCGCGACCGCACCTACGACCTGGGCCGCATGAAGCGCGTGTGGTTCGGCCTGTCGCCCTTCAACACCGACTGGCGCGGGCCCGCGCACACCTTTTTGTCGTTCGAATTCGCGGACGGGCAGTTCGTCAGCGTGTCGGTGGAGGCGCGGCGGGAGGCGGGCGAGGAGTACTCGATCTGGAAGGGGCTGCTGCGCCGGTTCGAGGTGATCTACGTGATCGGCGAGGAGCGCGACGTGATCGGCGTGCGCGCGGTGACGTGGAAGGACGCCGTGTACCTGTATCCCGCCAAGGCGACGCCGGACCAGGCGCGCGCACTGTTCGTGGACATGATGAAGCACGCGCAGCGGCTGGAGCGGGAGCCCGAGTTCTACAACACGCTCTGGAACAACTGCACCACCAGCATCCTGGAGCCGGTGAACCGCATCGCCACCGAGAAGATCCCCTTCGGCGTGCGCGTGGTGCTTCCGGGCTATTCCGACAAGCTGGCGATGGACCACGGGCTGCTGGACACCGACCTGCCGCTGGAGCAGGCGCGCCGGAAGTTCCAGGTGAACGAGCGCGCCCAGGCTTCCATCCACGCCCCGGATTTCTCGACGCGCATCCGCTCGTGACCCGCCGATCCCGCGTCGGTTGGCGGGCTCGCACAACGAAAGCGCCTCCGCACCGACGAATCGGCACGGAGGCGCTTTTCACATAGCGGGGGCGGGATTCGAACCCGCGACCTTCGGGTTATGAGCCCGACGAGCTACCAGGCTGCTCCACCCCGCGGCCATGGACAACGCAGAGAGTGTGTTTGAAGCCAGATACTTGGGTATCGGTGGGTGCCATCCCCTCGGTTTCCGCGATGTCAATCAAGACTCCGCGTCTGCCTTGGGCTCAGGCCCCGGCTTCAGAACTATCGGCTCAAACGTGAAGCTCTCTGCGCCGTCACGCAATGAATGTATCAGCGCTCTAAGTTTTTGTCAACCAACCGCTTAGCGCTTCGCCACGATGCGGGACAGGATCTCGCCCGCCAACTCCCGGTTGTAGTCGGCCCGGCCTTCGCGCACCCGGACGAATACCTCGGAGCTCGCGTTGGTCTCGCGCTCGATGGCTACGACCACCTCGGCGGTGCCGCGCCGGCCGTTGATGGTGATGTCGTTGCCCAGCGCCGAGCCGCCGCGACCGGTCCGGCCCTGCCGGTCCGTCAACTCGATGCCCATTTCCTCGAACACGGCGGCCGTGGACTCGAACACCTCAGGGACCTGGGCGTGCACCAGGGCCGTGGCACCGCGTCCCGTGTAGCCGATGCCGCCGGCGGCGCCCACGGCCGTCGGGGCGCACGCGGCCGCCACGAGGCAGAACAGGGCCAGGCCGATCCGGGTTGCCGATCGGGGGGTTGCACGCATTGTCATTCTCCTGGAGGATGGCTGGATGCTCGGGGTGGAACGTTCATGCCGCGCAGACCGTGACGGATCTCGCGCGCAGGTCGCGAGAACGCACGGGGCGCGGAGGATCATCCGGCCCCGTCGTTGCTTGTACAATGCGCGGGTGCGAACACGATGGCAACAGGGACGAGCGATGACGAGCGCAGCGGCGACGGCGGGCGGGGAGGGGTGGACGCACCACGAGGCGGTGGTGAACAACGTCCGGCTGCACTGGGTACAGGCGGGCGAGGGGCCGCTGGTGATCCTCCTTCACGGGTTTCCGCAGTTCTGGTGGGCGTGGCGCTGGCAGATCCCGGCGCTGGCGGCCGCGGGCTATCGCGTGGTCGCGCCTGACCTGCGCGGCTACAACCTGTCGGAAAAGCCTGCGCGCGTGGCGGCGTACCGCATCGAGCAACTGATGGCGGACGTGGTGGGGCTGGTCCGGCACCTGGGAGTGGACAAGGCGCACGTGGTCGGCCACGACTGGGGCGGGGTGATCGCCTGGTGGATGGGAATGCTGGCGCCCGCGCAGGTGGACCGCCTGGTGATCCTGAACGCGCCGCACCCCAGGGCGTTCGCCCGGGAGCTGATGACGCCCGACCAGATGCTGCGGTCGTGGTACGCCGCGGCCTTCCAGCTGCCCATCCTTCCGGAGGCGGCGTTCCGGCGCGGCGATTTTGCGCTGCTCGAGCGCATCTTCCGGGGCGAGGCGGTGCGGCCCGGCGCGTTCAGCGACCAGGACATCCAGCTGTACCGCGAGGCCGCGGCGCGCCCGGGCGCCATCAAGGCCATGCTCGACTACTACCGCGCGGCGGCCCGCCACTCGTCCCCCCGCTCCCGCAGGATCGCGCTGCCCACGCTGGTGATCTGGGGCGACCGCGACCCGGCGCTCTCGGTACGGCTGACGCACGGGCTTCAGAAGTGGGTTCCCGACATCCGCGTGGAGCACCTTCCTGAGGCGAGCCACTGGGTGATGGAGGAGTTTCCGGACCGGGTGAACGAGCTGCTGCTCGGGTTCCTGCGCGAGGGGGCGAGTTCGCATGCGTAGGACTCGTCGCGCCACGGTCCGGGCATGAAGCGCGAGCTGGCGCGCAAGGCGATCCACGTGTCGTCGACGGCGCTGCCGCTGCTGGTGTGGCTGGTGCCGCGCCCCGTGGCGCTGGCGATGCTGCTGCCCGGTGCAGCGATCGCGCTGGGGGTAGACCTGGCGCGGCACCGGCACCGCGGCTTTCGCTACCAGTTCCTTCGCCGCACGCGCACCATGCTGCGCACACACGAGCGTCACGGGCTGGCGGGGGCCACGTACATGGCCGTCGCCTACGCCGCGGCGCTGGTGCTCTTTCCCAAGCCGGTCGCCGTCGCCGCGATGCTGTTCAACGGCCTGGGCGACGCGGCGGCGGCGCTCGTCGGCAAGCGGTGGGGGCGGCACCGCACGTCGTGGGGCAAGAGCTGGGAAGGGTTCGCGGCGGGGCTGGTGACGGACCTGGGGGTGGCGGGCGCCGTCTGCCTGGTGGCCCCGTCGGTGCCGTTCGCGGCCGCCGCGTTCGGGGCGCTCGTGGCTTCCACGGTGGAGTTCGCCCCGCTGCCCGTAGACGACAACGTGCGCGTGACGCTCGTCGGAGGCGCGGCGATCGTGGTGGGAATGGTGCTGCTGGCGTAGTGCCGTGGGGCCCTCACCCGTCCTCGCTTATGCTCGTACACCCTCTCCCACAAACAGCGTGGGAGAGGGTGTACACTTCGGGATTGGATGCGCATCCAAGCCGTTGGTGCGCAACGACCTGTCATCCTGAGGCCAAGCCACGCCGCGCTTGCCCGTCCACGAGGCTACGCGGGCCGAAGGATCTTGCCGGCGTCGCTTCTCAACCCGGGCGCGGCAGCGGCCACTGATGCGTGGGGCCTCGGCTGAGCTGGGGCGAATGAATTCGCGGCAACGACGGCCCAAAGTCCGCCTTCGCGGACTGCATCCGCCCGCCGCGCTGACACGCGGCCCATTGAGGATGTGCGCCGAGAACGCAGAAGGGGGAAGCCGGAGGTTGCGTCGGAGTGCCAAGGCGCATCACACGCCGATCGTCGACTCATCGGTAACCCCCCAGAGCACCAGACTGGCGCCCTTCCCCCGCGGGGTTTTGCGGGGGGGGATGGGGGCGGTGCGGCAAGCGCCAGACACCGTCGTTCCGCCGTGGCTCCGGTCGCGTCTCGGGTCTGGGTGCTCGCTGCCGCGCCCGTGCTTCAAGGTGTCAGCCGCTAGATCCCTCGCCCCGCAACGTTTGGAGGGCGGGCCGGTACGGTGCGCTTGGGGCTCAGGATGACAGACCCCGCGCCCGCGTCGGCCGAAGCGCAATCGAATTCTCCCCTCTCCCGCTTGCGGGAGAGGGGCCGGGGGTGAGGGCAGCCGCGGAGTGCGCCGGACCCGGTCGAGACTCGTGCGGAACCCGCCCTGGCTCCGTTTCCGCCAAAGCGCACAATACCGGCTCCCTTCCCCCGCGCAGTTTGCGGGGGAAGGGCTGGGGATGGGGGGCGGCCGAGGCATGCGCCAAAGTCGGTCGAGACGCTCCGAGCCATCGTCGCCCGCCCGCCGCCTCACTTCTCCACGAGGATGCCCTTCCAGAACGCCACGTGGCCGGCGATTTTCTGTGCCGCGTCCTTGGGCTCCGGGTAGTACCAGGCGGCGTCGACGTTCTCCTGCCCGTCCACCACCACGGTGTAGTAGCTGGCCGTGCCCTTCCATCCGCAGACCGTGTGGGTTTCGCTGGGCCGCAGGTGCTCGCGCCGCACCGCGCCGGGCGGAAAGTACACGTTGCCCTCCACCACCTCGTACGCGTCGCTCTCCGCGATCACCACGCCGTTCCAGGTCGCCGTCGCCATCGTACACCTCTTCTGAAGTTCAGCGCGCCAGGATGCCCGCCGCGCGGTCCGCCGCGGCGTCCAGCGCCGTAAAGGGGAGCAGCTTGCCCGTGGCCGTCTCGTAGACGAACGCCCGCTGGCGCATGCGGTCTTCCGCCACCTGCTGGCCCTGCGGCGGCTCCAGCGCATAGACCAGGATGCGGCCGGGCCCGATGGCCTGGTGCTCCAGCAGCCGCATGGGAGGCCGGATCACCGGGCGAAGGTTGCGGCCCTCCAGGTCCGTCACGTACAGCGAGCGCGGGTCGCGGTCGTCCAGCTGCCCGTTGCCGTTGCCGTCCTCCATCGCCACCTGGTACGAAATCCAGTTCTGCGACGTGCTGGCCGAGGGATCGCGGGGGCGCGGATACCGGACCTCGGTGATGTAGGCGGCCCTGTCCAGCAGCAGGCGGGCACCCTGGTCGTCCAGGAACATCACGTTCACCATCGGCGCGCCCTTATGGCCCGCATAGCCACGCATGGCGAACTCGCGCACCAGATAGTCCCGGCCGTTCCCCACCATCGCGATCATCACGCTGCTGCCGCGGATGGAGTCGGGCATGCCCACGCGCACCGCCCGCGCCTCTTCCCGCGGCTGTCCGCTCTCCCTCGCCACGCGCACGGCGGCCTCGTCCGCGCCCATCGTGCGGATCCACCCCGTGACCGCCACCACGGCGAACACCAGCAGGAACCCGAGCAGCAGCACGCCGATGGCCAGCCAGATGGCTCGCAGGGCGCGGTCGACGGAAAGCTTCATCGCGGAGGGGGGGAAGTGGGGAACGGCGGGATGCACAGCACGCAAAGTGAAGCGGGGCGGGGGCCCCGGCAAGGAACCCCGCCCCGCTGCCCACGTCGCCACCGCGCGCCTACCGCGAAGGCGACGGCCGAAAGCGCTCCAGGAAGCGGGTGGCGTGCACCAGGTCGTAGTCGGGGTGCTCGTCCACGTACCGGCGCAGCAGCGGGCCGTGGCCGGTGCCCATGATCACCAGCACGCGCTCACCGGGACGCGCCACGCGGGTGACGTTGGCGAAGATCTTCAGGTTGCGCGCGTACCAGTCCGCCACCATCTCCGCACCCACGAACGAGGTGTCGTTGCCGATGGGGACGAAGTGCAGGTACAGCGACTCCAGGCTGTCGGTGGCGGGGCTGTTCTCCAGCCGCAGCACCTCGCCAAGCGGTGCGTCGGCGACGGCGGCGCTCTTTTCGGCCACCAGCTGCTGGATCATCCCGCCGATGCGCTGGGCGGCGTCGGCCTGCCCGTTCTGCGCGGCCCATCCCAGCACGGCGCCCACGTCCAGGTCCTGCTTGTGGTCCACCGCGTACACCCGCGCGTGCCCGAGCATGTTCGCCAGCCGAAAGCCGATCTGGTCGATCTCGTTGCGGCCGAGCGCGATCTCGCCCCGCCGATAGGCCGCGTACCGCGCGTTGATGGCGGAGTCGCCCGCCACCGGCACCTCCACGGCGATGCGCGTGGGCCGGAACTCGGCGAGCGCCGCGGCCAGCGCGGCGATCTCCGCCTGGCGTCGTTCAGCCAGCACGTCGTCCACCCGGGTGTTGCTGTAGTCCTGCCCGGGATTGTCCCAGTGCGGCGTGCCCAGGACCATCACCTGGGCGCGGGGCGCCGTCTGCGCGGACGCGCCGGTGGCCAGCGCGAGCGCGGCCAGCAGGGCGGGGAGAGTGCGGGTGCGTGCGGCGGCCTTGGGCGGCATGGGATCAACGTCTCCGTGGACGGGTTTTCTGACGATGGAGATCGGGCGACGAGGGGAGTACGCGACGCGGACGGGGATGGTTTCCGCCATCGGCCGGGTCGATCGACCCAGGGGAAACCCGCGGCCGGCACGATCCGTACGGAGACCACGGGGAGCCCCGGACGGGAGCCGCCACGAAGGGAGGAACCTTCGCCGTGCCGGTCGGTATGACCCGTCGGCCCCAGACGGCGCCCCGCGAAAGATGCACGGCGGGGCCGTTGACGGGCCGGGCGGGGCGCTCTACCTTGTGCGCCCCAACAGTCACAAACCCCAACCTTCTGGCGTTTTCACGCATGACTCGCTTGCACCCTCACGGCGGTACGGACCTGCCCGGCTTCATCCGGGTACGGCTTCGCATGCCCGTGGCGGCGGCATGCGGGCCAGGGGGCGGCACGCGAAGCGCGTAGGCATCCGCCACGCGCAGAAGCAGCCGCCGCCCGGACGCTCTCTCAGCGCCGGGCGGCTTCGTTTCGGCCTGCGGCAGACCTTTTGCAAGTCCGAACCGATCCGCGCTCGCGCGGACGGCGGACCTTTCAGGAAGAGCACGTGAAGAACGACGACATGGCTACGACGCAGCGAAAGGCAACTCGCAAGCGCAAGCGGCAGGCACCCAGCCTGGACGCGGGCTTCGCCGTCGCCGCCGAGGACCAGAGCAGCCTGGACCAGTACCTGAAGGAGGTCAGCACGCACTCGCTGCTGACCCCCCCGCAGGAGATCGAGCTGGGCAAGCGCGCGCAGGCGGGCGACGAGATCGCCGTCGCCGAGCTGGTGCGCGCCAACCTGCGCTTCGTCATTTCCGTCGCCAAGAAGTACCAGAACCGCGGCGTCTCCCTGGCCGACCTGATCCAGGAGGGCAACGTGGGGCTGGTGACGGCCGCGCGGAAGTTCGATCCCGACCAGGGGGTGAAGTTCATCTCCTACGCCGTGTGGTGGATCCGCCAGGCCATCCTGTCGGCGCTGGCCAACCAGGGGCGCAGCGTGCGCGTGCCCCTGAACCGCGCCAGCGACCTGGCCAAGATCTTCCGCGAGCGCGAGCGGCTGAAGCAGGAGCTTCGGCGCGACCCCACGCCGCAGGAATTGGCCGAGGCCACCAGCCTGTCGGTGGACATCGTCGAGAGCCTGCAGACGCTGAACGCGGCCGAGATCCGCCTGGACGCCCCCATCGGCGACAGCGACGACAGCCAGCTGATGGACCGCTTCGTGGCCGACTCGGCCATCGAGACGGAGGACGAGGTGGAGGAGCGCCTGCTGTCCGAGCGCATCGACAAGGCGCTGGGCACGCTGCAGCCGCGCGACGCCAAGGTGCTGAAGCTGTACTTTGGCCTGGAGGGCGGGCGCGAGCACACGCTCGAGGAGATCGGCGACATCTTGGGCGTTACGCGCGAGCGCATCCGCCAGCTGCGCGACCGCGCGCTCAAGCGGCTGCGCGAGGGCGAGATGGGCGACGCGCTGGCTTCGTTCGCGGCCTGATGCGCGGGCATCCCCTCCCGGTCCGGTCGTTCACGGCACCTCTCCATCCGGAGGGGTGCCGTCGTCTTTTCACCCGAAGCCGTCACGTCGCGGACGGCGTATCCCCTATGAAGGCTTCATGCTGACGGGCACGGTTCGCAGGGCGCAGGGCGGGTTGTACGAGGTGGAAACCCCGGACGGGGTGATCGAGGCGGTGCTGCGCGGCCGGTTGAAGCGCGAGCAGCGCACCGGCGAAAAGGTGGTCGTGGGCGACCGCGTCGACGTACAGCGCGAGGGCACGGGCGAGGAGGAGGAGGCCTGGACCATCGAGAACGTGCACGAGCGCACCACCGTCCTGGCCCGCAAGGCGCCGGGCAAGGCGCCGCGCGCCAAGGCCATCGTCGCCAACGTCGACCAGGTGCTGGTGGTGTTCGCCGCCGCGAAGCCCGATCCCCACCTGCGCATGCTGGACCGCTTTTTGGTGATCGCGGAGTCCAGCGACATCGCCCCGCTGATCATCGTCAACAAGGTGGACCTCACGGGCATCGACGCGGCGCGGGCGATCTTCGCCCACTACGAGCGGGCCGGGTACACGGTGATGTACACGGCGGCCAAGGCGGGGCTGGGGGTGGCGGAGATGGGCGAGGCGCTGTGCGGCCGCCTGTCGGCGCTCACCGGGCCGTCGGGCGTGGGCAAGAGCAGCCTGCTGAACGCGGTGCAGCCGGGGCTGGGGCTTCGCGTCGCGGCCATCAGCGAGGCGGTGAACAAGGGCCGGCACACCACGGTGACGGCGCAGCTGATTCCGCTGGAGTGCGGCGGCTGGGTGGCCGACACGCCGGGGCTTCGCGAGCTGGGGCTGTGGGAGATCGACCGCGACCAGCTCCACTTCTACTTCCCCGAGTTCGAAAACCTGCTGGACGACTGCCGCTATCCCGGCTGCACGCACACGCACGAGCCCGGCTGCGCGGTGCGCGCCGCCGTGGACGCGGGGCAGATTCATCCCGGGCGCTACGACAGCTACCGCCGGATGTACGCCGGCGAGCAGGAAGAGGGCGGCTGGGACGGCTGACCCCGAAGCCGGACCTGGACGCACTCCGCTACGAACCCTCCGGCGGCCTGCCGCGGGAGGGTTCGTTGCCGTGTTACGGTTGCAGTGTGCTGATGTGACCTCCGCGCGGGCACCTCGTCTTCTCCGCAAGCGCCGGCAAATCACCGGCAGACACACCAAGAGAGACGAGCAGACACATGTTCAAGCACGCGACGGGGATCCTTCTCCTGCTCGCCGCGCTGGCCCTCGCCGCGTGCGAGGGCGGCACGGGGAGCGACCAGGCCCGGCTTTCCATCCGCCTGACCGACGCGCCCGGCGACCTGGCGCAGGCGTGGGTCAAGATCGACCGCATCTACCTGCAGGGCTCGGCAGCCGACAGCACCGGCGGCCGCACCGACGTGCTGACGGCGCCCACCGGCTGGGTGGACCTGCTCACCCTTTCCGGCGGCCGCACCGCCGAGCTGGTGAACGGGGCCGTCGTCCCCGCCGGCCGCTACTCGGAGCTTCGCTTCGTGGTCTGCGAGGCGTACGTGGTCACCAGGACGGGCGCCGTGCACGCCACCAAGGACGCCGAGCTGCCCGCCGGCGTGGCCGCCACCGGCCAGCTGCAGCTTCCGTCGGGGTGCTCCAGCGGCATCAAGGTGAAGTTCCCCGGCGGCGACGACGCGGTGGAGCTGGAGAGCGAGTCCGCCATCATGACGGTGGACTTCGACGTCACCCAGAGCTTCGGGCACCAGGCCGGCAACTCGGGGCGCTGGGTGATGCACCCGGTGCTGCGGGCCACCGGCGTCGGCTTCGCGGGCGGCATCACCGGTGCCGTGTCGCTGGCCCAGGGCGTTACGCTGCCCGCGTGCGGCGGCTCCGCCGTGACTCTGCAGGCGTTCACGCCGCGCGCCCTCGCCGGCGCCGACTCGCTGAACGCCACCGTGGGCACGGACGCGCGCTACCGCATCACCGCCGGGCCCGGGACGTACACCATGACCTACGTGCCCGTGGTGGGCTACACCAACGGCGACTCGCTGAAGGTGACCGCCGCGCCCAGCGCGCCGACGGTAACGGTGGCCTCCGGCGCCACGGCCACGGCGGACTACAGCATCACCGCCGCCACCTGCAAGGCCAAGCCCGCGGGCTGATCTCCCCGCTCGCGGACGGAAGCACGCCAGGATCGGCGCGGCCCCCACGGCCGCGCCGATCGTCGTTTCAGGAGCTGGTGGGGTGGTGCGCGCCCAAGGCGCCATCGCGTCGAAGGGAACGGATTGTTCGCGCGCGCCGGTTGAGTTACCTTGGGCGAACTCGCCACAGCAGCGTCCATCCGCGGCCCCGCTCGGCCGCGCCCCCGCTGCACCGCCGCCCGCCCTTCCCCGCGCCCATGGATCTTCGGGACGCCATCATCCGCGTGTACGAAAGCACCGACATGGCCTCCGCGGTGCGCGCGGCCGCGGCGGCGCTGCCGGACGACGTTTCGGCGTGCGCGGTGTGGGTGGACGGGTCCGGAAGCCGCCGGGCCGCCGTTCCCGAGGGGGTGAGCGTATCGGCCGACCTGGCCCGCGCCGCCCGCGAGGCGCCCTGTCCCGTGGTGCATCCCCTCTCCCCCGCCTTTCCCGAAGACGCCGCCGACCATCCCGGCGACTCCGCGCTGGTCCTGCCGCTGTCCGACAACGGTTCCGGCCCGGGACCCGCGGGCGCCGTGCTGCTGCTGGCCCCGCCGCGCGCGTTCCCGGCGGACGCGGCGTGGCAGCCGCTGGCGGCGGCCCTGGGGCAGGTGGCGGCGCGGATGGCGCGGGCCGCGGCGCTGGAGGAGGAGCGCGAGACCTACCGGCGGCGGGCGGAGGAGAGCGAGGCGCTTCACGTGCTGGGGCTGGCGGCCAACCGCACGCTGGACCCCGACGAGGTGCTGAACATGGTGGCGCGCTTCACCCGCACGCTGCTGGGCGCCCACTACGTGACGGTGAACGCCACGCAGGGCGGTCGCATCCGCACCCTGGCCGCGGCGGGGCTGCGCGCACCGGAGGGCACCGGCGACGATCCGTTCGCGGCGCGGGTGACCGACGCGGGCAAGCCGCTGACGCTGCGGGCGGGCGAAGACGGCCCCGCGCCCGAGCCCTTTCACGCCGCGGAGGGGATGCGCGTGGCGCTGGGCGTGCCCCTGGCGCTGTTCGGCGAAACCTTCGGGGCGCTGGTGATCGGGTACCGCCGCGCCTACGAGATCACCTCGCGCGACACCCGGCTGGCGCTCACGCTGGCGGGGCACGCGGCGGTGGCCATCAGCAATGCGCGGCTTCACGAGGCGCTGGCGGGGCGATCGCAGGAGCTGGAGCGCGCGAACGAGGAGCTGCAGTGGAGCGCCGCCGCCAAGGACCGCTTCTTCGCCTCGGTCAGCCACGAGCTGCGCACGCCGCTGAACGCCATCCTGGGATACAACGCGCTGCTGCTGGACGGGGTGGTGGGCCAGGTGCCCCCCGAGTCGCAGGCGTTCCTGCAGCGCGCGCAGCGGGCCACGCACAACCTGCTGTTCCTGGTGAACGACGTGCTGGACCTTTCCAAGATGGAGGCTGGCAAGCTGGAGCTGGTCATCCAGCCCGTGTCGCTGTACGAGGTGGTCGACGAGGCCATGTCCACCGTGGAGCCGCAGGCCCGGGAGAAGGGGCTGGTCGTCGCGGTGACCCCCGCGGTTCCGCTCCCCCCCGTTTCGGCCGACGCCGACCGGGTGCGCCAGATCCTGGTGAACCTGCTTTCCAACGCCATCAAGTTCACGGACCGGGGCACGGTCAGCGTCTCCCTGGCACGGGTGGACGACGCGGACGAGGGCGAGCCCCGGCGGTGGGCGGAGCTGCGGGTGAGCGACACGGGCCCGGGGATCGCGCTGGAGGACCGCGAGCGCATCTTCCACGAGTTCGAGCAGGTGTCGGGCGCGGCGGCGCGGGGCGGCACGGGGCTGGGCTTGCCCATCTCGCGCAAGCTGGCGCGGCTGCTGGGCGGCGAGCTGCGGGTGGAAAGCCAGCCCGGGCGCGGCTCCACGTTCATCCTGCGGCTCCCGGCCGATGGTTGACGCAGCGGTGACCCGCCGGGCCGCGGGAACCCACGACGCGCACGGGCTGTCGGAGCGGGCGGCGCAGGAAGAGGGGCTGGGACGCTGGGACGCCGCGGCGCGCCTGTACGCGCTGACCTTCCGCGCCTCGGTGATGGACCGCGATCTGGGCGCGGCGGCGGACGCCCTGCGCGGCCAGGCCCGGGTGCGCAACCAGCAGCGCCGCCACGAAGAGGCCGAAGAGCTGGCACTGCTCAGCCTGGAGATCGCCGAGCGGAACGAGCTGCCCCAGGCGGCCGCCCGCGCGCTCAACGTGCTGGGAGTGATCCGTCACTCCACGGGCGACTGGGCGGGCGCCCGGCCGCTGTACGCGCAGGCGCTGGACCGGGCGCTGGACCTGGGCGACGACGATTTGGCGGGGCTCGCGTGCCAGAACGCGGGGGTGATCGCCCACCATCGCGGCGAGCTGTACGACGCGCGCACGCTGTACCTGGAAAGCATCGGCTCGTTCGTGCGCTCCGGCAACAGCGTCAACTGCATGAACGCCTACCACAACCTGGGCATCGTCAGCGTATACCTGGGCGAGTGGCTGGAGGCGGAGGTGTTCTTCAGCCGGGGGATCGAAATCGGCGAGCGGACGTCGAACGCCCCGGGGCTGGCGCGGCTGTACATGAACCGCTCGCACCCCCTGATCCAGGTGGACGAGCTTTCCCGCGCCATCGCGACGGTGAACCGGGCCGAGGAAGAAGCCAGGATGGTGGAGGACCGCGCCACGCTGGCCGACGTGGAGCGGTTCCGCGGCATGCTGGCCCGGATGGAGGGCCGGGTAGCCGAGGCGGAGTCGCACCTGTCGAGGGCGCTCGCGATGAGCGAGGGGGAGGGGACGGGCTTCGTGCGCGGCGGGATTTTCTGGGAGCTGGCCCGGCTGCGCGCCGGGCAGGACCGCCCCGGTGATGCCCGCAGCTTCTACGGCCGGGCGGCGGCGGCGTTCGGGGCGGTGGGGGCGCGGTACTACGAACGGGCGGTGACGGGCGAGCTGGAGGCACTGGCCCGGTAAGCGCAGCGCGTGCCGGCGGGCGGAAAATCTTTCTCGGGACGCGCCGGACCCGCGCGGTTTGGTGCCCCCGGGAGAGTGGCGCCGATGCGGCACGGGGATTGCCTTTCCTCGGGGCCGAAATCAGCCCTGTGGGAACGTTGTAAAGGAGGACCGTATGAGCCGCACGCGCATCATCTCGGCGATCGCACTCGTCATTTCCGTTGCCGCTTGTGGCGACGCCGGCGGCAACCCTGTAGCTCCGGACGGTCCCAGCTTCGACAGCGGCCCCATCCTGGGGGGAAACCGCACCGGCTCCGATTCTACGACGACGACCACGACGTCGAGCACCACCACCACCGAGCCGGACTCTACCGGCTACAGCGGCCCCATCCTGGGCGGCAACTGAAGAGACGTCGGCTGTCCTTTGCAACGGACGGAGGCCCGCGGGAGCGAATCCCGCGGGCCTCTCTGTTTCCGCCGGGGCTGCATTCGGTTGCAGGCGGGCGGCGGTATGCACGAAAGTTGGGCAATGTGCAAAGTTTGCACAATGTTCACGCCGTAGACCCGGGGGCGGGCGCCAGGTAGCCGCGGGCGACCGCCTCGTCCAGCAAGCGCACCACGGCGGGCCAGAGTTCCGGCGCGCCCTGTTGGATGGGCGCCATGCGGACCATCACCTGGTCGTGCGTCACCCGGTGCTGGCGCCAGCTTCCGCCCTCGCCGCCGAAGTTGAGCAGCAGCGGCTGCAGCCGGTCCAGCGCCACGGCGAACCGCGCGTCGGCCGAGGCGCCGGACTCGAACTCCTCCCACAGCCCCCGCAGCTCGTTCGCCTGCTCCGCCGGCAGCAGCCCGAAGATGCGCTCCGCCGCCGCCCGCTCGCGCTCTTCCTTGCCCACGTTGGCGTCTGCGTCGTAGCAGAAGGCGTCTCCCGCGTCGATCTCCACCACGTCGTGCACCAGCACCATCTTCAGCACGCGCGACAGGTCGATGCCCCCCGGCGCGTGCTCCGCCAGGACCACCGCGCAGAGCGCCAGGTGCCACGAGTGCTCGGCACTGTTTTCCTGCCGCGCCGCGTCCAGCACGCGCGTCTGCCGCAGGATGCCCTTCAGCCGATCCAGCTCCATGATGAACGCCAGCTGCTGGCCCAGCTTCGGGTCGAGGCCGGGGATCATTCTTCGTCCTGGTCCGCGATCCTCCGCTCGCGCCGGCGTTCGGCGGCGGCGTGAAGGCGGCGGTCCTCGTCGGTCTCCAGGATCAGCGGGGGGACGACGGCTGGCTTTCCGTTCAGCTTGTCGAGCGCCACGTACGTGAGGTAGCAGATGTTGGTGCACCGGCGCCGCCCCGTCTCGATCTGCTCGGCCTCCACCGTCACCATCACCTCCATCGACGTGCGCCCCACGTGCGTCAGCCGGCCGTGCGCCTCCACGAAGTCGCTGGCGTAGATGGGCTCGCGGAACTCCACGCGATCCACCGCCACCGTGACGACGGGAGACCGCGCATGGCGCCGTGCCACCACGCCGCCGCACTTGTCCACCAGGGCCAGGATCTCGCCGCCGAACACGTTTCCGTGGTGGTTCAGCTGGTCCGGCATCATGCTCTCCGAGAGCGTGGACGCGGACTCGCGCGCCGTCTTGCCCGCGGGTGTATCGTTCTCTGCCATCTTTGCTCGAGCCGTTCAGGGTTCGCCCGCAACCTATCGGATGCGGCGCCGGGCCGCACGCGGCGGCGCTCGCCGGGAGAAAACGGAGAGGGGCGGACCGATCTCCCGGTCCGCCCCTCGCGCACTCCGTCGCCGGCCGACCGCTACGGCTGCGACGCGACTACGGGCGCCGCCGATTTCGCGCCGGCGTCCTGGATCGCCGCCGCGCCCGGGAGCCGCGCGGACGACGCCGTGTCCGCGGGGGCTGCCCGGCGCTCAGCGAGGTGCTGGCGCATCTCGGGCGAGCGGGCGGCCAGGTCGCCCATCTCCGACCCCCAGACGCGGCGGTTGAGCACCAGCGTTTCGCCGGCGCGGACGGTCACCGTCCCCAGGTCGATCCACACCGGCTCGCCATCAGCGCTCGTGACCTCGATGCGCACCGGGTGCTCGCCGGGCGCCAGCGTCATGCGCGCCACGGACACGCGGTCGGGAAGGAGCGACCAGCTGCGGGTGTCCGCACGTTCCAGGTGGTTGCTCGCAAGATTGCTCAGCCGGCCCAGGATCCATCCCACCGCCTCGCCGCCCTGCTTCTCGCCCTTGGCTTCGACGGCGCGCGTCAGCATGAACTTTCCCGCGCCGCGCACCACCGTCCTCATCAGCGCGGCCCGGCGCGCCTGCTCCCAGCGGGTGAGCATGGCGGCGGACAGGTCGCCCGTCACCGGCGCGTCCACCACCTGGTCGCCCACCACCAGCCGCACGGTGGGCGCCGAGCACGATTCCAGGCGGTACACCGGCCACGACAGCTTCATGATGTAGGCGCCGTCCAGCGCGTCGGCCACCTGCTGAAGGGCGTTCTCTTCCCACGCCTCGCCCCACTGCGCCTGGTCGGCCAGGTTGACGGCGGTGTGGATGAGCACGTTGGCCAAGGCCTCGGGATCGCCCTCGGCCAGGCTGTCGGCCTCTTCGGAAAAGATGGGCACGTGGATGTCGGCGTGGCCGCGGTGGGCCACCCACCCGTGCTCCACCAGCACGACGAGCTCGCCCGCCGCGCTGTCCGCCGCCGCGGCCGAAAGCCGGTAGCGCGCCGCCGCCGAATCCGCCACCTGTGGCACGCCCGTGCGCACCGCCGAGCGGTACAGCCACTCGCCCAGGTCGGGCGGGGCGGCCGCGCCGCCGCACGCGTCGAAGGCGCGCTCGGCCTGGCGGAAGGAGACCAGCGCGTCGTTGTGCGCCCCCGCCCGCCCGAACGACAGGCCGGCCACGTACTGCACCAGTCCCTCGCCCGCGCAGGGGTCCGCCGCGCCCGCGTCGCGAAGCCGGGCGAAGAACGCCCCCGCCCGGCGGGCCTCCACCGCCGCGCCCTCTGCCTGGCCCAGCGCCAGGTGGTTGAGCATGCGGTAGTACGGCACCATGGCCCGCTCCGCCGTGGGCGGCACGTACGCGATGGAGGCGTCGTTCACCAGCAGCGCCGCGGCGGTCTGCGACAGGCTCTGCGTGTAGCGCCGCTCGGCCTCGTCGTCGGCCCAGGCGAGCGCCTGGTTGCTTTCTTCGTACTTTCCGGCCTGGTGAAGCGCCACCGCCAGCTGAAGGTGGCGCACCAGGGGATCGCGCGGGGCGCCGCGCCCATGGAGCATCTCCACCGCGCTGTCGGCCGCGCCCGACATCACGTAGTGCCGCAGCCATGCGTCGCCCTCGCCCAGCGTCTGGCTGGCCAGGGGCGAGCCCTCGGGCAGCGTTTCGGGCGCGGGGCGGGCGGGGTAGCGGCTTCCCGGCGCGCATGCTGCCAGGGCCGCCCCAACGGCGGCGAAGGCGAGCGTGCGCCGGGCGCGGCGTGCGGTGTTCATCTGCCGCGCTCGAGAACGATGATCCGCTGGCGCGCCTCGATCATGGCGCCCGACAGGTGCGCGTACGCCTCGCCGTGGGCCCGGATGCGCTCCAGCTCCATCTGGTGAAGGAACAGCTGGTAGCGGATCTGCGCCTCGTACGGCCGCAGCGCCTTGTCGAGCGCGCGGGCGATCTTGAGCGTGGTCTCGGGATTTTCCGGGTCCACCAGGTCGGCGCGGTCGTAGCGGTCCAGGGCCTCGTCGAAGCGGCCGGCCAGCGCCATCTCGTCGCCCTCGCGCAGCAGCGCCGCGGCGCGGGCCCGTGCCACGCCCTCGCTGGACGCGTCGGCGCGCGAGGCCACCAGCCGCAGCCCCTGCGGCTCGCGGTAGGCATAGCTCCGCACCATGCCGTCTTCCAGCGTGACCATCGCCACCGGTGCGACCACGTCCGACGGGTTCACGCCGTCGCGGGCCGCCAGCGTGGTCACCCGCCCGCCGCCGCGCACGTCCCAGGCGGCCAGCGAGCTGCGGGTGGCGGCCAGCACCTGCTCGCGGGTCATCCCCACGGCCAGCTCGCCGCGGGTGATGGCGTCGCAGACGGCGCCCGAGCAGCTGGCCAGGGCGGCCTGGGCGTTCCGGTCGCTTTCCTGGGCGATGCGCTCGCGCTCGGCCCGGCCCTCGGCGCGGGCGTCGGCCACCACCTCGTCGGCGCGCGAGGGAACGACCTGGCCGTTGCGGTAGATGGGCCGCACGGGGTCCATCCGCGGGGCGCACGCGGCGGCGCCCAGCAGCAGGAGGACGAAGGGAGAATGCTTGATCATGGACCTGCCCTTTCGTGCGGGGATCAAAGGCGGAAGCGCGGGCGCTCGACCATCTTCTTGATGCGGTGCTGCCCGGTCCACACCTTTTCGTTGGTCTCGATGTCCACCAGCGTGGCGTCTACCTGGTAGTACACCACGCGGCGGCCGCCCTCGCGGTCTTCGATGGATTGCACGTCGCCCTGCAGCATGAAGTTGGCGCCGCGCTCGCGGGCCAGCCGGGCGCGCGTGTCGGCCGTGGCGTTCTCCTGCTGGTCTTCGCGCTCGGCGCGCACCTCGCCCCGCTCGTCGGCGCTGGCCACCACCTGCACCTGGCCGCTGGACAGGTAGGCGCGCTCCAGGTCGCGCACGAAGGTGCCGACGGCGATGTGCTCCATGCTGGCGTTGCGCACGGTGCCCACGATCACGATGGGGCGGCGGCCGGCGTGGGCCTGCATGTAGCGCACGGCCCAGTCGCCGCCGCGGTTGGCGTCGAAGCTTTCGCGGATCAGCGCGTCGGCCACCAGGCGGCTGTCGGCGTCGTTCCAGCGGCCGCTGAGGTCGATCTGCTGCTCGGGGCTCACGCGGGTCACCTGCGTGGCGCAGCCGCCGAGCGCCATCAGGCCTGCCAGCGCCAGGGTGGCGAGGGGGCGGGCACGGGTCGTCATCATTGGGGTCTCCGCTCCGGGTTCTGCTCGGGATGCTCGTTCTGGGGATGGGACGGGAAGGAGTTCCACCCGCGCTTCGAGAAGGGCATTCCGCATACCTGCTGCAATCTAAAACGGAAGCGGTTGATGCGGAATGATTTAGATTGGAGTGTCCTCCGTCCTCCCATCCCTCGCTGTCCTCGTTGAGAGACAGGCAGGTGCGGTGCAGTGGACGGCTTCAACGGCAGTTTCACGCAGAGGACGCAGAGGGAACAGAGAGGACGCGGAGGGCTACCGCCGTTCCTCTGCGTCCTCTCAGTCTTCTCTGCGTCCTCTGCGTGAAACGTCTTTTCAGTAGCCCGGCGGAATGCGCCGGTGCCAGTCGGTGCGCCGCTGCAGCTCGCGGCCGATGGCGATCAGCTTGCCTTCCGTCCACGCGCGGCCCGTCAAGGCGATGGACGTGGGCAGGTTCTCGCGCCCGAAGCCGTTGGGCATCGCGATCCCCGGAAGCCCCACCAGGTTGGCGGCGCCGCTGATGGGCTGCCCGCCCCAGGTGGCGTCTTTGTACGCGTCGTCGAAGTTGCCCGTGGCGGGGAACGCCACCGTGTTCCACGTGGGATGCACCAGCGCGTCGAAGCGTCCCTCCACGAACAGCCGGTCCAGCGCCTCGCCCGCGGGCCTGCGGACGCGCATGGCACGCAGGTAGTCCTTCGCCAGCACCACCTGTCCGGCGTACCCGCCCGTGCGGTCTTCCGGCGCGGTCAGCTCCTGCACGCGCCCGCTGGATACCAGCTCCTCGAAGATGCTGGCCGCCTCGGCGTCGATGATGATGGACGCCGCCGCGTTGTACGGGATGTCGGGCAGCTCCACGTCGCGCACCAGCTCCGCGAAGCCCGACAGCACCTCCAGCGACGCATCGAAGTTGCGGCGCACCTCGGGCTGCGAGCCTTCGGCGTTCCCCTTGAGCACGGCGATGCGCGGGCGCGGCGGAAGCCGGGTGTCCTGCGCCGCGCGGAAGGTGCGGTCCACCGTGCTCTCGTCGCGCGGATCCAGTCCCGCGATGGCCTGAAGCACCACCCCGCAGTCGTCCGCCGTGCGGCACATGGGGCCGATCTTGTCCATCGTCCACGACAGCGCCATCGCCCCGCGGCGGCTCACCCTTCCGTACGTGGGGCGCAGCCCGGTGACGCCCGACAGCGCGGCGGGGGCGAAGATGGAGCCCCACGTTTCGCTGCCCAGCGCGAACGGCACCAGCGCCGCGGCCACCGCGGCGCCCGGGCCCGTGGACGATCCGCCGCTCCAGTAGTCGCGGTTCCATGGCGTGCGGCCGGGCCCCGTAAACGACGCGTTCGCCTGCTCGTAGCCGAAGCCGCCGGCCAGCTCCACGCTCGCCAGCTTGGCCACCAGCACGGCACCCGCCGCCTTAAGCTTTTCCACCACGGCCGCGTCGGGAAGGCGCTGCTCGCGGTACGGCTGTGCGCCCCACGAGGTGGGGTATCCCTCGGCGCCCATCAGGTCCTTGGCGCCGTACGGCATTCCGTGCAGCGGCCCGCGGTAGCGCCCGGCGCGGATCTCGTCGCGCGCCTGGCGCGCCTCGGCCAGCGCGCGCTCGCGGGTGAGGGTCACCAGCGCGCCCAGGTCCGGCCCAAAGCGCTGAAGCCGGTCCATGTACGCCTCGGCCAGCTCCACCGGGTCGAGACGCCGGGCGCGAATGCCGGCGGCCAGGTCGGCCAGCGGCAGGTACAGCGTTTCGTCGGGGATCATCGCGGCGGCCCTCCCGCCACGCGGTAGACGAACGCGGGCTCGGCGGCGATCGGCAGCGGGTAGCGGCGCAGACGCTCGGCCGTGTCCAGCCCGCCGGCGATGCTGCGCCCCACCTTGGCCATCTGCTCGTCGTTCATCCGGTCGCCGTACTGCACGCGGATGGCGTCGGTCAGCGCGCGGGCCAGCGGCGAGGGCTGCTTCTCGTCGTTGGTGCCCTGCGGCGCGGCGGAGGGGGTGGCGGCCTGGCCCGTGGGCGCCGCCGCGGGTGCGGGTGCCTCGGCGGGCGGCGTAGTGGTGCACGCGGCGAGCGGCGCCAGGATGGGCACGGCCACGGCGGCCACGGCCGCCTTGGCGAAGCCGCGCCGGGTGAGTTCGGTCGGTTCGGTCATGGGTTCGAGATGTGGGTAGAACTATTGGTCGATTTCACGGACGGTCGTGCACGCCGCGAGAGGCCCCTCCCCCGGCCCCTCCCCCGGCCCCTCCCCGCACAAACTGCGTGCGGAGAGGGGGGAACTTCGTGCTGGATGAGGCTGGCTGGCGGTGCATGTCCTGGGAGCCCCCTCCCCCCGGCCCCCTTCCCCCGCTGCGCAGGGGAGGGGGAGACCTGAATCGCGCTTCGGCCGGCCTGGCGCGCCGGGTTGGCTGGGGATGGGGGGCGCCGGCCCGGGTGCCGGGGCCTGCCTCCGTGCGCCTTGATCCAGCCAGCCTCCTACAGCCCGTACTCCTTCAGCTTCTGCCAGAGCGTGGTGCGGCCCATCCCCAGCGCGGCGGCGGCCTTGGTGCGGTTGCCGTCGGCCTGCTCCAGCGCCTGCAGGATCGCCTCGCGCTCCGAATCCGCGTCCGGCGCCTGGTACCGCCGTACCGGCTCCGCCTGGCGCGCGTACTCGTGCCTGCGCCCGTCGCCCCCGTTGGTCGTTGGGAAGGTGGACGCGCCCTCGCGCACCTCCTCGGGCAGGTTGTGCGGCATCACTCGCCCGCCCTCGCAGACGATGCACGCGTACTCGATGGCGGCCATCAGCTCGCGCACGTTCCCCGGCCAGTCGTACGCCGCCAGCAGCGCCATGGCGTCGTCCGATACGCCCTGCACCCGGCGCGGCGCCTCCACCCGCTCGTTCCACCGCGCAAGCGCGGCGCCGACCAGGGCCGGGATGTCCTCGGGGCGGTCCTTGAGCTCGGGAACGCGGATCTGGAACACCTTCAGGCGAAAGTACAGGTCCTTCCGGAACGACCCGTCCTCCACCATCGCCTCCAGGTCGCGGTGCGTGGCCGCGATCACCCGCACGTCCACCGCCACGCTGCGGGCCGTGCCCACCCTCACCACCTCGCGCTCCTGCAGCACGCGCAGCAGCTTGGCCTGCATCCCGGGCGACACGTCGCCGATCTCGTCCAGGAACACGGTGCCGCCGTGCGCCTCCTCGAACAGGCCCTTCCGCTCGTTCACCGCGCCCGTGAAGGCGCCGCGGGCGTGCCCGAACAGCTCCGATTCCAGGATCCCCTCCGCCAGCGCCGAGCAGTTGACGGCCTGGTACGGACGATGGCGGCGCGGGCTTTCTTCGTGGATGGCGCGGGCGATCACCTCCTTGCCCGTGCCAGTCGCCCCGCGCAGCAGCACGGTGGATTCGGTGGATGCCACACGCGAGATGGCGCGCAGCACCTCCTTCATGCGCGTTCCCGTGCTGACGATGCGCGCCGCGCCGTCGCCCAAGACGGGCTCCCGGCGGGCCAGGATGGACTTGATCTTGGAACGCAGCTGCGCGTTGTCGCAGGGCTTGGTCAGGTAGTCGTCGGCGCCCAGCTTCAGCGCCGCCACGGCCGAATCTACCGTGGCGAAGCCGGTGAGCATCACCACGGGCACGTCGTTGCCGGACCCGCGCAGCTCCTCGAGCACCGAGAGCCCGGTGCGCCCCTCCATCCGCAGGTCCAGCAGCACCATGTCGAACTGCTCGTGGCGCAGCAGGTCCACGCCCTCGTCGCCGCTGGCGACGGCCTGCACGGCGTAGCCCTCGTCGGACAGCAGCGCGCCCGTTCCCACGCGGAACGCGCGGTCGTCGTCGATGATGAGGATGCGCGGAGTCTCGGATGTCGCCACAGTTACGATCGTCGGAAAGTAGTAAGTACGGGAGTACGAACAGGCTCCGGTGCATGCCGCGGGTGGCCCCTCCCCCGGCCCCTCCCCGCACGAACTGCGTGCGGGAGGGGAGAACTTCGATCGGGGTCCGATGGGTTGCCGGGGCTGCCTCTGGGAGCCCCCCTCTCCCGGCCTCTCCCCCATACACCCCATGGGGGAGAGGCGACCTCCGGCTGGCCTCGCGCGCCGGACTGGCTCCCTTCCCCCGCGCAGTTTGCGGGGGAAGGGCTGGGGATGGGGGGCGCCGGCCCGAGCACCGGGCCTGCCCTGACGCACGCTGGACCCGAAGTGTATCCCCTCTCCCACGCTGTTTGTGGGAGAGGGTCGCACGCGTGTCAGCGCGGCGGGGTGAGGGCCCCACGGCAGCCGCGGCCTCTGCTTCTGTGACCGCTGCCGCGCCCAGGCCTGTACCCTTCCGCGGCTAGATCCTTCGGCCCGCGACGGTTGTGCTGCGGGCCGGTGACGTGCGCCTGGGCCTCAGGATGACAGGGTGCCTGGTGGAACCAGACAGCCTACACTCCCGCCGGCTCGCGCGCCTCCGCCGCCGCGTCCTGGTTGGCGTCGGACAGCGACTCGTCGAGGGTTTCGCGCGGCAGGCGCACGATGAAGCGGCTGCCCTGCCCCGGCGTGCTCTCCACGTCGATGCGTCCGCGGTGCCCGCGGATGATCCCCTCCGACACGAACAAGCCCAGCCCGATTCCCGTCACCGCCGGCTTGGTGGTGTAGAACGCCTCGAAGATGTGCGGAAGGTCCCGCTCCGCGATCCCCTGGCCCGTGTCCTCCACCACCACCTCCACCGCCTCGTCCACCGCCCGCGTGGCCACCCGCAGCCGCCCGCCCCCCGGCATGGCGTCGCTGGCGTTGGCCACCAGGTTGGCCAGCACCTGCTGGATGGCCTCGGGGTGCGCGACCACCGGCGGCAGGTCCGGGGCCAGGTCCGCCCGCAGCTCCACGCCCCGCTCCCGGATCTCCGGCCCCGCCAGGGTGAGCACGCGCGTCACCAGCGCGTTCAGGTTCAGCAGCGAGCTGGCGTCGGACTGGGGGCGGCTCTGGTCCAGCAGGCGCCGGGTGAGCGACGCCATCCGCGACAGCTCCTCCTGCGCCAGCGTCAGGAACTCGCGGTTCGGATCGTTGGGGTCGCCGCGCCGCTCCAGCGCCTCCAGGCAGTTCTGGATGTTGTAGATGGGGTTGTTGATCTCGTGCGAAAGCTGCGCGACCAGGCGCCCCATGGCCGCCAGCTTTTCGCGGTGGATCATCTCGGCCTGCGCGCTCCGCAGCCGCCCCTCGCGGTCGGCGATGGCCCGGCGCATCTCGCCGAAGGCGCGCGCCAGCTGGCCGATTTCGTCCGTGCCCGCCCGCGGCAGCGGCGCCGCGAAGTCGCCCCGCGCCATTCGCGCCGACGCCTCGGCCAGCGCCTGCGTGGGACGCGCGACGATGCGGGCGATCACCGCCGCCAGCACGAGCGCCAGCACCAGCGCCGCGAACCCGATCCCCCACAGCGAGCTCTTGATAGCCGACGCCACCTGCAATTCCTGCGTGATGGGGCGCAGCAGGATGGCCGTCGTCGGCAGCCCGCGCGACGCCAGGTTGAGCGGGCGCGCCATGTACGCCTGCCCCGCGTAGATCTGGCGCGGCACCGGGGCCACGCTGCCCTTGAGCGCCAGCAGCTCGCTGCGGCTCAGCGCCGCCTCGGCCGTGTCGGAAAGGGTGGTGCCGATCAGCGAGTCGCCCACCAGCAGCACCACCTCGGTGGTGCGGTTCAGCTGCTCCTTCAGGCTGGCGGCGCTGAAGCGGGTGCCCACGCCCACGCGCCCCAGGCGAACGCTGTCGGCCCGCACATCCTCCAGGGCGAAGCGCACCGGGTCGCCCTTTGCGGGAAAGGCGATCGTCGTGCGCCCCTGGCCCACACCGGCCACGGAGCCGGCGTCGATCTTCGGCCCCAGGATGAACCGCCCGGTGCTGTCGATGACGAACGGGCGGACGTCCTCTTCAAGCCCCAGCTGGATGATGCGCTGCACCTCGCGCATGTCGCCCGCCTGCCACGCCCGCGCCAGGTCGGCGTCCAGCGCCCGCGCGCGCGCCGCCTCGGCCAGCAGCAGGTCGCGGATGTCCCACGCCTGCTGCACCGAGAGCATGGCGCCATCCAGGTCGTCGCGCGCACGCTCGTACACTCCCCGCTCCACGGCCCGCGCGATCAGCAGCAGGGCCGGCACCACGATCAGCAGCGACGTGGCGGCGAAGAGAAAGAAGATCTTGGCACGGAGCGGAAGCCCTCGCATGTGGTCCCGTTCGTTCGGTGCGGCACCCGTCCCGTGTGTTCACTGAACACCCGTGCGGTGTTCACTGAACGGCGGCGGACCGGTTCCGTGCGGTCCGCGAACGGTGGGCGGCAGGGTGCCGAGTGCCCGAAAGCTAAGGCGCGGCGCGGATTTGCGCCACCGTGGCCCGGCACCCGGCGTACGGCATACCCGTTGCCATTTCCTGGCCCAACCGCGTGAAGGCCGCGCGGATGGATTCCGGGAGTGAGGAGCGGCGGATGATCAAGCATGTTTTCCCGATCGTGATGGTGGCAGTGCTGGCGGCCTGCGGCGGCGACGCCGGCGAGGACGCTTCGGTCGCGGTCGATTCGACAGCGGGCGCCACCATCCAGGGGGTGGATCCGGCGGCGGCGGCCACGCAGGCCGCGCCGCTTCCGATGGACAGCGTGACGGGCGCGACCACGCCCGCGCCGATGGACAGCACGGCGCACGCGGACTCCGGCCACGCCGCCGGCACCGACTCGGCCGCGGCGCACTGACCATGAACAAGGTGATCGCTTCCCTGGCCCTGGTGGCGCTGGCCGCCTGCGGCGGGGGCAACGAAGCGGGCGCGGTGGTCGAGGACACCACCTCGATCCCTGCCACGAGCGAGGCCCCGGCCGTTTCGCCGGCGCCCTCGCCCGCGGACTCGGCGATGA
Organism: Longimicrobium sp.; assembly: GCF_036399935.1. GTDB lineage: Bacteria > Gemmatimonadota > Gemmatimonadetes > Longimicrobiales > Longimicrobiaceae > Longimicrobium. The sequence goes on from NZ_DASWMD010000063.1 coordinate 48,741, forward strand.
TGCAGGGAACGGTGGTGGACAGCGCGGCGTCGGTGCGTGGCACCACCGGCGACAGCGCCACCGGCACGACGCAGCAGTAAGCAGGACACCGCCCCGCATCTACGCGGGGCGGCGGATGAACCACACCGGACAAGGAACACGACCATGAAGAAGCTCATCGCGATTTTCGGCCTGATGGCGCTTGCGGCTTGCGGCGGCGACGACGCGGCCTCCGAGGGCGAGGCCACCGACGTGAACAGCACCACCACGGTGGTTCCGGGCAGCGACACGGTCGCCACCCCGACGGTCGTCCCGACGCAGGACACCGTGACGGCCACGACCACCACGACGGTCGACACCACCCAGGGCCAGGCCCAGACCGGCACGACCGGCACCGCGACCACCGACACGGCCGCGCACTGAGCTACACGAGTAACGGGCCGCGCATCGCTGCGCGGCCCGATTTTTCACGATGGACAAGGAATACGGACATGAAGAAGCTGATCGCGATTTTCGGTGTGATGGCGCTTGCCGCGTGCGGCGGCGAGGGCGGTGAGGGCGGCGACACGGCCGTGGTCGACAGCACGGCTGCCGGCACGACCGTCGAGGCGGCCCCGGTGACCACGCCGATGCCGGCCGACACCAGCATGGCCACCACGCCCGCCATGGGCACCGACAGCGCCGCGGGCGCGGCTGGCGCCACCACGACGACCGGCACCGACTCGGCCGCCGGCGCCGCGGGCACCACCACCACCCCGTAATCCCGACCGGCGCTTACGCGCCGCTCTCAGCCGGGCCCGGACCATCGCGTCCGGGCCCGGCTTTTTTCAATGCGGGAGCAACCCGGGACACCCCGGGGCAGGGGCGCCGCCGATCGCCGACATGCGCGCCAGGGCATGGAGTCCACGAAGGTGGACATCGTGTGGTCGTTGCCGCGAATTCATCCGCCCCAGCAGGCCCGGCCACCCCCACCGGCCCGCCTCACCCAGCAGTGCCGGCCCCGACCCCCGGGACCCTATCGCCCCGCCCGCCGCGCCCCATCCGCCGCCCCGGTCGCCCCAGCAGGGCCTGTTCCCTATATTCCGAGGGAGAGCGCTCCACACCCAGGCCCCGACACACCAAAGGACGCGTGACATCGGCATCCGAGCAGCCCACGATCGACCCCGCCGCTGCCCGGCGGCTGCTGGACCAGGCCCGCGAGGTGCGCGCCCAGGCCTACGCCCCCTACAGCAACTTTTCCGTCGGCGCGGCGCTGCTGGCCGAAGACGGCCGCGTGTTCACCGGCGTCAACGTCGAGAACGCGTCGTATCCCCTGGGCACCTGCGCCGAGCGCACCGCCATTGGCAACGCCGTCACGCAGGGGGCCCGGCGCTTCGTGGCCATCGCCGTCGTGGGCCCCGAAGACGATGCGGCCTGTGCGCCCTGTGGCGGCTGCCGGCAGGTGCTCAACGAGTTCGGCCCCGACATGCCGGTGATCATGCCCGGCGGCGGCCCCGCGGGGGTGCAGATTACCTCGGTGCGGGCGCTGCTTCCCGGCGCCTTCGACCAGGACCGGCTGAACGCCACCCGCGAGGCGCGATGAGCGGCTCGACCCCCTCCACCGTCGAGCTGATTGAGCGGAAGAAGCGCGGCGGCGAGCTGTCGCCGGACGAGATGCGCGGGTTTCTGTCCGGCTACCTGGCGGGCGAGGTGCCCGACTACCAGGTGGCCGCCTGGCTGATGGCGGTGGTGTGGCGCGGGATGACCGAGGGGGAAACGCTGGAGTTCACCCGCGCCATGGTGGACAGCGGCGAAACGCTGGACTGGCCCGGGCTGGACCGCCCCACCGTGGACAAGCACAGCACCGGCGGCGTGGGCGACAAGACGTCCATCGTCCTCGTGCCGCTGATGGCCGCCGCCGGGGCCGCCTTCGTGAAGATGTCGGGGCGGGGGCTGGGGCACACGGGCGGCACGCTCGACAAGCTGGAGGCCATCCCCGGCTTTCGCTGCGAGCTGCCGCTGGACGAAATGCGCGCCCAGGTGCGGCGCATCGGCTGCGCGCTGGTGGGCCAGAGCGGCGAGCTGGTGCCGGCCGACAAGAAGCTGTACGCGCTCCGCGACGTGACGGGAACGGTGGACAGCATGCCGCTGATCGCCGGCAGCATCATGTCGAAGAAGCTGGCGGGCGGCGCGCGCAGCATCGTCCTGGACGTAAAGTGGGGCTCCGGCGCCTTCATGCAGACGCTGGACGATGCCCGCGAGCTGGCGCGCACGCTGGTGGCAATCGGCAGCGGGGCCGGGCGGCGCACGCGGGCCGTGCTGAGCCCCATGCGCCAGCCGCTGGGCCGCGCCGTGGGCAACGCGCTCGAGATCCGCGAGGCCATCGACACCCTGCACGGCCGCGGCCCGGCGGATTTGTGGCGGCTGACGCTGGAGCTGGGGGCGCACCTGCTGGAGATGTCCGGGCTGGCCAAGTCCGCCGACGAGGGGCGCGCCGCGCTTACCTGGCTGCGCGACTCGGGGGCGGGGGCGCGCACGCTGCAGACCCTGATCGAGGCGCAGGGCGGCGACGCGCGGGTCGTGGACCAGCCGGATCTGCTTCCCTCGGCGCCGGTGATCCACCCCTACACCACCGACCTTCCCGGCTGGGTGGCCCAGGCCGACGCGCGTACCATCGGCGACGCGGCGCTGGCGCTGGGCGCGGGGCGAAAGACCAAGGCCGACCCGGTGGACCCCGCGGTGGGCATCGTGGTCCGCGCGCGCATCGGCGACCGCGTGGAGGCGGGGCAGCCGCTGGCCGACGTGCACGCGCGCTCCGAGCCGGCGGCGCGCGAGGCCATCGAACGGCTGCGCTCCGCGTTCGTGCTCTCCGTCCGCCCGGCGGAGCCCGTCCCCGACGCGTACGAAACCGTCGGCTGAAGCGCGCGGGGGGCGCCGGGCGGCGGGGGGAATCCTCCGCCGCCCGGGGGGATGATCCCCGACGTTCTCCTTGCGCCCGGCACCGTCCACACCTATCCCTTTCTCATCCGGCAGACCGCCGTCGCCCTCCCCTTCCGCCCCGCCGACTACCCATGAAACCACCGCCCCTGCCGCGGCGCACGTTCGCGGCCATCGCGTTCCTCGTCGCCGCCGCCTTCGCCCCGGCGCTGGCGGCGCAGACCGGCACCCTCACGGGCCGGGTGACCGACGCGGCCGACGGCTCGCCGCTGGCCGGCGCCGCGGTACGCCTTTCCGGCGCCTCCAGCGGCGTCACCCGGGCGGACGGCACGTACCGCCTGCAGGCGGCGCCGGGCTCGTACGAGCTGGTGGTTTCGCGCCTGGGCTTCGGCACGGTGCGCGTTCCCGTGGCGTTGACGGCCGGGGGAACGGCGACCCGCGACGTGCAATTGGCGGAGACGGCGGCGCTGCTGGAAACGGTGGTGGCCGTGGGCACCCGCCGGCCGGACCGCACCGCCACCGACGCGCCGGTGCCCGTGGACGTGCTGACCGCGGCCGACATCCAGGCCACGGGCCTTACCGAGACGGCGCAGATCATCCAGCGGCTGGCGCCCTCGGTGAACTTTCCCCGCGCCTCCGTTTCCGACGGCACCGACCACGTGCGTCCGGCCACGCTGCGCGGGCTGGCGCCCGACCAGTTGCTGGTGCTGGTGAACGGCAAGCGGCGCCACAACAGCGCGCTGGTGAACGTCAACGGCAGCGTGGGCCGGGGGAGCACGGCGGTGGACCTGAACGCCATCCCGGCGTCGTCCATCGAGCGCATCGAGATCCTGCGCGACGGCGCCGCGGCCCAGTACGGCTCCGACGCCATCGCGGGCGTGGTGAACATCGTGCTGAAGACGGGCGGGCGCCGCGAGGCGATGGCCACCGTGGGGCAGACCACGGAGGGCGACGGCACCGTGGTGCAGGTGGCCGGCTCCGGGGGCATGGACTTCGGCGAGCGCGGATTCGTGTCGCTCAGCGCCGAGTTCCGCGACCGCGAGAACACCAATCGCTCCCTTCCGGACACGCGCCAGCAGTACTTCCCCAACGATCCGCGCAACAACGGGCGCGCCGTCGTCAACCACCGCCAGGGCGACTCGGACTCGCGCGACGCGGGCGTGTTCCTGAACAGCTCGTTCCCGCTGGCCGCGTGGGCCGAGGCGTATGCGTTCGGCGGGCTGTCGCGCCGCGACGGCGAGGCGGCGGGCTTCTTCCGCCGGGCCAACGACGCCCGGACGGTGCGGGCCATCCACCCCGACGGGTTCCTGCCGCTGATCGGCTCGCGGATCGTGGACGGCTCCGGGGTGCTGGGCGCGCGCGGCAGCGTGGCGGGGTTCCGGTACGACCTGTCGGGGGTGCACGGGGCCAACAGCTTCCGCTTCGACATCAGCAACAGCAACAACGTGTCGATGGGCACCGCCAGCCCCACCGAGTTCTACGCGGGAACCCTGAAGTTCGACCAGACGACGTTCAACCTGGACCTGTCGCGCGCCTTTTCGCTGGGCCTCCCCGAGGCGGTGAACGTGGCGTTCGGCGCCGAGTACCGCCGCGACGGCTACGGCATTGCCGCGGGCGACTCCGCGTCGTGGAAGAACGGGGGCGTGCCCATCCTGGACGGCCCCACCGCGGGCCAGGTGGCCGCCGTGGGCGCGCAGGTGTTCCCCGGCTTTCGCCCCTCCGACGCCAAGGACGTGTCGCGCCACAACACGGCCGGCTACGTGGACGTGGAGATCACCCCCGTGCGCGGGCTGCTGATCAACGCGGCGGCGCGGGTGGAGGACTACAGCGACTTCGGCAGCACGCAGGACGGCAAGCTGGCGGTGCGCTTCGAGCCCATCCCCGGCTTTGCCCTGCGCGGCGCGTACGGCACGGGCTTCCGCGCGCCGTCGCTGGGGCAGTCGTTCTTCTCGTCCACCGCCACCAACTTCCTGGTGATCAACGGGGTCAACACGCCGGTGGACGTGCGGACCTTTCCCGCCGGCAGCCCCGAAGCCAAGGTGCTCGGCGCCACGCCGCTGCAGCCGGAAGAGTCGGTGAACTACAGCGCCGGCGTGGCGTGGGAGCCGTCGCCCGCGCTGTCGCTGACGGTGGACGCGTACCGCATCGACATCGACGACCGCATCGTCTTTTCCGAGAACTTCACGGGCACCGCTATCCGCACGCTCTTTCAGAACGCGGGGTTCGCCGGGGTCACGGGCGGGCGGTTCTTCACCAACGCCATCGACACCCGCACCACGGGCGTGGACGTGGTGCTGCAGTACGCCCGCCCGCTGGGTGCGGGGATGCTGCGGTTCACCGGCGGCGGCAACCTGACGGAGACGGAGGTGCTGACCGACTCGGTGCAGACGCCGCCGCAGCTGGCCGGCCTGGGCGAGGTGCTCTTCGGGCGCGTGGAGCGGGGCCGGCTGGAGCGCGGGCAGCCGCGCAACAGCCTGAACCTGTCGCTGAACTATGCGCTGGAGCGGCTGGCGGTGAACCTGAACAACCGCCGCTTCGGCGAGGTGTCGGTGTTCGGCACGGCGGCGGTGGGCTCGCCCACCAACACCGACCAGACGTTCGGCGCGCGGTGGATCACCGACCTCGACGTGTCGTACCGCGTGCGCTCGGGGCTGACGGCGGCGGTGGGCGCCAACAACCTGTTCGGCGTGTACCCCGAGCAGAACTTCCGCAGCCCCACGGGCGCCGACAACTCCAACGCGGGCATCTTTCCCTTCAACCAGGTTAGCCCGTTCGGCTTCAACGGCGCGTTCTACTACGTGCGGCTGAGCTGGCAGGGCCTGTAGGTCTTCACGTCCATTCCGGTGGATGGAAAGGGGCCGGGCCGAGTGCCCGGCCCCTTTCTGCTTCCGCCACACCCGTCGGGAGCGGGTGAACCCGCCGCTTGGAAAGCGGTAAGCCCCGACACGGGCCGCTGGCGCGTCCCGTTCGGGGCTTCAACCGCACATGGCGATAGTGCCAGAGCCTGTCATCCTGAGAGGGTGTTGAGATAACCGAACAAAGTACGAACATGCACAAGTAGACGGTGTATGCGGCTGGCATGACTAGCCACAGATATCCGACAGACTTGACCGATTCGCAGTGGGAGCTGCTGCGCCCGCTCA
>NZ_DASWMD010000064.1:0-15519 GCF_036399935.1 Longimicrobium sp.
CCGCTGGCACGGCGGCGACCTCGAGGGGGTGCGCCAGAAGCTGCCGTACCTGCGCGACCTGGGGATCACCGCCATCTGGATGAACCCCATCTACGACAACACCAACACGCTGGACACCAGGGAAGTCTACGACGGGCAGCCGACGACCGCCTACCACGGCTACCACGCCATCGACTACTACGCGGTCGAGGAGCGCTTCGGCGACATGCAGGCGCTGCGGAGGCTGGTGGACGAGGCGCACGCCCAGGGGATCAAGATTGTCCTGGACATGGTGGCCAACCACACCAGCGCCTACCACCCCTGGGTCACCGACTCGCCCACGCCCACCTGGTACAACGGCACGGCGGAGCGGCACCTCTCCAACAACTGGCAGGTGTGGGCGCTGGCCGACCCGCACGCCACGCCGGAGGTCCGCCGCCCGGTGCTGGAGGGCTGGTTCGTCGACATCCTGCCGGACCTGAACCAGAACGACCCCGAGGTGGCGCGCTACGTCATCCAGAACACCCTGTGGTGGACGGGGATGACGGGCATCGACGGCATTCGCCAGGACACCTGGCCCTACGTGCCGCGCTCCTTCTGGCGCGAGTGGATGACCGCCATCCGCCGCGAGCACCCCACCATGCGCGTGGTGGGCGAGGTGTTCGACGGCGATCCGGCCACCGTGGCGTTCTTCACGGGCGGCCGCGCGCGGTGGGACGGCATCGACGACGGGGTGGACGCGCTCTTCGACTTTCCCCTCTTCTTTCCGCTGCGGCGCGCGTTCGTGGAAGGGAAGCCGCTGCGCGAGGTGGCGCAGATGCTGGGGCGCGACCACCTGTACGAGGAGCCGCAGTCCATGGTGACCTTCCTGGGGCTGCACGACGTGGCGCGCTTCATGGGCGAGCAGGGTGCCACGCACGAGGGGCTGCGGCTGGCGTACACCTTTCTGCTCACCACCCGCGGCACGCCGCTGCTGTACTACGGCGACGAGATCGGCATGGCGGGCGGCGGCGACCCCCACAACCGCCGCGACTTTCCCGGCGGGTGGCCCGGCGACCCGCGCAACGCGTTCCAGGCGTCGGGGCGCACGCCCGAGGAGCAGGCCACCTTCGCCCACGTGCAGACGCTTCTGCGGCTGCGCGGCCAGCGCGGCGAGCTGCGCCAGGGGCCCCTGGTGAACCTGCACGTGGCCGACCAGCAGTACGTCTACCGCCGGGGGGCCACCGTGGTGGCGCTGAACAACGACACCACCGCCGCCGAGGTGCGCATCCCCGCCGCGGAGCTGGGCGCAGACGTGCTGGGCCGCTGCGCCCAGCCCCGCCGCGACGGCGACGCCCTGGTCGTCGCCATCCCGCCCCGCACCGGCTGCGTGTTCTGAGCGGAGCGGAGGGAGCCCCGTCGCGGCGTCGTCCACCGTGCGCCGCGCCGAGTCTAGGCGGTCGAGCGGTGCGCCGCCGTGCGCACCACCGATCATATCGCAACCCGAGGTGACTCGTGAGCGCACCACGTCGCGTCAAGCTGTTCAGGAACGGCCGGAACCAAGCCGTACGCATCCCTCGCGAGTTCGAGCCGGCCGGCGAGGAAGCCATTCTGCGCTAGGAAGGCGAGCGGCTGATCATCGAACCCGCGCCGCCCCGATCGTTGCTGGCGGTGTTGGAGACCCTGGAGCCGATCGACGAGGCGTTCCCGCCGATCCCGGCGCTATCGACTGACTCCGTGGATCTCTGATGCGCTAGCCGTTGGGTGCACCGTTCAGAAACCAGTCCATGCTTCGCCTGGCCCTTCTCGCGGTGGCATGCCTCCTCACGGGGTGCACGTCGGCGCCTTCGGACGTTCGCGCAGCCGCGCCCCACGGGGCCGGCGCCGCTCGCTCCGCGCTTACGACTTCGGGGTTCAACTGGCGCACGTACGCCGGGCCGTCTCTGCATCTTCACTATCTTCCCGATTCCTACGCAGCCAAGCACATCCGGGAGTTTGCGCGCGATGCCGAGGAAGCGCTGCATCACGATCTCGCGCTCATCGGTGCCTCGCGTCCACCGGGGATTGTGGAAGTGTTCCTGGTCGACTCGCGCGAGCAGGCCCGGGAACTGACCGGCAACCCGTACATGGGGCAGGCGGTTCCCGGTGAGCTGAGCGTCTTTCTCGTCATCCTCCCCGGAATTCGCCCGGCCTTTCACCACGAGATCATGCATGCGCTTTCCCTCTCGCTCTGGGGCACGCAGCGTACGGGCACGTGGATTTCGGAGGGAGTGGCCACCTGGGCCGCGGGGATGTGCCAGGGGCACAGCGTGGACGCGATCGCGGCGGGCTTTCTTCACAAGGGCAGGCTGCTTCCGCTCCCCGAACTCGCGGCCACGTTCTGGGAGGTGGACGAACTCCGCGCGTACTTCACGGCGGGGAGCGCCATCGGCTACCTGGCCCGGACCCGGGGGAATGCCGCGGTAGAAGCGCTTTGGCGGCAATCACCGGACGGGGTGAAGCACCCCCTCGGGGAGGGCGGCGCCGAAATCGAGCGAACGTGGCGTGCACACCTCGCTTCCATCCCTGCCGCCGAGCTCGACACGATCACGCTCCGCACGCGCGGATGCTGACTTGCGGGAGCACCGCGCCGGCGTCTTCCACACAGCCGGTCGCGCTCGCTCCGAACGCTTGCGGAGTAGCGGAAACTTTGGTTTACTTAGCTCGTGCTTCGGCCTACCTCCTGTGGACGCGCATTACCGCAGCACCGTCAGTTGCCCTTACACCGTTCCTCCGCCGCCCCCATGTACACTGCCGCCAAGCTCGCGCTCGTCCTTCTCGCCGCCGCCGCGCCCGTGGCCGCCGCGGCACAGGGCAGCAATCCCGCAGACGACCTGAGGGCCATCTACGACCCGACGGCGCGGGTCACGAGCGTGTCCACGAGCCTCAGGAAAGAGACGGGCACGTCGTCACGCCCGCCGCTGTACCTCTCCTTCCAGACGACGCACCCGGACACGATTCCCTCTCGCCCGCTGGAGGTGTTCGAGCTTTTCCTGTCCGTGGCGGTGGCCAAGGCCCACGGGCATCACTTCACCGGGGTAGACGAGGCCACCCTCCTGGTGGACGACTCGGTCGAGATTGCGCTGCAGGGCGAGCACCGTGCGGCAGAGTGGACGGAGCGGATCGTATTCCCCGTCTCGCTGAGCCAGGCGCTGAAGCTGAGCACGGCGCGCAGCGTTCACGGGCGGATCGGCTCGTGGGAGTTCGACCTGACGCCAGGGGAGATCGCCCGCATCGGCCGCCTGGTGGCGTATGCGCGTCTCGACCCGGGTGCCCCGGTGCCCGATCGATGGACCGTGACCCCGGGTGAGTTCAGCGGGCAGGGTCCGCTCTAGTCCGCACCATGCCGCTCGCGGGGGCCGGCGAAGCGTGGCTCTCGCCGTTGCGGATGGCGGGGCTGACCGGCGCGGGGAGGCTTCTCTGGACCGGGCAGGCCCGAGGACGCAGATTGTGCCGTCCGCCGCCGCCCCCTTCCGTCCGAAACCCGAGAACATGTCCGACCCTCACTCCCCCGCCTGGATGCAGGCGCTGCAGCCGTACGCCGAGCGCACGGACTTCCGGGTGCCGCTCAAGGTTCCCATCCACATGCCCAGTGGACGGATGATCGGCGATGTGGCCGGCGTGTACCTGCGCCTGCCGCGCTGGGAGGGGCCCGCGTTCGCCGACGACTTCGGCAAGAAGGCGGCGGGGATGGTGGAGCTGGATGGCGAGCACACCTTCGCTGAGCTCGCGATGCTGCGGATGCTGGAGCGGGAGGGGTGGAGCGGGCGCTGGGTGAATACGTACAGCGCCAAGGGCGAGGTGTGGAAGTACCTCACCCGCTGGGACGACGTGCCCCGCGCCGAGCAGCGCAACCGCGTGATCGAGGACGAGGACCCGCGCGTGGTGCTGGCCGGGGTGGCGAGGCGGGCGAAGAAGCGCTACGCCGGGTGCTGGGACGTGTTCGCCTGGCGCGGCGACGACTTCGCCTTTCTGCAGACGAAGCGCGGCGCCCCGGCGGCGAAGGCGGAGCTGGGTGCGGCGCAGGCAGAATGGCTTCACACCGCGCTTCTGTTCGGAGACACCCGGATCACGCTGGCGTCGTTCGCCGTCGTGCACTGGGACTACCGCTGACCCGGGGATTTCTGCCGGTTCTCCGCCTTCCGGCGTCCACGTCCATCGGCGAGTTCCCGGGTGCTTGACCTTGGCGGACGGGCGGGGCAGGTTGGGACGCGCTCCGCCGCCAGCGCTCCCGTTCACCCCCGCCCGAGAAACACCATGCGCCTGCTCCTTCGGTTGGGCTCGGCCCTCCTGGCCCTCGCGCTGTCCTCCACCGGCGTGGCCGCGCAGCGGCAGGGCGCCCCGGTGGATTCCGCGCGTCTCGCCGCGCTCAAGGACGAGATCGCCCGCGAGATCGACGGGATGCACGAGTTCACGCAGCAGATGGTCGACCAGATCTTCTCTTACGGGGAGCTGGGCTTCCAGGAGATCGAGAGCTCCCGCTACCTGGTGGGCATCCTCCGGCGCAACGGCTTCAGCGTGCAGGAGGGGATCGCGGGAATCCCGACCGCGTGGATGGCCACCTGGGGGTCGGGTAAGCCGGTGATCGCGCTGGGGTCGGACCTGGACGGGATCCCCCAGGCCTCGCAGAAGCCGGGGGTCGCCTACCACGCCCCGCTCGTGGAGGGCGCGCCGGGGCACGGCGAGGGGCACAACTCCGGGCTGCCGGTGGTCATCACCGCCGCGATCGCGACCAGGAAGGTGATGCAGCGCGAGCGGATCGGGGGAACCATCCGCATCTGGCCCGGGGTGGCCGAGGAGCTGGTGGCGGCCAAGGCCTGGTTCGTCCGCGAGGGGTTCTTCCGCGACGTGGACGTGACCATCTTCACCCACGTGGGGAGCAACCTGAACGTCTCGTACGGTCCTTCCGACGGCACCGGGCTGGTGAGCGTGCTGTACCGCTTTCGGGGAGAGACGGCGCACTCCGCGGGCGCGCCGTGGCGCGGGCGCAGCGCGCTGGACGCGGTGGAATTGATGAACGCGGGGTGGAACTACCGCCGCGAGCACCTGCGCCTGCCGCACCGGTCGCACTACGTGATCACGGAGGGCGGCGACCAGCCCAACGTGGTGCCGCGCACGGCCGCGGTCTGGTACTACTTCCGCGAGGTCGAGTATCCGCGCATCCGGGAGCTGTGGGAGATCGGCAACCAGATCGCCCAGGGGGCCACGCTGATGACGGGGACCACGCTCGACACGGTGCAGGTGCTGGGCGCCGCGTGGCCCCGGCACTTCAACCGCCCGGTGGCGCTGGCGATGTACGACAACATCCGCCGCGTGGGCCTGCCCCGCTGGGACGACGCGGACCAGGCGCTCGCGCGGGCCCTGCAGCGGGAGCTGGGGAACGAGAAGACGCCGGGGCTCGACACCGCCCTCGCGAAGATCGACAGCGGCGTGCCGCCCGAGCAGAACCGCGGCGGCGGGTCGGACGACATCGGCGACATCTCGTGGGTGGTGCCCACCATCACCCTGCGCTATCCGGCCAACATCCCCAACCTGCCGGGCCACCACTGGTCGAACGCGGTGTCCATGGCTACGCCCATCGCGCACAAGGGCTCCACCGCGGGGGCCAAGGCCACCGCGATGACGCTGCTGGACCTGTTCACCCGGCCCGAGCTGGTGGACAGCGCGTGGAGCTACTTTCGCGACGTGCAGACCCGCGACATCAAGTACGAGCCGCTGATCCGCCCGGGCGACCAGCCTCCCGTGGAGATGAACGCGCAGGTCATGCAGCGCTACCGGCCGCAGATGCGGAGGTACTACTACGATTCCCGGCGGTACCGCACCTACCTGGAGCAGCTCGGCATCGAGTACCCGACGGTGCGCGCGCCGGAGCCCCAGCAGGACTGAGCCTCCGGGATCGCAGCGCTTGCCAGCTTCCGCGCTCGCCGATGCGGTGGATGCACACCGCATCGGCGGGCGCCGGCCTTTTTCTCCGGACCGCCGAGAGCTGCGGGGTAGAAGGCACTTGCGGGGACGGCCTGCGGGGACTAACTTTACAATGTAAAGTACTTCACCGAAGGAATGCAGTGCACCCGGATGGGACCATCGGACTCTCTGAGGAGGAGGCGATCATGAACACTGACGGCATCTTCAGGCGGCTGCGCGGCGTCGTGGGCAACGCCGTGGTGTGGGGCGCCGCCTGGTCGGCATGCGCACTGGTGGTGTTCGCCGGCTTGAAGGTCGCCGGCCAGCTCCCCGCATCCACCATCTGGCTGGATTCCATCCTGATCGCTGCCAGGTTCGGGTTCGCCGGGAGCATCGTAGGCGGAGTCTTCTCCCTCGTGGTCGGCCTTCTGTACCACGGACGGCGCCTTTCCGACATCAGCGCGGTGCGGTTCGGAATCGGCGGGGGGCTGCTTGCGGGCCTGTTCGTGCCCACGTTCCTCACCGCGGCCCGGCTGCTTTCGGGAGATGGATTCCTGACGCTGGAAGGCATCCTGCTCAACGGCAGCCTGTCGGCCCTGTTCGGCGGCGTGGCGGCGGGCGCTTCGCTCAAGCTCGCGCAACACGCGGATCCCCTGCTGGGCGGCGGAACGTCCGGCATGCTGGGGAGCGGCGACCGGCTGGCGTCCGCGGTGGGAGAGGACCGGGCGCGCCGCCAGCCTGTGCGCTGAAACAGAAGAAGTTCTGAAAGCTGAACGGCGAGCTGGCAGGATGGGCGAGCAGGCGACGCTGCGCCCGAGCCTCCGCTCTGTCCACCAGCAGGAAAGCTTCTGTTGATGTGGGACGACGAACGCGATAAGAATAGGGGTCCGCGTATTCCGCGCGGCCCGGATCGGGAGATTGAAGATGGCGGAAGCTTCCAGCAGGCCCTACGTGCCCGCCGCGGGCAAGCACTGGCGGCTGCCGCTGTACGACCTGATGGCGAAGGTGCTGGGGGCGGATGCCGCCCGGCGGGTGCTGGTGCAGCAGATCGCCTGCCGGAGCGGCGACCGCGTGCTGGAGATCGGCTGCGGGACGGGGAGCCTGCTCCTGGCCGTCAAGCAGGCCCAGCCAGGCGCGGAGGTGGTGGGGCTGGACCCGGACCCGGCCGCCCTCGCCATCGCGCGTCGCAAGGCGGAACGCGCGGGCGTGCCGATCCGGACGGACCAGGGCTACGCGGACGAGCTTCCGTACGCCGACGCCTCGTTCGACCGCATTCTCTCCTCGTTCATGTTCCACCACCTGCCGCGCGCGGTGAAGGAAGCGGCCCTGCGCGAAGCGCCGCGCGTGCTCAAGCCGGGCGGCCGCTTTCACATGGTGGATTTCGGTGGTCCCGGGTCCGGCAGGCGCGGGTTCATCGGCCACCTGATCCACGCCGACCGGCACCTGAAGGACAACGCCGAAGACCGCGTCCTTGCCCTGATGGGCCGCGCGGGGCTAGCGGATGCGCAGGTGCTCGCCCGCCGTCCATCGCCCCTGGGCAGCGCCGTGTACTACCAGGCGACCGTGCCCCCGGCGTGATCCCTTCAGGACGGGCTACCAGCTTCCGCGCTCGCCGATGCGGTCGATGACGCCGACCAGGCGGGCGCTGGCGTTCTCCCAGTTCTGGCGCACGGCCGCCTCGGCGGCGGACGCGTCGCCGGCCTCCAGCGCGCGGACGACGGCGTCGTGCTCCGCGGTCGCCTCGTCGAGCGCGCCCTGCAGCAGCGCGCCGTAGAACCACTCGTACCGGTCCACCTGCGGACGCACCAGCGACAGCAGCCACGCGAGCCGCGGGCCGGCCAGCGGATCGGTGAAGCTGGCGTGAAAGGCCTTGCGCGTAACGAACGCGGCCTCCAGGTCCAGCGGCACCTTCCGCACGGCTTGGCCGAACGCCTGGTTCGCGGCGTGCGCGCCCGCGGCGAGCGCCGTTCGGGCGGGGTCCGTGAGCGTGGGGAGCCCGCGGACCGCCGCCGCCTCCAGGTCGCCCAGCAGCCCGAACAGTTCCGCCACGTCGCCGGCGCGCAGGGGAGCGACGGTGAGCTGCCGCCGGCCGCCCTCCGACCCCACCAGCAGCCCTTCCTTCACCAGCAGCTGAAGCGCCTCGCGCACCGGCGTGCGCCCCACCCCCATCCGTTCCGCCACCTCCTGCTCCACCACGCGGGCGCCCGGGGCCAGCCGCCCGCGCACGATCAGGTCGCGCAGGCGCTCGTACACGTGGGCGGAGCGTGCGCCGCGCGGGATGGCCGTGGTCATGCGTTCCGGGGCTGCGTGTGGTATCATGAGGGCACGGACGAAACTGTCGACAAACGCGCCGGGCGCAAGTGCCGCGTCCGGGATCCGGTCTCGATCATCACCAGCGGGGGCTTGCCGATGGACGTGCGCGAGGTGCAGGTGGACGGGTGGGAGCGGGTGCTGGTGGCGCGCGAGGGCGAGTACCACGGCATCGTCGCGCTCCACAGCAGCGCGCTGGGAACGGCGCTGGGGGGCACGCGCCTGTGGCGGTATCCGTCCGAGGCCGAGGCGCTGCACGACGCGCTGCGGCTGTCGCGGGGGATGACGTACAAGAACGCCGTGGCGGGGCTGGACGCGGGCGGCGGCAAGTCGGTGATCCTGGCGCCGGAGCGCATCGCCGACCGCGGCGCGCTCTTCCGGGTCCATGGCCGCTGTGTGGAGCTGCTGGGCGGCGCGTACATCACCGCCGAGGACGTGGGAACCACCCCGGCCGACATGGACGCGATCGCGGGCGAAACGCGCCACGTGGCCGGAACCAGCGCCGGCGGGGGAGACCCCTCGCCGCACACGGCGCGCGGCGTGTTCCGGGCCATCCAGGCAGCCGTCCTTCACCGCCACGGCTCGGCGGAGCTGCATGGGATGCGCGTCGCCCTGCAGGGGTGCGGAAACGTGGGCCGCTCCCTGGCGGCCGAGCTGGCGGCGGCGGGCGCGGCGCTCGTGGTGAGCGACGTGGACTCCGCTCGCGCCCGCGCCGTGGCGGATCGTGCAGGCGGAACGGTGGTGGAGCCGGACGCCGTCTTCGACGCCGAGGCCGACGTCTTCGCGCCGTGCGCGCTGGGCGGCATCCTCGACGCGTCCACCATCCCCCGGCTGCGGGCGGGCGTGGTGGCGGGAGGCGCCAACAACCAGCTGCGCGACCCGGAGGAGGACGGGGCACGGCTGGCGGAGCGCGGCATCCTGTACGTTCCCGACTACGTGGCGAACGCGGGCGGAGTGATCACCGGCTTCGCGGGGCTGAACGGGCACCCGGCGGAGTGGGCGGCGGAGCGCGTGAAGGCCATCCACGACACCGTTCTCCAGGTGCTGCGGCGCGCGGAAGCGGCGGGCGTGCTCCCGCACCAGGCCGCGGACCGCGTCGCGGACGACCGCATCGCCCGGGTCCGGGCGGGATGAGGCCCGCGGTCCACGGCAAGGTCCCTGCATTTCCGCCGGGGCGGGGAAGGGCGGCGGTTCGGATATCCACGGGCGGAACGTGCTGTACGAAACGAAGAATTCGCGGGTCCTGATCACCTGCGCCGCGCTGGCCGTCGTGCTGGGTTTTGCCGGCGCACGCGTGCAGGCGGGTCGCCGCGACGTGCGGCCGGGCCCGCCGGGGCTGGTGGAGAGCGCGTTCATCCCGCCGCCGGTGGCGCTGTCCCCCGCCAGCCGGGCCGCGGCAGACAGCCTGGTGCGCGCGCGGGTCCGGGCCGGGGCCTTTCCCGGCGCCGCGCTGGCCATCGGAAACCGTGGCGCCATCCAGCACGTCGCCGTCTACGGCCGTACGACCTGGGACGACGATGCGCCGGAGGTGACGCCGCACCGCACGCGCTACGACCTGGCCTCGCTCACCAAGGTGGTCGCCACCACGGCGGCGGTGATGGCGCTGGTGGAAGACGGGCGGCTGGAGCTGGACGCGCCCGTGCGGCAGTACGTGCCCGAGTTCTCCGGCGGCGACAAGGACCGGGTCACCGTCCGCCAGCTCCTCACCCACAGCGGCGGCGTCCGCGCCGGCGCCGCCGACATCGCCGACGTGCCTCCCGCCCGGGTGCGGCGCTACCTGCTGTCGCGCCCGCTGGCGCTGGAACCGGGCAAGGACGTGCTCTACTCCGACCTCGGCTTCGTCATCCTGTGGGAAGTAGCGGAGCGCGCGGCCGGCGAGCCCCTGCCCCGGTATCTCCAGCGCCGCGTGTGGGGCCCGCTGGGGATGACGCACACGGCCATGGGCGTGCCCCCCGGCTGCGCCGACTGCGCGCCGACGCTTCACCTGTCCGAGGCCGACGAGCCGTACACGGGGGGATCGTTCGACGAGGTGGCGCGCCGGCTGGACGGCGTGGCGGGGAACGCCGGCGCGTTCTCCACCCTGCGCGACCTGGCCACCTTCGCCGCGCTGATCGCCAACGAGGGCCGGCTGGAAGATGTCCGCGTGTTCAACACCCGCACCGTCCGCGGCTTCACCCGCCCGCAGCCCGGCGTGGGAACGCGGGCCCTGGGATGGGAGGTGTACTGCCGCGAGGGCAAGGTGCCCGACCACCGCGCGTGCGAAGTGGTGTACGCCTTCGGCCACACGGGCGTCACCGGCACCTCCATCTGGATCGATCCCGTCAGCCGCACCTGGGTGGTCCTGCTGACCAACCGCACCTACCTGCCGAAGATGGAGGTAGACATGCAGCGGTTCCGACGCCGGGTGTACGACGCCGTCATCGCCGGGGTGCCGCCATCGTGAGCGAGCGTTTGCCGTGGTGAGGCCACGTATCTAGCTTCCATCCGTCCCGCCGCCTTCCCCCGCCACCGTTCCGAAGCTACCATGCGCGTCCCGCCCATGCCGATCCTCCGCCGCGCACTCGTCGCCACCGCCGTGCTGGCCGCCGCGCCCGCCGCCGCGCAGGGACGGGCGCTGGAGGGATTCGATGCGTACGTCCAGGGCGCCATGCGCGACTGGCAGGTTCCGGGAATGGCCATCGCCATCGTCAAGGACGACTCGGTGGTGTACGCGCGCGGCTTCGGCGTGAGGACGGCGGGAGGAAACGACCGCGTGGACGAGCACACCACGTTCGCCATCGCCTCGACCACCAAGGCGTTCACCGCCACCGCGCTGGCCATGCTGGTGGACGAGGGGAAGGTGCGCTGGGACGATCCCGTCTCCATGCACCTGCCCGGCTTCCGGCTGTCCGATGCCGGGCTCACGGGCCAGATCACCGTGCGCGACCTGCTCTCCCACCGCACGGGCCTCCCGGGGAGCGACGCCATCTGGTACGCGTCGCCCAACACGAGCGACGACATCCTGCGGCGCCTGCGCTTCGTTCGCCCGTTCGCCGCGCCCCGCACGCGGTACCAGTACAACAACGTCGGCTACATGGTGGCCGGGATGGTGGCGCAGCAGGCGTCGGGGATGCCGTGGAGCGAGTTCGTCCGCACCCGCATCCTGCAGCCGCTGGGGATGGGCGAGACGCTGACGGGCCTCGCGGGGCTCCGCGAGCGGCCGAACGTCGCCACGCCCCACGTGGAGGTGAACGACACCGTGATGCCGGTGCCGTACCTGGACTTCGACAACATCGGCCCGGCGGGGTCCATGAACTCGTCGGTCAGCGAGATGGCCCGGTGGATCCGCTTTCAGCTGGACAGCGGCCGGGTGGGCGGGCGCCGGCTGGTGAGCGCGGCCAGCCACCGCGAGATGCTGACGCCGCAGTTCCTGGTTCCCGCCGCCTCGTTCTATCCCGAGCCCACCCGGCTGTCGCGCCCCAACTTCACCGCTTACGGGCTGGGGTGGTTCCTGCAGGACTACCGCGGGCGCAAGCTGGCCATGCACACGGGAAGCATCGACGGGATGACGGCCATCCTGGCGCTGGTGCGCGAGGAGCGGCTGGGGCTGGTGATCTACGCCAACCTGGACCACGCAGAGGTGCGGCACGCACTCATGTACCGCATTATCGACGAGTTCCTGGGCGGCCCGCGGCGCGACTGGAGCGCCGAGCTGCGCCCCGCGTACACGCAGGCGGCGGAGCGCGAGCGGGCCGCCGAGCGCGAGCGGAGGTCGCACCGCGCCGCCGGCACCCGCCCGTCGCTGCCGCTGCAGGCGTACGCCGGCACCTACGTGGACCCCGACAGCATCCAGTCCGCCGTGGTTCTCCGGCTCCGCAACGGCGTCCTCGTAGCCGAGCTGGGCGGGCGCAACACGGCGCCGCTGGAGCACTGGCACCACGACGTGTTCCTGGCCCGCTGGGCCAACCGCGCCATGGGCGAAAGCTTCCTCTCGTTCACCGCGGACGAGCGGGGCCGCGTGCCCCGGATGCGGATGGGCGCCAACGAACGGGTGCGCGCGCCGGACGCCCCGGCGGCCTCCGCCCCGTAGCCCGGGCGTCCGCGCGTGGACCCGTGGTTGACTTGTGCGGAAAAACGATTATTTTGAGGGTCTGGTCATGGGATTGATGGAGAATCGGGAGACCCGGGGCACGTCGCGCGGGTCTTCAATCGTTTCCTCAGAAGGGAGAAGACGTGGTCGAGATTCAGCTTGCAGAGACTGACCGCCTGGATTGGGCGCTCAAGCAGTTCCGTCGTCGGATGATTCGTTCGGGCCTGTTCAAGGACATGCGCCGCAAGCGGCACTACGAGAAGCCCAGCGAGGCGCGGAAGCTCAAGGAGAAGGCCGCCGAGCGCCGCCGTCACAAGGACCGCAAGCGCGCCGCCCGCCGGTTCGACTTCTGATCCGCAAGCAGAGAGGCCCAATCCCCCGCGGATCGGGCCTCTTGCATTTCTCCCCGCGTCATCCCTGATCGAACGCGGTTTCCACGCGGAGCCGCGGAGAAAGAAGAGAGCCGCGGAGGTGCACCCGCACCCTCCGCGGCTCGTCCGTTTCTCCGCGTACTCCGTGTGATGCGTATTCGAAGGGGACGAAAAACGGACGAGGCCCGGGCATAGCGCCCGGGCCTCGTCCGTTGTGTTCCGGCTGATCGGCTACCAGCGGTCGTCGTCACCGCCGCCACGGCCGCGGCCACCACCACCGCCGCCGTAGCCGCCGCCACGGCCGCCGCCACCACCGCCGTAGCCGCCACCGCCGCCTCCGCGGCCGCCGCCACCACCGCCGTAGCCGCCGCCACCACTGCCACCGCCGTACCCACCGCCGCCACCGCTGCGGCCACCACCGCCGCCGCCGTAGCCGCCACCGCCACGGCTGCCGCCGCTGTCACCGCCACCGCCATCGGCGGGCGCATCCAGGCGAACGACATTCTCGGCCGCGGGGCCCTTGGTGCCCTGCACGACGTCGAACTCCACGCGCTCGCCGTCGTTCAGGGTGCGGAACCCGCCGCCCTGGATGGCGCTGTGGTGGACGAAGACGTCCTTCTCCCCGTTGTCACGGGTGATGAACCCGAAGCCCTTCTCCGGGTTGAACCACTTGACTACTCCCGTCTCCCTGGCCATGTCCGTCCACGTGCTGGATGTTGATGATGGAGCGCAGCGACTTTCGCTGGCGGCAACCTAAGCCGATTTGCTCCGCGCGCCAAGGGTCTTATTTGCCGGGAGCGTGCTTCGGCGGCGAAGGCGTGCCCATGCAGGATCGGCGCCACCACGGGGCCAGCCGTCATCTGTTTTCCCGCAAATCCGCTCCAGCAAGGCGTTTGAGCCTGTTCCAGGTGTTCCGGCGGAAACCGGGGGGCATGCGGACGGTGTTTTCACGCGGCTTCGCGGGCGTGCAGCGAGGGCACCACCGCCTCCATGAACGCGTCGACCACGGCGGGGTCGAAGTGGGTGCCGCGCAGCGAGCGGATCTCGTCCAGCACGCGCGGCACGCTCCACGCGGCGCGGTACGGACGGTCGCTGGTCAGCGCGTCGTACACGTCGGCCAGGGCCACGATGCGGGCGGGAAGGGGGATGTCGGTGCCGGCCAGCCCCATCGGGTAGCCGCCCCCGTCCCAGCGCTCGTGGTGCGACCGGGCGATCTGCTCGGCCAGGCGCACCACCTCCGACGAGCCCTCGGCCAGGATGCGCGCCCCGATGACGGTGTGCGACTTCATCACCTCCCACTCCTCGGGGGACAGCCGGCCGGGCTTGAGCAGCACCGAGTCGGGAATGCCGATCTTGCCGATGTCGTGAAGGGTGGCGGCCAGCCGCAGCGCCTGCACCTGGTCGCCGGGCAGGCCCATGGCCTGGGCCAGGTCGCCGGCCAGCTCGCCCACCCGCCGGGTGTGCAGCCCGGTGTCGTCGTCGCGCAGCTCGGCGGCGCGGGCCAGCCGCTCCAGCACCTCGCCCGCGGTGCGCTCCAGGGCCTCGGTCCGTTCACGCACGCGTGCCTCCAGGGTGCGGTTCTGCTCGCGGACGGCGGTGTGCAGCAGGCGCGTCTGCAGGTGGTTGCGCACGCGCAGCATCACCTCGCCCGGGGAGTACGGCTTGTTGATGAAGTCGGCGGCGCCCTCGGCCAGCACGGCCAGCCGCGACTCGTCGGAGAGGTCGCCGCTGACCACCAGGATGGGCACGTGGTCCTCGGGGGGGATGTGCGCGCGCAGCCGGCGGATGACCTCGGGGGCCTGGATGGCGCCCATGTGCAGGTCCAGCAGCACCATGTCCGGCAGGAACTCGCGGAACATCGCCTCCACCCGCGTGCCGTCGGTGGTGGTGCGCACCTCGCCGAACCCGCCTCTCGACAGGATGCGGTCCAGCACGCGCAGGGCCGACTCGTCGTCGTCCGCCGCCAGGATGCGCGCGGAGGGGGCCGATGGTGTTATCATAGTACGCCCGGTGGCGGCGCTCCACGCCGCCGGCAGGGACTTCACGGCTGCAGCGGGGCGCACCCGATCGCCAATTTCACATACGATGCCACGATCCATTCTCGTCATCGACGACGACCCCGGCGTTCTGAGCGTTCTCACGCGTTTCTTTCAGCGAAAGGGCTGGGAGGTGCACCAGGCCGGCAGCGGCGAAGACGGGCTCCGGCGCTGGGAATCCACCCGTCCCGACGTGGTGCTGCTGGACCTGGACCTGCCGGGCATGTCGGGCCGGCAGGTGCTGGACGTGCTGGTGTCGCGCGGCGCCGCGGTAATCATGCTCACCGGCCACGCCGAGGTGGAGACGGCGGTCGACGCCATGCAGGCCGGCGCCGAGACCTTTCTCACCAAGCCGGTGGACCTGGCGCACGTGGAGGTTGCGGCGGAGCGCGCGGCCGAAAAGCAGGAGCTGCGGCGCACCAACGAGCTGCTGTCGCGGCAGCTGGGCGCGGGCGAAACGGCGGCCTCGCTGGGGACGTCGGCGCGGATGGTGGCGCTGGCCCGGCAGGTGGAGCTGCTGGCCGGCTCGGCCGACACCACGGCGCTGCTGCTGGGCGAAAGCGGCACGGGCAAGAGCTGGGTGGCGCAGATGATCCACGCGCGCAGCCCGCGGTCGCGTTCGCCATTCGTGGAGATCAACTGCGCGGGTCTTTCGGCCACGTTCCTTGACTCCGAGCTGTTCGGCCACGAAAAGGGCGCGTTCACCGACGCGCGCGAGATGAAGCGCGGGCTGTTCGAGGTGGCGGACCGGGGCACGCTCTTCCTGGACGAGATCGGCGACCTGGCGCCGGAGCTGCAGCCCAAGCTGCTGCGCGTGCTGGAAACCCGCACC
>NZ_DASWMD010000065.1:0-39715 GCF_036399935.1 Longimicrobium sp.
GGAGCCAGTCCGGTGCGTTCCCACTCGTGCCGGGCCGCGCCGGAGCATGTTCACGAGTTGTGGAGCGCCACGACTGACTCCGGCGCATGCCTCGGCCGCCCTCTCCCCCCGGCCCCCTCTCCCGCAAGCGGGCGAGGGGGAGAATTCGCTTGCGCTTCGGCAGGACTCTCGCATTCGGACGGGATGGAGCGGCCTCGGCACGGGTGACCGCTGCCGCGCCCGGAGGGAGAGGCTGCCGCGCTTAGATCCTTCGCCCCGCAAGCCGTGGTGTGCGGGGAAATGCGACGCGCCTGGGGCTCAGGATGACAGGCTTTCGTGCGCCATTTTGCGGCTGGAGCACGCCCCCGCCCGGTGTGTACACCCTCTCCCGCTTGCGGGAGAGGGTGGCACGCGTGTCAGCGCGGCCGGGTGAGGGGCCCACGGCAGCCGAGGCCCACGCAACGGTGACCGCTGCCGCGCCCGGACGGAAAGGCGTCCGAGCCAGATCCTTCGCCCCGCGAGCACCGGTGCGCGGGCCGGTGCAGTGCGCCTGGGGCTCAGGATGACAAATGGGTGCGCAGCAAGAGCTTGCAGCGCACCCGGACGCGTCTCGGCGCGGCCGATGAAAGGCAGTCCGCGAAGGCGGACTTCGGGCCGTCGTTGCCGCGAATTCATTCGCCCCAGCAGCGCCGAGGCTACGAGGGCCCCTACCGCAGCACGCGGAGTTCGCGCAGCCGCCACGCGCGCCCATCCCACACCGCGCCGATGTAGACCACGGACGCCTCGGTGTCGGTGACGCCCTTGGGCCGGGCCACCCACGTCAGCTCGCCGAAGCCGCGGAGCGGAGTGCCCCCGGAGATGGCCACCTGCGTGGTGCGGGTAGACACCGTTTCGCGAGCGCTGAACAGCCGCCGCAGCGCCGCGGCGGCGTTGCGCTCCTGCACCTCGCCGGGGCCTTCTCCCGCCAGGTCCAGCACGATGCGCCCGTTCGCCGCCAGCTCCACGATGTCCTCGGCGTTTCCGTCCGCCCACAGCCGGGCGACGGCTCCCACGAAGTTCTGCAGGGGCGCGGGCCCCTGCTGCGCGGCCGCCGCACGGGGCGCGAGCAGCACCAGCAGCAGCGCGAACGCGATCGGTATCGAGCGAATCGTCTTCATCTATCCCGCAATCCCTTCCGATACGGCTTCGTTCAGCTCCCGGACCGCCCGGGCCAGCGCCGCGGCCGGCTCCGCCGCAGCCGTCACGGACCGGCCGAGCACCACGTAGTCCGCGCCCAGCCGCGCCGCCTCGGCCGGGGTGGCGACGCGCGTCTGGTCTCCCGCGTCATCGCCGGCGAGACGGATGCCCGGCGTCAGCGCCAGGAATCCCTCCCCCGCCACGGCCCGGACCGTCGGCAGCTCGCGGACGGAGGCGACCACGCCATCCATCCCCGCCTCTTCCGCCAGCCGCGCCAGGCGCCCCACCTCGGCGTCGGCCGAGAGGGCGGCCCGGCCCCACGCCTCGGCCACTTCGGCGTCGGAGAGCGAGGTCAGCACCGTCACCCCCAACAGCTTGGGACCGCCCCCGCCCGCGGCGGACCGGGCTGCGCGCATCATCGCCGCGCCGCCGGACGCGTGAAGCGTCAGCAGGTCCACGCCGAGCCGCGCCGCCGATTCCACCGCGTGCGCCACCGTGTTGGGAATGTCGTGCAGCTTCAGGTCCAGGAACACCCGGCATCCGCGGTCCGTCATCGCCAGAACCACGTCCGGCCCCTCCGCCGTGAACAGCTGAAGCCCCACCTTCACGAATTCCGCCGCGGGACCCAGCCGGTCCAGCAGCGCTTCGGCGTCGCGGCGCGAAGGCACGTCCAGGGCGATGATGGGGGTTGGAGCGGTCACGGCGGAAAGCGTTCGGGAGCAAAGGGTTCCGTACGTACACGCCGGCCCGCCGGGGGGTCCACGGCGGGCCGGCGTCGATCGGTCAGGCGGGCGCGAGTGCCGGGTCAGCCGCCGCCCGGCTCAGCGACGCGGCCAGGGCCTCCGCCAGGTTCGCCGCGTGCACGCGCAGCTCCGGTACCGCGGTGGCCTCCCAGTCACGGGCCTTGAGGAACGGGCCGACGTAGAACAGGACCTCGGAGTCATGTCCCTCCGCGTCACGCACCGCGTACCCATCGCCCACCTCGATGCCCAGGCCCAGCGGGTCGCGGGCCAGCAGCCCCCGCGCGCTCATGGCCTGCAGCAGCGGCTCTTCGAGCGTGCGCGGATCGCTCGCCGGACCCGTGCAGTTGATCACCGCGCCCACGGTCAGCGTCGTCGGCTCCGCGGCGCCACGCGGGCGGAAGGTGACGTCGACGCCGTCCTCGCGTTCGGCATAGGACAGCACGCGACCCGCCTGGGGGTGCACCTGGCCCTGGGCCACCAGCCCCGCCAGGCGGGCGGACAGCTGGGGAGCGGCGCGGTGGCGGTGCACGTCCCAGTACACGGCCACGTGCCGCAGGAAACGGCGGCGCTCCGCCACCGGCAGGCGCTTCCACAGGGCCACGGTCAGCGGCCTCAGCGCGCCGATCACCTCTCGCCAGTCCAGCGCCTGCGCCGCCACCGTGCGCACGTGCCTGCGCACCGACCGCAGGTACGCGCGGGCGGTCGCGGGGCCGTCCGCAAGGTCGGGCGGAAGGTGCTCGCGGGTGGGATGGGCGGTGTGCTCGCGGTGCGCCAGCGGCATCAGCCCGCGCCGGGAGATGGCGGTGACCGGGCCGCGGTGGCCGCGCGCGCGCAGGTCCAGCAGCACGTCGATCATGGTGAGTCCCGTGCCCAGCAGCAGCACCGGGCTGTCCGGCGCCACGCCGTCCAGGGCCCCGGGCCGCCACGGATCGCGCACGTAGCGCCGGCTGCGGGCATAGAACGACGAGTCGGCCACGCGCGGATGTGCCGGCGCGAAGTTGCCGAGGGCCAGCACCACGCGGTCGGCCTCGATCGTCTCGCCGCCCGCCAGCCGGACCCGCGCGCCGGTCCCGTCCGGCTGCACGTCGAGAACGTGGTCAACCCGGTGCTCCAGCGTGCTTCCCGGGGCCGCGCCACCCTCGGCTTCCTCGAGCACGGACTCCAGGTACTCGCCGTACAGCCGCCGCGCCACGAACGTGCCGCCCGTGACCGACGGATCGCGCTGGCGCGCGAAGCGAAGGAAGTGCTCGTCGTCCCCCGCGTAGGCGCTCATGCGGCCGGCCGGGACGTTCAGCACGTGCGCCTCGGTGCGCGTTCCATACGCCACGCCGCGCGCCATCCATCCCGAGCGGTTGACGAGGATCACCCGCACGCCGGCGGCGGCGCGCAACAGGTTGGCGGCGACCAGCGTTCCGCTGAAGCCGCCGCCAATCACTACGATCGTACCACTCATCGACCCTGATCCAAGGAAAGTTCGAGCATCGCCGGATGCCGACGACCCAACGCAATCAGCTGCCCTGGCGCCGCTCTGCCGCCTGGAAGAAGTCCCGGACGCCAGCCGCCAGCTGCCGGGCGATCGTCTCCTGCTGCTGGGCATCCGCCAGCATGGATTCTTCCGCGCGGTTGGAGATGAACCCGATCTCCACCAGCACCGCGGGCATGAAGGCGCCCACGAGCACGGCGAAGCCCGCCTGCTTGACGCCGCGGTTGGGGCCGGGGTGCACCTCGCGCAGGCGGTTCTGGATCATCTGCGCCCAGTCGCTGCTTTCGCGCAGGTACTGGTTCTGGCGCAGGTCGCTGAGAATGAAGTCCAGCCCCGTCCCCCGCGGCCGCTCCTCGTACTGCGCCGCGGCGTCCTCCATCTGCTGCACCCGCCGCGCGTCGGCCGTGCGTGCCTCGGACAGGAAGTACGTCTCGTATCCCGTCTCCGCCCGGCTCGTGTGGGCGTTGCAGTGGATGGAAAGGAAGAGCGCGGGCTGTCCCTCGTCACGCCACTGGTTGGCGAAGCGGCCGCGGTCGCGCAGGGCGATCAGCGTGTCGCGGTCGCGCGTCATCCGCACCTCGAAGCGCGGATCGTCGCGCAGCAGCTCGGCCACGCGCCGGGACACGGCCAGCGTCACCATCTTTTCGCGCGTGCCGTTCGGCCCCACCGCCCCGGGATCCACCCCGCCGTGCCCCGCGTCGATCACCACGAGCCTGCGCGTCTGCGCCGTCGGCACGGGAGCGGGCGCCGTGGGAGCCGGGGCCGGCGTGGATGCGGCACTCGCGAGCGCCGCCACGTCCACCCGGGCGACACGTGTCTGTGGATCGACGGAAACCAGTCCGCCGGACACGTTCGCCAGGATGCGCAGGAACTCCGTCGGGACGTACACCACGCCGCCGCGCGAGTAGACGGGGCTGGCCATCAGCACGGTTCGCCCGTCGGCCGTCACGCCGGCGGAATCCACGCGCAGCCCCACCTCGTGCCCGCCCAGGCGGACGGTCACCTCGGGGCCGGCGTACGAAACACGCGCACCCAGCCCCAGCAGCGCCGAAACGGGGATGGCGGGGTAGCCGGCGTCGGAGGCCTCGGCGACAGGCGTCACGTCGGCACCCGCCTGCAGCCGCCACGGCGTGGACTGCGCGGGGAGAAAGCCGGGGAGGGTGGCGAACGTGAGGATCAGTACGAGGAGCGCTCGCATGCGGGCTTCTCCGGGAAAGGTCATCAGCTGCCCTTGATCGCGCGCTGCATGTCGCGCTGGTCGTCGCGCTCCTTGAGCGTCTGGCGCTTGTCGTGAAGCTGCTTTCCGCGCACCAGCGCCAGGTTGATCTTGGCGATGCCGCGCGAAAAATGGATGTCGAGCGGAATGATCGTCAGTCCCTTCTGCTCCACCTGCCCCACGAGCTTGCGAAGCTCGTTGCGGTGCATCAGCAGCTTGCGGGGGCGCAGCGGGTCGTGGTTGAAGCGGTTGCCCTGCTCGTACGGCGAAATGTGGAGGTTGTAGAGCCACATTTCGCCCCCGTTGATGCGGGCGAACGAGTCCTGCAGGTTGGCGCGCCCCTGCCGCAGCGACTTTACCTCGGTCCCCTGCAGGGCGATGCCGGCTTCCCACGTGTCCAGGATGTGGTACTCGTGGCGCGCCTTGCGGTTCTTGACGACGGTCTTGGTGCCGGCTGCTTCTGGCATGAAGGGCAGTGCGTGAGTGCGTTAGTGCGTGAGTGCGGAAACAACAAATTGCTGCCTACTGATCCGCACTCCGCGCATCGAGTTGTCATCCTGAGAGAGCGGCCACGCCCAACCTGCCCGTGCGTCGTACTCCGCAGCGACCGAAGGATCCGCCACATCTTCGTCGCAGCGCGCCGCCCTGTCGCCTGGCACACACCGTCCGCGGTTTCGGCGGATGTCCCCTGCAATCGCTGAGGCTCCGTGCAGATGCCACACCGATGCGTCACCCGTGGTGTGTGGCGGATCCTTCAGTCGCTGCCGTCCACGGTGCAGCCGAGGGTTCCGCGTGGCCGCTCCTTCAGGATGACAACGACGGATTCTGAGACGCTTCGACCGACCCCGCGTGGCGCTGCTTTGGTATGACAGCCAGCCGCCCGCTGCGGTTCTCAAAGAACGAGTGGCGGCGCGTTCCGTCACAGGGCCGCGGATCAGTAGATGAAGACCGGCGTGCCGACTTCTACCTCGTGGTACAGCTGGCGCGCCGCTTCGTTGGTCATGCGGATGCACCCGTGCGACACGTCCTGGCCCAGCAGCTCGGGCTTGTTGGTGCCGTGCAGCGCGATCCCCTCGCCCAGGAACAGCGCCGTGGTGCCCAGCATCCCCTCTTCCCAGCGCTCCTCGGAGCCGGGATCCGGGATGGGAACGCCGCGCTCCAGGTAGGCCCAGTCGGGCACGTACCAGCGCGGGTCCTTTTCCTTGCGCTGCACGCGGAACATGCCGCGCGGGGTGCTGAACTCCCACTTCTGCCCCGCGCCCTCCAGCCGCGTGCCCGTGCCGGTGCCCACCAGCGCCGACCAGATCACCCGCTCCTCCTCCATCAGGTACAGCCGGTGCTCGGCGAGCGACACCACGATGTACCGTCCCTCCGCGCCCACCGGGGGATCCCGATACCTCGCCGCGCCCTCGCGCTCCACCCCGTGCGCCAGGGCCAGCGGGCTCCCGGGCAGTGTCTGCGCCCGAGCGTCCCCCGTACCGAAGACGAGGGCGAGCACCAGCCCGAGCGCCACGCCGAAGCGGGTCCCGCACTCACGCACCAACGCACTCACGCACTTCGCAGTCATTCCAACAGCTCCCTCTGCTTGCGCCGGATGCGCATCAGGTCGTACACCTGGGCCACCTCGCCGCCCAGCACGAACACGATGGCCGAGTAATATATCCAAAACACGAGCAGGATCAGAGAGGCCAGCGTTCCGTACGTCGTCCGCCAGTCGCTGACGTAGGTGACGTACCACGCGAAGATCCCCTTCAGCAGCTCCCACGACACCGAGGTGAACACCGCCGCCACCAGCGCGATGCGCCACGGCGTCTTGCGCTTGGGAAGATAGCGGTACATCAGCACGAACATCAGCAGGATGAAGCAGAACGCCAGGATCCGCGCCAGCGCCCGCTGAACCGACTGCACCTCGGGATAGGCCGAAAGGCCCAGCCACCGCACCCCGTACGCCTGCGCCGCCTCCACCGCCACGGTGATGCCCGTGTTGAACACGAACAGCGTTCCCGCCACCAGCACCATCTGCAGGTCGAAGAACATCCCCGCGATGATCGGCCGCTCTTCCGGGAGGTCGAAGATGTGCTTGAGCACCGAGCGAAGGCTGGCCACCAGCCGCGTGGACGACCAGATGAACAGCACCAGGCCCAGGATGCCGAACCGCGTGCGCCCCGCCACCACCTCGCCCACCAGCGAGCGGGTGAGCGTAACGATGCGCTGCGACGGCGGCAGGATGGAAAGCACGTACTCCACCGCGGCCTGCTGCGGATCGTTCACCGCCGCCTTCAGCACGTAGCCGAAGATGGCGATGAGCATCAGCAGGAACGGAACGGCCGCCACCAGCACGTTGAAGGCGATGCCGCCGGCCAGGAAGAAGATGTCGTCGTCGCCCGCCTTGATGTACACCCGCCGCCCGAACTCCGCCCAGCCGCCGAGAACGCGCGAAAGGGCCGCACGGGCGGCCCTTCGCAGTATCGCGGCTTTACTGGGGGGAGCGGTGGGTTCGGCCATGCAGCCAAGCTAGGTCCGGCCGCGCCGCGCCGTCAACGAACTTCGCCGCCCGCCAGGTCTCCCACGTCGGGCTCGGTGGTCACCTCGGTGATCACCACCTCCTGTACGACGGGCGCGGAAACCGCCAACTGCAGCGCCGGCGCGCGCGGGGGTTCGGGGCGCTGGCCGCCGCGGTACGAGGCCTTGGCCTCGTGCACCCGCCGCTGCAGCTCTGCCCGCGCCTGCGTGGCCGCCGACCGTCCCTCGTCCACCGCCGTCCGGGCCTGCTCCACGCGGGTATCCACCGCGCCGCGGACCGCGTCCACGCGTCCGGTAACGAAGCCCCGGATCTCGCGCTGGGTCTCACGCCCGCTGCGGGGCGCCAGCAGCAGCGCGGCGCCCGCGCCCACCAGCACGCCCAGCAAAAAGGAGCCGGCGCCCCCGCCGCGCTCCTCGATCACGATCCGCGGCTGCCCCACGTCCTCACGCATGTCGGTCGATGGAGTGCTGTCAGTGAAGTGCGAGCGCGCCGCGCGCGGCGTCGTCGCCCTCGGCCTGCAGGACGTCGCGGAAGCGGCGCAGGTCCAGCGGCTTCTGGAAGAAGAAGTCGGCTTCGCGGCGCAGGGTGCTTTCGGCCTCTTCGCCGCCGCACCCGGCCGTGATGATGATCACGCGCACCCCGCTGTCGCCCGCCGAGCGGATGGCGCGCACCACCTGCAGCCCGTCGATGTCGGGGAGGTAGAAGTCGCACACCACCGTGTCGGGGCGAAAATCCTGGAGCCGCTCCAGCCCGCGCCTGCCGCTTTCGGCCGTGCAGACCGTGTAGCCCTCCTCGTCGAGCAGGCTCTTCAGCGCCTCGCGCGCGGCTGCCTCGTCCTCGATGACGAGTATGCGTTGTGCCGCCATCCTCTGGTACCTCCGGTGCGGCGTCCCACCGAGACGCTGGCTCCCTGCCTCTGCTCCTCGGGAGGTGTTCAAGGGCAATCGCCATGCCACCGAAAGGGCCCCGAATCGGGAGCCGCGCGTTCAACGCGACCGCGCGGCTTTGTCCAATGTTAGCGCGGGCTTGCGCTCACTTTTGTAAATTGTGGCGAAACGGATGCTCCCCAGGTCAGGGCTGATCTGAACGCCGCTCATCGCCTCCGCCGTCCCCCCAGCAGGGCACCCACCAGTCCGCGGACCAGGGTGTTCACCGCAGACTTGGCGACCGGCGAACGAAGGATCTGCTCCACCGTTCCGCGCTCCTTGCGGCCCCGGCGCGGCGCGGGGTCGTCGTCGGCCGTCCGCGACGTCTTTCGCGTGGCGGTGCGCGGGGCGCGGTCGTAGTCCGGGCCCCGGCCGGAGCCCCGCGGCACGGCCGCCGCCTCGTCCTCCTCCCGGGCCCGGGCGGCCCGGTCCTCCAGCATCTCGCGGGCGCTTTCGCGGTCGATCTCCTGCGCGTACTTCCGCACCTGCTCCGAGGCGCCGATGCGCCCCTGCAGCTCGTCCGCGGTCAGCGGGCCCATGCGCGACGAGGGCGGCACCATGCGCACGGCGAACGGCTGGCTGGGCACGCCCGACGGGGAGAGCGTGGTCACCAGCGCCTCGCCGATGCCCAGCGTGGTCAGCGTTTCCTCCACGTCGTAGAACGTCGTCTTCGGGAACGTGCGGGCGGCGGACTTCAGCGCCTTTTCGTCGTCCGGGGTAAAGGCGCGCAGGGCGTGCTGAACGCGGTGGCCCAGCTGGCCCAGGATTTCGGCCGGCACGTCGCGCGGGTTCTGAGTGATGAAGAACACGCCCACGCCCTTGGAGCGGATCAGCCGTACCACCTGCTCCACCTGGTCCACCAGCGCCTTGCTGGCGCCGTCGAACAGCAGGTGCGCCTCGTCGAAGAAGAACACCAGCCTGGGCTTTTCGACGTCGCCCATCTCCGGAAGCGTGTGGTACAGCGTGGCGAGCATCCACAGCATGAAGGTGCTGAACAGCGCGGGCGTTTCCTGCACGTCCTGCAGCTCCAGCACGCTCACCACCCCGCGTCCGTCCGGTGCCGTCTGCAGCAGGTCGTCGAGGTCGAACTCGGGCTCGCCGAAGAAGCGCTCCGCGTCCTGCGCCTCCAGCTCCACCAGCTCGCGAAGCAGCACGCCCACGGTCTGCTTCGACATCCCGCCGTACTCCTTCAATTCGCCGGCGCCCTCCTCCGACAGGTAGCGGAGCGCCGCGCGCAGGTCCGAAAGGTCCAGCAGCAGCAGGCCCTTGTCGTCGCAGTACTTGAAGACGAGGGTCAGCACGCTGGACTGCGTTTCGTTCAGCCCCAGCACCTTGGCCAGCAGCAGCGGCCCGAAGGAGGAGACGGTAGCCCGCAGCTGCGCGCCGACCTTGCCGGACAGGCTCAGGTACTCCACCGGCATCCCGGCGGGCTGCCAGGCGTAGCCGGTGTCGGCGGCGCGCTGCTTCACGCGGTCGCCGGCCTCGCCCGCCACACCGAGGCCGCTCAGGTCTCCCTTCACGTCGGAAAGGAAGACGGGCACGCCGGCGCTGGACAGCTGCTCGGCGATCAGCTGCAGCGACTTGGTCTTGCCCGTGCCCGTGGCCCCGGCGATCAGGCCGTGGCGGTTCATCATCGACAGGGGCAGCGAAACCAGCGGCTCCGGCGCGCAGGCGCCCTCGTGCACCACGGCGCCCAGGGTGATGGTGCCGGTGGATGCGGGAAAGGCCGAGCGGGCCGCGTTCAGGACTTCGGGATTCATTGAGTCGTGCGCCAGGCGAGAGGTGGATCAGTGCGGAAAACGGCCGGCCCGGGAATGGGCCGGCCGCGCGTGGTTCATCGGCCGAACATGCCGCCCAGCTTGCCGGCCACGTCGCCCAGGTCGGGGAGGCCGCCGCCGCCGGCGCCGTCGCCCTCGCCGGTCAGGCGCTTCAGGTTCCCGCCGACGGGAGGCGGAAGGCGGCCGTCCAGGAACTCGATGGCGGCCTGCGCCGCCTGCATCGCCTTGTCCTGGGGCAGTCCCGTGCGTGTCGCGATCTGCTGCACCAGCTCGTCCATCATCGCCATCGATTCACCCTCATTCAACGTGGCCCGCGTCACTGCTGATCGAGCGAGGACGCTCTAGCAAGACTCGGGCGAAGCCTCACGCTGGGCCATCAGCACTGGCGTAGACGACCGTGCCGGGCTTCGAGACCCGGAGTGCGGCCTCGATCTGCGGCACGAGCAGCGACAAGTCGACGAAGCGGTTGCTTTTCGCGCGGACGACGACAATGCCGAGCTGGAAGTTTGGGATGTTCTGCTGATGCGGGATGCCTCGGTCCATGGTAACGAACACGTCGTACTCGCGTTCCGCAGCACGTAGCAGCGCCCCGTTCTTGAGGCCCGCCCAGCCGACCTCCAGAACAGCCCTCACCTCAAACTCGTCACCAAATCGCTTCCTCAGACGCTGGTCGATCTGCTCGTCAAGCAGCACGCGCATGGCTCAACGCGGCGTCAAGCGCCAGTTCGAGGAAGGCTTCGGCCTGCTCACGTTGGACACCGGGGAAACCTTCCAGGAAATCCTCCAAGCTGTCGCCAGCCTTCAGGTGATCGATCAGGCTCTCGACCGGCACGCGAGTACCCGTGAACACAGGCGTCCCACTCAGGATTTCCGGATCGATAGTGATCAAGTTAGCGGTTGTCATCGTACCCTCCCCCGAGCGCTGTTTGCATACCATCGAGTCGATCTCGCTAAACGGACGCGATCCGTTTCGGGCATGCTGCATCATCCGCTCCGCTGAAGCAATGTGCAGCGCGTCGACGGATCATCGTTGCGGATCGTGTTTCTGAACAGCAAGCTACGCGTCATTCCAGCAGTCTCCAAGCCATATCTCCCGCCACGTACGGCACAGAATAGCCGCGCACCGACTGGGTCGGTGCGCGGCCTTCAGAGTGCGCTGGACGAAGCGGCGGTCAGGCCGGGACGGTCTCGCCGGCGACCAGCTGGTTCAGCCGGTTGCGAAGCTCGTCTTCCTCGATCCCCAGCATCGAGGCGGCCCGGTTGTGGTCGCCCTCGACGAAGGAAAAGGTCTTGAGCACCAGCGTGCGCTCCGCCTGCTGAAGCGAAGTGCCCACGGGAACGCGCACCTCGCGGTCCTCCGAGCCGATCAGCTCGTGCGCCCGCAGGTCGCCCAGGGTGATCTCTTCGGTGCGGGCGAAGATCACCGCGCGCTCCACCGCGTTCTTCAGCTCGCGGACGTTGCCCGGCCAGCGGTACGCGTTGATGAACTCCAGCGCCTCGGGCGAAAAGCTCTTCAGCTGCTTCTTGCCGTTCTCTTCCGAAAAGCGCCGCAGGAAGCTTTCCGCCAGCAGCCGCACGTCGCCGCGGCGCTCGCGCAGCGGCGGCAGGAACAGCGGAATGACGGCCAGGCGGTGGTACAGGTCCTCGCGCAGCTTGCCGTCGTCGATGGCCTTGCCGATCTGCTTGTTGGTGGCGGAAACCACGCGGATGTCCACGTGGATCTCCTTCTTGCCGCCCAGGCGCCGGAACGACCGCTGCTCCAGGGCGCGCAGGAACTTCACCTGGATGTCGGGCTCCATCTCGGCCACCTCGTCCAGGAACAGCGTTCCGCCGTCGGCCAGCTCGAAGCAGCCCTGCTTTTCGTTGATGGCCCCGGTGAAGGCGCCCTTCTCGTGGCCGAACAGCTCGTTCTCCAGGATCTCCCGGGGGAACGCGGCGCAGTTGATGGCGATGAACGGCCCCTTGGCCCGGTTGCTCTTTTCGTGGATGGCGCGCGCCACCAGCTCCTTGCCGGTGCCGCTTTCGCCCACGATGAGCATGCTGGCCGTGGTGGGTGCCGCCGCCTCGATGGTCGAGTAGATGGACCGCATCTCCTCGGACTGGCCGATCAGGTCCACGAACCGGGTGAGGTTGGCCAGGCGCTCCTCGAGCTGCTTGTTGGCCTGCTTCACCTGGAACTTCTCGAGCGCCTTGGGGATCAGCTCCTTGAGGCGGTCGATCTTCAGCGGCTTTTCGAGATAGTCGTAGGCCCCCTCGCGCATGGCCTCCTTGGCCGTGTCGACGGAGCCTTCGCCGGTGATGATGATCATCTCCGACGGGATGCCGGCCTTGCGCATGCGCCCGAACAGCTCCAGCCCATCCACCTGCGGCATGCGCAGATCCGCCAGCACTACGCCGTAGGCGTTTTCCTGAACCAGCTTCCAGGCCGCGTTGCCGTCCGTGGCGGTGTCGACTTCGTAGCCCTCGTCGGCAAGGAGCATCTGCAGCCCCTCGGCGATGTGGCGTTCGTCGTCGGCAACCAGGATCTTTTCAGGCATACCCGTGGGTCGTCGGGATGGAATCGCAACTTGTATGGAACGTTTCAAGATACCGACCGGTGGCGTGTGTGGTCAACCGCTTGGGATGGAACGAGGTAGCCCGTGTTTCAGGCCCGGCCCGACGGCAGCACGAACGTACGCGTGCCGTCCTGCGCCCAGACCTGCCCGCCGACGCTTTCGGCCAGCAGCGACGCCACGCCCGTGCGGTCGCCCTGCGTGGCACCCGGCGCCGTCGACGCCTGGATGGTCAGCGTCGAACGCCCGTCTTCGCCACGCACGGTGACGTGAAGGGTTTCGCCGCTGGGCAGCGCTTCGAGCGCGTCGAGCACCAGGTTCAGGATGATCTGCCGGGCGGGCTGACGTCCCACGCGCACGCGGGCCATGGCTCCCTCCGTATTGTACTCCACCCGGGCCTCCCTGTGCCGTGCCTCCAGCTGCACCAGCTCCATCACCTCTTCCACCAGCTCGGTGAGGGTAGTTTCTTCGCTGCCGCGGTCGGGGCGGGAAAGGCGCAGCAGGAGCTCCACGCGGCGGCTCACCCGGTCCAGCTCTTCGCCCAGGACGTTGGTGTAGCGCAGCACCTCGTCGCCGCCCGGAATGCGGCCAAGCCTCCGCTTCAGCACTTCCAGGTTGATGACCATGGAGTGCAGCGGGTTCTTGATCTCGTGGGCCAGCGCGTCGGCCAGGCGCTCCAGGAGCTCGAGCTTGTTGGCCCGAACGGCGAGAGGGTCGGCCACCGCGATGGCTCCGGAGGTGTCGGTGCGAATGGTTTCGCTCACGTGAGTGACTGCCGTCGATTTGACGCTCCGGGCTGGCCAGAACACGGCCGGAAAGCCGCCGCCGTCCAGGGACGGCGGGCGCGCGAAAGCTTGGAACGCAGGCCCGGAGGGGCGCGCGGGCGGTGGACAGAGCACGATTCGTTCCCACGCCCGCCGCCCCGGAACGCGAAGAAGGCGCCGAACCCCGGCGCCTTCTTCATCCCCCGCTCAGAACCAGCGGGTGGTCTCGCGGGTCCAGCGATCGTCCTCTACGTCGGGCGGATTGGGCCGCGCCAGGTACGAGCCGCCCATGGGCCTCGACGTGCCGCCGACGGGGCTGTGGTGCGGTCGGTAGTCCTCGGGCCGGCCCTCGTTCTGGAACTCGCGCCGGGCGCCGTGTTCGTCGTTGCGGCCCCGGTTGGTCACGTTGAAGTCGCCCCCGTAGCCGCCCCGCGCGCCGAAGTCCCGCCCGTAGCCGCCGCCCCGCGCACCAAATTCGCGGCTGTACCCGCCCCCTCCGCCGAAGCCCGTGCCGCCCCGCGGATCCGCGTAGGCTGCGTGGTCGCCCGCGCCCGCGCGGAAGTCGCCGCCGTATCCGGCACGGCCACGGAAGAAGTAGGTGCCGTCGCGCCCGCCCCCGCCCTGCTGCCCGCGCGGGCGGCGGTACCCGTGCTCGTGGTCCGCGCGTCCACCGTTGTCGTCCAGGTACCGCGGGCCACCGCCGACCGCGTAG
Organism: Longimicrobium sp.; assembly: GCF_036399935.1. GTDB lineage: Bacteria > Gemmatimonadota > Gemmatimonadetes > Longimicrobiales > Longimicrobiaceae > Longimicrobium. The sequence goes on from NZ_DASWMD010000065.1 coordinate 13,854, forward strand.
CCGCCGCTTCCGCCCTGGTAGCCGTCGCGGTAGCCGCCCACCCAGGGCCGCTCGCCGTTCCACGGGCCGCCGGCCTGGCGGTAGCCCCGGTCGTAGCCCCGGCCGCCCTCGGGCATCCGGTACTCCCAGCCGTCGTGCCGCCCGTATCCCTCGTCGTATCTCATACGATCTTGCTCCTTCATGGAAGGCCGGTTTCGTAGCGGGCGGAATGCGCTCGCAACGCCCGTTCCACTTCCGGTCGAGCGCATGAGAGATCGACGACGCTGCCTCTGCTCAGGGCGTGAAGAAGCGGTCGAACCCCTTCAGCCGCAATCCGCTACGTAGCCGCTTGTCGCCCGTCCAAAGCACACCATCCAGATCGAGCGTCAGTGCGACGTGAGGAGCGTCCGCGGGATCGACTTCGTCGCACAACGCACGTGCTCGATCCCAATGTACCGCCGCGATTCGTGCTTCCTTATGGATGCTCAGGAGGGAGATGATCTCGTGATACAGCCGAGCGAGAGTGTCTTCGTCGAGTTCACTCGTACGCGCGATCTTCTCCTTCAGCCGAAACAATTCGCTCAGGACGCTTTCACAGATGTGGAAGCTGTGCTCCGATTCGAATAGGATCTCCAAGAATCGCCCTTCACGTCGCAGCAGGGCCGAGAAGATCACATTCGTGTCCGTGACGACCGGCGCCTCGTCAATATCCACGGCCGGATAGACGATCGCGGTTTTTCTTCCAGACGGCTTGGTCGACCTCGTCCGCGAGTTCGGCTGCCGCTTCGGCGGTCAGCCGACTGCGGTCGCGGATCGACGCCAGTTCCAGGTAGGAGAGGAATCGCGAGACCCGCGCCTCGTTCACCTCGTTCCGGCGGAGGCGGACGACGATCTCATCCTCGTTCCTGTCGACCTGGTATGCAGACTCGATTGCCATGTGGTTCTCCTCGGTGCAGGCCAGCGGGACGATCCGTATCGAACTCCCGAATGGGGGTGCCCGCAACGTCGTTGCAGATCAAATACATACGGACGGAGCAACGTCCGCAAGCCCCCTCCAGAACCGGCCACCGAACGCACAGATCCGAGACGTCGACCCTCACCCCACGGGCTCGATGCGGATCTCCTTGTCGGCCTGCGTGTCGAGGATGTAGAGCGCGTCCATCAGTCTGACGCGCAGGGTGCCTGGGCCGATCGAGCCGGAGGCCGCCATCTCGCCGGCCAGCCCGAAGAAGGCGAGCGCGTAGGCGGCGGCGTGCAGCGAGTCCGGCTCCACGGCCAGAAAGGCGCCCGTCACGCCGGCCAGCGCGCAGCCCAGCGCGGTGACCCGGGTCATCATCTCGTGTCCGTGGTGCACGGAGAGCGTGCGAGTGCCGTCCGTCACGTGGTCCACCGGCCCGGTGACGGCGATCACGCACCCCAGCGAGCGCGCCAGCTCCGACGCGGCCTCGCGCGCCTCCTCCGGGGTGCGCGTGCTGTCGACGCCCTTGGCCCCGCCCACCTCACCCGCCAGCGTGAGGATTTCCGACGCGTTCCCCCGGATCACCGCCGGCTTGCGGCGGGCGAGGTCGCCCGCGACACCGGTGCGGTACGGCGTGGCCCCGGCGCCCACGGGGTCCAGCACCCACGGCGTGCCGAGCGCCGTTGCGCGCTCCACCGCCATCTCCATCGCCTCTACCCACGGCGGCGACAGCGTGCCGATGTTGATCACCAGCGCCCGCGAGATGCCGGCGAAGTCCGCCGCCTCCTCGCGCGCGTGCACCATCGCGGGCGAGGCGCCGATGGCCAGCAGGGCGTTGGCGGTGACGTCCATCGCCACGTAGTTGGTGATGCAGTGCACCAGCGGGCCGGCCTCGCGCAGCCGGGCCAGCGCGCCCCAGGGGTCCAGCGAGTCGGATGCGGTCTGGATCATGAGAGTGCGTGAGTGCGTTAGTGCATGAGTGCGAAAGTCGGGTGAAACGCAGAAGCCCCGCGGACCGCGCGGGGCTTCGTGTGCGGTGCAGTGACCGTCGTTACCTCATTCGATCGTATGCGAGCCGTCGGCCTCGCTCTCGGGGGTGCCGCGGCGCGCCTTGCGGCGGTCCATCAGCGTCCACCAGAGCAGCACGAAGCCCAGCACCGTCCACAGTGCGCCCCACGCGGTGATCCCGCCCGGCAGCGTGCCCAGCCCGTACCCCAGCGCCAGGCCACCCACCACGGCGCCGACCACGTTCACCCAGGGAGAAAGCAGCAGGTCGCGCATCAACGTTTCCGTGCTCCCCGTCCGCGGACGACCAGCAGGTCGAACGCCACGCGCCGCCCCACCTTGTACGCCACGAACGCCAGCGCCGCCCCTAACGCCAGGAAGAAGATCATGGCGGGCGATTCGATCAGCCCGAAGAAGATGATCATCCACAGGTACAGCGCCCCCATCACCACGGCCGGCACCAGCGCCCACTTCCCCGACTGGCGGATCAGCCCCTGGCGGCACGTCTCGCAGCGGCCCGCGTCGTCGGCCTTCTCACCCTCCTTCGGCAGCCCGCACTGGGTGCAGATGAAGGGCGGAAACTCCTCTTCCAGCCCGGGCGGCAGGCTCGCGGTTTCCATCAGAGGCGCTTGATGATGGCGTCGGCCAGTGAGTCGGTGGTGCCGGTGCCGCCCAAGTCCGGCGTAAGGCTGTCGCCCTCCACCACCACCGCCACCAGCGCCTTGCGGATGCGGGCGGCCTCGTCGCGCATGTCCAGGTGGTCCAGCATCATCGCCGCGGCCAGCAGCAGCGCCAGCGGGTTGGCGATGCCCTTGCCCGCGATGTCGGGCGCCGAGCCGTGCACCGCCTCGAAGATCGCGGCGTCCTTGCCGATGTTGGCGCCCGGCGCCATCCCCAGCCCGCCGACGAGGCCCGCGATCAGGTCCGACAGGATGTCGCCGAACATGTTCTCGCAGACGATCACGTCGAACTGGCCGGGGTCCATCACCAGCATCATGGCCGCCGCGTCGATGATGCGGTCCTCGAACTGCACGCGGCCCTCGTACTCCTTGGCCATCTCGCGGCCCACGTCCAGGAAGAGGCCCTGCGTGTACTTGAGGATGTTGGCCTTGTGGGCCAGCGTCACCTTCTTGCGCCCGTTCTTCAGCGCGTACTCGAAGGCGTAGCGAAGGATCCGCTCCACCCCGAAGCGGGTGACCAGCATTACGCTCTCGGCCGCCGCGCGCGGGTCGCCGCCGATGCCCACGTAGTGCTCGACCCCGCTGTACAGCCCCTCGGTGTTTTCGCGGATCAGGACGATGTCCACGCCCTCGTACCGCCCGCCCCGCACGATGGTGTACGCCGGGCGGACGTTGGAGTACAGGTCGAACTCCTTGCGCAGCGCCACGTTGATGGAGCGGAAGCCCACGCCCACCGGGGTGGTCAGCGGCCCCTTGAGCGCCACCCGGTTGGTGCGGATGGAATCCAGCGTTTCCTGGGGAATGGGCGTGGTGTGCTTTTCGATGGCGCTCACGCCGGCATCGCGGCGGTCCCACTGGATGTCGGCGCCGGAAGCCTCGATGACGCGCACCACGGCCTGGGTGATGTCCGGCCCGATCCCGTCGCCCGGGATCAGCGTAACGATCTGCGGCATCTGCTGCTCGGTATGGCGGGCCCGCGGCCCGCGTGCGGTTCTCTAAACTCTGCGGTCACGATTCAACGAGCCGTGCAAGACGGATGCGAGCGCCCCCGGACCCGGTGCCGGACGCGCTCGCCTGACAACCTACCCGGCGGTCCGTATCACCGCGAGTACGCCACCACCATGCGCCGGGCCAGCGCCTCGGCGGCGCTGACGATCCCCGCGCGGTCCTCCGGCGCGGCGGGCTGCCCGTCCGCGTCGCCCCACCACACGAGCAGCCCCGTCCGCGCGTCCACCACGGCCGCCGTCAAGCGCACGCGTGTTCCCGTGCTGTCGGAGATCGCGACCGCGCTTCGCGTGATGACCACCAGCCGCGCCCGGGTCAGCGCGGCGTAGCGGCGGATGGGGTCTGCCAGTGCGCCGGCCACGCGCCGCTCGCCGTGCGACTGGTACGAGTCGTTGGGGAGCGCGGCGGGGTCGGGCGCGTACCCCGGAGACTGGCGCAGGAGATGGCGAAGCCGGTCGGGGGTGATCCACTGCGTGACCGAGTCGCGCGCCTGCAGCGCGGTCACGATCTCGGCCGTGATCTGCTCGCGGTTGAAGCCCACGCCGGTGGCCTGCTGCACGGGAAGGATCACCACCTGCTGCCCGCCCAGGTCCATCGGCGCGACGGCCGTGGGCGGCGGCGGACCCGCGGGCGCCGGCTTCTTTCCGCCGCACGCGGGGAGCGCGAGCATGATGGCGAGCACGGCCAGCCGCCGGACCGGGGCGCGGCGGAGGAAATCGGACATCGATCGGATCAAAGCAGGTGTCCCCCGTCGACGGGAATGACGGTGCCGGTGATGTGGCGCGCGTACTCGGAGCAGAGAAAGACGACGACGTTCGCCACGTCCTGCGGATCGCCCAGGCGGCCCAGGACGGAGCGCTCGCGCGCGGTGTCCAGGATTTCCGCGGGGACGCCGTTGGTCAGGCGCGTGGTGCGGATGTACCCCGGCGCTACGGCGTTCACGTTCACGTTGCTGGGGCCCAGCTCCAGCGCGGCCGAGCGGGTGAGGCCCAGCAGCCCCGCCTTGGAGGCGCTGTAGTTGGCCAGGCCGAACTCGCTGCGGATGCCGTGCACCGACGACACGTTGACGATCTTGCCGTCGTGGTGCCGGCGAAAGGTGGGCGCCAGCGCCCGGATCATGTGGAAGGCGCCCGTCAGGTTGGTGTCGAGCACCGAGCTCCACTGCTCGTCCGTCAGCCGCCACAGCGCGCGGTCGCGGGCAATCCCCGCGTTGTTCACCAGGAAGTGAACCCGGCCGAACTCCTCCTGGACGTTCCTGACGAACCGGTTCACCTCGTCGGAGTCGCGCACGTCGCAGGGCTCGCAGTGCACGCGCACCTCCAGCTGGCGCAGGTCGCGCTCGGTCTGCTCGGCCTCTTCCTCCATCCCCACGCCGCCGTCGTACGAATACCAGTTGAAAGCGACGTTCACCCCGTGGCGCGCAAACTCCAGTGCGATCGCCCGCCCGATTCCCGAGGCGCCGCCCGTGACGATGGCGGTGCGCCCGCGCATGCTCATCCCGTAGTTCAGCGACTTGGGCTGCGTTTCCTCGTTGAGGCCTTCGAGGAACTCGTCCACCGCCTCCGCCTCGGCGGGAACGCGGATGATGCCGCCCGGAATGCTGGGAAGTGACGGATAGGACGCCTGTGCCGGCGGGTCGTGCGGGTCGTCCTGGACGGGATGGGGAGGGTGCATCCGGCGACCGGGGTGGCGGGTGCGAGGCGTGGGGTGCGTACGGATTCTACGCCCGGACTACCCCAGGGGGCAAGGCGCAGGCACTCTCGGCGGGGGCAAAAACTGCGCCCTTGATGACGACGTCACCGGCCCCTGCCCCGGCACGACGGCACCGGCGACAGATGCCGCCACGCACGGCACAAAAGAGGATCGCCCGCCCTCGCATGGAAGCGAAGGCGGGCGATCCCTGATTCCCTGTTCCCTGCCCGTCAGTACGGCGACGCGTCGTAGTTGTCGATCTGCGCGCGCTGCAGCTTTCCGGAGTAGTCCAGGTAGCAGACCTTGGTCTCGGAGTAGAACTCGTACACTTCCCAGCCACCCTCGCGGTGGCCGTTGCCGGTCTGCTTCACGCCACCGAACGGAAGGTGCGCCTCGGCGCCGATCGTAGGCGCGTTGACGTAGGTGATGCCGTTGTCCATCTCCTGGAACGCCCGGAACGCCGACACCGTGTCGCGCGTGTAGAGCGACGAGCTGAGGCCGTACTTCACCTCGTTGTTGATGTGGATCGCCTCGTCCAGGTCCGAGAAGCGGATCACCGACAGCACCGGGCCGAAGATCTCCTCCGTCGCCATCCGCGAGCCGGGCTTGATGTCGGTGAAGATGGTTGGCTGGAAGAAGAACCCGTCATCCAGGCCGCTGCCCGTCGGGATCTCGCCACCCAGGACGAGCGTGCCCTCCGTCTTTCCGATCTCCACGTACTCCTGCACCTTGGTGCGCGAGGCCTCGTGGATCAGCGGGCCCACGTCCACGCCCTCGTCCAGGCCGTAGCCCAGCTTCAGCTTCTTGGCGCGATCGATCAGCCGCTCCAACAGCTGGTCGTGGATACGGTCGTGAAGCAGCAGGCGAGACGTGGCCGTGCACCGCTGCCCCGTGGTGCCGAACGCGCCCCACAGCACGCCCTCAAGCGCCAGGTCCAGTTCGGCGTCGTCCATCACGATCTGCGCGTTCTTGCCGCCCATCTCCAGCGACAGGCGCTTGTGCATGCGCCCGCACGTCTGCCCGATCACCGACCCGATGTCCGTGGACCCCGTGAACGAGATCACCGGGATGTCCGGGTGCTCCACGATCGCCGCGCCGATCTCCTCACCCAGGCCGTGCACCAGGTTCACCACGCCCGCGGGAATGCCGGCCTCTTCCAGCACTTCCACCAGCAACTGAACCGTGTGCGGCGTGTCCTCGGCGGGCTTGATGATCACGCTGTTCCCGCACACCAGCGCCGGGAACATCTTCCATGTGGGGATGGCCAGCGGAAAGTTGAAGGGCGTGATCAGCCCGCACACGCCGATGGGGCGGCGGTAGCTCATCGCCCACTTGTTGCGCAGCTCCGAGGGCACCGTGTGGCCGAAGAGGCGGCGGCCCTCCACCCCGGCGTAGTAGGCCGTGTCGATGCCTTCCTGCACGTCGCCGCGGGTTTCCGTGAGCGTCTTGCCCATCTCGCGCGTGGCGGCCCGGGCGATCTCGTCCTTCCGCGTGCTCAGCAGGTCGCCCACCTTGCGAAGCACGTCGCCGCGCGCGGGGGCCGGGGTGCGGCGCCACTCCTCGAAGCCCGACTTGGCGGCGCGGACGGCGCGGTCCAGGTCCTCGCGCGTGCTGCGCGGGAACAGGCCGATCAGGTCCGACTGCTTCGCGGGGTTGCGGTTCTCGAAGTAATCGCCCGAAGACGGCTCCACCCACTGGCCGCCGATGAAGTTCTTGTGCTTGTCCGCCATGCTGGTGATCGCGTGGAACGGGTTGAGCGGCTACCTGCGAGCCGGGTGCTGGAAGCCGCCCAATCTAACCGGCAGACCGGCGAGGGCAACGGACCCCGGGTGGGGGATTCAGATACGATTTTCGTACGGAGCGCCGGCCCAGGCGGCTACGGCGCGGGCGATGGAGCCGGCCCACCCCGTATCCCACAGCAGTTCGTTGCGGCTGTAGGCGGGGTCGGCGGCGGCGGAAGCGGATATGTCGCGGACCAGCGAAACCTCCTCGCCGGACCTCAGCCGGGCGCGCACGCCCCGGCTGACGTAATCATCGCTGGCGCAGGCGAACACGCGCTCGATCTGGTCGGGCGACATCGTGCGACCGTCCGCCAGCGACAGGCTGGCGCCGCGCGCATCCAGTACGCGCCAGTGCGGTCCCCACACCACCACGCCTCCCGCGTCGCTGATCCACACGAACTCGCACCCGCGGTCGCACTTGCCGATGGGGATGCCCCGCGCGCGGAGCGGCGCCGACGCGGCATCCTCCTCGCCCACCGGAGCGGAGTCGTGGGCCAGCGCGGTGGCCCGGTCGTCCGCCAGCGAGTAGAGGGTCAGGGTCCGCTCGCCCCGCACGGGCGTCAGGTCCCACGCGGCCAGCAGGGGGCCGGGATGATCGAGCGCCTCCTCGAACGTCATCGCTGGTCTCGTCGATCGCCGATCAGCTCAGAGCCGCACGACGCCGAACGCGAAAGCCAGCGCCACGATGCCGCCGAGGAGCGCCGACCAGGTCGCCCAGAGCTTGTAGAACGCGAGGCCCGGGTACAGGCGCTTGTACAGCCAGGCCAGCAACCAGCCGCCGCCGAACGTCCCCACCATCCACGCGAGCGCCAGCAGCGCCCACGCGCCGAACCCGGCGTCCCTCATCCCTCGCGGACCAGCTCGTAGCGCTCGATCTTCTTGTAGAGGTTGGAGCGGGGCATGTCGAGAATGCGCGCGGTTTCCGACACGTTCCAGTCGTTCTCGCGCAGCTTCTGCACGATGAACGCGCGTTCCGCCGCCTCCTTGAACTCGGCGAAGGTGGCGCAGCCCAGCAGGTCGCCCGAGAGCGCTCCGCCCTTCATCTTGCCGCCCACCAGCAGCTCCACGTCGTCCGCGGTGATGGACGCGCCGGAGGCCAGGATCAGCAAACGCTCCACCGTGTTGCGCAGCTCGCGGACGTTGCCCGGCCAGTCCATGCGCTGCATGCGGTCCAGCGCGTCGTCGCTGATGTGCTTGGGGCGCAGGTTCGCCTCGCGGGAATACGACTCCACGAAGTGCCGCACCAGCATGGAAATATCTTCCCGCCGTTCGCGCAGGGGCGGAACGTGTAGCGGAATGACGTTCAGGCGGTAGTACAGGTCTTCGCGGAAGCGGCCGCCCTTGATCTCCTCTTCCAGGTCCTTGTTGGTGGCCGCCAGCACGCGGACATCCACCGTAATGGGCTTGGCGCCGCCGACCCGCGTGACGATGCCCTCCTGCAGCGCGCGCAGCACCTTGGCCTGCGCCTGCAGCGACATGTCGCCGATCTCGTCCAGGAACAGCGTGCCGCCGTCCGCCAGCTCGAACTTGCCGGCGCGGTCCTCGTGCGCGCCGGTGAACGAACCCTTCATGTGGCCGAACAGCTCCGACTCGATCAGCTCGGACGGGATGGCCGCGCAGTTCACCTCGATGAACGCCTTGTCGGCACGGGGGCTCAGCCGGTGGATGGCGCGCGCCACCAGCTCCTTGCCCGTGCCGTTCTCGCCCGTCACCAGCACGCGCGCGTCCGTCGGCGCCACCTTCTCCACCCGGTCCAGCACCTGACGCAGCGAAAAGCTGCGCCCGACGATCTGGTGGCGGCTCTCGATTTCCCCGCGAAGCCGCGCGTTCTCCTGCACCAGCCCCTGCTGCTGAAGCGCGTTGCGCAGCACCAGCAGCAGCCGGTCGGTATCCAGCGGCTTTTCCAGGAAATCGAAGGCGCCGCGGCGGGTGGCCTCGACGGCGGTGTCGATGGTCCCGTGGCCGCTGATCATGATGACCACGGCCGCGGGATCGTGCTCGCGGATCTTGGTCAGCGCCTCCAGGCCGTCCATCCGCGCCATCTTCACGTCCAGGAAGGTGACGTCGGGCTGGAACTCCTGGTAGATGGAGATGGCCTCCGCGCCGCCCCCCGCGGACCGCACCTCGTGGTCCTCGTACTCGAAGAGCTGGTGCAGGACGCGCCGGATGCCTTCTTCGTCGTCGACGACCAGAATGCGTGCCATGCGAATCTATCGATGTCGGTGTGATGCTGCTCGCTGCGAAGCGTTAGCGCGCCAGGACCAGCTGCCCGTTCTCCACCCGTGCCGAGCCCACGCCCGGAGGAAGCTGGAACGCCACCTCGTCGTCGGCCAGCCCTGGCTCGCTCCGGCCGCGCACCCGCCCGACCAGAGCGTTCAGGCGCTCGCGGGGGATCGGGATGCGCGCGAACGAGGCCGAGCTCACCTTCAGCGCGGCACGGCCGGGCGCCAGGGTGCGCAGCGTGCCGTTCACCGCTACGTCGGCCGTGTCGGGAAGGAACTCCGCGGCGCGCCCCAGTTCCTTCGTGGGAATGCGGTCTGTGGGATAGCGGCCGGCGACGTTCACCTGGTCCGCGTTGAACGTGACCGCGGGAAACTCGATGTCGGGCGCGAAGCGGCCGGCCATGCGATAGCGCAGGTAGCTGGTGAACTCCACGCCGCTCAGGTGCACGGTGTCGCCCTCCTGCCGCAGCCTCTTCAGCTTTTCCTCGGCGGCGACGGCCGCCTCTTCCGAGACGGCCATCGGCACCGGCGGGCGATTCCAGGGGCCGGGAATCAGGCCGCGGAAGAACCACGCTCCGCCGGCCAGCAGGGCCAGGAACACCAGCAGGAACAGCTTCCCCGCAACACCTCGACGCGCCATCCGGTCTCCCCCGTTCGGTCCGTGATCTTCGGTCGTGTTCAGCTACCCGCCCGCGCCGCCTGCGGTTCCGCGCCGGCAATCCGCGCCACGGCCGCGGCGGCGCGATCCACCTCGTCCCCCGTGGTCGCCCAGCCGACGGAGAAGCGCACGGCGCCGACCGCCCCCGTGCCGATGGCGTCGTGCTGCTCCGGCGAGCAGTGGAGCCCGGCGCGCACCAGGATGCCGAAGTCGCGGTCTAGCCGCCGCGCGAGATCGGCCGCGTCCACGCCCGCCAGGTTCATCGTCACGATTCCCACGCCGTCCTCAGCCGGCGGACTGAGCAGCGTCACGCCGGGAATCAGGTCCAGCGCATCCCACAGCCGCAGCTTCAACTCGACCTCCCGCGCGTGGACGGTGGCGACTCCCCGCTCCGCCAGCCACTCCACGCCCGCCAGCAGCCCGGCGATCCCCGGCCCGTTCTGCGAGCCGGCTTCGAGCCGATCCGGGAACAGCGCGGGCATGTCCGGCGCGTCGGAGTCGCCGCCGGTGCCGCCCAGGAACACGGGCGGAAGATCGAGCCCGTCGCGCACCCACAATCCGCCCGTACCCTGCGGCCCCAGCAGCCCCTTGTGCCCGGTGAACGCCAGCAGGTCGATGCCCATGGCTTGCACGTCGATCGGGAGATGGCCGGCGGACTGCGCCGCATCCACCAGCACCAGCGCGCCGGCCGCATGCGCCCGCGCGGCCAGGTCCGCCACCGGGAGCGCGGTACCGAGCACGTTGGTGGCGTGGGGGATCACCAGCAGCCGCGCGCCCTGCAGCGCACGGTCGGCTTCATCAAGATCGACCGAACCGTCCGTCTGCCCCGCGAGCACCGTCTCGTGCACGCCACGGCCCGCCAGCGCGCGCACGGGACGGCGCACCGCGTTGTGATCGTACGCGGTGCGCACCACGCGGTCGCCCGGGCGCAGCAGGCCCAGGATGGCGACGTTCAGCGCGTGCGTGGCGTTCAGGTGAAAGGTCAGGCGGCCGGGATCGCCCGGCGCGTTGAAGAGGGCGGCGAGCGCGCGCCGGCATCGGAAGACGATCCGCCCCGCGTCCACGGCCCGGCGGTGCCCCGCCCGCCCCGGTGTGGCACCGACGCCGCGCAGATAATCGGTGACGGCCTCGATCACCGGCTCCGGGCGCACGGCGGAGGTCGCCGCGTAGTCCAGGTAGACGGCGCCGTCGTCCATCAGCCGATCGCGTCCGGATTGGCGTCGATCTCCAGGTCCAGCGCCACGTAGCGGAAGCCGACCTGCTTGACGGCGGCCGCGATGCGCGCGCCTTCATCGCCCAGCAGCCGCTCCCACCCCTCGCCGGGAACGCGTACGGCGGCGATCTCCTGCTCGTGTCCTTCGACGGACACCTCGGCGCCGCCGACCCCGTGCTCCACCAGGACGCGGAGGGCCTGCGGGACGCGCGGATCGTCGCTCATGCGAACGCCCCCAACTGCACCAGCTGCCCGCCCGCCAGCCCCTCATTCAGCGAGCCGCGGCGGTAGCCCTGCAGGTCGATCAGCACGCGCTCGAACCCGGCGCCGCGCACGGCGCGAGCGATGTCGGTTCGATGATCGGCGACGCGGTCGATCTCCGACGGGTGCACTTCCAGCCGCGCGACCGTGCCGTGGTGGCGGACGCGAAAGTCGCGGAAGCCCATCGCCCGCAGCCCGATCTCCGCCTGCTCGATCTGCCGCAGCCGCTCGGGGGTAACGGACAGGCCGTAGGGAATGCGCGAGGCCAGGCACGGCGCCGCGGGCTGGTCCCACGTGGGCAGCCCCAGCTCGCGCGACCATGCGCGGATCTCGTCCTTCGTCAGCCCCGCCTCCAGCAGCGGCGAGCGTACCGCGTTCTCCGTCGCCGCCACCGCGCCGGGCCTGTGATCACCCACGTCGTCGGCGTTGGAGCCGTCCAGCACCGCGCCGAACCCCCGCTCGGCCGCCAAATCCGCCAGCCGCGTCCACAGCTCCGACTTGCAGAAGTAACAGCGGTTGCTGGGGTTGGCCGCGTAGCGCGAATCGTCCATCTCCCGCGTTTCCAGCTCCAGCCAGGGAATGCCGAAGCGCTCGGCGACCTCGCGCGCGGTATCCTCCATCCACGACGCGATGCTGTCGCTCTTTCCCGTCACCGCCAGAACGCGCTCCGGCCCCAGCACGTCCACGGCAATGCGCGCCAGGAACACCGAATCAACCCCGCCGCTGTAGCCCACGACGACGGAGCCACAGTCGCGGAGGAGGGAGGAAAGGCGGTGACGCTTGTGCTCGGGTACCATCGGCAAGGGCTCGGGCCAGGAACGGACAAGGGCGCGCTGAAGATAGGCGCGCCCTCCGGTACCCCGCCAGCCGCCCGGCGGTCGCTCAGGACCGGGCGGAAGGCGCGGCGCGGCTGGACGGCTGCGGGTGGGCGCGGCCGCGCCGGCGCCGCCCCATCATCTCGAAGACGATCACGGGGATGGCCAGCGGAATGGCGGCGAACAGGGCGATGTCGGCCACGTTGCCGGGGGGCAGCCAGTACTCGCCCCAGCGGAACGACAGGTAGTCGGTGACGCCCCAGTGGATCACCCGCTCGCCCAGGTTGCCCACCATGCCGCCGCAGATCAGCCCCACGAACAGCCACGCCCAGCGCTGGTGATTGCGCGCCAGGCGGTGCGCCCGCCCCACGATCTGCACCAGCACCAGGATGGCGAGCACCGCGGCCACCAGGGCCAGCGCCTTGCGCCCGTTCAAGGGCAGGTTGTCCCACAGCCCCAGGATCATCGCGCGGTTGCGCACGTGCCAGAACGCCACCCGCCCCGGCACCACCTCCCGGAACCCGTCCATGGGAACCCACGCGGCAACCGCGAACTTGGTGGCCCAGTCCAGCAGCGCCACGCCCACGGCAATGCGAAAGGCCGGCTGCCACCCGTGCATCGGCTGGCTGTCCGACGCGCGGCGGCCGTGCCCGCTGCCGGGCCGGTGCGCCGTGCGGCGTTCGCCCATCAGGCGGCGCGTGAAGCGCTGCAGGGGTGTGGGAGGTGCGTTCACGAAGGCTCCGGGCGGCGTTTCGATGGACCCCGGCCCGCGGGTTTTCAAGATGCGGGCCGCGCACGCAGTCCCGCGCGCGCCTTGACCGACTCGCCGCCCACGCCCGACATTGTGTGCCCTTGCGCGAACCTGGACCCGAAGGAGCCGACGTGCCCGCCGCGAACCTGTACGATGAACTGAAGTCGAGAGGGCTGCTCTTCGACTCGACCGAAGAAGCGCGCACGCTGCTGGCCGAGCGGATGGTGACGGCCTACATCGGCTTCGACCCCACCGGGGCGAGCTTGCACGTGGGGCACCTGCTTCCGGTGATGGCGCTGGTGCACCTGCAGCGGCACGGCCACACGCCGATCGCCCTGGTGGGCGGCGGAACGGGGCTGATCGGTGACCCCAGCGGCAAGACGGCGGAGCGCAAGCTGCTCACGCGCGAAGACGTCGCGGCCAACGTCGCCGGGCTGCGCGGGCAGCTGGAGAAGTTCCTGGACTTTTCCGGTGACAACGCCGCGCGCATGCTCGACAATGCCGACTGGCTGACCGCCATCTCGTACGTGGAGTTCCTGCGCGACGTGGGCAAGCACTTCACCATCAACTACATGACGGCCAAGGAGTCCGTCAAGCGGCGGATGGAGGCCGAAGAGGGCCTTTCGTACACCGAGTTCAGCTACATGCTGATGCAGGCGTACGACTTCCTGGTGCTGAACGAGCGCGAGGGCTGCCTGATGCAGTTGGGCGGCAGCGACCAGTGGGGCAACATCACGGCCGGGATCGAGCTGATCCGCCGCGTGCGGGGCGTTCGCGCGCAGGGCGTGGTCATGCCGCTGGTGACCACGGCCGCGGGGGTGAAGTTCGGCAAGACGGAAGAGGGCGCCGTGTGGCTGGACCCGGCGCGCACCTCGCCGTACCGCTTCTACCAGTTCTGGCTGAACACCGACGACCAGGACGTGGCCAGGTACCTGAAATACTTCACCCTGCTGCCGGTGGAGGAGATCGACGCCGCCGTGCAGGCGCACACGGCCGAGCCGCACCGGCGTACCGCCCAGCGCCTGCTGGCGGCGGAGGTGACGCGCACGGTGCACGGCGAGGACGAACTGGCCAGGGCGGAGCGGGCGTCGGCGCTGCTGTTCGGCGGCGGCAGCGTGCAGGGGCTGAGCGCGGCCGAGATCGTCGAGGTGCTGAACGAGGTGCCCTCGAGCGACGCGCCCGCGGGCCTCGCCGACGGCGTGCTCCTCTCGGACCTGCTGATGCAGGCCGGCTTCGCTTCCTCACGCGCCGAGGCCAGGCGGCTGATCGCGGGTGGCGGCGTGTACCTGAACGACGCGGCGCGCGGGTCGGACGACCGGGTTACGCGCGAGGACGCCATCGAGGGCCAGGTGATCGTCCTGCGCAAGGGCAAGCGCAGCTACCACGTGATCCGCTGCGATCCCGCGTAGGCCACGGCCCCAGACGGAATCTCACGCGGACACTTCTGCGCAATCCTTCTACACGAGCGCCGGCCGGGGCGCGCCCTCCGCCTGCGCCGCGCCGCCCAGGCGGGCGATGCGGTCTGGATGGGCGCCTTCCAGCACATCCTCCTTGGCGGCGAGGATGATTCCCCGCAGCAGCTCGGCGTCGGTGGGAATTCCGGCCTCGTGCGCCACCGCGCGCGCCTCGGCCAGCAGCGCCTGCGGCATGCGCAGCGACAGGCGCGCGCGCGCAGGGGCCTGGGCCTGTTCTGACGACGCCAGCTCGCGCACCCGCTCGGCGAAGGCCGGGTCGCTCGCCACCTCGCGCAGGTAGAAGCGCAGCAGGTCCGGGCGAAAGGCCGCAACCGCCGCGGAAAAACGGTCGGCCAGCAGGTGGATTACGTCTTCCAGGTGATAGGGAATGCGCGCCTCCAAAGCGACATCCTTCTTCCGCTCCAGCGCCTCCTTGAGCTTGGGCGCGGACTGCGCCGGGAGCGCCACCACCCGGTCGCAGACGTCGCACACCGCGGCGAGCACCCCCGGAACCTGCACGCCGCTGTCTTCCAGCGGCACGGTGCGCACCGCGAAGCGCGTGGACACCCGGCGCTTGCACTGCGGGCACATGGCCTCGGAGCGGTCGCCCTCCTTGTACAGATGCATGCTGCCCTCCCCTTACCTGTGAACGCTGATGAACATGGCGTCGGCGGACAGAAAGTACGCTTTGACGTACCACCGGTGCCCCTCGTGCGCCGGCTTGAAGACGTGGCACGCCACCCGCTCGTCGAAGTGGTGCGGCGTGCACGAGTAGTCGCGCCCGGTGCACCGCATGAGCAGCTGCGCCACGAACTCCGGGCCAACGTCGCCCACCGCCAGCAGGTTCCTGCTTACGTCGGCCCGATGCTCGTGCTGAAAGCGCCCGGACTGCAGCGCGTCGACCAGCAGTGTGCGCACGTCCTTGAAGCCCATCTTCTCCCCGGCCCGTCCAATGTACGTCGTTCGTCGTACCTGCGCAAGGGGCTCGCGACGACCGAAAGCAAACAAAGCGAACTGGGGAGAGTGCGTTCAAAAGCGAGGAAAGATCAAGCCGGTCGAATGGGCCACAGGTGGGTCAGCGGTGCGCGGCTGTGGCGGGTACGGTGGGATGAAAAGCAGGGGGGCGGACCGGAAACTCCGGTCCGCCCCCTGGCGCTGGTCCTGCTCGCGACTCAGTGCGTCTGGAACACCGACACGCGCCCTTCCTTGCTGAACGCGATCACGTCGTAGGGATCGCGGGCGCCGCCGGGCACCTCCATCCCCGGTGATCCGCGCGGCATTCCGGGCACCGCGAGGCCGGCGACGCCCTGCGGCTTTTCGCGCAGGAGGCGAACGACGTCCGCGGCGGGCACGTGGCCCTCGATCACGAAGCCGTCCACCACGGCGGTGTGGCACGAGCCCAGGTGACCGGGAACGCCCTGCTCCCGCTTCACCGGGTCGACGTTGGCGGTGTCTACCACCTGCACGTCGAACCCGGCGGCTTTTGCGTGGTCCACCCATGCGCGGCAGCACCCGCACGTCGGGGTCTTGTACACCACCATCTTCACGCCCCCGGCGTTCACCGCGGGCGCGGCGGCCTGCGCGGCCTGCTGCGGGGCGGCGGCGGCGCCTTCAGCCGGCGGCGGCGCGGATTCGCCGGCGCGCGAGCCGCAGGCGGCGGCGGCGGAGAGCACGAGGAGCGCGGCGGCCCGGGCCAGCCGGCGCGGAGCGATGACGGATGCCATGGCGGAGACCTCTTCGAGGACGTGTTGAGCGGGCCCGCAGTCCGCGGGAGCACGAGCAAAGATGTTGCCCGCCGCGCGACCGGGTCAACCCCGGGCGGCTCCGATCCAGGTGCGGAGAAGGGGTGGACGCGCGCCCGGCGGTTGCAGAAAGCCCGAGCTCCCGCTATTATCTCCTGCTCCCCCGGAACCGTCCGGGGGAGATTTCGTTTTTTTCACATCCCGAACCTGCTCCGCGCGCACCGGCGCGGGGCCACATGTCCAAAGGGAAAGGTGACCTTGAGGGACTACGAGATCGTGTACATCTTCGGGCCCGAGCTCGAAGAAGAGCAGGTGAACGAGAAGCTGGAACGCTTCCACGGCCTGCTGACGGGCGCCAACGGCGGCGAGATCACCGCCACCGACCACTGGGGCCGCCGCCAGCTGGCCTACGAGGTAGAGCGCCAGAACAGCGGCTACTACGTGGTGGAGCACTTCCGCGCGCCCGGCGAGGCGCTGCCGGAGTTCGAGCGCGCGCTCAAGCTGGATGAATCCGTTCTCCGCTACCTGGTGGTGGTGAACGAGGGCGACCTGCCCACCACGCCGGTGCCCCCCCGGGAGCGCCGCGATGACGAGTCCGAGGACGAGGCGGAGGGCTGATTATGCGCGGTGGACGCAAGGCGTGCCCCATGTGCGAGGGCGCCGTTCGGAATATCGACTACAAGGACGAGAGCACGCTCGCCCGCTTCATCACCGAGCGCGGCAAGATCCTGCCGCGGCGGATCAGCGGGATGTGCGCGCGGCACCAGCGGCAGGTGGGCACCGCCATCAAGCGCGGACGCTACCTGGCCCTGCTGCCGTACATCGCCGGCCACGAGGCGTAAGGAGATAAAGCCATGCAGGTGATTCTTCGGGACCGTCTCGAAAACCTGGGCGAGGTGGGCGACGTCGTAGACGTGCGCCCCGGCTATGCCCGCAACTACCTGATCCCCAAGGGGCTGGCGTACGAGGCCACCAAGGCCAACGTGCGCCGCATCGAGGCCGAGAAGGCCGCCCAGACCCGCCGCGAGGGCGAGACGCTGAACGAGGCGCGCCAGCGCGCTTCGGCCATCGAGGGCGTGTCGCTCACCTTCCACGCCCGCGCGGGCCAGGAAGGCAAGCTGTTCGGCTCCATCACGTCGGCCGACATCGCCGACAAGCTGGCCGAGCAGGGGGTTCAGATCGACCGCCGCACCATCGAGCTGGACGAGCCCATCAAGTCGCTGGGCGTCACCAGCGTTCCCGTGCGCCTGCACCCGCAGGTTCGCCCGGAGATCAAGGTGTGGGTGATCGCCGAGGACTGATCCAGTCCCTGGCGGCCACGAGCCGGAAGCGGCCTTCGCCCTGCGCGGAGGCCGCTTTGCTTTCCGCTGTACCCGGCGCGTGCGCCCCGCGTCGGCACCCGACTTGCCCCGCCGGAGGGCCGTGCCCAACTTGCCCCCTGGCTTGCAGATGAATCGCAGTAACGAGATCGGACCCGTTCCGGAGACCGGATGACTGACACGCCCGCCAGTTCGACGCCGCCCAGCCTGCCCCGCGAGGTGGAGCGCGCGGTGGAGCTGCTGTTCGACCGCAAGGCCCAGGACGTCGTTGCGCTGGACCTGCGCAAGCTGTCCACGGCCACCGACTTCTTTCTGATCGCCACCGGCACCTCCGACACGCACGTGGCTTCCATCGCCGACCACGTGGTGACGGAGCTGAAGACCCAAGGCGTCCGCCCGCTGAACGTGGAGGGCGAGCGCGGCGGCCGCTGGGTGCTGGTGGACTACTTCGACTTCGTGGTGCACGTGTTTCACCCCGCCGCCCGCGAGTTCTACCAGCTGGAGCGGTTGTGGGGCGACGCGCCCCTGCACAAGCTGGAGCCCCGCGCCGCGTAGGCCGCGGCAGGGCTTCCACGGAGAGGCGGAGCAGCAGACGAGGCGCGGAGGAACCCAGCTTCCCCCGCGCCTCGCGCCGTCTTCGCCGCTGAGAACGGGACCCGCCGCACCCCCTCCACCGCACTTCCGTACGTCCGTCCAGCCCAAACGCTTGCGGCGCAACGATTCAGGCCTGTACCTTTCCGTCCGGGCAGGGTCCGCGGCCCTCCCGCGCCCCGAGGGGCGCCATCCGACCGGCTACCTCCAGGCCCATGACCGATCCGCACGCGCTCGCCGGCACTCCAGACCGGGGCCCCTCCGCGCCCACGTTCTTCGACCCGTCGTTCGAGCGGCTTCCCGCTCCCGTGTCGGGCGATTCGGCCACGCCCGGGCCCGTGCTGCTGCTCTTCGACCGCGATGCCGACCGCGACTGGGTGGCCGACGCGGCGGTGGCGCTGGCGACCGGGTGGCATGCCGCCGGGCGCCGCACGGTGCTCGCCGACCTGTGCCTGGACGATCCTTTCCTGCACGAGCGGATCGGGATGCCCAACCAGGAGGGCGTCGTCGACATCTTTTTGTACGGCGCCTCCCTGGCCCGGAGCGCGCGCGCCGTCCCGGGACGCGGCTTCTACCTGATCTCCAGCGGCACCTACACCCCCGACGCCGGCGAGGTGCTGCGCAGTCCCCGCTGGGAAAAGATCGTCGCCGGGTTCCGCGACGCCAACGCGGCCCTGCTGCTCTTTGCCCCCTCCGACGCGCCCGAGCTGGCCGCCATCGGCCGGTTCGCCGACGATGCCATCGTCCTGGGAGGCGGGGACGGCCCGGGCGCCCTGCCGGCCTCCGTGGCTGGCGTGGCGACCCGCGCCTGGCTGGCCCCGCCGCGCACCGACGGCGACCGCGCCCCCGCCGCCGCGCCCGCCACCCCGGCCGACCGCTTTCCCGAGCCGGAGCCGGTGTCGCCGTGGAACGCTCCGCCGGGCAGCTACGCCCCCCCCGTGCCTACCGCGGAAGCCACGGGCGCCCTGCCCACCGCGGCGGAGGCGGCGTACGCGCCCCCCGCCGGCATCCCCGCGCCCGAGGCGGACTGGCGCGAGCCCGAGCCCCCCAAGAAGAAGCGCGTCTCGCCCGTGCTGCTGGTGCTGCTGCTGATCGTTCTGCTGGCGGCGCTCGCCGTGGTGCTGGCGCCGCAACTGGGCATCTCCATCCCCTTCCTGGCCCCCGCGGCGGCCGAGGAGGCCCCCGCCCCCGCGCCCAAGCAGGCCGCGGCGGCGCCCGCCGCGCAGCGCGGGCCGCCCCAGCCCCAGGGCGCGGCGCTGCCCTACTCCGTCTACGTCGCCAACTACCAGAGCTTCGCCGAAGCGTCGCGCTTCGCGGCCCAGGCGTCGGGCAAATTTTCCGAGGCCCGGTTCTTCGTCTTTCCCGAGCCCAAGGACGGGGTGGTCTGGTGGCGGGTGATGGCGGGGATGGCGGCCGACACCACGGCCGTCCTTGCCCTTCGCGACCGCCTCCTGGCCGCGGGGCTGGTGGACGAAGACGAGGTCGGCGGCCGGTACGACCTGATCCAGTCTCGCCCCCTGGCCTACGAGGTGGGCGAGTTCGCCACCATCCAGGAGGCCACCGCGCGCGGGGAGGAGCTGGCGAACCGCGAAATTCCGGTCTACGTGACGCCGGTTCCCTACTCCGACGGCACGGAGCGGTGGAAGGTGTACGCCGGGGCTTACCGCGACAGCGCCAGCGCGGCGCCCATGAAATCCAAGCTGGAAGGCGCCCGGATCCCCGCCAAGATGGTGGAACGCACGGGCCGCCCCCCCGCCTCCCCGAAATGAAGCTTCGCTCCCTCCGTCTCCACGGCTTCAAGTCCTTCCCCGACAAGACCACCATCGAGCTTCGCGACGGCGTGACCGCCATCGTGGGCTCCAACGGCTGCGGCAAGTCCAACACGGCCGACGCCGTGCGCTGGGTGCTGGGCGAAACCCGCGCGGGCGCCCTGCGCTCCGCCAAGATGGAAGAGGTGATCTTCCAGGGCAGCACCCGCCGCCGTCCCCTGAACTACGCCGAGGTTTCGCTCGTCTTCAGCAACGAGGACGGCAGCGTTCCCCTGCCCCGCAGCGAGATCGAGATCGCCCGCAAGGTGTTTCGCGAAGGCGGCAGCGAGTACTCGCTGAACCGCCAGGGGTGCCGCCTCCGCGACATCCACGACCTGCTGCGCGACACCGGCCTGGGCGCCAACGCCTATTCGATCATCGAGGGAGGGATGATCGACGCCATCCTCAGCGAGCGGCCCGACGAGCGCCGCGCGCTGTTCGAAGAGGCGGCCGGGATCGGCAAGTACAAGGACCGCCGCAAGGCCGCGCAGCGCCGGCTGGAGGCGGCGGAGGTCGATCTCGCGCGCCTGAACGACCTCGTTGTCGAGGTGGAGTCCAAGGTGCGCGCCCTGGCCCGGCAGCGCCGCAAGGCCCAGCGACACGCCGAGCTGCTGGCCCGGCGGCTGGACCTGGAGATGGCGCTCGCCCGCGCCGAGACCAGCGCGCTCGCCGCCGCATTGGCGGAGGGCGAGCGGCGGCGTTCCTCGCTGGAGCAGGCGGCGAGGGAGGCTGAAACCGAGCGGGTGACCGCGGAGGCCATCGTCGGGGAGCGCAGGCTGGAGGCGGCGGAGGTCTCGCGCCAGCGCACCGCCGTCGCCGCGCGGCTGGAAGACGTCCGCAAGCGGCTGGACACCCGCGAGCGGGAGATCCTGCTGGCAGACGAACGGCGCTCGCACGCGGAAATGCGCATCGCCCAGCTGGTGCGCGAGCGGGGCGAGCTGGCGGAACGGGCGGATCGATGGGCGGCGGACGCGGCGCGGCTGGAGGGCGACCGCGGCGTGGCGGCCACCCGGCTGGAGGGGCTGCGCGAGCGGCTGGAGGCGCGGCTGGAAGAGAACGAGGCCCTGCGTGCCACGCTCGCCTCGCACCGGCGCGCCAGCGAGGCCGCCGCGGCGCGCGCGCGGGACCTGGCGCGCGAGATCGCCGCGGCCGAGGGAGAACGTGCGGCGGCCGAGCGGCGCCAGCACGAGTCGGCCGACCTCCTCACCCGGCTCGCCGCGCAGGAGGCGCAGCTGGGCGTGGAGTTGTCCGCGCTGGACGAGCAGACGGAACTGTGGTCCGGCCAGGGCGACGCGCTCCGCGACCGGCTGGACGCCGCCATCGACGCCGCCGAGCGCGCGCGGGAGGAAATCCGCGTGCTCCGCGGCCGCGAGGGCGCCGTGCGCGACCAGCTCCGCGGCGCGGACGACCGGCTGTCGCGGCTGACCGCGCAGGTGGCCGCGCGCGAAGCGCTGGAGCGCAGCTACGAGGGATTCTCGCCCGCGGTGTCGGCCATCATGGGCCAGCGCGACCGCTTTCCCGGCGTCCTCGCCCCCCTCGCCGACTTCGTCCGGGCCACCACCGCCGACGCGGCGACGGCCACGGCGGTGGAGTCGTTTCTCGGCACGCTGCTCCAGGCGCTGGTCGTCGCCGACCTGGCCGCCGCCCGCCGGGTGCGCCGCTGGTTCCGCGACGAGTGGGACGGCGGGGGCACGCTCATGGTCCTTCCGCTGGACGCGCCCGGCGTGGGCGAGGCGGTGCGCGAGGCGCGGGCCGCCGCGGGGCTAGGCGTTTCCGGGCACGGCGCCGCCGCGGCCTGGGCCGACACCTTCCTCCAGGGCCTGGTCGTCGTCCCCGGCGAAGACCCGCTGGACGGCTACGGCCCCGGCGCACGGGTCGACGCGCTGGGCGACACGGTGGATCCACGCGGGGTCATCCGCCTGGGCCAGCCGGTCTCGGGCGAGGGAATCCTGGCCCGGCGCGAGGCGCTGGCACGGCTGCGCAACGAGGTGGAGGACGCGCGCGTGGCCCACGACCGCCTGGCCGCCGACCGCGCCGCGCTCGCCGAGCAGGCGGCCATCGCCGAGGAGCACGCCCGCGAGGCCGAGGCGTTCGTCCGGCGCACGGAAAGCGAGCTGCGGCAGCTGGACGCGGAGGCCGCCGCGCACGGGCACCGGCAGGCACGGCTGCGGCGCGAGCGCGAAGAGGTGGGCGTGGCGATGGCGAACGCCCGCCGCCAGTCCGCCGAAGCGGCGGAGCGCATCTTCACGCTCGACACGCGGCTGGCGGAGTTGCAGCGCCAGGCCAACGAGGCCGCGGGCGCAACGCATCGCGCCACCGCCGCCCTTTCCGAGCTGGACTCCGCGTGGGAGGCGGCGCGCGACGAGGAATCCGAGCTCCGGGTCGCCGTCGCCCGGGCGGAGGGCGAGCTGCGGGAACTGGACCGCGCCCTCGCGGACGCCGCGCGCGGCGCGGAGGGCGCGCGGGGCCGCGGGCGAACGCTGGAGGCGGAGACCACGGAGCTGCGTCGCTCGCTGGAAGGGCTCTCCGGCATCCGGGACCGCGCGGGCGGCGAGGTGGAGGGGCTCTTCCGCGACCGCGACCGCGAGGCCTCCCTCCTGGCCGGCCTCGACACCCGCCTGGGAGAGCTGGAGGCGGAGATCGCCGGCGCGGACGAGCGGGCGCGCGCGGCCCGGCGGCGCGAAACCGAGTCGGGCGAGGAGCGGCACCGGCTGGAGCTGGAGCGCGCCGACCAGGAGAGCCGCTTGGTGCGGGCGCGCGAGCGGGTGGAGGTGGAGTGGGGCCGCCCATGGGACACGCTGGTCACGCAGGCTGGCCCGGTGGAAGACGGAGAGCCCGACGCGTGGCGCGCGGAGGTGCGCGAGGTCGCCCAGGCGGTGGACGCGCTGGGGCCCATCAACATGCTGGCGGTGCAGGAGTACGAGGAAGAGGACCGCCGCCTGAAGTTCCTGCTGGAGCAGCAAGCCGACCTGGCCAAGGCGCGCGACGACCTTTCGTCCGCCATCCGCCAGATCAACAAGACGGCGAAGGAGGTCTTCATGGCCACCTTCGACACCGTGCGCCAGAACTTCCACCGCACCTTCCAGTCGCTGTTCCAGGGCGGCGAGTGCGACGTGTGGCTGGCGGACCCGGACGACCCGCTGGAGTCGCCCATCGAGATCCACGCCTCGCCCCGGGGGAAGAAGACGCAGCGCATTCACCTGCTTTCCGGCGGCGAGCGCACGCTGACGGCGCTGTCGCTGCTGTTCGCCATCTACCTGGTGAAGCCGTCGCCCTTCTGCCTCTTCGACGAGGTCGACGCTCCGCTGGACGAGAGCAACGTGGGCCGCTTCATCCAGCTGCTGAACGACTTCAAGGAGCAGACGCAGTTCATCGTCATCACCCACAACCCGCGTACCATGGAGGCCGCGGACTGGATCTACGGGGTGACGATGGAAGAGCCGGGCGTATCCACCGTGGTGGGCGTGGAGCTGGAAGGCGCCTGGCCGTACAGCGAGCGGGTGGCCTGACCCGCACTTTTTCCGCCACCGGGGCTTCCTCCCTCACTCCTCCGCAGTGCGCTCCACATCTCACGTCCGCGGCCGATCCATCGGACGCACCCGACCCGTCCCGCCACTTCGCTTTTCGAGTTTCGCCGCGAGGGCGCCGGTCCATGGACGCGGGGCGGCCCGGCGGGTAAATTCAGGGGTCCGTTACTCCTTTCTCCCGCTGGGATCTGGACCATGCTGGTCGTCATGAGGCACGACGCGACGGCGCAGGACATCGACGCCGTCGTTGAAACGATACGCGAGATGGGCTACGAGGCCCGGCCCATGCCCGGAAAGCAGCGCACCGCCATCGGCCTGGTGGGCAATGACGGCAAGGTGAACGCCGACCGCATCGAGGCGCAGAGCGGCGTGCTGGAGATCATCCACGTCTCGCAGCCGTACAAGCAGGTGTCGCGCGAGTGGAAGGACGAGGCCACCGTGGTCACGCTCGACAACGGCACGCGCATCGGCGCGGGCGAGGTGTCGGTGATGGCGGGTCCCTGCTCGGTGGAGGGCGAGGCGCAGATCATCGGCATCGCGCACCGGCTGCGCGAGCAGGGCGCCACCATCCTTCGCGGCGGCGCCTTCAAGCCCCGCACCTCGCCCTACTCGTTCCAGGGGATGGGGGAAGAGGGGCTGAAGCTGCTGGCCCGCGCGCGTGAAGAGACGGGGATGGCGATCGTCACCGAGGCCATCGACTCCGAGAGCCTGGACCTGGTGGCCCAGTACGCCGACATCGTGCAGATCGGCGCGCGCAACATGCAGAACTTTTCGCTGCTGCGCCGTGCGGGCCGCGCCGGCAAGCCGGTGCTGCTGAAGCGAGGGATGGCGGCCACGGTGAAGGACCTGCTGCTTTCGGCCGAGTACATCCTGGCCGAGGGCAACCCCAACGTGATCCTGTGCGAGCGGGGAGTGCGCGGATTCGACACCCATACCCGCAACCTGCTGGACCTGACGGCCATCCCGGTGGTCAAGTCGCTTTCGCACCTGCCCATCATCGCCGACCCCAGCCACGGCACGGGACTGCGCGCCAAGGTGATCCCCATGGCGCGCGCCGCCATCGCCGCGGGCGCCGACGGGCTGATGATCGAGGTTCACCCGGACCCGGAACGCGCCATGAGCGACGGCGCGCAGTCGCTGTATCCCGACCAGTTCGGCGAGTTGATGGAGCAGATCGCCGTGATCGCCACGGCCATCGGCACGCGGATGGTGCCGCCGGTGGCGGCCGTGCAGGGTGCCGGGGCCGCCGGGTAGCGGCCGCCCCCCACGCCCGCCCGGCGGCAACAAGGCGCTGGGCGACCGGGGGGAACAGCTGGCGGCCCGCCATCTGGCGGACCGGGGGTGGGTGATACTCCACCGCAATTACAGATTAGGACACCGAGAGATAGACCTCGTCGCGCGCCGCGGCGAGGTCGTCGCGTTTGTGGAGGTAAAGACGCGTGGGGGAATGGGTTACGGCCATCCCCTGGAAGCCATCACCCGGAAAAAGCGCAAAGAAATCCAGGCCGTCGCCGCCGCGTGGATCAAGGAGTTCGGCCGCCCGCGTGACGTGTACCGCTTCGACGCCGTCGCCATCCTGCTCCCGGCCGGCGGCCAGCCCGTGATCGAGCACGTGGAGGACGCGTGGCGGATGTACTGAGCCGCGCGGCGCCTCACGCGCTCGGGACGGGCTCTTGGCCTTGACCAAAACCCAAGCCGATAGGTATACTCATGCCCGTCATCGTACGCGAGGGTAGCTGGCGCATCTGGATTTACTCCGATGACCACGGATTTCCCCATGTTCACGTGGTTCATCCGGGCGGGCGTGTGAAGATTCGTCTGACCCCGGGACACGACGTGTTGGGCGTGAGCCGGATGAGCCCGCGTGACTTGCTGAAAGCGGTGAGGCTGGTGGAGACTCATCGGGAGATACTCATGGCTGCGTGGAGGAATATCCATGGACATTAGCCGCCTGACTGACGAAGCGATCCTCGCTCAGTACACCGCCGCGTGCGAGGCTGATCGAATTGCCGATCTAACCGAGCCCCGCGCGAAGTCGGCGAGCTACGACCGGACGACGGGCCGCATCGTTGTGGAGCTGAAGCTTGGAAGTGCCTTTGCGTTTCCTCCGGGACTGTACCCCGAACTCCAGGGACGCACTCCCGAGGAGCTGGCTCTCGTTGAGCCAGATCCTTCTGGAGAGGCACTGCTGTGGGAAGAACTCGACGTGGGCATCACCGTCGCAGGCATCCTGGTGCGCATTCTCGGCGACTCCATGCTGCGAGCCTTCGCCAGCCGAGGCGGGTCGTCCACGAGCGAGCGGAAGGCGGCGGCGGCGCGGGCGAACGGGCGCAAGGGCGGCCGGCCGCGGAAGAAGCGGCCCACGAAGGAGCCCGCCGCAACCTGAGCGGTGGGGGGCGGG
>NZ_DASWMD010000066.1:0-33317 GCF_036399935.1 Longimicrobium sp.
CGGCGACAGCCCCGGCGCCCAATCGATGTCCTCGTCACCCGCCGAGGCGGTGCCGGGCGTGGCGAACCAGGACGTGGTGTACGCCCCGCCGCCATAGATTCCGAGCTCGAACGCGCTCGCGCGCCGGCCCATCATGTCCTGGGCCTGCGCGTCCCCTGCCGTCCCTGCCGCCACGACTACGGCGCCGGCCAGGGCGGTTGTCAGCAATCGCTTCATGGAGTCTCTCCGAACCGGGTGTGCATCGTTTCCTACCAACCATCCATGTGACCATCCCACCGTCACGAACCCGGGGGTCCGGCAGCCCTCGAGGCTGCTCCCCCTGGCAAACCGCGCGCGTTTGCCGTCGACACCTCCTGCGCCCGTGTGAAGGTCCCGGCGCGGGACCGCGCTAAAATGCCTTCAGGATGCCGCCCATGACGGCCCCGTACACCACGTGCCCCGCCAGCACCGCCCAGGGCGTCGCCTTGCCCCAGTGCAGGCCGTAGCGGCCGGGGGGCGGAAGCCGCCCCTCCCGCACGCACGCGCTGACCCGTCCAAGCAGGGGCAGTGCCACCGCCACGGCAGCGCCGTTCAGAAACCCGACCACTATTCCCGTTCCCCACCCCGCCCCGCCCAGCACGCCCATCATCAGGGCGTACACCCCGGGCACGAGCGAAATCCCGAGCGCGAGGAAAAGAAGGAAGCCCACCGTTTCCGTCAAGGGAACGTTCGGCTCGCGGAAGAACAGGCAGCCGAGCTGGGTGGTGGGGCTGAACCGCGTCCACTCGAAGCTCCGGAACAGCCAGAACACGCAGGCCGACAGGACCGTGGCCACGAAACCCGCCCAGATGATGGCGCTCCAGGACAACCCAGCCTCCCCTTCCGCGTCCGCGCGGGATGGCGCTTCGGTGCGCCGCCCCGTCCTGTTCCCCACCGGCCGCCGCGCCCTCGCGGCGCGGCCGGCCGTCGTGCCCTCTCCCTGACGCGCCTTCCGGCGCGCCGGTCACTCGCCCTTGCGCTACGACGCCGCGCCGGTGGCGGGCGGCGTGGCGTCGAGGGCCGTGGCCGTCGTCGTCGTGGTGCCCGTCGTGGCCGCGCGCCCGTCGGTGTCGCGCCGGGGCACGCGCGCGGGCTCCAGCGCCGGCAGCACGTCGTCGGCCACCACGCGCAGCGCCCGGTTGAAGATGACGTCCGACACCCCCTCGGGGATGGTCATCACGTCCAGGTACAGGTCTACCGCCTCGTGCAGCGGAACCTCTTCGGCCAGCGCCTTGCCGAACACCAGGGCGTTGTTGACGTGCGTTTCGAAGAGCGAGTCCTCGGCGCGCGCGGCCGCCAGGTTGATGCGCTGGCGCAGGTCGTCGTGCACGCGGCCCTTGATGCGGCGGCGGACGCGCGAGAACACGGCGTCGAAGCGCCCGCCGTCCTCACCCGGACGGTGCGCGAGCTCGTCGTCCTCGTCGTCCTCGAGGTCCAGGTTCAGCTCTTCGGCCTCGGTGAGCCCCGTGCGCCGGCCGATGGCGGCCAGCGCCCGGCTGCCCACGTTGCGCGCCTGCTCGGGCGTAAGCCGCAGGATGCGCGCGTAGATGTCGAGGGCGCTGTCGAAGGGCAGCTCCTCGTGCACCAGGTCTACCAGCGCCAGTACGTGGCGGACGTGCGTGGAGAGCAGCCGTTCCTGGCAGACGGCGGTGGTAAGGTCCACCTGCCGCTGCATCGCGCGCGAGATCTTCCGAGTCAGGGCCACGGGCTGCGTCTCCGTTCTTCCGAGTGTGCAGGCCCCGGCGTCATAGTCCCAAGAGAACCGACGTTCCGCGTACCGGGGCGTTCGCGGTGGCGCGGAAGCAAGTTCCATTCCCCCTTAGGCGCTGGCGGGTGGGTCCGGGGGTGGAAACGCAGACGGCCCCCTCCCGGAGTACCGGGAGGGGGCCGTCGGGGTGATGCTTTCGTCCAGCCCTTACGGCTGGGGCGTGGTGGCCGGAGCAGGCGTGGTGCCGGTCGCGGGCGCCGTGCCCGTCGTCGGAGCCGGTGCAGTGCCCGTCGCCGGTGCGTTCCCCGTCAGCGGGTTGGGCGTTCCGGTGGCCGGGGTGCCGGGCGCGGGGGCGCCGATCGGGGCCTGCGCGCCGGGAAGCGCCGGGGCCGTGGGTGCCGGCGTCGTGCGTCCGCCGCGCTGGAACTCTTCCTGGAGGATGGACGACGAGCCCGCGGGGCGCGACGACAGGATCGACAGGCAGAAGGCCAGGAACATGAACGCGCCGCCGCACCACCAGCTCATGCGGGTGAGCAGCGTGGCCGCTTGGCGGCCGCCGAACAGCGAGTCGGAGCCGCCTCCGCCGCCGCCCATGGCCGCAAGGCCGCCGCCCTTCCCCGCCTGCAACAGCACGACGGTAAGAAGGACCAGCGCGTCGATGATCAGCAGGGTCAGCAGGAACGTGAACACGGATGAGCCCGAATACTGGCGGAAGATTGCGATGGAGAATCGTCTAAATTGATGGCGAAGGGCCGCGGTGTCAACCCGCGGCCTTCACGATCCGGGCGAATCCGGCGGCATCCAGGCTGGCGCCGCCCACCAGCACGCCGTCCACGCCGGGCTGCGACATCAGCTCGGCGGCATTGTCGGGCTTCACGCTGCCGCCGTACAGGACGGGCACCGCGTCCGCCGCCTCGGCGCCGTACGCGGCGCGCAGGCGCTCGCGTACCGCCGCGTGCATCGTCCGCGCGTCGTCCGGCGTGGCCGTCACACCCGTGCCGATGGCCCACACCGGCTCGTAGGCGATCACCAACTCCCCTACCTCGTCCGCGCGGACGATCTGCAGCACGGGGGCGAGCTGCTCGGCGACGACGGCCTCGGCGCGGTCCGCCCGGCGCTCGTCGATGGTCTCGCCCACGCAAAGCACGGGGACCAGGCCGGCGTCCAGCACGGCGCGGACCTTCCTGGCCGTCTCGTCACTCGTCTCCCCGAAGACGTGGCGACGCTCGCTGTGGCCGACGAGGACGAGCTCCGCGCCGCCGTCCTTGGCCATACCGACGGAAAGCTCGCCGGTGAAGGCGCCGCTCTCCTCCCAGTACACGTTCTGCACGCCCAGCCGCACGTCGGGCCGGCCCTGCAGCGCCTCGCGCGCGGCCGCGAAGGAGATGGCCGGGGGAAAGAAAGCGATGGTGCGATCGTCCCCAGGCTCGGCCAGGTTCAGGAAGTCGGCGAAGAAGCGGGCCGCCTGTGACGGCCCGTGGTTCATCTTCCAGTTCCCCGCCAGGATGGGCTTCCTCGGCGCCGTCATTGGGCCACCGCGTTGTTCAAGGCGGCCACGCCAGGCAGCTCCTTGCCTTCCAGGAACTCCAGCGAGGCGCCGCCGCCGGTGGAGACGTGCGACATCCGCGCTTCCAGTCCCAGCTCCGCCACCGCCGCGGCCGAGTCGCCGCCGCCGATGATGGTGGTCGCGCCGCGGTCCGTCGCTTCCGCCACCGCCTCGGCGACGCCGCGGGTGCCGGCGGCGAACTCCGCGATCTCGAACACGCCCATCGGTCCGTTCCACAGCACGGTGCGCGCGGTGGACAGGATGCGGCGGAATTCATCGACCGTCTTCGGGCCGACGTCGAGGACGGACTGGTCGGACGGGATGGACTCGCGGGCGACCGTCTGCGTGGTCTGCCCGGCTTCCAGCTTGGGCGCGACGACCGCATCCACCGGGATCACCAGCTTGTCGCCCGCGGTCGCCAGGAGCTCGCGCGCCATGCCGACCCGGTCGTCCTCCACGAGCGAGGTGCCCGTGGCGAGGTCCATCGCGCGGAAGAAGGTGTTGGCCATCGCCCCGCCGATCAGCAGGTGATCGACCTTGGGGAGCAGGCTGCGGATGACGTCGATCTTCCCCGAGATCTTGGCGCCGCCCAGGATGGCCACGAACGGGCGCTCGGGTTCGGCCAGGGCGCCGCCCAGGTACTGGAGCTCGCGGTCCATCAGCAGGCCGGCGACGGCGGGCTTGCCGTACGCCTTCATGGCGATGGCCACGCCCGCCGTGGACGCGTGCGCCCGGTGCGCCGCCCCGAAGGCGTCGTTCACGTACACGTCGCCCAGGGCAGACATCTCCTCCGCCAGCGAGGAGTCGTTCTTTTCCTCGCCGGGGAGAAAGCGCGTGTTCTCGAGCAGCAGCACCTCGCCGTCCTGCATCAGCGAGACGGCGCCGCCGGCCTCGAGGCCGACTGTCTGCTCGACGAAGCGGACGCTGCGGCCTTCCAGCAGCGTTTCCAGGTGCGCGGCGACGGGGCGCAGCGACATCTCCGCGTTCGGCTTGCCCTTGGGGCGGCCGAAGTGCGCGAGGAGAATCACCCGCGCTCCGCGCTGCAGCAGCGCATCGAGCGTGGGTAGCGTGCTGGTGATGCGCTTGTCGTCGGTGATGCGCCCGTCCTCGATAGGGACGTTGTAGTCCACGCGGACGAGGACGCGCTTGCCGCGTACGTCCTCGTCCTTGAGGTCGGCGATGGTGGCCTTGCGCTGGCTCACAGCTTTTCGCCCATGAAGCGGGCCAGGTCCACACAGCGGCAGCTGTAGCCCCACTCGTTGTCGTACCAGGCGACCACCTTCACCAGGCCGGCGATCACGCTGGTGGATGCCGCGTCGACGATGGACGACGCCGGGTTGCCCGTGAAGTCGATGGACACCAGCTCCTGCTCCTCGTACGCCAGGATCCCCTTGAGCGGCCCCTCGGCGGCGGCGCGGAGGGCGTCGTTCACCTCGGCGGCGGTCACCGTGCGGCCCAGCTCACACGTCAGGTCGACGACGGAGACGTCGGGGGTGGGCACGCGCACGGCCATCCCGTCGATCTTTCCCTTCACCTCGGGAATCACCAGGCTGGTGGCCTTGGCGGCGCCCGTCGTCGTGGGGATCATCGACAGGGCGGCGGCGCGGGCGCGGCGCAGGTCCTTGTGCGGCAGGTCCAGGATGTTCTGGTCGTTCGTGTAGGCGTGGATCGTCGTCATCAATCCGCGCTCGAACCCGAAGTTGTCGAGCAGCACCTTCACCACCGGGGCCAGGCAGTTGGTCGTGCAGCTGGCGTTGGAGACGACGTGGTGGTTGGCAGCGTCGTACTTGTCCTGGTTGACGCCCAGCACGATGGTGATGTCTTCGCCCTTGGCCGGCGCGCTGATGATCACCTTCTTCGCCCCGGCCTCCAGGTGCTTCGCCGCGCTCGCGCGGTCGGTGAAGCGGCCGGTGCTCTCGATGACGATGTCGACTTCCAGGTCGCGCCAGGGGAGCGCGGACGGGTCCTTTTCGGCGTAGACGCGGATCTCGTCGCCATCCACCAGCAGCGAATTCTCGCGGGCTTCGACGGTGCCGGGGTACTTGCCGTGCACCGAGTCGTAGCGCAGCAGGTGCGCGAGGGTCTTGGTGTCCGTCAGGTCGTTGACGGCCACGAAATCGATGTCGGTGGCCCCCGCCTGCTTGGCCGCGCGGAGGACGTTGCGGCCGATGCGGCCGAACCCGTTGATGGCGACGCGAATGGGCATGTGCTCGCTCGTGTGGTGAATATGGAAAAAATCGGCGGAGCGCCGGGCTTTCTCAGCCCAGGCGCTCCAGCTCCGGGATGACGCGCGCGAAGGTCGCAACGCTCACCACGCGCGCTCCCGCCTCCAGCAGCGCCTCGCTGCATGCAAGGGCCGTGGCACCCGTGGTCCACACGTCGTCTACGAGCATCAGGTGCTCGCCGCGAACCCGTGGCGCCTGCCTGGCGGGGACGGAAAAAGCGCGCGCTACGTTAGCCCGGCGTTCGCTGGGATGCAAGGCCGTTTGCGTGGCCGTTGCGCGCGTTCGCTCCAGCAGTTCCGGGGCGGCGACGCGGGCCGTGCACGCCGCGAATCCGGCGGCCAGCAGCGCCGCCTGGTTGTATCCGCGCTCCCGCAGCCGCGCCTTGCTGGTGGGCACGGCCACGACGAGCCGCACCTCGTCTTCCACGTCGCGCGGCCAGGTGATGCGGGCCATCCGGGCGGACATGGGTCCCGCGGCGGCTTCCCAGCCCTGGTACTTGAGGGCGTGCACCAGGTCGCGCGGCACGTCATCCATCACGTACGCGGAGCGGATGGAGCGCACGGCCGCGGGCCAGTCGCCGCACGTTCGGCACTTGGGGCGCGGGTCTTCGCGCGCCGGCACCGGCCCCCAGCAGCGGTCGCACCGCGGCGCGGGGAGCGGACGGCACCGCGCCCAGCACACCTGGCAGACGACGCGGTCCGGGAGCGACGTGGGGACGGGCGCGCGGCAGGAGACGCAGACGGGCGCGAACACCAGGTCCAGCGCGCCGGCCCAGGCGTCGCGCGCGAGTTGGGGGATGGCGAGCATCGGCGGATGAGAAGGTGGACGGATCGCACGCGCCGCCGAATCAACGTGCGTCCGCATCATCCCACAAGTCCTGCGGACATCTACGTACCAGCTGTGTCTCGTCCGGTGCGAGCCGATGAGGACCGGCAGGGGCATCGGCTGCCCAAGGGCGGGTGAACCCGCGGCTGGAAAAGCGGAAAGCCCCGACTCGCGCCGCTGTCGCGTCGCGCTCGGGGCTTCACCTGCACGCGCGCCACACTATCGGAAGCGCACCGGGCTGGCTCCCTTCCCCGCGGGGTTTGCGGGGGAAGGGCTGGGGATGGGAGGCGTCGGCCCGAGCACCGGACCGGACCCGTCGCACCCGAGCCCGAAGTGTACCCCCTCGCCCACGCTGTTTGTGGGAGAGGGTGGCGAGCGCGTCAGCGCGGCCGGGTGAGGGCCCCTCGGCAGCCGAGGCCTCGGCGTCAGTGACCGCTGCCGCGCCCAGGCTGAGAAGTGACGCAGGCAAGATCCTTCGGCCCGCCAGGGATGGCGTGCGGGCAAGTTCGGCGCGCCTGGGCCTCTGGATGACACACGCCCGCGCCGCACTCCGCACTTACGCACTTACGCACTTACGCACTTACGCACTCACGCACTTACGCACTCACGCACTCACGCACTCACGCACTTCCCCTCTACCCCTCCTGCCCCGCCGCGGACACCCGCCCGTCCCGGGCCTTGGCCGCGCGGCCGGCGCGGATGGAAACCCACACGCCCGCGAAGATGAGCAGCGTCGCCGGGATCATCCGCGGCGAGGGGCGCTCGCCCAAAAAGGGGATGGCCAGCGACGCCGTCATCACCGGCTGAATGTAGACGAACATCGCCACCAGGCTGGCCTCCGCGCGGGCGAGCGCCCACACGTTCAGGTAGTACGCGGCCACCGTAGGCACGGCGACGATCCACGCCAGCGCCGCCCACGTGGCCGCACCCATTCCGCCCACCTCGCGCATGGCCGGCGCGATCCCCCAGGGAAAGATGCCCACCACCCCGAACACGAACACCCAGGTGATCACCGTCAGCGCGTTGTAGCGGCCCAGGATGCCGCGCGAAAGCACCAGGTACACGGAGTACGCCGTGACGTTGCCGAGCGCCAGCAGGTTTCCGAGCACGCTTCCCTGGTGAAGCCCCACCCCCACCAGGAGCAGCGCGCCGCAGCCGGCGAGGGCGATGCCCAGCCACTTGGCGGGGGTGGCGGACTCGTGCCGCAGGAGGATGGCCACCAGCAGCGTCAGCGCCGGGCCGGCGGTCACCAGCGTCTGCGCGGCCGTGGCCGTGGTCATCGTCAGCGCGGTGATGTACAGCAGCTGGTTCAGGATCACGCCGAAAACGGAGTACAGCGACAGCCGCAGGTAGTCCGCCCGCGACCTCACGCGCTGGCCGCCGGTGGCGAAGTGGATGGCGAGGAACAGCACCGCGGCGCCGGTGACGCGCAGGAGCGCCAGCGCCGGGCTGGAAAGGTCGCGCAGGGCGATCTTCACGGCGATGGGCAGCGTGGCGAAGAACACCTGCACCAGGATCAGCGCGACGTATACGGGCGAAGGACGCAAAGCGATCCGGCTGGTCGAGAGTAAAAAGCTCCGGCCCCGCCACGCTGGCGGGACCGGAGTCCGGGTGATACGCCGCGGATCACGATGCGTGCCCCGCGCGATGCGCGGACGGCGAAAACGCCACCCTGTCCCCCGCGTTCGCCGGTGCGTATCTTGCCGCCGCAGCAGCACCGTCAGCAGCCAGTCACCAATCCGGAGGAACGATGAGCGAGACGCACGAGCACGATCACGGGCACGGGGAAGAAGGGTTCGGGGTCGCCCTCGGCTTCCGTATCTTCGAGGCGGAGGGCGAAATCTACATGGCCGAGGCCGAGATCTCGTCGTACGTCGACGACCCCAATGCGCTGGGCGCCACGCTGGTGTTCCACTCGCTCAGCAACCTGGACCCCACGGCCGCCCCCGACGAGGACGAGGACGACGCGGGATGGCGGGTGGACATCGACGACGAGCTCACCCGCGACGAGGCGGGCGCCACGCGCGAGCAGTTCCATGGCATCCTCCGCCAGCTGGCCGGCCTTGGCGAGGACGACCTGCGCCGCTACCTGACCGCCGCCCGCGAAGAGCAGGGGCTGGACGAGGAGTAACCGCCGTCACGCGGTGGATGGACGAAAGCGGGGGCGAGCCTGGTGCTCGCCCCCGCTTCTTTCCATGCGTCCGCGGTCAGAGCGGGCGCAGGAGGAGGAAGAGGAACGAGGCCAGTCCGACGGCGACGATCGCGTGGCGGACGCGCTGCTGGCTGACGCGCTGGGCCATGCGCGATCCCGCGTACCCGCCCAGGAGCCCGCCCGCCACCATCGCCAGCGCCACCGGCCAGTCCACGATGCCGCTGAACGCGAAGATCACGGCGGCCACCCCGTTCATGCAGCTGGCGCCCCAGTTCTTCAGGCCGTTCATGCGGTGGATGTTGGTGAAGCCCATCATCCCCAGCCCCGCGAGCATCAGGATGCCGACCCCCGCGCCGAAGTAGCCGCCGTACACCCCGATGGCGAACTGCCCCGCGACGAACAGCCAGGGTGCGACCTCGGGGTCGCGACCGTCCGAGACCTCGGCGGCGGCCGGCGGCGCGGCGCCGCTCCGGCGCAGGCGGCGCATCAGGGGGGCCTGCCCCAGGAACAGGAGCGTGGCCCCCAGCACCAGGAACGGAACGATGAGGGCGAAGCGGTCGGGCGGGGTGCGCAGCAGCAGCCACGCGCCGAGCACCCCGCCCGCGATGCTGGGCCCCGTAAGGCGCAGCACCCAGGCACGGGCACCGCGCAGCTCGCCGCGGTAGCCCCACATGCTGCTGAGCGCGCCCGGCCACAACGCGACGGTGCTCGTGGCGTTCGCCGTCAGCGCGGGAAGGCCCAGCCCCACCAGCGCCGGAAAGGTGACGAGCGTACCGCCGCCCGCGATGGCGTTGATGCCGCCCCCCAGCACCGAAACCAGGAACACGGCCGCCAGAGCCAGCGCGGAGAGAGGTTCGTAGGCCATCGGGGAAACCTGCCGGCCCGCCGGCGTGCAGGCAAGCCGCCGCGGGCCACGAACAGCGACGCGAGGCCGTCCTGGCCTCGCGCCGCAAGGTGCGGAGGAGCGTCAGCCGCCGGTGCGCGGCCCGTTCTTGCCGGTGACGTCCACCTTGGCGGTGTCGGCCTTGGGCTCGATCTCGTTCCCCGCGGGGTCGCCCGTGTGCGTCTCGGGCTCGCCGCCGCAGGCGGCCAGGGCAAGGGCCAGCAGCAGGATCAGTTTCTTCATCCCCTCACTCCGGTTCGTTGGGCGTCCGGCCGCCGAACAGCAGTTTGTGCGCCCGCGCGTACACGGAGTGGGCCGCCACGACGCGCGGTGAGGTTCCGCGGCAGGCCACGCGGCCGGCCCGCAGCGCCGCCAGGAAGCCCTCCCGCGTCATCTCGAACGGCGGCACCTCCACGTACGCCGTGCCGATCTCCCCCGCGGAGTGCGCGTCGCTCCCCGCGCCCAGCGGCTTGCCGCGCGCGCGTGCCCACGCCTCGCCGCGCTCGTTGACCCCCACGCCCCAGGTGCGCGCGTTGTGCGCCTCCACCACGTCCACCAGGTCCGCGACGGCGTCCAGGTGCTCGCCCCCGCCCCGCCGGCGCACGTCGAACGGGTGCGGGGCGTACACCACCCCGCCCTGCGCGCGGATGTTCTCGCACGCCTCGCGCAGCGGCGTGTTGCGGGCAATTCGCTCGGACAGGAAGATGCCGATGATGTCCGGCCCCTCGCGGGTGCGCACCTCCTCGCCCGCGATCACGCGGTCCGGGGCGCGGTCGCGCAGGCGGAGCGCCGCGTGCAGCTCGTCGTGGTCGGTGATGACCACGCGGTGGATGCCGCGCCGGTCCATCGCGGCCAGGATGCCGTCGGGATCGTTCAGCGAGTCGTACGAGGCGCGGGTGTGCACGTGCATGTCCACGCGCAGCCATCCCTCAGCCACGCGCCTCCGCCCGGCGCACCAGCCCTTCCCACACCTCCAGGGCGCGGCGCTGCAGGTCGCCCAGCGAGCCCGTGTTCTCGATCACCACGTCGGCGCGCGCCCGCTTGAGCTCCGCCGGCATCTGCGCCGCCATGATCCGGCGCGCCTCCTCGGGCTCCAGGCCGCGGTCGCCCACCAGCCGCATCAGCCGCGTCTCTTCCGGCGCGTCCACCAGCACCACCACGTCGAACTCGTCCGCCATTCCCACTTCGAACAGCAGGGGAACGTCGGCCACCACCAGCGGCTCGCCACGGTCCGCGGCGGCCCGGAAATAATCGTCACGGAGCGCGGCGACCGCGGGATGGACGATGCTTTCCAGCCGCGCCCGGGCGTCGGGGTCGGCGAAGACGATCTGCCGGAGCGCGGCACGGTCCAGCGTGCCGCCTTCCTCCAGCACCCAGGTGCCCCACTCGGCGGCGATGGCGGCGTGCGCGGGGGTGCCGGGCTCCACCGCCTGGCGCGAAAGCTCGTCGGCGTCGACCACCGTGGCCCCCAGCTCCCGCCACGCGCTGGCGACGGTGGACTTGCCCGCCGCGATGTTTCCCGTCAGGCCTACTTTCAGCATGTTCGTCCGTGTCTCAAACGGCTCGGTGCGGCGTGCGTGCCGCGGGCTCGATGGCGCGCAGGGTCAGGCCCTGGGGCGGGGCGCCGGCTCCGACAGGATGTCGTCCGGGGTGCCGCGCACCCGGTCTCGCCCGCTGGACCCCACCTGGTACGTACGCCGGCTGACCGCCAGGTAGTACGGCTGCCCCCACGAGTCCACCGCCGACTTCCCGCCTTCCAGCCTGCTGATGAACGACTGAAAGTCCCTCGGCCTGGGCAGATCTCCGGCGACGGAGATCTCCCGCGCCGTCAGCCGCTGCAGATCGTGCACGCGGTTGCGGGTGTTCCACTCGTACACCGGGTTCAGCGCCGGCTCCATGTGACCCGACGCGCGGTCGCGCAGCGGCTTCACCAGCACCACGGCGGCCACCACCAGCAGCAGGATCCAGAACAGCTTGGACGTCATCCACTTCTCCGGTCCGTCGATGTGGGCACGTCAGCGCGCCGCGAACCGCGCGGGGCCGTGCGCTTCTTCCGCCACCGCTGCGCGCCCGGCGGCGGCGAGCCGGTCCAGGTGCGCCAGCGTTTCGCGCAGGGCCAGCATGCGGGTGGAAGCGCTCATCTCGCGCCCGGGATAGCGCAGGTCCACCACCTGCCAGCAGGTGCGCGGCGCGGCGCCCAGCAGCCCCGCCACGGTCTCGGTTTCGCCGTTCGCCGCGTCGCGCAGCTCGCGGATGCGGCGGGCCCCCTCCTGGGGAGCGCCGTGGCCGGGGAGCACCAGGGAGGGCGGCAGCGCCTCCAGCCGGTCCAGCGCGTGCACGTAGTCCGCCACCGGGTCTTCCCGCTGCCGGTTCACGCCCAGCGTGGGGGTGATGCGCGGCAGCACCACGTCGCCCCCGATCACCACGCCGTCCCCCGGCCGATGCAGCGACACGTGTCCCGCGGTGTGCCCCGGCGTCCACAGCCAGCGCCACCCGGGCGCGCCGGGCAGGTCGCCCCCGTCGCCCGCCAAGGGAAGGTCCACATGCACGGCGGGCGCCAGCGGCTCGGCCGACCGGCGCGCCTCCTCCACCGCGCGCACCACCGCGTCCGGCGCGCCGCACCGCCGCAGCAGCGCGGCGCGGTACTCCGCCTCGTCCTCCGGCTCCGCGGCGGCGTGGGCCATCCGTTCGGCATCGAGCTGCCCCATCAGCACCGGCGCGCCACACGCGTCGCGTACCCGGGCGGCCAGCCCCACGTGGTCCATGTGCATGTGGGTGATCACGTGCAGCGCCACGGCGGGCCATCCACCCGCCACCGCGCGGACACCCGCGTCCAGCGCCTCCCACGCAGGCCCCGTGTTCAATCCGCCGTCCACCAGCACCAGGCGTCCGTCCTCCAGCGCGGCCACGTAGGCGTGCACCTCCGCTGGCCGAAACGGAAGGGGCGTGGTGATGCGCCAGACACCCGGGGCTACGGAAAAGGCAGGCCCGTCCTGGGCCGCGAGAGTGTCGATCGGGCCGATGATGAGCTCCGTGCGTGGCGTGCGGCGAATGGGTGTATCCGGGAAATATGCGAGCGAACGGCATGGAGGCAAGCAAACGCTTGGGGCAGACGGGCAGAAGCGGGAACGGAGACGGGCGTGGCGGGGCGGTCGGAGCGCTGGAAACGTAGTCAGGAAGGGGGGGCTCGGGGGAGGTTGGGACGGGCAAGATCGACCGGCGTCCCGCGAGTGCGCGAACCCGGCCGGGCCTTGTCCGTGCCGCGGGCGGCGCTAGTTTCCCGCGGAGGACGGAACGACCGAGGCCCGGCGGTGACGCGCGGGTCAGTCCCCGCCGCCGACGGTGCCGCCGCAGTCGGGGCAGAGCGACATGATGCAGGTGATCCCGCCGCAGTTGGTGAAGCCACTATGCGCCATCACGGTGCCCTGCTCGGCGTCTTCGGCGGCGACGGCAAAGCTCTGCACGTTCAGCGACTCCATCTCCAGCTTCAGCTTCTTCATGGGCACGATACTCCACGTAGAGGAGGGAACATCCGGTGGCGGCGGACCGCAGCGAGAACCATGCCTGACACCCGGATGACGACGACTCTTGCAACGTCGGATCCGCCCCGCGACCGGCGTCCCCTGCGCGCGCTGGCGCTGTACCTGGCCGCGGTGTTCATCGGCGGCGCGCTGCTGGCGCCATGGCTGTACTGGGCGGTGCACTCGCTGGCGGAATCCGTTCCAGCGCTCGAAAAGCTCTCGCGGATGAAGTTCTCGCGGTACCTGAACCGCGGGCTGCTGATCACCGCGCTCGCCGGCCTCCCCGTCTTCATCCGCGCCGCCGGCATCCGAAGCTGGCGCGACGTGGGCGTCGCGCCGGGGCTCGTACGGTGGAAGGGCTTCGCCGCGGGGCTCGGACTGGGGTTCACCTCGCTCGCCGCCGTATGCGCCGTCGCGCTGCTGGCGGGTGGGCGAATCATGAAGGACCGCACGCCGGGCGAGCTCGCGGCGCAGTTCCTGGGCGTGCTGGCGACGGCGCTGGTCGTGGCGGTCATCGAGGAGCTGCTTTTTCGCGGCGCCATCTTCGGCAGCCTGCGCCGGGCGATGCGCTGGCCCGCGGCGCTCGCGGTCAGCAGCGGCATCTACGCGATCACCCACTTCATGGAGCGGGCGGCCAACCCGGCGAAGGTCGACTGGCTTTCCGGGATCCGCATCCTCCCCACCACCCTGGCGGGGATGACGGAGGTGCGGACGCTGGTGCCCGCGGTCCTCAGCCTCGCCCTGGCGGGGACGATCCTGGGCCTGGCGTACCAGTGGACTGGCGACCTGTCGGCATCCATCGGCATCCACGCGGGGTGGATCTTCTGGTTGAAGTTCTACGGCTTCGCCACGCGCCGGTCGCCCGGGGCGGACGAGTGGTTCTGGGGAACGGGCAAGGTGGTGGACGGTTGGATGGCGCTCGTCGCGCTGGTGGTGGTGCTGGCAGCCGTGCTGCTGGCGAGGCGCCGGACCGCGCGCCGGCGGTTCGGCGGTCGATGAAGCATGGCGGATGAATCACTCTCGGGCGGCGATCGGCCAATGGGCGAACCTGGCGAAAGCGTCTTCCACTCCGACCCGGATATCCTCGGAGGAACTCCGGTGTTCCGTGGCACGCGCGTGCCCGTCGAGACGTTGATGGAGTGGCTGGAAGGTGGGTGCAGCCTTGGGGACTTCCTGGAGAACTTCCCAACGGTATCGCGGGACCAGGCGATTACGTTCCTGCAGCAGACCGCCCGAGCCGCACTCCGCGATCCCACGACGGCGAAGCACCGCTGAGCTCTGGCCCAAGACGTGCCGCGCGGATATGTTGCACGCAGTTTTCCCGGGCGGCCGAGCATCATCGCGCCGCCCGCGTTTCGACGTTGAGACCACGCGATCCAGCCATGGCCCTCACGACCAAGAAGAAGCCCAAAGCCGACGCCGCGCCCGCGCTGGACCGCGAGACGCTGCTCGGACTTTATCGCACGATGCTGCTTTCCCGCCGTCTCGACGACAAGGAAATCCAGCTCAAGCAGCAGAACAAGATCTTCTTCCAGATCTCCGGCGCGGGCCACGAGGGCATCCAGGTGGCCGCCGCGGCGCACGCCCGCCCGGGGTACGACTGGTTCTACTTCTACTACCGCGACCGCGCGTTCTCGCTGGCGCTGGGGATGACGGCGCTCGACCAGCTGCTGCAGGCCGTGGGCGCCGAGGCCGACCCATCGTCGGGCGGTCGGCAGATGCCCTCTCACTGGGGCCACCACAAGCTGAACATCGTCAGCACCTCGTCGCCCACCGGGACGCAGTTCCTGCAGGCGGTGGGCACGGCCGAGGCGGGCGTCCGCTCGCAGAAGCTGGGCGAGCCGCTGGTGGAGGCCACCCGCGCGCACGGCGACGAGGTGGTGTTCGTCACCACGGGCGACGGCACCACCTCCGAGGGCGAGTTCTGGGAAAGCCTGAACTCGGCCAGCAACCTCAAGCTCCCCGTCGTCTACATCGTCGAGGACAACGAGTTCGCCATCTCCGTCCCCGTGGAGGTGAACACGGCCGGCGGCAGCATCAGCAAGCTGGTCGTCGGCTTTCCCGACCTGTACATCCAGACCTGCGACGGCACCGACGTCTGGGAAAGCCACGAGGTGATGGGCCGCGCGGTGGAGTACGCCCGCAGCCGCAAGGGCCCCGCGCTGGTGCACGCCAAGGTCATCCGCCCGTACAGCCACTCGCTTTCGGACGACGAGAAGTTCTACAAGACCGACGCCATGCGCGCCGACGAGGCCCTCCGCGACCCCATCACCCGCACGGCCACGCGCCTGGTGGAGCTGGGGATGGCCACGGCGGACGAGCTGGCGCAGATGGAGGCCGAGGTGAACGCCGAGGTGCAGCGCGCCACGGACGAGGCGCTGGCCTCCCCGCAGCCGGACCCGTCGACGGCCATGCTGTACCTGTTCTCGCCCGACGTGGACCCCACGGCGGAACAGTTCGACACCGAGGACGATCCGCGGCCGTCGGGCGGCGAGACGACGATGGTGGACCTGATCAACTCCACCCTGCGCGACGAGATGCGCCGCGACCCGCGGATCGTGGTGTTCGGCGAGGACGTGGCCGACGTCAGCCGCGAGGAGATGATCAACGACGTCAAGGGCAAGGGCGGCGTCTTCAAGGTGACGGCCGGGCTGCAGCGCGAGTTCGGCGGCACGCGCGTGTTCAACTCGCCCCTCGCGGAGGCCAACATCGTGGGCCGGGCGATCGGGATGGCCCTGCGCGGCCTGAAGCCGGTGGTCGAGATCCAGTTCTTCGACTACATCTGGCCGGCGATGATGCAGATCCGCGGCGAGCTGGCCACCATGCGGTACCGCAGCAACAACACCTTCGCCTCCCCGGTGGTCATCCGCACCACGTACGGCGGATACCTGAAGGGCGGCAGCATCTACCACTCGCAGACGGGCGAAAGCCTGTTCGCGCACTGCCCCGGTCTGCGGGTGGTGCTGCCGTCCAACGCGACGGATGCGGCGGGGCTGCTGCGCACGGCCATCCGCTGCGAAGACCCGGTGCTGTTCCTGGAGCACAAGCACCTGTACCGGCAGGTGTACAACAAGGGCCAGTATCCCGGCCCCAACTTCATGATCCCCTTCGGCAAGGCGAAGAAGGTGCGCGAGGGCACCGACGTCACGGTGGTCGCCTGCGGCGCGCTCGTGCAGCGGTCGCTGGTGGCCGCCAAGGTGGCCCAGGAGCGCCACGGCATCAGCACCGAGGTGATCGACCTGCGCTCGCTGGCGCCCTTCGACATGGAAAGCATCGCCGAGTCGGTGAAGAAGACCAACCGGGTGATCGTGGCGCACGAGGACTCGCTCTCGTGGGGCATCGGCTCCGAGATCGCGGCCCGCATCGCCGACGACCTGTTCCCCTGGCTGGACGCGCCGGTGAAGCGCGTGGCGTCGATGGACACCTGGGTGGCCTACGCGCCGCAGGTGGAGCGCGCCATCCTCCCCGAGCCCGAGGACGTGCTCGCCGCCATCGAAGAGATCAAGGCCTACTGACCTGATCCGCTTCGCACAAAGCCCCGCCCGGATTAGCTCCGGGCGGGGCTTCGGTCGTTCCTGGCCGGGGCAGGCACGAAACTCTTGATGGCGGGGCGATGCGGACATACTCTATTGAAGACGCATTTCCCGTTGCGATCGAGGACGGAATGACACGCACAAAACGTAGCGCCGGCCTGCTTTCACGGGCGATGCTGGCAGCCAGCATCGGACTTTTCGGGGTGGTGCTCTGGACGCGGCTGGCCGGCGCGCGGGGCGGATGGGCTCCCGAGCTGCTGGGATTGCGGGCGGGTTTCCTGCCCGTTTCTACCGTAACCGGAGCTCCGGCCCAGTTGCAGCACCCGGCACTCATCTATTTTTTCGAGACCTCGTGCACCGCATGCACGCCCGCCGCCTCGCGACTGAACGAATTTGCGAGCGCACGCGCTCCGGGCGCACTTCCCATCTACGCACTCACAAACAGCACTGCATTCACCCCCGACAGCGCTGCCCTGTTCGGCACCGGGGTTCAGCCGGTGCGGCTTCAGCGCTCCACTCGTGATCTGCGCTTCGTCCAGCGACTCCCCCTGTTCGTGCAAACCGACTCGACCGGGCGGATCGTGCACGCCTTTACCGGAATCCCACAGCCGGACGATCTCACCGTCCTGGGCTACCCGTGGCAGGCCAGCACCACGGGCACGCGGTAACAATGCTGGCAACCAACCCCCTTCTTTCCTGGAGGCTCCATGTCAGAGCGGAGAATGCGCGCGTTGTCACTGGCCATCGTCGCTGCGGCCGGGGTGCTGGCCGCCAAGCCCGCGTACGCGTGCCATCTTGCGACCGGGTGGTGCTGTGTGGAAAGCGGATCCTACTACTACTGCTGCTACTACGAGAACAACACGATGAAGCGGGGGTCATGCGGCTTCGTCGGGGAGGAGTGAATCCGCGCCCACGTATGCTGAAGGGGATCCACCCCCTTCAGCATGCCTGCGCAGCCGGCGTCGTGTTGGGCATTGCGTGCCTTGCTGGCGCCTGTAGCCCCGAGAGGGGAGCCACGCGGGGCACAGACCTCGCCGCCCAATGCGAACGTGCCGTCCAGGCCGCGACGCCACGCCCGGTGCGCGACGCCGCGCTGCGCTTTTCCCCAAACGTGGTCATCGGGGACGAGCAGCGCTCGCCGCTAGGGAGGGTCGTGGGCGCGGTGTGGCACCCTGCCGCCCGCCGGCTCTACGTGCTGGACGCCTACAACGGGGGAGTTGCGGTCTTCGACTCCGCGGGCATGCGCCTCTCCTCGTTCGGACGGCTGGGCGGCGGCCCCGGCGAGTTCGAGGAGCTGGGCGGCAGCCATGGTGCCCGGCCCGTCTACAACCAGCTGGCTCTGTTGGACAACGGCCAGCTCGGCGTAATGGAACTCGGCCGCCTGCACGTTTTCACCCCTGATGGGCGGTTCGTGCAGCGGCTGCGTGTCACCGAGTCCGATCCGGGCCCGTACGCCGTGCTGCACGTCGCGGGCTTCGCGGGCGGCGTGCTGTTCTCCGAAAGTGGCGCCATGCACCTCGCGTCGGACGACCCGGGCGAGCGGACGGCGCTAAGGTTGACGCGGGCCTCGCTCAGGGAGGCCGAGATCGACACCGCCACGCTCGGCACGATTCGCAACAACCTGCACCGCATGCCGCCGTTCACGGGGCTTCCGCCTTCGGACCCGTACCTGGCCTACTACCGGCGTAGCTGGGATGCCGTCGCTTCCGGGCTGCTGGTCGTCCCGTCACAATTTCTTACTGGCGTCTGCTTTTTCGATTCCGGCCTCCGGCTCCTGGCGGCACACCGTGTCGACGCCGAGCCCATCCAGGTGGATCGGACGGAGCGCCAGCGCGTCCTGAACGCATTCCGCGCCGCCGCCGGACCCGCGCCGCCGCTCGGTGCGCGACGTTGGGAAGATCAGTATCCGGCGTGGCCGGAAACCGTACCGCCATACGCCGACGTTGCACTGGCGCCCGACAGCGTCGCGTGGCTGCTCCGCCCGCTGCAGGGCGGAGAGACGGTCACGGATCTCGTGCATGCCCGGCGTGGCTACCTCGGCTCGCTGGCGCCTCCGGGTGGCCGGCTTCCGCTCACGTTCAAAGATGGCTGCCCATACGTGATCGAGGAGCGAATATCGTCCGTGGTGGAGGACGGGCGCTCTGCCTACGGCCTTCGCCGATGGTGTCCGCAGTAGCACGTATCCCGCTTGTATCAAGGAGGCTACTCCATGAACCGATGGATCATTCCGGCCCTCGTGGCCAGCCTGGCTGTCACAGTGCCCGCACTTGCACAGGAAGCGGGGCCGCCTCGCTCCAACGGGCACGCACAC
Source organism: Longimicrobium sp. (assembly GCF_036399935.1). GTDB lineage: Bacteria > Gemmatimonadota > Gemmatimonadetes > Longimicrobiales > Longimicrobiaceae > Longimicrobium. The sequence goes on from NZ_DASWMD010000066.1 coordinate 18,723, forward strand.
GGCGAGCACGGTCACGACGACATGGATGACGTACGAGCCGTGCTGCGCCTGCTGGCGGTGTACCAGGCTCGGCATCACGCCCAACACGGGCGTTTTGCAGCGTCGCTCCAGGAACTGGGGTTTCCGGAGCCGCGGCAGATAACGCTCCAGCTTTCCGGCGGTGGACGTCGCGGCTTCGCGGCGGTGTCTGGCTCTGCTACCGAAGAGTGCGCGTACTTCGAAGGGACGGTCGCGCCACCTCGCGAGTTCATCCGCCGCGCAGGCGAACTCGTGTGCCGCTCCCGCCACTAATGTGAACCTGGTTCGACGGTCGAGAGCCCCGCCCGGACCTTCCGGGCGGGGCTTTTCGCGTCCACATCGGCCCTCGCACGCTCGCTGGCGTGCGAGGCTCGCCCCTTCCAAGCCACAGGCGCGACGGAGTTTACGCTGCACCTTGCGGCGGGTATGCCGCGCTCGACAGGATGGCACTTCGTCCACTTGTCTCCCGCGAAAGCCTTCCGCGCGGTTCACATCAACGTTAACTTCGGATGCGTGAGATCGAGTTCTACCGCACCCGGTCCGGGCGCTCGCCGGTCGACGAGTTCCTGGCCCAACTGCCTTTGAAGGCGGCATCGAAAATCCGTTGGGTGCTGCAGGACGTCCTGACATCGGACCGCGTCTCCACCACATTCTTGAAGAAGCTGCGCGGGACGGAGCATCCGTGGGAAGTGCGGGTGCAGTATGGCGGAGATGCGTACCGACTGCTGAGCTTTCTGGACGGTGCACGCGTGATCGTCGTACTGACTGCGTTCAGCAAGAAGACGGAACGAATTCCCCCGCTGGAAATTGAGCTGGCACACCAGCGGCGTCGCGAATACCTGAACAGGAAGAACCAGCATGAATGACCTGGATCGGTGGACCGCCGAACGCGCGTTGAGCGATCCCGAATTTGCTGAAGCGTACGAGAGAGGCTACCAGGCGTTCCACCTGGGCCATATGCTCAGAGTGGCGCGCGAGGATGCCAAGCTCACGCAGGCGCAGCTTGCCGAGCGACTGGGGACGCACAAGTCCGCCATCAGCCGGATGGAGAACCATGCTGAGGACATCCGCCTCTCCACGTTGCAGCGGTATGCCGAAGCGGTAGGGCGCATCCTGAAGCTGGAGTTGATGCCGGAATCCGAGGGCACGATCCCGAAGGCGATCCGCGGATACCAGGAGGCACTGGCAGCGGCCCCGCCCGCCAGCGTCCGCACGCGCCGCTCGAAACCCGCAGCCCGGTACGCGGAACATGGCGACTAAGCTCGACAAGCCCATCAAGCGTGAGCTGGACATCGAAGGCGCCACCTACACGGTGACGATCTCGCCCGAGGGCGTGCAGCTAGTGCCGAAGGGAAAGCGGAAGGGGCTCTCCGTCTCGTGGACCTCGTTCGTGAACGGTGACGCGGCGCTCGCGGCGGAACTGCGCGCCTCGCTGGAGGCCCTCCCGCAACGCTGATCGAGCCGGTGCCCAAACATTGACACAATGGCTGTTGTTTGTGTGGGAGATGGCGGCTATTGTTCGTAGCGGCCTCGCGTTGCACCCTACCCGGCCCGCCCACCCCGCGCCAAGAGAGCCTTCCATGCCACTCACCGGAAACGTTACCCCCGCACCCGCGGGACTCCGCGGCTTCGACGCCAACACCCCCATCAACGCGGCGGCGGCCAAGGCGTTCTGGGACGCCGGGTACCGCTTTGCGCTGCGTTACGTAGGGCGAACGCAGATGGCCTCGCGCGACCTGACGGCGGCCGAAGCGGAGATCCTGCTGGACCAGGGCTTTGGCCTGATGCCCGTGCAGCACGTGCTGAACCCGGGGTGGCAGCCCACCGCCGACCTCGGCCAGCAGTACGGGGCCAACGCCGCCAAGTTCTCGCAGCAGATCGGCTTTCCGCCCGGCGTCAACGTGTGGTGCGACCTGGAATCGGTCTCGAACGACGCCAGTTCCGCCGACGTGATCGGCTACTGCAACGCCTGGTACACAGCCGTCGCGGACGCCGGGTACGTCCCCGGCCTGTACGTGGGCTACGAGCCCGGGCTCACGGGCCAGCAGCTGTACGGCTCGCTGAAGTTCTCCAGCTACTGGGCGGCGTACAACGTCGACGGGGTCTCCAATCCCAGGCCCCGGAGCTGGCAGCTGGTGCAGTTGGTGGGCAGCGGCACCATCGGCGGGCTGAGCACCGAGGTGTACGACGCGGACGAGACGCGAAATGACGGCAAAGGCGGCACCGCAGTTTGGCTGCAGCGGTAGGCAAGCTTCTCCGTCCCACCCGTCAAGCCCCGCCGCACGGCGGGGCTGTTTTGTAGCAGAATATGTCCCAAGGGGAACCCTCATCAAGCAGCACGGTAACATGATCCGCCGCTTTCTGCGGCCTTCGCCCCACTTCATTTCCACATGGAGGCCTCCATGAAGAAGCTCAAGCTGCAGTTGGAAGACCTGGCGGTGGAGTCGTTTACCACCGCGGACGAAAATGACGGGCGCGGCACGGTCGACGGTTACAACTCGTGCCAAACATGCCAGGACATCGACTGTTCCGCCGTGTGCACCGGCACGTCGTGCGACGGTACTGGCACCGGGACGGGAGGTGGAACCGGCACCACGCCGTGCGGCCCCGGCGGGAGTGATCCGAACGCTGGATGTGGGAGCGGCGTGCAGGGCTGCCGAACCTACTACGACTGGACCGGCTGCGACTACTCGTGCGTGTGGGGGCCGTGCCAATCGTATGAGGAGTGCTCGCTCAACGGCTGCTGAGCCGAGCCGTGAGGCGCCCCGCCAGCGGCTCACGCGCGGACGAGGGCTGGCCACAAGGAGCGGCGGCACCCGCGGGTGCCGCCGCTCCTGTCATCGGCCATGGTCCCGCCCCCGTCCCCTCACTGCTGCATGCGATCTGCTCGCGTCGACTGGCGCAGGCTTTCTGAAACGACGATGCGGCGCTTGGGGAGGACCCACAGGAGTGCGCCTGCGGCGTAGACCTCGCGCGCCACACCCGCCAGCGGCGGAACCAGCAGCAGGAGCAGGTAGCCGGCGGCGACCACCACTTCCTTGCGGCGATTGCGGCGGATCCCCTGCTCCGACTGGCGGCGCTCCATCAGGCCCGTGATGTCGCCGCGACGCTCGCTGACCTCCGCCAGGCCCGCCGCCGCGGTGGATTCCATCCAGGCGAGCCCCAGCCGGGCCGCCGAGCGGACCAGCCGGTTCAGCAGCGCCAGGCAGCCGGCGATGGCCAGCACGGGGAGGACGATTCTCAGGACGTCGTTCATCCGCACAGTCTCGCCGTCCGCGGCCCGTTTCGCAATCCGGGCGGCGCGTCGTCGTTACGAGGCGCGGCCGATATCCAGCACCTCGGTTACTACTGAGCGAATTCCCCAGTCCTCCGCCTCGGCACAGCTGCTGAACCACAGGTCGATCTTGTTGCCGCGCACCGCGCCGCCCGTGTCCATGATCACGAACACCCCGATCAGCCGCCCGTCCGTGTGCGACACCCGCACCACGGAGCCCAGCGGCAGCACGTTGGGGTCGCCCGCCGCGATGCCGTCGCGCACGCGCACGCCCGTCCGCGTGGTCCCGCGCAGGCAGTACGCGGTGGAGCGCATCTCCACGCGCCGCTCCACGTCCACCGAGCGCGATTCCGCACGCGGCAGGTCCATCCGCGCGGGCGCCGCCGCCTGCACGACGGACGGCGACTCAGTCAACGGGGTGCGCGATGCCTCCACCGTGGCCACCGCTCGTGTCGCGCGCGTGGAACCGGTGGACCGGGCCTGCGCATCGGCGGCGGGAGCGAATGCGAGCAGCAGGGCGGCAACGATCAGGAAACGAGTCATGCGAAACCTCCAAGAGGGTCAGTCGAGGGCGACCAGGGGGTGCTCGCCGCGGAACAGGGCCGACGAGCGGTAGCGCGCCATCCCGTGGTGCACCAGCAGCTTGATGAGCACGGCGAGCGGAACCGCGATCAGCAGTCCCAGGAACCCAAGGAAAAAGCCGAACACCGACAGCGCCAGGATCACCCACACGGGGTGCAGCCCCACCGATTCGCCCACGATCTTGGGGCCCAGCACGGCGCTGTCCAGCACCTGCACCACGGCGAACACGATGCCGATCTTCCCCAGGCTCCACAGGATGTCGTTGGAGAAGATGGCGATGATCAGCGCCGGGATCAGGCTGGCGACCAGCCCCATGTACGGCACCACGTTGAACACGCCGGCCACCACGCCCAGCAGCAGCGCGTACGGAAAGCCCAGCAGCATGAAGCCGAGCCAGGTGAGCACGCCCACCGCCGCCGCCGCGATCAGCTGCCCTCGCATGTAGCTGGCGAGCAGGCGGTCGTACTCGGTGGTGAACGCCACCACGCGCTCGCGGTACGCCGTGGGGATCAGGTCGCGAAGGCGCGCCACGATGCTGGGCCAGTCGCGCAGCAGGTAGAAGGTCAGGATCGGCGTCAGGAACACGTAGCCCAGCAGCGTGAGCACCGTTCCCAGCCCGCGTCCCAGGCCGAGCACGCCGCGCCAGATTCCGTTCGCCAGCACCGCCTGCCGCTGCTGCATCCACGCCATCACTTCTTCCGGCTGGATGGACTTCAGCTGCCCCAGCAGCACCTGCTCATCCACGCCCGGCAGGTCGCGTGTCGCGAGTGTGGCCTGCCACTGCTCCAGCCGCAGTGTCGCCGTCTGGATCAGCTGCGGCGTCCCGCGGATGAACTCCGCGATCTGTGCGCTCAACGCCGGGATGCCCAGGAAGAAGACCAGGAAGATGATCGCCAGCGCGGGCAGCGCCAGGAGCATCGTGGCCGTGTTGCGCGAGATCTTCCGCCGCTCCAGCCGCGCCACCAGCGGGTGCTGCAGGTAGGCCAGCACCACCGCCAGCACGAAGGGCGCGAGCAGGAACCCCGTCGTATGGAGGATCCACATCATCGTCAGCCCCACCGCCGCAGTCACGATCAGCAGGTGGTGCCGCGTTCCCGAGTACGGCTGCATCAGGAACAGCAGCAGCAGGAACAGGATGAACGGGTTGAGGATGCTCTGCACGCTGTACAGGAAGAACCCCACCACCAGCAGCACGATCACCCAATGGAACGCACGCCAATTGAAGCTGTCGGATGGATTGTCGATCATCGATTCTGAAGGCACGGAAACGTGATGGCGGGCTGGTACAGTAGTACCCGAGGGGCGCACGGGCCAGAGCGGAGGGTGCGCCGGACTGGCGCGCATCGTGCATAAGCCACTCCGCTCCAAGCACTTAGGGGCTTACAGCGGAGGGATGCGAAGATGGGTCTACTGGGAATGCTGCGGCCGACGCGCCGCGACGCCAAGACGATGATGCTGATGGGCGCGGCCAACTGGGCGGCGCGCCGCTACGGCGGGCGCAGCACGGGCACCAGCCGGGCCATCAGCCACGCGACGTGGGCGCTGCCCCTCGGCATGATGGTCGCCGACCACCTGCGCAACCGCCGCGCCCGCTGACCAGCCGCCGGCGAACGCACGAAAGGCCGCCTCGCGAGGGGCGGCCTTTGCTGTTGTGCGAGGGCCGGCGCCCCCCATCCCCAACCCTTCCCCCGCAAACCGCGCGGGGGAAGGGAGCCAGCCCGGTGCACCACGCGGAGGATGAGCCACGCACCGTGTCATCCTGAGGCCCAGGCGCCCCGCACTCGCCCGCACACCACCCCACGCGGGCCGAAGGATCTAGCTGCGGATACGTACCAGCCCGGGCGCGGCAGCGGTCACAAATGCCCTCCCCACACAGCGAGTCAACCGCGAGCACCAACTCCCGAGATCATCCGCAGCCAGAATGGCGGATTGACGCTCAGCCGTAACGCGCCCGCTTACAGGCGCGTCGAATCAGGACGGCGGCGGCCCCAACGCACAACAGCAAGCAGGCGCCCGCGATGATCTCGTAGATGACCGCGACCCGCCACCAGTGCCCCGCCCACATCCCTGCTACTTGGAACGAGCCGGCCATCGCCATGCCCGCGAACGCGTACAAAAATCCCAGCAGCCCAAGCACCAAGGCAAGCCAGGGAAGAAAGCGGCGGATGCGGGAGAACGGTGCGGCAGGGCGGATCATCGAAGTGTCCGAGAGGGAGGTCGACCAAGAACGGCACCTCCGACCCGAGCTCGTCCTGAGGCGGGAAGCGTCCACCGCGGCCGACGAGTGGGCGCGGATCAACTCAGGCGGGGAGCCCTGTCGATCGATGTAAGCCGATCAGGAACCGCGGGGGTCCAGCGCGTGGTCCGGCGCTCCGACGAGGCGGGGGCGATGAGCAACCTCCGCATCGGCGTCCAGTTCGTCGACGGGCTCAGTATCGTTGTCCAGCAGGCGTTCGGCGGCCAGGACCAGCACCTCGCGGGCGTTGTCGTACGAGATGGACTGGATGGCTTCATCCAGGGGCAGCCAGATGCACTCCGTGATGCCCTCCTCCTGCTGCGGGCAGGTTTCGCCCGCCGGGCACTCGATCAGGTAGAAGTGGCAGAACTTGTGGATCAGCTTGCCGCGGAAGCGAAAGAACCAGTCGATGGTGCGCAGCCGCGGCCCCAGGCGCAGCTCGGTGAGTCCCGTCTCTTCCGCCACCTCGCGCAGCGCCGCCTCGGCCGCGCTCTCGCTCTCTTCGACGTGCCCCTTGGGAAAGCCCCAGTGGTGGTACGCGTCGCGGATCAGCAGCACGTGCGCGCGGCCGTCGTTCCAGCGGTAGATCACACCGCCGGCACTGGTCTCGATGACGGCCCGGGCACGGGCGCTGCCTCCGCGGCGGCGCTTAGGCACGCGTAAGCTCCTCCACGATCTGCACGGCGTTGGTCGCGGCGCCCTTGCGCAGGTTGTCCGCCACCACCCACAGGTGAAGCGTGCGCGGCAGGAACGGATCGCGCCGCACCCGCCCGACGAACACCTCGTCGCGCCCCGCCAGCTCCAGCGGCGTGGGATACGCATCCGCCCCGCCCTGCACCACGATGCCGGGGAACACCGCGAGCGCGCGCGTCGCCTCCTCCACTGACAGGTCGCGCTCGGTCTCCACCGTCACCTGCACCGAGTGGCCGACGTCCACCGGCACGCGAACGCAGGTGGCCGCGACCGGCAGGTCGGGGAGCGAGAGGATCTTGCGCGTCTCGTTCACCATCTTGCGCTCCTCCCCCGTCCACCCCTCCTCGTCGAAATCGCCGATCTGCGGCACCACGTTCCCCGCAATGGGCCGCGCGAACGGCGACTCGCCCGACTCCCCCACCAACTCCTGGCGAAGCGCGTCGCGCCCCGTCTCCCCCGCCCCGCTGACCGACTGGTACGTGGTCGCGATCACCCGCGTCAGCCCCGCCGCTTGGCGGATGGCCTCCAGCGCCACGACCATCTGGATGGTGGAGCAGTTGGGGTTGGCGATGATCCCCCGCGGCCGTTCGCGCGCGGCGGCGGCGTTCACCTCGGGAACCACGAGCGGCACCTGCGGATCCATCCGCCACGCGGACGAGTTGTCGATCACGATGGCGCCCTCGTCCGCCGCGCGCGGCCCCCACTCCTTCGACCGATCCGCGCCGGCGGAGAACAGGGCGAAGTCCACGCCGCGGAACAGCCCCGGCGCGGGCGCCTGGCAGGTCCACTCGCGCCCGCCCCACTCGATGGCCCGCCCGGCGGAACGCGCGGACGCCAGCACGGTGAGACGCTCGATGCGCAGGCCGCGCTCGGCGAGCACCTGCAGCATGGTGCGGCCCACGGCGCCGGTGGCGCCCAGCAGCGCGACGTGCATCAGGCGGCGCCCGCCACGGCCCGGTCCAGCCCAAAGCCGGCATGAAGCGCCCGCAGCGCCTCGTCCTCGCGGTCGTCGGGAACCAGCAGGGTGATTGAGATGGAGGACGTCGAAACCGCCTCTACCTCCACGCCGACGGACAGCAGCGTGCGGAAGGCCGCCGCGTACACCCCCGGCCGCCCGTGCATGCCGCTACCGACCAGGGCGATGCGCGCCAGCCCGGTGCGCGCCTCGATGGCGCCCACGCCGCCGAGCGCGGTCCCCACCCGCTCCGCGATCTCGCGCGCCCTCACCACGTCGTCCTCGCGGATGGTCAGCTGCACCACCACCCCGCCGGCCACCTCGGGCGTTTCGGTGATCATATCGACGCTGACGCCCGCCTCGGCCAAGGCCACGAGCAGGTCCGTGGGCGTTCGCATTCCCGCGGGAAGGCCGCGGATGATCAGCTTGGCGTGCCCGCGCGACGACGCGATGCCGGTGAGGACCAGGTCTTCCATGCCCGTCGGGTTCTTGGTGATCAGGGTGCCGCGCGTGCTCTCGTCGCCGTCCGGCGTGTCGACGAACGACGACAGCACGCGGATGTCCACACCGTAGCGCGCGCCCATGTCCACGGCGCGCGCATGCATCACCTGCGCGCCGGCGGTGGCCATCTCCAGCATCTCGGCGTGCGAGATCCGGGGGATGCGCCGCGCGCCGGGCACGCGCCGGGGGTCGCAGGTGAAGATGCCGTCCACGTCGGTGTAGATCTCGCACCGGTCCGCCCCCAGCGCGCACGCCAGCGCCACGGCGGTGGTGTCCGATCCGCCGCGGCCCAGCGTGGTGATCTCGCGCGCCGTGCTGACGCCCTGGAAGCCCGCGACGATGGCGACCGCGCCCGCATCCAGCGTTTCGCGCACGCGTTCGGCGCGCACCTCCACGATGCGCGCCGCCGTGTGCGTCTGGTCGGTGATGATGGCCGCCTGGCTGCCGGTCAACGAGCGCGCCTCCACCCCCTCGCGGCAGATGGCCATCGCCAGCAGCGCCATCGAGATGCGCTCGCCCGCCGTCAGCAGCATGTCCATCTCGCGCGGATGCTCCGCCGCCACCCGGTCGGACCCGGTGACGGCCCCGGCGAGCATGATCAGGTCGTCCGTGGTGTCGCCCATGGCCGAGACGGCCACCACCACGTCGTCCCCCCGCCGCCGCGCGCGCGCCACGCGGGCCGCCACCGCGCGAACGCGCTCCGGCGACCCGACCGAGCTACCCCCGAACTTCTGTACGACCAGCGCCATGGACGTCAGAACACCTGCAGCTCGCCCACGTACTTGCCGGGGTTGGCCTGGATGTCGGCCATCAGCCGCTGCATGGTCACGATCAGCCGCTGCGTCTCCTCGAACAGCGCCGGGTCGGTCAGCAGGCGGCCCAGCGAGCCCTCCTGGCTCTGCAGGCTGGTCAGCAGCGTGTTGAACGAGGTCATGGCCGCGCGTGCCTCGGCGATGGTCGGCGCGATCTCCGCCAGCCCGGGCTGCATGCCGGCCAGCATCTCGTTGAGCGTGGTGGCCGTCTGGCCGAAGGTGCCCAGGGTGGTGTTGGCGCTGGTCACCAGCCCGGGCACGCCCGACGCGGCACCCTGCAGCTCGGTGCTGAGCGCGGCGAAGTTCTCGCTGGCCCGGCGGGCGTTGGCCATGATGGCCTGCACGTCGCCGCCCTGCATGCTGCCGCGCACCGCCGCCATCGTCTGCCGGGCCTCGACCGACGCCAGGCGGATGTTCTCGGTGGTGGCGAGCACGTTGGTGCCCACCTTTCCGTAGGTTTCCATCTGGGCGCCCATGAAGCCGCTCAGCTGCTCGGTGGCGCCTTCCACGTTCTCGATGGTCTCGCGGATCTTCACCGCCGTTTCGGGGGTGAACGCGATCTGGATGCGTTCCGAGAGCAGCTCGATGTCGCTGGCAATGCGCGCGGCGACGGCGGTGAGCTCGGTGATGTCCGGGAGCGACGCCCCCGGAAGCACGTCGCGCCGGGGCGCGGTGGTGAACGCCAGGTCGGGAAAGTCGGGCTGCGACACGATCACCGCCTGCCAGCCGCCGAACATCGACTCGCTGGAAAGCAGCACCCCCGGGTCGTTGGGCATGGTGATGTCCTGGGTGATCTCCAGGTCCACGTACACGCCCGTTCCGCGCGGGGCCAGGTCGATCTTGGCCACCCGCCCGATGTTCACCCCGCGGTACTTCACCGGGTTGCCCACGGTCAGCGCGCCGACGTTGCTGAACGACGCGGTGACCACGCGGTCCGAGCCGCCCCACTTGCGGCCGCTGAGCCACACCGCTCCCGCCACGGCGGTGACGATCCCCAGGATCACCACCAGTCCCACCATCGCCTCGTTCTTCAGCCTCATCGGTCCCTCCGCTGCAGGCCAGGTGGCCCGCGGTGTCCGTGATCCACGTTCCGCTCGTCCCCCGTCCCCCGGTGCTCGCCGTCCTCGGCCGCCGCCCGCGTGGCCTCCTCGATCATCTCGGGGCGGCCCTCGACGAAGCCCCGCACGATGGGGTTCGACGAGTTGCGGATCTGGTCCGGGGTTCCCTCTTCCACCACCACGCCCTCGTACAGCATGGCGATGCGGTCGCTGACGTTGTACGCGCTCTTCATGTCGTGGGTGATCACCAGGCTGGTGACCCCCAGGTCTTCCTTCATCTTCAGGATCAGCCGGTCGATGACCTCGGTGGTCACCGGGTCCAGCCCGCTCGTCGGCTCGTCGTACAGCAGGTACTTGGGGCGGTACGCGATGGCCCGCGCCAGGCCGGCCCGCTTGCGCTGCCCGCCCGATAGCTCGGAGGGAAGGCGGTTCTCGAACCCCTTGAGGCCCACCCGGTCCAGCGACTCGCTGACGCGCTCGGCGATCTCCTTGCGCCCCACGCCGCCCTTCTTCACCAGCCCCATCTCCACGTTCTCCTGGATGGTCATGCTGTCGAAGAGCGCGGCGAACTGGAACACGTAGCCCATCTCCAGCCGCAGCTTGTACAGGTCCTCGCGCTTCATGGTGGGGACCTCGTTGCCGTCCACCACCACACTGCCCTGGTCGGGCATCAGCAGCCCGGCGATGTGCTTGAGCGTCACCGACTTGCCCGCCCCCGAAAAGCCCACCAGGGCCACGGTTTCGCCCTCTTCCACGTTCAGCGACAGCCCCCGGAGGATCTTCTTGGGGCCGAACGCCTTGTGGATGTTCGTCAGCTCGATGCTCACTGCTGCAGCAGGGTTGCGGCCCAGAAGGCGTCCAGCACCAGGATGAGCACGCTGGCGATGACGACGGCGCGCGTGGTGGCCACGCCCACGCCCTCGGCGCCGCCCTGCGTGTTGAAGCCCTGGTAGCAGCCGACGATGGTCACCACGAACCCGAAGGAAATGGACTTGATGATGTAGAACGTCACGTCGAACGGGTCGTAGAACAGCCGCAGCCCGAACTGGAACTGCTCGCTGCTCATGTCGAGCATGTTCAGCGCCGTGATCCACCCGGCCGCGATGCCCACCACGTTGGCGAAGGTGACGATGACGGGCACCATCAGCGTGCCGGCCACCACCCGCGGCACCACCAGGTACGACACCGGGTTGTAGGCCATGGTTTCCAGCGCGTCGATCTGCTCGGAAACGCGCATCGTCCCCAGCTCGGCCGCGATGTTGGCGCCGATGCGGCCGGAGAGCGCCAGCCCCGTGAGCACGGGCCCCAGCTCCAGCATCACCGTCTTCCCCACCAGCGTGCCCACGAAGTACAGCGGGATGGCGCCGGTGAAGGTGTACGAGGCCTGCAGCGCCATCACGATTCCCGTGAACGCCGACAGGAAGAGTGCGATGGGGAGCGAGTTCACCCCCAGCTTGCGCATCTGCAGCACGGTCAGCCCCAGCCACGTGCCTACGTCGCCCATGGAGCGGCCCGCCTCGTAGACGAAACGGCTGAAGCGGCCGAAGTCCGAGAGCAGGCCGACCGTGGTGCGGCCGACGACGTCGAGGGGAGTTGTCCAGTTCATCCGGGAAATGTACGGGGGACGGGCAGGGTTCGGCCAGAACTCCGCCCCGGTGGTGTGCTCTCGCGTGGACTGCGGCCCGCAAAAAGGCCCGGCCCCGGAATCCGGGCCCGGGCCGCCGCCGGCGAAGCGGCCGGTTCAGCCGCCGCGCGGGCGCGATCCCAGCACCTCCGGCCATTCGCCAGGCGCAAAACGAATGCCGGTGAAGAACTGGCCGAACTCGCCGTACAGCGCGCTCGCCTCGTCGAACCTCATCTCGGTGACGATGCGCTTGAACTCCAGCGGGTCGCGGGCGAACAGGGTGACGCCCCATTCCCAGTCGTCGAGCCCGATGCTGCCGGTGATCACCTGGAACACACGGCCCGCGAAGGTGCGCCCCGTCATCCCGTGCTCGCGCATCAGCCGGCTGCGCTCGTCCACGGGAAGCGCGTACCAGTTGAGGGTTTCGCCCCGGCGCTTGCTCATGGGATAGAACGACAGGTAGCGCATCCCTTCGGGCACCTGCGGATACAGCCGCGACTTCACGTGGGCCGCCGCGCCCTCGGCCTCCATCGCCTCCTGGAGGATCCGCTTGTACTCGTCCGATCCGGGCTTCGCCTCCTGGGCGGCCTGCGCGGTGGCGTGGTACAGCCCCGCCTCGGTCACCGACAGGTAGTCGTACTCGCGGTACAGGTGCACGCCCAGGGCGCTGTCGCTGACGCGGCGCTGCACCTCGGCCAGCTCGTCGAGGGTGGGGCGAAAGTGCACGAACAGCCAGTCGCCCCCGCCGCCCACCAGCCGGAAGGCGGCGCTCCATCCCCCGTCCGCTCCCTCGGCCAGCTCGGTGAAGAGCGCGGCAGCTTCCGCCGCGATCCCGGCGCGCTGCTCCGGGGCCAGCGCGCGAAGCCCGGCCCAGTCGGCCGAGAACACCTGGTGAAGCGCGTACCACCCCTCGAGCGTGGCCGGTGCGATCTGTCCCATCGTTCCATCCTGAGGAAATCCCTGATGACGGTGGGCAAGATACGAGGCGGTGGCGTGCACCGCGAGCGTGCGACGGCAGGGGTCGTCAGTGCCCGGGTTCAGCAGATCCGGCCCGGGCGCCGAATTCGTATACGATATACGATGTTTGTTGAGCGTTCCCGAAACTCCTGGCTGGCAACGGGTTACGAACCGGGACGCCGGCCCCGCACGAGATGGCCTGAGTCGTGCGGGACTTGCGCAGAGAGTGAGTTCCGCTCATCTTTAATGGTCCTACTGGCTCTAAGTCGTTGGATAACCGCAAGTTGCCGGAACTGATGGCACACTCGTCAGCCACCCGGGGCCTGCATGCGCAACCCTATCTCCAGCGAGCACATGACTGAATCCGTCGCGCACCCGTTGATCATCCAGGGCGGGATGGGGGTGGGGGTTTCCAACTGGGTTCTGGCCAAGGCGGTGTCGCTCCGCGGCCACCTGGGCGTGGTATCGGGCACGTCGATCGATTCGCTTCTCGTCCGCCGGCTGCAGGACGGCGACATCGGCGGCCACGTGCGCCGCGCCATGGCGGCGTTTCCCTGGCCCGACGTGTCGGGCGACGTGCTGATGAAGTACTTCCGCCCCGAGGGCCTGGCCCCGGGCGAGCCGTACAAGGAAATCCCCATGTACCGGCAGGTGGTCACCAAGGTGCGCGAACAGCTCACCATCCTCTCGGCCTTCGTCGAGGTGTGGCTGGCCAAGGAAGGGCACGACGGCGTGGTGGGCATCAACCTGCTCACCAAGGTGCAGATGCCCAACCTGGCCACGCTGTACGGCGCCATGCTGGGCGGGGTGGACTACGTGCTGATGGGCGCCGGCATCCCCAAGGAAATCCCCGGGGTGCTGGACCGCTTTGCCCGGCACGAGCCCGCGTCCATGAAGCTGGAGGTCGAGGGGCTGGGCCGCGACGAGACGGCGCTGCTCTCCTTCGACCCGCGCGTGCATTCGGAGCAGCCGCCCGAGGGGATCAAGCGGCCGTACTTCCTGCCCATCATCGCCAGCAACTCGCTGGCGACCATGATGGCGCGCAAGGCCTCGGGCCGCGTGGACGGCTTCGTCATCGAGGCGCCGACGGCCGGCGGCCACAACGCTCCGCCCCGCGGCGAGCTGGTGCTGAACGAGCGCGGCGAGCCCCAGTACGGCGCGCGCGACGAGGTGGACCTGGCCAAGATGAGGGAGCTGGGCCTGCCCTTCTGGCTGGCGGGGAGCGCGGGCTCGCCCGAGAAGCTGGCCGAGGCGCTGGCGGCGGGCGCGGCGGGCATCCAGGTGGGCACCCTGTTCGCCTACTCCGACGAGTCGGGAATCACCGCCGAACTCAAGCGCAACGTCATCCGCCAGGCGCAGGAAGACCGTATCGACGTGCTGACCGACGGACGCGCGTCGCCCACGGGCTTTCCCTTCAAGGTGGTGCAGATCGGCGAAACGCTTTCGCACCCCGAGACGTACGCCGAGCGCAAGCGGGTGTGCGACCTGGGCTACCTGCGCTATGCGTACAAGCGCGACAACGGCCGCATCGACTACCGCTGCGCCGCCGAGCCGGTGGACACCTACGTCAAGAAGGGCGGCGAGCTGGAAAACACCGCCGGGCGCAAGTGCCTGTGCAACGCGCTCTTCGCGGTCATCGGCAAGGGGCAGCGCCGCGCGGACGGCTACGTGGAGAAGCCGCTGATCACCAGCGGCGACGAGCTGAAGAACCTCCGCCGCTTCATCGGCGCCGACCGGGCCGACTACACGGCCGGCGAGGTGATCGACTACCTGCTGAGCGGCATCAAGAACATGATGCCCAACCTGCAGCAGCGCTCACACGAGGCCGCGGCTCACTGACACGGGCTGGATCGGACTGACGGGCGGGCCTCGCGAGTGTTCTCGC
>NZ_DASWMD010000067.1:0-32824 GCF_036399935.1 Longimicrobium sp.
GGCCACCATCGACGAGGTGGAGGGCGGCGGCGCCAACATCGCCGACGGCAAGTACTACAGCTTTGGCGTCAACGGCGGCGCTGCCTCGTTCACCGCCTGCGCCATTCCCCTGAACGCCAGCCATGGGCTGCGCTCGTTCCGGATCGACCAGACGGGCGCCATCGCCGAGGGAACTTGCTGACGAGGCGAATGTCCGGCCTCTCGCATACAAGGAAGCCGCCATCCCTGGCGGCTTCTCGCGTTTTCGGCGGGATCGCTACTCCAGCCCGTAGTCGCGGATCTTGTACGTGAGGGCGCGGACGGAGAGGTCCAGCATTTCCGCGGCGCGCGTGCGGTTGCCGCCGGTGCGCTCCAGGGCGCGGGAGATCAGCGTCTTTTCCAGCGAGGGAAGGCGGCGCTTGACGGACAGGTCGCCGTCGTCGGCAAGCACCTCGAACGGGGGCCGGCCCGAACGCACGTGGGGCGGCAGGTGCTCTACCTGTACTTTCCCGCCGGAAAGTACCAGAGCGCGCTCGATCACGTTTTCCAGCTCCCTCACGTTTCCCGGCCACGTGTACGCCGCAAGGACGGGAAACAGCTCGCGGGACACCTCCGGATCGGCGATCCCCAGCCGCGGGGCGTGCCGATGGACGAAGTGCGCGGCCAGCGCGGGGATGTCTTCGGGGCGGGTGCGCAGGGGCGGCACGTGCACCTGCACCACGTTGATGCGGTAGAACAGGTCTTCGCGAAAGCGTCCCTCGCGCACCTCGTCCACCAGGTCGCGGGCGGTGGCGGCCAGCACGCGGACGTCCACGGCCCGCTCGCCGGTGCCGCCCACCCGGCGCACGGTGCGCTCCTGCAGCACGCGCAGCAGCTTCACCTGCAGGGGCAGCGGCATCTCGCCGATCTCGTCCAGGAACAGCGTTCCCCCGTCCGCCTCCTCGAACAACCCCTCGTGCACCCGGTCGGCGCCCGTGAAGGCGCCCTTCTCGTGGCCGAACAGCTCGCTTTCCAGCAGGTTTTCGGGAATGGCGCCGCAGTTGACGGCCACGAAGGGCTTTTCGCGCCGGGCCGACGCCCGGTGCACCGCCCGCGCGATGGCCTCCTTGCCGCTTCCGCTTTCGCCGGTCAGCAGCACGGTGGAGGGAAAGGGGGCCACGCGCGCGGCCAGGTCCGTCACCTCGCGCATGGCGGCGGAAACGCCGATCACCTCCTCGAAGCCGGCGACCTCGCCCACCTCCTTCCTGAGGCGCGCCACCTCGCGCCGAAGCTGTTCGCGCTCTTCGGCCTTGCGCAGGGTGAGGATCACCTCGTCGGCGTTGAAGGGCTTGGAGATGTAGTCGTAGGCGCCCCGGCGCATGGCCTCGACCGCCTGGTCCAGGGCCCCGTAGGCGCTCATCATCACCACCAGCGCGGTGCCGCCCGCCTCCACGTAGCGCTCCAGGAACTCCAGCCCGCCCATCCGCGGCATGCGCACGTCGCACAGCACCAGCTGCGGGTGCTCGGCCAGCGCCAGGCGCAGCCCGGCCTCGCCGTCCTCGGCCACCAGCACGTGGTAGCCCTCGTCGCGAAGGATCAGCAGGAGCGTGTGACGAAGCCCCGCCTCGTCGTCGATGACCAGAACCCGGCGGTCGCTCAACTCTGGTGGCGCCTGGTGGGAAGGAAAAGGACGAAGGCGGCCCCGCCGCCCGGCGCGGCGGCCACTTCTACGCGCCCCCCGAAGTCTGCCACCGTGCTCGCGACGATGGCAAGCCCCAGCCCCGTGCCCTCGCCGGGCGGGCGGGTGGTGAAGAACGGGTCGAACACCTTGTCGGCCGCCTCCGGCGAGATGCCCGGGCCGGTGTCTTCGACGCTCACCCGCAGCGTCTCGGTGTCGGAGTCGATGCGGTGGGGGTCGCGGATGGAGGCCGCGCGGGGGCGCCGCAGGTGCGCGTACGAGATTCCCGGGGGGTCGTCGGCGCGGCGGGTGGGGAGCGGGCGCTCGGGGCGGTACTGCTCCAGCGCCGTGGTGACGGTGAGGGTTCCCCGCGCTTCCATGGCCCGGCGCGCGTTGTCGAGCAGGTTCACCCACACCTGGTCCAGCAGGTGCGGAGAGCCGCTGAGCGGGGGGAGTCCGTCCGCGAGGTGAAGGACGACGTCGATCCCGTCCAGCAGCCCCTGAGAGCGCAGGGTATGGACGGCGCGGCGGATGGACTCGTTGGCGTCGACGGGCTCTCGCTCGCGGGGCGCGGGGCGGGCGTACTCCAGCAGCCCGCGGACGATGCGGTCGATGCGGCGCGCCTCGCCCTCCAGCCCGCCCACCAGCTCGGGGTCGGCCCCGCGGCGGCGCAGCACGGCGGCGTAGCCCATCAGTGCGGCCAGCGGGTTGCCGATCTCGTGCGCCACGCCCGCGGCCAGTCGCCCCACGCCGGCCATCTTTTCGGCCTCCACCAGCTCGCGCTCGGTGCCCAGGAGACGCCGATTCGTCTCGTCGAGGGAGCGGACGTTGTCGGCCAGCCGCTGCTGGTTGTCGAGCAGCTGGTCGGTCATGCGGTTCAGCGCCTGGGAAAGGGCGGCCATCTCGTGGCTCTCGGCCGCCGGGGCGCGGCGCTCGTAGTCGCCCCCGGCCACGGCCTCGGCGGCGGCGACGGCGGCCTGCACCGGGCGCAGCACCAGGCGCACGATCAGGTGGTTGGCCAGCAGCACGAACGCGGCGGCGTCGGCCAGCACCAGCAGCACCAGCAGCCAGGCCGAACCGGGCGCCGCCGCCTGCATGACGGTGCGGGTGGCGGCGGCCAGCAGCGCGGCCGCCAGCCCCAGGAAGGTGAGGTTGAAAAGCAGCTCGCCACGCAACGAGCCCCGGCCGTGGCCGGGGCTCGGGGTATGGCTGGGCGCCGGCACGGCGACGCGCGCGGGGGTCAGACGGCGGCGGGCTGGCGGCGGCGGGCGGCGACCGCCCGGGTTCCGCCGGTCGCGGGCTTGCCGTCCAGCGCCTCGCGGGAAATCAGGTGCCAGACGCGGTCGACGACGGCGGCCGTGGGCTCTTCCCACTGCACCAGCCCCTCGCTGGCTGCCTGCTCCAGGGCGCGCCTCAGCGCGTGCTTGCTGACCGGCTTCCTCATTCGTTCCTCCCGTGAGAATCGGTATGCCTTCCCTGCCCACCCTCACACAGTAACACACGGGCGACCGCCGCGCGAGGGCCCGTCTGCACCCGGCTGCAAACGCCTGCGCCGCAACGAATTGGGGTGATGCGAACGCGGCGGCGCTTCCCGGGGGGGAGCGCCGCCGCGGCGGGACGGGACGGCCGTGCGGCCGGGATCAGTTGTACAGCTTGCCCGCGTGGTCGATGCGGCTGGCGCAGCGCCGGCAGAAGAGCAGGGGCGCGCACAGCCGCCGGTCCCACTCCTTGCTCTGGCAGCGCGGGCAGCGGGGCATCAGGGCGCGCCGGGCCAGGAGCACCGATATGCCGGCGGCGGCCAGGCTCGCGATCAGGATCAATGACATGACGATGAAATACTGGGATTCTTTCCCTCGCTTCCCTAAAGTAAGTGCTTTTCCCATCAACATCAACCGCCTGCGGCAACGCTCGCTTTTCCGGACTCTTGAATGCAATGTCTCTGATACGCGCACCGTATCAGAGACATTGCACATGCCACCAATCGGCTGGCTCTTCCCGGCGATCAGGCCGGGGCCGCCAATCCTAATTCAGGCGCCACGCCGCGCATGGCTTCGATGACGAACTGCACGTGCTCGGCGAGCTCCACGCCCAGCTCCTCGGCGGCCTGCCGTACGTCGTCGCGGTCCACGCCGGCGGCGAACTGCTTGTCCTTCATCTTCTTGAGCACCGACTTCGCCTCCAGGTCCATCACCGACCGGCTGGGCCGCACCAGGGCGGCGGCGGTGATCAGCCCGGTGATCTCGTCGCAGGCGTGAAGGGTGCGCTCCAGCCGCGACTCGGGGACCACGCCAGTGCGGGCGGAGTAGTGGGCCAGGATGGCGCGCACGACCGGTTCGGGGTATCCGCGCTCCCGCAGCATCCCGGCGCCGCGTAGCGGGTGCTCGTCGGGCCAGCGCTCGTAGTCGAAGTCGTGAAGCAGCCCGGCCAGGCCAAAGGTGTCCTCGTCGGCCCCGAAGGTGCGGGCGTAGGCGCGGCAGGCGGCCTCGACGGCGTACATGTGGCGGCGCAGGCTTTCGCTTTCCACGTGCTCGTGCATCAGCGCGAGCGCTTCGTCGCGGCTGGGAAGGTCGGGCATGGGTCCGGTCCGGGTTCGTCGATTTCCGTGGTCCTCGGGCGCGCCAATGTACCCCGGCGGCGGGGGTTCGTCCATTCGGCGGTGGGCAGATGCAGCGAGGCGCGGAACAGGGAAAGCTCCCTCCTCCGCGCCTCGCGTACGCCGCCGCCCAGTCCAGGGCGATTCAGCGGTGGTCCGTCAGCACCAGCAGCTCATCTGTTCGGTGCACCAGCAGGTCTCGTCGATCGTCAGCGGGCAGTTGGGCGTGGCAACGTGCGCCTGCACCGTGCCGGGCTGCTCTGGCGCGGGCGCGGCTTCGAACGAGGTGACGCGAATGGCGTCCAGGTTCAGCGTGAGCTTCTTCATCGGGTGGTCTCCCAGGTAGCGTGGGGTGTGGGGCGCCGAAGGCATTGCCCAACGATACCGATCCCGCGCCGGGGCGACAACCCCAATCCGACGTAAAACGTCAACGAGGCGAGTGAGCACACTGCCCCACTCGCCTCCCGCACCGAGTTTTCCCGTGCAGTCCGGGCAGGCGGACTTCGTGCCGTCGTAGTCGCGACTTCAGTCGCACCAGCCCGGCCGAGGCCGAAGACGAACTTCGATCGGGGTCCGACGGGCTGCCTCGCATGCCGTGGGAGCCCCTCCCCCGGCCCCTCCCCGCATGCTGCGCATGCGGAGAGGGGAGGACTTCATACCGGATCATGTTGGGCGGTTCGCATGCGGCTGGCGCCCCCCATCCCCAGCCCTTCCCCCGCAAACTGCGCGGGGGAAGGGAGCCAGCCCGGTGCGCGTCGGCTGGGGGCGCGCGCTCGACTGCGCGTGCAGTCCGCGAAGGCGGACTTCGGGCCGTCGTTGCCGCGACTTCAGTCGCCCCAGGCGAGGCCCGGGGAGGCCCCTCAGAAGTCCGCGCTGCCCGGCGTGCGCGGGTACGGAAGCACGTCGCGGATGTTGGCCATCCCCGTGGCGTACATGATCATCCGCTCGAAGCCCAGGCCGAACCCGGCGTGCGGCACCGTGCCGTAGCGGCGCAGGTCGCGGTACCACCAGTACGCCTGTGCATCCAGCCCCATCTCGGCGATGCGCGCATCCAGCACGTCCAGCCGCTCCTCGCGCTGCGACCCGCCGATGATCTCGCCCACCCCCGGCGCCAGCACGTCCATCGCCCGCACCGTGCGCCCGTCCTCGTTCACGCGCATGTAGAATGACTTGATGTCCTTGGGGTAGTTCATCACCACCACCGGCCCGCCCACCAGCTCCTCGCTCAGGTAGCGCTCGTGCTCCGTGGCCAGGTCCACGCCCCAGGAAACGGGGAACTCGAACTTCTTCCCCGAGGCCTCCAGCCGGCGGACGGCCTCGGTGTACTCCATCCGCTCGAACGGAGTGCGCACCACGTCCTCCATCCGCTTGACGACGCCCTTCTGGATGCGCTCGTCGAAGAACTCCATGTCGTCCTGCCGCTCCTTCAGCAGGTCGCGGATGATGGCCTTCAGGAAGTCTTCGGCGAGGTCGGCGTCGTCGTTCAGGTCGGCGAAGGCGATCTCCGGCTCGATCATCCAGAACTCGGCCGCGTGCCGCGTGGTGTTGCTGTTCTCCGCGCGGAAGGTGGGGCCGAACGTGTACACGTTGGAAAGCGCCATGCAGTACGCCTCCACGTTCAGCTGCCCGCTGACCGTCAGCGAGGCCAAGCGCCCGAAGAAGTCGTGGCCGAAGTCCGCCCCGCCCTCCGGCGTCCGCGGCAGGTTGGCCAGGTCCAGCGTGCTCACGCGGAACATCTCGCCCGCGCCCTCGGCGTCGCTGGTGGTGATGATGGGCGTGTGCACCCAGAAGAAGCCGCGCTCGTGGAAGAAGCGGTGCACCGCCATCGCCAGCGAGTTGCGCACGCGCGCCACCGCCCCGAAGGTGTTGGTGCGCACGCGCAGGTGGGCGACGGAGCGCAGGAACTCCATCGAGTGCTGCTTGGGCTGGATGGGGTACGTCTCGGGATCGTCCACCCACCCCAGCACCTCCACGGCGCGCGCGTGGATCTCGAACGGCTGCGGGCGCCCCGGGGTGGCCACCACCTCGCCCTCGACGGACACCGAGCACCCGGTCGTCAGCCGCTGCACCTGGTCGGCGTAGTTGGGCAGGTCGCGGTTCGCCACCACCTGGACGGGATTGAAGCAGGAGCCGTCGTGCACGTGGATGAACGAAAGGCCCGCCTTGGAGTCGCGGCGGGTGCGGACCCAGCCCTTGACGGTCACCGCCTGGCCCGCGGGCACGGCGCCGGCCAGGAGCTGCGAGATCGGTGTGCGGCTCATGCTTCGGTTTTGGGAGTCTGTCTCGTGGATGCGTGTTCGCGCGCGGAGAATGTACAAGAATCGGGTACGGTGCGCGACAACGAACGAACTACGGCCTCACACGGAGGGCGCGGGGGAGGAATGGAGGGCGCCTCCCGCCGCGGTGCGATACACGGCGGGTGCGGTGGGGCACAGGTCCGCCACGGGGCAGCGCTCGCAGAAGGGCCGCCGCGCCGTGCAGGTGGCCCGGCCGTGGTCGATAAGGCGATGCGTGAAGATCACCCGGTCGCCCTCGTCCAGCAGCTTCAGCAGGTCCTGCTCGATCTTCTCCGGGTCTTCCTCCCGCGTCATTCCCAGCCGCGCGGCGATGCGCTTGACGTGCGTGTCGACGACGACGCCCTCCGCCACGCCGAAGCCGACGCCAAGCACCACGTTCGCCGTCTTGCGGCCCACGCCGGGAAGCTGCGTCAGCGCAACCAGATCCACCGGCACCTCGCCGCCGTGCCGCTCCACCAGCGCGCGCCCCAGGCCGATCAGCGACCGGGACTTGTTGCGGAAGAAGTTGAGGGACTTCAGGTACTCCTCCATCTCTTCCTGCGAGGCGGCGGCGTAGTCCTGGGCCGTGCGGAAGCGCGCGAACAGCGCCGGCGTGGCGCGGTTCACGGCGGCGTCGGTGCACTGCGCGGAGAGCACCGTGGCGACGGTCAGCTGCAGCGCGTCCTGGTAGTCCAGCGAGCAGCGGCTGTCGGGATAGGTCTCCGCCAGCCGCTCCATGATCGTCCTCAGGCGCTCACGACGCGCTTTTCTGCTTTCTCTGGGCAAGAAACTCCTCCAGCGGCTCCAGCTCCCAGGTGTTCAGCACCTGGGGGGCGGTCAGCCACGCCTTGCGCGCGACGTTCACGCCGTACAGCACGTTGCCCAGCGCGCCCGTAGAGTGCGCGTCGGGATTGATGGGCACCAGCACCCCCTTTTCGGCGGCGTAGCGCGCGTTCTTCCAGTCCACGTCCAGCCGGTGCGGATCGGCGTTGATCTCCACGCACACGCCATGTTCCGCCGCCGCGTCGATCACCGCCCGCACGTCCACGGCGTAGCCGTCGCGCTTCAGCAGCAGGCGGCCCGTGGCGTGGCCCAGCATGGTGATGCGCGGATGCGACACGGCGCGGATCAGCCGGTTCGTCATCTCGCGCTCGGGCATCTGAAAGCCGGAGTGCACGGAGCCCACGACGTAGTCGAACGAGGCGAGCACGGCGTCGTCGTAGTCCAGCCGCCCGTCCGCCAGGATGTCGCTTTCCACCCCCTTGAACAGGCGGAAGCGCTTTTTCCCCCTCCCCCCGTGCTCCGCGTTCCATGCGTCGATTTCGCGGTGCTGCTTGCGGACCGCCGCCGGGGGGAGCCCTCCCGCGTAGCCGGCCGCCTGCGAGTGGTCGGCGATGCCCAGGTACGCCCAGCCCCGCTCGCGCGCCGCCTGGGCCATCTCGGCCACGCTGGCGCGTCCGTCCGACCACGTCGTGTGGCAGTGGAAGGTGCCGCGCAGGTCCTCCGCCTCCACCAGCTTCGGCAGCGTGCCGTCCGCCGCGGCCTGCACCTCGCCCCATCCCTCGCGCAGCTCGGGCGCGATCCACGCCAGCCCGAGCACTTCGTACACCTTTTCCTCGTCCGGGGTCGCGACGAGCCGGTTTCCCTTCGCCAGCCCCTCCGCGTTCAGCCGGTGCCCCCGCTCCTCCGCCCGGGCCGACAGCTGCGCCAGGTGCTCGTCGCTCCCCGTCGCCCAGACGAGCGCGGCACCGAAGCGGGTCGGCAGAACGCAGGTGAGACGGGCGGTGAGCCCGTCCGCGAAGGTCACCTCGGCGCGGTGGTCCGCGTCGTCGTCGTCGGCCGATTCCACGCCCTGGATGGCGCGAAAGGCGGCAAGCACGGCGGCGGGATCCTTGGACGAGGCCACGAGGTCGATGGAATCCACCACCTCCAGCCGCCGCCGCACCTGCCCGGCCGCGCGCGCCTGCACGACGCCGGGGAGGCCTTCGACCAGCTCCAGCAGCCCCGCCGCGGCCTCGATGGCCTGGTAGTAGCGCCGCCGCCCGCGCAGCGACCGCGCGAAGGCGATCCCCTCCAGGATCTTCTGCTCCGTCTTGGCCCCCAGCCCCGGAAGCGTGGCGATCCTGCCCGCGAGCGCCGCCTTCTCCAGCGCATCAAGGCCGTCGACGCCTAAGTCCGCGTACAGCGTGCGGATGCGCTTGGCGCCGAGCCCCTTGATCTTCATCAGGTCGTACAGGCCCAGCGGCGTCTTGGCGCGCAGCTCCTCCAGCATCCCCGACGTCCCCGTGCCCACCAGCTCCTCGAGCACGGCCCCGATCCCCTCGCCCACCCCTGAGAGCGACTGCAGCCGCCCCGCGGCGGCGAGCTGGTGAAGGTCGGCGGTGGAGGTTTCCAGCGCGCGGGCGGCGGAGGAGAAGGCCTTGGCGCGGAACGGGTTGCCGCCCACCACCTCCAGCAGCATGGCGATCTCGGACAGGGCCGCGGCGGCCTCGCGCGCCGTCACGCCCCCGCCCCGCCGAAGCGCACGCGAAGGAAGTCCATCCGCGACAGGGGCGGCGACCCGGGCCGGTCCTCCAGCCGCCGCTCCGGCGCCGTCTCGGGAACGATGTCTTCGGGATGGCGGTCCACGTACCAGAGCACACGGCCGATCAGCTTCAGCGCCTCGGTTACGGTGAGGATGGAGTACAGCCCGGCCATGTCGCCGCCGGGAAGCACGTTCTCGAAGTCCTGCCCGGTTTCCCTTCCCGGCTCGGCCCAGACGGTGGGAATGCCGGGACCGATTCCGCAGTCGAACGGGATGACGCTGAACCCTGGGCGGTTGCGGTGGATGCCCAGGATCATCAGCGCCTGCAGGTCCTGGAAGGGCGTGCCCCGCGCGTCGATTTCGGTCGCGAGCGTGACGAAGAACCCGTCCACCGGCTCCGGCTGCTGGTCGGGGTTGATGCTGGCCCAGAACAGGTTGGGCGGAAGCTGCAGGTAGAACGCGTCGGCGGGGGCGGCGAGCTCCCATCCCTCCAGCCGCGGCGCCGCCTCCACGAGGTAGCGCGCGACCGGCGCGTCCATCACGAACGTCCGGCGGCCCGCGCGCCAGAAGTTGAAGGCGTGGTAGAACAGGGCGCGGTACTCGTCGAGGGTTTCGGGCGGCACGTCCGCTGGAACGATCTCGCGCACGGCGTCGCCCACTGCGGCGATGAACTGAAAGCGGTCGCGCCGGCCGGGATCTTCGCCGCGCCCGCCCGCCTCGTCCACGATCGCGGGGAACACCCGCGACTCGAAGTCGCCCCCCAGGAACGCCAGCTCGTACGGCGTCAGCCGCGCCGTTCCGCCCTTGCCTTCGTCAGCCACGCCGCACCCTCGCTTTCGCGCCCACGCTCATGTCCACGCGACGGAAAGTAGCCCGTCAGCCCTCCACGCGGAACCAGTCGCCCGGCTCCACGGCGTACTCCAGCACCTCGGGCTCGCCGCCGCCGAAGAGGCCGCGCAGCGACTCCCACGTGCCGCGCCGCCGGACGAGCACGACGGCCGCCTCGCCGGGGCCGCCGTCGAACTCCTCCAGGTAGAGGAAGCACACGTCGCCCAGCCGCTCCGGGCGCGGCACCGACACCCGCGCGTCGCCGAGCTGCGCCACCACCTCGTCCATCCGGTCGAAGTCGCGCCCGGCGATCCGTACCTCGGCGAAGCGGTCGCCGTCCACGTCCCAGGCGTCGTCGCCCAGCGGCTCGCCGGAGCGGTAAAAGAGGGGGTCGAACGGCATCCCCTCGTGGCGCTTGAAGTTTTCGTCCGCCGCGTAGTCGAAGTCCTCCAGCGCGTCCTCGCCCGCGGTGGATTCGCGATGATGGCGGATCTCGTGGGTGAGCGTTTCCCATAGCTCGCCCTCCCAGTCGAACTCCTCGTCGATCTCCGCCAGCGCGTGGAACGAGCCGAAGTACAGGTGAACGCCGGACCGCGTGAGGTCGGGAAGGTCCATCCCTAAGTCCAGCTCGCCCGTGGCGCACTCGCCCAGCGTGTACACGTCCGGAAGTTCCGGGTGCGGCACCGTGTCGCGCGACACCGAGACGTACTCCACCCCGCCCTTGAATTCCGGTGGGATGGATTCGAACATCTCCAGCGCGCGCCGCTCGAATTCCGAGTAGTTCATCAGGTGGCGGATGGTGGTTCAGCCGATGTTCGTCCGACACGCAGACGCAGGGCCGCGAGCGCCAGCCCGGCGGCGATCCCCAGGCCGAAGGACCGCCAGTCGTCCCAGAGGACGAGCTTGAACCACGCGGCGACCGCGGCCAGCCCGCCGATCAGCACCTGCAGCACGCGGGACCGCGTGGTCAGCCCGGCGTAGGCGTAGAACAGCATGTGCCCGGAAAACGGCAGCCACGTTCCGAGCATCCGCGTGGCGGCGAGGACCACGGCCACCGCGTCGACGGCCAGCGCGCCGGGGCGGTGCTGCTCGATCTCGTTCAGCCACCGCCGCGACCAGAGGAAGAACGCGGGGAAGAATGGCGCCATGTACAGAAGCAGAAAGCGCTTCGCCTCCCACCCGTCCACCATCGCCGCACCGGCGCCGAACGCCAGCGGCACCCCGGCAGCGCCGAGGGCACAGCCGCGGCGCAGGCGCGAGCGGTGGCGGAGGACGAATGAGCGGAGTGCGTCCACGGCGGACCGCGGGCCCAGGCGCGACGAGGGCGCGGAGCCGGTGTCCCGGTCCGCGCCCCCGTGCATCGGCAGCACCGGCGTCAGTCCAGCTCGTCGATGCTGTGGATGATGCGGTGAACCAGCCCGTACTCCACCGCCTGCTTGGCATCGAGCCAGAAGTTGCGGTGCGTGTCGGATTCGATGCGCTCGATGGGCTGCCCCGTCTCGCGGGAAAAGATCTGGTTGATGCGCGCGCGCATCTTGATGATCTCGTGCGCCTCGATGGCGATGTCGGCCGCGGTGCCCCCCGCGCCGCCCGCCGGCTGGTGCAGCAGGAAGCGCGTGTTGGGGAGGCAGTAGCGGTCTTCCTTCTTGGCCGCCACGAAGATCAGCGCGCCGGCGCTGGCCACCCACCCGGTGCCGATCATCCGCACGCGCGGCTTGATGAAGCGCACGACGTCGTGGATGGTGTCGCCCGACTCCACGTGCCCGCCCTGCGAGTTCACGAACATGTTGATGGGCTGGTCGCTCTCGCCCGACATGGCCAGGAGCTGCCCGATGATGTTGGACGTGAGCTGCTGGTCGATGCCGCCGCTGATGATCAGCGTGCGCGACTTGAACAGGCGTTCGCGGATGCCCTCGGTAAGCGCGTTGGGCCGGTCCTTGGGCGCCTGCTCTTCTTCGTGCTCCTGATCGTCTTCCTGATTCTTGATCATCCCGAATCCCCGTACGTTTTGACTTGGCGCGGACGCGTTGTCTGCTCGTGCGATCCTAGCAGGCGCCCGCGCGGAGCGAAAGGGCCGCCCGTCCCGAGCGGCCCCGTCGCGAAAACCAGACCGTCGCCCCGGCCCCTTCCACACCACGTGTCATCCTGAGCCCCACGCGCACCGTATCATCCCGTACGACGGGCCACGCGGGGCGAAGTATCCAGCCACAAACCCGGGCGCGCAGCGGTCACCAGTGCAGAGGCCCCGATCTCCTCCCGGCGGTTGAAACCGCAGCTGGGAAGTCACGAAGTCCGCCTGCGCGGACTGCACGCGCAGTTCGGCGCGCCAGGCCAGCCGAAGCGCGATTCAGGTCTCCCCCTCCCCTGCGCAGCGGGGGACGGGGGCCGGGGGGAGGGGGCTCCCAAAGGCATGCACCGGCAGCTAGTGGAACCCCGACCGAAGTTCCCCTCTCTCCCGCGCTGTTTGCGGGGGAGAGGCCGGGAGAGGGGGCTCCCGACGCATGCGAGGCACCCCGTCGCACCCCGACCGAAGTTCCCCCCTCTCCGCACGTAGTTTGTGCGGGGAGGGGCCGGGGGAGGGGCCTGTGCGGGGAGGGGCCGGGGGTGGACCTGTGCGGGAGGGGCCGGGGGTGGGGGCGACAGAACGGCGGCCCGCACCGCGAGCCGCCGTCCGCACTTCACCACCGGCCGCCCACACGATCAGCCGCCGATGCGCTCCTTCAGCCAGGTGACGATCTCGTCCTGCGAGATGCGCGACTGCTCCATGGTGTCGCGGTCGCGGATGGTGACGGTGCCCTGCTCCATCGTCTCTCCATCTACCGTGATGCAGAACGGCGTTCCCGCCTCGTCCTGGCGGCGGTACCGCCGGCCGATGGCGCCCGCCTCGTCGTAGAAGCTGGGGATGCCGCGGCGGCGCAGGTCTTCGTGGATCTGCGTGGCGCGCTCCGGCATGCCGTCCTTCTTCACCAGCGGAAACACGCCGCACTTCATGGGCGCCAGCGAAGGCTTGATGGCAAGCACCACGCGCGTTTCGCCCTCCACCGCCTCTTCGCGGTAGGCGTTGGCCAGCACCGCCAGCGTGGCGCGGTCGGCGCCCACCGACGTCTCGATGATGTACGGGATGTACCGCTTGCCCGCGGCGGGATCGATGTACTCCAGCCGCTTCCCCGAAAACTCCTGGTGGCGCTTCAGGTCGAAGTCGGTGCGGTTGTGAATGCCCTCGATTTCGCCCCACCCCTCGCCGCCGATGGTGCCGCCGAAGAAGAACTCCACGTCGCCCGCGGCGGTGGCGTAGTGCGCCAGCTTTTCGTGCGGGTGGTAGCGCAGCCGGTCCGGCGACAGACCCAGCACGTCGGTGTGCCACGCAAGCCGGCGCTCGCGCCACTCCTCGAAGAACGCCGCGTCGGTCCCCGGCTCCACGAAGAACTGCATTTCCATCTGCTCGAACTCACGCGTGCGGAACGTAAAGTTGCCGGGCGTGATCTCGTTGCGGAACGCCTTTCCGATCTGCGCGATGCCGAAGGGCACCTTCTGCCGGGCGCTCTGCTGCACGTTCAGGAAGTTCACGTAGATGCCCTGCGCCGTCTCCGGCCGCAGGTACACCACGTTCGCCGAGTCCTCGGCGGGACCCATGAACGTCTTGAACATCAGGTTGAAGTTGCGCGGCTCCGTCCACTCGCCCGTCTTGCCGCAGCTGGGGCACTGCGCCGACTCCAGCTCCTGGGCCTTGCTCTCGGCCAGCAGGATGTCTACCCGGTACCGGCGATGGCAGTTGCGGCACTCCACCAGCGGGTCGGTGAACTCGGCCACGTGGCCTGAGGCCTCCCACACCTTGGGGTGCATCAGGATGGCGGCGTCCAGGCCCTCGATGTCGTCGCGCTCGTGCACCATCGCGCGCCACCAGGCCTCCTTCACGTTGCGCTTGAGCTCCACTCCCAGCGGGCCGTAGTCCCACACGGAGCCGGTGCCCCCGTAGATTTCGGACGACTGGAAGACGTAGCCCCGCCGCTTGGAGAGGGATACCAGCTTCTCCATCAAATCGTTGTCCGCCATGCCTCGTCTTGCCGATCCGCGCTGAGTTCCGGTGCCGGGTATGAGAGCGGGGATGATAACCGGCGGGCTCCGGCGCCGCAAATGACCGGCGCGAGTGGCCGCGAGACACGAAGGGGCGCCGGCGGCGCCCCGTCGGTAACGACTTTGCCGGGCACCCGGGCGCATCGGACGAGGTTCCCAGGCGGCGGCTTGCCCAGCTCAGACGCCAGGCGGAGTCAGCCCAGCTGGTCGAGGATCTCCGCCAATCGTCCTTCGAGGGCGTCCCAATCCGCGGCGCCCTCGCTGCTGACGAGGGTGCGGATACGCTGGGCGTGCTCGCCCGTGGCGGGGTCTGCATCGAGGCGGCCGAGCGCGGCTTCGGTTGCGCGCGCGCGGAAGAATTCGGCGTCCTCGCGGCCGGCGGCGATGCGGGCGGCCTGGAGCCACGCGCCCAGACGTACGTCGTCCTCGCCGGCCATCGCGGCGGCGGCCTCGCTGCCCTGCTCCATCTGCGGCTCCAACTCCGCCCAGGGCGCGCCAGCGCGGTCCTGGATGCCGCGGAAGATGGAGACGGCGGGCCCGGAGCCCGGGAGCTCGCCCAGCAGGATGGCGACCTGGGCCGCCGTGCGCGCCGCGGCGGGATCCTGGCCGCGCACCGCGAGCTCCAGCTCCACCAGCCGCGCGCCGATGCGCACGGCGCGGGCGCGGGGCGTCATGGGGTCCGAGGCCGAACGGGTGCTGCCCCACGGGCTGGGGTCCCAGCCGGCGGGGAGCGCGGTGCCGGTCGTGGCCAGCCGCTCCGCCAGCGCACCGGGCTCCTGCAGCCCGGCCGGCTGCAATCGGTTCCAGGCGAGCGGCGCCAGGGCGACCGCGGCCACGACCGCGGCGATCGCGCCCCAGCGCCGCGCTCCCGGGAACGGCGACGTGTGGCGCGCGGCGGGACGGAGCAGCGTCACGCCGGCGGCGGCATCCTCTTCTTCCAGGGCGCGCGTGACGGCGGCGGCCTCGGCGTAGGCGGCCAGGGCCTCGTCGTCGGTCGCCAGGCGCGACAGGACGTCGGCGTGCGCGTCCGCGTCCAGGCGGGCATCGAGCAGCGCCGCCAGGCGTTCCGCCTCGTCGAAATCGCCCCGGGAGCCCGTGCCGGCCCCGCGTTCGTCCCTCACCCACTCCCTTTCTTCAGGATGTCCACCCTTGTTGGATGGACCCGCCAGGTGTTTATCCCGCTCCGGTTCGGTCATGGCGCGCGATCCTCCAGCAACCCGCGGACCCGCTCGCGGGAAAGGCCGCCGGCCTCCAGCGTGCGCCGAAGCTGCGAAAAGATGCGGTCCATCCGCCGGTACAACGGCTTCTGCGGCAGGTTCAGGCCGCGTGCCACGTCGGCAACGGTCATTTCGTGCCACACCCGCATCCGCACGATCACCTGGTCCTCGTCCGGCAGGCTGGCGACGGCACGGGCCACGGCCTGCTCCGCCTCGTTCCGCCGCTGCTCGGATTCCTGCGCCAGCACGCGGACGTCGGCCTGCTCGTCGGCGGGGAGCGCGGCGACCACCTCCTCGGCGGCGGCCACGGGGCGCAGGGGCGGGCGGGCGGGAAGCTGGCGCCACAGCTCGGCCAGTTCGCGGTCCGCCAGCTCGCCGTGGCCGGTGGTGCGCATCAGCTGGGCCGCCTGGGTGAGCGTGAACCCGTCGCGGTGCACCAGCGTTTCCAGGCGCACCGCCGTGGGCCCCAGCCGCCGGGCCGCCGCGGACGGCCGCCAGCGGCCACGCTCGCGCACCCGGTAGTCGCGGGCGAGCATCGACAGCACCACGGTCAGGTAGGTGGCCGGCGCGCTTTCGCCGCGAAAGCGGCGGAGGGCGGAATAGTCGTCCTCGATCAGGCGCAGCTTGGCCCACGACGCGAAGTCGTCGGCGTCGTCACCGGAAAGCCCCTGACGGCGCGCGAGCATGGCAAGCACGCGCTCGATCCAGCGGAGGTTCTCCAGGAAGAGGCGCTCGGCCTGGTGCCGATCCAGCATGCTCGGGGACGGAGGTAGGAAAAGGCGCGATCCTAGCGCCCGGAGTGTACCTGAGCGGGAAACCTAATCCGCCACGATGGATGCAACAACATTTCCGTCCCCGCCACCGCACGATGAACGCCGCGCGTGCGTCGCGCGAAGCCCGGCGCTACATTCGCTTTTCGGACCCGCGCGATCCATCCGCCCGTCCGCCGAGTCCCCTCCACCGCCCCGCCACTCCCCACGCGAACCGCATCCGTGCCTACCATCCACCCCCGCGCCGCACCCTCCCTGCGCGACCCGGTACGCCACCGGTCGCTCGCCTCCGCCGTCACGATCGCCGCAGCCGCCCTGCTCGCCGCGTGTGCCCCGGCCGCGCCGGGCCCCGCCGTCGCCGCGGCGCGATCCCCGGCTGCCGACCTGGTGGTGGTCGGCGGGACGGTGTGGACCGGGGTGGGGGGCGCGCCGGACGCGCGAGCGGTGGCGGTTCGGGACGGGCGGATCGTCGCCGTGGGGAGCGAGGCGGAGGTGCGGCGGCTGGCCGGAACGGAAACGCGGGTGGTGGACGCCGCCGGCGGAATGGTGGTGCCGGGGTTCATCGACTCGCACGTGCACTTCGTGGACGGGGGATTCCGCCTGAGCCAGGTGCAGCTTCGCGACGCGCGCACGCCGGCGGAGTTCGCCGCCCGCATCCGCGACTACGCGCGGACGGTTCCCGCCGGCACGTGGATCACCGGCGGCGACTGGGACCACTCGCTGTGGGGCGGCGAACTGCCCCGGCGCGAGTGGATCGACTCCGTCACCCCCAACCATCCCGTGTGGGTGAGCCGGCTGGACGGGCACATGGCGCTGGCCAACTCCGCCGCGCTGGCCGCCGCGGGGGTGGATCGCGCCGCGCCGGAGGTGGAGGGCGGCGAGGTGGTCCGCCGCGCGGACGGTTCGCCCGCCGGCGTCTTCCGCGACAACGCCATGGCCATGGTGGACCGCGTGGTCCCCGCGCCGCCCGCGGAGCTGAACGACCGGGCGCTGGAGGCCGCCATGCGGTACGTGGCGCGGCAGGGCGTCACCAGCGTTCACCACGTGGGCGGATGGGGCGACCTGGAGGTCTTCCGCCGGGCGCGGGCCGCGGGACGGCTGGAGACGCGCGTGTACGCCGCCGTGCCGCTGCACACGTGGGCACGGCTGGCGGACACCGTTGCCGCCACGGGACGGGGTGACGAGTGGCTGCGGATCGGCGGGCTCAAGGGGTACGTGGACGGGTCGCTCGGCTCGCACACCGCCGCCTTCCACCAGCCGTTCACCGACGATCCTGCCAGCCGAGGGCTGCTGGTGGTGGACCCCGACACCCTGCAGCGGTGGATCGCCGGCGCGGACGCGGCCGGGCTCCACGTGATGGTGCACGCCATCGGCGACCGGGCGAACACGCTGCTGCTGGACGCGTACGAGCGGGTGGCGGCCCGGAACGGCGCGCGCGACCGCCGGTTCCGCATCGAGCACGCGCAGCACCTGGCGCCAGCGGACCTCCCCCGCTTCGCCGCGCTGGGGGTGATCCCCAGCATGCAGCCGTATCACGCCATCGACGACGGCCGCTGGGCCACGGCGGTGATCGGCCCGGAGCGCAGCCGCGGCACCTACGCCTTCCGCGCGCTGCTGGACGCCGGGGCACAGCTGGCGTTCGGCAGCGACTGGTTCGTGGCGCCGCCCACGCCGCTGGAGGGCATCTACGCCGCCGTGACCCGCCGCACGCTGGACGACCGGAACCCCGGCGGCTGGGTGCCGGAGCAGAAGATCACCGTCGAACAGGCCCTGCGCGCCTACACCGCCACCGCGGCGTACGCCTCGTTCGAGGAGGGGATCAAGGGCACGCTGGAACCCGGCAAGCTGGCCGACCTCGTGATCATCGATCGCGACATCCGCCGCGTGGCACCCGAAGCCATTCGCGACGCACGGGTGACGGCGACCATCGTCGGGGGCGAAATCGTCTTCCAGGCGGGCGAGCCTCGCTGAACCGCCTGATGACGATCGACACGCGCTGGGGACCGAATGGCTCTGGCGCGGCGCCGTCCATCCACCGTACCATGTCCGCCCGATCACCCGTACCACCCTCCCGGGACCCGACCCATGAGCGCTGACCAGGGCCGCCTGCACGGCCTGCGCGAGGCCGTCCGCGCCGCGCCCGAAGACCCGCTCCTCCGCACCCTCCTGGCGGAGCAGCTGCTGGCCGCCGACGCCCTTTCCGAAGCCGAGGAGCACTATCGCGCGGCGCTGCGCATGGACCCGGCGGACGAGCGCATCCAGCTGGGGCTGGCGCGCACCTTTCACGCCCAGGGCAAGCGCTCCGCCGCGCTGGTCGTGATCGAGGACGTGATGTCCACCGGCCGCGCTCCCGCCGACGCGCACGTGCTTCACGCGCGCCTGCTGCTGAGCGCGGGCGACCGCGCCGCCGCGGCCCAGGCGTACGCCCGCGCTCGCCAGGCCGATCCGCGCTCGGCGGACCCCGCGCTGGACGAGGCGCTGGGGACCATCCAGCCCAAGCCTGAGCCGGAGATCGTGGACGGCCGCGTGCGTCAGCCCGCCACCACCGACTGGCAGCCGGACGACGACGAGTTCGACGAGATCGACGAGGACTACGGCTCGGCGCCCGGCAAGATCGGTGTGGAGCGGCCGAAGCTGACGTTCCAGGACGTCGGCGGGATGGACGGGGTGAAGGACGAGATCCGCCTGAAGATCATCCATCCCATCCAGCACGCGGAGCTGTACCGCGCGTACGGAAAGACGGCGGGCGGGGGGATCCTGATGTACGGCCCGCCGGGGTGCGGAAAGACCTTCGTGGCGCGCGCGACGGCGGGGGAGATCGGCGCGTCGTTCCTCTCCGTGGGCATTCACGACGTGCTCGACATGTGGCTGGGCGAAAGCGAGCGCCAGCTTCACGAGCTGTTCGAAAAGGCGCGCTCCACGGCGCCCAGCGTTCTCTTCTTCGACGAAGTGGACGCCATCGCGGGAAGCCGGGCAGACCTGCGCACCAGTGCCGGGCGGCAGGTGGTCAACCAGTTCCTGGCGGAGCTGGACGGGCTGACCAGCGCCAACGAGGGCGTGCTGGTGCTCGCCGCCACGAACGCGCCCTGGCACCTGGATTCCGCCTTCCGGCGGCCGGGGCGCTTCGACCGCATCATCTTCGTCCCCCCGCCGGACGTTGCGGCGCGCACCGCCATCCTGGAGCTGCTGCTGCGCGGCAAGCCCACGCGCGACGTGGACGTGGCGGCGCTGGCGCAGCGTACGGACGGGCTCTCCGGGGCGGACCTGAAGGACGTGGTGGACCGCGCGGTAGAGGGCAAGCTGCGCGGTGCCATCCGCTCCGGCATCCCCGAGCCGCTTTCCACCCGCGACCTGCTGGCCGCCGCCAAGCAGGTGAGGCCGTCCAGCCGCGAGTGGTTCGACACGGCCCGGAACTACATCCTGTACGCGGACAAGAGCGGGCTGTACGACCCGGTGCGCGCCTACCTGGGGATGTAGCGGGCGCACTCCGCATGGCGACGGCTTCCCCCACCGACCGGGCGCGCGCGCTGTACCGGATGGGCCGCTACGACCTGGCCGCGGCGGAGCTGGTTCCCGCGCTGGCGGACGACCCGGACTACGGCGACGCGCACGCGCTGCTGGCGCTGTGCCTGGAAAACCAGGGGAAGCTGGTGGAGGCCGAGCGCCACGCCAACGCCGCCGTCGCCGCATGGCCGGAGGACGCGTTCTGCCATTACGTGCGCGCCAGCGTGGTCAAGGCGCGCGGAAACGCCCGGCAGGCCGCCGCGTCGGCGAGGGAGGCGGTGAAGCTGTCGCCCGAGTTCGTGGCCGCGTGGCACCTGCTCTCTATGATCCGGCTGGACCAGAAGGACTGGAGGGCCGCCGTCGCCTGCGCCGGCGAGGGGCTGGCGCTGGCCCCCGACGACGAGGGATGCGCCACCGTGCGCGCGGCGGCGCTGCTGGAGATGGGCTACTACGACCAGGCGAACGACTCCATCGAGCGCCTGCTGGTGCGCCATCCGGAGAGCGGCGCCGCGCACGCGCTCCGCGGCTGGTACCTGCTGGACCGCAACGATCCGCACGCGGCCATCGCGGCCTTTCACGAGGGGCTTCGGCTGAACCCCACCGCCAGCGGCGCGCACGGTGGCCTGCGTCAGGCGAAGAGCTCGCGCAACCTGGTGCTTCGCTCGTACCGCCGGCTGGAACGGCCCTTCACCAAGTGGATCCAGCGGCTTCCGCCGTACGCGCGCCCGCTGGGCGCGTTGGTCTATGCCGTCCTGTACGTCGGCCTGGTGTGGCTGGGCAGCACCATCATGATCTTCATCTTCCTGGGGCTCGTTGTCCTCACGGGGCTATGAGCCCATCCCCCGGCTCCGTCACGGGCCAGCGGCCCCGGCCTGGAATCGCCTTGTGGAGCCGTTGACCTCTACCACCCCCGTGCGGGCACCCGGCCCGCCACGTAACCCGCAACGACGAGAGTGGATGGCGAACTACTTCTGCAAGCTGCTGCCGCCGCGCCCGACCTTCGCGCAGGACATGTCGCCGGAGGAGCAGGCGTTGATGCAGCAGCACGCGGGCTACTGGCAGGAATGGATCGGCAGGGG
Source organism: Longimicrobium sp. (assembly GCF_036399935.1). Classification (GTDB taxonomy): domain Bacteria; phylum Gemmatimonadota; class Gemmatimonadetes; order Longimicrobiales; family Longimicrobiaceae; genus Longimicrobium. The sequence continues at coordinate 20,502 of NZ_DASWMD010000067.1, forward strand.
ACACGTGATCGCGTTCGGGTTCGTGGCGGACCCGGCCGGCCCCTTCGGGATGGGCATCGTGGATTTCGAGAGCGAGGCCGACGTTCGCGCCTTCACCCACGGTGATCCCACGATCCTCGCCGGCGCGGGCTTCCGCTTCGAGGTGCACCCGATGCCTTTGGGCGTGGCGACGGCGTAATTTCCCGCTTGCGCGCAAATGCACAGTTCGTGTGGGCTCAGCACTTCAAGGCTTGCGTTGCGCGCACGCTTGAAGAGTGTGGACGAAACCGTGCGCATCCACTTGTATTTTTCGCCTCTGCACTATATAGTTTTTGCGTGAGGTCCCTTAGCCACTCAAGGAGTAACTCTATGAGCCCGCGCAAAACTTCTCCTGTCGAAGGAGCGTCCCATATCTCGCCAGCCCGTGCGGGGGGGGAACATGGCGCCGCCTCCGGGAACACGGATTCCCCTCGTCGGCGGACAGGAGCGGTACAGGGCGGCGTAGAGGCGATCCCGTCGGAAGAGCGCGCCCGGCGGGTGTGGCAGGCCGTTGTACAGAACCAGCTGAATACGATCCTGATCGTGCTCAAGCCCGTGATGGTGGCCCGGATGCTCGCCGTTTCCCCTGCCCAGGTCACCCGCTGGCAGCAAGCCCAGGTGCCCGACGCGGAAACGCGCGATCGACTGCGCCGGCTGGCGGACACCGTCAGCCTTCTGCTCCAGCGATTCCAGCCGTCCGCCGCCTCCGACTGGCTGCGTGCACCCAACATCCACGCGGTGGATGGGGGCGGCACGCCCGTAGACCTGATCCGGCAGGAGAAGTGGGACGTGCTGCGCGCCTACACCGAAGAGGCCGTTTCCGGAGCGTATGGCTGACCGGACGAAGCGCCTGTGGAGGGTTTTTCCCTGGGATCCGGCCGCACGCGCCGGAGCCCCGTTCTCCGTACAGTCGTTCGCACCCAGACACGCGCAGGGGGGAGGCCGGTTCGACCTGCGCGACCTCACTTCCGTGCTCTACCTGGCCACGAGCGCGGCCCACGCCTACGCTGAAGTTCTTCGCGGATTCCCAAACACCAGGCTTACCGACGATCACCTCGTGCACGCGAGCGGCCACCGGTTGGCGAGCGTTACCGTCGACATCCCGCTCGCGCTCTACGATGGCCTGCCGGACCTTGCCGTGGGTGAAGTCCTCGACCGGTACGGCGTGCGCGCCGACACGCTGGCTCTGCCCCCTACACGCCGGGCGCAGACGCAGGCCGTTGCCCGCCTGGTTTGGGACGATGGCCAAGCGGGGTTCAGGTGGTGGTCGGCGTTTCACGGCGAATGGCACAGCACCGTGCTCTTCATGGAGCGGGTGAAGCTGGATGCGACGGTGTTCGGGCCGCCTCGTCCGGCATCCCTTTCGGACCCCGACGTCCTCACCGGCGCACGCGAGGCGGGAATGATCGATTGAATCGAGGTCATCCGGGCCAGCCTCAAAAGACCATTGTCGATTTGGCGATCCCCCGGACGACTATGGGATGTTCACGGTAGTTTCCACACCCGCACGAGAGGAATCCCATGAAGTACCTGTGCCTGATCTACGACGAGGAGAAGTCGATCGACGCCATGTCCGCCAGCGAGTCCGAAGCCTTCATGGGCGAGTACTTCGCCTTTACGCAGGGCATCCGCGAGAGCGGGCAGTACGTGGCGGGCGAGGCGCTGCAGCCGGTGTCGACGGCCACCACCGTGCGCATCCGCAACGGCAGGATGTCTACGACGGACGGGCCGTTCGCCGAAACGCGCGAGCAGCTGGGCGGGTTCTACCTGATTGAGGCGCGCGACCTGAACGAGGCAATCCAGGTGGCGGCGAAGATCCCGTCCGCACGCATCGGCAGCATCGAGGTGCGGCCGGTGGTGGACTTCGGCCCCGAGTAAGGGAATCTCGACGTGGACGAGCACGCGGCCGACGGGATGCGGGAGCGGGTGGATGCCGTCTACCGCTCCGAGTCGCGCCGCGTGCTCGCCACGCTCATCCGCCTGCTGGGTGACTTCGACGCGGCCGAAGAGGCGCTTCACGACGCCTTTTCGGCCGCGCTGGAGCGTTGGCCGCACGATGGTGTGCCGGCCAATCCCCGCGCCTGGCTGGTTTCCGCCGGACGGTTCAAGGCGATCGACGCCATGCGCCGGCGCGCCCGTTTCGACGCACGCATTGCCCAGCTCGCCCAGCAGATGGAGGCGGCGGTGCAGCCGGAGACGTGCGACGGCGACGGCGTGGAAGACGACCGGCTGCGCCTGGTGTTCACCTGCTGCCACCCTGCCCTGGCGCCGGACGCGCGCATCGCCCTGACGCTGCGCGAGGTCTGCGGGCTGACGACGGAGGAGATCGCCCGCGCGTTCCTGGTTCCCCCCTCCACGCTGGCGCAGCGGATCGTACGCGCCAAGGGCAAGATCCGCGACGCGCGCATCCCCTACCAGGTGCCCTCGCGCGCCGACCTGCCCGAGCGGCTGGACGCGGTGCTGCGCGTGGTCTACCTGGTGTTCAACGAGGGATACTCCGCCTCCGCCGGCGAGTCGTTGACGCGCGCGGACCTTTCCGGCGAGGCCATCCGCCTGGCCCGGCTGATCGTGGAGCTGCTTCCCGACCCGGAGGCGGAGGGGCTGCTGGGGCTGATGCTGCTCCACGAGTCGCGCCGGTCGGCGCGCACGGTTGCGGACGGCGAGCTGGTCCTCCTGGCCGATCAGGACCGGTCGCTGTGGAACCGTGAGCAGGTGGAGGAGGGATGCGCGCTGGTGCAGCGGGCGCTCTCGTCGCGTCGCTTCGGCCCGTACACGCTGCAGGGCGCCATCGCCGCCGTGCACGCCGAGGCGGCGGACGCCGCGTCCACGGACTGGGCGCAGATCGTGGGGCTGTACCACGTGCTCGCGAAGGTGGAGCCGTCGCCCGTGGTGGAGCTGAATCGGTCTGTCGCCGTGGCCATGCGCGACGGGCCGGCCGCGGGGTTGCCGCTGATCGACGCACTGCTGGCCGGCGGTGAGCTGGCCGACTACCACCTGGCCCACGCGGCGCGCGCGGACCTGTGCCGCCAACTCGGCCGCACGGCGGAGGCGCGCGATGCCTATGAGCGGGCGCTCGCCCTGGCGCGCCTCGAGCCGGAGCGCCGCTTCCTCCGGCGGCGCATCGCCGAGGTGGAGGCGGAAGCCTGAACTAGAACCGAGCGGCGGGGAGCCAGGTATCCGACCGCACCCAGGCCCGCTGGAACTCCTCCCTTACCTGGTTCGCATCGGCCTCGCGGCCCTGCGCGCGCAGCGCCTTTTCCAGCCCCACCAGGCTCCATCCGTTGTTCGGCCGGCGCGCCAGCCCCTCGCGGAAGACGCGCTCGGCCTCCGCCAGCTTTCCCGTCTCCAGCAGCAGCGTTCCCAGCCAGTCGCGCACGGCAAAGGGCAGCGGCTCCGGCTCGTCGTACACCAGCCCATCCTCCAGCGCGATCGCCTCCCGGAACGCGGCGGCGGCCTCATCCGGCCGTCCTTCGCCGCGCAGCAGCTCGCCCAGCAGAATCCCCTTCACGATGCCGAGCAGGCGCGCTGGCTGGTGCTGCCGGAAGGTCCGCGCGGCGGGCGTGGTCCGGGCGAGGGAGTCGACGAGCGCCAGGTACGCCCGCGCGCTGTCGGGCTGTCCCAGCCGCAGGTGCGCATGTCCCCGCGCGAACGCCCAGAGCCCTTCGTGGATCGGGTGCGCGGGGCTGCGGGTCAGCTCCAGCACCTCGGCGAAGCGCCCGAAGCGGAGCAGCGTCAGCGCCTGGAAGGAGGCCCCATCCGCCGGCACCAGCTTGGTGTAGTCCCTGGCCGCCTGGATCGCGATCGCCCCCTGCCCGTCCACCGACGCGGAAAAGAGCAGCATGTGAAGGTTGTGCGCGGGGTAGATGGCGAACCCCTCGCCCCTCGCCGCCTTCTGGTCGGAGTGCCACGCCAGGATGTTGGAGCGCGTCGCATCTCCCCACCGCCCCACGCGGTTGTAGGTGTGCGACGGCATGTGGTTGATGTGGCTGGCGCCGGGAATGGCGCTCCCCAGCAGGTCCGCGCACCGCTGGGCTTCGCCTGCCTTGGGCGTGGTCTCCGTCGCGTGGATGTACAGGTGGCAGGCACCGGGATGGCTGATATCCGCGGCCAGCACGCCTTCCAGCACCTGGTGGATGCGGGCGATGGAAGGCTTGGTGAGCGGCCAGATTCCGCGCCGCGGCTCCAGGAGCATCAGCGCGTCGGCGTACAGCGTGGCCACCTCCGCGTTCCGCGGGTTGCGCTCGTACACGGCGGCCATCGCGTTCACGAAGGCGGAGTCGAGGCTCTTTCGGCCCGACGCGGGATGCTCGGGGAGGTAGCGCGCCGCCATGGCATCGACCAGTGCCCGTTCCAGCGGGGGACCGCCGCGGTCCGCGAGCTCCTGCGCACGTGTGGCCGCGGCGTGTGCGCCCGCGGCGTTGGCATCGTCCATGGGCCCGTTCAGGTACGGCCCCAGGGACCACGCCTCGCCCCACCAGCACATGACGCACCCGGGGTCGCGGCGCCGCGCCTCCACGAATGAGCGCCGCGCGTCGCCCGGGGTGAACGAGAACATCAGGCGCACCCCCTGGTCGAAGTACGCCTGCGCCTCGGGAACGTTCGTGGTCACGCGCCACGAGAATCGGCCGAGCGCGGACGAGAGGGGAACCGTCGCACTGTCCACGGCAGGACCGGTAACGCCCCTCTGCGCGGCAACCTGCGGCGACAGGGCCGCGCCACCGAGCACCAGCGCAAGCGTCAGGCGAACGAAAAGCCGATCAGGAACGGGAGCTATCATCCGCAGCATGGCGCGATTCCGAGGGTAACGAGGAGGGGGACCGTCGTGGGTCGGTCGTGGATAATGGCCGGCATGGCGGCTCCGGGCAACCACAGGGCCCGCGGCGCGACCAAGCCCCGGTGAGTCAGGGCCGGGTGAGCCAGGGGCGGGTGAACCCGCGGCTGGAATAGCGGAAAGCCCCGGCTCGGGCCGCTGACGCGTCCCGCCCGGGGCTTCACTGCACGCACCCTCACCTGGCGACGCGCACCATGTCATCCCGACGGAGCGGTCCCCGGGTCGGCGCCAAGGCGGTGGCAGGCGCAAAGGGAGGCGCGGCAGCCGAGGGCCGAAAACGCCGGGGAGCCAGGCCCGCCCAGGGGCGGGTGAACCCGCGGCTGGAACAGCGGCAAGCCCCGGCTCGGGCCGCTGTCGCGTCCCGCCCTTGGCTTCAACCATACGCCACCACGGCGCTGGCACCAATGGCGTCCTGTGAGGGTGCCCAAACGTGGCCGCCTCATCGGGATGGAGGGTGAACGGCAGATGAGGCGCGCGTGCGGGTGAAGCCCCGAATGGACGCGTCAGCGGCCATGTCGGGGCTTTCCGCTTGTCGAGCCGCGGGTTCACCCGCCCAAGCTTCACGGACCGGCGGATTGCCCTTGAAGCGGGGGCCGGGTGCCCGAAGTGCCTCCCACACCCCTGTCCTCTCCCGGACCAGTGATTCACCACCCGACTCAACCCGCCACCGCCCGCACGACCCAGCGCCCCACACCACGTTTCCGGCGGTTGCTGTGCGCGCGCCGCGGGTACTATCATCCCCGCGTTCTGCACCCCTGCACCCGAACGGCGGCGTTCCTTGAAGATCCTGGTCGTAGGCAACGGCGGGCGCGAGCACGCCCTGCTGTGGAAGCTGCGGCGCGACGCGCCCGACGCGGAGCTGTTCATCACCCGCGGCAACGGCGGAACCGGCGCGCTGGCAACCTCCATTCCGCTCGACGCGGGCGAACTCCAGTCGCTCGCCGGGTGGGCCGAGCAGAACCAAATCGACCTGACCATCGTGGGCCCCGAGGCGCCGCTGGCAGAGGGGATCGCCGACCACTTCGGCAACCACCGCCTGCCCGTCTTCGGCCCGAGCAAGCAGGCCGCGCGCATCGAGTCGTCCAAGGCGTTCGCCAAGGGGCTGATGTCGCGGCACGGCATCCCCACGGCGGCGTTCCAGGTGTTCACCGCCCTCCCCGACGCCGAAGACTACGTGCGCTCCCTCGCCGGCCCCGTCGTGGTCAAGGCCTCGGGGCTGGCCGCCGGCAAGGGCGTGGTGGTGTGCGACGACACCGACCACGCCCTCACCGCGCTGCGGGAAACGATGGAGGGCGGCGCGTTCGGTGTGGCGGGCGCGGAGGTCGTGGTCGAGGAGCGGATGACCGGGGAAGAATTGTCGGTGTTCGCGCTGACGGATGGCGCAAACGTGGTGCCCATGGTTCCGGCGCAGGACCACAAGCGCGTTGGCGAGGGCGAGACGGGGCCCAACACGGGCGGGATGGGCGCCTACGCCCCGGTTTCGCTCGCCACGCCGGAGCTGATGGAGCGCGTGGAACGCGAGATCCTGCGCCCCACCGTCGCGGCGATGGCGGCCGAGGGATGCCCTTTCCGCGGGCTGCTCTACGCCGGGCTGATGCTCACCCCGGACGGGCCCAAGGTGGTGGAGTTCAACTGCCGCTTCGGCGATCCGGAGACGCAGGTGGTGCTTCCCCTCCTGCGCTCTTCCCTGCTGGAACCGATCCTGGAGATCGCCCGCGGAGGCTCGCTCGCCGGCGTGCGCCTGGGATGGAGCCCGCAGGCCGCCGCCGCCACCGTGCTGGCCTCCGGGGGCTACCCCGGCGACTACCCCAGCGGCGTGGCCATCCACCTTCCCGCCGAGCTCCAGGACAGCGACGACGTGATCGTCTTTCACGCGGGAACACGCCGTGCGGACGACGGCGCCCTGGTCACCGCCGGCGGGCGGGTGCTCGCCGTAACCGCACTTGCCCCCACGGTAGCCGCCGCGGCGGAGCGCAGCCGGGCCGCCGCGGAGTCCATCCAGTTCGAGGGAAGGCACTTCCGCCGCGACATCGGGTGGCGGGAAATCGAGCGCGCGAACGCCCATGCCTGAGCTTCCGGAAGTCGAGACCATCGTCCGCGACCTGGCGGGGCTGCTACCCGGCGCGCGCATCCGTGGCGTGGACGTGCTGCGGCCGGACCTGATCGACGGAGACGAGCCGGACGCCTTCGCCGCAAGGCTGAAGGGGCGCACCGTGCACGACGTGGCGCGCCGGGCCAAGAACATCGTCGTGGGGCTGGGCGGCGAGCGGCTGATCGTGAACCTGGGGATGACGGGGCGGCTGCTGATGGCGAAGGCCGGGGACGAAGACCCCAGCCACCTGGGCGTGCGCCTTTCGCTGTCGGACGGGCGCGAGCTGCGCTACCACGACGTGCGGCGGTTCGGGCGATTGTGGGTGGTGGGCGAGGACGCGTGGCGTTCGTTCGATGGCGGCCTGGGGGTGGAGCCGCTCTCCGACGAGTTCACCCCGGGATGGCTCCACGCCTCCGCGGCCCGGTCGCGCGTGCCGATCAAGACCTGGCTGATGGACCAGGGGCGGGTGGTGGGGGTGGGAAACATATACGCGAGCGAGGCGCTGTTCCGCGCGGGGGTGGATCCGCGGCGCCCCGCGAACACTCTTTCCGCCACCGAGGCCGCGCGCGTGGTGGACGGCGTGCGCCAGGTGCTCACCGACGCCATCGAGTTCCGCGGCACCACGTTCCTGGACTACCGCGACGCCAGCGGCGAGCGCGGCGGCTTCGCGGCACGGCTCAAGGTGTACGATCGCGGCGGGGAGCCGTGCCTGGTGTGCGGAACCCCGCTGGAGCGTCTCGTCCAAGCCGGACGATCGACGTTCTTCTGCGGCTCCTGCCAGCGATGACGGTACACCGGCCCGACTTTTACGCCACCGCGTGCGATGAATGTCTGGCTTTTTTCATCTGCTACATTATTATTCGGACACATCTGCCGCGTGTTCCCCTCCTCCAAGCCCACTCGCACACGCCATGCAATCACGTAAGTTTCGGGTTCCCCAGCGAAAGACGCAGCGCCGCTGGCGCGTTCCGCCCGCTCTCAAGCGCGGCGACGAGGTGTTCGAGGGGCTGGGCCTTCTCGACGAGGTAACCGGCGAAAAGGGGCTGCTGCTGTGGCAGTCGCTGCGCGACGCACTGCTCTGGGCCGAAGCGCCGGAAGGCGACCGCGCCTCGCTCTTCGCCGCCGACGCCGAGCGGGTGCGCATGGCCATGCTGATGGCCGCCGCGCCCGCCGCCGACCTGGAGGAGCCGCTGGCCGCGCTCGCCCGCATGGTGGGCGAGCCCAACGACACGTCCGAAGAGATGGTGTCGCTGGCCTGCCGCCGGGTGGCGCAGTGGGCCGACGAACAGGGGCTGCTGACCACCGCGCTCTCGTTCGCGCAGGCCGCCGCCACGGTAACGCCGGGCGACGCCTCGGCGGCCTTCGCGGTGGGCCAGCTGGCGCGCCGCCGCGCCGAGCACGCCCGCGCGGAAACGTGGTTCCGCCGTGCGATCGCCCTGGCCCGCCAGATCGGCGACTGGCCCACGTATTCCAAGTCGTTCCTGGGGCTGGGGCGCCTGTACATGCAGCGCGGAAAGCTGCCGGTGGCCCGCAAGTTCCTGATCCGGTCCATCCGCGCCGCGCAGCGCAACAGCCTGCACACGCTCGAGGGCATGGGGCTGCACGGGCTCTTTGGCGTCGCCGTGGAATCCGAGCGGCCCGAAGAGGCGCAGGAGCTTGCCCGCGCGGCGTTCGAAGCTCATGCGCCGGGGAGCCCGGAGCTTTCCCGGCTCGCGCAGGACGTGGCGTACTGGTGGATCACCCAGGGGTCCTTCGCCCGGTCCCTGCCCGTGCTCCGCTCCACCCTGCGGCACCTTACGCTTCCGTCGGACCAGCTGACCATTTACGGCAACATCGCGCGCGCGTCCGGGGGCATCGGTGATCGCGATGGCTTCCGCGAGGCATGGGATGCCTGCCACGACCTGCTGGCGGAGGCGGCGGTGGACGACCGCGCCGCGCAGACCCTTCTGGATCTCGCCCACGGCGCGGCAAGCCTGGGGCTCTGGGACAAGGCCGAAACCGCCGCGCGGCAGGCACTCGAGACCGGCTCACGACGCCACGAGGCCAAGATCCGCTTCTCGGCCGAAGCCCTGATCGATTCCGTCCGGCACCACCGTAGTGCGGAAACTGCCAAGCGGGTCGTAAAGCCAGCCGTCGAGGAAGCCGGCGAGATGCTCGCGGAGAACTTCGTCCGATCTCTTAACGGCGTCCCGGCGTGAAGGTTCCGGTCCCCAAACGAAGCGGGCGTGGCTTTCCAGCCACGCCCGCTTCGTTTCATCCGGCGGAGATCTGGCGCGAACGACTCAGCCAGCGCCGGGACCGACGAGACCGCTCTGGATGCTGCCCGCCTCACCATCATCCTCCGCACCGCTCTCGGGACCAAACTCGGGGAGGGCAGTCGTGTCCGCGACGGCGTTGTCCAGCGAAGGACGCGAGGGGTGCTGCACGGCTTCCGGCGCCGTGGCGTCGCCGGAGCAGGCAGCCGCGGCCGCCAGCACCGCGGCCACAAGCAGGGTGCGTACGTTCTTCATTGCAGGCTCTCCTAGGATCGGGTGGGGGAATGATGTTGAGGCGGGATGGCAGCATCTTAACATGCAGGAGCGGTGTGCGCCATGCGTACGCGACCGCGCATCGCTCCATTCGCGACTTCCCACCCGGAAAGATGGTGCGTCCGACGGCGAAGCGCCAGCCCCACGACGGCAGAATGTACGGGCTCTCGCCGACAGGCCCGCTCGGACGCGGTCGTGGACATACTTTTCATGCCGTCAAATTCCCAGGTTCGTCGGCCGCGCGCCGTGTTGCTTCTGGCGCTGGTCGACACGGCGCGAGCGGTCTGGCGCACGCGCGCCCGACCGTTTACGCCAGCGCCGTAGCACCCCTTGCTACCGATTCACGGCACCGCGCCGGGAGATCCCGCCGGACATGCGCCGACGCTCTTTCGCTTCCGGCCTCCGCGCGCTACCTTCGCCATTGATTCGGTTTTTCTTCCCCGGCGAACTCCGCCCTGCATTGAAGGTCATCCCCACCCATCCGTTGCGAGGGCTGGTGCGCGAAGCCCGCAACGTTCCCGGCGTGTACCGCTGGCTGGGCACGGACGGCGAAGTGCTGTACGTGGGCAAGAGCAAGTCGCTCCGCACCCGGCTGCTCACCTACTTTCGCGCCAAGCGGGGCGACAAGCAGCACGCCATCGTCCAGGGCGCCACCTCGCTCTCGTGGGACTACGAGCCCAGCGAGTTCGCCGCGCTGCTCCGCGAACTGGAGCTCATCAAGCGGTTCCGCCCGCGGATGAACCAGCAGCACAAGCGCGACGGCCGCTACTCGTTCCTGAAGGTGACCACCGCGCGCGCCCCGCGCCTGTACGTTGTGGGCGCTGTTTCCGACGACGCGGCCAGCTACTACGGCCCCTTCCGCGGCGGCAAGCGCGTTCAGGAAGCCGTCCGCGAGCTGAACGATCTGCTGGGGCTTCGCGACTGCCCGGTGAACACGCCCATCCGCTTCGCCGGCCAGCCGGACCTGTTCGCGTGGGAGCACGCTCCGCGCTGCCACCGGTTCGAGCTGAAGCTGTGCCTGGGCCCCTGCGCGGGCCGGTGCAGCGAACCCGAGTACCAGCGGCGGGTGGACCTTGCGCGCGCCTTTCTGGACGGGCGGGCGGACGAGCCCCTGCGCTGGCTGAACGAGCGCATGCAGGCCGCGTCGGAGCGGTGGGAGTTCGAGTACGCGGCATCGCTGCGCGAGCGGCTGCGGAGGCTGGAGGGCCTGCGCGACGAGTTCGCGCAGCTGCGCGAGGCGCTGGACAGCCTGACCTTCGTGTATCGCGTTCCCGGGACGGACGGCGACGACCGCGTGTACCTGGTGCGGCGGGGCACCGTGCGCGCCAGCGTTCCCGTACCGCGCAGCACTGCCGAGCGGCGGCGCCTTTCCCGGCTGTGCGACGAGCATTACGGCCGGCCGGAGGGCGCCGGTGCCCTCGTTCAGCGGCACCAGGTAGACGAGATCCTGCTGCTGGCGCGCTGGTTCCGCGCGAGGCCGCAGGAGATGGAGAACACGGTACCGCCCGCCCGCCTGGAGGCGCTGCCGCTGAGCGCGTGAGCCGCGTGGCACATGCGTTGCGCCCGGGCCGCGCGGGCACGGCAATGCCGTGAGCCCCGACGCGTTCGAACCATCCTGACGGAGCCGTTGATGCGGACCAGCTTCCGCTTGCTTTTCGTGTGTGCCGCCGCCACCCTGCTCACCGCCTGCGGGGAGGGCGGCCCCGCCAGCGCCGGCACGGCGGGGGGCGATACCACCGGCCCTCCCCCGCAGTCGCCCTACGGCGCCACCGGCGCGCAGAACGTGCGCGTGGTGCCGGTGGAAATCGAGGTGATCGGCCTTCCCGAGGGGTGGAACGGAATGCGGATCGCCGCGCTTTCCGACTTTCACCTGTCCATGTGGCCCGACAACGCCAACGTGGCGCGCGCGGCCGTGGAGCGGGCCATCGCCGAAAAGCCCGACGTCTTCGTGCTGCTGGGCGACTACGTGGGCAGCCGGCGCGGCGACTTCACGGCGCTGGACCGCGTCCTGGCGCCGCTGAGGGGAAGGACCGTGTTCGCGGTGCTGGGCAACGAGGACATGCTGGAAGATCCCGACGAGCCCGACAGCCTGGCCATCCTGACGCGCGCGGCCCTGGCCCGCAACGGCGTGCAGCTGCTCTACAACGCCCGGGCGCGGTTCATCCGCAACAACGACACGGCGTTCATCGCGGGGGTGGATCCCTACATCGCGCGCCGGCCGGACTGGCGCCGGGCCGAGATGTACGGCGGCATCCCCGGCGGCGGCTCCACGCCCGTGCTGCTGGCCCACATGCCGGTGGCCGCGCTGACGGTGCCGACCGACAAGTATCCGTCCGTGATCTCGGGCCACACCTTCTGCGGGCAGATCGAGGTTCCGGGCACGCCCCGGCTGACGTGGGTGAACACCGAGCTGTTCCCGCAGGAGGCCAACGCGGCGAGCAACCGCATTTACCGGGTGCGCGGGTCCACGCTGTTCGTCACCTGCGGCCTGGGGTTCTCGTTCGTCCCCGTGCGCTTCGGCTCGCCGCCGGAGGTGGCGATGATCACGCTGCGCACCGTGGGCGGGGTACAGCGCGACACGGCGGCGGCGAAGGGCGGCGTGAACGTCGACTCGCTGATCCAGCAGTTCACCCCCGACTCGGCGCGCACGGAAGAGGATACGACTGCGGACGAGGGCTGACGCTCGGCAGTCGCGGCGCGCCCCACGGCCTGCCATCCTGAGAGGGTGTTGAGATAACCGAACAAAGTACGAACATGCACAAGTAGACGGTGTATGCGGCTGGCATGACGAGCCGTAGATATCCGACAGACTTGACCGATTCGCAGTGGGAGCTGCTGCGCCCGCTCATCGAGA